>CAWFXM010000006.1:0-376192 GCA_963819775.1 uncultured Alphaproteobacteria bacterium
GCGCGCGGTACTGGGATTCCAGCCGTTCGGCGATCCGGTGCATGTCCCACTCGAAGGTCTCGTCGCCGTAGCCGGTCACCTTGAAGGGACGCGCCCATTTGTCGTCGCCGGAGATGTACTTGTGCGTGGCCAGCAGCAGCAGGAACCAAGCGCGGAAGAATAGATAGCCGTCGGCGCCGATCGGGTCGCGCTGCAGTCCCCAGGGCTCGACGCCGTTCGCGGTCCAGCCGAACCGGTTGTACTTTCCGCGCAGCGCCTCCGGAATCTGCCCCATGATCTGCGGCGGATAGTTGGCGCGCTTCGGGTCGTCGCCGATCTGCGTGAGCCAGTCGACCGCGCCCCAGTAGGTCGGGTAACGGCTGGCGAGTTCGTCGGCGATGCGGGTATAGACCTCGCGCCACGCCGGTGTCTGATCGGCCATCAGCAACAGGCCGTACGCCGAGAAAGACAGATCGAACCGGCCGTAACTCAGGACCACGGGCGCGGTATACCGATCCCACCAGGGATGCGGCACCCCGGCGGAGGTCCAGTCGTCTCTCGTCGTCGCCTTCTCCCAGAGAAACCGCAGCCAGCCGGCGCCACGCGGCGTCAGCCCCGGATACCGGGAGGCGTTTCGCAGCGACAACGGCGCGGCTTCCGCCACAGTTTGCGGCGTTGCCACCTGAGCTGCCGACATGTGGCTCGGCAGCGCGGCGGCACCTGCCGTGGCTGCCATCGACGCCACGAAGCCCCGGCGCGAGAGTCCGATCTGATCAGCCACTATTCGCCCCCCACTCTCTGTGACCGTGCCTGCGAATCCTAGCTCAGAAAAGCACCCCCGCCCGCCAGTCATGCGCCATGCGCCGCATCGGCAGTTGTGACAAACCCGTGACAGGGGGACGTCAGCCTTCACTCGCGAGCCTGCTGGAGGCACAATATTCGCGACATGCTGCAGCCGGCATCGGACTCGAAGCGCGTCCTGGTGGTCGAAGACGATGAGGGCATCCGGGACGTGCTGACCTTCCATCTCGGAGTGGCAGGTTACACAGTCTCAACGGTTGCGGATGGTCAGCGTGCCCTCGTGCTGCTCCAGACGAGCGCATTCGACGTGGTCGTGCTCGATCTCGTCCTGCCGGGCATCGACGGCCTCACGCTCTGCCAAACGGCCAGGACGAGCGGGCCCAACCGCGACGTGCCGATCCTGATGTTGACGGCGCGCCGGGAAGAATCGGACAAGGTGTTGGGGCTCAAGACCGGTGCCGACGACTACCTGACAAAGCCGTTCGGCGTTCGCGAGCTCCTCGCACGGATTGAGGCACTCTTGCGTCGGCCCAGCAGGCTGCATCGCACCGCTCAGCGACCGCGCGAACTCCCCGCCATATCCCTGTGCGGAGTGGCGATTGAGCCGGAGCGGCGGCGCGTCACGTGCCACGGACAGCGCATCTCCCTGACGCCGCAGGAGTTCGACTTGCTGTACCTCCTGATCTCGCATCCAGGCGTCGTCTTCGACCGGGATGAGCTGCTGACACGGGTGTGGAGTGAAGACGTCAATGTCACGCACCGAGGCGTCGATGCGCTGGTGAAGCGGTTACGCCGCAAGATCGAGCGAGACCCTCACACGCCGTCCCTCGTGCTGACGGCGTGGGGGGCGGGCTACAAGTTTGCCGAACCGGCCGAATGATCCAGCGTTGCTGGCCCCATCTCCAGCGGAAGCTCGATGGTGAAGGTGGTGCCGTCTCCTGGCGCACTCTCGGCGAAGACGCGCCCCCCGTGCCGCTCAGCGATGGCCTTGACAATCGACAGCCCCAGCCCGCTCCCCGGAGACGCGATGCCGTTTGCCGACTCGACCTTGTAGAAGCGAGCGAACACGTGCGGGAGATGTTCGGCGGCGATGGCCCCGGCCGAATCCCATACCCCAAGGCACACCGTGTCGCCTGACCGCATCGCTCGTAACTCGATGCGGCCGCCGGCTGGCGTGTGCCGCAGGGCATTGGCGAGCAGATTGTCCACGGCCTGGTCGAGCCGAAAGCAATCACCAGTCACGCGCTCCACTTTCACGACCTGGTGCACCGTGACGTTTCGCCGGCGACACTCCGCCTCGTGGCGGGCCGTGACGTCGGCGAACAAGTCGGCGACGGGCACCTCTTCGAGCGCAAACGGCGTGGCGCCAGATTCGAGCCGCACCGACGCGAGCAGATCGCCAATCAGCCGCTCAAGGCGACGCGCTTCGGCGGTGGCGCCGGCTACCTGCGCCTGTCGCTGGGCGTCAGAGAGGCGGAGTTCGTCCATCGCGAGCGTCTCGAGCCGGGCCAACACCGACGTGAGCGGCGTCATCAGCTCGTGAGAGACGTCCGCCACCAGCTGTCGGCGCAACCAATCCGAGGTCTCGAGCTCGCTCGTCCGACGCGTCAACTGGGTGGCCATCTCATTGAACACTCTCGCGAGCTCCGTGACCTCATCGGCGCCGCGGACAGGCGCGCGAGCCGCGAGGTCCCCATCGCGAAGGCGGGCGGCCGCGCCGCGCAGGCCGGCGAGCCGCGAACGAATCGGTTTGATGACAAGCAGCGCCAGCGCGAGATTGCCGACGAACAGCAGTCCGGTGCCCAGCGCCACCATGACGCCTCCGTAGCGCTCGAACATCGAACGTGGTGTGATGCCCACCACGCCCACCACCTTCCCGTCGACCAGCAGCGGAGTCACCCCGAAGTCACTGCCAGACCAGGCTTCCGGAACGTCGCCTGGAGCGCTGATCGTCGGGAGCCCGGCAGCGAACGCGTCGACCATCTCTTTGCCCGGCCCTCGCTCACCGAACACTGCGCCGTTCGTCATCACGACGAAGAGGCGCGCGCGAGGCTGCAGACCTTCCACCAGGTCCGTCAGCGACGCCGTGGGCGTGCGCTCGAGACGCTGTGACAGCAGCAGCGCCAGGTGCCGCGCGACCTGTGCGCGTTCGAGCCGCTCGGTGCCGTGGGTTCGATCGCGTTGATTGGCCAGAGCCACGACCGCGGCCGCCTGTGCAACGAGCAGCAGCGGCAGTAGCAGCGCGTAGCCGATCGCGACGCGGCCGTACAGCGTTCGATACCACGCGACTGACGCGGGCGCGGAGTCCTGACGCATCGTGGCAACAGCGGCCATGGAGAGTCGGCGTGGCTGGATCGGCAGTTCCTCCGTCAGCGACGTACGCCCGTCCACGGTTGACCTATCAGCAACGCCGGATCCGCACTCGACTTTGCGATGAACTTCTGCGTGCGCCCGTACTGGTTGTCACCCCCGTACAGATGCCCGTCGGTGTCCACCGTGAACGCGTGAACCTCAAGATAGCCGTCCGGCAGCTCTGCAGGCACCATCCACGTATACAAGTGCCTGCCGCTGAAGTCTAGCTTGACGAAACGCAGCGGCGAGAGGTCTGCGACCCAGAGCGCGTCGTCATTGACGATGATGTCGAGCGGAAGACGGAACCCCGGCCACGCGTCGACGAACTCCACCTTGGCCGGGTCGGACGTGGTCTTGAAGACGTTGATCCGGCCGTTGGAGCGGTCAAGTGCGAAGATGCGTCCCTCCGGGCCGACGGCGATCGCGTGGATGCCGCTGAACTGGCCCGGCCCCGTCCCGAATCCTCCGAACTCTGCAAGGTACTGCAGGTTGCTGTCGAGGATGATCACGCGGTGGTTGTCGAGGCCATCCGCGATCAGCACTCTGCCATCGGGCAGGAACGCGACATCCTGCGGTTTGGCAAAATGCGTGCGGTCACTACCCGCTACCTTGCGCTCGCCCAACGTCCGGATGAGCGTGTTCCCATCGTTGGAGAAGATGTAGATCTCGTGCGCGGTCTCGTTGACGATCCAGATGCGGCGCTCTCGATCGTACGGACTGATCCGGATGCGGTGAAAGCCCGGCCCCTCGAGCTCCTGGCATAGCTTGTCCCATTGCGTCCATCGCTCGCGAACGGTCCCGTTGCCATCGAACGAATAGAAGCAGTTCTGCCCCACGCGCAGCGACGCATTGCGCTCGAGCAGCACGTTGATGCCGATCGACCCCGCGAAGCCGGTGTAGCCAGCGGGCACAGGGCTCGGCAGCCTCGTCTCGCCGCGCTGAGCGACGAGGATCCGATCCGGCCGGTCGGCGAACACGCCGGAGTTGCCACCAAAGGCGAAGCCGGGTGCCGCGAATGGCTTCGCCCAACCGGACACCACGTCGTACGGGCTTGGGCCAACCGGGCCAGCGATGACGGCCTTCGGCGCGGTCGGCGCCTGTGCGTCCACCGGAATCCCTTTGAAGAGAGCCAGGACACCGAGCAGCGCAACTGCTGGGGCGGCGTATCGAAGCGAGCGCGTCATGATCGCGGTCATCTGCGCGGCAGGCCCGCGGCTGCGGGAATCAGGTGAGCGGCGTCAGCGCCCGCGCGCGGGGCAAACTTCTGCACGCGGCCGACGAATGCATCGGCCGTGTAGAGATTGCCGGCGTGGTCGACCGAGAACTGATGGAGTTGCTGAGACGCGCCGGGATAGGTGCCATAGGCGCCCCAGTAGGTCCTGCATCCTGCCGTTGCGATCGTACTTGAGGATTCTCGCATTCGAACCGTCGGCGACCCAGACGTTGCCGTCGGGCGCGACGACGATGTGGTTCGGAAAGCGCAGCCCCGGCCACGTGTCGAGATGTTTGCCAGCCTGGTCGAACACCTGGATACGCCGATTGCCGCGGTCCGCGACGTAAACGCGACCGGACTTATCCGCGTCGATGCCGTGAATGCGATCGAGCTGATCGGGGCCTGCGCCCTTGCTGCCCCACTGACTGACGAACGTCTCAGTGCGATCGAACTTCACGATCCGGGCGTTCACGAGCCCGTCCGCGACGAGCAGCGAGCCGTCGGCGAGAAAGGCCACGTCCTGAGGCTGGCCGAAGTGTCCCTGGTCGTCGCCGGCCTTGTCGACTTCACCCAGTGTCTTGACGAGGCGCCGGCCGTCGTTGCTGAATTTGTAGATCACGTGCCGAATCTCGTCGACGACCCAGACGTGCCGGTCTGGATCGTAGGGACTGATCCGAATCTTGTGCGGCCCCCCAGCGTTCTGCGGCCCGCCTTGAAACAGCTTGTCCCACTGCGTCCAGATGTCGCGCTCAATCTGACGTCCGTTGCCGTCGAGCACCACGATCGTGCTCCGCAACTCAGGACGTGGAGAGGTCGCAAAGCCCTGGCCCAACGAACCCCACGCGCCCGTGAACCCCGGTGGCAACTTCTCGGGTAGCTTGAGCTCGCCGCGGGCTGCGACGAAGATGCGATTGGGCGATTCAGCGAAGACGCCGGGTTGCGAACCCGGAACATAGCCAGTCTGAGCCCAGGACGTCGGCCAATCCGACGCCACATCGTAGGGACCGGTCTCGTCCTCGCCACCCTTCTGCGGCTGGACGGAGGCCGTCATCGCACCACTCACGCCCACGATTAAGGCGGTCATCACCCAGAGCTGCCGAACGGATGTGAATGTCATGGCGTGCACACTGCCATGGCCCCAGCCGGCAGTTGTGACAACGCGGCGACAGAGATGTGGGAATCGATTCCGTACGGGGGCGCTGGAAAAAGGGCGTTCGAACTCAGCGCACAGAGTCGGTGGGAGGGTGGAAATCCCACCCGCGTGGCGATTTCAGGTACAAAACAAGTACAGCTCAGCCATTTATAGACTGTAAGTTATTGACCTTAAATGACTTTATAGTTGGCGGAGAGGGTGGGATTCGAACCCACGTGCCGGTTGCCCGACAACACGCTTTCGAGGCGCGCCCGTTACGACCACTTCGGTACCTCTCCGCTGAGGTGGGACCGCGTTCCGGCTGGCCGGAACATCTGATTATAGCGGGATCCGCCGCCGCCCGTCGACCCCGGAGGCCTCCCCGCGCGCGATCCTGGGGGTCGCCACAGCCCCGCCTGCCTCTACGAAGCCATCCCGCCTCCGACGCGCCGGTCCCTGAAAAACGCCTGCATCAGCGCGCGGCAGTCGTCGGCCAGCACGCCACCGACCACGGCCAGGCGGTGGTTCAGGCCCGGTGTCTCGTGCGCGGCAATCGCCGAGCCGAGCGCGCCGGCACGCGGCTCCGGGGCGCCGTAGACCACCGTGGCGATGCGCGCGTGCACCATCGCGCCTACGCACATGAGGCACGGCTCGACGGTCACGACCAACGTCGCGCCACTCAGGCGGTAGTTACGCAGGTGTCGCGAGGCCATCCGCATGGCCACGATCTCGGCATGCGCCGTAGGGTCGCTGGTGGCGATCGGCTGGTTCCAGCCCTCGCCCACGACCACGCCGTCCACCACCACGACGGCGCCCACCGGCACTTCCCCGTTCTCGGCCGCATGGGCAGCGAGCGCCAGCGCCTGCCGCATCCACGCCTCGTTCGCGGACGCCGGATCGCTCACTCGATCACCGAGAGCGGCTCGTCCGGTGTGTGCACGCGGCGCGTCATCGCGTCGATGAGCGAGCCGGTGATGACGAGCACGATCGGCCCCAGGACGATGCCCACGAAGCCGAACGCCGAGACCCCGCCCAGCAACCCGATGAAGACCACGAGGCCGCTCGACGACGTGCGTCCGGCCAGCAGGATCGGCCTGAGCACGTTGTCGACCGAGCCGAGGATGACGCCGCAAAGGCCGGTCATGAGCACGGCCTTGCCAACGTCACCAGAGAAGAACAGCCACGCCGCCACCGGCACCCACACGATGGTGGCGCCCACCACCGGCAGCAGCGAGCACACCGCAATCGCCGCGCCCCATACCGCCGGAGCCGGCAGGCCCAGCACCCAGAACGCGAGGCCGCCGATGACGCCCTGCACGAAGGCCACCGTCAGGCCGGCGCCCACGCTCGCCACCACCAGCTCCTTGGTCTCGTTGATGAGGCGATCGCTCTCGGTGTCGTTGAACGGCAGCAGCCGCCGGATGATGGCGGCGTAGGCCCTGCCGTCGCGCAGCAGGAAGAAGAGCGCGAACAACATCACGAGCAGGCTGCCCAGGGTCGAGAGCACGTTGGCCAGAATCGACCCGGCGCCGCCCACCAGGTACGACGCCGCCGTCTTGGCGCCGTCGGCGATCAGCGTCATCGGGTCGGGCGGCAACGGCACCGGCACCCGCGCCCGCAGTCTGGACCAGAAATTGAGGATCTGCTGCGGCGTGGTGGCCGACAGCCCGTTCACGTAGTCGATGGCCGCCGGCACCTGCTGCGCGACCATGGCCGCCAGGAACACGGCCGGCGTGATGATGACGAGGCCGGCCAGCAACGTCGTGACCAGCGCGGCATTGCCGTTGCGCATCCGGATGCAGAAGTACATGTACACCGGCCGCAGCGTCATCGCCAGGATCGCCGCCCACGCCAGTGGCGCGAGAAACGGCCACACGATCACCAGGGCCAGGTAGGCCATGCCGATGAGCACGCCGTAGAACAGCAGTTCGGTGAAGCGTTCGCGGCTCGAGCGTTTGGCCATCACGTGTCGGCCGCTACTTTCTGAGACTGAGCGGCAGCGACGCGCCGCCGATGGCAAGCGCGAGCAGCCCGCCGATCACCGGCAGGCCGTAGCCGTTGGTCAGATAGCGATACTCGAAGATGATGCCGCTCGCGAAGTGGAAGTTGAGCACCATCAGCAACGCCGCCAGTGCCGCGTAGCGGGCGTAGATGCCCAGGATGAGCCCGACGCCGGTGGAAAGTTCGCCGAGCACCACGAGCCGCGCGAACACCGCTGCCCCTGGCAGGCACACGGTCTGCACGTAGGCGCGGCTCCAGGCATTGCCGGCCTCGAGGTAGCCCGTGAGCTGCCCGATGAGGGGCGACGCGTCGGTCAGCCAGCCGATCTTGCCGAGGCCCTGGAACAGGAAGAACACGCCGAGACACACGCGAAGCACCGTGAGCCCTCGCGCCGGTGGAGATGCCGCCATGGACGAAGCTTATCAGTCCGCGTCCCGGTCCACGAACGGATACGCGAGCTGGCGGGCGTAGCCCTCCGGCACCGGGTCACCGTGGATGCCGTAGTCGTCAGGCCACTGGTCCCCCGGCAAGTGCTGCGTGCCGAACACGCGATCGAGCACCGGCAGGTGGACGGCGAAGTTCTTGTCCACCGGCCGCTGCGCGTGATGCCAGTGATGCCCGCGCGGCGTGGTCACCACGTAGTCGAGCCAGCCGAAGCGGAAGCGCACGTTGGCATGCACGAACACCGCGTGGAACGACACGATGACCAGATAGGCGTAGAGCGCGCGCGTCTCGAAACCGAGCAGGAAGATCGGCACCAGCACGAGCCCGCGGGTCGCCAGCACATCGATGACGTGCAGGCGCGAGCCCGCCAGCCAGTCCATCGCGGTGCTCGAATGATGCACGGCGTGCACGCGCCACAACGCCGGCACGGTGTGGAAGGCGCGATGAATCCAGTACTGCGTGAGGTCGGCCAGAAGCACGATGCCCGCCACCTGCACGAGGAACGGCAGGCCGGCCACCAACCGGCGCAGGAACTCGGGCTGCCAGACGGCCGCCAGCGCCGTCGCCGGCAGCAGCGTGAGGAACGACAGCGTCTGCACTGCCAGATGGCTTACGAGGAAGTGCATGCCGTCGGTGGCCCAGCCGAAACGGAACGTCGACTGATCGGGCCGCAGGGGAAAGGCGCGTTCGAGCGGCACGAACACCATCGCCGTGATGAGCACGTTCAGCGCGAACCAGTCGAGCCCGATCGTGAACGGGGCATCGTGGCCGCGGGCGGGCGCCACCTCGCCCCCGCCGGCGAGGAGCGCGACGAGCGACAACGCCAAGCCGGTCAGGCCCAGCACCTTGCGGCGTCGCAGCATCATCGAGGCCGCGCCGAGCAGGAACGTCAGGCCGATCGTGACTTCGAGCAGCGCGCGCAGCACGCCGACGGGATAGCGCACGCGGAATTCGGTCGTGGTGAAGAGGTCGGGATAGCGGAACGCCAGCGTGCCGGTCACCGCGAGCACGCCCAGGAAGACGCTGGCCGTGCCGGCCATCCACCCGGAGCCGAACGCCGTAGACTCGTCGTCGCCGAAGACGCGAGCGAGACAGCGTTCGATCCCGGACGGATCACGGCGCATGAGCGACTACGCGCCGGGCTGCGGCACGATGCGGATGTAGGGCTTGGGCGCCTTCCAGCCGTTCGGGTAGATCTTCTTCGCCTCGTCGTCCGACACCGCGCCGGCGATGATCACGTCGTCGCCCTGCTGCCAGTTCACGGGCGTGGCCACGCGGTGCTTCGCGGTGAGCTGCAGCGAGTCGAGCACGCGCAGCACTTCGTCGAAATTGCGGCCGGTGGTCATGGGATACGCGAAGAGCAGCTTGACCTTCTTGTCGGGACCGATGATGAACACCGTGCGCACCGTCATGTTGTCGGCCGCGGTGCGGCCGTCGCACGACTCGCCGGCATCGGCCGGCAGCATGCCGTACAGCTTCGACACGTGGAGGTCGGTGTCGCCGATCATCGGGTAGTTCGGCTTGAAACCCTGCGTCTCCTCGATGTCGTTGGCCCACGACGCGTGGCGGTCGGTGGGATCGACGCTGAGGCCGATCACCTTGGTGTTGCGCTTCGCGAACTCCGGCGCCAGCTTCGCCATGTAGCCGAGTTCGGTGGTGCACACCGGGGTGAAGTCCTTCGGATGGGAGAACAGCACGGCCCAGGAATCGCCGATCCAGTCGTGGAACTTGATGCGGCCTTCGGTGGTGTCGGCTTCGAAATCCGGCGCGATCTGTCCAAGCTGCAGTGCCATGGTGGGTTCCTCCGCGAACCGCGCGTTGGCCCAGGCGGGCACGCGTCGGCAGGCAGTTTATCCCGGGATGGCTGGCAGGTGTGCGCCGGAGCGCGCGACAGCGCGGATGCGGCTGTCGGGGGGAAGGTGCCTCACCGGATGGTGAGATGGTGCGCCCTGCACGATTCGAACGTGCGACCTCCTGGTTCGTAGCCAGACGCTCTATCCAGCTGAGCTAAGGGCGCGGGGTCGAGAAACTCCGACTATATCACAGGAATCAGCGGGGAGAGGCTGTGACGACCGGGCGGGTCAGGCCGAAGCCCACCCCCAGACCGTCGCCGAGCGCCACCGGCAGCCGACCCTGAATCGGGATCTCGCCGGCCAGCGCCCGCACCGTCGCCGCTTCCGCGTAGTCGCCGAAATCGTAGGTGACGAGCACCGCCGGCAGCGACGATGCCGCGACTGCGGCGTAGGGGCTGCCGAAAAACGACGCCACCAGCGGCTGATTGCGGCGCGCGGTTGCGGCCGCCAGATCCTGGAGCAGGCGCACCACGCCGCCACCGAGATCCAGACGTCCGCTGCCCGACGACGCGCGCACGAAGACGCCGGCCACGACGGCATCGTAGTTGGCGGCCATCGCGCGCACCAGCTCGAGTTCTTCGGGCGACGAGCGGTCCGAGAGCTCCACCGCCGTCACCGCGGCCCATCGCTTGCGCAGCTCCGGCAGCAGCGTGCGGCTGGGCGCCGCAATCCGCCAGTTGGAGGGATAGTCGAGCACCGACAGATACAGCACCTTGCCGGTGCGGGCGGTCGTGAGCGGCACCAGCGTCCGCTCGTCACGCAGCAGCGTCACCGCGCGTTCTGCGGTCGTGCGCGCCAGGTCTGCCGCGCCGCGGGTGCCCACCTGTGTCATCACCGCGTCGAGGTCCACCGTGCGCGTCTTGTGCAGGCCCAGCCGCGCCTTGTGCTCGAGCACGCGGCGCGCCGACTCGAGCAGTCGCGCGCGTGTGAGCGTGCCACTCGCGAGGGCCGCTTTCATCGCCGCAGCAGCCTCACGCACGTCTTCGGGATCGAGCACCACGTCCACGCCCGCCTGCACGGCCTTCACCGCTGCTTCACCGGGGCCGGTCATGGCGCTGATGGCGTCCATCAGCATCGAGTCGGTGTAGATGACGCCGCTGAAGCCGAGTTCCCGGCGCAGCAAGCCAGTCACAATCGGCTGACTGAAGGTGGCGGGCCCCGGCGTGGGGTCGAGCGCCGGCATCTCGACGTGCGCCACCATCACCGCGGCCGCACCGGCCTGAATCCCCTGCCTGAACGGCGCCAGTTCCACGCTGGTCGAGGCGCGCACGCTCGTGCGGCACGGTGGCCAGGCCCAGATGCGTGTCGACGGCGGTGTCGCCGTGTCCGGGGAAGTGCTTCAGCGTCGCGACGACGCCGCCCTCCTGCAGCCCCCGCACGGCTTCACTCGCCAGCGCGCCGACGCGCGCCGGATCTTCGCCGAACGAGCGGATGTTGATGACCGGGTTGCGCGGGTTGTTGTTGACGTCGGCGACCGGCGCGAAGTTGACGTGCACGCCGAGCGCGCGCGCTTCGCGACCGGTGAGCCGCGCCGCTTCGCGCACGAGCGAGGCGTCGCCCGCGGCCCCGAACGCCATCGCGCGCGGGAAGCGCGTGGCGCCGTTGATGCGCATGCCAACGCCGTGTTCGTAGTCGGCCCCGATGAGGAGCGGCGTCTTGGCGCCGCGCTGCAGCCGGTTGAGGATCGCGGCGAGTTCGAGCGGCTGGCCGAGGATGGTGGGCCCGTAGGTGGGATTGAGGAGCACGTTCGGCACCGGCTCGACGCCGCCGAAGGCGACAAAGCCCCCCAGGTGCACGTCGCGCACGAGCGCGGTGAGTTCCTCGAACACCGCCGAGTCGGCGCTGATGTAGGTGGAATCGAAGCGGCCCATGAGGAGCTGCCCGACCAGTTCGTCGTCGGTGAGGGCCTTGAGCGTGGCGTCCACCCAGCGCGCGCCCTCGCGGTCGAGGGCGGCGGCAAACGAGGGCGGGGCCGGCGGCGGCACCACTGGCGCCGGGCGGGCGGATGCCGCGGCGGGCCGGAGCGCTCTGCGCCCGCGCCGGCAGGCGTGCGTCAGACAGCACGAGCGCGAGCCCGAGGACCAACAGCGAGCGAGCGCGGGTGGGAATCGCCGCATCGGCCGATCATAGCGGCAGCCACACGGCCACGGCACCTCCGAATGGCGCGGTCGCTCCGGGCTCTTCCCGGGACCCGGGACCCGGGCCCCGAGACCCGCCCGTATGATTTCCCCGTGTCGCAGCACGAACACAAGGCCGCCGCGCCAGTCGCCGTTGGCGTCGCCGTTCTCACCGTGAGTGATACGCGCACCGAGGCCACCGACACGAGCGGCCGGGCGATTCGCGCGCTGCTCGAGGCCGCGGGGCACCACGTCGTGGCCGCCGCCATCGTGCCGGACGACCCGGACGCGGTGACGGGCTTCGTGCTCGATCAGCTCGAAGGCGTGGCGCAGGTCGTCATCACGACCGGCGGCACCGGCATCACCTCGCGCGATGCCACCTACGAGGCCATCGACGCGCTGCTCGACAAACGCCTCGACGGCTTCGGCGAACTCTTCCGCATGTTGAGCTATGCGGAGATCGGTCCGGCGGCCATGATGAGCCGGGCCTGTGCCGGCCTGGCGCGCGGCAAGGTCGTTATCGCCTTGCCCGGATCCGAAGGCGCGGTGCGCCTGGCGATGACCAAGCTCGTCGTGCCGGAGCTGCGCCACCTCGTGCAGCAGGCGTCGAAGTAGCGATGCGCCCGTTCGCAGAGACGATTCCGCTCGACCAGGCGCAGCGACTGCTCGTCGCGGCCGCCCGCCCGCTGGCTCGCGTGGAGGCCGTCTCGCTGCCGGAACTGGGCGGACGTGTCATGGCCGGGGACCTCGTGGCCGCCGGTGACGTGCCGCCGTTTGCTCGCGCGATGATGGATGGCTACGCCGTGCGGGCCGCCGACATCGCCACTGCCACGCGCGACACGCCCGTCGCGCTCACGATCGTGGGCCGCGTCTTCACGGGCGAGGTGCTGTCGCGGGCCATCGGCGAGGGCGAATGCGCGGAGATTGCCACCGGCGCGCCGCTGCCGGCCGGCGCCACCGCGGTGGTGATGGTCGAGGACACCGCGCCGCTCGACGACACGCGGGTGCACGTGCACGCGGCGATGCACGAGGGCCAGCACGTGGGCCGCGCCGGGGCCGACATCGCGCGGGGCGCCGTGGTGCTGCGCGAGGGCGACGTGCTGCTGCCGGCACGGGTCGGCGCCGTGGCGGCCGTGGGCCAGGCCGTGGCGTCGGTCTGGGCAAGGCCGCGCGTGGCGATCGTCTCCACCGGCAACGAAGTCGTGGCGCCGGGCCAGGCGCTCGGGCCGGGCCAGATCCACGACGTGAACCGCCACACGCTCGCCGCCATCGTCGAGGCCCATGGCGGCACTCCCGTGCCGTTCGAGGTGGCGGGCGACACGCTCGACGCGCTCGACGCCGCGGTGACCCGCGCCGTCACGTGCGACCTGGTCGTGTTCTCGGGCGGCAGCTCGGTCGGCAACCGCGATCTGGTGATGGACGTGCTGCGCGCGCGCGGCTCAGTGGTGTTCCACGGCATCGCCACACGTCCGGGCAAGCCGACGGCGTTCGGCGCCATCGACGGCGTGCCCGTCTTCGCCATGCCCGGCAATCCCGCCTCGTGCCTCACCAACGCCTACGTGCTGCTGGTGCCGTTCCTGCGGACGATGGCGCATCTGCCGCCGCACACGCCGCGCACGACACGCGTGCCGCTGGCGCGCCGCGTCGGCTCGAGCCTGGGCCGGCATCAGTTCTACACGGTGCGCCTCGTGGACGGCCAGGCGGAGCCGGCGTTCAAGGCATCCGGCGACATCACGAGCATGGCGCACGCCGACGGCTACATCGAGATCGCCAGCGACATCGCGGCGGTCGACGCCGGCACGCTCGTGGACGTCGTCCTGTTTTAGAAACAGAGGCCTGCCCTGTTTGGCAGGATTCTTGCGCAGATTCCGTGCCATTCGGGGCAGGCCGCGCTAGAAGTGCAACGTGGATTCGAGCCAGCCGCTGACCAGGCGGTCGCCGCGGAAGATCCTCGTCACCACCTCCCCGCCCTGGATGCGGCCCACGTGTCCGCGCAGCGTCCACCAGCGGCGCGCGCGCCAGGTGGCGGCGGCTTCGACGACCGTGCCGAGGGTCGTGGCGCCGCGGGCGTTGCGCCCCTGGAAGCCGAAGTAGTTGCCGAGGCGCAGCGTGGCGCCGCTGCCTTGGTACCAGCGGTCCGCACCGGACGCCAGGCCCACGCGGCGCACGCTGCCAGAGATGTCGAGCGTGCGATGCGGCTGCACTTCGAGGCTGGCCCAGCGGTCCACGACGTTCATCAGCGCGTAGGCGTTCAGTCGAGACACGCGGTCGCCAGAGGGCAGCATCGGGAAGAACGTGCGCATGGCGACCATCGGCGGCGTTGTCATCGCCCGATGCGTAGGCGATGCCGACGCGGAGCCACGGCCGCCACGGCGCGCGCGGTGACGCGGTGGCCAAGCGCGCCGGTCGCCGCGACGGCCCGATGCGACAGTTCGTACCACGCGCCTGATTGCCCCGCGATCCACCCGACCGGCGTCGGAGGTGCCCCATCGCGATGGATACGCGCCCACCGCCGAGCCCCCGACCGTCCAGACGCGGATGTCGGCGCGCAGCGGCGTGCGGCCCGAGTTGTCGGGTCGCGCGCTCGTCCGCCGCGTGTCGTCGTAGCCGATGGCGAAGGCCTCGAGGCGCGTCTTCGGCACCAGGGTGCCAGGCGCGATCGTCACCTCCGCCGCCGCCACGTGCACCCGGTCCATCGGCAGGTTCGCCGACTCCTCGAACGTGCCCTGCGTGGGCAGCGCCGCGGTGACGGTCGTGGCGACGCCGCCGCGCGTCACGCCGCCGCGCACGCCGTCCCAGGCGCGCTGGTAGAACGACCACTCCATGTCGCCGAGCAGGCGTCCGTTCAGTTCGTCGCCCACCAGCCGATCGATGGTCGCGTCGCCCGACGGCGTCTCCGTGGCCGCCGCGCGTGAGAGGCGTCCACCTTCGAGCCAGACGCCGCGCGACTGGTCGCGCCAGCGCAGGCTCAGGCTGCGGAGGTAGAACTGGTAGCTGAAGGTGCCATTGGCCTGGAAGAAGTAGCTGGCGCCGTTGCCGAGCAGCCCCGGACCGATCGCGCCGGCCGGCAGGTTCTCGACCCGCACGTACTGCAGCGCGCCGTGGGCCGACCAGCGCGTTCCCCGGTAGGTGGCGCCAACGGTGGCGCGGTTGCCGAAGAACACGTAGTCGGGATGCGTGGCCGCGTTCGGCGGCGGCTCGAAGTACTGCCAGATCTCGGCCCGCGTCATGTTCTCGACGAGAAACGAGGTCTCCCCCGCGGCGCCCGGCGGTGGCGGCGACACGGCGGTGGACGGCGGCTCGGCGACCTGCGCGTGGGCGGACGTCGCGGGAACACTCGCGGCCACCAGCCACAGCACGCTCGCAGCGCGGAGAACACGCGCCGACGCCATCACGAGACCGAGACGTCCACGATGTGCCAGCCCTGCGCGCCGTTCGGGAAATTACCTCGCCGCTCCTCGGGCTGCACGACGCCGCTGCCGTCGGTGGCGCGCACGCTGAGCCGCAGCCGGCCCGGCTCCGGCGTGAACGGACACGTCCACAGCCGCCACGCCGCCGGCGCGATCTCCGGCTGCAGGTCGGCGTCCATCCAGAGCAGTGAAGCCGGCGACTGGTCTGGCGTGCCGACGCCCACCTCGACGCGCGTGATGCCGCGATCGCCGGCGAACGCGATGCCGCCGAGCGTGGTCGCCACGCTTCGGCGTCAGCGTGTCGCCCATGCGCGGCATGTCGAAGCGCGACAGCGTCATGAACGGCGCCGTGTCACTCCACCCGACGCGCTGCCAGTAGCCCTTGTGGTCGCCGGCGATGAGCTCGATGGCTTCGATCCACTTCGCGTGTTTCATGCCGTAGATGCCGGGCACGATCGCCCGCACCGGCGCGCCGTGCGCCTGCGGCAGGGGCTCGCCGTTCATGCCCCACACGAGCAGCGTGTCGTCGTCGAGCGCCGTGGCGACCGGGATGCTGTCGGTGTAGTTGTCGGCGCAGATCCACACGAGATCGACAGCGGCCTGGTCGACGCCGCCCGCGCGTTCGAGCACGTCGCGCAGGCGTACGCCGGTCCACCTGGCGTTGCCGATGGCGCGCGCGGGGACGCCGTTGCTGATGCAGCCGAGCGTGACGGCGGATTCCACCGTCGGCATGGCGCGCAGGTCATCGAGCGTGAGTGAGAGGCTCTTGCCCACCAGCCCGTTCACCTCGAGCGACCAGCCGCCGGCGTCGATGCGGGGGTCGAAGAGCTTGTTCTTGGAGACCGTGTAGAAGAGATCCGCGTCGGTGAACGCGGCCGACAGCCCGGGAGGCCACGAGACATCTCTCGCGGCCATCCCGGCGTTGCCGAAGTAGCGATAGGCGCCGTAGGCGCGGCGCCAGCGCCCGAGAACCGATAGTGCCTGGCGCCGTCTGCATCGACTCGCTAGCCGCTCAGGACCTAGCCGCTAGCCGCTGTCCTTAGCCCTTGAGCAGCGTGTTGACCTGGTTCCAGTTCACCACGTTCCAGAACGCCGCGAGGTAGTCGGCGCGACGGTTCTGGTACTTCAGGTAGTAGGCGTGTTCCCACACGTCCACGCCGAGGATGGCCTTCTTGCCGTCCATGAGCGGGTTGTCCTGATTCGGCGTGCTCGCGATCTCGAGTTTGCCGCCGTTGTCGATGAGCCACGCCCAGCCGCTGCCGAAGCGGCTCATGCCGGCCGCCTGGAACTGCTCCTTGAACTTGTCGAAGCTGCCGAACGCGGCGTCGATGCCGCCGGCCACGTCGCCGGTGGGCGCGCCGCCGGCGCCCGGCGCCATGAGCGTCCAGAACAGCGAGTGGTTCCAGTGACCGCCGCCGTTGTTGCGGACGGCGCCCCGGATGTCTTCCGGCACCGTCGCGATGCCCTTCACCAGATCGTCGAGGCTCTTGCCGTGCAGCTCGGGGTGCTTGTCGAGGGCCGCGTTCAGATTCGTCACGTAGGCCTGGTGGTGCTTGCCGTGGTGAATCTGCATGGTCTGGGTGTCGATGTGCGGTTCGAGCGCCGCGTGATCGTAGGGCAGCGCAGGCAGGGAATGAGCCATGGGACGAGCCTCCTCAGGACGTATGTGAGTCTGGATGACGACTCATGATCGTATCAAACATGAGACGCCGCGGCGTCGCCCGAGGATGCGGCACCACGGCCGCGCCGGCGCGCAAGTGCTAGTCGGCGCCGCCTCCGCCGCCATCGCCACACCCGCCGTCGGCGCCGCTGTCGCAGCCGCCATCGAACGAGCCGGCATCCGCGACCATCGACGTGTCGCCTCCGTCACCAGCCGCGGCCCGCCGGCGGGCGTCCTGCGGCCGACTGAGCCAGGCAATCACCCCCGCGACCAGCAACACCATCACGGCTACGGTCAACACCATACGCCCTCCGTGATTCAGTCCTACCGCACGGACGTGTCGGCCGCGTGACTGTCAGTGGATCGCCAGCATGCGATCGAGAGCCACGCGTCCCCAGTGAATCTGGTGCGCGGGCACTTCCACCTGGTTGACGACCTGCCCGTCCACGAGCCCTTCGAGCACCCACAGCAGGTGGTTCGGCGAGACCCGGAACATGGTCGAGCACAGGCAGCCGAGCTGGTCGAGCGAGAGGACGGTGATGCCGTGCGGCGCCACTTCCGCGGCCAGGCGGTGCACGAGGTGCACCTCGGTGCCCACCGCCCAGACCGACCCGGGCGCGCCGGCCCGCACCTGCGAGAGGATGTATTCCGTCGAGCCGTTGTCGTCGGCGGCTTCGACCACCTCGAATGGCACTTCCGGATGGACGATGACACGCACGCCGGGGTGTTCCTGACGCACCAGCGCGATCTGCTTCGCCGAGAAGCGCACGTGCACCGAGCAGTGGCCCTTCCACAGGATGAGGCGCGCGGCGTCCACCTGTTCGCGCGTGAGCCCGCCGAAGGGCTGCTTCGGATCCCACACCACCATCTGGTCGAGCGGCACGCCCATGCGGAAGTAGGCGGTGTTGCGCCCGAGGTGCTGATCCGGCAGGAACAGGATCTTCTCCTTCTGCTCCCAGCCCCACGCGAGCACCGCCGCGGCGTTCGACGACGTGCACACGGTGCCGCCCTGCTCGCCGACGAACGATTTAATCGCCGCCGCCGAGTTGATGTAGGTCACCGGCACCGTGCGCGCCGCCATGCCCATCTGCGCGAGCTCGCTCCAGCAGATCTCGAGTTCGTCGGCCGGCGCCATGTCGGCCATCGAGCAGCCGGCGGCCAGATCCGGCAGGATCACCTTCTGGTGCGGCAGCGCCAGCACGTCGGCGCTCTCGGCCATGAAGTGCACGCCGCAGAACACGATGAACTCGGCGTCCGGATGCTTCGCCACTTCGCGCGACAGCTTGAACGAGTCGCCGGTGTAGTCGGCGAAGCGGATCACTTCATCGCGCTGGTAGTGATGGCCGAGGATGACGAGGCGATCGCCAAGTGTGGCGCGGGCGGCCGCGATGCGCGCGGCCATCTCGTCGTCGGGCAGACCGAGATAGCGCTCCGGCAGCGGCTGGCGCTCGCGGATGCTGGCCTTCTCGACTTCGTTGAGGACCGGCAGATACGTGCCTGTCGTCATCGGCGTCACTCCCCTGCCGCGTCTGGCCCGTCGTGGACTGCGAGCTTGTGAAATATTTCGCAATCTACGGACGCGAAAAGACCAAGGCCCGCGCGACAGCACCAGCTTCGGCTCACCTTGGTCTGATTTCGATGCTACCACGTTAGATGCGGATGCCGAGCCGAGGGTCACACGCAGGCGGGCGAGCTCAGCCTTGGGTCGACGCGCCGCCTCGCAGTACGATCCCCCGCGTGCCTGAACTCCCCGAAGTCGACTTCGTGCGGCGGATGCTGGCGCCGGTGATGACCGGCGTCCGCGTGGACGCGCTGCTGGTGCGCCGCGCCAACCTGCGGATTCCCTTCCCCGTCGCGTTCGAGGAGCGGCTGGTGGGTCATACCGTCACCGCGGTCACACGGCGGGCGAAGTACCTGCTGGCGACGCTGTCGTCGGGCGAGACGCTCATCGTGCACCTCGGCATGTCGGGGTGGTTTCGCGTCGAGCGCGCGCTGGGTCCCGAGTTCGAGGCGGAGCCCGGCGAGACCGACGACGATCCGAAGCACGACCACGTGGTGTTCCGGCTGTCGTCCGGCATGCTCGTCACGTTCAACGATCCCCGGCGCTTCGGGTTGATGGACCTGGCGGCCCGCGGCGCGCTCGACTCGCACGCGGCCTTGAAGGATCTGGGCCCGGAGCCGCTTTCCGCGGACTTCGACGCCACGGTGCTGGCGCGCGCCTGCCGCCGCAAGAAGGTGCCGATCAAGGTGGCGCTGCTCGATCAGACGGTCGTCGCCGGCGTCGGCAACATCTACGCGAGCGAAGCCTGCTTCGAGGCGCGGATCTCGCCGAAGCGGAAGGCCTCGACCATCGCGACCGCCACCGGCGCTCCGCGTCCGCAGGCTGTGGCACTGGCGGCCGCGGTCGTGAAGGTGCTCGAACGCGCGATAGCCAAGCCCACCGCGCGCTTCAAGGTCTACGAACGCGCGGGTTCGCCGTGTCCGCGGCGCGCCTGTGAAGGCACGATCAAACGGATCGTGCAGGCCGGGCGTTCCACGTTCTACTGCCCGACGTGTCAGCGCTGAGCACTGCCGCTGGAAGCGGCCGTCAGGCGACGGCGGCGGGCACGCGCACGACGTTGTAGAGCGTGTCGCGCTCGATCGGCTCGCGCCCGGCATCGCGGATGATGCGCTCGATCTGCGTCGTGCTGAGGGCAGTCGGCGTCGTCGATCCGGCCATGTGGTAAATCGTCTCTTCCTGCACCGTGCCGTCGAGGTCGTCGGCGCCGAACCACAGCGCCGTCTGCGCCAACTCGACGCCGCAGGAGATCCAGTAGGCCTTGATGTGATCGACGTTGTCGAGCAGCAGCCGCGCCACCGCGTGGGTGCGCAGCGTATCGGTGCCGGTGGGCGCCGGCAGCTTCTTCATCTGGTTGTGTTCGTTGTGGAACGCCAGCGGGATGAAGGCCTGCAGTCCGCCCGTCTCGTCCTGCAGCGCCCGCACCTGCAACATGTGATCGACGCGCTCGGCCAGCGTCTCGATGTGACCGTAGAGCAACGTCATGTTGGTGCGCATGTCGAGGGCGTGCGCGGTGCGGTGCACGCTGATGTAGCGGTCGCCGTCGCACTTGTCGTACGAGATCTTCTGCCGCACGCGCGGGGCAAACACCTCGGCACCGCCGCCGGGCAGCGAGTCGAGGCCGGCCTCACGCAGCTCTTCGAGCACCTGGCGGTCGGTCTTGCCGTAGTGATCGGCGAAGAACGCGATCTCGACCGCGGTGAAACACTTGAGGTGGATGCCCGGCCGCACGCGCTTCAGGCCGCGCAGCAGTTCGGTGTAGTAGCTGAACGGCAGCTCGGGATGCAGCCCATTCACCATGTGCACTTCGGTGAGCGGTTCGCCGGCGCGGGCGCGGAGGCGATCGAGAATCTGCTCGACCGTCGCGGTGTGCGCGCCGGTCATGCCTTCCTTGAGGCGGGCGAACGAACAGAAGAGGCACGAGGCCTCACAGACGTTCGTGGCCTCGAGCCGCAGGTTGTGGTTGAAATACGTGCGGGCGCCGTGGCGCCGCTCGCGTTCGCGATTGGCCAGCCAGCCCAGCCCGAGGAACTCGGGCGTCTCGAACAGGCGCACGCCGTCGTCGAAGCTCAGGCGTTCGCGCGCCTCGACCTTGTCGGCGATGTCCGCGAGTCCGGCGCGGTGAAGTCGTTCACGCATGGTGTGGCCGTCTACGCCCGCGCCTGCGCAAGCGTTTCCCGGGTCCCGAGCCCCGGGTCCCGAGCCCCGCCTAAGAGACGCCCCACACCTGCGCGCGCAGGGTGCGGGACCGCGGACCATCGAGCTCAGCCATCAGGATGCGCTGCCACTGGCCGAGCACCACTTCGCCGCCGCTGATCTGCAGCGTGAGCGAGTGACCGAGCAGCATGGCGCGCAGGTGCGAGTCGGCGTTCATCCGATCGCAATCCGAATGGTCGGGGTCGTTGTGCTGGTAGTAGCTGTCACGCGCCACCATCTCTTCGAGGAAGCGGCGGATGTCGGTGAGCAGCGCCTTCTGGAATTCGTTGATGAAGACCGAACACGTGGTGTGCATCGACCACAGCGTGATCATGCCCTCCTTGATGTCGAACTTCCGCACGTACTCCATCACGCGGTCGGTGAGGTCCACGAGCTCGAGCCGCTCGTCGGTGTCGATGACGAAGTTCTCGCCATGGATGACAAGGCCGCCAGTCGTCGCGCGGGCTACCGCCTCAACGGGGGTTTCGCGGACGGTCACGGTCGAACTCTTGCTCATGATTCCTCTCAGGGTCGCCAGCTCCGGCTGGCGGGTGTGACATCCAAACACAAACGCTGTATTTTACGCAATCTTCATGTGTCGCCGCAAACGGCGATATACTGCCGCTTCAATCGACGCGATCCCGTGGCTGGCAGGGAAGCTGGGTGAAATGCCCACACGGTCCCGCCACTGTAAGCGGAAAGCGTACGTCCACAGACCGGCACGGGCCGGTCCGTCACTGCCACCAGGCGCCGTCAGGCGGGCTGGGGGTGGGAAGACGCGGGCGTCGCGCACCACTCCGCGAGTCAGGAGACCTCCTCCACGGGCCCACGTCCTTCAACCGCTGTCCCCACTTCCGGGGCTCGGTATCGGCGCGGAGAACGCCGAGGAGGGGCTCATGCACGACGTTCACTCGTCGTCCGTTAGGACGACTCCATCTCATTTCGGGGTTCGACTGGCCCGCCAGGCGCTTGGCGCCCTGGCGCTGGCCCTGCTGTCGGCGTCGGCCTGGGCCGACCCCCTAGGCGGGCGCGTGCTCGGTCCGGACGGCCAACCGGTGGCCGGGGCCTCGGTGACAGTCTCAGGCCCCCTGGCCGCGCCGGTGACGGTCACCACGGGTGCCGACGGCCGTTTCTCGCTCGACGTCCCGGCTGGCACGGTCACCCTGCGTGCCTCCGCGCCCGGCATGGATGCCCCGGCCGTGCGGGTCGAGGCAGGCCGCACCGACCTCGAAGTCAGCCTGGCGGTGCGCGCCGTGTCCGAGCAGCTCACGGTCACGGCGTCGCAGATCGGCACCCCGATCTCGCTCACGGGCGCCAGCGTCACCGTCATCCCGCAGGCCGATCTCCACCGCGCGCCAGACGCTCACGCTCGGCGACGCCCTGCGCGTCGTGCCCGGCTTCGCCGTCGCCCGCAACGGCGGTCCCGGCACCGTCACCTCGGTCTTCCCGCGTGGCGGCGAGTCGGACTTCACCCTGGTGCTGGTGGACGGCGTGCGGACCAATGCGTTCGGCGGCGGCATCGACCTGTCGCAGGTGCCGCTCTCCGACGTCGAGCGAATCGAGGTCGTGGCCGGCCCGCAGAGCGCCCTCTACGGCTCGGATGCGATCGGCGGCGTCATCCAGGTGCTGACCGCGCGCGGCGGCCCGGTGAGTGCCACCGCACTGGCCGAAGCCGGTGGACGCGAGGCCCGCAACGCCGCGGCCACCGTTGGCGGCAGCCTCGGCGGCTGGCGTGGCGCGGCGTCGTTCATGCACCAGCGCGATGAGGGCTTCACCGGCCTCGCGCCGGCCGACGGCACGCGCGTGGTCAACGACGACAGCCGGCTCTACCAGGGTGGCGCCAACCTCGGCTGGCTGGGCGCGGGCGGTCAGGAACTCCGGGCATCGCTCCAGTACGTGGAGAGCGATCGCGGGTCGCCCGGCCCCTATGGCAGCAACCCGGTCGGCAACTTTTTCGGCGTCGATCGGATCGCGCGCAGCCTCACGACCCGCCGTTCGCTGGCGCTGCATGCAGTGAAGCCCCTCGGCGGGCCGTCGAGCCGGGTGCGCGTGCGTGCGGACGGCGACGTCTCCGACTTCGACCTCGAGTTCAAGAGCGACTTCGGCTCGCAAGGGGAAACCGGGCGCGCGCATGGCCGCGTGCAGGTCGATCTCGGCGGCTGCGGCAACGTTCGGGGTCAGCGCCGGGCTCGACGCACTTCGTGAGACCGGCCGAAGCACCTTCATCGTCTCGGGCGCGCAGGAGATCCCGGTGGAACGCAGCGCGTTTGCCGGTTTCGCCGAAGGCCGCTGGCAGCCCGAAAACCACGTGAGCGTCACCGCGGGCGTGCGCGCCGAGCGCATCACGCGCGACGTGCTGCCAGGCGACCTCTCGGGGTTCTCGCCGCGGCCTGACTTCGCCCGCGACACGATCGTCGCGGTGAATCCGAAAGTCACCGCCGCGTGGGTCGTGGTACCCGACGCGAGCGGACGCGGGGCCTCGACGCGGCTGCGCGGCGCAGCCGGCACCGGCATCCGCCCGCCGGACGCGTTCGAGATCGCCTTCACCGACAACCCCGGCCTGGCCCCGGAACGCAGCCGCAGCATCGAGGCCGGCGTCACGCAGACGATCCTTGGCGGCGCGGTGCAGGCCGACGCCACCCTCTTCCACAACGGCTACGACGACCTCATCATCTCGGTGGGCCGGCTGAGCGGCTCGAGCCGCTACCGCACCGACAACATCGCCAACGCGCGCGCCCGCGGCGCCGAACTCGCGCTGGCATGGCGGCCGGTGGCGGCGCTCGCGGCGCGCGGGCACTACACCTATCTCGACACCGAGGTGCTCGACGTCGATGGCGCGGCGGGGCAGGCCCCGCCGCCCTTCACCGTGGGCGACCGGCTGCTGCGCCGGCCCACCCATCAGGGCGGCGTCGACCTCACGTGGACGGGCAAGCGGCTCCAGGCGTTTGCGACGGCGACGCTGCGCGGCGAGACGCTCGACGTCGAGCCGAACTTCGGGGCCTCGGGCGGCCTCTTCGCGAACGAGGGCTACTCGATGGTCACCGTGGGCGGGGGGTGGACGTTTGCCTCGCGCCTCACCCTCCACGCGCGGCTCGTGAACGCCTTCGGCGCCACCTACGAAGACGTGCTCGGCTATCCCGCCCTCGGCCGCACGTTCTACGCAGGCCTCCGTGTTGCTGCACGCCGATAGCCTCACCTTCGCCTACGATGCGACACGTCCCGTGCTGTCGGGCGTGTCGCTCGAGGTGACGCGCGGCGCCATCGTCGGCATCCTCGGGCCGAACGGCTCGGGCAAGACCACGCTGCTCGGCGTGCTCGCCGGCACACGCCGGGCGAGCAGCGGGCGGATCACCCTCGACGGGCGGCCGCTCGGCACCTTCAGCCGCCGCGAGCTGGCGGCGCGCATCGCCGTGGTGCCGCAGGAGACCCATCTCGCCTTCGAGTACACCGTGATGGAGATGGTGCTCATGGGACGCCATCCCCATCTCGGCCTCTTCGAGGTGGAGGGGCCCGCGGATCTTGCCACCGCCCGCGATGCCCTGGTCGCGGTGGGCGCCGCGCATCTCGAAGACCGCGACTTCATGACGCTCAGCGGCGGCGAGAAGCAGCGCGTCGTCATCGCGGCGGCGCTGGCGCAAGCCACCGACGTGCTGCTGCTCGACGAGCCGACGTCGTCGCTGGATCTCGGCGCGCAGCTCGAGATCGCGCACCTGCTGGCCCAGCTCAACGCCGAACGCGGCGTGACCATCATCGTTTCCACGCACGACCTGGCGCTGGCGTCGGGAATCTGCCGGGAACTCGTGCTCCTGCGGCACGGCAAGGTGGTGGCGGCCGGACCCACGGGGGACGTGCTGACCGGCGCCAACGTGCGCGCACTCTACGACGTCGACGCCGACGTGCACGTGCACGCCGCCACCGGCCACCTGGTGGTCGTCCCGCTGCACCGGACGCCATGACGCCCCCCGTGCGCCGGCGTCTCTGGACGGTGCTGCCGCTCTTCGCGGCCGGCGCGGCGGCCGCGGTGCTGCTCGCCCCCACCGTCGGCAGCACGCCGATCAGTCTGGCGCGCGCATTCGATCGCTCGGTGCCGTGGGCCGACAACGTCGACGCGCAGATCTTCTTCGTGGCGCGCCTGCCGCGCGTGCTCGCTGCCGCGCTGGTCGGCGCGTCGCTGGCGGCCTCGGGCGTCGTGCTGCAGGCGCTGTTGAGAAATCCCCTCGCGACGCCGTTCACGCTCGGCGTCTCGGCCGGCGCGGCACTGGGCGCCATGCTCGTCATCGCCGCCGGACTCGACATGGGCGCGCTGGGCGTCTCGTCGGTGCCGCTGGCGAGCTTCACCGGGTCGATCGTCGCCACCGCGATCGTCTACTGGCTGGCCCGCAGTCAACGCCGCGGACTGTCGACCAACGTGCTGTTGCTGGCCGGGGTCACGCTCAACTCGTTCTTCTCGGCGCTCATCCTCTTCGTGCAGTACCTGGCGGATTTCACGCAGGCGTTCCGCACGGTGCGCTGGCTGATGGGCGATCTCGACATCGGCAGCTACGGGCCGATCGTGGCGGCGCTGCCGCTGGTGGTGCTGTCGTTTGCCGCCTTCGCGGTGCTGGCGCGTTCGCTCAACCTGCTCAGTCTCGGCGCCGACGCGGCGGCCGCGCGCGGGGTGGATGTCGTGCGCGCCGAGCGGCTCGCGTTCCTGAGCGCATCGCTTGCGACCGGCGCCGCGGTGTCGCTGGCCGGCCCGATCGGCTTCATCGGCATCGTCGTGCCGCATCTGGTGCGGCTGCTCGTCGGCGCCGACCACCGGGTGGTGCTGCCGGCCTCCGCCTGCTTCGGCGCCGCCTTCCTCATCGGCTGCGACCTGGTGTCGCGCACGGCGCTGGCGCCGCTGGAGCTGCCGGTGGGCATCGTCACCGCGATGATCGGCGGCCCGTTTTTCCTGTGGCAGCTCGTGAGGCACAGCTGATGCGCAGTTTCTTCACCCTCGCGATCGCGTTTCTTGCCCTGGGGTCAGACCCCATTCAGGGTGGGGCCAGACTTCAGACGCCGGTGCCGCAGCGCATCATCTCGCTGGTGCCGGCGCTCACCGAGATGCTGTTTGCCATCGGCGCCGGGCCGCAGGTCGTCGCCGTCAGTTCGTTCGATCGGTATCCGCCGGAGACGGCGTCGCGCCCGAAGGTCGGCGCGCTGCTCGATCCCGATGTCGAGCGCATCTTCTCGCTGACGCCGGATCTGGTTGCCATCTACGGCAGCCAGGCGGATCTGCGACGCCAGCTCGAGCGCGCCTCGATTCGCATCTACGACTACCGCCACGCCGGCCTCGCCGACGTGCTCACGACGCTACGCGCGCTCGGAGGCGTCACCGGTCATGCGCCCGAGGCCGCGCGGGTCGCCGGCGACATCGAGCGGCGGCTCGCCGCGGTGTCGGCCCGCGTGGGCCCGCTGCGTCGCCCGCGCACGCTGCTGGTGTTTGGACGTGAGCCGGGGTCGCTGCGCAACATGTACGTGTCGGGCGGCAGAGGCTTCCTGCACGACATGCTGGTCGTGGCCGGCGGCGACAACGTCTTCGCCGACGTGGTCAGGGAATCGGTGCAGGCGACGACCGAGCTCATCCTCGCGCGCAAGCCGGACGTCATCATCGAAATGCGCGAGGTGACGGCCCTGACGGAGGCGGAGACACGAACCCGCGCCGCCGACTGGGAGCGCCTTGCCGCGGTGCCGGCGGTGAAGAACGGCCGCGTCCACATCCTGAGCGGCGAGGGCCTGGTCGTTCCCGGCCCGCGCGTCGCCACCGCGGTGGAACGGCTGGCGGCGACCCTTCATCCCGCAGGAAAGACGCCGTGAAGGTCCTCGTCTCGTGGTCGAGCGGCAAAGACTCGGCGTGGATGCTGCACGTGCTTGCGCTCGGCACATCCCGGTGCCGTCGCCGGCCTGCTGACCACTACCAACAGCGCGTTCGATCGCGTGGCCATGCACGGCGTGCGGCGCGCCGTGCTCGAGGCGCAGGCCGAGGCGGCCGGCTTGCCGCTGCACATCGTGCCGCTGCCGTGGCCATGCAGCAACGCCGACTACGAGCGCCTGATGGGCGAAGCCGTGGCCGGCTTCGTGCGTGACGGCGTGACGCACATGGCGTTTGGCGACCTGTTCCTGGAGGATGTCCGGCAGATACCGCGTGGACCGCCTGGCCGGCACCGGCCTCACACCCCTCTTCCCGCTGTGGAAGACCACCGACACCCGCGCCCTGGCCGAGTGGATGATCGACGGCGGGCTGCGCGCGACACTCGCCACCGTGGATCCCCGGGTGCTCGACCCGAGCTTCGCCGGCCGCGCCTTCGATCGCGCGCTGCTGACAGACCTGCCGCCCGGCGTGGACCCGTGCGGCGAGAACGGCGAGTTCCACACCTGCGTGTGGGACGGGCCGATGTTCGCGCACCCGGTGCCGCTGACCACCGGCGAGGTCGTCACCCGCGACGGCTTCGCCTTCGCCGACCTTCTGCTCGCCGCGTCCGACGCGTCGCTGGTGCGCTGAACCCGTGGCTGACTTTCCGTCGCGCATCGTCTGCCTGACCGAAGAGACGACCGAGACGCTGTATCTGCTGGGCGAAGGCGACCGCGTGGTCGGCATCTCGGGCTACACCGTGCGTCCGCCCGAAGCGCGGCGGAAACCGAAGGTCTCCTCGTTCCTGCATGCCCGCTACGACAAGATCGAGACGCTGGCGCCCGACCTGGTGCTCGCCTTCTCGGACCTCCAGGCCGATATCACGACCGCGCTCGTGAAGCGCGGCTATCCGGTCTTCACGGCCTGCTTCTGCAACGAGAGTGCGTATTGCTTCTTGCGTTCCTCGAAGATGGCGATGACCTGTTCTTTGGTCTTGCCCTTGTTGGCGTTGATCGTATCGTTGAGGATGCCCTTGAGCTTTTCAGAGGTGGCGGGGTTTTGCAGCATCCGCTTGAAGTTTTCGGTTGCCTGCGACTGGATATTGGCGCTCAGCCCCATCATGCGTTGGCGCTGCTGGATCTCGTACCCTGTGATCGGCTCGTCGTTGACCAACACCGCGATGGACTGGCCCGAGGCGGACAGCGCCTTCTTCTCGGCGGCGGACGGCGCTGCGCCTGACCCTTCTGCCGGCTTTGCCGCGGCGGTCTTGGCGTTACCGGAAGTTTTGGTCTTGGCCTGTGCATTGGCTCGAGCCGGAGCGGCGGGCTCCGATTGCGCAAACGCCGAATGCGCTTGAACGACGATGGCCGACAGACCGGTGACCAGGGCCAGCGCTGCTGCGGGGGCAAACCGGGTCGCGGATGTCCGGCGGACGGGCCAGGGTGCCGAAATGGAGCGTGGCGGCGAACCGGCATGACCGGTGGTGACGACGTGGACGAGCATGATGCGTTTCCCGCAGGCTGGCCGCATGTGACCCGGGCCAATGAATTGATGCCCGGATATTAGCCGTTCGGCTCGACAAGCGGGAAGGTTATCAACATCAACCGTGGCGCGGACGTGGCGCGTCTGGAGACGGAGTACGGGCGTCGACGCGGCCCGTCGCGCCGAACACTCTATTGGCGGACCTGCTCGCCGGTCACGAAGTCCAGCGTATCGGTCTTATAGCTGTATTGACCGAGATGCTTGAACTCGAAGCGCAGCATGATGCTGCGGTCGGGTTCGATGCCAGACGCCACGTCGGTGTAGAACGCCTCCTGATACGTCGCGGTCAGCACGAAGCACTCGTCGCTATAACGGACGGTCAGGCTATCCGACAGCCGGAAGTCGGCGTCGATGTCATAGCGCACGGCGGCCGTCACGCTCCAATGGTCGGTGAGCTTCAAGCCGACTGTGGCGGCGATGTCCTGCTGGTTGTTGACGAGACCCAGCTGCGGATCGGCGGCGGCGTAGCTGTAGACCGCGGAGGCGGTGAGCGGGCCGAAGTTGAGCTGAGCCGCCAACTCCTGACGCTTCAAGCGGAGCGAGTCCTCGTCGAACCGGCTTTGCGAAATCACGCGGAAAATATCGGTCGGCGCGAGATAGGCGCCAAGCACATAGTCGGAACGGTTGGTCTCCAATCCGCTCGAAGGATTGAAGATCGGGTTGCAGTCGGCGTCGTAGCCGGCGGCACCGCTGAGGACACTTCCGTCCGCCTTGACGCATGTCGTGGTCGAACCGGCGAAGGCGTTGGTTCCGGCCAAATGGAAACTCTGACCCGCAACGAGGCGCGCGTAGCCGCCAGAATTAGCCTGGAAGGTGTACTGCAGGCCGACGTTGGCGCGCGTTCCCGTCTCGATGCGGTCGTAACCCGAGAACTTATTGACATCGAACAGGTTCGAATCGTCGAACACGAGGCTGCGCGCGTCCTCGTTGGGCAGCCGGCGCTGATCCGTCGTGGCATTGCGGCCGATGATCTGTCCAATCGGCTCGAGCACGTGCGTGACGCTCGGCGAGTTGGCCACCCACGGATAGGCGACGGTGACACCGGCGGCCGCATTGCCGCGCACGACGGTATCGTCAGCCGCCACGCGGGCGGCGGCATTATTCACTTGCAGATTGCCGTTGATCGTCGGGTCGATGTAGTCGCTCACCTGATAGGCGTCACCGCGCAGCTCGCCGAACGGCGTGTAGCTAATTCCGATGGCGTCGGTCAGCCGCCGCCGCCAACTCAGTTTGGTGATCGCCCGGCTCATGTCCTGGCGGCGGTCAAGCCCGGCAATATTCTCGCGGCCGAATTGCAGGACGTTGGACGACCACGTCAACTCGCCGCCGAGCACGTCGTCGAACACGTAGCGATGATCGATGATCGGGTGGACGACAGACTTCTGCGTCATTGGTGTCCGAGAACGTCAGGCCGCCGAAGTGATACATGCGCGCGCTGAAGTAGTTCTTCTCGGACATACCGGTCAGGTAGATCTGATTGACGCGATCGGTCAGCAGGATGTTGTCGAGCTTGTAGAACCGGCGGAACGAATTATCGCTCTCGAAGATCGCATCCCAGCCGAGGCTCCACCAGCTTCCGAGCGAGAACTTGCCCTTGGTGTCGATGCTGCCACGCCATCCGTCGAGGTCCGCGGGAGTGCCGGACAGCGTTGACGCGTCCTGGTCGATGGCCGCGAACTTGACCTGATACTCGCCGCTGCCGAGCCGCTGCCGCCAGATGCCCTGCCACAGCGTGCCCTGCTTCGACGAATACATCGGGTGGAACAGGAAATCATAAGACGGGTTCAGCGCCACGTAATACGGCACTTCCGTCGTGAACCCGAGCGTATCGGAGGACATGCTGATGCCGGGCGGCAGGAAGCCCGAGCGTGCGCTTCACCGACGGATCGGCGTGCTGGAAGTAGGGGAAGTACAACACCGGCACGCCGAACAATTCGAACTGGGCATCCTGGTAGGTGATGCTCGCGGCCTGGGTGTCGTGGATGATCCGCGAGGCGCCGATGCACCACAGCGGCGGCATGCCCGCATCGCTCTTGCACGGGCTGAATTTGCCGTTCTTGAATTCGGTGATGTTGCCGTCGCGGCGCACGGCTTCCTGTGCGGCGATGCGCGTGTCGTCGCGTGAAATCGCCGACAACTGCTGCACGAAACCGTCGCGGAAATCGGCGGTCAGCGTGTAGCGATCGGCGCGGATGATGTTGCCGTTGGGGTCCTTGACGTAAACGTTGCCGACCGCCTCGAGTGTGTCGGCGGTCTGGTCGTAAACGACCTCGTCGGCGGTCAGGATGTTGTTGTCGAAGAAGATCTCGACATTGCCGCGCGCCGTGACCCGGTCGCCGCTGGTGTCGTAGACGAGCTGATCCGCCTGGAGATGCAGCGGCTTGGCGGTATCAGGCCGTTTGAACTTGCCGAAGGGTCCGCCGGGTTGCTTCTTGAACGAACTCTTGTTGCCGCTGCTGGAGACGGTTGTGCTGGTGTCCTGCGCGGCCGCATCACCGGCATGACCACCGATCAAGACCGCGGCGGATGCGAGCGCCCAGACAAACGCGCTCAGCCAAGCCACGCCCCGGCGCTCCAGGATGTGGAGCCGCCCCCGGGCGCGAGCCTGGCCGCAAGCCGTCTGCGGAGCCCTCGCGTCACGCATCACTCAGCCGTCCTCCTGGTGCAGCAGCACCGTCACTGAAACGAGGCTCACGAGGGAAACCGGCAGCCAAGCAGCCACCCAAGGGGGGGCCAGTCCTGCCATGCCGATTTGCCGCGAAACCTCTGCGAACAAGAAGAAGCCGAAACCCCCAATCATCCCGAGGATGACCATAGTCTGGATACCGCCCGATCGGAATGACCGCAATGACACAGTGGCGGCCAAAAGAACCATCGCCATGCACAGCAGCGGCCGCGACAGCAGCACCTCGTACTGGATGCGCAGACGATCACTTGAAAGCTTCGCTTTTTCAGTGACTTCAATCAATCCAGGCAAGTCGAAAAAGGACACCGAGAGGACGCTGCCGAGGGCATCCTGCACACGTTCCGGCGTCAGGTATGTCGACAGCAGGTAGGTACCGAATTTTTCCGGTTGCTGGCCGAGGCGCACGACCCACGCATCCGACATTTGCCAGAACCCATCCTTCAACTCGGCGGACGTGGCATCGACCCGCTCGACGAAATTGCCCGTCTTGTCGAAAACGTAGGCCGCGACGCCGATGAGCTTGAGCCCGCGTTGCGAAGCCCCGGCCGCCCCGATGATCGATTGGCCGTCGGCCCCATCCTGCCGCAGCCAGCTGTCGCCGGTCTGCGAGGCGAGCAGGTTGGTTTCGCGGCCGAACGTTTCGGCGAATAGTCTTTCGGCCTTGGTGCGCGCCGCGGCGGCCATGGGGTTGTAGGCGACGACAGCGAGCACGCCGAGCGCGAACGCCAACAGCAACCCCGGGCGCAGAAACTGCCAGACCGACATCCCGCCCGCGCGCATGACGGCCAGCTCACTCTTGCGCGCCAGCATCAGCAAGGCGGCAATGCTTCCGGACAACATGGCGAAGCCAATGAGAAACTCGGTGTAGGCGGGTAGCCGCAGCAGCGCCATCCAAGCCAGTTTCCAGGCCGGCGCCGCGCCGTATTTGCCGGATTGGCGCAGCAGTTCGACGAAATCGATCATGAAGATCAGCACCGAACACAGCACGAACGTGCCGACGATGCCGGTCAGAAATCTCCGCGCGATGTACAACTCCAAGGTGAAGCCGGTCATCGCGCGCCCTTCCGGACGTCGGCGGCCCGTTTCATGCGGCCGACGATACCCTGCCATAGACTGGCTAGGGCATCACTGAAACGGGACAACACGCCATTGCCGCGCGCCGCGCGTCCGCCACGCTGGATGGCTATCGCCGAGGCGACGATCGCCGTCAGCGGCAGCGCGTAGAGCAATGGAACTGCCAAGGCGTTGATGACGACCACGAAGTTCAGCGCCAAACCGCTGAGCCGCGCAGCCACGGCGCCGACGAACGACACCACCACGCGTTCGACCCGGTTCTGGCGCGTGCTCTGTGCTTGACCCACCGCGGCCAGCGCGATCATCACGAATGCTATCGGATAGAGCGGGTTCGAAAACCGCTCGTGTAATTCGGCGCGGAACTGGCCGGGCGCGCGCTTGAAGGCCGAACTGCCCGGCGCAGGGTTGACGAGTTGGTCGAAATAGCGCTCGCGCGGCCTGAGGTCGCCACCGTCGTCGTCGTCCTTCGGCTCGAAGCGATTGAGGTCGATGGCGTAAGTCTTGAACTCGACGATTTCTGCCGGCTTTTGCGGGTCGCTGCGGCGCACGATATGGCCGTTGGTCATCAACAGATAGGCGGTCGGCTCTTGCTTGATGATCCGTCCGCGCTCCGCGAGATAGGCCTGTGTCAGTTTTTCGTCGCGCTGGTCGTGCATGACGAGGCCGAGTAGCTCGCCATCCAGCGCGCGCTCCCGGATGTGGAAGGTCAGCTTGGGCTCGGGGCTGGAGAACCGCCCCGGCTGGATGACCTGCGATAGGAGATCCGTGCGCACTTGCACCAGATAGTCGCGCAGCGTCTGCAGGCTCCACGGCTGGCCGATGTGGTTGACGAGGCTGACGCCCGCCGCGACGATCAGCGCCAGCAGGATCAGCGGCCGGCCGACCCGCCAGATCGTCGCGCCTGACGCCGTCAGCACGATCAGCTCACTATCGCCGTTGAGGCGGTTCAGCGTGTGGATGGACGCGATCAGCAATGCGAACGGCGCGATGATCGCCATCAGGTTGGGCAGCGCAAGCGTCGTCATCTTGAACAACAGCCACGCATCCTGGCCCTGCGACGTGACGATGTTGAGCTGCCGCAGGGCGAGTGCGATCCACACGATGCCGCTGAGCGACAACAAGATGAGCAGCAGTGCCCCCGCGGCCTGCCGGAAAACGTAGCGCTCGATGATCGTCATAAGGTCCGACTGGCGTCCCCGAATCGTGCCGGCAGGCTGGTCCGTCCCGGCTGTCATAGCCCAAGGGCGACAACGAGCCACCAACAGATTGAGCCGACCGCACCGGGGTTCCACACCACGGTGGCGGAATTTGGTTGCGCGGAGGCCCCGCTGGCGGCCCAGCGTATTGCGCGAATATGGACGAAACGGCTATGGTCCCGACCCTTGCGCAGGCCTTTCCGATACGTTTCAGCACTGAGACCGCGCCGCAGCTCGACGACCCCGGAACCATTCTGGGGTTACTCCGGGCCGCACGGGCGCTCGCATGGCGCTGCGTGCCGCCCCGGGATGAGGCGGCGGCTGGTCTCGAACCGGAGCATCCCCGATGACCGACCGCCTCGACGTCGTCTTCAGCCCGTTGGCAGCAACCGCCGAAACCGTCGCCGTTGCCTTTGCCACCGAAGATCTGGCGCTGGGCAACAAACTGCAAGACCTCAATGCCCGATCGGCCGGCGCGGTGTTGAAGGCGGCCGAGGCTGGCGACTTCAAGGGCAAAGCAAAGTCTGCAATCGAGATCCTGGCCCCCGCGAAGCTCGATATCCAGCGGCTGATCGTGGTCGGCGCCGGCAAACCGCAAAGCCTCACCGACAATGACCTCACGGTGCTGGGTGGCTTTGCGCTCGGCAACATCACGGCGCGGAAATGCACGAGTGCCAGCATCATCGCCGAGATCGCCGGCTCGAGCGAGAAGCCTGAATTTCTCGCCGCAGCACTCGGCTACGGCGCGCTGCTTCGCCACTACAGCTTCAAGAAGTATCTGACCCGGCGCAGTGGCAGCAGCTCGGAAGACAACGCATCATCGGGCAATGGTTCGTCCAACGGAGCCGCGCAAAACGGCGCACAGAACGGGGCCGCGCGCGATGGCCTGCAGCGGCTGGTCATTCATACGGCCGAGCCTGAAAAGGCGCGCACGGCGTTCCAGAAGTTCAAGGCGGTCGCCGACGGCATCTATATGGCGCGCGATCTCGTCAACGAACCTGCCAACACACTCGGTCCGGTCGAGTTCGCCGAGCGCGTCCGCGAGCTCGAGCAGGTCGGCGTCGAAGTTGAAATTCTCGACGTCCCGGCGCTCGAGGCTCTCAAGATGGGCTCGCTGTTGTGTGTGGGGCAGGGGAGCGTTCGGCCGTCGCGCGTCGCCGTCATGCAGTGGAACGGCTCGAAGTCGAAGCGGTCGAAGCCGATCTGCTTCGTCGGCAAGGGCGTCGTGTTCGACACCGGCGGCATATCGATCAAGCCCGCCAGCGGCATGGAGGACATGAAGGGCGACATGGGCGGCGCGGCGTGCGTCACCGGCCTGATGCTGGCGCTCGCCGGCCGCAAGGCCAACGTCAATGCCGTTGGTTTGATCGGCTGCGTCGAAAACATGCCGTCCGGATCGGCCGTTCGTCCGGGCGACATCGTGACGTCGATGTCCGGCCAGACCATCGAGGTGCTCAATACCGACGCCGAAGGCCGACTGGTCCTCGCCGATGTGCTCTGGTACGCGCAGGAGCGCTTCAAGCCGAAGCTGATCGTCGATCTCGCCACGCTGACCGGCGCGATCATGGTGGCGCTCGGCAAGGATTTCGCCGGCCTCTACTGCAACGACGAGAAACTCTACGCCGACCTCAAGCATGCCTCCGATGCGACCGGCGAAAAGGTGTGGCGTATGCCGCTCGATCCCAGCTTCCACAAGCTGATCGACAGCAAGAATGCCGACGTGAAGAACATCGGTGGGCGCTGGGCAGGGGCCTGCACGGCCGCCGCATTCCTGCAACGTTTCATCAAGGATACGCCGTGGGCGCACCTTGATGTCGCGGGAACGGCTATGGACGCCAGCCGCAACGACATCAGCCAGAGCTGGGCATCGGGGTGGGGCGTGCGGCTGCTCGACCGCTTCGTCGCCGATCATCACGAGAAGACCGAGAAGTAGTCCGCGGTCGCGCCGGGATCGCGTAATCCTGATCCCGGCGCGGAACCCGACACCAGAGGCGACCAGATAAATTTCATCATCATGATCAGTTGATATTGTATTCGTCATTTTAGTATCTGAAATATTCCATAATATGTCTTATGCGAACGGGTGAGTGTGCTGCGGGATCACCACGACAGGTCCGGTTGTCGCACGATCTTCGCTTCCAGATTCTGCGGTCGGCCGAATTTACGGCAACCGGTCCTCGGCCCGCCGCACCACGTCGGCGATGAGCACGGCATAGATGCTGGCGACGAACCCGGTCAGCACATTGACGCTGACCAGCGCGCCGAGCAGCCGCGCCGCCTCGGCGGGCACGACCCATCCGAGCAGCGCCGCGACCATGTCGTCGAACTTCTGCTTCAACACGAACAGCAGCTCGCTCGCCTGCCCCAGGCTCGGCTTGGCTGGCAGGTCGAAAATCAACTGACGCCCGAGATCGGTGAAGCTCGGCGCAGGCAAAAATGACAGCGCCAGCGAAAACAGGATACCCAACGGCACCGCAAGCCGGAAGAACCCCCAGCGCAGAGGTCGCGCTTTGAACGACAACGACAACCGCCGCGAGATCGATGCCCCAGCATAGATCGTGACCCCGAACACCACGGCGACCCAGAACAGGCGGTTCTGATCGGTTCCCGAAAATGTCATCAGCCCGCACACACCCGCCAGCAGCGCCTTGATCGCCGCCTCGGAAATCGATACCAGCCACACCAGCGCCGCCCGTCCCCTCCCCTCGGTGTCGAAATAGAAGGGCAACTCGTGCGCGAGGCGCGCGTGCTCGAGCCATAGTCCGAGCAGCAGCGCCAGCACCGCCGTCGCGCCGGCGAATGCAGCCGGGTACAGATAGCCGAACGCTGCCACCGCGATCACCGCTGCGATCTCGGCCAGCATGATGACGCCATTGAGCAAGATGGCCAGCATGGTACCCCTTCCCCGCCCGGCGTCGCGGCGCACGGTGGCGGGGAATGTAGCCTACGGAACAGCCGGAGACGAGACGTGACAAAGACCGAGCGCATCGCGGACGCCCCGCACCATTCCATCGACGATCTGATCGCGGTGATGGCCGCCTTGCGCACGCCGCTGACGGGCTGCCCGTGGGATCTCGAGCAGACGTTCGCGACCATCGCTCCCTACACACTCGAGGAAGCCTACGAGGTCGCCGACGCGATCGAGCGTGGCGACATGGATAATCTCGAGGAAGAGCTCGGCGACCTTCTGCTGCAAGTCGTCTATCACGCGCGAATGGCCGAGGAGGCCGGCAGCTTCCGCTTCGCGCACGTCGTCGACCGCATCACGGCCAAGATGATCCGCCGTCATCCGCACGTTTTCGGTGACGAGACCGCGCGCTCGGCGGGCGCTGTCACGGGCCTATGGGACCGCATCAAGGCCGAGGAAAAGGCCGAGAAAACCGGCCGGCCGTGCCACAGCCGTTGCTCAAGCCTCCATCCTTGCCGATGTCCCCGTGGCGTTGCCGGCGCTGGTGCGCGCGATCAAGTTGCAGGACAAAGCCGCCAAGGTCGGATTCGACTGGCCGTCGCTCGCTCCCGTCTTTGCGAAGATGCGCGAGGAACTGGTCGAACTCGAAGAGGTCGCGATCGCCGCCGATCCGCGCGGCGGTGGCCCGGCCAAGCGCAGCGACCCACCCGTCGCAGATACGACGGCGTCCCTGGCTTCGATTGAGCATACAGACAGCCGGTTCGGCGACCGCTGCCGCGATCAAGGAAGAATTCGGCGATCTGTTGTTCGTCATGGCGAACGTCGCCCGGCATCTGAAGATTGACGCCGAGGATGCGCTGCGCGGCGCCAATGCCAAATTCACGCGCCGCTTCCATCATATCGAAGCCCGCCTCGCCGAGGATGGCCGCACCCCTGCGCAGTCCACGCTCGAAGAGATGGACCGGCTATGGGACGAGGTGCGCGCGGCGGACAAACTCAGGCGCGATTGAGCCGCCGTGACGGCATGATCTAGCGGCAGGCGGCTGCGTTGGGGTGCTTCTGGCAGCACTTGAACTTCTGATTGGGCGGAACGTTCGAGCAATAGCCTGCCGCGAACGCACTTGAGCTGAACACGGCACCAATCAACAGGCCGAGAATAGCCGACTTCATGGGGGCAACTCCCTGGTTACAACGATCCAATCAGGGTGATCGGTGACACTTTCGTCCGTGCAGTGTCAAATCACGTTGCGGGCCATTTCCGCGTACCTGCCCCCACTTCCCGGTATCAGCCCTCACACGGTTGCGGGCAACCCGATCCGCTTCAACTGCGCGTCGAGGCGCGGCCGCTTTTCGGCCGCCAGCCGGAGCTTGAGGTGCGCCGCGCCGTCCTCGCCGGTCTCGCGCGCGATGACATCGGTGTTCTCGTAGAGCCAGGCGACGAGCTTGCCGTGCTCCGGCGGTACGACGAGATCCAGCACGATGTCGGATGCCCCCAGACGCGCGTCGATTTTGCGCGACAGCTCGGCCAGTCCTTGGCCGGTCACCGCCGACACCACCGCCGGACGCCGTTCCTCGAAGCGTGCGGCCGAAAGCGCCTTCTCCTGCTGCTCGGGGCTCAGCAGATCGATCTTGTTCCACACTTCGAGGATATGGCTGTCGGCAGAGGCCGTCTCGACGCCGAGATCGCGCAACACACCTTCGACATCCTGCGCCTGGGCGTCCGTCTCGGCATGGGCGATGTCGCGCACGTGCAGGATGAGGTCGGCCTCGATCACCTCTTCAAGCGTGGCGCGGAACGCCGCGACCAGCATCGTCGGCAGGTCGGAGATGAAGCCGACGGTGTCGGACAGGATGATGCGCCGCCCGCTGTCGAGCTTCAACTCGCGCATGGTCGGGTCGAGCGTGGCGAACACCTGATCCTGCGCCAGCACGTTCGAGCCGGTGACGCGGTTGAACAGCGTCGATTTTCCGGCGTTCGTGTATCCGACGATGGCGACGATGGGATACGGCACCTTGCGACGGCCGGCGCGATGCAACTCGCGCGTGCGGACAACGTCGGCGAGTTCCTTTTTGATGGCGTCGATGCGGTCCTGCAGCATGCGCCGGTCGAGCTCGATCTGCGCTTCGCCCGGGCCACCGAGGAAGCCGGCGCCGCCGCGCTGCCGTTCGAGATGGGTCCAGGCGCGAACCAGGCGGCCCTTCTGATAACTGAGATGCGCCAGTTCGACCTGCAGCACGCCTTCACGCGTCTTGGCGCGCGCGCCGAAGATTTCGAGGATCAATCCGGTGCGGTCGAGCACCTTGCACTTCCACGCCTTCTCGAGGTTGCGCTGCTGCCCCGGCGTGATCGCGTGATCGACGATCGCGAGGCCGACGTTCTCGGTTGAGATCACCGCGCCGATTTCATCGACTTTGCCGGCGCCGATCAGCGTCGAGGGCCGCGGCGCGCCGATGGGAATGATCAGGCTTTGCACGACGTCGAGGTCGATCGCCTCGGCGAGGCCGGTGGCCTCCGCCAGCCGGTCCTCGGGCGAGTGTGGTGCGCCGCGTGTGGCAGGGTCCTGCAGGCGGCCGGCGTCGCCGCGCACCGGCCCGCGCTTGAACACTGGCACCAGCACGATGGCCCGCTCGCGCGCAGCCCGCGTTTCGTGAGAGCGCTGCCGCGGGGGCCGGCTGTCACCTGCCGCTCCGTCGAGCGGATCGTCGGCTTCGATATCGTCGCGGTCGTCGATGGCCTCGGGTGTCCTGCGCTAACCTGCTGTTCCCGCCATCAAGCAGCCGGGCCGTCTGCCGGGTCGTTGTCCATCAGATGGACCGGCGTTCCCGGCATGATGGTCGAGATCGCATGCTTATAGACGAGTTGGGAGTGCCCGTCGCGCCTCAACAGCACGCAAAAGTTGTCGAACCAGGTCACGATACCCTGCAGCTTCACGCCGTTGATGAGGAAAATCGTCAGCGGCGTCTTGTTCTTGCGGACATGATTGAGAAAGGTGTCCTGCAGGCTTTGCGCGCGTTCAGCAGCCATTTTTTTTTCCATCGTTATGCCGATTGTTGGTCTTGTCCTTGACCGGAGGCGAAGCTCCGGCTCGCGGCGCCCACCGGAGGCCGATGGCGCAATGCAGCATCACTTGAACATCACTCTAGAGCGTCCGCTGCAAAACAGAAGATGCAAATCGTCCTATGTAACCGAAAACAGCGTACACATTGCAATATGAGCAGATTTAGATTGTCGCATGCTCTGCAATCTGATGGAAGGCTTGCCTCAGCCGGCGTGTGATGGGACCCGGCCTGCCGTCGCCGATAGCGTGGCCGTCGATGTCCACGACTGGCATCACCGTGTTCGATGCCGAGGTGATGAACGCCTCGCGTGCCGCGTGCGCCTCGCCAATGGTGAAGCCACGCTCGACAAGCGTCACACCCTCCTTGGCCAGGACGTCGAGCGTCGTGCGCCGCGTCACCCCGGCGAGGATCGCCGTCCCAGTGCTGCGCGTCACCACCTCCCCTGCGGCGGTCACGATCCAGGCGTTGCTCGCGGCCCCTTCCGTGACGAACCCATCGCGATCAACGAGCCACGCCTCCTTGGCGCCGCTTTCGCTCGCGGCAGTCTTGGCGAGGCAGGCCGGCAGCAGCATCACCGTCTTGATATCGCAACGGCCCCAGCGAATATCGGGCATGGACCGCACCGCAATGCCGCGCTCGGCCACGGCGTCGATCTTTTCGGGCGACGCGGACCGCGCCAGACACACCACCGTCGGCGACAAGCCGGGCGGCGGGAACACGAAGTCCCTTGGCGCCTGACCGCGCGACACTTGCAGATAGACCGTTCCGTGGCGCACGCGATTGCGGCGGATGACCTCGCGGATGACATGACGCAACGCTGCCCGGCTCATCGGCTCGGCAATCCGCAGTTCCCCGAGCGATCGGTCGAGACGGTCGAGGTGGCGGGTCTCGTCGACCAAGCTGCCGTCGCGCACCTCGACGACTTCGTAGACCGCATCCGCAAGCTGGAAGCCGCGGTCCTCGACATGCACCGCGGCTTCCGCGTAGGGCCGGTAACGACCATTGACGTAGACGATGCGCGGCATGGGGTGCTCTCGAGTTGCAGGGGCAGTGGGGCGTGGGAACTGCGGCCCGGCGCCACGCCGCCGTCTCAGAAGTAGTCGGGACTGACGCGGAACAGCTGCTCGACCTCGCGAACCGCATCGGCGCGGGCAAACAGAACGACGCGATCCTTGATCTCGAGTTCGAGCGCGCCCGACGGCATCAACACTTTGCCGCCGCGCAACACCGCCCCGAACCGCAAGCCCTCGGTCCGCGTCAATTCCTTGAGCGGCTGGCCGAGGATCGGCGCGGTTTCCAGCACCTCTGCCTCGAGCACCTCGCCGGCGCCGTTGAGGATCGAATGCACGGCGCGAATGCGGCCGCGGCGGACATGCTGCAGCACGCGGCTCGTGGTGATGGTGCGCGGATTGATCTGGGCGTCGATGCCGAGCGAGCGGATCATGCCGGCGTAGTTCGGACTGTTGATGAGGCAAAGACTCGAACGGCAACCCAGTTGCTTGGCCAGCGCCGAGGTCAACAGGTTGGCCTGCTCGTCATTGGTCACGGCGACGAGCGTGTCGGCGAGCCCGACCTCCGCCTCGCGCAGCACATCCTCCGACAGCGCCGAGCCGTGCAGCACCACCGTGCGCTCGAGCTTCTCCGCGATCTCGACAGCGCGCGCACGCGACATCTCGATAACCTTGACGCGCACGTTGGGCTGCGTCTCCTCGATCTTCCGCGCCACGAACAGCCCGATATTGCCGCCGCCGGCGATGACGACGCGGCGGCCCTGCGTCTCCTCGTGGCCGAAAATCTGCAGCGTGCGCGCCACCTGCTCCCGCGGCGTGATGACATAGGCATCGTCGCCGAGCAGGATCTGGTCCTTGCCGTGCGGGATGAACAGCCGGCCATTGCGCACCAGTGCGACCGTGACGGCGGGCAAATCCGGAAACAGATCGGACAGCTGCGTCAGCGGCGTATCGATGATCGGGCATTCTGGTCCGCAGGCGATGCCGAGCACGACGATGCGGTCGTCGGCGAAGCTCACCGTTTCGAACGCTCCCGGCTGCTCGAGCCGCCGGAGCACCGCATTCGCCACCTCGATCTCGGGCGAGATCACGTAATCGATCGCCATGCTCTCGCGCGCGAACAGCTTCGACCACTGCGGCTCGAGATAGGTCTGGGCGCGGATGCGGCAGATCTTGGTCGGGATGTCGAAGATCGTATGCGCGACCTCGCACGCCACCATGTTGACCTCGTCGTGCAAGGTGACGGCGATCAGCATGTCGGCCTCATGAGCGCCGGCCGAGGCCAGCACGTCGGGATGCGCCGCGTTGCCCTGGATCGCACGCAGCTCGAGGACGTCGTTCACCCGCTGCACCAGTGCGCCGTTGGTATCGACAATGGCGACGTCGTTGCCTTCGGCCGATAGCCGTTCCGCAATGCCGGTGCCGACCTGGCCTGCACCGCAGATGATGACTTTCATAGACGGACGAGCCTCGTTGACGGGCGGGCATCGGGCCTGCCGTTCGGGAGCGGGCCGCTCGGCGGCCGGGGTCGCGCCACGCTACGCCCGGCCAATTTGCAAAGACTTAATCCTGGCGGCCCGGTTCATGGCTGCCGCACGTCGCCGGTGCGCTGATCGGACGAGACGCCCAGCGCGCGCAGCTTGCGGTGCAGCGCCGAGCGTTCCATGCCGACGAACTCGGCGGTGCGCGAGATGTTGCCGCCGAACCGATTGATCTGGGCCAGGAGATACTCGCGCTCGAAGATCTCGCGCGCCTCCCTGCAGCGGCAGCGACATCAGGTGCTCGGCGCCGCCGTTGACCGGCAGCGGCACGTTGGAGCCGATCTCGTCGGGCAGCATGTCGGCGGTGATCACGGTGTTCGGATCGCCTCCCGCCAGGATCATCAGGCGCTCGATGTTGTTCCTGAGCTCGCGCACGTTGCCCGGCCAGTCGTGGGCCTGCAGGACGGCGATGGCGTCCTCGCCGATCCGCCGCGGCGACAAACCCGACGCTTGCGACAGCTGCGCGACGAAGAACTGCACCAGCTCTGGGATATCCTCGCGCCGCTCGGCGAGGCCCGGCACCCTCAGCGGCACCACGTTGAGGCGATGATAGAGATCCTCGCGGAAACGTCCCTCGGCCATGTCGCGTTCGAGATCGCGGCTGGTCGACGAGATGATGCGCACGTCGACCGCCACCTTCTGCGTGCCGCCGAGGCGCTGGAACTTTTGCTCGACGAGGACCCGCAGCACCTTGCCCTGCGTCTCCAGCGGCATGTCGGCGACTTCGTCGATGTAGAGCGTGCCGGTGTGCGATTCTTCGAGCGCGCCGACCTTGCGCGGACCGCCCGCGCGATCCTCGGTGCCGAACAATTCCTCCTCGACCCGGTCGGGCGCCATGGCGGCGGCGTTCAGCACGACGAACGGCAATTCCGCCCGCGCCGACTTCTGATGGATGACGCGCGCCGCCAGTTCCTTGCCCGCGCCCGACGAGCCGCGGATCAGGATGCGGCTGTTGGTCGGCGCGACGCGCTCGATCTGGGACTTCAGCTGGTTGATCGCCGGCGACTTGCCGACCATGTCGGCCGACACCGTCGAGCGTTCGCGCAGCTCGCGCACCTCGCGCTTCAATTGCGAGGCTTCGAGCGCGCGCAGTGTGACGAGCAGCAGCCGGTCGGCCTTGAACGGCTTCTCGATGTAGTCGTAGGCGCCGCGCTTGATCGCGGTCACCGCCGTCTCGATGTTGCCGTGGCCCGAAATGATCACCACCGGCAGCTCGGGATAGGTGCGCTTGATGATCGACAGCACTTCGAGGCCGTCGAGCCGGCTGCCCTGCAGCCAGATATCGAGAATGACGAGGTGCGGCCGCCGCTCCTCGATCGAGCGCAAGGCCTCGTCGCTGTCGCGCGCGAGCCTCGTGCGATGCCCTTCGTCTTCCAGGATGCCGGAGACGAGCTCGCGGATGTCGGCCTCGTCATCGACGATCAGGATATCAGCAGCCATCGTATCGCTCCTCGCTTCTTGAACAGTTACGCGCGGCCGCCCGGCGCCCTGGCCGGTGGTCGCGAGCTGGAATTGTCATCCGGTCCCGGCACGGCATCGCTGCGCGTGATCGCCTCGACGCGGGCACGTGGCAACGTAATGCGGACCAGCGCGCCGCGCGTCCGGCGCGGACCGGCCGGCGCGTCCTCCATGCGTCAACGTGCCGCCGTGCTGCTCGGTGATCTTCTGCACGATGGCGAGGCCGAGCCCGGTGCCCTTGTGGCCCTTGGTCGTCACGTAAGGTTCGAGCAACCGCGAGCGGTTCTGTTTCGGCAGGCCGATGCCATTGTCGATGACGTCGATCTCGTAGCGGTCGTCCAGCACGCGCAGAATGGTCTCGACCTGGCCTTGCCAATCGGGCGCCATCCCCTCGGCGCCACTCTCGACCGCCTCGGCGGCGTTCTTGACGAGGTTGGTCACCGCCTGCGTGACCAGCCGCCGGTCGAACGCGCCGATCACCGGCGTCTCCGGCAACCGCAGCACGAACTCGATCTTGGGATGGCTCTCGCGGAACAGGATCACCGGCTCCTGGATCGCCGCCGACAGGTTGTCGCGCGCAATCACCGGCTTCGGCACCCGCGCGAAGGCCGCGAACTCGTCGACCATGGTTTTGATGTCGCCGACGCGGCGGCTGATGGTGTCGATCAGCCCGTCGAATTTCTCGCGGTCTTCGGTGATCTGCTTGCCATACTTCGAGCGCAGCCGGTCGGTCGAGAGTTGTATCGGGGTGAGCGGGTTCTTGATCTCGTGTGCGATGCGCTGGGCGACGTCGGCCCACGCCGAGGTGCGCTGGGCGCTGACCAGTTCGGTGATATCGTCGAACGTCAGCACCAGCCCGACGTCGGCCTCGCCGCCGCCCTCGTGCGTCAGCCGCACGGCGAACGTGCGCTCGTCCTGGCCGACTGCGACCTTCAACTGGCGGGTGCGGCTCTTCTTCAGGCTCGTCTCGTCCGATGCCATCATCTCGGCGAACTCCGGCACCGCTTCGTCGAGCCGGCGCCCGACGAGATCGGCTTCGGCCTTGCCGAGCAGGTGCGCGGCGGCGCGGCTCGCCAGCGTGATGCGGCCGTCGCTGTCGAGGCCCATCACGCCCGCCGAGACGCCGGCCAGCACCGCCTCCATGAACCGCCGCCGCTCGGTCAGCTGGTCGTTGGCGGTCATCAGTGCGTCGCGCTGGTGCTTGATCTCGCGGGTCATGGTGTTGAACGTTTGCGACAGCCGCCGGAGATCGCCCTCGCCCCGCTTCTCCGGCAACTCGACGCTGAGATCGCCCGTCGACACCTGTTGAGCGCCCGCGATCAAGCGCCGGATCGGCGCGACGAAGCGGCCCGCGAACCACATCCCGCTCCAGATCGCCGCCAACAGCGCGGTCATCGAGATCATCAGATACATGATGCCGTGAACCAGCTTGAGCGGTCCGCGCGATCGCCGCAGCCGGTTGTATTCGTCGACGCTCTCCTCGGTCCGCTGCAAGTGCGTCAGCACGCGCGGACTGACGTTGCGGGCGACGTAGAGATAATGGCCGGGCGCGCGCTCGAGCTTGGCCACCGCCGCGACGCGATTGGTGTTGGCGGAGGTCAGAAACGGGATCTGCCCCGCTTCGGCCTGCTCGATCGCCGCGGCCGGCGGCGCCCGATACGGCTGTTTAGGATCCTCGAACTGCAGTGACCAGCGCCTTGCCGTCCTTGTCGACGATGTAGGCGAATGGCAAGTCGCGCAGCCCCGCCTGGGCCATGACGAGTTGCTGCAGCTGCTTCTGCTGCCCGGCGACGAGGTCGGTCGCCTGATCGAGATCGCGGGCCATGTTGACGGCGTCGGTGCGGATCACCTGGCCGTGCTCGTCGACATAGGCCTGGGCGACCGACAACGAGTTGTCGATGATGGCGCGGGTGCGGGTCGAAAACCAGCCGTCGAGCGAGCGTGAGAACGTCGTCGTGGCGGCTACTGCGAGCAGCATCGCCGGAATCGTCGCGATGATCGAGAACAGGGCGACGATACGGACATGCAGGCGCGCGCCAGGAATCTTCTCCCGCCAGGCCCGCCACAAGCCGGCGAATTGTCTGGCGATGACTGCGATCATCGCCAGGATCAACGCGATATTGATGGCCAGCAACGGCCACACCAGGTCATTGCGCGGAACGATCGGCGTCAGATTGGTGAGGATCAGGTACGTCGCGAGCGCCGCGACCAGTGACAGGACCACCACGACCAGGCCGACCCAGAACGCCCGTTCGCTCGGATCGAGCAACGGCGCCAGAGTGCGTTGTCCTCCCTCGTCCGGGAGACTGGAATCCGCCGCCGTCATTGGCATTCGTCTCCAGGTTTTCCGGCCGTACCGCAAATTCGACATCCCACCTGCGATGCGCTACGACCCGATGCTCGGCAATGGGCGCGGCGTTTCGGCAACTTTGTCCGGAATGCCGCACCCCTGCTCCGAGGGGTGACGCGCGGGAGGCACAATCAAGCCTGAAACTGTGACATTTTCGCGACAACGTGATTGGACTACGCCTGCGCCCGCATGCCGTCAAGCGGAAGCGCCGCGCACGCCGCGACTCCTGACGGCCGTAAGCCGATTGGTGTGGAAAAGCTCCGTGGCGGCGAGCCGATCAGGGCTGCGGCGTGCGGAACACGCGGATGTCCAGCGCCTTGATCCGTGAGCGCAGGGTGTTGCGGTTGAGGCCCAACAGTTCCGCGGCACGGATCTGATTGCCGCGCGTTGCCGCCAGCGCCGCCGTCAGCAATGGCAACTCGACCTGACGGATGACGTGGTCGTAGAGGCCGGCTGGCGGCAATTCCTTGCCGAAGCTCGCGAAATAGCCGGCCAGATAGCGCTCCACCAGCTCCGAGAGGTCCTTGCCGTCCGCCGATTGCTCGGTCGGGCGCGGCGGCAGGTTGTCGGCCATTTCCTGCTCGACCATGCCCGCGGTGATCGTTTCCGTCGTGTAGAGCGCCGACAGCCGGCGCACGACGTTTTCGAGCTCGCGCACGTTGCCCGGCCAAGGGTGCTGCTTCAGCCGGTCGATCGCCGCCGTCTCGATCGACTTCTGACCGAGGCCCTCGCGGCCGGCGACGCGCAGGAAGTGACGCACCAGATCGCCGACATCCTCCAACCGCTCACGCAGCGGCGGAATCCGCAGCGGCACCACGTTCAGCCGGTAATAGAGATCCTCGCGGAACAGGCCTTGATGGATCTGCGCCTTGAGATCGCGGTGCGTGGCGGCGACGATGCGAACGTTGGTCTTGATCGGCGTGCGGCCGCCGACCGTCGTGTATTCGCCCTGCTGCAGCACGCGCAAAAGCCGCGTCTGCGCTTCGAGCGGCATGTCGCCGATTTCGTCCAGAAAGAGCGTGCCGCCCTCGGCCTGCTCGAACCGGCCCTGCGTCCGGACCTGGGCGCCGGTGAACGCACCCTTTTCATGCCCGAACAACTCGCTTTCGATCAGCTCGCGCGGGATGGCGGCCATGTTCAGCGCCACGAACGGACCCGCCCGGCGCTTGCCGTAGTCGTGCAGCACGCGCGCGACGAGTTCCTTGCCGGTGCCGCTCTCACCCGCGATCATGACGGTGAGATCCGTCTGGGTCAGCCGCGCCAGGACGCGGTAGATCTCCTGCATGGCCGGCGAGCGGCCGATCAGCGGCAGCTCTTCGCCCTCCATCGGGTCGGCGGCGCGCTGCGGCTTGCGGCCGGGCTGCGCCAGCGCGCGCCCCACGACGGCCACCACCTCGTTGAGGTCGAACGGCTTGGGCAGATATTCGTAGGCGCCCTTCTCGGCGGCATGCAGCGCCGTCATCAGCGTATTCTGCGCGCTCATGACGATGATCGGCAGCTCGGGCCGCAGCTTCTTGATGCGCGGAATAAGGTCGAAGGCGTTCTCGTCGGGCATCACCACGTCGGTGATCACGACGTCGCCTTCGCCCTGGCTCACCCAGCGCCACAGCGTGGCCGCGTTGCCGGTCGCCCGCGGCGCATATCCGGCGCGCGCCAATGCCTGATTGAGCACCGTGCGAATGGCCGTGTCGTCGTCCGCGATGAGGATCGTGCCTCGTACCATGGTCGCTTCCCCGATCTAGCCAGATTTCTGATTGCGAGTCCGCTCCTGCAAGGGCAGGAGCACGCGGAACACCGTGCGTTTGGGTTCGCTGTCACATTCGATGATGCCGCCGTGATCGCCGATGATCTTGGCGACGAGCGCCAGTCCAAGCCCCGTACCCGTTCGCTTGGTCGTCACGAACGGGTCGAACATGTGCGGCTTCAGATGCTCGGGCACACCCGGCCCGTTGTCCTCGATCTGGATCATCAGCGGCAGCGAGATGCGCGCGTCCGATCCGGGCACCGACAGCCGCACGCCGGGACGGAAGGCGGTCTGCAATACGATGCGCCCCGGCTCGTTGCCATCGCCGATCGCCTCGGCGGCGTTCTTCACCAGATTGAGAAAAGCCTGCACCAGCTTGTCGCGATTGCCCGGCACCGGCGGCAACGACGGGTCGTAATCCTCGATGAAGCGCATGCCGCGCGCGAAGCCCGATTCCGACAGCCGCCGCACATGGTCGAGCACGTCGTGGATGTTGATCGGCTCGCGCGCCAGCGGACGCTCGTCGCCGAACACTTCCATGCGGTCGACCAGCAGCTTGATACGGTCGGTCTCCGAGCAGATCAGTTGTGCCAGCGCCCGGTCGTCGTCGGATAGTGCGGGCTCCAGCAATTGCGCCGCACCACGAATGCCCGACAGCGGGTTCTTGATCTCGTGGGCGAGCACCGCGGCCATGCCCGACACCGAGCGCGCGGCGGCGCGATGGGTCAACTGCCGTTCGATCATATGCGCCATGGTCCGCTGCTGCAGCATGACCAGAATGTGCTGCGGCTGATCGGGCAGCGGCCCGCTGTAGACGTCGACCAGTTTCGGCGCGGGCAGTTTTGGGGTGACGAGCTCGATGCCATACTCGTTCACGGACTGCTGGTTCGTGCGGACCTGTTCGATGAGCCCGATCAGCGGACATCCGAATGCCATGACCTCTTCGAGCGTCATGCGCTTGAGCATCGCCGCGCTCGTCGACAGGAACGACTCGGCCGCCGCGTTGGCATAGATGATGCGGTTGTCGGCGCCGAGCACCAGGATCGGATGCGGCAACGCCGCCAGCAGCAGATCGTGCTCGACCGGCTTCCGCGACGGCACGCTTGCAGGCGTGGCCTCCGTTGGCGTCGCGGCTGGCTCTATCCTGGGTGGTTGCGCGGTCATGCGGCCAACTCCCGCGGCAAATCATAGAAGCTCGCGAAATTGGCAAGCGTGTTGGCTGCGTCGTCGTCGGTGCACAGCAGCTGCCGCCATGCCTTCACGCTCGACGCCTCGGCGCCGCTCGACGCCAGATACCAGCCGATGTGCTTGCGGGCGTTTCGCAGCCCCAGATACCGTCCATAGTGACTGAGCATGGCCTCGACGTGAGTCAACGCGATGCGGCCCTGCTCGGCGAGAGATGGTGGTCCCGGATCGCGGCCGGTCTCGAGAAATGCGCCGATCCGCCCCGGCAGCCACGGCGCACCATAAGCGCCGCGACCGATCATGACCCCATGAGCCCCGGATTGGTCGAGTGCGGTTGCCGCGTCCTCGATGCTTGCGATGTCGCCGTTGACGATGACCGGTACCGACACCGCCTCGACCACGGGCCGGACGCGCGCCCAGTCGGCGCGGCCCTTGAAAAACTGGCAGCGAGTCCGGCCGTGCACCGTGATCAACGCTACCCCGGCCTGTTCGGCCCTGCGCGCCAGCTCCGGCGCATTGATCGTGCGATCGTCCCAGCCAAGCCGCATCTTCAGCGTCACCGGGACCCGCACCGCGGCGATCGTCGCCTCGATCAGCGTCAGCGCATGGTCGAGATCGCGCATCAGCGCGCTACCCGACAATTTGCCGGTCACTTCCTTGGCCGGACAGCCCATATTGATATCGATCACGTCCGCACCGCGGCTTTCGGCGATCCGCGCGCCTTCGGCCATCCACTCGGGTTCCCGACCTGCAAGTTGTACGACGAACGGTCGCTCGCCGTGCGCTTTGATGCGCCGCAACACCTCAGGCCGCTCCCGCACCAGATCTTCGCTGGCGACCATCTCGGAAACGACCATTCCCGCGCCTAGACCGTGCGCCATGTTCCGAAACGGCTCATCGGTCACGCCCGACATGGGGGCGAGCAGCGCCCTGTTCGTCAATCGATGGGGTCCGACCGAGATCGACATCTCTTTGTGCGCGCCGATTGGAGTTCAATTGCTGAAACTTTGGGCAACCATAGAGTGTGCCCTTCAATTGAGCAACCTAGTGTCAATCACTCGATTTCGCAAGTGCGAAATAGTCGATGTTTGCGCCCGTCGTCTCAGCCAGTTAAGCATCGAGGCGGCATCATCCACGGCCGTTTCGGTCTATCTGCTTCGGTCTCTCAGCGGGGTACCTCGTGTCGATTGCCGCCTTGATCGTCGCAGCCGGACGAGGAACACGCGCCGGAGGAGACATTCCCAAACAGTATGCCCTCCTCGACGACGCCACTGTACTGACCCACACGCTGCGGGTGTTCGAGGCGGCGGCCGACATCACGGATATTCTCGTGGTGATCCATCCTGCTGACTTGGCCTTGTACGATGTGAGCGTGCCCCGCGGATCGCGCAAGTTGCGACCGCCAGTCGCCGGCGGTGCCACGCGCCAGGCTTCGGTGCTCGCCGGGCTCGAAGCACTTGCCTCGTCGAACCCCGGCCACGTTCTGATCCACGACGCCGCCCGTCCTTTCCTGGGTTCCGCAACCCTCGCCGCCGTCGTGTCCGCGTTGGCCAGCCGGCAGGGTGCGATTGCCGCTGCTCCACTCGCCGACACTCTGAAGAGGGCCGGCGACGATGGCACCATCGCGGCGACCATCAATCGCGCAGGACTGTGGGCGGCACAAACTCCGCAGGGCTTCCAGTATCCCGCGATCCTCGCAGCGCATCGCGCGGCGGCGGCGGCCGGCCTGAACGACTTCACCGACGATGCCGCCGTCGCCGAATGGGCCGGGCTGCCGGTGGCGCTGAGTCGAGAGTTCCGGCAGCAATTTCAAAATCACCACAGCCGACGATCTCGCCCGCGCGCGCCAGAATATGAGCGCCGGCCGGCCGTCCAGGGAGCGACAGTTGAGTGAACCGACATCGAAGGGTGCAGCGGCCCAGCCGTCCGCCATCGGCACAGGAAAATTCCAGTTGGAAGCGAGAACGGGAACCGGCTTCGACGTCCATCGCTTCGCGCCCGGCTCCAGCGTCTGGCTGTGCGGCGTCGAAATTCCTCACGATGCCCGCCTCGACGGTCACTCCGACGCCGATGTCGGGTTGCACGCTCTAACCGACGCCATTCTCGGCGCGCTGGGTGACGGCGACATCGGCCAGCACTTCCCGCCGAGCGACCCGCAGTGGAAGGGCGCGGCTTCGCACCTGTTCCTCCGCGACGCGGCCCGTCGTGTCGCCGAGCGCGGTGGCCATATCGTCAATGTCGATGTGACGCTCCTGTGCGAGGCGCCGCGCATCGGCCCGCACCGCGATGCCATGCGCCACGCCATCGCGTCGATCCTCGACATCGATGTCTCGCGCGTCGGCGTCAAGGCGACCACGACCGAGGGGCTCGGCTTCACCGGTCGCCGCGAAGGCATCGCTGCCATGGCCAGCGCGACGGTTGCCGTGGTCCCCTGATGCCAACGTTTGATCTGCGTCAGAGGGGCGGACTTCGTTGGCCTGCGTGCGCCCAATTCCATTGACCGATCACGACGAATCGCAGCAACTCAATCCAAGGTGGCTGTACACCCAACTCCACGCGGGGACCCACGATGAACATAATGACCCAGACCCTCGACCGCGGCCCCGCCGCTTCGGCCAGCATGGCCGATATCGCTGAAATGACGGCGTCCTCGTGTCTTGCGACGCGCGTCCGGCAGCTTTCGCGCATCGTCACGCGCGTCTACGACGACGCCATGCGTCCGCTCGGCATCACCGCCAGCCAGTATACGTTGCTTGCCCAGCTGGCCTCGCGTGACGGCATCACCGCCGTCGAGATCGGCGGCGACCTCGACATCGAGAAGTCGACGCTGTCGCGCAACCTCAAGCGCTTGCTTGCGCTCGGCCACATCGTCATGGACCCGCCTGCTGGCCGTCGTGGTCGCGGGCTGCATCTGACCCCCAAGGGTCAAGCCGTTTTGAAAGACGCGTTCCCGATCTGGCAGGATGCCCAGCGCAAGACGACCGCAATCATGGGCTCCGATAGCCGCGCGCTGCTCGACGGATTGTTGGCGCAGGCCGAGAAGCTGGTCGCCGCCTGAAGCGGTTTCGGGGTGGCCTAGGTTCGGACTATTGTGACGGCGCGACCCCCAGCGGGTTGCGCCGTTTTCATTGGCTGCAGCCCAGTCGCGTTCGAGGAGTGTGCGCCCGTGTTGTTTCCAAAGGATCTGACGGACACTGCCGCCGACATCCTCGATGCACTGCGGCACCGTGAACTGCGCATCGCCACGGCAGAAAGCTGCACTGGCGGTCTACTGACGGGCCTGCTGACGGAGATTCCAGGCTCGTCGGACGTCGTCGCCTGCGGCTTCGTCACCTACTCCAACGACGCCAAGTCGGCGATGCTGGGAGTAGCTGCTGAATTGATCGAGGCGCGCGGCGCGGTCAGCCCAGAGGTCGCAGAGGCCATGGCCAAGGGCGTGATCGATCACAGCGCTGCCGACGTCGCCGTTTCCGTAACTGGCGTCGCTGGCCCTGGCGGAGGGACGCCGTCGAAGCCCGTCGGCCTCGTCTACATCGCCGCCAAGACGCGCAGCGGGCGCATAGCCACCGCCGAATGCCGCTTCGGCGATATCGGCCGCTCCCACGTCCGGGTCGCCACCTTGCGCGCGGCCCTCGCTCTGGTGCGCGAAATCATTTCCTGAAGGCCCGTATGCCGTGCGTCACGCCCGCAACGGTCGCCCGTATACGGTTCGCGCCCGCGCCTCGAACGCCTCGGCGAAGTGGCGGAAGGCTGTGTCGAACATTGCGCCCATCAGCAGCCCTAGCGCGATCGAGCGGAACTCATAGTCGATGAAGAAATCGACCTCCGATCCACCCGGCATATCGATGAAGCGCCAGCGGTTCTCAAGCCGCTTGAACGGCCCATCGAGGTATTCGACGAGGATGGTGTGGGCGTCGGGCTGCAGCGTAACGCGCGTCGTGAACCGCTCTCGGATGGCCTTGTAGCCGATGCCCATGGTGGCAATGAGAACCGTGTCGGTGCCGCGGCTCTCGCGGCTCGTCACGACGAGGCTTTCGCACAACGGCAGGAACTCGGGATAGCGCTCGACGTCCGCCACCAGCGCGAACATCTGCGCGGACGTGAACGCCACGCGGCGGCGGGTCGTATAGCGCGGCACTGCGTTACTCCCGTGCGCCACGGCCCGATGCGCGCACGGCCTTCAGCCGGGCGAAGTCCTCGCCGGCGTGATAGCTCGATCGCGTCAGCGGCGACGCTGCCACCACCAGAAAGCCCTTGGCACGCGCCGTCGCGGCCAAGGCCTCGAACTCCTCGGGCGGCACGTACCGTTTCACCTCGGCATGCTTCGGCGTCGGCTGCAGGTATTGCCCGATGGTCAGGAAATCGACGTTGGCGCTGCGCAGATCGTCCATCACCTGCAGCACCTCTTCGCGCGTCTCGCCAAGGCCGACCATGATGCCCGACTTGGTGAAGACGTCGCGGTCGATCTCCTTGGCCCGTTGCAGCAACCGCAGCGAATGGAAATAGCGCGCGCCCGGCCTGATCCGCAGATAGAGCCCCGGCACCGTCTCCAGGTTGTGGTTGAACACATCCGGCCCGGCCGCGATGACCGTCTCCAGCGCGCCCGCCTTGCGCAGGAAGTCGGGCGTCAGCACTTCGATCGTGGTCGCCGGCGTGCGGCTGCGGATTGCTCCGATCACCAAGGCGAAGTGGCGTGCACCGCCATCGGCGAGATCGTCGCGATCGACGGACGTGATCACGACATGCTCGAGCGCCAGCTCCGAGACCGCGCGGGCGATGGCTGCCGGCTCGTTGGCATCGAGGGCGCCCGGTACTCCCGTCGCGACGTTGCAGAACGCACAGGCCCGCGTGCACACCGCGCCCATGATCATCATCGTCGCGTGGCGCTTCGACCAGCACTCGCCCATGTTGGGGCAAGCCGCTTCCTCGCATACGGTATGCAATCCGCCATTGCGCACGATTTCGCGCGTGCGCTGATATTCTGACGACTGCGGTGCGCGCACACGAATCCAATCCGGACGCGGCAGTCGCGGCGTATCCGGCCGCGCCGCCTTCTCCGGGTGACGCTTACCGGCTGCGTCGCCCGTTCCGGTCCGCTTGTCGATCAGAGTGACCATGTCGTCTCCCGCGCCGAGGCTCCCGACGGCCCGGCTCGCCCCACAGAAGCTAGGGGCAGAGCCTGCCGGCAGCAAGGCCTCCGAACGGTGTGGCGCGGTCTCAGCGACCCAGCAGTCGCGCCAGGATGATGACCAGCAGCGCGCCGATCGTGGAAACGACGATCTGGTTGCCGAATACCGGTATGATCGTGTTGAAGTCGAACGGCAGTTTGAGAACACCAGCCTGGACGAGCAATCCGCCGAGGAAGGCACCGATGATGCCGACCACCAGGTTGCGGATGAGACCGCCGCCGCCGAGCAGCAGCCCCGCCAGCCATCCGGCGACGAGCCCGTTCAGCGCCATGATGATCCACGGCATATACGGTTGCAGCTGGCCCATAGTATCCCCTCCCGGTTCAGTTGGTTGTCGGCGTCAAATCTACGCGATCAATCGTGCCAACAGTACGACGACGATGGCGCCGATGGTCGCCGTAACGATCTGCGAGGCGAGCGCGTTGCGGATGCCGAGGTTGACGCCCAGCGCATTCAGCAGATAGCCGCCGACGAATGCGCCGACGATGCCGGTGATGAGATAGCGGATCAGCCCGCCGCCACCGACGACGACCGAGGCGAGCCAGCCGGCGACGATGCCGATCACGCAGACGACCGCGAGGGATTGCAATTGCGAATTGCTCATGGCGAGGCTCCACATCATAGATCAGGCTGGCGGGCAGTTGATCCAAGTCCCCGCCCAGCGTCGAGGGACTTCGGAAAGCACAACCATGACGGCCGCCAAAACGAAAAATCCCGGCTCACCCGAGCCGGGATCCTAGCAAAATCCGGTTGGCCGCAATGCCTACGATGGCGCGACGATGAGCCACCTGCCATCAGCGCGGATCACTGATGGCAGCGCGCGCCGAGGTACTGTGCCAGCAGCCGATTATACTGATCGACCTCGGCCTGTTGCGCCGGAGCCAGCTTGCGGCCCGCCTGGGCGGCTTCGACTTTGGGTTGCACGCCACGCGACAGCATCTTGTCCATCTCGGAGCGTACGGTCTGGCAGGACTGTCCCGACGGCAGCGCCCGCGCTCCCGGATCTCCGCCAGCAGTGGTCCCACCACCGCCGCAACCGGCGAGAAGCAAGCCGATTGCCGCCGCGCCCGCGACGCAGCCTACGCGGCGGCTCACTGGCCCACTTACGCGATCTCGTCCGTGCATAGTCCCTCCCGCCGAATTCCCATCCCGATCAGAGCCTTCATTCACCATGTCGTGGTAACCCGCGCAACCCCTTGCGGCGCTGTGCGGCGTCTTGCCTGCCATGCACCGCCGGCATGGCTAAAACGCGTGTGGGACATGGCATGGTGATGGCGCAGCACGTCAGATTCGACGCCCGCAGGCAGCAAAGCGGGCGACCTCGGGTGCATTTCACGATTCAGGGTGACGCGCGTCGCGCCTCAATCTGAACCGTTCGCACCCAAGAACCGCCCGTATGCCAGTTCGACGTTCCGCGGCTCTTACTGCTGCGGCGGAACCGTGCTGACCACGACATCCGGCACGCGGCTGTTGGTCGTCACCACGGGCGATGCCGGAACCGGTGCTGCGGCCGCGGGCGTAACCGCTGAAACAGTCGCGGTCTTCTTTACGATCGTCTTCGCGGTCGCCGCTGCAGTCTTTGCTGGAGCTGCCGCTGCTGCTTCCTTGGCAACGGAAGCTGGCGCCGCTGCATTCGAGGGCTTCGGCGTGATCGTCGCGCACTTCGCCTGGAAGTCGGCGTTGGCCTTGTTCAGCTCTGCCTGCTTGGCGAGCGACGCGCGCTTCACCTGCACGCTGGCGGTCTTACCCTCGGACGCCTTCTGCAGCCGGTCGATCGTGCCTTCCTGGCGCAGACTGTCGATTTGCGCGGCCAAGGTCACGCAGGCCGGATCGACCTTGGGTGCAGCCACCGGCGTCACGGCCGAAGTCGTCAGATTCCCTGACGTTCCAAGCGCGCCATCGTTGGCGCAGCCGGCCAGCGTCGACATCAGTGTTCCCAGTCCGAGCAGTACTGCGGCCGGGGCGTTGAATCTCTGGATCATGGATTTCCCCCTCGATAGCGAGGATCAAAGAACGCGCACGCCCGTGTGTCATGGCTTGGTCTAGGTCGGCGTCCGGACTGCGGCAAGGGCGGAGCGCGACAAAGCGCCTTTTGAAGTGGTCCAGCAAGCGGGTAGCTGTGGAAAGGGCTGCAACGTGCTCGGATTGCAACACAATCGTGGGAGCGAGAGGCGTTCGCAAGTCCGCGATCACGGCCTCGACTGCGAATCACGGGCTAGACCAGCATCCGCACCGGGTCCTCGATCAGCAGCTTGAACGCCGCCAGCAACTCCGCCCCGACCGCGCCGTCGATCGCCCGGTGATCGCACGCCAGTGTGCAGCTCATGATGGTCCCGACTTCGATCCGATCGCCGGCGACGACCGGCTGCCTGGCCGCTGCACCCACGGCGAGAATCGTCGCGTGCGGCGGGTTTATGACCGCGTCGAAGCTCTTGATCCCGAACATGCCGAGGTTGGAGATCGACGTCGTGCCGCCCTGATACTCGTGCGGGGCCAGACGCCGCTGCCGCGCCCGCGCCGCCAGTTCCTTCATCTCGTTCGAGATCTCCGACAGTGATTTCAGCTCAGCGTGACGGATCACAGGCACGTAGAGACCGCCGTCTATCGCAACGGCAACGCCGACGTCCGACGCCTTGTGGCGCACCATGCCGCCGTCGAGCCAGGTGACGTTGGCCGCGGGCACATGCTGCAAGGCCAGCGCCATCGCCTTGATGAGAAGATCGTTGACCGACAGCTTGTAGGCGCGCGGCCCCCCGGCCGGCGACGCCCGGTTCATCCGTTCGCGGGCCCGCAGCATCTCGTCGATCCGGCAATCCAGCGACAGATAGATGTGCGGGATCGTCGCTTTCGATCGGGTCACCCGCTCGGCGATGGTCCGGCGCATGCCATCGTGCTGCACGATATCGAAGGATCCCGTTTGATACTGGTCGAGCACGGCCTGATCCGCCGGAGACGAGAGCGCGGGCGCCGGTCGCGTCGTCGCCACCTGCCGGCGCAGCTTCGCGTCGTCAGGCGTTGGCTCGGAGGGTAGGCGTGCACTGCGGCTCGTCGCCATGCGCGCGGCAGCCTCTTCGATATCGCGGCGCACGATGCGCCCCTGCGGGCCGGTCCCGCGGACCAATGCGAGATCGACGCCGCGCTCGCGCGCCAGCCGCCGCGCCAGAGGCGATGCATGCACGCGCTCGGGCGTCGCGAGGGTCGGCGCGCCGTCGCGAGCCTTTGCCCCGTCCCGCCCAGCGCCCGCGGCCTCTCCCGGCAACACCAGCAGCGCAATCGGCGCGTCGACCAAGACGTTTCTGGTACCCGCAGGAACGAGGATGCGGCCGATGACCCCCGCCTCGACCGCCTCGACCTCCATCGTCGCCGTGTCGGTCTCGATCTCGGCGATCACCATGCCCGGCGTTACAGCATCACCTTCGCCGACGAGCCAATTGGCGAGCGTACCCGCCTTCATGCTCGGCGACAGCGCGGGCATCAGGATGCGGATCGGCATCACGCGCTCCCTTTGCCGGGCCAGTCGGGGCCGGCCCTGTCGGGATCGGGCCAGCGATAAATGAACGTCATGTAGGCGAGCATCGCATAGACCGCGATGGCGACCGCCCAGCCGATGGCGACGCCGAGCTGCTGCTGCGACATGCCGGCCATCGCCAGCTCTGGCATCGGCAGCGGATTGCGCAGATCGACCACGTCGATCAATGGCGATCCGAGTTTTGCCCACGCGACGAACAGCCCGTCCTGCATCCGCTGCACCACCGCCGCCGTACCGCCGAGGAACACGAGCCCCACCGACAGCAGGCCGAAGGCCACCAGCCGCAGCAGGATGGGCGCGCGCGCCAGGAACAGATAGAGCGCGACCACGTACCCCGACACGATGGCGAAAAACATCGAGAAGATGTTGAGCACGGCGCCGATCGCGGTGAACAGTCCCTGCATGATTTCAGCTTCGCTCACGTCCTAGGCCTCCCCCTGTCCGCCACGAAGATGCAGGCCGTCAATGCTTGACCCGGCCCTTGATCTCGCCGGATACCGCCACTGGATTGTTGCCGATGCCGCGATCGAACGCCGCGTGCACCGCCGACAGCGCGTCCTCGCGCGACATCTGGCCGTCCATCGCCACCGCTTTCGCCACATGGTGCGCGACGTCCGACAGCAGCCGACCCCATTCGGACACATCGTGGCGGAACGTCTCCGGATCGAAGATCACGTGCAGCGCGCCGTCGCCGATGAACGCGCGCAGAACTTCTACCGCTTCCTTCGCGGACCGCGCGCCGTCGGGAATGTCGAGCTCCTGCAGCTTGTCGTCCGTCATGTTCGGTCACTCCCCTTCGTCTTTCGGGCTCTGTAGATGGGTTCGACCTTGTCGACCACCCATACCAGCGCTGCCACGATCAGCAGCAGCGGGCTCAGCACCACGATCGTCAAAACGAACGGTATGGCCAGCGGATGCCGCCAGTCGAGACGAACCTGATGCCGCCCGGTCGGAATGAACAGTGTATTGACGTCCTGCGTGTGAGGCACGTGATCGCTCCACCACTGGCGCAGACGCTGCCATCTGGTCAGATCGCGCGGTGACACATCGAGCGTCGCGCTGCGATTTGGCCGAATGCGCGGCTGCTCGGTCCAATCTCGGGGTGGCCGGCTTCGCTGGCGATCGGACCTCGGGCGGTCAGGCATAGAGCACCGCCTTCGCCGCCGCGACGACTTGGGCCGCGCTGGGCAGCGCGAGCGCTTCCAGGTTGGCCGCGTAGGGCATGGGCACGTCGGCGCCCGACACCTTGATCGGCGGCGCATCGAGATGATCGAAGGCGCGCATCGCCACCTCGGCGCAGATCTCCGAGCCGACCGAACACACCGGCCACAATTCCTCAATCGTCACCACGCGATTGGTTTTGCGCACCGAGGCCAGCACCGTCTCGATGTCGAGCGGGCGCAGCGAGCGCAGATCGATCACCTCGGCCTCGATGCCATCCTTGGCCAGTAACTCCGCCGCCTCGAGCGCGAGGACCACGCCGTGCGAGAACGACACCAGCGTCACGTGCCGGCCCTCGCGCACCACCTTGGCCTTGCCGATCGGCACCAGCACATCATCGCCCACCGGCACCGGCCCCGCCGTGCCGTAGAGCAGTTCGTGTTCGAGAACCAGCACGGGACCGGGGTCGCGGATCGCGGATTTGAGCAGCCCCTTCGCGTCGGCGGCATTGGATGGCGCGACCACTTTCAATCCGGGCACGTGCGCGTACCACGCCGAGAAACACTGGGCGTGCTGGGCCGCCGCGCGCGGCGACGCCCCATTGGGTCCACGGAACACGATCGGAACAGAGATTTGGCCGCCCGACATGTAATGCGACTTGGCTGCCGAGTTGACGATCTGGTCGATGGCCTGCATGGCGAAGTTCCAGCTCATGAACTCGACGATGGGCTTGAGACCGGCCATCGCCGCGCCGACGCCGATACCGGCGAAGCCTTGCTCGACGATCGGCGTGTCGATCACGCGCCGTGGCCCGAACTCTTCGAGCAGGCCCGCGCTGACTTTGTAAGCGCCCTGATACTGCCCGACCTCTTCGCCCATCAGGAATACGTCGCCGTCGCGCCGCATCTCTTCGGCCATCGCGTCACGCAGCGCCTCGCGCATGGTGAGCGTGACAAACGCGACTTCCCTCTCCCCATCCTTCATGGGGAGAGGGCTAGGGTGAGGGGCAAGAGCTGCGTGAGGGGCGTCCACTGGCTCCGGCGCCTGGAGCTGCCCCGCACCCCGGCTCTCTCCGCTCACTGGACGAGAGCGGGGAGACGAAACGATGGCCGCTTCAGCATCCGCCTTCAGCACTGCGATGGGCGTGTTGACCTTCACGTTCTGGCTGCCAGCGGGCACCAGGATCTCGCCGACGACGCCCTCGTCCACGGCCTCGACCTCCATCGTCGCCTTGTCGGTCTCGATCTCGGCGATGACATCGCCCGCGCGCACCGTGTCGCCCTCCTTCACCAGCCACTTTGCGAGCGTGCCCTCCTCCATCGTCGGCGACAGCGCGGGCATCAGGATATCAATGGGCATCAGCGGCGGTCTCGTGGTTGTGGCTCGCAAGTGAGCCGTCGTTCAAAGGCTGACGGGGCCGTCGGACATCTGGTCATGCCACCACGTCCGTCCACAGCTCACGCGCCTCCGGTTCCGGGCTCGACTGCGCGAACTGGGCGGCGTCGTTGACCACCGCGCGCACCTCTTTGTCGATCGCCTTCAATTCATCCTCGCTGGCTGCTCCCTCAGCCAGCACCCGCACCTTGACCTGCTCGATCGCGTCGTGCTGCTCACGCATCGCTTGCACCTCGTCCTTCGAGCGATACTTCGCCGGGTCCGACATGGAGTGGCCGCGATAACGGTAGGTCAGCATCTCGAGAATGATCGGCCCCTTGCCCGATCGCACCCACTCCGCCGCGCGCAGGCCGGCATCGCGCACCGCGCGCACGTCCATGCCGTCCACCTGCCGACCTGGAATATCGAATGCGATGCCACGGCACGACAAGTTGGTCGTCGCCGATGAGCGCTCGATTGCCGTGCCCATCGCATACTTGTTGTTCTCGATGACGAACACCACTGGCAGCTTCCACAGCTCGGCCATGTTGAATGCTTCGTAGACCTGCCCCTGATTGGCCGCGCCGTCGCCGAAATAGCACCAGCAGACGTTTCCGCTGCCGCGGTAGCTGTTCGCGAACGCCAGGCCCGCGCCGATCGGCACCGACGCGCCGACGATGCCATGCCCGCCGTAGAAACCCTTTTCCGGCGAGAACATATGCATCGAGCCGCCCTTGCCCTTGCTGACCCCGCCCGCGCGACCGGTCAACTCGGCCATGACATTGCGCGCCGGCACCCCGCAGGCCAGAAGGTGGCCATGATCGCGGTAGGTGGCCACGACCTGATCGCCCGGAACCGTCGCCATCCGCAAGCCGACGGCGACGGCTTCCTGTCCGATGTAGAGGTGACAGTAGCCGCCGATCTGACCCATGCCGTAAAGCTGCCCAGCCTTCTCCTCGAAGCGGCGGATCAGAAGCATGTTCCGATAAGCGTCCAGGTCCTCGTCGCGGCTGAACGGCGCGATCTCAGAGGCGGTGGCCCCGGCGGCATCGCCCGTGGCCTGGTCAGGACTGTCGGCTGAGGGCATGCGTCCTCCTTCGCGGCAGCGGCGGATAGCGTGATCGCAATCGGCCACGAAGCGGCAAAACTACACGACCGCCACACCCGAGGCCAGCTTACACCGGCGGGTTGGCGGCTTGGAAGGTCGAGGACCGGTTAATGGTTCGCGGAGCGCAGCGTGATGATGCGATCGGACGGATGGGCAAAGCCCAAGAGGTCTCGCGCGATCTCCTCGACGAGATCGGCGTGGGGCGGCTCGGCCGCCAGCAGCGCGACATCGCGCTCGAGTTTAGACCGCACGGCTTCGAGGCTCTGTATCTCGAACTCGAGGAGGCTCGTACGCTCGACCAGTTGCGCGCGAGCCTCGAAGCCGTGGCGGCCTTGATAGGCATGGAAGGCGAAGTAGGCGCTTAGTCCAAGGCAGGAAAGCACAACAAGAACCTGCCGCAAAAGACGCGGGAGCCTCGATCGCCGATCATTTTGAAGGTAACGCGACACTGGATACGCACGCACAGGATGTGTTCGACTGAACATCCCGAACGTAGAACGGGCGGGCTTAAGGCAAGGTAAAGCGGCGTGAAATTTCCCGATCGATCGAGGAATGAGCGCCGCATCTTCGCCCGACTGGTCAGACATAAGCCGATCGCCTAGGCTCGACGCCTCGGCGGGGCACGAGGGGAGCGCACGGATGAAGCGGCCATACTTCAAGCGGTCTGGCATTCAGCGGATCACGTACGTCTTGATGTTGGCTGTTCTCGTGCTGGTTCCGCTTGGTGGCCGGGCCGCCTGGGCTGAAAAGCGCGTCGCGCTCATCATCGGCAACAGTGCCTACGTCCACACCACGCCCCTCTCCAACCCGATCAACGACGCCCGCGATATGACCGAGGCGCTGAAAGCGACCGGATTCGAGGTCGTCGAAGCGGTGGACGCCGACAAGCTGAAGCTGGACGGCGCTCTGCGCAGCTTCACCGATAAGCTCGCCGGCGCCGACGTCGCGCTGTTCTTCTACGCCGGCCACGGGTTGCAGGTCGGAGCGCAGAACTACCTCGTCCCCATCGACGCCAAGCTGGAGCGTGAGCGCGACCTCGAATTCGAGGCGGTGAAGCTCGATTTCGTCCTGCGGCAGATGGAGATCGATCGCGAGGGCAAGACCTCGATCGTCATCCTCGACGCCTGCCGTGACAATCCGCTGACGCGCAACCTCGCCCGCTCGATGGGCACGCGCTCGGCAGGCATCGGACGCGGCCTTGCCGCCGCCTCGACTGGTCTCGGCACGTTCATCGCCTACTCGACCCAGCCCGGCAACGTGGCGCTCGACGGCAAGGGCCGGAACTCGCCATTCACGGCCGCACTGGCCAAGCACGTCCGCGTCAAGGGCCGCAATCTCCCCGCCACCATGATCGAGGTCCGCAAGGACGTGCTCGCCGCCACCGACGGCAAGCAGGTGCCGTGGGATCACTCGGCGCTGACCGGCGATTTCTACTTTGTCGCCGGCGACTCCGCGCCAACCCCCGGCACTGTCCAGCAAGCCCCGGCGGGATCGGCTGCCGACGTCGCGGCGTTGCAGGCGCGGCTTGCCAAACTCGAAGCGGAAGCGCAACAGCGCGAGCGGTCGGCGGGCGCCGCTCCGGCCCCAGGCGCGATGATCGCCGCCGATGGCATCAAACTCGCTGAACTCCGCGCCCGCGCCGCAAGCCTCGACGATCTGGTCAAAGACCTGCAGAAGAAACTGATGACAGCGCGAATGGAGGAAGGGAAAGCACTCGACCCCAACGAGAAGATGAAGCTGCAGCGCACGTCGTCGAACATCCAGCTCGAATGGACCCGGCGCGGGCTCGACCTCAAGAAACTCAAGGACGAGATCGCGGCGCTCGAGGGCAAGGCCGTGCCCGCTCCCTCTGCACCTGCCAACGCCCCACCTGTCATCGCAAAATCGAAGCCGGAGAAGACCTCGCCCAACTTCGACGAGACCGACAACGTCGCGCTGACCGGCACCCAGATCCGCGCCTTCAAGGCTCCGAACCCCATCGCCTGCCGCGAGGCGTGCGAGGCAGACGCCACCTGCACCGGCTACCAACACGGCAAAAAGGCCGCGAACATGGGGCAGTGCCAGCTCTACTCCGCCGTCGCCGCGCGGCAGCAGGATGCAAACTGGCGCAGTGGGGCGCGCAGGGCAGCGTTCGGCGCCGCCGGGATGTTCTCGGTGCAGCCAACTCGATCGAAACTAGGCTTCGACTTCTACGAGGACATGGACTTCGAGGGAGAGCAGATCAAGGCGATGACGGTCGACAGCGCCGACGGCTGCATGACCGTCTGCCGCAATACGCGCGATTGCGCGGCCGCCGCACTCTTGAGCAACAAATTGCACATCGCCCAATCCGACGGCCACAACTGCGTCGTCTACCGCAAGGTTCTCAAGATACGCGGCACGGCGGCCGGCGTGATATCCATCGTCAAGCGCGAGCCCTGACTGCAATCAGTGCCGGCAAGGACTACGAGAGACATCCTGCGGGCAGTGCCAGGCGATCGACCGCCCACGGTTCCCGTCGCGTCGCGGGAACACGTCCATGCGGCCGCTCACGCGGGATATCGTCGCCCGTCGGATCCCGGCGACGAGCGCCGGGATGACAATCGTGCAGGAGCGGCGCGCACGGTACGTGTTCGTCAGATAGTGCCCCTTATGCCCCTGCGCGACCCGCGCGGATTACGCTCGTGCCCGCATAGCGCGAAACGTCGCCCAACTCGCCTTCGATGCGGATCAGCTGGTTGTACTTGGCGAGACGGTCCGAGCGCGACAGCGAGCCGGTCTTGATCTGCCCGCAGTTGGTCGCGACCGCGAGGTCGGCGATGGTCGAGTCCTCGGTCTCGCCCGAGCGATGCGACATGACGGCGGTATAGCCCGCGCGCTGGGCCATGGCCACCGCGTCGAGCGTCTCGGTCAGCGAGCCGATCTGGTTGACCTTGACCAGGATCGAGTTGGCGATGCTCTTCGAGATGCCCTGAGACAGCCGCTCGGTATTGGTGACGAAGAGATCGTCGCCGACCAGCTGGCACTTGCCGCCGATCAGCTCCGTCAGCGCCTTCCAGCCGTCCCAGTCGTCCTCGCTCATGCCGTCCTCGATCGAAATGATCGGGAACCGCGCGGTGAGGTCGGCGAGGTACTTGGCCATGGCGTCCGACGAGAGCGACTTACCCTCGCCCGCGAGTTCGTACTTGCCGCCCTTGTAGAACTCGGTTGCCGCGCAATCGAGCGCCAGCATCACGTCCTGGCCGGGCTTGTATCCCGCCTTCTCGATCGACTTCATGATGAAGCTCAGCGCCTCGTCGGCGCTCTTCAGGTTGGGTGCAAAGCCACCCTCGTCGCCGACGTTGGTGTTGTGCCCCGCCTCCGACAATCCCTTCTTGAGCGTGTGGAAGATCTCCGCGCCCATGCGGATGGCGTCGGCGCACGAGGCGGCCGACACCGGCATGATCATGAATTCCTGGATGTCGATGGGATTGTCGGCGTGCGCGCCGCCGTTGATGATGTTCATCATCGGCACTGGAAGGATGTGCGCCGATGCGCCGCCGACGTAGCGGTACAGCGGCAGGCCCGACGCCGTGGCCGCCGCCCTGGCCACCGCCAGCGACACACCCAGGATTGCATTCGCGCCGAGGCGGCTCTTGTTCTTGGTGCCGTCGAGCTGGATCATCGCCGCGTCCAGTCCGCGCTGGTCTTCGGCGTCCATGCCGGCGACGCAATCGTAGATCTCGCCGTTGACGGCATCGACGGCCTTGGTCACGCCCTTGCCGAGGTAGCGGCTCTTGTCGCCGTCGCGCAGCTCCATCGCCTCGTGGGCGCCGGTCGATGCGCCAGACGGCACGGCCGCGCGGCCCTCCGAGCCATCCTCCAGCACCACATCGACCTCGACGGTCGGGTTGCCGCGGCTGTCGAGAATTTCGCGGCCGATGATGTCGACGATGGCGGTCATGGGGGCCTCTTCTGGGCTGGGTGGCTGGTCTTGGCTAAGTGACTGGCCTCGTGATCCCGGGCCATTGACTTGCGGCCAATGTAGCCGCATGCGACGTTCGCGCTGGCTTCTATACGCTTCGGTTGCCCCCGCAAAGACCCGAATGGGTAGTGGCCCGCGGCCACCGGACGAACTGCCTCACCGCGAACCTGATCCGGGGTAGAAGCCAAGTTACCTAAGGTCGTCGAGCCGACGTGCCACTTGGAGAAAAAACCATGAGCGCCCAACACCATACCGGAAGCTGCCACTGCGGCGCCGTCCGCTACGAGGTGACCGCCGACGTCGATAAGTCGATCAGCTGCAATTGCTCGATCTGCCGCCGCACGGGGATGATCCTCACCTTCGTGCCCGCCAGCCAGTTCACGCTCGTCTCCGGCACCGAAGGGCTCAGCGACTACCAGTTCGGCAAGAAAGCAGTGCACCACCTGTTCTGCAAGACCTGCGGCGTCCGCTCGTTCGGCCGCGGCACGGGGCCGGATGGAACGGAGATGGTGGCGATCAACGTCCGCTGCCTCGACGGCGTCGATCCCGACGCGCTGACGCCGCACAAGTACGACGGGGCCAAGCTCTGACCCAAACGCCCTCGACCTCCGCCGCTTTGCATGGCACGGGCATTTCGCTGACTTGCGCACTCTGCTGCGTTAGATAGCATGCGGATGGTTTTTTCGGACGAAAATGGCGAGAGAGCGGAGCACACATGGCGAAGAAGCCTCTTCCCCCGGAGCCGAACATCCTGACTGCCGCGGGCAGCGTGAACTTCGACTACCAAATCGTCGGCGTCGTTCTTGCCGTCGTGGCACGGGAGCAAGCAGGTTGCGGCGGCGGCCTGCCGATGGGTCAGGCCCTGATCGATGCGACGGCCGACCTCAAGCGCCAAGCGGTCGCAAAGGGCGCCAACGGCGTCATCCACATTTCGTACATGCACCGCATCTCGACGGCACAGGGCTGCGGCACACCCAAGCAAAACATCGAGGTATATGCCTGGGGCACCGCCGTTGTGTTCGGGAATGCTTAGCTTCTTGGAACATCGGACACGCGCGGCCATTACCGTCGTCGGTGGGGCTGGGCGCTCTTCCAGTTCCCGGGCCTCCTTGAAGATGGAGGCATGAGCACGCTCGTCCGCATCTCGCCGCGTTCGTGTCTGTCTCCCTGTCGGCAATGTGTTCCATCCGCACCTGCTGACCAGGCGCCTCGACTACCAATCACGTGCAGGTGAGCACTTAGGCCGCGACATGGCCGAGCCTCGCGCCTCTCCCCTTGAGGAGCGGCCGGCGCGGCCTGGAGGCTGAGGTACACCCGCATTCATTCGCTCCGCGCCGGGTGAGGGGGCCTGGCGCTGGGCGCAATGTATCGCTGCCAGCCCCCTCACCCTAACCCTCGTCATGGCCGTGCTCGACACGGCCATCCAGGGAACTTGGTGACGCGGCCCGAAGTCTGGATGGCCGGATCAAGTCCGGCCATGGAGTGAGGAGTGTACGAAGTTGCGTAGTCAGGTAGGAGTTTTCTTTGCACCGTAGTAAGTCCGCCCTCGTCCTGTTCTCCGGCGGGCAGGACTCGACCGTCTGCCTCGCGTGGGCGCTCGAGCGCTACGCGGCCGTCGAAACCATCGGCTTCGATTATGGCCAGCGCCATGCCATCGAGCTCGAGACGCGACTGACGCTGCTGAGCGAATTCAAGCAGCGCTTCCCGGATTGGGCGGCCAAACTCGGGCCCGACCATCTATTGCAGCTGCCGACGCTGGGCCGCATCTCCGAGACGAGCCTGACGCGCTCGGCCGCCATCGAGTTGTCGGCCAGCGGGTTGCCCAACACATTCGTGCCCGGCCGCAACCTGCTGTTCTTCACCTATGCGGCGGCGCTGGGCTATCGGCGCGGCCTGACCACGCTCGTCGGCGGCATGTGCGAGACCGACTATTCGGGCTATCCCGATTGCCGCCGCGATACCCTCGATGCGCTCGCCCGCGCCATCGCGCTCGGGATGGACACGCCGTGCGAGATCGTGACGCCGCTGATGTATGTCGATAAGGCCGGCACCTGGGCCATGGCCGATGCGCTGGGCGGTTCTGCACTCGTCGATCTCATCGTCGAGGCTACCCACACCTGCTATCTGGGCGACCGCAGCCGTCGGCACACCTGGGGCTACGGCTGCGGCGAACTGCCCGGCATGTGAGCTGCGCGCGAAGGGATGGGAGTATTGGCGGGCGACGAACCCGGCGGTCCGATGACGGTGGCTCGACGACATCCGAGAAGCCATCGCACTCGCCCAAAACGGTGCATGGGACGCGGCCCACGCCATCGTGCAGCGCCACGAGGCCGAACCGCTCGCCTGTTGGCTGCACGCCGTCCTCCACACCATCGAGGGCGATAAAGAGAACGCCGGCTACTGGTACGCCCGCGCCGGACGCACGCCGCACGCCTTTGAAACCTCCGAAGCCGAATTGGCCGCCATCGCTGCGGAAGCCGGCTGAATTCAAACCCAATCCCCTTATCCGCCGACCTGTTCCTTGCGGAACCGCGCCCCGCCACGCTCCCGGCTATCGATTGCATAGCCCAACGATCTTTCAGTTCCCGCCACTCGAAGCCGATAACCGGGATCGAGCCTGAAGCCGAAAGACGATCCGGGACAGGCCGAGGAGCAAGTCGATGACCCGCCAGACCACCAGCATCGTGACTTGGATCGTCTCACTGGCGGTGCTGGCCTCGTTCATCCCGTTCGGCGGCAAGGTCCAGGGCAAGCCGGCCGGCGTCCGCACCGCCATCGAACTGCTCGGCAAGAAGGTCCGCCTCGATCAGGGCTTCAGCGCGAACGGGTTGAAGTTCGTGTCGCGGTCGTAATGGTCGATGCCTTCGGTGCGCTTGAGGAACGCCACGATCCGCGTCGTCGCCGGCAGCATGGCGATTTCCACCAGCGTCTTGGCCACGAACTGACTGAACATCAGCGTCAGCACCAGCTCATTCGGCATGATGCCCGAGTTGTAGAAGGCCAGCGGATAGAACAGTGCGCTATCGACCGCCTCTCCCGCAACCGTGGAAGCCACGAAGCGCGTGCGCTGATAGCGCCCCTCGGTCCACACCTTCATCTTGGCCAGCACCGTCGAGTTGACGAACTCGCCGCAGAAATAGGCAATCATAGACGCCAGCACCACGCGCCAGGCATTGCCGAAGGCGATCTCGTAAGCGCCCTGGTTCGGCCATCCCGGAGCGGGCGGCAGCGCGACCACGAGCGACGCCATGACGGCAGCGAATAGCAGCGCCGCAAAGCCGGTCCAGATCACCCGCCGGGCGCGGTCATAGCCATAGACCTCGGTCAGGATGTCGCCGAACACATACGACAACGGGATGAACACGATGCCGGCGCTGAACGTCACGACGCCCAACAGCGGCAGATCGACCGCCGCTGCCTTGGCCGGGCCGATCAGATTGGCGCAGACGAGCACCACCACGAACGCGACCATGACCAGGTCGAGATACTGCGGTCTTCTCTCCGTCCCGCTCATGCCGTTCCTCCCCCTGCCGCGGACGAACGCGCATCCGCCGCCTTGACTTCCTCCGCCGGAGCGGCCAAGCGCATACGCATGTATACCGTCAAAGAGATCTTCTACACGCTGCAGGGCGAGGGCGCGAAGGCCGGGACGCCAGCGGTATTCTGCCGGTTCGCGGGCTGCAATCTGTGGTCGGGCCGCGAGCAGGACCGCGCCACCGCTCAGTGCCGCTTCTGCGACACGGATTTCGTCGGCGCGGACGGCCAGGGCGGCGGCAAATTCGCCACCGCAGACGCCTTGGCCGATGCCATCGTCGCGGCGGCTGGCGACGCCTGGGACGGTCACGATAGCGCCTCTCGCCTCGTCGTGCTGACGGGTGGCGAGCCGATGCTGCAGGTCGACGAGGCGCTGATTTCGGCGCTCCACGCACGCGACATCTCGGCTGCCATCGAGAGCAACGGCACTCTACCCGTGCTGGCTTCAATCGATTGGATCTGCATCAGCCCCAAGGCCGGCAATGCGCTCGTGCAGACCTCCGGCGACGAGCTGAAGCTCGTTTACCCTCAGGACGGTCTAGACCCCGCCTCGCTGCGCGGCCTCGCATTCACGCATCTGTTCCTGCAGCCCATGGACGGCCCCGCCGCGCGCGAGAATACCGCCGAAGCCATCGCCTATTGCAAATCCCATCCCGAATGGCGGCTATCGCTGCAAACCCACAAGTTGCTTGGGATACCCTGAGACAAGGGAACAGGTTACAGCGGACGGGTTCCAGCGTAAGAAGTCCCCAAATCCCTGTCACCTGCCACCTATCACCTGTAACCTGACCCCCCATGCGCATCTACAAAGACTTCCTGTTCGAGGCCGCTCATTACCTGCCCTCGGCGCCACCCGGACATCCCAACTCCCGCATCCACGGGCACTCGTTCCGCGCCCGCGTCGTGATCGACGGCGAGCCGGGCGCGGACACCGGCATCGTGTTCCACTTCGACGACCTGTCGGCGGCCATCGCCGACGCCCGCGACGCGCTCGACCACCGCATGCTCAACGACGTCGAGGGTCTGGCCGCGCCGACGCTCGAGCGCATCGCGATGTGGCTGTGGTCGCGGCTGTCCAACCGCGTCCCCGGCCTCACCGAGATCCAGGTGGTCCGCGACAGCTGCCAGGAGGGCGTCATCTACTCCGGCCCGCCGCAACCCACGCGCATGGCGGCGGAGTGACAACGATGGCGCGCAAAGGACCACCCGTCACCCATCTCGGCCGCCCGTCGGCGCTGCCCGACAGCCCCGATGCGGCGACGCTCGACCGCGTGCCGAACCCGCACGCGGATACGCTCTACCTCGCGCGCTTTACGGCACCCGAATTCACCTCGCTGTGCCCCGTCACCGGTCAGCCCGACTTCGCGCACCTCGTCATCGACTACGTGCCGCGCGACTGGCTGGTCGAGAGTAAATCGTTGAAGCTCTACCTCGCCGCCTTCCGCAATCACGGCGCGTTCCACGAGGACTGCACCGTCGCCGTCGGCAAGCGCCTCGTCGCGTTACTGGAGCCGCATTTCCTGCGTATCGGCGGCTACTGGTATCCGCGCGGCGGCATGCCCATCGACGTGTTCTGGCAGTCCGGCGAATGCCCCAAGGGCGTATGGCTCCCCGACCAGGGCGTCGCGCCCTACCGCGGCCGCGGCTAAGCCTTACCACCGAGCAGTTACTTCGGCAGTCCGGCCGGATCCGGCAGAACCCTGTCGGCCTGCCGATGCACGAAGTCATACAGCTCGCCGAACAGCACCTCGTGGTCGTCGCCAGCACCACCGGTTCGCCGTCGCGCAGCACGCGGGAACTCCAAAGGCGGTTCGGCGTTCTCTATCCGCGCCACGGCTGCGTCAGCCCTGGACCAAACGTGGCGCAATCGTGGCGGCGGCGGCATCGAACTTTGCAGTTCTTTACGCTCCGGCAGTATCCCGCCGACAGACGTCACCGATGGTAGCACCAATGGCGCAGCGTTCGACACCGCGGCGTCAGGACTGAGCCGCCGCAACTGCTGCGGCTTGCAACGAAACGACAAGGAGTAACACTATGAAGATGATCATGGCCGCAACCGTATTCGCCGTGGGCACCGCGCTCGCGGCCGCTGGCGCATCGGCTGCCCCCGTCTCCGCGTTCGGTGGCGTCAATGCCAATGCCGACAGCAACCTCCAGCTCGTCCACGGCCGCCACTCGTCGTGCGAACGCGGACCGGCTGGCTGGCACCGTTCGCCGCGCGCCGGCGTCCGTATCGCCTGCAGCCCGCCGCGGCCGAAGCGTCCGTCCGGCATCTATTGGTCGTGGCGCAAGAACGGCCCGGATTGGGGCTGGTACGACACCCGCAAGAAGCGTTGGCACTAACTTCCAGCACCACTTGTGTTGATTGGAGCCGGGTCCCTTTGGGGCCCGGCTTTTTCCGTCGATGGCGACGCTGACCATTGCCCGCACGAAGGAGCTGCGCGCCCGTTACGACGCCCCGTGATCCCCAACCGTCCTGGTGCCAGCGGTCACGCGGGACGCTCGATCACTGAATAGGTCTGATCCGCAAAGCCGTCCGAGCCGCGCTGACGGCGCTCGGCGTGGACTTCGGTCCAGCCGGAGAATACCCCCGCGTCGAGCCGCGTCGTAGCTTCGACCGGCTCGTGCAAACCGTGCGATACAGCGCGGCTGATCTGCGGCAGCGCTTGCTGGTAGACGCTGACCCCGCCGGCCACGAACACTTCTGGCGTCCGCTTGCTCACCGCCAGGCTGCGCGCGGCGTCGAGCGCGCGGTCGAGGTCGGGCATGTACCAGAACCCGAACCCCGACAGATGATGATTGCCCCCCGCCTCCAGCAGCTCCTCGTCGCGCGTGACCACGAACACCCAACGGTCGGCCGACAGCATGGTCAGATAGTGAAACGCACGGCGACCCACGACCACCGGCCGGTGCCGTGTCATCTGCAGCGAGCGATTGGCCAGCCACGGCGCCCGCCACGTCAGCGAATGCACGGGACCCGCCAGCGCTTGGTCGTCCGAAATCAGCGCGATCATGGATGTGGTAGGGGTCATGGGCTAGCCTTCATCTGGCGCGGCATGGTTCCGGACAACGAATAGCCCGCCTCGTCAAGACGTGCTGCAGCTCATCCTGGATCAATCGCCGAGGATTGAAAGCGCGCCAGTCGCTTGCGAGCGAGGCGATGGCCCGCATCAAGTCCGCCGCGGTGCCGCCGCACGCCGCGCATCGTGACGAGAGAGCCCGTCTCGTCGCGTCCGCAAGTAACGTGGAGCCCGCCACTCCGGGCTAGAACGGCCGTAACGAACGTGTCCTCGGCCACATCTGACCACACATTTCGGATGGAGAATTTGAAAGGACCGATGTCCCCGCTCCGCTTCTCAAGATCGACCATCTCAGCCGCCTCGCCGTAGCGGGACTGCAGGATCGGCCAATGTGTTACCATCAACTCGCGCTTAGTCGAGGTCTGCACTTGCAAGTGCCATGTCACGGCGTAGCATCGATGCACCTTGTCGGCCGACACATAGGATTTATGGCGCGGACGCTCTCCCTCACCGCCACCGGCAATCGTATAGCCGGGCCGCGCCCTGAAGCCGGTATCGCGGTTGAGGCTGATATGAATGTCTGTCAATTTCGGAAGTGGCATTCTCGCGGTCTGCGTCCCTTCGGCATCCCGGCACCAATTGATCGCAAGCAGCTCGGCGCCCCGGTCCTCCGGAGAGGCTGTCCGAGGATAAGCGTCGTAAGAACACGCCACTCCGCGAGCAACGCGACTTGCCGCGCGCATCGTCTCGGCAACCGCTTGACGTAAACTCATCGGCGGTCGAAGGCTGGACCGCCAGACATGACAGCGCGACTGATTCGTGGCTCAGAGCGCAGCCGACATTCGGCCACAGCTCCTCGGGCACAATTCCGACGAGTTTCGCTGGCCTGGCCGATCAGGTCCTTGAGTTATGTCCCAATAGAGCTTGCGAGAACTGCTCGCGCCCGCGCAGCTCCGGTGTAGATGCTCCAGTACACGGCAGTACGGCGATAGGCCGTCGCACTCATCCGCCACCCCACTTGTCATCCCGGGGCGAGGCTTGGTTGAGGGGCGGGAAGCGACAATTCGTGAGAGTAGGCGCTGAACGTGGCTCGCTGGCCCGTCACCGCGGCCTCTCCCATGCGAGTGCGATGCCCGGGGACAGGGAGCGCCCGCACATGGCACATCGAACGCTAACCCCGGCGGCTTCGCCTCGGCGACCAGCGCGGCGATGGCTTCGTCGAGCGCGATCACCGTCTGCTTGTCCGAGCCCAGGCGGCGGATCGAGACCTTGCGCTCCTCGGCTTCGCGCTTGCCGACGACCAGCATCACCGGGACCTTGGCGAGCGAGTGCTCGCGCACCTTGTAGTTGATCTTCTCGTTGCGGAGATCGGTCTCGACGCGCAGGCCCGCGCGGCCTTCAGCGCGGCCGCGACCTCCATGCGCATAGGCGTCCGCATCCGACACGATCGGCGCGACGACCACCTGCAGCGGCGCGAGCCACAGCGGGAAGTGCCCGGCGAAGTTCTCGATCAGGATGCCGGTGAAGCGCTCGAGCGAGCCGAACATGGCGCGGTGGATCATCACCGGCGTCTTCTTCTCCGAGTGCTCGTCGATGTAGAACGCGCCGAGCCGGCCCGGCAGGTTGAAATCGACCTGCGTCGTGCCGCACTGCCAGTCGCGGCCGATGGCGTCCTTCAGCACGTACTCGAACTTCGGGCCGTAGAACGCGCCCTCGCCCGGATTGATCGCCGTCTTGACGCGGCCGTTCGCCGCGCTTCTCGATCTCGTCGAGCACCTCGGCCATGACGCCTTCTCGGCCTGGTCCCACAGCTCGTCCGCGCCGACGCGCTTCTCGGGCCGCGTCGAGAGCTTGACGACGATGTCCTCGAAGCCGAAGTCCTCGTAGATCGACGAGCATCAGATCGTTGATCTTCAGGCACTCGTCCATGATCTGGTCTTCGGTGATGAAGATGTGCGCGTCGTCCTGCGTGAAGTGGCGCACGCGCAGCATGCCGTGCAGCGCGCCCGACGGCTCGTAGCGGTGCACCTTGCCGAACTCGGCGATCTTCAGCGGCAGGTCGCGATAGCTCTTCAGCCCGTGCTTGAAGATCTGCACGTGGCCCGGACAGTTCATCGGCTTGCAGCAGAACACGCGCTCGTCGGGCAGCTCGGTCGTGAACATGTTCTCGCCGTAGTTCTCCCAGTGGCCCGAGAGCTCCCAGAAGTGCTTCTCCATCATGTCGGGAGAGTTCACCTCCACGTAGCCGGCCTTCTGCTGCTGGCGGCGCATGTAGGCGATCAGCGTCTGGAACAGCGTCCAGCCCTTGGGGTGCCAGAACACGCGAGCCCGGCGCCTCCTCCTGGAAATGGAACAGGTCCATCTCGCGGCCGAGCTTGCGGTGGTCGCGCTTCTCCGCCTCCTCGATCTGCTTCAGGTACGCGTCGAGCTCCTCCTGCGTCGCGAACGCGGTGCCGTAGATGCGCTGCAGCTGCGGGTTGTTGCTGTCGCCGCGCCAATAGGCGCCGGCGAACTTCTGTCAGCTTGAACGCCTTGCCGATCTGCGCCCGTCGAGGTCATGTGCGGGCCGCGGCAGAGGTCGAGCCATTCGCCCTGCTTGTAGATCTTGAGATCCTGGTCGGCGGGAATGGCGTCGACCAGCTCGATCTTGAAAGTTCGCCCTTGTCGCGGAAATGCGCCTTGGCCTGCTCGCGCGTCCACACCTCCTTCGTGAACGGCGCGTTCTTCGCGATGATCTCGCCCATCTTCTTCTCGATCCTGGCGAGATCCTCGGGCTGGAACGGCTCCTGCTTGGCGAAGTCGTAGAAGAAGCCGTTCTCGATCACCGGGCCGATCGTCACCTGCGTGCCCGGCCACAGCGCCTGCACCGCCTCGGCCATGACGTGCGCGGCGTCGTGCCGGATCAGCTCGAGCGCGTCCGGGTCGGTGCGGGCGACGAAGTTGATTTTGGCATCTTTGTGGATGGGATCGGCGAGGTCGGCGAGCGCGCCGTCGAGCTCATGGCGACCGTGCGCTTGGCGAGCGACGGCGAAATCGACTTGGCGACCTCGAGCCCGGTGGTGCCGGCCTTGACCTTGCGCGACGCGCCATCGGGAAATGTCAGGGTGATGTCGCCCATAGGCGACGGGACGGAATCCGCCATCGTGTTCTCTCCTCTCACTCGCTGCCTACCAAGCAGGTAAGAAACTGCGGCCAGAGGCATTGCGGGGTTTGGGTGAGCTGTCAAGATCGTGCCCGAGCCGGAGGGATCATAGCTGCTCAAAACTTAGGCAATTGGCCAGTCCATGCGCCACTTGCCCTGCGGCGGCCAGACTCCGCCAGACGGCAATCAACTGATCTTACAAAGTATTTCTGGCCCGACGCGTCTTGGCACAAGACTTGAGATGCTTAATTCGATTTTCCTCGAGGTGCGGTAGCGCGCCCTCTGTGCGGCGTCTCGATCATCGGATGTGAACAAGATGCCCCATCGGACCCGAACCCGGCTGGTCGTCGTCGGCAACGGCATGGCCAGCCTCAAGCTATTGGAAGAGCTCGACGCGTGCGCGTTCGAGATCACTGTCGTCGGCGCCGAGCCCGAGCCCGCCTATAACCGCGTGCTGCTGTCGAGCGTGCTGGCGGGCGACACGTCGCTCGACGACATCCGGTTCCAGGCCCGCCCATGGTACGCCGAGCGCGGCATCACGCTCTTGACCGGCGATCCCGTCACCGCGTTGCGCCCGGCCCGGCACGAGGTCGTGCTGAAAAGCGGTCTTCGCATCGCCTATGACCGCCTCGTCCTCGCCACTGGCTCCGAGGCCATCAGGTTGCCCGTAACCGGCGCCGGACTAGCGCGGCGTGCTGACCTTCCGCGATCTTGCCGACGTTACCGCGCTGCAAGCCGTCCCACCGGGCTCGCCCGCGGTGGTCATCGGCGGCGGACTGCTCGGCATCGAAGCTGCTTATGGCCTCGCGCGGCGCGGCCTCGACGTCACGCTGATCCACCTCATGCCACATCTCATGGAGCGGCAGCTCGACGCGACCGCATCCGGCATGCTCAAGAACGCTCTGGTATCCAAAGGCATCCGTGTGCTCACCGAAGCCTCGACCGAACGCATCGATGGCAGCAATGGCCACGTCGAGGCCATCGTACTCAAGGATGGCCGCCGCTTGCCGGCTGCTCTCGTCGTCATGGCGGTCGGCGTCCGTCCCGCGCAGTCGCTCGCGGCAACCAGTGGCATCGACGTCGGCCGCGGCATAAAGGTGGACGACAAACTGGAGACCAATTGGCCCGGCGTCTATGCGCTGGGCGAATGCGCCGAGCATCGCGGCCAGTGGTACGGCCTCGTCGAGCCCGCCTACGATCAGGCCCGCGTTCTGGCGCGCTATCTCTCCGGCCTTCCGGCTCGCTACGAGGGCACGCTCGTTTCGACCAGCCTCAAGGTGTCCGGCGTGCCGGTCTATTCGATCGGTGATTTCGAAGGACAAGGCGCAGACGTGATCGCGCTTCACGATCGTGCCGCCGGGTCCTATCGCAAGCTCGTCGTCCGCGACGGTCGTCTCGTCGGTGCGGTGCTGTTCGGCGACACCGCAGACGCACTCTGGTATCGCGATCTCGTCACGCGCCGAACCCTGATCGACAGCGTCCGCGCCGCACTGCCCTTTGGCCGCGCCTATGCGGAGGCGGCGTGATGGACGACGGACTGATGACGTTCGGCGGTCCGGCACCCGACAGCGCCAGGCTGCAACCGGTGCGGACCACGTGCCCCTATTGCGGCGTCGGCTGCGGCGTGCTCGCAACGCCCGATGGCCACGGCGGCGCGAAGATCGCGGGCGATCCCGCGCATCCAGCCAACTCAGGCCGGCTGTGCTCGAAGGGCTCGGCGCTGGGCGATACACTCGCGCTCGAAACGCGGCTCCTCGATCCGGTGGTTGATGGCGCGCGTGTCTCCTGGGGTCAGGCCCTCGACCACGTCGCCGAACGCCTCGCCGCCATCAGCGCCGCACATGGACCGGGATCGATCGCGTTCTATCTCTCCGGGCAGTTGCTGACCGAGGACTATTACGTCGCCAACAAGCTCGCCAAGGGCTTCATCGGCACCCCCCACGTCGATACCAATTCACGATTGTGCATGGCCTCCTCCGTCGCCGGCCACAAGCGCGCGTTTGGCGCCGACGTCGTGCCGCAGTGCTACGACGACCTCGAGCTTGCCGACCTCGTCGTGCTGGTCGGCTCCAACACCGCCTGGTGCCATCCCATCCTCTATCAGCGCATCCAAGTTGCGCGCGCCGAGCGCGGCATGCGCGTCGTCAACATCGATCCGCGCCATACCGCCACCAGCGAGGGCGCCGACCTCAATCTCGCCATTCGGCCCGGCACCGACCAGGTCCTCTACAATGGCCTCCTGGTCTGGCTCGCCGATCGCGGCCTCCTCGATCGCGACTTCATCGCGCGGCACACGTCCGGCCTCGACGCCGCTCTCGCGGCGGCCCGCGACAGTGCACCGTCCGTCCGGCAGGTTGCCGCTGTGACCGGGCTCGACGTATCCGACGTCGAGTTGTTCTTCAGCTGGTTCGGATCCACCCGCCGCGTCGTCAGCTGCTACAGCCAGGGCGTCAACCAGTCGGCCCAGGGCACCGACAAGGTCAACGCGATCATCAATTGCCATCTTGCGACCGGCATGATCGGCAAACCCGGCGCGGGTCCTTTGTCGTTCACCGGTCAGCCCAACGCCATGGGCGGGCGCGAAGTCGGCGGCCTCGCCAACATGCTGGCCGCCCATATGGGCTTCTCATCCGCCGAGCGCGACCGTGTCGCCCGCTTCTGGAACGCTCCCTCGCTCGTCACCAGCGAAGGGCTCAAGGCCGTGGACATGTTCGAGGCCATCACCCGCGGCGAGATCAAGGCGCTATGGGTGATGGGCACCAACCCGGCCGTGTCGTTGCCGCGCGCCGATCGCGTCCGCGACGCGCTGAGCAGGCTCGATCTCCTCGTCGTGTCTGAGAATGTCGCCGCCACCGACACCCTCGACGCCGCGCACGTTCGACTGCCCGCGCATGCGTGGGGAGAGAAGGACGGCACCGTCACCAACTCGGAGCGCCGCATCTCCCGCCAGCGGCCGTTCCTTACGCCCGCCGGGTCAGCTCGGCCCGACTGGTGGATCATGGGTGAAGTCGCGCGCCGCTTGGGTTTCGGCGACGCCTTCTCCTTCACATCCTCAGCCGAAATATTCGACGAGCACGCCCGCCTCTCGGGCTTCGAGAATGGCTCGGCATCGCCGTCCCAGCGACGCGCCTTCGATATCGCCGGCCTCGCCGGTCTCGACCAGAAGGCTTACGACGCGCTCGAACCTGTGCAATGGCCGGTCCGCGCTGCTTCGGACCCGACCGAACGATTGTTCGCCGAGGGCGGCTTCTTCACGCCCGACACCCGAGCCCGCTTCATAGCCACGGCACCCGCCCGCCTTGCGAGCCCTGTCTCGACGGAGTGGCCGTTCGTGCTCAACACCGGCCGCATCCGCGATCAGTGGCACACCATGACCCGGACCGGGCTTTCATCCCGGCTGTCGACGCACATCCAGGAACCCTACGTCGAGATACACCCCGACGACGCCAGCCGCCTCGGCCTCGAGCAGGGCACTCTGGCGCGGATCGAGACCCCCCACGGCACGGCCAGCGTGCGCGTTCTGCTCAGCCGCGGCCAGCAGCCGGGCAGCGTATTTGCTCCGTTCCACTGGTCGGCACAGAACAGCAGCGCCGGACGCATCTCGGCGCTGGTCCACGGCATCACCGACCCCATGTCCGGCCAGCCTGAGGCCAAGGCCACGCCGGCCCGCGTGGTTCCGGTGCATGTCTCGCACTATGGCTTCCTGCTGTCGCGGGCGCCGTTGCGCCCTCAGGGGCTCGCTTACTGGGCCGAGAGCCGGGCGATGTTCGGCGCGTCCAGCGGCACGACGCTGCACCTCGCGCTCGATCTCGACGCAGCCGGAATACCCGCATGGCAGCACGCCACCTTGCCGGCTGGCGAGTGGATCACGCTCGAGGATGCGGCCGCTGGCACGTTCCGCACGGCCGTGTTCCGCGACGGACGGCTCGAAGCCGTGCTGTTCCTCGCCACCTCACCCAAGCTCCCATCGACCGAGTGGTTGCGCGCGCAGTTCGACCTCGCCGCCTCCGACGTCCGGGATGGAGCGGCCCGCCGCACGATCCTCGCCGGAAGGCCCGTAACCGGCGGCGAGGACGAGGGTCCTATCGTCTGCGTCTGCTATCAGGTCGGCAGCCGCCGCATCGAGGCCGCCGCGCGGTCAGGCTGCACCACGACCAAGGAGATCGGCGCGCGGCTGGGCGCGGGCACCAACTGCGGCTCTTGTCTGCCAGAGCTGAAGCGGCTCATCGCCACGACCATCGCCGCGCGCACGGCGGCTGAATGACCTGCCGGCGGGTCGCGATCCATCAAATTCGATCGAAATCCTGACCAGTTCGGTAACCGACGCCCGTTAGTCTCGCGGAACTGATCACCATGTGTCGCTTGCCAGCGGCCATGCGCGGGTCCGAAGGAGAATATTGCACCATGACCGCACCGCGATTGCTGATCCGCAAAGCCTTGATGGACGTCGGTGGCAAGCCGCGGCCGGTGATCCAGGTCCAGGCAATTCTCGACGCGGCACTTTCGGCGCGGCTTAACGAGTTGTTCGGCGCCGAGATCCTGTTCAAGCGCGCGGTCTATGCGCAAGGCTTCCCCGAGGGAACGCCCGTCCCCACACCCGGCATGGCCCCCGCACTAAGCGCGTTCCTGAAAAGCGACGCCTGCCCCGAAGTCTCGGTCAAATCGCTGCTCGCGGGCCAGAAGGTCCAGACCAACTCGATGTGGGACATCGTGGCCTTCGAGTACATCGCCAGGCGCTGTTTCGACAACCTCATCGAATTCGCCGCCGGCGTCGCCGAACTCGGCACCGAGAAGCATTACTTCGGTCCCAACACGGTCGATTTCGTCGCGTTCAACAGCGACACGGCGGCAGAAGCTCGCGCCATTGCCGAGGCTGCGGCCCAAGCCGCCTGACGCGCCGCCCCCTCACATCGCAGGCAAACTGCGCTTGGCTTGTTCGAGACTGGCCAGATTTGTCGTCAGCTGGCCCTTGAACTTCATCGCCAGCGCGCCGATCGCCGGCACTGCCGCGTTGCCTCCGGCCGCCAGCACGGCGATCACCTCGCGGTGGGCCGCAATCTGCATGCCGAGGTACTCGTGCTCGAACTGCGTCTCGAACGACGATTGCAGCAGTTCAGCCTGATCGGCGTACGTACGGTCGAGGGTCTCCGGGATCGCCTTGGCCAGCCCCGACACCGCGGTGGCGGCCTTGAGCTCCACAAGCACGGCCGCGCTGGCTGTCGCAATCTCCAGCGATAGCTGCTTAACCGCCGCCGTAGGCGCCTTCTCGACGCCGGTCACGCCGATGACACGTGTGAACATGAGCAACGTCGCGGCTTTGGCGACGGCGGCTCCCGCCACGTCCGGCTTTTCCGCGACCGCCTGGACGTTCGATCCGGCTCCGGCGGCGGGGGTCTGAGCTACGGCAACGGGAACCCAACCGGCCAACAGGGCGGCTGCAATCAGTATCCTCATAAATCACCTGACGGGTTGAGCGATCGGATGGGAAATACAATATGCCACCAATCAGGGCGCCACGACGACGAGGCTAACTCAAATGCTGGCGCGAATTGCCGCGCCGGGCCAGTCCTTGCAGCCCCGGCTCGCGCCGGACGGATCGACGCGCCGCTCTACGCCGCTTTCCTTTAGATTGCGTCTTGTGGGTGCCGGCGTCCGGTCGTCGCCGTCCGCAGTCAGGTGCGTAATGTGCCGGCCTGTCCACCGTCCATAGCGCCACGGCGCAAACGGATGCCGGTCGGCGCGAATATCGGGGGCTGGGTCATAGCCATGACTGCCCCACGGGTTACAGCGCAGGATGCGCGACACGGTCAGCCAAAGGCCTTTCCAGGCGCCATTGCGGTCGATCGCCTCGAGCCCATACTCCGAGCACGTCGGCAAGTGGCGGCATTCCAGGCCCGTCCACGGCTTGATCGTCCACCGGTAGAGGTGGATCGGCGCCTTCAGCAAGGCGGCGGCGAACTTCATCGCTGGGCTTGGGCGGCCGTCCGGCCGACCTCCCGCCCCTCGACCTCCGCCATCGCCCGCTCCAGCGCGTCGAACACCAGCATCGTCGAGGCGTGTCGCGCCTTGTAGTCCCGCACCGGCTCGAGCAACGCCAGATCTGCCCAGCGCCCGTCCGGTGGCGGGCCGCCGTCGGTGAGCATGCGCCGCATGATCCCTGCCACACGCCGGATCTCGTCCGGCGTCGAGCCTACCGCTTCGCGCCCGACGACCGCGGCAGCCGCCTGGCCCAGCAGGCACGCCTTCACCACCTGAGCAAAGTCGGTGATCCGGCCGTCGCGCATGACGATATCGACGGTCACGGTCGAACCGCACAGTTTCGAGTGTGCAGTCGCGCTGGCGTCGGGCTTGATCAGTCGGCCCGCACGCGGAGTGGCCGCCGCCAGCTCGAGGAACCGCGGGTTGTAGATCGCGTCGAGTTCGGCCATGCCTGCGTGTCCTCGCGCCCTGTTGCTGGCTCATTCCCCGGCAAACCTAACCCGCCGGGACTTCACTTGTCTTTACTACCCGCCATATATAGGCAGGCGACACGCGGTCCGGGACCCGTCCTCCAGTTTTGCCACCCCCTCGTTTTTCCGGCCTCGGGTCTTCACGATTGCAGAGATCACGCAACGCCATGTCCGACCAGTCCCCAATCTTCGGCACCCGCTCAGCCGCCGCCTCCGACATCGAGCACGGCCACCGCTTCATGCCGAAATTCGACCAGGACGGCCTGATCCCCGCGATCGTCACCGATGCAGTGACGGGCGACGTCCTGATGTTCGCGTGGATGAATGCCGAGGCGCTTGCCCGGTCGATCGACACCCGGCAGGCGTGGTTCTGGAGCCGGTCGCGCAAGGCATTCTGGCGTAAGGGCGAGGACAGCGGCAACACGCTGGCGATCGTCGAGATGCGGACCGATTGCGACCAGGATGTCGTGCTGATCCGGGCGACGCTGGCCGGTGCGGGCGTCGCCTGCCATACGGGCGCCCGGAGTTGCTTCTACCGTACTGTCTCACTGGGGACCGGCGCGTCGAGTTCCAGTGACGCCAAGGCAGTCACGGCACCGAGCGGCGGTAGCCCTCGCGACATCGCACTGGTCGACGCTCCCGCAGCGCCGAAACAATGATGCGCCGCACACGCGATTTCTAACGGCAGTCCACGTTTTGGTAGTGCACCTTTAATCCCCCCGGCGCAGGCTCCATTAAAGATAATGGGAGGACAGCGATAGCGATTCTGCGTCCTGTTGGGGGCGCGCGCGGCACGGCGTTTGCTTTCCTCGGAGGTGGCGCTGGGTTGCGGCTCCCCTTAGAAAGTTGGATCGGGATGCTGAAACCTATGAGGCGCCTGCGTAGCGAACGCGAGTGACGGCCAGGAGTCCGAGCATGGAAAAGGTCGGCAAAATCGGTTTGGCATTGGGTGGTGGCGCGGCGCGCGGCTGGGCTCACATCGGCGTGCTCAAGGCGCTGCGCGCGGCCGGTATCGTCCCCGACATCATTGCCGGCACCTCGATCGGCGCCGTGGTCGGCGGCTGCTACGCGGCAGGCCACCTCGACAGCCTCGAAGGCTTTGCACTCGAATTGACCCGGCGTCGCGTCTTCGGCTACCTCGATTTCAATCTGTCCGGCACCGGTCTGATCAGTGGCCAGCGGTTGTGCGATCGGCTCGACCGCCATCTCGGCGACCGCGCGATCGAGGATCTGGATGTCCGCTTTACCGCAGTGGCGACCGAGATCGGCTCCGGCCACGAAATCTGGCTGTCGCGCGGCAAACTCGTCGATGCCGTGCGCGCCTCCTATGCTATTCCGGGCGTATTCAGGCCCGTGAAGGTCGGCGGTCGCTGGCTGTTCGACGGCGCGCTGGTCAATCCGATCCCGGTCAGCGTCTGCCGTGCGCTCGGCGCCCGCTATGTGATCGCCGTCAATCTCAATGCCGACGTCTGCAGTCGCGGCACCGTCATCCCCCACTTCGATGGCGTCGACGACATCGATCGCATCGACGATGCGGTCACCGAGCCGCAACCCGTCAAGGGCAAGAACGGCGTGGCCGTCCGCCGCCTGCTGCAGCGCCAGATCTTCGGGTTCGGCAAGGGCGAGGAAGTGCCCGGCATCTCGACGGTGATGGTCGATGCCTTCAATATCGTCCAGGACCGCATCGCGCGCTCGCGACTGGCCGGCGATCCGCCCGACGCCCTGATCAATCCGCGCCTGTCCGGCGTCGGCCTGTTCGATTTCCACCGCGCCGAGGAGTTGATTGCGCTGGGCGAAGCGGCCGTCAAGCGCGACGCCGACGACATGCTGCGCGAGATCTCGAGCCGCCGCCGCCACGAAGCACGGCTCGCGCCGCCGCTCTGATCGCGCACGCAGCCGTCTGGCCCCGACCGAGACCCGGCCCGCGCGAGGCGCGCAGCGTCGGCATCACCGCGAGGGCGTCGCAGCTTCAGGGTGGTCGCAACCGTTCTCCGCGACCAGTTGCCGTTCAGGCTCGCCCGATCAGCCGGTCGCGAGATAGCCGCGCATCGCCGACACTTCCATTTCGACCTCGGCGACGTGGTGCTTGACGACGTCACCAATCGAAATGATGCCGACCAGAGCGCCGCTGTCGTCGACCACCGGCAGATGACGGAAGCGGCCCTGGGTCATCGTCTCCATCAATTCCTCGAGGGTCGCCCCTTCGTGGCAGGTCTGCACGTTGTTTGTCATGAACTGGCCGACAGACTGCTGCAGCGCTGCGGCACCGCCTTCAGCGATGGCGCGGATCACATCGCGTTCCGACATGATTCCATCGATCCGGCCATGCTCACCCATGATTACGATGCAGCCGATTTTTTTGGCTGCTAGCTTGCTCGAAACATCAATGAGCGCGGTATCGGACCGGGCCGTGGTGACGGCTCGTCCTTTCGACGAGAGTATCGTGGCGACGTTCATGGATCTTCCTCCAAGTATCCAGCTTCCCCTCGACCACCCTCCCGGCACACCGTCCCGACGGGCCAACTACCCGATCGGTTGATTGTACCGGAATCCGACTTGGCCGACGAGCGGACGACGGCCGCCCCATTCGTGGCCGCCGCGCAGATTTCCGCTCGGGTCGTTCTGGCTAATGGTGCGGCATCTTCGCACACGGCGCAAGCCGTCACTGTGAGACCGATCCTCAAGTCGTTACCGGCGGCGCCGCAGAAGCCGGCTGCCGCGGGGCCGTGTGCAGCCCTCAATGCAGGGTCTCGGGGTCGGCCGCGGCGATCGTCTGCGGGCGATCGAACCAGCCAAAACCGACGAGCCCGGCAATGAATCCGCCGATATGCGCTTCCCACGCGATAGCGCCACGGCCCTCGCCGGTGCCGATGCCGATGACCGCCAACCCATTGAGCAGCAACCAGATCGCGGTCGTCAGCTGCACCCGCCGGTCGCGCAGCGTCGCGGCCAGGCTCATCAGTGGAATTTCGGTCGGGTGTTCACTCAGCGCGCGGACACCACCCATATCGAGCCCCGCGAAAAGAAACCGCATGGTGCCGCCCATCAGTCCCGCGACCGCGCCCGAAGCGCCGATTACCGGCGCCAGCAGGTTGGGGTTGAACGCCAGGAACGCCAGCGCGCCGCAAATTCCAGTCACGATTGCGAAGGCGAGAAACCGTGCTCCTCCAGCCCTGAGCCCAATGGCCCCGCCGAAGGCCAGAAGCCAGGCTGAGTTGAACATCAGATGGGTTGCGTCGGCATGGACCGTCATGTGCGTCACGAACGACGTCCACGCCGCCCAGACGCCGCCCGGCAGCTCCGCGGCCATCCCGGTGGCATAGCGCGCGGGAATGAACGCCAGCGTCAGCACCAGCCAATCATCGAGATCAGCAGGCAGGAACTGCCGTGCCACGTGCAGCCCGACCATAACGGCCAGCACCGCCACAACCGCTGCCGGCACATTGAAAATCGGCTCACGGCGCTGCATGCGCGGTCCCCTCGGTTCACGCTCCACGATTACGCGGACCAGCCCCGCCAGACAATCGGCTTCGCGACGCGTCGAGGTGAAAATCAGGCTGGCATGGAAGCTGCTGACCATTGGGTCAGATGGCGCCCGTCGGCGGGCCGGCGTCCCGCTCTGGGACGCGGCTTTCGAAAGACTTAGCAACTGCCCCCGACCCGTCGTCAGCGCATCGAGCTACTGGACCTGGACCGAGACCGGACAATGAGAACAAAAACAGCCCAGACCCTCTACCGGTACTGGAACAGCGTGCGTGGGCGCCGCTTCGCCCCCCGCCGCTTCGAGATCGAGCCCGCTCGCATCTCCGATCTCTTGCCCGAGACCTTCATTCTCGAGCGCGCCGAGCAGGGCGATCTTCGCTACCGTCTGGCCGGAACCCGGATCTGCGAGCAGTTCGCTACCGAATTCCGCGGCCGCAGCTTCTTCGACGGCTGGGAACCACAGGACCGCGCTACGATCCGCGATTGCACCAACCGCGTCGTCAACGACGGCGGCGTCGGATTGCTCGAGATCGAAGCGTCCGCGTCCGGGTCGGGCGAAGCTGCTTTCGAAATCCTGCTGTTGCCGCTCACGCACACGCGCGACAGCGTCGATCGCATCCTCGGCTCGATCACCGCCATTGCGGGCACGACCTGGCTCGGTAACGAGCCGCTGGTTGCCCGCCGCCTCTGCGCCAACGAGATCATCTGGCCGGAGGGCCGCCCCCACGCCTTGGCCGAGAAGTTCGACCGCCAGCAACCCTTCGCTCCGCATATCCGGCACGGCCGGATCGTCCGAGCCGACCGCCGCCAGTTCCGCGTCTATGATGGCGGTCTGATGCGCGACGACAGGGACTGAGAACGTCGCGCTGCCAAATCCGACGATGCAGCCGGTATCCGAGGCAAGCGCAATTCCTTGCCCTCATCGTCGATGCACGCCCGCGTTCCTGCCAGGAATGGCGCGCCGGTTAGTCCTTCATTAAGCCGCCTGCCCGATAGTGGACCTCGCGTCTCGGGCAGTGCCGCCAGATATTTCAGATACCCGACACGGCCGAATGCGTTCCGCAAGCCTGCAGGTGTCGCCATGTCATTCACTTCGGTCCCGTTCGCTCGCCGCGCCGTGGCCACTGCCGCCAAACTGAGCGCCGACCGCCGCCGTCACCGGCGCGTGCCGCTGACGCTGCTCGGCCGCTTCATGCGCTCCAACAAGCTGGAATACCCTTGCAAACTCAATGATATTTCAGTTGGCGGCGCATCCATGATGTCGCCGGTCATCCTGAGTCCCAAAGAGCGCGTGATCGCCTATTTCGACCACATCGGCGGCATCGAAGGCACCGTCGCCCGCCTGTTCGAGGGCGGTTTCGCCCTCCAGCTCATCGCCACGCCCCATAAGCGCGAGAAGCTCGCCGCACAGCTGACCTGGCTCATCAACCGTCACGAACTGCCGAGCATCGAAGAGCGGCGCCACGACCGCATCGCCACGCCCCCTCGCTCCATGCCGCTGAAACTCGACGAGAAATTGACGATCGACTGCCGCGTCGTCGACTTCTCGCTGTCGGGCGCCGCCATCGAAACCAACGCACGGCCGCAGCTCGGCGCCGAGGTCATGCTCGGCAAATTGCGCGCGCGCGTCGTCCGCCACCACGAGAGCGGCATCGGTTTGCAGTTCCTCGATGTCCAGCAGCCCGAGGCTTTGCGCCGGTATTTCGGCTGATCGCGCCGCCACCACGAAATTGCGCCTGCACTGCCACACAAATGCGCCGGCACCACTGCGAGGAATGACGATCCGGCGCGTAGTCCTGGAAAGATCTAGTCGGGGTCGAGTATGAAGCGTCTTGCATTCGGAGTTCTGGGTCTCCTGCCGGCCTTCGTGCTGGCCTCCACGGCTTTCGCCGACAGCATCCGATCGGTCCGCAGTGCCGAGCGCTCGATGGCGTACATGCGCGTTTACGGCAACGCCCAGCCGCCCTATGGCTTCGTGCGCTTCTGCGAAACCTCGCCGCGGGATTGCGCGGCCACGGACCAGAAGGACGCGCGCTTCAGTGCCGACGCCAAGCGGCTGTCAGAACTCGACGAGATCAACCGCCTCGTCAATACCACCATCGAGCCGCTGACCGACCTCGAACTCTACGGCGTCACCGAGCTTTGGACCTTGCCGGTCGACAAGGGCGACTGCGAGGACTACGCGCTGCTGAAGCGCAAAATCTTGATCGAGCGAGGCTGGCCGGCGAGCGCGCTGCTGATGACCGTCGTCCGCGACGAAAAGGGCGACGGCCATGCCGTTCTGACCGCGCGCACCGTTCAGGGCGACTACATCCTCGACAACAAGATCGGCGAGGTGCGGGTTTGGAACAAGACGCCCTATGAATTCGTCATGCGCCAGTCCTACCTCAACCCGCGCGTGTGGGTGTCACTCGATCCGCTGCAAGGACCGGGACCAAGCAACCTCGCCGGCGTTCGCAACGAGCCCTGAGCATATCGATCACTGTCTGCGTGACTTGGGGCGACCGGTGTCAACGCCTACGCGGCTCATCCTGGGCCACCAGCCCGGCGGCAAACCGCTGCCAGTTCTCGACATAGCGGCCCGCCGCACCGCCGAACTTCGCAACGTCATCGTCCGACAGCTGCCGCACGATGCGCCCGGGACTGCCGATCACCATCGAGCGGGGCGGGATCTCTTTGCCTTCCGCAATCAGCGTGTTCGCTCCGATCAGGCATTCTTCGCCGATCTTCGCGCCATTGAGGATGATCGAACCGATGCCGACGAGGCTGCCGCGGCCAATGGTGCAGCCGTGCAGCATCACCATATGGCCGATCGTGCAGTCCGGACCGATGCTCATCGGAAAGCCTGGATCGGTGTGCAGTACGCAGCCATCCTGCACGTTCGAGCGCGCGCCGATCAGCACCGGTTCGTTGTCGCCGCGGATCACGGTGCCGAACCAGACGCTGGCGTCTTCCCCGATCTCGACATTGCCGAGCACCACCGCGTTCGGCGCGACCCAGTATCGCCCGCTGGCGGGCGTGCGGACGCTCACGTCGCCGAGCCGATAGAGTGTCATGCTGTCTGCCCCACTTGGCGTTCGCCCCTCGTCGTGCCGGCTGCCATGCCAGTTGGAGGTCAGGCGCCTTCGAGATCCATCTCCAGGATCGCCATCTGGAACTGGTAGGAGACCTCGCCCTCCTCGTCCTCTCGGAACAGCACGGCGATGAAGTCCTCGGCTAGGTAGACCTCGGCCGAGTCGGCCTTTTTCGCGCGTGCCCGAACCTCGAGCTTGGCGTTGCCGAACGTCTTGCGGAGATAGGCCTGCAGCTTCGCCAGTTCGTCCTTGTTCACACGTCGTCTCCTTGTCGCGTTGGCTTCAATGCAAGGCCATAAATCCGTCCGCCGCGCAAGACGACCGCCGGTTGCAGCCCGTGGCGTCGCGCCCGCCCACGCCTCGGGCGCGTGCCGGGCGCGAGCACGCGCCGGCTAATCCTTGGGGTGCGATGCGCCGCAGCCGCAATCGTCCGGCTCCAGCCCCTGCTCCATGTTCAGCGCCGGTTCCGGGCAACCGGCTGGACCGACGACCTTCGCCGGCACACCCGCGACGGTCGTGTTGTTGGGAACGTCCTGCAGCACGACGCTGCCGGCGGCGATGCGCGAGCAGCGGCCGACGCGGATGTTGCCGAGGATCTTGGCGCCTGCACCGACCAGTACGTTGTCGCCGAGCTTGGGATGACGGTCGCCCGTCTCCTTGCCGCTGCCGCCGAGCGTCACCGCGTGCAGGAACGAGCAGTTGTCGCCGACCACCGCCGTCTCGCCGACCACCAGCCCATTGGCATGATCGAGCATGATGCCCTTGCCGAACTTCGCACCCGGATGAATGTCGACCGAGAAAATTCGTGACGACTGGCTCTGCAGGTAGAATGCGAAATCGCGCCGTCCAGCCGCAAAAAGCTCGTGGGCGAAGCGGTGCGTGACGAGGGCGTGAAAGCCCTTGAAGTACAGCAGCGGCTCGAGAAACCTGTTGCACGCCGGATCGCGATCGTAGACCGCCGCCAGATCGGCCCTGAAGCACGCGCCGATTTCCGGATTGTCGGCGACCAGCCCCGTGAACGTGCGCACCAGCAGTCCGGCGTCGACGTCCTGGTGGCCGAGGCGCTGGGCGATGCGGTGCACCACGCTGTCCTCGAGCCGGTCATGGCTCAATACCGTCGCGAACACGAAACTGCCGAGCGCCGGCTCCGCCGCCATCGCTTCCGCTGCTTCCTCGCGGATCTTGCTCCAGATCGGGTCGTAGGCCTGCACCTTACTGCGGCTGGCCGATGCCTTGCCTGCTGCCATGATCGCCTCCTCGGGCGTTGTTCCGCGCGTGCCGCCGCAGCGGCCGGGCGATCTCATGCTGGACATGGTCCGCTACGACCCGCTCGTCAACAGGGCTTGCCCAGTGTACTTGACCCCAACGTCGAAAACAAACCGACTTCCGGTGCGCTTGCCCACCGTTTCGCCCATGTTGCAGCGGCCTCCTTTACCTGACCCGTGGTCCAGGATCCAACCATGACCGAACCCAAGCCCCCCATTGCTACCATGCCCGAGCCCACGGCACCTGCCGTCGCCTATGCCGTCACCGACGCGGTCGCCACATTGTCGCTGTCGAACCCGCTGCGGCTCAATGCCATGACCGCCGCCATGTGGGCCGCCATACCCGCGCACATCTCCACAGCCGAGGCCGACCCGTCGGTGCGCGTCATCGTCGTCCGCGGCGCGGGCCATCGCGCATTCTCCGCCGGAGCCGACATCAGCGAGTTCGCCGAAAGCCGCACCGGCGCCGCCGCGGCCCATTACAACGATCTCAACCACTCGGCCTTCGCCGCACTCGAAGGCGCATCGAAGCCGACCATCGCCATGATCCACGGCCCGTGTCTCGGCGGCGGGCTCGCCATCGCCGCCTGCTGCGATCTGCGCTGGGCCGACACCGCCGCGCAATTCTCGATCCCCGCAGCCAAGCTCGGTATCGGCTATGACCCCCGCTGGATCCGGCCACTGTTGCGCATCCTGTCGCCGCCGCAGGTCAAGGAATTACTGTTCACCGCCCGCCGCTTCACCGCCGACGACGCACTGGCGATCGGCCTGGTCAATCGCCTCGCTGCACCGGACGCCCTCGCCGATACCGTCGCTGCGCTGGCCGCCGACATCGCAGCCAACGCGCCGCTCACCGTGCGCGCCGCCAAGGCCTCGATCGATGCCCTCGCCCGGCAACCGGAGAGCGCCGACCTCGTCAGTCTCGACGCGCTTATCGCCGCGTGCTTCAAGAGCGACGACTACGCCGAAGGCTGCCGCGCCTTCATGGAAAAGCGCAAGCCCGTGTTCGGGGGGCGTTGATGCGCGCGATCTGCAGCAAACGAGCATTGCGCCCCGTTGCCTCGGCGAGGTCGTGGGCCAGTGTGACGGCACACGCGATTGTTCTCCTCTCGGTGTTCGTGACAATTGCTCCTACGCCGTCCCGCGCCGCCGACGATCTCCCGCGCACACCTGCGCGCTGCCCGGCTCCCGCCGATTACGCGAGCCCGGCCACCGAGAAATTTCCGCGCAAGGGCATCCGCACCTTCGACCGGCTGGAGCGCGACAGACAGCTTGCCGCTTACAATCCAATCCCACCCGGTCTGCGCGGCGCCATCCGCCGGGTGGAGTTGCCAAAGGGCAGCCGCAAGCTCGTCGCCCTCACGCTCGACCTCTGCGAGCAGACCGGCGAGATCGCCGGCTACGACGGCGCGATCTTCGACTTTCTGCGTCGCGAGAAAGTCAAAGCCACGCTGTTCACCGGCGGCAAATGGATGCGCAGTCACGAGCCGCGCGCGCGCCAACTCATCACCGATCCGCTGTTCGAGACGGGCAACCACGGCTGGGCGCACCGCAATCTGCGGCTGCTGTCCGGCACCGCCCTCCGCGACGAGATCGCCGGCCCGCAGCGCGCCTACGAAGCCATCCGCGCGGGCCTCGCTGCCGACCAGTGCCTCCCCGGCAACGGCACAACCCGCGTGCCGCCGCGCATCGGTCTGTTCCGCTTCCCGTTCGGAGCCTGCAACCAGGCCTCGCTCGACGCGGTCAATGATGCGGGACTGCTCGCCATCCAGTGGGATTTGTCGACTGGCGATCCGTCGCCGACCCAATCCGCCCGCGCCATCGCCGACGCCATGGTGCGCAACGCCAGGCCCGGCTCGATCATCATCGCGCACGCCAATGGCCGCGGCTTCAACACCGCTGCCGCCCTGCCCATCGCCATCCCGAAGTTACGCGCCATGGGCTTCGAGTTCGTCACGGTCAGCGAATTGCTCGCCGCCGGCCGCGCCGTCATCGCGCCCACCTGCTACGACAGCCGGCCCGGCGACACCGACCGTTACGACAATTTGTTCGCGTTGAAGCCGGCGCGCGCCCCTGCTGCCGCGCCTGTCCCCGTTCCGGCCAACCGGTAGCGCGCCATGGACCACGACCTCGGCCCCGATCCCGTGCACGGCCTCGACCGCCGACTGGTGCCGCTCGATCCCGGCTCAGCGGCTGAGCTCGGGGCAGCGTTCGCGGCCATCTCGCCGTGGGCCGAATATCCCTATCCGTCCGCCGCGCTGGCCGCCTATTTCGCAAGCTCGACGCCAGACGCTCCGCGCTACCAGATCATGTTGGGCAAGGACAGCGTCGGCGTGGCGGGTGTGCGGAACGACTGGCTTCGCGGTCCTTATCTGCAATTCCTTGGCGTGCTTCCCGATTTCCAGGGGCACGGGCTCGGAGCGGCCGTACTCGGCTGGTTCGAGCGCGAGGCGCGCGCGTCCGGCCAGCGCAACCTGTGGGTCGCCGCGTCCGACTTCAACGCCAGCGCCATCCGCTTCTACGAACGCCACGGCTTCGTCGAGGCCGCCCGTCTCGAAGGGCTCGTCTCCGACGGCCGCACCGAGGTGCTGCTGCGCAAGCTACTCACCTGACGGTCGATGACGCGGATGCCGGCGCTTAGGCGACCTCCAGCACCACGCGCCCGCGCACCTTGCCCGCGAGGATCTCCGGCGCCAGCGCCATCACATCCTCGACCGGCCGCGTCACCGTCATCGACGCGAGTTTCGCCTTGTCGAGATCGGTCGCCAGCCGCGCCCACGCCACCTCACGCCGCGGCTTCGGGCACATCACGCTATCGACGCCCGCCAGCGTGATGCCGCGCAGGATGAACGGCGCGACCGAGCCCGGCAGGTCCATGCCCTGCGCGAGGCCGGTCGAGGCGACGCAGCCGCCGTATTGCGTCATCGCCAGTGCATTGACGAGCGTGTGGCTGCCCGCGACATCGATCGCACCCGCCCAGCGTTCCTTGGCCAGCGGCTTGCCGGGAGCCGACAGCTCAGACCGCGCGATGACTTCGCGGCAGCCGAGCGATTTGAGGTAGGCTTCTTCTTCGCTCCGTCCGGTCGATCCGATGACGTGATAGCCCCGCCCTGCCAGCACCGACACCGCGATGCTGCCGACGCCACCCGCCGCACCCGTCACCAGCACCGGCCCCTTGTCGGGCGTCACGTCGTTGCGTTCCAGCGCCAGCACGCACAGCATGGCGGTATATCCCGCCGTTCCGATCGCCATCGCCTCGGCCGCCGAAATCCCCGCCGGCCGCTTCGAGCAGCCAGTCGCCCTTGCACGCGCGCCATCTGACTGTAGCCGCCGTGATGCGTCTCGCCCACGCCCCAGCCGTTGAGCAGCACCCCATCGCCAACCGCAAATCCGGGGTTCGACGACGCCACGACCGTGCCAGCGAAGTCGATACCGGGGATCAGCGGGAAGCGGCGGATGATCGGCCCCTTGCCGGTCAGCGCCAGCCCGTCCTTGTAGTTGACGGTCGTGTGGGTGATGCGCACATCGACATCGCCGTCCATCAGATCGGCCGCGCCGAGATCCGTCCAACTGATGGACAAACCACCGTCGCCCTTCGTCGCCACCAATGCCTTGAACCGGTCCATGGACGCCTCACCTCGCAGTGCGGCCCAACTGGCCACCGAGGAGTCCTCTATGCCTGCTCCTGCACGGTCTTGTCATGCGCAAACACATGCGGATGCACTCGCCCCGGCGTGTGCCGTCAAGGCTGCCAGCGGCAGCGCATTTTAGACAGCCGCGGCATACCGTGCTCCCCGGCCGTGCCCGGCTCCGTTGCGAGACGCGGCCATAAATTTTCGCCCACTTTATACCTGGTGCCAAGTATATCTCGTGGTCCAGCGAGGCTTATACTTTTCGTGTCAAACCATGCGCGCTGGTCTTTGTGAGATCGTCACTTTTTCTCATAGTCGCAAAGCTGAATATTGTTCGGCCCCCAACAGTCACAGCTGGCGACAACGTCACTGCAGCATCGATTTTTGCAGTTGCACTATTGCATTGCAGCAACGTTTTTACTTGGCATGCGACCTTCGTCGCACTTAAGGTCCCGGCTATCGGTCGCGGCACCTTGGTCGCACCGACGCTGAACCGCCGGCCCGCCTGGCAGCCCCTGATCCAGGCCTCGAAGACCGGCAACATATGGAGAGGCAACGATGGAAATGAAATTGCGAATGAACGTGCTCGCCGCACTGATGTCATTCGGGTTCATCGCTGCGGTCGCTCTCGGAATGGTGTGATCGCGACGGCCCGCGGGCCGTCAGCCCGCAATACCCAATCTGTGCGCGTAAGGTTCAATCACTGAGGTCCTAGCGCAATAGCGCTAGCATCAAGGCATTTTCTTTCAGCCACTAGCCAAACCCCATAGTCCGTGGCCGCGTCGCGCTCCAACCACGCGGCCGGGGACGACAGAACCGAGATCTCCCCCGATCCGGTATCAGAGAAGAAGGCGCCGCCCTCCCCGAGGCCGGCGCCTTTTCTTTTGCCGTTTCAACGGCGGAACATATAGCCGAGGATCGCGCCGGCCAGCGGCAGGAACATGCGGTCGAACTTGAACGGGATGGCCGACATCACCTGCGGGATGAACAGCAGCCCGGCGAAGATCAGCGCGAACACCAGCGCAGTCGCCAGCGTCGCCGTCGTCGGCATGCGGACGTCCTTCAACACCAGCGAGCCGATGACGCCGACGATCCACACGATCACCGCGAACACGGCGGCGTGGATGAACGTTTTGGGATCGCCCGACACGGGAATGTACTTCAAGACCTGCGGCGCGCCGAGCCACGCCGCCGCAATCTGCAATGCCCCGAGAACCAGATAGCCGATCATGCTTGCCTCCCCACACCCGGATGCCGCAGGACGCGCATCCACTTCCCCATGCGCCTTTTAGCACAGGGAATTGATATGGGTCACCGGGCTTAGCCGCGAAGCATTGGTGCGCAGGGCCTCACAATCTCACGCCACCTTGGCGCGCGCCGCCGCGCGATCGTAGTTGAGCACCGGCGCCAGCCAGCGCTCGGCCTCGTCCACCGTCCAGCCCTTGCCGCGCGGCATAGTCCTCGACCTGATCGCGCTCGACCTTGCCGACGCCGAAATAGTGGCTCTCGGGATGCGAGAAATAGAGCCCCGACACGGCCGCGCCCGGCCACATGGCGTAGCTCTCGGTCAGCGTGATGCCGGTCGTTGTTCTCGACGTCCATCAGCTGTCCAGAGCGTCGCCTTCTCGGTGTGGTCGGGCTGCGCGGGATAGCCGGGCGCCGGGCGGATGCCCTGATACTTCTCCAGGATCAGCTCGTCGTTCGACAGCGTCTCGTCCTTGGCATAGCCCCACAGCTCGCGCGCGCACCTTGCGTGCAGGCGCTCGGCGAAGGCTTCGGCCAGCCGGTCGGCCAGCGCCTTCAGCGATGATGCGGCCGTAGTCGTCGGTCTTCTTGATGTGCTTCTCGAGCGCCTCCTCCTCGCCGATGCCCGGTCGTGACCGCGAAGCCGCCGATGTAGTCGGCGAGGCCGGTCTCCTTCGGCGCGATGAAATCGGCGAGCGCGGTGTGGGCGCGGTCGCGCGAGGGGTCGCGCGCGATCTGCTGGCGCAGCGTGTGCAGCGTCGCGAGTTGGTCTGGCGCGGCTCGTCGGTGTAGACCTCGATGTCGTCGCCGACCGCGTTCGCCGGCCAGAAGCCGACGACGCGCGTTGGCCGTGAGCCACTTCTCGGCGACGATGCGCTTCAGCATCGCCTGCGCGTCGGCGAACAGCTTCCTGGCTTCGGCGCCGACCTTGTTGTCGTCGAGGATCGCCGGATAGCGGCCCGGCGAGCTCCCAGGTCTGGAAGAACGGCGTCCAGTCGATGTAGGGCACGAGCTCGGCGAGAGCGGTACGTTCTCGAACGCCTTCGCGTGCCGAGGAACGACGGCTTCGGCGGCGTATAGCCCTTCCAGTCGATCTTGAAGCTGTTGGCGCGCGCGGCGGCGAGCGTGATGCGCTGCTTCTTGCGCGCCTCGTTGGCGAGGTGCGCCTCGCGCACCTTCACGTACTCGGCCTGGATGTTGGCGACGTAGCCGGCGGCTGCTCGGTCTCCGACAGCAGGTTCGAGACGACGCCGACGGCGCGGCTGGCGTCGAGCACGTAGATCGCCTGGCCGCGCTGGTAGTTCGGGCTGATCTTGACGGCGGTGTGCACGCGGCTCGTCGTGGCGCCGCCGATCAGCAGCGGGCACGTGAAGCCTTCGCGCTCCATCTCGGCGGCGACGAAGCACATCTCGTCGAGCGACGGCGTGATGAGGCCCGAGAGGCCGATGATGTCGACCTTCTCGCGCTTCGCCGTCTCCAGGATCTTCGCCGCCGGCACCATGACGCCGAGGTCGATCACCTCGTAGTTGTTGCACTGGAGCACGACGCCGACGATGTTCTTGCCGATGTCGTGCACGTCGCCCTTCACCGTCGCCATGACGATCTTGCCGGCGGCCGGCATCGCGGCGAGGCCCGACGCGCGCTTCTCCGCCTCGAGATAGGGTTGCAGATAGGCGACCGCCTGCTTCATCACGCGCGCCGACTTCACCACCTGCGGCAGGAACATCTTGCCGGCGCCGAACAGGTCGCCGACGACGTTCATGCCGGCCATCAGCGGGCCTTCGATGACGTGCAGCGGCTTCGGCAGCTTCTGCGCGCGCCTCCTCGGTGTCGGCCTCGATGAAGTCGGTGATGCCGTGCACGAGGCGTGTGCGTCAGCCGCTCCTCGACCGGGGCGTCGCGCCAGGTGAGATCCTTCTCGACCTTCTTGCGCTGCCGTCGCCCTTGAACCTGGGCGCGGCCTCGAGCAGCCGGTCGGTGCGCGTCGGGACGGCGGTTGAGGACCACGTCCTCGCACAGCTCGCGCAGCTCGGCCGGGATGTCGTCATAGAGCGCCAGCTGGCCGGCGTTGACGATGCCCATGTCCATGCCGGCCTGGATGGCGTGATAGAGGAACACCGAGTGCATCGCCTCGCGCACCGGCTCGTTGCCGCGGAAGGCGAACGACAGGTTCGAGACGCCGCCCGAGATGTGCACCAGCGGCATCTTCTCCTTGATCTGGCGCGTCGCCTCGATGAAGGCGATGCCGTAGCCGTTGTGCTCCTCGATGCCGGTCGCGACCGCGAAGATGTTGGGATCGAAGATGATGTCCTCGGGCGGGAAGCCGACCTTCTCGGTCAGCAGCTTGTAGGCGCGCTCGCAGATCGCGACCTTGCGCTCGATGGTGTCGGCCTGGCCCTGCTCGTCGAACGCCATGACGACGACGGCGGCGCCGTAGCGCAGCACCTTCTTGGCGTGCTCGAGGAACTGCGCCTCGCCTTCCTTCATCGAGATCGAGTTGACGATCGGCCTTGCCCTGCACGCACTTGAGGCCGGCCTCGATCACGCTCCACTTGGAGCTGTCGATCATGATCGGCACGCGCGAGATGTCGGGCTCCGACGCGATCAGGTTGAGGAACGTCGTCATCGCCTTCTCGGAATCGAGCAGGCCCTCGTCCATGTTGACGTCGATGATCTGCGCGCCGCTCTCGACCTGCTGGCGCGCGACCGCGAGCGCCGCCTGATAGTCGTTCGGCCTCGATCAGCTTGCGGAACTTCGCCGAGCCCGTGACGTTGGTGCGCTCGCCGACGTTGATGAAGGACTGCGCTGCGTTGGTGGTGGTCATGGTCGTGCATTCTCGATCCGTGGCTCAGGCTCATGACATCTGGTGAATTGATGGCGCAGTTCAACCCGTGCACGAACGGCTCGAGGCCGGAGAGCCGCATCTTCGGCGCGATCTTCGGCGAGCTTGCGCGGCGGGATACTTCGCGACGTGCTCGGCGATGTGCTGCGATGTGGTCGGGCGTCGAGCCGCAGCAGCCGCCGACGATGTTGACGATGCCGTCCTCGGCCCACGGCTCGATCTTGCAGGCCATGTCGTGCGGGCTCTCGTCGTACTCGCCCATGGCGTTCGGCAAGCCCGGCGTTGGGATAGGCCGAGATGCGCATGTCGGCGACGTGCGCGAGCTCGGCGAGATAGGGCCGCATCAGCTCGGCGCCGAGCGCGCAGTTGAGGCCGATCGAGAACGGCTTCAGGTGCCGCATCGAATACCAGAACGCCTCCGCCGTCTGCCCCGACAGCGTGCGGCCCGAGCGGTCGGTGATGGTGCCGGAGATCATGATCGGCAGCTCGATGCCCTTCTCCTCGAACACCTCGAGCGTGGCGAAGCCCGCCGCCTTGGCGTTCAGCGTGTCGAAGATGGTCTCGATCAGGATGATGTCGGAGCCGCCCTCGATCAGCCCGCGCACCTGCTCCTTGTAGGCCTCGCGCAGCTCGTCGAAGTCGACGTTGCGGAAGCCGGGATCGTTGACCTTGGGCGAGATCGAAGCGGTGCGGTTGGTCGGCCCGACGGCGCCGGCGACGAAGCGCGGCTTGTCCGGCGTCAGCTTCGTGTACTTGTCCGCCGCCGCGCGCGCGAGCTTGGCCGCCGCGACGTTGATCTCGTAGGCCAGCTCCTCCATGCCGTAGTCGGCCATCGAGATGACCTGCGCGTTGAAGGTGTTGGTCTCGATGATGTCGGCGCCGGCCGCGAGATACTGCTCGTGGATGTCCTGGATGATCTTCGGCTGCGTCAGCACCAGCAGATCGTTGTTGCCCTTGACGTCGCGCTTCCAGTCCTTGAAGCGCGCGCCGCGATAGTCCGCCTCGTCCAGCTTGTGGCGCTGGATCATGGTGCCCATGGCGCCGTCGATGATCAGGATGCGCTCGGACGCGGCCTTCTCGAGCAGCTTGGCAGCTCGCAATCTTCTTCATGTCGATACTCTCTCTTGCGGCATTGGGTGCGATGGCCCGGCATCACGCCGCGGCGTCGGCGATCTTCTGGCGCTGCACCGGGCGGAGCCCAGCAGATGGCAGATCGCATAGACGAGATCGGCGCGGTTCAGCGTGTAGAAGTGGAACTTCTTGACGCCCTCATCGACGAGGTCCATGACCTGCTCGGTCGCGACGGCGGCGGCGACCAGATGCGTCGTCGCCGGGTCGTCCTCGAGCCCTTCGAAGCGGCGCGCCAGCCAGGCCGGGATGCTCGCGCCCGCCTTGGCGCGAAGCCCGCCACCTGCTTGAAGTTGTGGATCGGCACGATGCCCGGCATGATCGGCACCCAGATGCCGGCCGCCCGCGCGCGCTCGAGAAAGCGCAGGTAGATGCGCGTTGTCGAAGCACGAACTGGGTGATGATGCGGTCGGCGCCGGCATCGACCTTGGCCTTGAGGTTGTCGATGTCGGCCTCGAGCGTCGGGCTCTCGGGATGCTTCTCGGGATAGCCGGCGACGGAGATCTCGAAGTTGCCGATCCGCTTCAGGCCGGCCACGAGATCGGCGGCGTTGACGTAGCCGCCGGGATGGGGCTCGTAGTGCGTGCCGAGGCCCGCCGCCGGATCGCCGCGCAGCGCCACGATGTGGCGAACGCCGGCTTCCCAATAGGCGCGCGCGACGGCGTCGACTTCGGCCTTGGTGGCGTTGACGCAGGTGAGATGCGCCGCCGGCCTCAGCCGGTCTCCTTGACGATGCGCGCCACGGTCGCGTGCGTGCGCTCGCGCGTCGAGCCGCCGGCGCCGTAGGTCACCGACACGAACTCCGGCCGCAGCGGCTCGAGCCGCGCGATCGCACTGCCACAGCGCCTCTTCCATCTTCTCGGTCTTGGGCGGGAAGAACTCGAACGAGACGTCGATCTCGCCGGCGCCGAACAGGCGGCTCTTGCGTTCCTTCACTTCGGCCATCAGCGAATCTCCTCGAGCGTGCGTTCTATGCTGGCGTCCCGAACCCTCGGGCTTCGAGCGCTGTCGCGCCTGCCAGACGAGACGGTGAGCATGGTGCCGCCCTTACCCGGCGGCGGCGGTAGCGCGTGCGACGGCATCGGTTCAAGCCCGGCCTCGGTCAGCCATGCCCGCGACCTGCTGCGTGGCGAAGCCGAGCCGCTCGTGGGCATGGGCATCGCGCAGGAATTCCAGCTCGTGCGGCGCGAAATCGACGATCAGCAGCCGCCCGCCCGGCGCCAGCACGCGCGCCGCCTCGCGGATCGCCGGCGGCGGATCGGACAGGAAGTGCAGCACCTGATGCATGACCACGGCGTCGGCAGCGCCATCGGCCAGCGCCAGATCGTAGATGATCGCCATGGCGGACCTGCGCCTTGGCGAGCCCAGCCGCCGCCAGCTTGGTGCGCGCGTAGGCGAGCATCGACTGGTTGACGTCGAAGCCGAGGCCGCGCTCATAGCGGTCCGGCAAACAATTCGAGCATGCGCCCGGTGCCGGTGCCGAGATCGACCAGCAGCTGGAACGGGCCCGGCCCGAGCGCCGAGCGGATCGCCGCCTCGACATCGGCTTCGGCGACATGCAAAGCGCGCGGATGCGGTCCCAGTCGGCCGCGTGCGCCGTCGAAGTAGGCCTGCGCCGCCGCCTCGCGCTCGCGCTTCAGCGCATCGGCCCGCTCGCGGTCGCGTCGCAGAACCTGGTCCGTCTGATCGACCTCGGCGATCAGACGCAGCGCCATGCGGCCCGCCGTCGTGTTCGGTCCGAGACATGGAAATAGACCCAGCTGCCTTCCCGGAACGCGCTCGACCAGCCCGGCTTCGGCCAGCAGCTTCAGATGGCGGCTGATGCGCGGCTGGCTCTGGCCGAGGATCTGCGTCAGATCCTTGACGTTCAGCTCGCTCGCCGCCAGCAGCATCAGGATGCGCAGACGCGTCGGCTCGGCCGCCGCCTTCAGGCCGACGACGAGGCGACGGGGGTCGAGCTTGACGTTGGTCACGATCCTGTCCATCGGCGCACAATATAAACATATCTTTATGTGTCAAGCGTCATCACTGGCGACACCTGTTACAGATTAAATTTGGTCTATCGAAATTTCCCTGCGAGGCGGCCGGATCGTTTCGGAACGATCTGGCGTTTAACCCAGCAGTAACGACGACAGCATAGGGTCGCAGGTGAATTCCTGCAGAGGGTCGCCGCATGGGCATGTTGAATTTCGAGACGATCGACCCTCCTCAGCCGCTCTCGGCGCTCCCCGCCCGGCTCGAGCAGTCGTCGCCGCGGGCTAAGACCGCGCTGTCGCTCATCCTCATCGCGCTGGCGGGACTGGCGATCGTCACGCCGTTCGTCGCTGTCACGCTGCATTTGATCGAGGCACCCGCGGCGCGGAGCCTGATGATCGAGCAACCCGGAAGCGTGCTGCAGCTGGGCTTCGGCCTTGCCGTCTGGACCGCTCTGCTCGGCTGGCCCGCTAAACGTTTGGCGCAACGGCTGTCGGCGCGGCGCATCGTCACCTTGAGCAACTACGCGGTGACCGTAGACGAGCGGGGTCTGTTCGGCGGCCGTACGTGGTCCGCGCCCTTCACGTCTTACACGGGCGTCGCCCATCACGTGCGCGCGTCGCTTTCTGGTGTGCGGCACGAACTCATACTGCTGCACGACGATCCGACGCGTTCGGTGCTGCTCGCCATCGCGCCGCGCTTTTCGCAGGCCGAGCTCGACCGCGTTTGCCATCTGCTGGGTGCGCAAGAGATCTCGGCGCGCCTGCTCTACGAGCGGCCGGTCGCCAGCGCGACCGCCGCCTTCCCGGCCTTCAGCTCGCAAACTGCATAACATCACTGTCATACGACGCATATCAGCCGCGTCGGTCTGCACCTTTGACGCCCCCTACTCGCCGTGCTTGTGTCTTGCCTGGATCATAAATCGGACGGCTTTGGTGTGCAGCGTCGCGACCGAATGCCATCCCATCATGGAGCACGCCGCCCATGCCGATTGCCGTCAATTCCTGCCGCCGCTCGGGCGCCGTCACGGTCACGCCGGCCTCTATGGCCTTGGCCAATGCGCGCCACTGGCTTGCCGCCCTCGCCGTGATGATCGGCGTCTTCGCTGGTACTCCAGCGGTCCGCGCAGAGGCGCCCGCCACCTACATGCAGCGCGTCGCCAACGAGCTGGTCACCGCCGCCCGCACCAGTTCGCCGCAAGCCTTCGCGGCCGTCATCCGCCGCCACGCCGACATCCCTCACATCGGCATGTCGTCACTCGGCAGCTATGCGCGCGTCCTCGCCGCCACCGATCGGCCCACCTACTTCTCGGGCTTGATCAGCTTCATCGCCCGCTACGCTGCCACCAATTCGCCGAAGTATCCCGTCGCCTCCGCCGTAGCCATGGCGCAGACGACCGAGGACAGCAACGGCGTCTATGTCGATAGCCGTATCACGCTGCGCAGCGGCGAAAACTACGACGTGCGCTGGTGGCTGGTGCGCAGCGGCGCGAGCTTCAAGGTGCGCGACGCACAGGTGGTCGGCTTCTGGATGTCGCCGTTCCTCAAGAACCTGTTCGAGAACTACATCGGCGAGAACGGCGGAAATCCCAAGGCTCTCGTCGTCGCCCTCAACCGCTGACGCACCGACTACTCTGCGCGGTTTCGAGCCTATTTCAAACTGCGCACGATACGGAACCCGGTACGCTGGTCGGCAGCGGAGGAGGCGATTGGCCGCCGCGCCGACGGGCGTCGCGGTTGCGTCAACGAACGCTCCGGGCCGTCTTTCAAAACCCGCAGCGCGCAACCCTGATCGGGCTCGAACACTTCGCCGTTCGCGGGCAGCCGGCTGAGGTCGTCGTGCCAGCAATCCGCGGTGATTTCCGCCACGCCGCCGCCGAGGCCGGTGAAGGTCCACGGATGCGGTGACGAATCCGCCATCTGGGCCACGCGGCTCAATTCCTCGCGCCCCGACGGCCATGTCGCCAGTTTGTCCGGTCCGGCCTGCTCGGCGCGCGCCACGTACTCCCATTCAGCGGCCGACGGCAAGCGATAGGCCTTGCCCGTGATACGCGCCAACCACGCGGCGTAAGCCTTGGCGTCGGCATGGCTCACGCACGTCGCAGCCGCGCCTGCGTCCATCTGCCCGGCATCCTCGCAACGGCCCGGCGCGCGCTGGGTCGCGGTGGCGAATGCGTTGTACTGTTCGACCGAAACCTCGGCGCGGGACATCATGAAGCCCGGCCAGATCTTGACCGTGCGCTGCGGACGCTCGGCGCGCGTTGCGGCCGCGTCGTCCACATCCGCGCCGATGCGCGACGTCCCCGCCGGCACCAGCACCATCTCCGGGCAACGATCACAATCGCGAACCGTGTCGCCGGCCGACGGTCCGGGATCGCGTGGCGCCTTGAAGGCTGCGAGGAACACCCCTTCCAACCGCTCGGCCGCCGTACTGCCGTCGGCGATGCGGCTCTTTTTCTCCTCGACCACATGGTCGACCTCGTCCGGCCCCTCGTCGTCGCCGGTTCGCACGTAGGCCGTCCGCGTCTGCTTCTTCCTGGCGGGCTCGCCTTGCAGCACCCACGTCATGGTCGGCCACTCACCGGCCTTGGGCGGATCGCGCACCAGCGCCGCGATGGCGGTACTCACTGTTGCGATCGACGCCAGCGCCATCGCCCGCTTGAACCGCTGGTTGGTGCCGAACTCGGCGAGAAACACCAGCACCACGGTGACACAGAACATGATGAACATGTAAAGCTGCATGGACGACAGCATGCGCGCGCTCCGCTGAAACAGTTCCAATGCGGCAGCCCCGTCACTCCGGCGAAGAACGCCGGCGGAAACTACCGCTGGCGGATGGTTTGCAAGGCCCGCGCCAGCCTAATCGGCATCGCAGAGTTGCTTGGCCTCCACGCTACCGGCTGCGGGCGGATCGTCAGTTGGCCGGCATACTGGTAGCCGAGCGCCAGTCCTTGCTGGTGAGCGGCAGCGTCCCGTTCTGGAATGCGCGGGCGTCGTATTGCTTCAGCTCGCGCTCGAACGAGACTCGCGGCGCAGCCTTCCGCCACAGTTTATCGAGCGCGCCGAAGTCCACATTCTCCGCCACTTCCAGCGTCAACGTCATGCGGTACGGCCCGAGCTCGCGGATGATCTCGTTCGGCTTCTGATCCTCGCCGCGCGTGTAGAAGATCACCGTTTCCGTGCGGCTGGTCCGGCCGGCGAGCGACATCGGCGCAAACGGCGTGAACGACCGCGACCGCGCCCGCTCCATGCTCCAGTTGCCGAGGTCCGCCGCATAAAACAGCTTGGTCGCGCCCGAGCGCGGATCGGTGACCGCCAGTTCCATCGACAGCACCGAGCCCGTGCGCGCGCCTTCGTTGACGAGTGTGATCGGGATCGCGATCATCTCGAAGTTCGAATTCTGATAAGGTGCGGAGTATTGGATCACCGGCGGCACGAACACCGCCACGTCGGCCTGCTTGAGCGACGTCTCCCACAGGCTGTAACCCGAGAACAGCAGCGCGATGGCCGAGACCACGGCGGCTATCCGGTTGCCATCGACGCCCGTTGCCGACTGCTGCGCCAGCTCGTTGGGGTCGGACAGGTTCCCGACCGGCAGCTTGCCCCCTGCGTTCGACATGATGCGCCTCCCCCTGCAGCGGTCCGATCCGCCCGCCGCCGCCATGGTGCCGCCGAATGGGGCTCGGATGAGGCGCCGCGTCATCCTTCGTGGCCAGCCGCCGCCCCGATGCCAGGGCCGAGCGGCCACAAGCGATGACTTTTTTCTGCTCGTTGCCCAGACGTTAAGGACATCTTGGGCAAATCAGCGCAGCATTAACCTTACCCTTTGATGAATGACCCTGTTCCATCCGCCGCGCCCTCGACCTTCGGAGTCCGCCATGATCCGCACGTCCACCGCTCGCCTCGCCGTCACAACCTTCGTCGCCGCCGCGGCGAGCTTGGCCGTCTCCACCGCCGCCAGCGCGGTCTCCGGCAACGTGCGCAGCGCTTGCATGTCCGATTACTTCGCCTATTGCAGTTCGCACGCAGTCGGCAGCGCCTCGCTCCGCAGCTGCATGAAGTCCAATGGACCCAAGCTGTCGTCGCGCTGCCTCAACGCGCTGATCTCTGCCGGCGAAGTCTCGCAAGCGACCGTCGCCAAACGCCGCTCGGCGAGCGCGAACTGAGCCTGATCGACGCCCTTCCCGTTCAAATCCTGCGCAAGAAAAACACCCGCCAGCATCGCTGGCGGGTGTTTTCATGTTTGGCTCGAAGTGTGGCGACGGCGTGCGCCACACTGCTCAGGCCCGCTCGAACCGCTTGAACTTGATGCGGTGGGGCTCGACGGCCTGGTCGCCGAGGCGGCGCTTCTTGTCTTCCTCGTATTCGGCGAAGTTGCCCTCGAACCACTCGACGTGGCTGTCGCCCTCGAAGGCGAGGATGTGCGTGGCGAGACGGTCGAGGAAGAAGCGGTCATGCGAGATGACCACGGCGCAGCCGGGGAAGTCCTCGAGCGCCGACTCCAAAGCCGACAGCGTCTCGGTGTCGAGGTCGTTGGTCGGCTCGTCGAGCAGCAGCAGGTTGCCGCCCTCTTTGAGCAACTTGGCGAGATGCACACGGTTGCGCTCGCCGCCCGACAGCAGCCCGACCTTCTTCTGCTGGTCCGCCCCCTTGAAGTTGAACCAGCCGCAATAGGCGCGGCTCGGCACTTCCTTCTTGCCGCCGAGCAGCATCTGGTCGAGCCCGCCCGAGATCTCTTCCCATACGGTCTTCTTGTCGTCCAAGTGGGCGCGGCTCTGATCGACGTAGGCGATCTGCACCGTCTCGCCGAGCCGGATCGTGCCCTTGTCGGGCTTCTCCGCCCCGGTCAGCATCTTGAACAGCGTCGTTTTGCCGGCGCCGTTGGGGCCGATGACGCCGACGATGCCGCCGGGCGGCAGCTTGAACGACAGATCGTCGATCAGCATGCGGTCGCCGAACGCTTTCGAGAGACCGTCGCACTCGATGACGACGCCGCCGAGCCGCGGCCCGGTGGCGATCTGGATCGACGCCTTGCCGTTGGTCTCGCGGGCCGCCTCGTCGGCCAACTTCTCATAGGCGGTGATGCGCGCCTTCGACTTGGCTTGGCGAGCCTTTGGCGAGGCCCTGATCCACTCCAACTCGCGAGACAGCGCGCGCTGCTTGTTCTCCTCGGCGGATTTCTCGGCCATCTCGCGCTTGGCGCGCTGCTCCAGCCACGACGAGTAGTTGCCCTTCCACGGCACGCCCTGGCCGCGGTCCAATTCCAGCGTCCAATCGGTGATGTTGTCGAGGAAGTAGCGGTCGTGGGTGACGAGGATCACGCAGCCCGTGTACTCCTTCAGGTAGCGTTCGAGCCAGGCCACGCTTTCGGCGTCGAGATGGTTGGTCGGCTCGTCGAGCAGCAGGATGTCGGGCTTCGACAGCAGCAGCTTGGTCAGCGCCACGCGCCGCTTCTCGCCGCCCGAGAGTTTGGTCACTTCGGCATCGCCCGGCGGGCAGCGCAGCGCGTCGAGCGCCTGCTCGACCTGGGTGTCGAGATCCCACAGGTTCTGGGCGTCGATCTGATCCTGAAGCTGGGTCATCTCGTCGGCGGTCTCGTCGGTGTAGTTCGACGCGATCTCGTTGTAGCGGTCGAGGATCGCCTTCTTCTCGGCGACGCCCTCCATGGCATTGCCGAGCACGTCCTTGGTCGCGTCGAGCGCCGGCTCCTGCGGCAGATAGCCGACCTTGATCCCTTCAGCCGGCCGCGCTTCGCCGATGAAGTCGTCGACCACGCCGGCCATGATCTTCAAGAGCGTCGACTTGCCCGAGCCGTTGAGACCCACGACGCCGATCTTGGCGCCGGGGAAAAACGACAGGTTGATGTCCTTCAGCACCTGCTTGCCGCCCGGGTAGGCCTTCGACAGCTTGTGCATGTGATAGACGTATTGGGGGTTCGCCATGGGGCGGGCCTCCTGGTGTGTGCCGATGAGAATGGGTTGGCCGGGTTCTAGCTGATTGCCGAGCCGCGCTCAATGGCGGCGCGCGCCTCACAGGCTGAACCGCCACCCTGTGGCGATGCCTGTGAAGAAGAAGCCGCCAAGTCCGACCGTGAAGACGAGCCAGCCCCAAATCGTATGCTCGATCCACACCGCCCAGAACGAGCGCGTGTCGGCATAGCGCCAAGCCAGGAAGATGCCGCCGATGGTGGTCATCGCCACGGCGACCCAATTCTTGAAGATGATGTGGCCGATGCCGAAGGCGAGGCCGCTGGCCAGCACGAGACCCCAGCGCCAGCGGCCGAACAGCGGGCCGTAGCGATGGAAGAACAGCGTCCGGTAGATGAACTCCTGGGCCAGCACCGACAAGAACGGATAGTTGGTCAGCACCTTGCGCCACACGCCGGGGCGCTCACGCGGCAGCGACAAAAACTTGTCCGGCATTTCCTGCGCCACGTAGGTCGCGACCGCCCCGCCGCCGACCAGCAGCACCGCGAGAATCGACACCAGCGTGCTGAAGCCGACACCCTGCGTCACCTCTTGCCGCAGCGAGAAGGTGCGGTCCCACAACAGGTAGGCGATCAGTCCCACGAGCACCGGGAACAGCGCAGCCCACACCGGCACCTTGTGGACGTGCACGGCCTGCATCATCAGCAGCGGCGCGCCCACGAACAGCACGAGCATCTCGGCCGTCAGCCAGAGGCGGCGAGCGGCGGACGGATGCTCGACATAGGGTGGACGTGAGCGGGTGCCGGCAGCCGCCAGCGGAGATCCCGCCGCCACTTCCATCATGGCGATGCCACGTTTTGCATGGGGGGTAGTGAGTGCTCGACCCAGTCCCCCGGAACCGAAGCGCCCGTCATGCCCTTCGTCACGCCGCGGTCAGCTTCTTCACCGCCGCCGAGATCGAGTGGCGCACTTTGTGCCAGCCCTTCGAGCCTTCGCTCGTCATCCAGTTCATCTGCAGCGACCGGCGCTGACCTTCGAACGGGTGATGGCCGTGCCAGGAGTTGTCGGCGCGCTTGAACACCAGCAGCGTGCCGTTGTCCGGCGGCACCTCGGCCACGTAGTCGTCGACATCGTGCCCGTTCTTCAGAATGCGCAAACGACCGCCATCCTGCTTCCAGTCCTGGTTGAGGTAGACCAGCACGGTGATGATCTTGTCCTTGCTGTCGGTGTGGATCTGGCCGTCCTTGGCGCGCGTGTAGCCGCGCAGCGAATACATCTTCGGCCGCCCGTCGAGCGCGACGCCGAACTTCTCGGCGATGATCTTCTGGAACTCAGGCCCATCGAGCTCGTCGATGACCGACTTGATGGTCATGTTCCGGTCGAGACTCTCGATCGGATACGAGCCGCCCTTTTCGATGTTGGGATAGGTCGCGTTGATCTTGGCCACGCTGTCGGGCGACAAGAAGCCGGGCACTACGGTGTAGAGGTAGGGCTCCTGCTCGACCTTGGCATTGCGAAGCTTATCGAGATTGAGATGCGCCATGACGTTCCCTTCCAGCATTGCAACCTGACTTGCGGCCAGTGTTCGCCGACTTCAAACAGAGAACAACGACCGCATCTTGACCTGACTCAAGTGGCGGTATCGCCGCGCATTCTTATGCCGCCGGGTCCGCGGCGTTTCTTATGCCGCCGGGTCCGCGGCCATGATCCCCCCCAGCATCGCGCAGCGCCGCTCATAGCGCCGTTCGATTTCTTCGGCGATCTGCCGGCTCGAATCAAGCGGTGCATAACGCCATTCCGGCATCACATCGACGCGATCAGGCAATTCCCGCGTTGCACCATTGTCGCGAAGCGCTTGATGAAACCGGCGAAACTTGTCCGAACCGCCCGACGGCGTGAAGACGTACACCGGCCGTCCCGTGGCGCACGCCTCGCCCGTCATATTGACGCTGTCAGCCGTCACCACCAGCGCATCGGCATGCGCCAGGAACTCGGGATAGGGGTTGTCCCCCTCGCCAGTATAGATGATGCGCGGACGCCCTGCCGTCGCCGTCTCAACGACCCCGAGCAGCCGCGCATGTGTGCGCCGGGACGTCGTAATCATGAAGCTCGCGCCGAGGTCGCCCAATGACCGCAAGGCCGCCGCCAGCCGGTCGTCGTCCTGGTCCTTGAACCGGTAGACCGCGTTCTTGCCACCAAGGATCACCGAGATGCGCGGCTCCGGCAGCGCCGCGATGGCGTCTGGAACGTGCCGGCGGAGTTCCGCCAGCCGCGCGCCCGAAAAATTGTGCGGCGCGGTCAGCGTCGTCATCACGTTCGCGCCTCGCAGTGGATCGTGAGCTGGCACCCACAGAAAGTCGGCGATGCCCTTGCCGGCCTTGGGATCCTCGAGCACCACCGTGAACGTCGCAGGACCCGCCCGGCGTTTCAGCGCGCGAATATACGGGATGCTCGCCCGGCCGACCGCGATCGCGATCCGAGGCCACGGCGGCGCGAACTGGCTGCCCGGCTGGCCGAACTTTTCCGCTGGCGACACCGGACCCCACGGCGCCGCCCACCGCCACGGTCCTTTCGGCGCAACGCGCTTGGTCTCCACCGTCACGCCCAGGGCATCCGCCACCCCGCGCGCCTGCGTCTCGTGGCCCGCCTTGCCGTCTGAAATCATCCAGCACGACGCCCCAGCGAGCGGATGCAGCGGCGCAGCAGCCGCCTGCCCCGAGGCAGTGTGAAATTGGTTTAATGCCGTCATGGCAGCGAGTTGGCTCCGATTGCGAGGCTCTGTCGAGTGTCATGCAGACGCACGGACCGGATCATGCACTGGCATTTTAGCCGCGTCAGCCCGGCGCAACATTTGCAAAATCGCGAACGATAAACGATACGATCATTGCGCGACTTCCGCCGCACCACGGACCCACCCACGACATGACCCACCGCATGGACGCCACCGACTGGCGCATCCTCAAAGAGCTGCAAAGCGACGGTCGCATCACCAACGTCGCTTTGGCGTCTCGCGTCGGGCTGTCCGCACCGCCCTGCCTGCGCCGCGTGCGCGCGCTGGAAGAAGCTGGATTGATCTCGGGATACACCGTCCTCGTCGACGAGCGTGCATTAGGGTTCCCGCTCACCGCCTACGCCATGGTCGGGTTGCACAACCAGTCTGAGACCGACCTGCGCGCGTTCGAGAACCGCGTGCTCGGTTGGCCACTGGTCCGGGAAGCCTACATGCTGTCGGGAGAAAGCGACTACATGCTGAAGTGCGTGGCGCCCGACCTCGCAGCCTTCCAGGACTTCCTACTCAATCAATTGACTGCGGCGCCCAACGTGGCGAGCGTCAAAACTTCGCTCGCCATCCGGCAGGCCAAGCGCGAGCCGGGCGTTCCCGTGCAACTCGCAGGCAGCAGCAGCCGTTGACGGGGCACCGTGGCTCTCTCGGCGTTACTTCCACTCGACCTTGAGCACTTCGTAGCTGCGCGAGCCCTTGGGCGTCGTGACTTCGGCGGTCTCGCCCTTGGCCTTGCCGATCAGCGCGCGCGCAATCGGCGACGAGATCGAGATCTTGCCGTCCTTCACGCTGGCTTCCATATCGCCGACGATCCGGTACTTGACCTTCTCCTCGGTGTCCTCGTCGACGAGCGTCACCGTGGCGCCGAACTTGATGGTCGTCCCCGACAGCTTCGAGGTATCGATGACGTCGGCGCGCGACAGCTTGTCCTCCATGTCGGCGACCCTGGCCTCGTTCATACCCTGCGCTTCCTTGGCCGAATGGTACTCGGCGTTTTCCGAAAGGTCGCCGTGAGCACGCGCTTCGGCGATGGCCTGGATGATCCGCGGACGCTCCTGCGATTTGAGGCGCTGCAGCTCGGCCTCGAGCGTTGCAAAGCCCTCGGTCGTCATCGGAACTCGTTCCATCGACATCTCTTACGTCTCCCCGTCGCCCGCACATTGTGTGCGTGGCTCGTAACGACTTCGCTTTCGCAAGCGTTTGGATAGGTCCGTCCGCGATCCCGAACGCCTTGCGCCCCGGAATCACCCGTACCGCGACTAGGATGCGCGGATATTGTAACTCTGCAAGGGCGCGACCTTCAGAATGTCGGCCTTGAGCGCCTTGATCGCCCGAGTGACCGCGATGGCGCCAGCCAAAGTTGTATAATATGGGATATGGTTGAGCAAGGCGGTCCGCCGGATGTCCTTGCTGTCGGCCAGCGCTTTGGCGCCTTCGGTTGTGTTGAACACGAGGTCGACCGTCCGGTTCTTCATCGCATCGACGATATGCGGCCGTCCTTCCAGCACCTTGTTGACAACCTCGCATTGAACTCCATTCAGCTCGAGGTGCCGCTTGGTGCCGCGGGTGGCGATGATTTTGAACCCCATCGCCGCCAGCTCCCTCAACGGCGCGACGATGCGATCCTTGTCGCCTTCCCGCACCGACACGAAGACCGTGCCGCTCGACGGCAATTTCTGGCCCGCGCCGATCTGGCTTTTGCCGAACGCCACCGCGAAATCGCGATCGATACCCATCACCTCGCCGGTCGAGCGCATCTCCGGCCCGAGGATCGGATCGACGCCAGGGAACCGCGCAAACGGGAACACCGCTTCCTTGACTGCGATATGGTCGAGTTTCTGCGGCTTGAGTCCGAACGACGCGAGCGGCCGCCCCGCCATCACTTCCGACGCGATCGCCGCCACCGGCACGCCGATCACCTTGGCGACGAACGGCACCGTACGCGAGGCGCGCGGATTGACCTCGAGAATGAAGACGGTGCCGTCCTTGATGGCAAACTGCACGTTCATCAGACCGACCACGCCCAACGCCAGCGCCAACTCGCGGGTCTGCCGTTCGAGCTCCGCGATCATGTCGCCGGTCAGCGAATGCGGCGGCAGCGAGCACGCACTGTCGCCCGAATGAATGCCCGCCTCTTCGATATGCTCCATGATGCCGGCGATGAAGGTGTCCTTGCCGTCCGACAGGCAATCGACATCGACTTCCACCGCATCCGTCAGGTAGCGATCGACCAGCAGCGGCCGCTTGTCCGACACCACGAGCTCCGACGGCCGGTCGAGCGTCGCCGACAGCCGCGCCACATAGCGGTCGATCTCGGCGCCGTCGTGGATGATCTCCATGCCGCGTCCGCCGAGCACATAGGACGGCCGGATGACCACCGGATAGCCGATGCGGTCGGCCACCGCGCGCGCTTCGCCGGGCGACCTGGCGATGCCGCTATCAGGCTGCTTGAGAGCCAACTTGTCGATCAGCGCCTTGAAGCGATCCCGATCTTCCGCCAGATCGATGGCGTCGGGCGAGGTGCCGAGAATGGGAATGCCCGCTTCCTCCAGCGCGGCGGCGAGCTTCAACGGCGTCTGGCCGCCGAACTGCACGATCACGCCCTTGACCGTTCCCGCCGATTGTTCCTTGCGGATGATCTCGAGCACGTCCTCCGCCGTCAGTGGCTCGAAGTACAGCCGGTCCGAGGTGTCGTAATCGGTCGATACCGTTTCCGGATTGCAGTTGACCATGATCGTTTCATAGCCGGCCTTGGTCAGCGCGAAGCAGGCGTGGCAGCAGCAGTAGTCGAACTCGATGCCCTGGCCGATGCGGTTGGGTCCGCCGCCGAGGATGACGATCTTCTCGCGTGTCGTCGGCGCCGCCTCGCACACCGGCCCGGCGCTCACACCGACGTCGGAATGCACGAGGCTGCTCTCGTAGGTCGAGTACATATAAGCCGTCGGCGACGCGAACTCGGCCGCGCACGTATCGATGCGCTTGAACACCGGCCTGACGCCGAGCGCGTGACGCCGCTTGGTCACCTCCGCCTCGGACAGCCCGGCGAGCTTGGCCAGCCGCTGATCCGCAAAACCCATCGCCTTCAGCGCCCGCATCTGGCCTTCCGTCTGCGGCAGGCCATGCGTCTTGACGCGCGCCTCGGTCGCGACGATGGCCTCCATCTGGCGCAGGAACCACGGGTCGATCTTGCAGAAGGCGTGCGCGGTCTCGACATCGACGCCGAGCCGCAGCGCCTGCGCCACCTTGAGGATGCGATCCGGCGTCGGCTGCGACAGCGCTGCGCGGATGACGTTCTTGTCGTCGCCCTGGCCGAGCCCTTCCAGCGCCATGTCGTCGAGGCCGGTCAGCCCCGTCTCCATCGACCGCAGCGCCTTCTGCAGGCTCTCGGCGAACGTGCGGCCGATGGCCATGGCCTCGCCGACCGACTTCATCGCGGTGGTCAGCGTCGGATCGGCGCCGGCGAACTTCTCGAACGCGAAGCGCGGAATCTTGGTCACCACGTAGTCGATGGTCGGCTCGAACGATGCTGGCGTCGCCCCGCCCGTAATGTCGTTCTGGATTTCGTCGAGCGTGTAGCCGACAGCGAGCTTGGCCGCGACCTTGGCGATGGGGAAGCCCGTGGCCTTCGAGGCGAGGGCCGAAGAACGGGAGACGCGCGGGTTCATCTCGATGACGACCAGACGGCCGTCGGCGGGGTTGACCGCGAACTGCACGTTGGAGCCGCCGGTCTCGACGCCGATCTCACGCAGCACCGCGAGCGAGGCGTCGCGCATGATCTGATATTCTTTGTCGGTCAGCGTCAGCGCCGGCGCGACGGTGATGCTGTCGCCGGTGTGCACGCCCATCGGATCGATGTTCTCGATCGAGCAGATGATGATGCAGTTGTCGGCGCGATCGCGCACGACCTCCATCTCGTACTCTTTCCAGCCGAGCACGCTTTCCTCGACCAGCACCTGCGTCGTCGGCGAGGCGTCGAGCCCGCGCTCGACGATATCGAAGAATTCTTCCTTGTTGTAGGCGATGCCGCCGCCGGTGCCGCCCATGGTGAACGACGGACGGATGATCGCCGGCAGCCCGACGAACTCCACCGCCGCCGCCGCCTCGTTGCGATTGTGCGCCATCATCGAGCGCGGCGTTTCGAGGCCGATCTTCTTCATCGCGTCGCGGAACCGCATCCGGTCCTCGGCCTTGTCGATGGCGTCGGCGTCGGCGCCGATCAGCTCGACGCCCAGCGCTGAAAGGATGCCCTGCTTGTGCAGCGCCAGCGCGGTGTTCAGCGCCGTCTGGCCGCCCATGGTCGGCAGCAGCGCGTCGGGGCGCTCTTCGGCGATGATCTTGGCCACGATCTCGGGGGTGATCGGCTCGATATAGGTGGCGTCCGCCAGCTCCGGATCGGTCATGATGGTGGCGGGGTTGGAGTTGACCAGAATGATCCGGTACCCCTCCGCACGCAGCGCCTTGCACGCTTGCGTGCCCGAATAGTCGAACTCGCACGCCTGCCCGATGACGATGGGACCCGCGCCGATGATGAGGATCGACTTGATGTCGGTGCGTTTCGGCATGCGGAACCCCATCCTTCTGTTTCTTGTCCGGGCCGCGCGCGACGATCGGCACGAGGCGATCGGCCAAGCGTCGGTGTCCAGCGTCCGGGCCAGCGCGCAAGAACCCCGGCGGGGCGCAGAGCGCCCGCCGCCGTCCTCAGCTTTGTGATGGCAAGTCCGTCGTGTATCCGAAGTGGAGCCGCTTGGCCATAGCCGTTGCTGCGTTGCGGCAAACGGGCTGTGGCCAACGCCACGCCCTGCATTCAGACCCTGAGCCGCGGGGCGATGCCCGCCGTTCCGCCGCTGCCGGACCTACTTGACCATGGCAGGCGGCTCGATCTTGAGATCCTTGGGATAGCTGTAGGTCGCCTTGAAGATCGGCCGGTCGAGCTTGTCGGGCCGGGCAAAGATCGACCGCGCCGGCAGACCCGTCGCCGGATCGACATAGATGATCCGCACCGCTTCGTTCTTCGGCTTTTTCTGGGCGTCCGGGCTCAAGTCGGTGGGGCCCGTCTCGCCGCCCTGGTAGGCGTTGAACTCGACGCCGTCGACGGTCAGCTTGCCGAGGCAATCCCAACGGCCCACGTCCTCGGGCTTCTCGGCGACGCTTTGCTTGACCTGGTCGATCATGTCGCGCGTGACCTCGTCCGACACCACCGACCATGCGCCGCCCTGCGCGTCGCCGCCCTGGCCAACGGCACCTTGGCGGCTCCATGCCTTGCTGCCGACCAGCACCGTCTCGACCGGCTTGGGGTCCAGCACCATGGTCACGACTTGCCGCATGCGGTCGGGCAGCACGTAGTCGACGCTCATCTTCACCGGGCCCTGCTCGGCAATCATGAACACGTCCATGCGGAACGCGCCGGATTTGCGCTGGTTCTCGAGTGCGACGCCCATTTCCTGGCTGCACTGCTGCGATGCGCCGGCCGCCGTGGCGGTCATCAGCGCCGCAAACATCACCACGGCAGACGCGATCGTTCTGGTCATGACGTCCTCACACACTTCGGTTCGGCGATACTACCGTCGGATTCGTCCGGAACTACTTCGGCTCCCCGAGCGGCGCGTCGATCTTGAGATCGGCCGGGTAGCTGAACACGGCCTTGAACACCGGGTCGGCGCCGGGTTTGGTTTCGGCGACGACATTGAACATCGGCAACCCCGACGCCGGATCGACATAGACAGTGCGCACCAGCGCCGCGCTGGCCGGGTTCGCGGCTGCCGCGCCGGGCCCCTTGTCGGGCGGCTGCGCCGCACCTGATGCGGCGCCGTCCTCGCTGCGATAAGCGACGTAATCCTTGCCGTCGTAAGACAGCTTGCCGAGGCACGTGAAAGCGGCGGGCGACTGCAGCGGATCGACCAGTGTCTGGCGCATGTGCGCCACGACCGCCTGGGCGAACTGCGGCTGCAGTTCCTCCCAGCCGCCACCCATCGTGCCCCACGCCCAGCGGCCGATGGCGATGGTCTCCAGCGGCTCCTTGTGCGACGGGTGGCGCACGGTCTGGTGCATGCGGTCGGGCGGCACGTAATCGACCTGCATCGCCACCGGGCCCTGATCACCCTTGGTCTCGGCGCTCATGCGGAACGCCTTCGTCTTGCGCTGCTTCTCGAACGCCGCCGTCACTTCTGCGGCGCAATCGGCGGCCTTTACAGGCCCGGCGATCGCGACCCCCGCGACCAGAACGCCCAATCCCACAGCCGCGCAAATCCTGCACATACGTCGTTGTCTCCCCTGCACATTCGGCGTGCTTATAGCCGTCTCACACGGCATTTCACCGTTAAAGTTCGGTCACAACGGCCGTTTGGATCAGTTTTTGGGCGATTCTGCGGGCCGAGGCGGCGTCTTCTGGAATGCCTTGCACGGGTCGTCGCGCTCGGCGCGCGGGGTGAAGAGCACGACGTCGGCGGCGGGCGTGCCGTCGGGTCCGCGCGGCACGTAGGCGTCCGGGTCGGTCTTGCCGTCCTCGACCTCGATCAGCATCGTCGCATCCATCGGCACGTCCGGCGCGCGTTGGCGGATGTACCACGGCACGCCACGATCGCTTCTGACGTGCCCGTTGCCAGCAAACACGGTGACCGCGCCGTGCTTCTCCATGGCTTTGAGCGCCACGTCCGCCAGAGTTGCATCGCGAAGCCGCTGCGCGAACGCCATGCCGCCGAACGCCGATTTCGGCATCGCGCCGCAGTGGCTTTCCTCGATCTCGGTGAGCGACGCATCATGCAGCTTGTCATCGAGCGGCACGTCCAAGCCGAGCCGTTTCAGCTCTTCGGCCGTGATCGCCGCCGTCCCTTCCTTGGCCGCCTTGCGAATGAGGTCCTCGGCGGATCGCCACCGTAGATCGGCAGTCCCGCTGCGATCACCGCCTGGAACAGTGGCTTGTAGTCATATTTCGCCCAGCCGCTCTTGTCCCAGTCCACGGCCTTCAGGAAGGCGTCGGGCGTGCGGCTTTCTTTCGGAAGCGCCATGAAGGAGTCGATCGCCGGCTGCTGGTCGGTACGGAGCTGCTCGAAGACGACGGATCGGGTTTCCCCGTCGATGCCGGCGGCCTGGATCTTGTGGTGCTCAGCGTTGTCATGCACCTCTCCGACAAGGCTGATGCCCATCGCCGTGATCGTCGCAGAGCGCGACCCCATCCATCGGCCGGTGCGCAGGTCGTGGAGCTCGGCCCCGCCGCTGTGGTTCCAGCTGCGTCCCAACAGCGGATGCTCAGGCTGCTTCGCGCGCCACGCCGCCGCAAGTTCGGCGATTGCGACATCGACGTGAGGTCCATCCGCCACGCCTGGAAGAGCAGACATGGCGATTACGAGCGAAACGGCGGCAACTCGCACGCCCGCCCTCCCGGAACCCGGCCTACCCAATCGCCAATCCCCCGAGCGAGAGGGTGAGGGCGGGCAAAAACGCCGGCGCGAGCGTCGCGCTTGCCGCGTGCGCGCTTACGCTCGCATAGCCCTCCGCCGACGGCCCGAGATGCACCGTCGTCTCCAGCGTGTTGGCGTCGATCACCCAGTACTCGCGCACGCCGAGGGAAGCATAGATGTCGCGCCTTTAGATCAAGATCATAGCGCAAGCTCGAATCGGCGATCTCGACTACGAGCATCGCGTCACCCGCCGGTACCGCACTCGGCAACGGTCCGCGCCGAGTAGATGACCACATCGGGCTCGATATAGAGATCGCCGCCGGGCCGCCACCCCAATTCCACCGCCAGCATCTCGTCAGCCGCCAAGCGCCGGAACATCCAGTTGATGAGCTCGGTCTTGACGAGTTCGTGCCGATTGCCCTTCGCCGCCATCGGCACCAGCTCTCCCTCGATCAGCTCGACGCGATCATCCTCGGTCAAAAGGCCGCTCTCGATCATCTTGTCGAACTCGGCAAGCGTCCACCGCCAGCGCGGAAGCCCCTCCGCACCTTGCGTTGGTTGCCTGGAAAATCGGGTGTGAGCCAACTCGTTCATATTGAAAGACTAGCCCTTTTCGACGTCGAAATGAAGCCGTGCCCCGGTTGCGACGTCAGCCCGCGTGTTACCGCTCCTTGACTGCCGCGGTGCCCTTCTGCGCGCGCATCATGTTGGTGAAGCGCGTGAACAGGTAGTGGCTGTCCTGCGGGCCGGGGCTCGCCTCGGGGTGGTGCTGGACGGAGAACACCGGGCGGCCATCGAGCTGGATGCCGCAGTTGGTGCCGTCGAACAGCGACACATGCGTCTCCACCACGCTCTTGGGCAGGCTATCGCGATCCACCGTGAAGCCGTGGTTCATCGATACGATCTCGACCTTGTCGGTGGTGTGGTCCTTGACCGGATGGTTGGCGCCGTGGTGACCTTGGTGCATCTTCTTGGTCTTGCCACCGAGCGCCAGGCTCAGCATCTGATGGCCGAGGCAGATGCCGAACACCGGCAGCCCCGATCCGACCAGCTTCTGGATTTCCGGCACGGCATACTTGCCCGTCGCCGCCGGATCGCCAGGGCCGTTCGACAGGAAAACCCCATCGGGCTTGCGCGCCAGCACCTCCTCCGCCGAGGCAGTCGCGGGCACCACCGTCACCTTGCACCCGGCCGATGCGAGGCAGCGCAGGATGTTGCGCTTGAGGCCATAGTCGATGGCGACGACGTGGAACTCAGGGTGCTCGTTGCGGCCATAGCCCTTGTCCCACACCCAGCGCGTCTCGTCCCAGGTGTAGCTCTGTCCCGAGGTGACGTCGGGCACGAGGTCCATGCCGTCGAGACCCGGCCACGCCTTGGCGTCGGCCTTGAGCTTGTCGAGATCGAACTTGCCCGAGGGCTCGTGCGCGATGACGCCGTTGGGCATGCCCTTCTCGCGGATCAGCGCGGTCAGCGCGCGCGTATCGACGCCGGCGATGCCGACGATGCCGCGCTCCTTCAGCCAGCGGTCGAAGTGGCTCGTCGCACGATAGTTGGACGGCTCGGTGATGTCGGCCCGAAGCACGCAGCCGCGCACGCCCGAGCGCGCGGCGAGATTGGACGTTTCGGTATCCTCGGCGTTGGTGCCGACGTTGCCCACGTGCGGGAATGTGAAGGTGACGATCTGCCCGGCATACGACGGGTCGGTCAGGATCTCCTGATAGCCGGTGATGGCCGTGTTGAAGCAGACCTCGCCGGTGGCCGCGCCGACCGCGCCGAGCCCTCGCCCGGCGATGACGGTGCCGTCGGCCAGCACCAGCCGCGCCGTCAGCGGTGCATCGGCCCAAGGTGCGGGGGCCTTTGGCGCGGGGTGATCGGCTGTCGGGGGCGTTTGCGTGGTCATGGATGCTCCTCGGCGCGGAGAGACGAAGTCCGCGCGGATGTGTGGCGCGGCGTACCGCCGCGTCCAAGCTGCAGCCTGGCCCGCTGCGGATGAGCTGGCCCGAGCCCCGTTTCGATCGGATCGGCGCGGAACCTAGGTGAAGCGGCTGCCCCGGTCAACGCCGCGCGCACCCCCTGCGCCACTTGATACCGGAACCTTCGGTCATCACATGCGTCCTTGCGGCTGCGGCGCGAAGCAAATACATCACCGCCCCACGGCCAGGAGTATCCCATGCGCGACCGCATCAATCAGTCCGTCAAGGACGCCATGAAATCGGGCGACAAGCGCCGGCTCGCGACATTGCGGCTGGTCACTGCCGCAATCAAGGACCGCGATCTGGCGGCGCCCGTCGATGGCCAGGGCCTCGCCACCGGCCGCGACAAGATCACCGACGACGAGATTTTGACGCTGCTGCAGAAGATGATCAAACAGCGCCGCGAGAGCATCACGTTGTTCGCCGGCGCCGGCCGTACCGACCTCGTCGAGCAGGAAGAGGCGGAGATCGCCGTCATCTCCGAGTATCTGCCCGCCCAGATGACCGACGCCGAAATGCGCGCGGCCGTGGCTGGCGTGATGAAGGAGCTCGCCTGCTGCGGGCTCAAGGACATGGGCAAGGTCATGTCCGTGCTGAAAGAGCGCTTCGCTGGCCGCATGGACTTCGCCAAGGCCAACGGGGCCGTCAAGGAACTCCTGAAGTAGCCACGCCGGCCCACTGTTGCCCGGCTCGAGGCCGGAGCCTGTGGATAGCGGGTATTTGTTCGCGATAGCGCGCCTGCCGCTGGCGGGTTCCGGCATCGCACCGTGCGAATCACCCTAAGCCTCGATGATCGTCAGGCCGTTTTGCGGCCGTTCCACGAGCACTGGCCACGAGCACTGGGCACCGATGCGCTTTCCGCCGCACTTTCTCGACGAGATCCGCGCGCGGCTGCCGGTCAGCCAGGTCGTGTCGCGCAAGGTCGCGCTCAAGAAGAAGGGCCGCGAGTACGCCGGCCTGTCGCCGTTCAAGGTGGAGAAGACGCCGTCCTTCTTCGTCAATGACCAGAAGGGCTTCTACCACTGCTTCGCCTCCGGCGAGCATGGCGACATCTTCAAGTTCCTCATGAAGACCGAGGGCCTGACGTTCCCCGAGGCCGTCGAGCGGCTGGCTGCCGAGGCCGGCGTGCCGATGCCGAAGATCGAGCGCGCGACGAGGCCGCGGTCGAGGACGACGCGGCAGCGGCTCTACCTCCTGCTCGATGCCGTCGGCCAAGTTCTTCGAGGACAGCCTGCGTGGACCGGCCGGCGCCGAGGCGCGGCGCTACATCGACAAGCGCGGCCTGCAGCGCGAGACCGATCGCCGCGTTCCGGCTCGGCTATGCGCCGAACGTCGCGCTCGGCGCTGAAGGAGCACCTCGCCAAGCAGGGCTTCACGCTCGACGAGATGACCCAGTCGGGCATGCTGATCGGCGGCGACGACATCCCCGTCGCCTACGACCGCTTCCGCAACCGCGTCATGTTCCCGATCACCGACCTGCAAGGGCCGCATCATCGCCTTCGGCGGGCGGGCGCTCGATCCCGACGCCGCCGGCCAAATACCTGAACTCGCCCGAGACGCCGCTGTTTCACAAGGGCCACGTGCTCTTCAACGCCCACCGCGCGCGCGGGCCCGCCCACGACAAGGGCCGCATCATCGCCGTCGAAGGCTACATGGACGTCGTCGCGCTGCACGAGGGCGGCTTCGCCGAGGCCGTCGCGCCCCTCGGCACCGCGCTGACCGAGGATCAGGTCAAGCTCCTGTGGCGCATGTCGCCCGAGCCGATCCTCTGCTTCGACGGCGACAGCGCTGGGCGCAAAGCGGCCTTCCGCGCCATCGACGTCGTGCTGCCGCACCTGAAGCCCGGCACCAGCGTCGCCTTCGCCTTCCTGCCCGACGGCCTCGATCCCGACGACCTCATCCGCCAGCAGGGTCCGGCCGCGATGGAGACGGTGCTGGCCCGCACGCGGCCGCTGTCGACGGTCCTGTTCGAGCGCGAGTGGGCGAGCGGCGACTGGTCGACGCCCGAGCGCCGCGCGGGACTCGAGCTGCAGCTGCGCAACGCTGACCCAGAGGATCGCCGATGCCGTCGTGCGCGGGCATTACGAGCAGGACGTCCGCCGCCGCCTCGCCGAGGCGTGGGGCCAGCCGCTGCCCGGCCAGCGCGCTCAAGGCGGCGGCCGGTCCGGATCGGCTATGCGAGCGGTTCGCCCGCCGCGAATGGCAGCCCAAGGCGCCTACGCCGCCCGCACCGCAGGCCGCCCGACATGATGCCCCGCGCCGACGATCCGTGGCGCGAGCCGGGTCGGGCCGCGGCGGCCGGCTGCCCCGACGGGCGCGGCGCATTCGGCCCGCCGCCCAGCGCCCAGCGCACCGCCAGCCTGTTGCAGAGCGGCATGGTCTCGGCACAGGTCGCCACGCTGCCCGATGCGCGAGGCGCTGCTGATGCGCGACACTCGCTCAACCACCCCTGGCTGATCGACGAGCACGCCGAGAAGCATCGCCGACCTTGACCTTGACCTCGCTGCCGCTGTCGCGGCTGCGGGATGCCATACTTTCGGCTGCATGCGGCTGGACAATTCTCTTGACAGGGCACGCCTTACGCTCCCAATTGAGCAAAACGGGCCTCGGACAAGGTCGTAGACCTCGTCGAGCGCTCCATTACGCATAAGTGCGATAGGTTCGCAGAGCCTGATGCCCCGCACGCCGAGGTGGAAGTTGGCTGGCGCCACGCCCTCGCGCTGCACGAGAGGCAGGTCGGCCTGAAGCGGGCCGCTCGAAGCGCTGAGCAGGCTTGGCACGAGGACGGCTAGCGAGGAGGCGCTGGCGCGCATCTGCGAGCATCCAAGGCAACTGCAGGCCTCAGCTGGCGAGTCGACCAGCCTGTGACCGCAGACTGCCGGTAGCGGCGAAGGACGCGACATGCAGGCGTGCGATCGCACATTGACCGAGGATCGAGGCTGAGCCGGCCACGTGCGGTGCAGGCCAAGGACGACGGGCGACAGGTACGGTGGCGCGCCAGACCCGGCTTGTTGCCGGCCCCACTGGCGAATTCGCCGATGCCTGCGATGGCGGCGACGGATCCGTCGCACGAATTTGGTGCTGATCGCGCGGGCCGAGCCTCTCTGGCGCACGGTCCTGAATCGAAGCTCCACGACGGATTCGCGACCAGAGCACGTCCACGGCAAACGCAAGCAAGACCGAGGAACAGGCGGCGACGGCGCCGAGACGCCCGAGCGCGACAGCCCGCTGCTCGATCTCTCCGATCAGGCCGTCAAGAAGCTGCTGAAGACCGCCAAGGCGCGCGGCTACGTCACCTACGACGAGCTGAACGCCGTGCTGCCGTCGGAGGAGGTGTCCTCCGAGCAGATCGAAGACACGATGGCGATGCTGTCCGACATGGGCATCAACGTCGTCGAGACGGAGGAAGGCGAGGAGCCGCAGGAGGCCGCAGGCGCCGACGAGCCCGACGAGGAAGAGAGCCGCGCGCTGCGCCACGCCACGTCGTCTGCCGTCGCAACGACCGAGACCCGCGCCGAGCCGACCGAGCGCACCGACGATCCCGTGCGCATGTACCTGCGCGAGATGGGCTCGGTCGAGCTGCTGTCGCGCGAGGGCGAAATCGCCATCGCCAAGCGCATCGAGGCCGGCCGCGAGGCGATGATCGCCGGCCTGTGCGAAAGCCCGCTGACGTTCCAGGCCATCATCATCTGGCGCGACGAGCTGAACGAAGGCAAGATTCTGCTGCGCGACATCATCGATCTCGAAGCGACCTACGAGGGCCCCGAGGCCAAGGCGCCGCCGCCGGCGCTGGTCGGCGGCCGAGGCGCCCGCCGAGCCGCCGCCGGCCGACGAGGCGCGGCGAGCACGCCGCCCGAGGGCGAGATCGACGACGAGGACGACTTCGAGAACGCGCTGTCGCTCGCCGCCATGGAAGCCGAGCTGAAGCCGAAGGTGCTCGAGACCTTCGACCGCATCGCCGCCACCTACAAGAAGCTGCGCAAGCAGCAGGACAAGAAGCTCGAGCAGCAGGTCGCGGGCGAGCAGGGCTCGCGCCAGCAGCAGAAGGCCTACGAGAAGCTGCGCGAGGAGATCATCGCCGACGTGAAGAGCCTGTCGCTCAACAACAACCGCATCGAGAGCCTGGTCGAGCAGCTCTACGCGCATCAACAAGCGCCTCGTCGGCCTCGAAGGCCGGCTGATGCGCCTCGCCGACAGCTACGGCGTGCCGCGCCAGGACTTCATCGACGAGTACTTCGGCAACGAGCTCGACCAGACCTGGCTCGAGCGCATCGGCAGCCAAGGGCAAGAAGTGGGCGCACGTTCGTCAAGGACGAGACGCAAGCAGATCGAGAATCTCGCGGCGAGATCCACACGCTCGCCACCGAGACCGGCCTCGAGATCCCCGAGTTCCGCCGCATCGTCAAGGCCGTGCAGAAGGGCGAGCGCGAAGCCCGCCAGGCCAAGAAGGAGATGGTGGAGGCCAACCTCCGCCTCGTCATCTCGATCGCCAAGAAGTACACCAACCGCGGCCTGCAGTTCCTCGACCTCATCCAGGAAGGCAACATCGGCCTGATGAAGGCGGTCGACAAGTTCGAGTACCGCCGCGGCTACAAGTTCTCGACCTACGCCACGTGGTGGATCCGGCAGGCGATCACCCGCTCGATCGCCGATCAGGCGCGCACCATCCGCATCCCCGTGCACATGATCGAGACGATCAACAAGATCGTGCGCACGTCGCGGCAGATGCTGCACGAGATCGGCCGCGAGCCGACGCCGGAGGAACTGGCCGAAAAGCTCGCCATGCCGCTGGAGAAGGTGCGCAAGGTCCTGAAGATCGCCAAGGAGCCGATCTCGCTCGAAACGCCGATCGGCGACGAGGAGGATTCCCACCTCGGCGACTTCATCGAGGACCGCAACGCGGTGCTGCCGATCGACGCCGCGATCCAGTCGAACCTGCGCGAGACGACGACGCGCGTGCTGGCCTCGCTGACGCCGCGCGAGGAGCGCGTGCTGCGCATGCGCTTCGGCATCGGCATGAACACCGACCACACGCTGGAAGAAGTCGGCCAGCAGTTCTCGGTGACCCGCGAACGCATCCGCCAGATCGAGGCCAAGGCGCTGCGCAAGCTCAAGCACCCGAGCCGGTCGCGGAAGCTGCGCGAGCTTCCTGGATAACTGATCGCCTCGCGTCGCAAGGGGACTTGCGGTGCCTGCTTCTTGCAGAACCCGCCCCCTGCCACCCACGCCATAGCGTAGCCCCTGGACCTGTCAAAAGCGGGTCCAGGGTCGAAGACCCTGGTGGGGCGCGCGAGGGGTAAGACGCCTCGCATCGCTTACCAACTTTACCCCGCCCTACGGGGCCTTGGATCCCGGAGACAAGCCGCGGATGTCGGCTGACGGCCGCGCGCGACTGTCTCCCCTGATCCGCCCGCCGCCGCTGCGCGTTCTCCCACCGGGCCTTGCGCGTCGCCGCGCGCGGTCCAATATCGAAAAGTGCCTCTCGTCGCTGGCGCGACGCGAAGCATCTGGCATTGGAATGGGGATCATCATGACGCGATCGAGCAGCGACGACAAAAACGCCGCCCGTGCCCTTTCCGGCACGAGCCGCCGCGACCTGCTGAAATCCGCCGCTGCCGGCGCGGCTGTCGCGGCGGCACCGGGGGCGCTGATGCTGGGCGGCGGATCGGCCTTCGCGCAATCGCCGGGTCTCACCGACCCGCCCGCCGACGTCGTCATGAAGACGTTCGGCGCATCCGGCGAAAAGGTGCCGGCCATCGGTCTGGGCAGCTACCTCACCTTCGACACCATACCCGGCGAAAAGCGCGACCACCTGCTCGAGGTCATGCGCACCTACTGGAACGGCGGCGCGCGCCTCGTCGACACCTCGCCTCTCTACGGCAGCGGCGAGATCACGGTCGGCGATTTCGCCACCGCGCTCGGCATCAACGACAAGTTGTTCGTCGCCAACAAGATCTGGTCGACCGGCGACTTCCTGGCCGATGAGAGCCACGCGCTGAAATCGCTCGAGCAGTCGCAGCAGCGGCTGTGGCGCAAGCAGTTCGACGTCATGCAGGTGCATAGTATCACCAACGTCGCGGTGATCCTGCCGATCCTCAAGGCATGGAAGAAGGAGGGCCGCATCCGCTACGTCGGCATCACGCACCACGAACCGCCGTATTTCGAGCTGCTGGCCGACACCTTGGAGAAGGGCAAGCCCGATTTCGTGCAGGTGCGCTACTCGATCTTCAACCGCATGGCCGAGAAGCGCATCCTCAAGATCGCCGCCGACCAGGGCACCGCCGTGCTGATCAACATGCCGCTGGAGAAGGCGCGGCTCCCGAAGCTGGTCGAGGGCACGCCGCTCCCCGACTTCGCCAAGGAGATCGGCGTCACGAGCTGGCCGCAGTACTTCCTCAAGTGGGTGATTTCGCATCCGGCGGTCACTTGCGCGATCCCTGCCACCTCGAACCCGGCCCACGCCAAGGACAACATCGCGGCGCTGCGCGGCCCCCTTCCCGACGCCGCCATGCGCGAGCGCATGTGGAAACACATGGAGACCGTTCCGGGCTTCGCCGATCTCGAGAAGACGCCATTCTATCCGGGCAAGGCTTATCCCGGCCTCATCGCGCGGGCGCAGAAGCAGCTCCGAGAGCGGAGCTGACCTTGCGCCGCGGCCGCCTAGCGATTTATGCGGCCACCCGCTGATCAGCCGCCCACCGTCTGGCAAACGGCGCTATGGGTCGCTGCGTGATATGCTGTCATGCGAGGTGATCCATGCATGGCGCAATCCCGGTCTTCCCGCAACTCGCGGGCCGCGACGTCATCGTCTTCGATGGCGTGTGCGTGCTGTGCTCGGGCTTCATGCGTTTCGTCGTGGCGCATGATTGCGCGCGGCAGTTTCATTTCGTCGTTGCGCAGTCCCCACTTGGCGAGGCGCTCTACGCCCACCACGGCCTTAAGCATGGCGACTACGACACCAACCTCGTATTCCTCGACGGCGTTCTCCACGAAAAGTTCGATGCGTTCCTCGCCGTCATGACGGCCCTCGGCTGGCCATGGCGGGCGCTCGGCGCGCTCGGCGTTTTGCCCCGCAGCGTGAAGACGTGGTGCTACGACCGGATCGCCCGCAACCGCTACGCCGTGTTCGGCCGCCGCGACCGTTGTCTGGTACCTGACGAAGCCCTGCGCGCGCGCTTCCTGGAGTAGGGATCGATGAAACAGCACCAAGCGACCCTCGCCATTACGACCCACGGTCAGATGCTGACCGAGATCACGCGCGAGGTCGCGGCGGTCGTCTCGGCATCCCACATCGAAACCGGCCTCGCGACGGTGTTCATTCGCCACACCTCGGCGTCCCTGCTGATCCAGGAAAACGCCGATCCGGACGTGCGGCACGATCTGGTTGCCTTCTTCCGCAGGCTCGTTCCCGATGGCGACAAGCTGTTCGTCCACACCTCGGAAGGGCCCGACGATATGCCCGCCCACGTCAAGGCCGCCCTCACGCAGACTTCGCTGCAAATCCCTGTTTCGGGCGGCGAGATGGTACTCGGCACCTGGCAGGGGCTCTACGTATTCGAGCACCGCACGCGCCCACACATGCGCACCGTCGTCGTGCATGTGCTCGGTACGTGACCAACGCCGCGCCACGCTGATGCCACGCTTCCGCGCAGAATCGGCTATATTCACGATCAAATCGATTCGCTGGAGGTACACATGGCCGACAAGACCACGCTGGTTCTGCCGGGCAGCAAGATGACGGTATCCACGACCCTCAAGCGGCTCATTCAGGTCACGTTGTCGGTTGTGCTCACGGCTGTCGTCGTGCTGGCCGTCGTCCTGATCAACACCATGATGGTCTCGCGCACCGGCTCGGCCGCGCAGGGCCTCGGGACTTGGCTCAGCTTCATCCAGCGCGGCGACATTCAGGCCACGATGATCCTGACCTCGATCGTGACCGTGCTGTTCGTTTACTGGCAGCGCGACAAGGAACGTAAGTAATCCTGGCTGCCGGCCATTGCCCGATGCGGTTCTTCGCGTTTCGCGATTGGAGAACGGCTGGTTTCGCGTTGCGTGTATCGGCCGGGAGGCGACCGGGCAGCGCAGCGCGACCGTTGATGAGGGCCAATCCAGGCGACCGAAATGCCCATGCTCAACAAACGTAAGCTCGCCATGGTCGCATCGCGCCCCGACCACATCTCGCGCTCCAGATTTTGGCCCGATGCTTCCGCGCACCCAGCGGCGAATGACAGAAAACCGGTTCTGACCTTGATCAATGGCGGGAACGCCGATGGGCTGAACGCAGCAGCGGTTGCAGCGCCTGCCGGCGACCACTCGCCGTTCGTGCTGTTCATCCGCTGAACGAGCCGGCCTCGTCGCCGCCGCACAGGCCATGCCATCCGCCATCGAATCCGCCTCGCAGGCCGCCCGACACCCGCCACGGCGCTTACCACGCATGCGATAGGCCCTTGCGTCCCAGGTGCGAGGTGGTAAAGCCCGCACCGGAAAACCGTCCATGGAGCTGTCAATGTCAGAGACCGCAGAAAGCGCCACCCGCATCGCGACCGCCAAGCTGATCCGCGATTACTACGACGCCTTCAATCGCGGCGACAGCGAAGCCATGATCGGCATGCTCACCGACGACGTGATCCACGACGTCAACCAGGGCGAGCGCCGCCAGGGCAAGGACAAATTCCGCGCGTTCAATGCGCGCATGGCGCACAACTACTCCGAGAAGCTCGAGGGCATCGCCGTCATGGTCTCGAAGGACGGCGCGCGCGCTTCGGCCGAATTCAACGTCCATGGCGTCTACAAGAACTCGGAGGAAGGGCTGCCTCCCGCCAAGGGGCAGAAGTACGTGCTGCCTGCCGGCACCTTCTTCGCCATCCGCGACGGCAAAATCGCCCGCGTCACCACCTACTACAATCTGACCGACTGGATGCTGCAGGTTTCAACCTGATCTGTAGCCGCTCCCGGCCTGACCACCGCTGCCTGACGTACTTGGAGAACTCTCGATGCTGCTCCACATGCTCAAGTGCAAGCTGCACCGCGCAACCGTCACCGAATGCGATCTGCATTACGAGGGCTCGATCTCGATCGACAGCACGTTGATCGCGGCGGCGGGGCTGCTGCTCAACGAGCGCGTCGAGATCTACAACATCGACAACGGCGAGCGCTTCGCCACCTACGTCATCGAGGGCAAGAAGGGCTCGGGCGTGATCGGCCTCAATGGCGCGGCGGCGCGCAAGGCCTGCGTCGGCGACAAGCTCATCATCTGCTCCTACGCGCACATGACGACCGAGGAAGCCAAAACCCACGCGCCGACCATCGTCATCGTCGGCGCCAAAAACCGCATCGAGAAAGCCCCGCCCAAGGCACGGTCATGAGCGCCGAGATCCTTCACCAAAAGGGCGCGATCACCGCCCGCGCGCTGACCGGGCCCGATCTCGCCGCTGCCCTCCCCGCACTCGCCCAGCTGCGGATGACCGTGTTCCGCGACTGGCCCTACCTCTATGACGGCTCGCTCGCCTACGAGGAAGAGTATCTCGCCAAATTCGCCGCGGCGCGTGGCGCAGTGTGCATCGCCGCCTACGACGGCGACCGCATGGTCGGCGCATCGACCGGCGGCCCGCTCGTCGAGACCGACGCCGAGTTCATCGCGCCCTTTTCCGCCGCCGGCTATGACACCGCGCACGTCTTCTACTGCGGAGAAAGCGTGCTGCTGACCTCTCATCGCGGCCACGGCCTCGGCCATGTCTTCTTCGACGGGCGCGAGGGCCATGCCAGGACGCTCGGCGGCTTCACCTGGTCCAGCTTCTGCCGCGTCGTCCGCCCCGACGATCATCCGCTGAAGCCCAAGGACTACTTGCCGCTCGACGGCTTCTGGAAGAAGCGCGGCTATGCTCCGGCCCCCGGCATCATCGCCAGCTACGAGTGGAAGGACGTCGATCAAGCCGCGCCGACGATGCACCCGATGCAGTTCTGGCTGAAGACGCTATGAGCGCGAAATTCGCCCCGACCAGATCCGCATCGCCGCCGCACAATACCCGATCGGCGAACCGGCCTCCCTCGACGCATGGGAGGACAAGATCGCGCAATGGGTGGCCGATGGGGCGGCGACCGGGGCCCAGCTTCTGGTGTTCCCCGAGTACGCAGCCATCGAGCAGGCCGCAGCCTTCGGACCCGAGGTGTCGTCGAGCCTCGAGGCCACCCTCGCCACGGTCGCCGATCTGGCCGGCCGCCGCGTCACCCTGCATCAGGAACTCGCTAGAGCACACAACGTCCACATCCTGGTCGGTTCCGGCCCGGTCAAAAAGAACGACGGCCGCTACGTCAACGCCGCGCAATTGGTCACGCCCAACGGCCTCGTCGGCGAGCAGGAAAAAATCATCATGACGCCGTTCGAGCGCGACTGGGGGATTTCGCCCGGCGGCCCGCTTCGCGTCTTCGACACCACGCTCGGGCGTCATCGGCATCGCCATCTGCTACGACAGCGAATTCCCGCTCCTGGTCCGCGCGCTGGCCGAGGCAGGAGCCGAGATCGTGCTGGTGCCCTCGTGCACCGAGCGCGTGTCCGGCTTCCACCGCGTCGCCACGGGCGCGAAGGCGCGTGCGCTGGAGAACACCATCGTCACGGTACAGAGCCCAACTGTCGGCGACGCGCTGTGGTCGCCCGCCGTCGATCGCAACTCCGGCCTCGCCGCGATCTATGTCCCCTCCGAGCACGGCGTTTCGGATACGGGCGTTCTGGCGGAAGGCGTCCTCGACCAGCCGATGTGGGTCGCGGGCACGGTCGATCTCGCCCGCCTCCGCCGCGTCCGCGCCACCGGCGAAATGCGCAACTACGCCGACTGGTCGGCACAGCCCGGCGCGACAGCCCTCGACCACAGCGTCGAGCGCCAATCACTCATCGGCTGACACGCGCGCCGGTTGGCATTGGGCAACCGAAGGCGCAACCAAAGTCGCAGGTTGGCACTGGGCAACCGAAGGGCTTGCTTCCAGCAAGACGGGCAACCGAAGGGCTTGCTTCCAGCGAGACGGGCTTGCTTCCAGCAAGACGGGCAACCCAAGGCGCACTTGAAAGCCCGCTACTCCATCAGCCGGAGTTCGGTCAGGCTGGCGCCGATCGAGCCGAACGCCTCGACGAGCTCCGTCGCGGTGCCCGGCGCATAGGCATAGGGTGGCTTCGATGCGCAGGCCTCGAGCTTGGCGAGCGTCGGCTGATCGACGATCCCGAACGCCACGGTATAGATCGTGAGACCGGCATTCTTCGCGTTCTGGCACGCCGCGACCATGCGCTCGTCGGTGTATTTGCGGGACTGATCGCAGGTCGGCGGATTGATCACGCCCGAGGTGTAGTATCCGTAGGCCGAGAAGGCGTCCGGCTTCCGCGGTCAGCGCAACGCCCAGGTGACCGTCACGCGCGCCTCCAGCTCCTGCGAGCCCGCCTCCACCGGCACGGCACCCGCCATCGCGGCGCGTCCCATCATCATCGGTCGCGGCGACGGCGCCATCACCGCCGTATCCTCCGAGATGGTCAGAACCGCGCCGACCTCCGCGCCCGCCGCCGCCGCATAGAGCTTGGCGCGTCGCAGCGCATTGGCCAGCGCCTCAGTCCGCGCGGCGTCTTTCAGCGTCTCGGCCTTGCCGACCTCGAACGACAGCCCGCCGATCTGGTTGGCGCCGAGGCTGACGAGTTGGTCGAGCACCTCGCCGAGCTTCGACAGGTCGCGTTGCACCAGCGACACCTGATTGCTGACCCGGTAGCCACTGAGCCGCGCCGCTTGGCCGTCGCGCGGGTTGGTATAGCGAGGGTCGATCTGCAACGCCGACGTACCGATGTCCTTGGCGTCGATGCCGAGCGCCTTCAGCCCGGCGATCACCTTGCGCATCACCTCGCTGTTGCGGCTCAACGCCTCCCGCGCGGTATCCGCCTCCGTCGATACCCCCGCCGAGATCCGCGCCACATCCGGCACCGCCGACACCTGCGCCGACGCGGTGACCGTCACCGTCCGCTCGAAACCTGCCTTCTCCACCTTGTCCGCTCCCTGCGCCTCGACCCGGTCCACGCCGCCCGCCACGGTTGCGAGCATTGCCGCCGCAGCGAGCCAGCGCGGCAAGCCAGGCACACCCGCCATCACCGAACGCCGCTCTGCCGCCATGTTCAACGCTCCTGTTTCAACGCTCATGAGCCAGCCCTCCTGTTTCAGCGCTTCCTGGCCAACCACTTCATCGCATACCCCCATTTCGCGGCTGAATGCGGGCGCGGCTGACATTCGGCCAAGAGTGGAAGGGCCGCGCAACCCGCGGGCCAGTCGAGCGCTCCAGCGCGGCCGATTGCGGTCGTACGGAAAGATGTCGAACCCGGCGGACTCTGCTATAGAGGCCGCGCCCCGAGGACTTCCGGGCTCGTAGCTCAACGGTTAGAGCTGGCGGCTCATAACCGCCTGGTTGCAGGTTCGAGTCCTGCCGGGCCCACCATGCTCCTGCTGGTCGCGCGTCGTGCGGCCGCAACGCCTCCACAGCGATACCGCCGGCCAAACGGACGTGCACCTCTGCGCGCCGCCGCAACACATTCTTACGTCGCGCGCGCGCCCTTACACTTCGTCCATCAGGATCGCTTCCATCTTCTTCATGCCGGCGATGCCGCCGGCGACGATGGCGGCGAAGGTCAGGAACGAGCCGAGCGCCAGCGTCGAGATGCCGGTGATGGCCTGTCCGACGGTGCAGCCGAGCGCCATGACGCCGCCGACGCCCATCAACACTGCCCCGAACAGGCTGCGCTTGGTGTCGCCGATGCTGGCGAAGGTCGAGACCTGGAAGCGCCCCATCGACACCGCCGCAATGAATGCACCCGCCAGCGCCCCGAGCACCGTGGCCACGCCGAACCCCGGCATCATGCCGGCCGTGAACCGCTGCAGCCATTCGATGGTGTCCGCCGTCGGCCTCACGTAGGTCAGCGAGATCGGCGATACCGGCTTCTCCGCCAGATCGTCGAACGCCATGCCGGTCAGCGCCCAGCCTGCCACCGCGCACAGCCCCACGCCGAGCCCCGACACGATGTGCACCGGCGACGCGCGGAAGCTCGCGTCCTTGAACGCATAGAGCAGCATGAGCCCCGCGATCACCGCCGCCATCACCACGTTGCCTTTCGCCCCGCCCAGGCCGGTGACCGCGCCCACGATCTCGCCCACGCTCTGAGACGCGAGCTTCAAGCCGCCGAGCGATCCGAGATTGACGCTGGTGAGCTGCTCCAGCCAGCTTCGGGCCGGGCCGATGATGCCGCCGATGGTCATGTAGGCGACGAGACCCATCACTATCAGCACGACCAGCGAACGCAGATCGCCGCCGCCGACGCGCGCGAGGTTCTTGCTGGCGCAACCGCCCGCGAACACCATGCCGTAACCGAACAGCAAGCCGCCCGCGATGTTGCCGAGCCAGTTGAGATTGGCGCCGAGGTACATGGTTTTCGACAGCGGGATGACGCCAGCCGCGTCGAGCGCTTGCGTGCCGATGATCGCCACCGCACCGGCCAGGATCCAGGCCCGGAAGCGCCGGTAGTCGCCGAACGACATGAAGTCGGAAATCGACCCCATGGTGCAGAAGTTGGTGCGGAACACGATGTAGCCGAACACCACGCCGATCACGAATCCGCCGGCCGCCAGCCACAGCGCCGGATCGTGTTGGATCATCTCTCGCATGTTTCCCCTGCCCCTGTTGCCGGACAACGCTGGGCGCGAAATCGCACCCGCTTAGCCGCCTGCATACGGCATTCTGCCGCGACCGCATCTAGCCGTCACGCTTGCGCTGCGTCCATCAAATATGCGAATGTTTGAATATAATCGATTGCAGGTGGGTGCAGTCGACGACCGTGCGGACGTCCAATCCATTCGCGCTGGCGTGCCTTGCGATCGTCCGGTTGTGTCAGCCACTCCGCGATGTGATCGGGTGCGATGGCTGCAACAGCTGCCGGCCACACAGGGGGAATGCCGCATGGGATGGGTGGGTGCCACCGCCGACCGCGCCCGGGCCAACCGTGGCTGGGCCAACCGTGCCTGGGTATGGCACGATCGATTGCTGACTGGACCACAGCGCGGGTTGACAGTCCGGCGACCGGATTTCCCAATCTGGTTTCGCGCTGACCTCGTCGACCGGGCCTTCAACGGACCAGCCTGTGGCCAACCACAGGTACGCTTCGATCCGCGGCGCCGCCGTCACCCTCGTCAGCCAGCCCGTTCGGTCGTCAGCCGCTTGCCCCGTTCCCAGTTGCCCCGACACGAATTGCCCCGACGCTGGCCTCCCTGCAGGCCCCCAATCAGAGGAGCGGGCATGACCACGCTGCCGCAGACCACCGACAAGAAGCTCGGTCTCGTCATCGATCTCGACACCTGTGTCGGCTGCCAAGCCTGCGCCACCAGCTGCAAGGAATGGAACACCGGCGGCTATTCCGCGCCGCTGTCCGACCTCCAGCCCTATGGCGCCGACCCGCATGGCGCCTGGCTCAACCGCGTCCACTCCTACGAGGTCGGCCAGGGCGACACGTCCCGCACCGTACATTTTCCCCGCTCCTGTCTGCATTGCGAGACGCCCGCATGCGTCACCGTTTGCCCGACCGGCGCGAGCTACAAGCGGGCCGAGGACGGCATCGTCCTGGTCAACCCCGACACCTGCATCGGCTGCAAGTTGTGCTCGTGGGCGTGCCCCTATGGCGCGCGCGAATACGACTACGCCGAAGGCGTGATGAAGAAGTGCACGCTCTGCGTCGACCGCATCTATAACGAGCACATCCCGCAGCAGGATCGCGTCCCCGCCTGCGTCCGCGCCTGTCCGACCGGCGCGCGCCACTTTGGCGACCTCGGCGATCCCAAGAGCGACGTGTCGAAGCTCGTCGCCGAGCGCGGTGGTTTTCCGTTGCTGCCGGAGATGGACTACAAGCCGGTCAACCGCTACCTGCCGCCGCGCCCCCGCCGCGACGCCAACACCGTCCCGGCCGGCACACCCCGCGCGGCCCAGCCTGCGGTTTCCACCGGCGCCGCGATAGAGCGGCTGTTCAAGTTCGCCGACAAGCTTCTGTCCCGCTAGTGTCCCGTTCGCGAAGTTCGCAACCACTCGCAGCGTGACACGGGCGAACTTCGCGAACGACAAGGACACTAGCCAAACGTTTAATTTCTAGTGTGATTCAAATTCCGAAGTTCGCAAACCGATCTGGCCGTTACTTGAATGCGAACTTCGGAATCATCACACTAGTCGCCCCGGAGCACCCGATGCATCCCGCCTACTCCGTCATCCTGTTCACCACCATGTCCGGCGCGGGCTATGGGCTTCTCATCTGGCTCGCCGCGCTCGGCCTTACGGGCGTCTTGCCACCGACGCGCACGCTCGGCTTCTTCGCCTTCGGGCTCGCCTTTGCGCTGATCGGCATCGGCCTCATGTCCTCGACCGCGCATCTCGGCCGCCCCGAGCGCGCCTGGCGCGCGTTCTCACAGTGGCGCTCGTCGTGGCTGTCGCGCGAGGGTGTGCTGGCGGTCGCCTCGTTCGCGCCCGCCGGTCTGCTCGCCATCAACTGGATCTTCTACGAGACATTCAGCCCCGCGCTCGCCTGGGCCACCATCGCGTTGTCGCTCGCCACCGTCTATTCCACCGGCATGATCTATCAGTCGCTGCCGACCATCCGCGCCTGGCACAACCCGCTGGTCACGCCGATCTATCTCGCGCTCGCCATCGCCACGGGCGGCGTCATCGCCATGCTGTTCCTGCGGGCGGCCGAGCTTCCCGCCGAGCGTTCGGCGCTCGTCACCATCGCTCTGCTGTTCGCCTCGGCCGCGCTCAAATGGAGCTACTGGACTGGCATCGACAGCGCCCAGCGCACTCTGACAGCCGGCAACGCCACCGGCCTCGGACACTTCGGCACCGTGCGTATGCTGGTCTCGCCGCACTCGACCGCCAACTACGTGATGCGTGAGATGGGCTACTCGGTTGGCCGCAAGCACGCCGAGAAGCTGCGCCGCGTCGCGCTCTGGGTTGGGTTCGTGGCGCCAGCGCTGCTCACTGCGCTGTCGCTCGTTGCACCGCCCGGCACCGAGATCGCGCTCGCGCTGCTCGCCGTCGCCGCGATGGCGTTCGGCATCCTCACCGAGCGCTGGCTGTTCTTCGCAGAGGCCGAGCACGTCGTGAACGTCTTCTACGGCGCCCAAGCGGCCTGAACGTCCGGCCTGAACGACCCGCCTGATCGTCGTCGCCTGGATGCGCCCGGCTTGCACCCATTCCAATCCCTCGGCCGTCCACAAACAAGAACGCCGCCCCTTTCGGGGCGGCGTTTGTTTTTTCGACGATACGCGCAGGTCAGATGTAGAGATTGATATCCGACTTCAGCGCATTCTCCATGTAGGTCGCAGCGCCGGCGAGCTTCACGCCGTCGATCATGTCCGACTTCTTCATCTCGAACAGATCGAGCGTCATCTGGCAGCCGATGAACTCGACATCGACGTCGAGCGCCGTCTGCCGCAGATCCTCGATCGAGGCCACGCCCTTCTTGGCGATCAGGTTCTTCATCATCGCGGTGGAAGCCGCGTTGACGCCCGGCAGCATCGCAATCAGGTTCGGCATCTTCATGTGCATGCCCATCATCGGCATTTCCATGTCCGGCTTGCCGAGTGGCGAGATCTGCAGATTGAGGTTCTTCTTGAGCAGCGCCAGCCCGTAGAACGTGAAGAACATCGACACCTTGACGTCCATCGCGGCGGCGGTCGTCGCCAGGATGAACGGCGGATACGCCCAATCGAGCGTTCCCTTGGTGACGATGATGGACATGCTCTTGCCATTTGTGGTCATGGCGACCTCCTTGTCAGCGTTGAAGTCCGATTGATCCTGTTGCAGTCATTCGCCTGTGATGCTCGCCGGCGTCCGGGTCGCCACGGCCTGCGCACGAACGAGCGTCCCGCTCACTTCGCGCGCGTCCACGTTTCGCTGTCGCACATCGAAGCGCCGATGGCGCAGCCCTTGATCGACAGCGAGTTACCCGAAACGGCGACCGTGCCGTTGAACGTCATGAAGCCCGGCATATCGGGATGCTTCATGCCGGCGCCCTTCCACGAATTTCCGCCGCCGCCCATGCCATTGCACATCTCGAACCCGGGCTTGCTGCCCTTGGTGATCCGGCACGACAGACCGCCGCCGGTCGTGACTTTGACCGTGTCACCATTCGGCCGCGTCCAGGTGCCGCTCGGGTCGGCCTGAGCCTGCCCGGTGACGCTCAAAATTGATGCGCCTGCCAAAACTGCGATTGCTGCGAAACGCCACTCGACGCTGATACCCACCATGTTCGCTTCCCCTATCAACTTGTTCTGAATTGTTCAGCTTCTATTGCTCGTCGTTCCTTCGGGCCGTCCGTTGCTTCCATCGTCTATTGCTTCCATCGTCCGTCTCGTCTGCATTCGCGTCCTCGCCTGCAGTCGAGTCTGTGACCCCGCCCCGCCCGGAAATCCTTGCTCAGGATCGCCCGGGCCACGACGAGGCTTTGCCGACGCCGCCTTAGGCGCCGTGCTCGCTTCTTCCTGGCTGGTCCGCGCACAACGGTGCGGCCATCCAGGTAACTTGCCTTTTGTATCCCTCCGCTCGGACGAAGAGCGGGCCTTGAGATTTTTCATGCCGGCCGGCAATCACCACGCCACGCGGCCACCAAATGCTTCGTCCACAGAAGTCTACGTCCCCGGCAATCCATGCAGTGACTTAGCGGTCTCGGCTATTCCGCGGCCCGGCCACTCTGTGTCGCCAGCCCCGTCCCGTTCCCAACTGCGTCTGTTCCCAGCCACAGCTGTTCCCGTTCGCCGAGTAGAAGCCTGCCCACCGGACGAACTCCCGCCCCGGGGCGTTTGCCCTATCGGCACGCGCAATCATCGGCATGACCAGGTTCGAGGACCGGCGCGCCGGGACGCGCCGATCCTGATCCGTCTACGATCAGCTCGCCCGCTTGATCAGGAAGCGATAGACGCCGGCCGCTTCGGTATGCTCGAGCAGGGTATGCCCGGTCGTACGTGCGAACGCCGCGAAATCGGCAACAGATCCCGCATCCGTCGACAGCACCTCGAGCGTTCCGCCGACAGGAATCTCGCCGATGCCCTTCTTCGCCTTGAGGATCGGAATCGGGCAGTTCATGCCCTTCGCATCAATGGTCTTGTCGGCCATGTCAGTATCTCCTGAGTTGATGTCGCCTACAAAGAGCCGCGGCGCATATGCCGACCGCGCACCCTATTTCGTCTGTGCCGTCGCAGGCGCTGCCTTGCCGGGAGGGGGCAGGGAAGCGAAATACGCGGCCAAAGCCTTGACTTGATCATCGTCCAGCGACTGCGCCACCGACACCATCGCCGGATTTTCGCGGGCGCCGGATTTATAGAACTTGATCGTTTCCTCGAAATCCTCGGCCTTCATACCCAAGATCGACGGGATGCCGTTGTCGACGCCGTCGCGGCGATGACAGGCCGTGCACTCCTGCGAAAGATGTTCACCATAGCGAACGAGCTTGGCGGCGTCGGCGCGGGCGGCATCGGCAAAAGCCGCTACCGAACCGGCACACAATGCGGCGGCGAGCATCAGGGCTGCAGGCGTCATGGACACACTCCGGTTTATGCAACGGGCTCCGGCTCAGGCGACGGGTACCGGTCTAGAAACGGGCACCGGTTGGAAGGGTACGATGAGGCGATAGCTCCGGATCGACGGCTGACGACAGTGTCCGGGGCAGCATGCACGGCGGCCGCGAGGCCCGGACTAGAAATGCAGCGTTAGAGAGAGTCCGACGGCGGGCGAGCTTCACGTCAAGTCAAGCTCGCCCGCCGCATTCGATCCGACGTCCCCCGGGAGGATCAGCCCTTCTTTGCGGCCGCTGCCGGTGCAGCCTTGGCCGGAGCTGCCGGTGCCGCCTTCTTCGGCGCCGCCGCGGTCTTGGCGAACATGTCGGTGATGATGCCGTCATACCAGCCGACGGCCTCGGCGAAGTTCTGCTTGCGCAGACCCGCATCCTCGCCCGCCTTCGACACGAACGAACCTTCCGGCGCGAGCTTGCCTTCCTTCGCTGAATAGTTGGCGCCGACCTTCACGCAGTCGTCGGGCGCAACCAGCGACCAGCAGGTGTTGCGGAAGCGAGCCGGGAACTTCTCCTTCTTCGACAGATCGGCGAGGATATCGGCGACCACCACCTTGCCCTGGCTGTTCGCCGCGAATGCCGACTTCGGCATTTCCGGCGCAACCGAGGCGTCACCCAGCACGTAGATGTCCTTGTCGGCCTTCGACTGGAAGTTCTCGGGGTTGATGTCGACCCAATCCTTCGTCGTCACGCCGGACTTCTGCGCGATGTCGCCGGCACGGTGCTGCGGGATCACGTTGGCGGCGGCGAACTTCACCTTCTTGCCGGCCTTCGTGGTGATCTCCTTCGCCTTGCCGTCGAACTGCGTCACCGAGAAGTCGTCGATGTCGTTCGACAGGTTCATCTCGATGATGTCCTTGTAGTACTTCCCGAACGCCTCGAGGAACACGGGCTGCTTCGAGAACGCCTTCTTGGGATCGAGAATGACCAGCTTGGACTTCGGCTTCTTGGTCTTGAGGTAATGCGCGATCATGCATGCGCGCTCGTACGGTCCCGGCGGGCAACGATAGGGATTGTTCGGCATCACCATGGCGAACGTACCGCCGTCCGGCATCGCCGACAGCGACTTCATCAGCTGCTGCTTGCCGAGACCGAACGTCTCGTAGGCGTGCGGGAACTGGTTCGACAGCTCCTTCGTGTAGCCGGGGATCGACTCGTACTTGATCACGATGCCGGGCGACAGCACCAGCCGGTCATAGGCGTACGAGCCGCCTTCCTTGGTCGTGACGGTCTTCTTCTTGGTGTCGACCGCGGTCGCGTACTGGTGGATCACCTTGACGCCGATCGCCTTCAGGCCGTCGTAGCCATGGTTCAGCGAGTCGAACCCGCGCAAACCGCCGAGATACAGGTTCGAGAAGAACGACGACGAATAGACCTTGTTGGCTTCGATCAGCGTGACGTCCAGCTTCGGATCGCCCTTCTTGAGATAGTGCGCCACGGTAGCGCCGCCAGCGCCGCCGCCGACGATGACGACCTTGCCGGCCGCCGAACCCTGTGCGATCGCAAACGTCGACAGGCCCGAGGCCGTCACGATGCCAGCACCCGCGCCGCCCACGAATTTTCCGAAATCGCGTCGATTGAAAGTGGTCATAAGTTTCCCTTCCCGTTTGTTTTCTTCGGCCAGGACCGCCCCGTTTGCAGATGTCGTCTTCTTGCGGCGGTCCATCTTCTTGCATCGCGCGCGATGCCGTCCAGCCGTTTCTTAGTTGTGCATCCGTCATGCGGATGTTGTGTTTCGCCAGTAGATTGCAGTGCCCACCCGTGTCGCCCCGGAGCCGACTTGCGGTTCCGTGTTATGCCGTCAAGCCCTCCTCTTGCGCCGCCGTTTTCTGGCATGACCGCCTCGACGATGCCGCTTCGTGCATGCGCAGCTTCTCACCCGGCCGCCGTGGCTGGTCGGGTGCGAGCGCGCAACTTCCGATCGATCGAGGCATCGGCGCCATCCGGGCGGGAGGCAGTCATAAAGACATATAGTAATATTCAAGACTGTGAATGCAAGCGCGATCTTTAGCAGTATTCGAACGAACTGCTGCGCCGACGATTGCTGGAATGTGCGCGCCAATCGCCAAGCGAATGTCGCCCCACGCAATCGCGCAGGACCGCACAATTAAATCGAATGCTGGAGTGGGCCGTCTCGACCATGCGAGGCACACCACCACGCGGCGCCCGGTTGCAGCGTCAGGACTTCGGAGGAATGCGGCCGGTGGAGCAGAAGTGCTGGAACAGCACGCTCACGATATCGCGGGCGACCTGATTGCTGATCGAGTAATACGAGAAATGGCTCTGCCGCGTGGCCCGCACCAATCCATCGAGCCGCAAACGGGTAAGATGCTGCGAGACTAGCGACTGCCGCGCACCGATCGACTGGCAGATCTCGGTGACGGTCTTGTCGCGCTCCATCAGCTCGCACAAGATCATCAGCCTATGCTCACTGCCGATCGCGCGCAAAAGCTGCGCTGCCTCGCCAGCAGCGTCGTACATGCGTTGTGCGATCTCGGGAGACTCGATCTCCTCGTCTTCCGCAATCACCGCTATCTGTCCCGAATCTTTGCTCATGACTTCCAAGTACATCGCATGGCAGCGCGAAATCGGCAAGCACACTGGCGGCGACCGCTGCCGCGGCACCGTTAAAAACGGGCGAAGAGGCCGCAAAGCCTCATGCATAAACCGAGACGACGCGATGGGCCGTTCCGCCGCTCGCGATCCAATGCTGTTAACCAGAACCTCGCAGCGCCACGACCGGCTGCGCAACCGCTTGCGCGCATGACAATTCCGGACGCCTGCCCGCTCCATGAAAAATCCCGGATGGGCAAGTGAGTTTTCGGTTTAGCCAAGGGGACCCCGTTCATCAACAAGTTTTCGAGGTCCCCACCGATCACATTACTTCAGGGAGATCGCGAGCCCGCTGAGGTCGATGTTCGCGAGAAGGCCGACCTGTTTGCCTGTCAACTCGAGAACCGCGCCCTTCTGATTGGTGAGCACGATCGCGCGCGCGCCCGTACCGACGGCAAGACCGGCCCCGGCCGCGGCGTAGACCCCCGCGACATCCGACGGCTTGTCGATGTTCTTCACCTTGCCGCGCAACTCCGTCTTCGATCCGCCGAACACGAGACCGTAGTCCAATCCACCCGTCGACAACTGGTAGGATCGGCCGCGGAAAGTCAGCGTGCCGCCGCCGCCCGACCCGCCGATGATCCACCCGGCCTTGTAGATGGTAAGCGACACGTAGCCGGTGTCCGCCACGCTAGCCGTTACGGACGCGGCAAGTGCGGCGAGCGAAATCAACGTCCTTTGCACGGTAGAAGTGAACGTCATGGGACAATCCTCTCATAAATCGCCAAGGCGAGCGCGCGGGCTTCGCGCAGATCCGGCCCGGCAATGCGGTTGCAGGCTGTACGCCGTATGCTGGTCCGTTATAAAACGCCGGGCTTCGAGATATCGTTGCAGCGAGAAAACGGCATCCTCGGGACCCGTTGCCGTCCGGCAACACAATCTACGGCACGTCTGACCGCGGCCGTGTATGCCGTCTCGTCTGCGACCGTTGACCGGCATGCCTTGTGCGCAGGCACCGCGGTCGCCACGACGCCCGGCGCAACCGGTCGATCCGGCCAGAGCGCGGCACGGCTTCATACGCATGTTTTGGAAATTTAGTGGCGCTCCCTAGGGGAGTCGAACCCCTCTTTCAAGAATGAAAATCTCGCGTCCTAACCGATAGACGAAGGGAGCAGCGCAACGTCATATAGCGAGCTTCGGCCCCTGCTGTAAAGCGAGCCGATCGACCCGCTCCCGCGCCCAATCGGCACTCCCTCGCGAACGTGATCCCGCGCGGTCTCGGCGGCCGTCCGGCGGTCAACCCTGCCGGCGCGGGTCCGCCACGTCGTCGATCTGCAGCTCGATGCGGTCGCGCCCGCCCCAGGTATCGCGCCGCACATGCCCCGCCACGTGCAGAGGCAGTCCGCCCGAGTTCATGAGCAGGTCGCCGACCGGCTGGCCCACGGCGCGGAATGCAATCGCATCCAGCCGCGTGCCGTCCCCCGCCTCGAGCACGCAGCGCACATGCGCCTCTCCGGCCACCTTGGCGAACTTGACGCGGTGCGCCGGAAACGCAAATCGCGGCTGCGGATTGCCCTGCCCATAAGGACCGGCGCGTTCGATCAGCGCCATCAGTCCGTCGTTGAGCGCGGCCGGCGTCAACGCGCCGTCGATGTCGAGCGCTGCCGTATCGCGCGCCGCGGTGCTGGTCTTGGCCAGCGCCTCGGTCATGAACTGTTGCAGGGCAGGAAACTTTTCACGCGCCACGGTCAGGCCGGCAGCCATCGCATGACCTCCGCCCTTGACCAGCAGTCCTGCCGCCACCGCCGCGCGCACCGCGCCGCCGATGTCGACGCCCGCCACCGAACGCAACGACCCCGTGCCTTCGTTCTTGGCTTCCCACGAGATCACGCAGCTCGGCCGGCGGAACCGCTCGACCAGACGGCTGGCGACGAGACCAACGACGCCCTTGTGCCACGTCTCCGACCCCGCGATGACGATCGGCAGCGTGGGATCGGCATCGACCTGCCGGTCGGCCTCCGCCATCGCCTCTTCGAGCATCTGCGTCTCGATCGCCTTGCGCTCCTTGTTGAGCTTGTCGAGCAGCACCGCGATGCGCGCCGCGTCCGTCTCGTCCTCGGTCGAGAGCAGCCGCGCACCCAGCGCCGCATCGCCGATCCGCCCGCCCGCGTTGATGCGCGGTCCGAGAATAAAGCCGAGATGATAAGGCGTCGGCGCCTGGTTGAGCCCCGACGCATCCGACAAAGCCCTGAGCCCCGTGTTGCGCCGGTTGTGCATCACCTGCAGGCCTTTGGTGACGAAGGCGCGGTTGAGCCCCGTCAGCGGCACCACGTCGGCCACCGTCGCCAACGCCACGAGATCGAGCAACTCGAGCAGGTTCGGCTCGGTGAATTTCTTGGCATACGCGCCGCGACGGCGGAGTTCCCGCTGCGTCGCGACCAGCGTCAGGAACACCACACCGGCCGCGCACAGATGCCCGAGCCCCGACACGTCGTCCTGCCGGTTCGGATTGACCACGGCGTGCACGTCCGGCAACCGCTCGTCAGCCTGATGGTGGTCGATCACCACGACGTCGGCGCCGGCCCCGCGCGCAACGGCGAGCGGCGCAAAGCTCGTGGTGCCGCAATCGACGGTGACGATCAGCTTCGCTCCGTCCTGGGCAAGCTGGGTGATCGCCTCCGCATTGGGGCCATAGCCCTCGAAGATGCGGTCGGGAATATAGATCCGTGTCTGGATCTCGTGGTGCGCGAGAAACCGCGCCATCAGCGCCGACGACGACGCGCCATCGACATCGTAGTCGCCGAAGATCGCCACCTTCTCGCGCCGTTCGACGGCGTCCGCAATGCGCGCGGCGGCCTTCTCCATATCGACCAGCACCGCCGGGTCCGGCATCAACGCCTTGATCGTCGGATCGAGAAATACCGCGACGCCATCGAGATCGACGCCGCGCGCCGCCAGCACCCGCCCGAGCAATTCCGGCAGGTCGTGGCGCTGGCTGATGGCGGTCGCCAAGGGCTGACCCTCGCGCGGCAGCCGCTCGCGCCATGCAAAGCCGCGCGCCGAGTGCTCGACGCCGAGGAAGGCGCCCGGAGTATCCGGCAAAGTGGCGAGCGGCTTCTTCTTGAGCGCGACCATGCGAGCCTCCGCGAATCGTTGCATCCGCGATCCGAGCACGCCCGGCCGCTGCATGCGACCGCGCTCACACGACTATCCCCAGCCGCGACAGCGCCTGCCGGTCAGCCGTTGCGCGGCACGTATTTCCGATACAGCGCAATCGACGCCGGCAGGATCACAAGCTGGCCAATCAACGACGCGAACAGACACACCGCCGCCAAGCGCCCGAACAGCCGCAACGACGGCAGGTGCGACAGCATGGTGACGCCGAGGCCGAGAGCCAGCACGATCGTGGTCAGCACCACCGCCGGGCCGATGTGATGCGCCGTCGCCATCAGCGCCGCGCGTTCGGTGCCCGGCTTGCCGCCGAGGCGGTCTTCCTCGAGCCGGAAGCGGTTGAGGAAGTGAATGGTCGAATCGATCGCCAGCGCGAACGCCACCGTGATGGCGATGATGGAGGCGAACTGCAGCCCCTCCCCGGATACCCACAACAGCGCGCCGGTCGCGAAGATCGGGAACATCGACGGCAGAATAGCGGTCACGCCGGGCAGGATCGAGCGCAGCGCCAGCGCCAGGAAAATGAAGATCACGAACATGTCGCCGACCAGGCCCCAGTTGAGCTCGCCGATCAGCTTGGCCGAATTGCGCGCGGCGATCGCCGGCAGCCCCGTCACCGCGATCTCGTAGCCCGGATGCGCCTGCCGCACCGGATCGAGCGCCTTGTCCAGCCGCTCGACCACCGGCAGGATCTCGCTCGCGTCCACGTCCGGCAGCCGCGCCGTCACCAGCACCGCCGTCTGGTCCTTGTCGATGAAGCGCCGCGTCAAATGCTCCGGCAGCACCTCGACATAGCGCTTGACGGTCTCGATCCGCGAATCCCCCGCCGCCGCCAACCAGCGCCTCAAACTATCCAGCGACCACACGTTGCCGAGCCCGGCTTGCGTCTCAAGCACGGTATGCGTCTTGGCGATCACCTCCAGCGTGCCCGGGTCATAGAGCGATTGCCCGCCCTTCCACTGGATCATGGCGTGCATCGGGTTGGCGCCGGTCAGCTTCTTGTCCAGCCGCCCCGTCGCCGCCAGCGCCTGCTCCTTGTCGGGCACCTGATCGGCGAGGCGGTAATGTGGTTCGAGCTGGATGTAGGCGAGACCCGTCAACGCCACCGCCACCACGCCCATCGCCGTGAACATCGCCGGCTTCTGGATCACATAGCCGATGATGCCGTCGGTCATCCGTTGCAGCACGCCGACGCCGCCGGTCTCGTCGCCGCCCGGCTCGCGCTCGGGCGCCGTTTCCGGCCGGATCAGCAGCACGGCGAGGGTCGGCACCACCACCGCCACCGCGATATAGGAGATGGCGACTGCAAGAAGCGCCGCTTGTCCGAATGTGCGGATCAGCGCGCTTTCGGCGAACGCGAACGACACCAGCGCCAGCGCCGCGTTCATCGCCGTCAGCAGACACGCCGGCGCCACGTCCAGCACGGCGTTGCGCGCCGCCTGGATGCGATCGACGCCCGAAAGGATGTCACGGCGGATGGCGAACACGAGATGCATCGAATCCGAGAACCCCGACACCAGGATCAGCGGCGTGATGACGTTGATGAAAAGATTGAGCCGGTAGTCGAGACCGCCAAGCACGCCGAGCGTCCACAGGATCGCGATGGAGGGTCCCAGAACGGCAATCAGCGTCAGCGAGATGCGGCGGAAAAAGAGATACGCGATGACCATGCCGACGATGAAGCCGAGACCGTTGTAGACGAGGCGATCACGCTCCACCGCGTTGCGGATCTCGAGCTGCATGACCGGCGCGCCAGTCAACTTGTAGGTGAGGCCCGAGCCGTCGAGCCCCTCCTTCACGGCCTTGTCGATGCCGCCGATGACGACGCCCGCCGTCCGCTCCTCGACCATCTTGCGGTCGAGTGCCAGAACGATGAGGGCCAACTGCCCGTCGTCGGACAGAAACTTGCCCTTGACCACGTCGTTGTCGCGCAGCCGCTTCAACACCTCGTCGAACGCTGCGCCCTCCGGCAAATCATCCGGCAGCAGCGGCGGCGCATAGCCCGACGGATCGGGTTTGTCGCGCGCCGACAACATCGAGACGAGGCCGCCGACGCCGTCGGCAAGCTGCAATTCCACCGCCGTGCGCCCGAATGCTTCGAGCTGCGGCCGCTTCAGCAAGTCCGGTCCCTCGACCACCACCAGCACGTCGAACTCGCTCGACGGGAAGCGCCGGTCGATCTCCTCGTACTGTTGGAATTCCTTGGTGTTGGTGCGGAACAGCTCCGACAGGCTGTCGTCGACCTTGAGCTGCATGACGCCGATCACGGCGAACGCCGTCAGCAATGCGATCACCGCCGCCGATAGATACGGGGCCTTGAGAGCAACAAGTCCCAGCTTGTCGATCCCGAACGAGAACAGGAACGATCGGCGCGGCGCGTCGTTCTGGTTCATGCAGCGTCTCCCCCGGCGCGTCCGGCCAGCCGTCCCGGCGGGCCGCTGTCACTGGCGCTTTCCCTCGCGCTCTATCCGATTCCCGCGGCCGGCTATCCCCCCGTCGAGGCAGCAGTGGCCCCTCACGGCACCCTCCGCGGAATCATACATCGCCGCAGATGGTTGCATCGCCTATGCAGCAAGCGCAAGCGCCGAAATGAACACTATTCGGTCAGGCTCAGTGCCGGCCGGTCGATCCGAGGCAATGAACCGGCGAAACGAACTGGCGCGATGATCCTGCCTGCCGCTTCCGCAGACCGATCGGCAGCGATTTCCCGGCCCCGCCCGGCCGGCCACGGACCCGACGCGACCAGCCGCTTGACAGCCGCCGCCCGCCGCTCCCATAAGGGGCTCCCGTTATGGATCGGGCGGTTAGCTCAGCGGTAGAGCACACGCTTCACACGCGTGGGGTCGCAGGTTCAATCCCTGCACCGCCCACCATCGATTGGGCGTTTTCCAACACGACACGGCCTATATTGCGCGCGAGCCCATCGTCCGTTCGCTCGAGGCGTCGTCACGACGTCTCACGTCTTGGGCGCGCCGAGACGTGCCGCCGCAAAGTCCCGCTTCAGTTCGCCAAGTTCGCCCTCGGCCAGCGCCAGCAGCAGCTCGGCCGACTGTTGCTCGGCCTCGACCTGCCGCACCGCGCCGATCTGGCCCGCGATGTAATCGCGGATTTTCTCGAACTGCGAGCGCCCGTCTTCAGTCGCGGCGTCCGCAACGACGCCATCCATGGCTCCAGGCGCGCTCGACAGCCTGCCCTGATCATCCGCTTCGATCGTTACCGGCTTGGTCATCGGGCCCTCCCCACGTCGTGCAAGGAATCAATCTCCACCATGATCGTGGCCGATCCGGGCCGATCCAGGGACGCATCCGGCCTGCAGCCGGAAAACTCATTCCGCCGCGACGATGCGCCCGGCCAGGGCGTAGTTCATCATCTTGTAGGCGAGATGCGCGGCCGTGTAGTCGTAAACGTGCAACCCGGGGATCGGCGCCAGCTCGACGAGATCCGCGCCGACGATGGTCGAGACCTCCGCCGCCCGCCGCAAGATAGCGAGCGCCGTCAGATACGGAATGCCGCCCGGCGTCGGCGTGCCGGTCGCCGGCATCACCGCGCCGTCGAGCCCGTCGATATCGAACGTGACATAGACCGGCCGCCCCACGAGCGGCTTCACGATCTCCTCGATGTCCCAGCGCGCCTGATCCTTGCCCCAATGGATCGTGATGCGGTCGCGGTTCTTTTCGTAGAACGCGATCTCGCCCGACGAGATGGCGCGGATGCCGACCGAGACGATCGAAACGCCCTGATTGTCGAGTACGCGGCGCATCGCGGCGGCGTGCGAATAGTGCTCGCCGAGATAGCCGTCGCGCAGATCGGCGTGGGCGTCGAACTGCAGCACCACGAGATCATTGTAGCGCTTCGCAAACGGCCGGATCGCGCCCGCCGTCAGCGAATGCTCGCCGCCGAGCACGAACGGAAACCGCCCCTGCGCCAACACCGCTTCGACCAAGCCCTCGAGCTGGTCGAGCGCCGCCGGCACATCCGCGGCGATCTTCGGTTCGCGCACCGCCGCGATGCCATAGCGCGCGTAGGGCTCGGCCCAGAATTCCTCGTCGAACAGCTCGAGCTGGTGGCTCGCGTCGAGGATCGCCTGCGGCCCGGCCTTGGTGCCGCCGCCATAGCTGACCGACGCCTCGATGCCGAACGGAATCACGACGCAGCGCGCTTTGTCAGGCGTCGCGGCATCCGTGCGCAGCGGATCGAGAAAACTCTCGTCGCCCGGCAGATAGTCGAGCGTCGTGGCCGTCGTGCTCATCGCCGGTCAGTCCTTGGTGAGATTGATCTAAGTCGAGCGAGCGCCCAGCCTGCTCAGCATCGTTCGGCCGTCAAGCCTTGCCGACCCGCTGCGCGTCGTCGTCGGCGTACATCGTGTACATCGGCTCGTCGAGCAGGATCACCTCTTCATAACGGCCATAGCCGTTGAAGCCGCCAGCCAGCGCGCGGCCATAGGCGCCCAGATTGCCGATCTCGATGTAGTCGCCCTCTCGCACCGAGTTCGGCAGCAGGAACGGCCCCTTCATGCGATCGATGCTGTCGCACGTCGGCCCCCACAGCTCGAACGGCCGCAGCGGCTCGCCGTCGGTGCCGGGCCGGAGCAGCTTGACCGGAAATACGAAGCCGAGCTGCGCCGCGTCGAACAGCGCGCCATAGCCGCCGTCGTTGATGAACAGCTCGTCGCCGCGCCGCGCATCGACGCGCACGATCAGGCTCTCCGCCTCCGCCACCAGCGCCCGCCCCGGCTCGCAGATCAGCCGGCAATGCTCGGTCACCGGCATCTTGTCCATGCCGGCTTTGATGACGTCGATATAGTTCTTCAGCGGCGCCGGCTCGCTGTCGGTATAGCGCGACGGGAAGCCGCCGCCGACGTCGATCGCATCGACCACCACGCCGGCCTTGACGATCAGCTTGTGAATTTCGTCGAGCGCCGTGACATAGGCATCCGGCGTCGTCGTCTGCGAGCCGACGTGGAACGTCAGGCCAAGCTCGTCCGCGACCAGCCGCGTCTTGACCAGCAGCTTCGCCGCCTTCTGGCCCGACACGCCGAACTTGCGCTCGAGCGGGATGCGGCTGTTCTTGGCCGGCACAGAAATGCGCACGAACAACTCGAGGTCCTTGGCCGGACCCTCTGCGGTCGTCGTCTCCTCGACGATCTTGTCGAGCTCGTCCTCGCTGTCGAGGGCGAAGCAGCGGATGCCGAACTCGTGGTAGGCGCGGCGGATCGCGGTGCGCGACTTGACCGGGTGCATGAAGTGCAGGCGCACGCCGGGGATGGTCGCCGCGTCCACGAGCTCGGCCAGCGACGCCACGTCGAATTGCGTGATGCCCGCGCCATAGAGCGCGCCGAGCAGGAACACGCTGTGGTTGGCCTTGTAGGCATACGCGACTTCGCCGGGAAAGTTCTTGACGAACCAGCGGGCGGCGCGGGCGGCTGCGTGCGGGCGCGCGGCCAACACGGGAATGTCGGGCTTCTTGGCCGCGACGAGAGCCAGTGCAGACGCGAACCGCTCCATTTACAGAACCTCCACGAGTGTGATGTCTCCGAAATGCCGACCAAGACCGCCGCGCGACCGGTTCGGCATTTCGGAGACTGCATCACACTAGAAATCATTGATTGCGAGTGTCCCACCTGTCTCGCTATCGCCGAAAAGCGCCAACGTCAGTTCATCGGCGATTGCGAGACGGGATACTCGTCGGGCTGGACCAGCAGGCGCTCCGCACGTAGAGGCCGCTCTTTCAGGGACCGCATATGGGGCATTGCGCCCCCCCTGTAAAGAGCCGCGGTCCCACTGCGGCGACGGTCCCGCCACGCGGCGTCAATCGACCGTCACCTGGATCGCCGCGCGCGCCGATGCCTCTGGCCTTTGCTCGGCCTCCGCGCGGCTGTCGGACCTTGGCTCGGACCGGCTCTCCGCCCGCGCCTCGCCGTTCCGCCCGCGCGCGCCCCGCCGTCCTGGCCGCTCGGCATCGCGCCTGGCCAGTGTCGCCCCGTTTGTCGCGCCGTTCGCGACCCCGCGCAGAAAATTGCGCCAGTTGCCGAGTATCGTGAAGCGTTGCCGCTCGAAGTCGTGCTCGATGCCGTCGGGGGCTTTGGCGCGGGTGTCGCACATTGCAACCAGAGTCTCGACGCCCTTGTCCTTCAACCGCAACTGATAAGCCCCGTTTCGCGCTGGAATGCGCTGCACGCGACCGCCCCGGACCAGATTGTCCTGATCGAAATCGTTGGGGTAGAGCACCGTCGCGCGGCCTTGTGGATCGACACTCACGACGGTCAGATGACAGTCCGCACTCGGCGCGGCATAGACCGCGAACAACTGCCCGGCCCGATAGTTCGGCGTCTCTGACCACAGCGCCAGCTGCAGTCCGCGCGCCGCCGCCGGCGGCGCCGAGCCGGCCGCCGGTTGGCCCGTGCGCAGCGATACATAAAGCCGCTCCGCTTCCGCGCGCGACAGCGGTGCCTGCCGCAGTCGCAGCGCCAGGACCTGCGCGTCCTCGGCACCGTCGAAGCTCTTCAGCCGCTCGGCGAAGGCCTGCGGCGCAACCCCGAACTCGGCCCCCGCACGCTCGATGCCGACGTCGAGATCATATTGCCGCGCCAGGGCCGTGACCAATTCGAGCCCATTCACCTTGAGATCGGGATCGACGCCGGCCTGCAGCATCGCGCGGCGGAAGGCATAACCGTCGTCGTCGAACAGCTTCTGCACTTCGGCCGCCGTCGGATAGCGCCGCCGCGCGGCCTCGCGAATATCGCGATCACCCGCCCATTTGTCGCCATCGACATGCGCGCGCATCTCGTCGCCGGCCTTCACCAGCCCAGCTTCGTGGCACCCGAAGCAGCCGAGCCCCGGCCTGCCGCCGCGCGCCGAGCCTTCGCGCTGCCCGGTCACCCCGACCACCGCCGCATCCAGCCGATTGCCGTCACCGTCGTAGGCGCCAAATCCTGGCATGCCGTTGGGCAATGCGAACACGATGCGCGCACCCGACGCATGGAAAGAACCCGGCCCTCTGCGTTCCCGCCGGCACCGGCCCCAGCGGCTGGTCGAACGGATCGCGCCCCTCGCCCGGCCCAGATTCCCCGGGCCGAGCCACGTCGTAGGCCACCCACACCGGCCGCCCCTTCGACGCCTGCCGTTCGATGATGCGCGGCCCGCCGGTGATCGCGCTCGACCGGATGCCGAGCCGGTTGCCTGTTGCCGCGATGGCCGACTTGCGCACGCCGGGCTTGCGCGGGCCGAGTTCGAGCCCGATCAAGTCGCCGAGTTCGTCGAGCGTCGGCGGCAGTCCGATCAGCTCGTAATACAGCGGCGAGCGGGTCGCGGCGCTCGCCAGCCAATCCGCCCGCAACACCGGCACCGCAGTGCCTGTCATCCCGGTGATCGCCGTCGGCAGCGGGTCGACCGTGCCGCGTGGATAGGCGGCCACCAGCTTCTCCCAGTGCGCCGGCAGCCATCCGAGCTCCGACAGCCGCACCGCCATCAGCGACAGCGTATCGCCCACCGTTTCGACCCGCGCCCGCGCCGGCGACCACGACAAGCTGTTCAGCACCTTGACCACGCCCTGCCGGTAGGCCGCCAATTCGGCGTCCGAGGCGCAGGCGTTCTGCAGGTGCGCGAGCGACAGGAAGCGCGTGTCGCGGGCCGCCGCGTCGCCGATCTGGCCAAGCCACGATTCGATCGCCGCCGTCTGCTCGGCGCCGCTGCTGAACGATCGCGACGCGCACGACGCAACCGCACCGCGCCGGCTACCGTCGCCGAGATCTTCGATCCATTCCCGCACCGCTTCGATCTCCGGCGCGGTCGGCTCGGTGGCGGATCGTTCGACGCCGGACTGTGTGATCTCGGGATGCGCGAACATCCGCAGATAGATCTCCGAGCCGTCCGGATTTCCAGGACGAACCAGGCTCGGCACGCGCGCGATCTCGTCGAGGTGCAGAATATTGGCGAGACCGCCGCCCGGCACGGCGCCGCCGGGTCCTGGCGCCTTGCCGCTCTGGTGGCAGCGCGCGCAGTAGGTCTCGAGCACGACGTAGGCCTTGGCCGCCGCCGGATGCCGCGGCTGGCTCGGCGGTTGCGCGGCACTCGCCGCGGGAGGTGATACCGCGGCCAACGGCACGCGCCGCAGGTCCTCCGTCACCGCGCTGCCGGAAGGGGCTGCATCCTGCGCATGGGCCACGTCGCCGATCTCCGGCGCAGCGACCGCCAGCACCAGCGCAGCGAACGCCAGCGCGGCCACTGCCGCCCCCTGTTGACCGATCCGACGCATCCGACACGCTCGCCGCGACACGCGCCGCGGGTCTCCCAGGTTGTAGCCGAGGCTTGAATTCGCTCGACCTTGCTCCGGGCACCTTAGCCGCGCGCGCCGGTCCCGCCTATGATGGATGCGCCACACTCGAACCGCCGTCGCCGACGCGCAACCGGCGGCACACGGCCGCTGTCACTCGTCCAGCCGCTGGCACGGCGGCGTCGCTTTGCCGGCCTCACTCACCCGCTGCGTAGCGATCCAATGCCTTGCGCGTCGGCACGTCGAACATGCCGTGCGCCGGCCCGGCATAAAGTCCTTGCGTCGTCAACTGCCGCTGAATCTCGCGCCGCGTGGCGAAACTCCACGCCAGCGATTTCAGCCTCACGTCTAACCGCGCGTCCTTATTGCCGGCCTTGTACGACGCCAGCAGATGCGCCGCCGCCTGCACGGCATTGCGCTCGACGCCGCGGCCCTCGTCATAGAGGAACGCCAGCTCGCGCATCGCCGCGCCGTGGCCCTTGTCCGCTGCCGCCTTGAGCAGCCGCACGGCCTCGCCCAGGTCCCGCGCCCCGCCCTCGCCGCGCATCGCCAGCAGCGCGAGGTTGTACATCGCCCGCGGATTGCCGCGCTCCGCCGCGGTGGCGTACCAGCGCCGCGCCAGCGCCGCATCGCGCGACACTCCCTTGCCTTCCGCATAGAGGAACCCGAGCGACGTCATCGCGTGCGCGTCGCCGGCGTCGGCCGCCGTGCGGTAGTTGCGCAGCGCCGCCGCCAGATCGCGCTCCACGCCTTCGCCGAATTCATAAAAGGTGCCGAGCGCCGCCAGCGCGCCGGGATGATCGTGCTCCGCCGCCTTCCGATACCAGGCAACGGCCTCGGCGGTGTTCTTCTCCACGCCCCTGCCGTGATCGTACGCGCGCGCGATCTGATACATCGCCGCCGGCAAGCCCAGCTCCGCCGCACGGCGATAGAGACCGGCGGCCTCCGCCAGCGCCACATTGCCCTTGGCGCTGCCCTCGAGCTTCACCGCCCGCTCATAGATCGGCTCCGCCTCCTCGAGCCGCGCGCTGCGGCTGTCGGCGGTGAAGATCCAGCTCCACGGCGCGGGCGGATTTTCGAGCCGAGACACCTTCAGCGCCACCACTTCGCGGAACACACCATCGGGATAGCGATCCGCATGCGCCTTCAATACCGCGATGTCGCCCGTGTCCTTGATCTTCTCCCAATCGCGGATTTCCGAAAGCCGCGCGTGCGTCAGCCCATAGTCGGCTGGCCGCAGACTCGCTTCCGGCTCGGCGCTTTTCGGGCGGAAAAAGAACTCCCCCGTCAGCGATGAATGCTCCCACGGCGTCTGCTTCTGCACCGTCACTTCGAGCACCTTGCGCCGCGTCCGGCGGAACACTTCCTCGATCGAGACGCCGACGGTCGGGATCGCCGCCGCCAATGCCTCTGAATAGGGGCTGTGCGTGCCGTTGCCGTCGAGCGCCACCTCGCCCGGTCCCGTGGCATAGGCGATGAGCGTGCCCGTCGGCGCCTTCACGGGCGCCAGACCGCGCGTGCCCGACCGCGTCGCCGAAGGAAACGGGTTGTCGCGGCAGGCATCGAGGATGGCGATGTTGAGCCGGCTCGACGCCCGCTCCATCGTTTTCAGCAACTCGCCGAGGCTGAGGCCCGACAACGCCACTTCCTCGGCGTCCTTGATGTCGGCATCCACCGGGATCAGGTAGTTCTCGCCGCCGACCTGCACGCCATGGCCGGCATAATAGAACAGCCCCACCGCGTCGCTCGCCCGCAAGCGGCGGCCAAACTCGAGCACCGCGCGCTTCATGCCGGCCTGATCGGCGTCGATCAGCTTGACCACATCGAAGCCGACCGTCTTCAACGCCCGCGCCATCAGCTCGGCATCGTTCTTGGGGTTCGACAGCGCGTTCGTAGCGTAGCTCGAGTTGCCGATCACCAGCGCCAGCCGCGTCTCCGCCCGTGCATGGGTGGTAAACAGCGCAACGAGCACGAGCGCTGCCCAAGCCAGCGATTTGAGTGCGCCCGCCCCGCCGCCCGCATGCCAAACCCGCAGCGGTCTCAGATCGTCGATCCGTGTCGGTGTCACGCGCGCCTGCCCGTCCTCGAACTCATGTCGTCCATCGGTGCGGAGTTAGGTCTCGATTCGCGCCAATCGATGTCCAGACTAGTGTGATTCAGATCGCGATGTTCGCTGCCGAGTGCTCGGATGCAGGAATTGAACTTCGCGATCAGGACACTAGCGGGCTGACTGCTGCGCCGCAGCCGCGTCCATCCCGCCGTCCACGGCTTATTGTGACGGCGACATGCGCCGCGGGACCTTCACTCTCGCTGCCGTCGCGGGCTGCCTGCCACTTGTTCCGGCACGTTGGCGAAGGCGCTGGCGCTGGCGAGCGAGTTCGCTCCACGCCATTTTCGGCTCAATTCAATTCGTAAACAAATCCTGAAATTAACGAGTGTTACATTATCTATAGCCACCGCCGGAAATGGACTAACAAGTCCTTATCGGTTACAAAAGTCATAACTGAACTGAACGGCATGACGGCTTCTCGAGGGAATAGACAGGATGGACCTCCAAGCGGCAAAAGATCTCAATGGCGGTCTGTGGCTCTTTGCCAAAATCGGTGTTGTGTTCTGCTTTGGTCTCGCCGGTCTGTTGCTCGCCTCGTCGCTGTGGACACCCGCAAAGGTCCGCGCCGATATTCTGGGATCGTCACTCGTTCACCTGCATCTCTCTCCCGTCTCCCTCTCTCTCTCTCCTCCGCCTCCCACTCCATTCTCCCGCCCGGATAGTCCCGCCCTCCGGTTTCCTGCAGTATCTCTCTCCCCGTCTTCTCCCGCACCTCACTCCCGCCCGCCACACTCCCGCCCGGATGTCCCGCCGTCCGGTTCGCCGCCAGCCTCCCCTCCTCCCCAATACCTGACCCCGCCTCTTCCCGCAGAGGCGGGGTTATTGTTTTTCTGAATTGCGTTACTCAGTTTGCGCGATTCTATGGGCACGGTCGGCGCAACATCGAACGCGCCATCCGGCCGGCTCCGCGGAGCGGAGTCGGAAGGCGCAACTCAAAGACTCTTCGGGATCGGACCGGGCGAGGTGGGCACGTCGTAGCCGCGCTGCACCGCCGGGCGCGCCGCGATCTCCGCGTACCACCGCGCCACGTTGGGAAACTCGCGCAGGTCGATGCCGTGCCATTCGAACCGCGACGCCCACGGCCAGATCGCGATGTCGGCGATCGAATACGCGCCCGCGACGTAGGCGGCCTGTCCGAGCCGCCTGTCGAGCACACTATAAAGCCGATCGGTTTCCGCGCTGAACCGCGCTTCGGCATAGGGCGCCTTGCCCGGATTGTTTTTCACGAAGTGATGGGTCTGGCCGAGCGTCGGCCCGAAACCTCCCATTTGCCACATCAGCCATTCCAGCGCCTGCCACCTCGAAGCGCCTTCTTTGGCCCACAGCTTCCCGCTCTTCTCCGCCAGATAAATGAGGATTGCTCCAGATTCGAATACCGTCTGGCCGGTGTCGCCATCGACGATGGCCGGGATCTTGTTGTTGGGGCTGATCTTCAGGAACGCCGGCGCAAATTGCTCGTCCTTGTTGATGTCGATCGGATGCACGCGATACGGCAGCCCGATCTCCTCGAGCATAATCGACACCTTGCGGCCGTTCGGTGTCCCCCACGTGTACAGCTCGATCATCGTTCCCCCGCTAATTCATGCGCACCAGCAGCAGCCAGCCGGTCACCACCAGCGGCGACAACAGCGTCGTCACCAGGATCGCGCTGGCCATGAACCGCGGCTCCCGGTCGAACTCGGCGCAGAAGACCGCGAGCAGCACCCCCACCGGTGCGGCGGCGGCCACCACGAACAGATCCGTCAGATCGTCCGGCAGGCCGACCGCGATGGCCAGCCCCCACGTCACCGCCGGCGCGACCATGAGCTTCAACACCGCCATCAGCGTCAGCGGTCCGAGCTTCAATTCTCCGCGCGCGCTGTCGGCGAGCTGGCAACCCAGCGTGAACAGCGCAAGCGGCGTGAAGATCGAGCCGAGCATCTGCACCGGCAAACCCACCACCGGCGGCAGCGTCACCTCGAACCCGCGCAGCAGCAGCCCCGCCGCGACCGCAGGTATGACCGGCGTTTCGAACGCCTGCCGGAACCGCGCGAACGGCCCCGCCCCCGCCTCCACCGGCGCCAGCATCCACACGCCGACCGTCACGATCACGATCGAGATCAGGCTGGTCATCACCGACTGATGCAGAATGTATTCGGGCGCGAACGCCAGTTGCACCACCGGGATGCCGAAGAAGCCGATGTTGGCGTACATGGTGCCCAGCGCCATCACCGGCCTGAGGCTCGGCCCGAGCCGGAATATCACCGCCACCAGCCAGCCGATCACGATCAGCACCAGAAATTGCAGCAGCGAAAACCCGATGGTCGGCACCAGCGCCGAGATCGGCTGTTTGGCCGACGACAGATAGTGCAGCAGGAAGCACGGCAGCACGACGAACACTTGCAGCCGGTTGAGTCCCGGCACGTCGAACTTCAGCCGCGGTTGCACCGCCATGCCGATCGCGACCAGCGCAACGATGGGCAGCGTGACTTTCAAGAGGATATCGAGAAACAGCGACACGCGCGCCCCATCCCATGAGGGCAGCCGCGCCCTGGATCGTTTCCCCCTTACGCCCGCGACCGCACGCCCCGCAAGCCCTTCCTTGCCGGCGAGCCGCCCGCAAGCCGCTTGACCACGGGCCCCAACGAGATCGCCCGCCCGTTCGGCGCTGCTGCACCCAGCCGTTCGAGCCGCATCCGCGCGATGATCTCGTGGAACCCTCGCACTGCCGCGGCCACGTCGCCCGGATGATGCAGCGCCACCACCAACTCACGGATCGTCGCCTCATGGCCCGCGCGTGCACGCTTGCCCAGCGCGCTGCGGACGCTGTCGGCCCCCGCCGTGACCTCGACGACCCGCACGTCGTCCCAAACGCCGCGCAACTGCTCGACGGCTTCACGCCCGGCGACCACCACCACCGTCCGGCCCTCGCCGAGCGAACGCCGCGCCGCGATGCCGAGCCCGAACTCCTGCCCGTCCGTCTCCCACCGGCACATGAGGTCGCCCGCCTCGGCCATGTCGCGGAGGGCGCGCCGCGTCACCACCGTGTCGCCGTTGGCTTCCGATTGGCTGCGCGTGGTCAGGCGTGCGGGAAACTCGAGGCTCGCGTCCGCCTCGAACCGCCGCCGCGCGATGGCCACCAGCATTTCCTTGCCGCGGCCTTCCGCGCCGACGATCGCCACCAGCACACCACGACCCTGCGCGATGTCAGCGCGCGGTCTCGCACGTTTCGGTTTGACGATTGCCGCCGGAGTGGTGTTGGGCCGGGCCGTCGGAGGCATGGTTCTCTCCATGATCTGTCGCGACGCACGACTCGTCCGTCGAGGCTAGGCTTCCCCGCCGCCCCTGACCATGGCCGCGCTGCCACAGCCGCCGACTTCTTTGCGCGGCGGTCACGCCCTTACCGCGCGCCCGCCATCTGCCCTTTCACCACGACGCCGAACCCGGCCGCCGCGAGCGCCGCCGTCGTCGCGTCGAGGTGCGCCGCGATCACGTGTCTCGATGACAAGGTGAAGCTCCGTGCCCTTGGCCGGCAGATCGGTGAACACGCGCTGATGATAGACCTCGACGATGTTGGCGCCCTGCCCGCCGATCACCGCCGCCACCTTGGCCAACTGGCCGGGGCGGTCGGGAATGTCGATGGCCAGCCGCGATAGCCGCCCGTCGCGCGCCAGCTCCCGCGTCAGCACGCTGGCCAGCAGCCGCGTATCGATGTTGCCGCCGCACAGCACGAGGCCCACTTTGCGCCCGCGGAACCGCGCCGGATCGGCCAGCATCGCCGCCAGTCCCGCAGCACCCGCACCCTCCACCACCGTCTTCTCGATCGTGATCAGCAAGCTCACCGCGCGCTCGAGGTTCGCCTCGTCGACCAGCACGATATCGTCGACCAGCCGCCGCACGATATCCTCGGTGATCCGTCCCGGCGACTTCACCGCGATGCCCTCGGCCAGCGTGTCGCCGCGCACCGCCAGATTGGCGTGTTTGATCCGGTTGTACATCGACGGATAGAGCTTGGCCTGCACGCCGATGATGCGGATATCCGGCTTCAATCCCTTCGCGGCGAGTGCGATGCCCGCGATCAAGCCGCCGCCGCCGATCGGCACCACGATGGTGTCGAGATCGGGCTTCACCTTCAGCATCTCGAGCCCGATGGTGCCCTGACCGGCGATGACCAGCGGATCGTCGAAGGGATGGATGAAGGTCAGGCCCCGCGCCGAGCCCTCCGCCACGGCGAATGCTGCAGCGTCCTCCAGCACCGCGCCATGCAGGATCACCTCCGCGCCGAGCGCGCGCGTGTTCTCGACCTTCACCGTCGGCGTGCCCTCGGGCATCACGATCGCCGCCGGAATGCCGAGCCGGCCCGCATGATAGGCGACGCCCTGCGCATGGTTGCCGGCCGACATGGCGATGACGCCGCGCGCGCGCTCATCCTTGTTCAGCGCCGCCAGCCGGTTCAACGCGCCGCGCTCCTTGAACGCGCCGGTGAATTGCAGGTTCTCGAACTTCAGCCACACGTCCGCGCCGAGCAACTTCGACAGCGTCCGGCTCGCATCGAAATCGGTCTCGACGACCGCGCCCTTGACCACCCGCGCCGCCCGCCGCACGTCCTCGAACGTCGGCGCGGCCACGGTCACGCCCCGCTTGCGCCGGCGCTGTCAACCGCGCCCTCTTTGCCCGCGCCCTTGCGGCCTCCCGCGCGCGCGCCGCCACCGGCCGGCCCCGTCGATCTCGTCGTCATTTCAGTGCCATGACAAATGTGTGTTGCGGAGCCGGGACGCTATGGCATCCTCTCCGGGCTGTCGAGCCTCGCGCACCCGGCGCGACGCCCCGGCCCAGCGCTGATCGTTTGCCAGCACTGTTCATTTGCATGTCGGAACATAGGACCGAACCACGGAGTTGAAGATGCTCAATCACAGCAAGCTCGCCGCCGCAGCAGCGTTGCCGCCGGCGTAACGGTTGCGACCGGCCTCGTCCTCGCGACCTCCGGCGACGCCAGCGCCGCATCGTGCCGCGCCGCCATCTCCGGCTCCGGCACAGGCCAGGGTCTCCTCGGCAAGGGCACCCAACGCGCCCGCGCCGCCGCCACCTCCGAGTGGGAGGCGAAGGCCAAGTCGCGCCACGGCTGGAAGTTCGGCAAACTCGGCAAGGCCAGCGACGTCAATTGGGATTGCAAGAGCCTGCCGCTCAAAGCCAAGTGCGTCGTCACCGCCAAGCCCTGCCGCTGACGCAACCGCCTCTTCGCCACGTCGTGTTGGGGGAAGCCCGTCCTGATGTGGGAAATGAGTGCCCGACGGGCAGGGAGCGGCTAAGCTCCCCCACCCTGCCTGATCGGGACGCTTTCTGAATGCAGACACTCCAGCAGTACGCCGCCCTGCCCTACGTCGAGACAGCTGGCGGCGTGCTCGTGCTGCTGATCTCGAGCCGCGATACCGGCCGCTGGGTGATCCCCAAGGGCTGGCCAAAAGCCAAGCTGACGCCTTTCGATCTCGCCGCCCGCGAAGCGCGCGAGGAAGCCGGAATTTCCGGTGTGATCGCGTCCGATCCCATCGGCTCCTACGACTACGTGAAGCGGCTGCACCTCCTGTCCTGGGCACGCTGCCGGGTCGACGTGTTCCCGCTCAGGGCCGAGGTCCAGGCTCTCGACTGGGACGAGAAGCCATCCCGCCGTCAGCTCTGGTGCCTCCCGGACGAGGCCGCCCGCCTGGTTCGCGAGCGGAGCTTGAGGGCCCTGCTGCGCCAGTTTGCCGTTTCGGCGCGCTGATCGGACTCATCCAACGAGAGTTATTCACTGCCGCCGACATTGAATTTGTCACGGCCCCCCGCCTCGCCTATGAACGGCCAATCGACCCAGGGGGGAGCATGACGGTGCAGGATCAGGTCCCGGACGCGACGCAGTCGGATCGGCTGCGCAAGTCGTCTCTCGACAAGGATCTCGGCAAGATCGAGCGCCTGGAAGAGGCGACACGCACCGTCACCCGCGATCTCATCACGCCGGGCATTGCACTGCTGTTCCTGGCGCTGGCCGGCATCTTCGCCAGCTTCCAGGTCGGCGCCAACTCCAGCGCCGCACTCGTCATCGCCGCTGCCGTGATCGGCGGCTACATGGCGCTGACCATCGGCGCCAACGACGTCGCCAACAATGTCAGCCCCGCTGTCGGCGCCCGCGCCCTGACCATGACCGGCGCGCTCATCATTGCCGCCATCTTCGAAAGTGCCGGGGCGCTGATCGCCGGCGGCGACGTCGTCGAGACCATCTCCAAGGGCATCGTCGACCCGACCTCGGTCAAGGACCGCGAAGTCTTCATCTGGGTGATGATGTCGGCGCTGCTGTCGTCGGCGCTGTGGGTGCATCTCGCCACCTGGCTCGGCGCGCCGGTCTCGACCACGCACGCCATCGTCGGCGGCGTCCTCGGCGCGGCCGTCGCCGCCCTCGGCGCCGCCTCCATCGACTGGTGGGTGATCGGCGCCATCGCCGCAAGCTGGGTCGTCTCGCCCTTGCTCGGCGGCATCGTCGCCGCGCTGCTGCTCGCCTTCATCAAGGTCAACGTCATCTACCAGGACGACAAGATCGCCGCTGCCCGCCGCTGGGTGCCGGTGCTCATCGCCATCATGACCGCCACCTTCGCCTGCTACCTCGTGCTCAAGGGGCTGGGCCGGATATGGAAGCCCGGCGCACTCGTGGTCGGCGGGCTGACCATAGCCATCTACGCTGTGAGCTACGCCGCCGCGCGTCCCTACATCGTGCGCCAGTCCGAGGGGCTCGAGAACCGCAATCAGTCGCTGCGCAAGCTGTTCCACATGCCGCTGATCATGTCGGCGGCGCTGCTATCGTTCGCCCACGGCGCCAACGATGTCGCCAACGCCGTCGGCCCGCTCGCCGCCATCATTCAGAGCGCCGAGGTCGGCGCGGTCGGGAAGAAGGTCGATCTGCCGTTCTGGATCATGCTGATCGGCGCGCTCGGCATCAGTCTCGGCCTCCTGCTCTACGGGCCGCGCCTGATCCGCCTCGTCGGCGAGCAGATCACCAAGATGAACCCGATGCGCGCTTACTGCGTGGCGCTTTCGGCGGCGCTGACCGTCATCGTCGCATCGTGGATGGGCCTGCCCGTCAGCTCGACGCACATCGCCGTCGGCGCCATCTTCGGCGTCGGCTTCTTCCGCGAGTACTACACCACCCACAGCGCCCGGCGGCAGAAGTACGTCAAGAAGCACCGGCCTCGCCACGCCGTTCGCCACCTGACGCCGTCCGATCAGGAAGAGCTGCGCCGCCGCAAGCTGGTGCGCCGCTCGCACTTCACCACCATCATCGCCGCCTGGGTCATCACCGTCCCCGCCGCTGCGGGCATGGCCGCCGCCATGTACTACGCCGTCGCCAAGCTCCACCTCGGCCACTGACCCCGCCGCCAGTCGGCACGCGATGCCCGTTGGCACTCGATGCCCGTTAGCACTCGATGAATGTGTTCGTGCTCTACTCGTCGGTCGAGGAGTGCGTTCGATGTCGAGTTCCCTGGCGTTCACGCCGATGCCGCAACCCTGGTCGGTCTCCGAGGCCACCGGCCCCGCCGGCCACCCCATGCGCATCCTGCGCATCGGAGCCAGGGAAATCGCAATCGCCGACATCGAGAGCGTCGCAGTCGAACGGGTGACCACGCGCGACATCCAGGGCCTCACCGTCATGGCCATGGCATTCGGCCTCTTGTCCGCAATTTTCCTGATCGGCGTCGCCCAGTTCGGCTGGCTGACGCGGTTCATGGTCGGCTGCATGTTCCTCGCCGCCCTCGCGCTCGCCAGCCTGTGGGACATCCTCGGCATCCACGCCATCACCTATCAGCGCATGCACATCCGCACGCGGCGCGGCGCCACCCTCGTCTTCGCCAGCGCCGACGCCCACCAGATCACGGCCCTGGCCACGGCCCTCGGCCTCACGCTGCCCACCGAAAACCGGACGGGCAAAAACGGGGCGACTGGGGCGCTGCAGGTGGAGTAGGGTGCGCCGTCACGCACCTCACCAACGGCCTCTCCTCCATGCACCCGATCGTCCGTTTCGCCCCGAGCCCTACCGGCCGGCTTCACATCGGCAACATCCGCACTGCCGTCCTCAATTGGCTCTACGCCCTGAAGTGCGGCGGCACCTTCATCCTGCGCCTCGACGACACCGACCGCGAACGCTCGACCGAGGACTTCGCCGACGGCATTCGCTCCGATCTGCGCTGGCTCGGCCTCGATTGGGCGCGCGAGGAGCGGCAGTCCGCCCGCACCGCGCTCTACGACGCCGCCGCCGCGACGCTCAAATCAGCCGGGCGGCTCTATCCCTGCTTCGAGACCGAGGACGAGCTCGACCGCCGCCGCAAGCGCCAGATGGCGATGGGCCGGCCTCCCACCTATGACCGCGCGGCGCTCAAGCTCACCGCCGAAGACCGCGCCCGCTTCGAGGCCGCTGCGCATGAAGGGGGCGGCCGCCGCCCGCACTGGCGCTTCCGGCTCGCCAACACCGAGCCCGGAAGCCTCGCGCCGCTGCCCACCATCGTCTCGTGGAACGACCTCATCCGCGGCGATCAGACCGTCGACGCCGGCTCACTGTCCGACCCCGTCCTGATCCGCGCCGACGGCACCTACCTCTACACGTTCACCAGCGTCGTCGACGACATCGACATGGCCATCACCCACGTCATCCGCGGCGAGGACCACGTCACCAACACCGGCGTGCAGATCCAGCTGTTCGAGGCGCTCGGCGGCGAGCCTCCGGCCTTCGGCCATCACAGCCTGCTGGTCGGCGCCGACGGTCAGGCGCTGTCGAAACGTCTCGGCGCGCTGTCGATCGAAAGTTTCCGCGCCGATGGCCTCGAACCGATGGCCGTCGTCTCCCATGCCGCCCTCGTCGGCACCTCCGACGCCATCCAGCCGCACGCCGATCCTGCCGAGCTGGCCGCGATGATGGACTTCGGCAAGATCTCGCTGGCGCCCGGCCGCTTCGACGCCGCCGAACTGCACGCCCTCAATGCCCGGCTGCTGCTCGGTCTGCCCTATGCCGCCGTCGCCGGGCGTCTCGGCGCAATGGGCATCGGCGGCGACGCCAACTCGCTTGATTCGCGCGCCTCCGGCACGACCGCTCAGGCATTCTGGGAGGCCGTGCGCGGCAACATCACCGTTTTCGACGACGTCCGCACCTGGTGGACCGTGACCTCGGGCGACATTACACCCGTCGTCGAAGACCGCGCGTTGCTCGATGCCGCCGCGGCGCTGCTGCCGCCCGAGCCGTGGGATGCCGCCACCTGGGGCGCTTGGACCGCCGCCGTCAAAGCCCAGACTGGGGCCAAGGGCCGCGCGCTGTTTCATCCGCTCCGGCTGGCCCTGACCGGCCGCGATACCGGACCCGAACTCAAAGCGCTGCTGCCGCTGATCGGCCGCTCCCGCGCGCTCTCTCGCCTGCGGCTCTGACCCGACTGGGCGGATCAAATCCGACGCGCGCCCGGCGCTGCCCATCAATTCGAGAACGTCACATCAGCGTCCGCGCAGCCGCGTCGGCCGTCGTGACGAAGGACCCTGCCCGGTGGCCGGTTCGTCGGCCGGTGACGCCACAGGCGCCGCTGCTGCCGGCGGCTTGGCGTGGGCCGCGACCTCTGCGCCGGACAGCACTTCCAGGGCCGCATCGCCCCCGCGTTCGGCTGCGACCCGATCGAGCTCGGCGCGGAACTCGGGCGTCACCATGCCGCCGGAGATGACGACCTTGGCCGCGTCCTCGAGCTTCATCGTCAGAAAAATCACGTCCTGGCGCGGCACGAAGCAGACGAAGCCCGTCGGCGGCACGATGCCGGTCGGCAAAAACACGGTCAGCAGATCGGAATGGCCGCCCGGCGCCGCGGCTGCGATCTCGCCCGACGTCTCTCCGGTCACAAAAACGATCGACCAAAGCCCCTTCGACGGGAACTCGATCAGCCCGACTTTCTGGAAGCCGCTGTTGGGCGTCGCCGCCGAAACCACGCTTTCGAAAAGCTGCTTGATGGCGCGATAGACGTTGCGGACGATCGGCATGCGGTCGAGCATCAGCTCGCCATAGCTGATCAGGGTGCGGCCCAACAGATTGGCGGCCAGCGCGCCGATCATCGTCAGCACGGCGATGGCGAACAGCAGCCCGATGCCCGGCAGCGCGAACGGCAGATAAGTGTCGGGATTGTAGATCTTCGGCACGAACGGCTTGATCCACGCATCGACGACGTTGATCAGCCACCAGATGATGTAGACCGTGATGGTGACCGGACCGACGATGACGAGGCCAGTGAGGAAGTAGTTGCGCAGCCGCGCGCCGACATGCGACGAGCCGCGGCCGTCGTCGGCGGCAAGTTCCTGCAACCGCGTACGCAGCTCGGGTGGGTCCGTGGGCTTGCCCGTTCCGGTGTTGTTGGCCTTGTTCATTGCCACTGTCCCGACGCCGCCGCTGTGCGGTCCAGCGACCGCGTCACCCTATCAGTTTAAGATAAGGGCGCGACCAGAAGATGAACAATTCCGGGAGGCGAAGGGCCGCTCTGCGCCGCCTGCACGCGCACCGTCATTTTATGACGACATGACAACGTCACTGCGTGACGACATGACAATGTCACTGCGTGACGACGAGACAGTCGAAGCCATCGGGTTTGATGCGCGAGCACAGCTGACGCGGCTCATTGGCGTCGGCATAGGGGCCCACGCGCACACGGTAGAACGTCCCCATCGCGCCGATCACGCTCTGCTCGATGGCGGGCTCGCGGCCGCCGATGGCCGAGCCGTGCGCCTGCTTCAGCTTCAGTGCGAGCGCCTCGGCCTCGTCGCGCGAGCGGACCGCCGCGACCTGCAGGCGGAATTTGCCCTTGAACGCCGGCGCTGCGGGCACGGCGGCGACCGGAGCCGCGGCGGCGACCTTCACGGCCGGTGCCGGCGCTTGCGTGCGGCGGGCGGGACGGCGGCGGGTGGCGCGGGAACGGCCGCAGCCCCAGCCGCGACAGTGCGGCCCTTACTGCTGGCGACAGAGGTTGCATCACCCCATGACGAGGTGGCAGTCGCCGGTGTGGCCGCCTTGGCGGTCGATGCCGTCGTCGATGGCGCCGCTTCCGCTGGCGTGCTGGCCGCCGATCCGCCGCCGAACAGCCCGCTGAAGAAGCCGCCGACGCCGCCCGAGAGAGAGGGGCGGGCGACGGCGCCGCGCTGCCGGGTGCGGCAGTGGCGGTCTGCCAATTCGCTGCAGGCGAGGCCGGCTTCGTCTCAGCGGAAGCGGACGTCGCGGCAACAGGTGCTGCGGCGCGTGTCACGTCGCCGACGGGAGCGGGTTCGCCGAGGCCCGCTTCGCGATAGGCTGCGGCCCGGCTCTCGATGGCGCTGGCGCGTTCGGCGTCGGCGAGGCCGCCCTTGAGCCAGATGGCGCTGGTCAGATCGGAAATTGCCTGCGCCGGCTTGGCCTGCTTGCGGAAGGCGAGCCCGCGGTAATACAGCGCGCGGGCCATCTGCTGGCTCGGCAAACCACCCGCCAGCGCCGCCGTCAGCGACTGCACGGCCGGATCGAGCTTGCCGATCTCATACGACTTGATGCCCGTCTCGAGCGAGCGCAGCGCCACAGCCGGATCTTTTTTCGCCTGCCCGTCGCCCTCGGCGCTGGCGGCTGCCGCCGGCTGGCCCTTGCGGGCGCCTTTGACGGGCGCGCCCTTTGCGGCGGCGGCCGGTGCGGGACCCGACGGGATCATCTGCGCGTGCGCTGCGGACATGCCGATCGCGACGGTGGCTGCGGCCGCGATGGCGATCATGCGCCCGGCCATACCGGGTCCGATCATCGCGTGCGTCTGGCGAAACATCGTCCGGTCCCTCGAAAAAACGGCGCGGCCCCAAGTCGCTGGGCTCCAATTGCCAGGGCTCCCGACCCTGGAATCTCAAGCGGAACGTATGACAAACGCAACATCGTGGCAAATCGGGGGTGGGATAAGTCTGCCAACGGGCGACTTATTCCACAGTCACCGACTTTGCCAGATTGCGTGGCTGATCGACGTCCGTGCCCATGAATACGGCCGTATGGTAGGCGATGAGCTGGATCGGCACGGCGTAGAGCAGCGGGTTGGCGAAGGTGTGCGCCTTGGGCATCCGGATGTGGGCGGCGAGGCGGCAACCGGCCTTCGATGATTCGGCGTCCGAGACCAGAATGATCTGTCCACCGCGGGCCGCCACCTCCTGCATATTGGACACGGTCTTCTCGTACAGCTCGTCTTCGGGCGCGATGACGATGACCGGGACATTCTCGTCGATGAGCGCAATCGGCCCATGCTTGAGTTCGCCCGCCGCATAGCCCTCGGCGTGGATGTAGGAAATCTCCTTCAGCTTCAGCGCGCCTTCGAGCGCCAGCGGATAGCTGGTGCCGCGGCCGAGATAGAGCACGTCGCGCGCTTTCGACAGCTCGTGGGCGAGCTTCTCGTACTCTTCCTCGTTGCGCAGGATATTTGAGATATGACGCGGGATCTCGGTCAGCGCCTTGACCAGCTCGGCCTCCTCGGCGGGCGTGATGGTGCCGCGAGCGCGGCCTAGCGCGATGGCGAGGCAGGCGAGCACGGACAGCTGGCAGGTGAACGCCTTGGTCGAGGCGACGCCGATCTCGGGCCCGGCCAACGTCGGCAGCACGGCATGGGATTCGCGCGCGATGGTGGAGGTGCGGACGTTGACGATCGACGCGATGCGCTGGTTGCCCGCCTTGCAATAGCGCAGCGTGGCCAGCGTGTCCGCCGTCTCACCCGACTGCGAAACGAACAGCGACAGCCCGCCCGGCTGCAGCGGCGGCTCGCGATAGCGGAACTCCGACGCGGTATCGATCTCGACCGGGATGCGGGCGATTTTTTCGATCCAGTACTTGCCGACGAGGCCGGCATAATAAGCCGTTCCGCAGGCCGATATGGTGACGCGGCCGACCGTTGCGAGGTCGAGGCCGAGGGCGGGGAAATTGACCGTGCCCGCCGCCATGTCGAGATAGTTGGCCAGCGTATGGCTGATGACCTCCGGCTGCTCGTGAATCTCCTTGGCCATGAAGTGGCGGTGGTTGCCCTTGTCGACCAGCAGCGAGCTGGCGACGGCCTTGATCAACGGCCGCTCGACGCGGTTGCCGGCCTTGTCGTAGATCTCGGCGCCGGTCCGTCGAAGCACGGCCCAGTCGCCTTCCTCGAGATAGGTGATGGTGTCGGTGAACGGTGCCAGCGCGATGGCGTCGGAGCCGAGGTACATCTCGCCGGTGCCGTGGCCGAGCGCCAGCGGACTGCCCTGGCGGGCGGCGATCATCAGGTCGTCGTGACCGGCGAAGATGATGCCGAGCGCGAACGCGCCTTCGAGCCGTCCGAGCGCCGCACGCACCGCCTCGATCGGGCCGAGCCCCTGCTGCATTCCGTCGGTGACGAGGTGGACGACCGCTTCGGTGTCGGTATCGGTTTCGAACTTGTGGCCGCGCGCAGTCAGCTCGGCCTTCAAGTCACGGTAGTTCTCGATGATGCCGTTGTGGACCACCGAGACGCGGTCGGACATGTGCGGATGCGCGTTGCGCTCGACCGGGCGGCCGTGGGTCGCCCAGCGCGTGTGGCCGATGCCGGTGCGGCCGGTGAGCGGCTCGGTCAACAGCCGGGTTTCGAGATTGCGCAGTTTGCCCTCGGCGCGGCGGCGCTCGAGGTGGCCGTTCTCGACAGTGGCGATGCCGGCCGAGTCATAGCCGCGATACTCGAGCCGCCGCAGCGCGTCGACCAGATCCGTCGCGACGGCCTTGGTGCCGAGAATTCCGACGATACCGCACATATTCACCATCCCAATTCGAGTGTTGTATAGAACCGTGACCCCTGCGGCTCCGGCATTCAAGTCAAACCTTGTTACCCTTTCTGACCTGCGTCGCCCGCGGTCAGACCTTGGCCTTGCGCCGCGCCATCATGGTTCGGAACTTGGACGCCCAGCCCTCGCGCACTTCCTGATCCGATCGTTCGAGCGCCAGCGCGTCGTCCGCGACGTTCTTGGTGATGACGCTGCCCGAGCCGATGTAGGCCCCGGCCCCGATCTTGATCGGCGCGACGAGCGACGAGTTCGAGCCGATGAACGCACCCTCGCCGATCTCGGTGCGGTGCTTCAGGAAGCCGTCGTAATTGCAGAAGATGGTGCCCGCGCCGATGTTGGCCTTCGAGCCGACCGCGCCGTCACCCAGATAGGCCAGGTGATTGGCCTTCGATCCCGCCCCCATGGTCACGTTCTTGACCTCGACGAAGTTGCCGATGTGGACGTTCTCGCCGAGGTCCGCACCCGGCCGCAGCCGGGCAAACGGCCCGACGATGGCGCCGCGCCGGATGATCGCGCCGGTCATGTGGCAATTGGCGTTGATGCGCACGCCGTCCTCGATCACGACGCCCGGACCGAAGAACACGTTGGGCTCGATGACGACGTCACGGCCGACCACCGTATCGGCGCTGAACCACACCGTCTCGGGCGCGATCATCGTCGCGCCGTTGTGCATGGCAGCCCGTCGGCGGCGGTTCTGGAAGATGCTCTCGGCGACCGCCAGTTGATCGCGGGCGTTGACGCCGAGCACCTCGTCCTCCGGGCAGACGACGACCGACGCGCGATGACCGGCGGCCCGGGCCAGCTCGACCGCGTCGGTGAGATAATATTCGCCCTTGGCGTTGGCGTTGCCGATCCGGCCGAGCAGTCCGGCGAGATCGGGGAGGCGGAACGCGAGCACGCCCGAATTGCAAAGCAGGACCGCGCGCTCCGCGTCAGTGGCGTCCTTGTCCTCGCGGATGGCGTCGAGCGCGCCGTCCGCCCCGGTCAGCAGCCGGCCGTAGCCGGTGGGGTCGGCGGCCTCGAAACCCAGCACGACGACTCCCGACCCGGCCGTCAACGCCGCGCGCAGTTTGGCGATGGTTGCGGCCTCGATCAGCGGCGTGTCGGCATAAAGCACGATCACGTCGCCCTGGTGCGCGGCGATCGCCTCGCGGGCGGCGAGCACGGCGTCGGCGGTGCCGTGCTGCTCGGCTTGCACATAGACCCGGGCATGCGGCGCGTGTTTCATCGTCTCGGCGCGCACGTTGTCCATGCCCGGACCAATGACGACGGCGAGATCGGCCGCGCCCGCCGATCGGGCCAGCGCCAGAACGTGCCCCAGCATCGGCAGGCCCGCCACCTGATGCAGCACCTTCGGCAGGTCCGACTTCATGCGGGTGCCCTTGCCGGCGGCGAGGACGACGATCAGCAGTTTTGGCTCGGTCATGGATCTCTTCGACTTGCGCGCGGTTGGTGCGCCGGTAGACGGTAAGGCCCTGTCGCAGGGCCGACCCGGCGGCCTGAATGGACCGGAATCGAAAGCAGTTGAGCAAGTTCCATACCGCCGTCCACGATGCATTCACAAGGGAGCATGCGGCGGAGGCGAAACCAGGGCCGCGCCGGCCTTCTGCAATCCTGGCCCCACCCACGACGGAAAACAGGCTCCACCCCTCCGCCGTGTTGCTCATCCACTGGTCATCCACAACTCGGCAGCGTCCGGCGGCGCCATGGCGTTGACCCGGCGGAAGGACTCACAACAGGGTTGGCAACAGCAAACTGAACCTGCGTCATTGCGTCCGTCACCGGCGCTGACGATTGATGTGGGCCCAGAACTTTTATCCATAATTCGCAGAGTGTTGGACGCCAGACATGAAATCCCCAGACCTGAAATTGGGCGAACGCTCAACACCGATCACCTCCCGGCCGCGGGCGATTTCGCCTTACGTGCTGGCGTGGGGGGCGCTGGCGCTGCTGGCCGCCTTCTATCTGACCGCCCTTACCCTGCGCCCCGACCTCGTCACCGAGCATCTGCCGATCTTCCGGCCAGACAGCCTCGACGGCAAGAGTGGCGAGCCTGAGGGCAACCAGGGCCAGCGCGCGATGTCGAAAGCATTCGCCGAGGTGCAGGGGCTGCGCCAGAGCGTGTCGCAAATGCAGCTCGAACTGGCCAAGCTCAAGACTGAGCTGAATTCGTCGCAAGACCACGACAGGACGCTCGCCTCGCGGATCGCGCTGCTCGAAGAAAAGGTCTCGGCCGCCGCACCCGCGCTGGCCAGCGCCGCGCCGGCCAAGGCCGCTGCTGCCGCCGAGGCCAAGCAGGCCGAAGCGAAGCAGCCCGACAAGGCAGCGCCGAAAGTGGCCTCTGCCGTGCCGCCCGCCCGCCTTGATACCGCGCGCCTGGAAACTGGCAGCGTCGGTGCGCCGCGGCCCACGACGTCACAAGTTCCTTCCATGGCGTCTGCGCTGGCTGGCTCAGAATCCGTCGCCGTCGTCACACCCAACGTCATCAATGCGCCGCAGCGGGTCCAGCAGCCTGTCGCGGTCGCCCAGGCTGGCGCGGCGGCTGTGACAGCAGCAGCGACGCGCCCGGCCCCGGTTGCGGACCTCACCTCCGACAGCGAAACGGCGACGCTGACCAGCTTCGGCCCCGCTACCGTCACGCCTTCCAAGCCGGAACCCACAGGTCCGATCGGTCTGAGGATTTCCAACGGGCCGTCGCTCGACGCCCTGCGGTTGAGTTGGAGCCTGTTGGCCGATCGTCACTCGGCGCAGTTCAAGAACATGGAAGCGCGTTATGCGGCGCGCGTTCCTGAAGGCGATGGCGACCCCTCGTTCGACCTGATCGCTGGACCGGTCAAGACCCCGGTCGAGGCCAGGCGGATCTGCAAGGCGCTCGCGGCGAAGAATATCCCCTGCCAGATCGGCAGCTTCGCCGGCCCATCGCTGTAACCAGCGTCGCTGTAGTCGCGGCGATCGGCGGCGCGTCTGTGCGCCGTCACTTCGGCTTGTTGGCCTTGGCGCGAGTGTCGATGCCGCGCAGCCGGTAAAGCCAGCAGTGCCCGGTCAACACCGTCAGCAGCGGGTACAGCCCGATCCAGCCCCACGGCTGCATCGACGCGGGCGTATTGCCGGCGTCGTGCAAGCCAAAGGCCGCGCCGAGCAACAGCAGCCCGATCACGAAACGGACGATGATGTCCGTCTCACCGATGTTCGGTGTCATGGTGCGCATGCCTGTCCCAGCGAGTTTTGGCCCAGGGCGAGTTTTGGCCCCGCGACTTCAGGCCTTGCGCCCGCAGGTGTTGACCCCGAGGATCGAATAGGCCGGGCAGTTGCCGACCAGCGCCGTGCCGAGCGGAATGAGCCCGAGCCAGCCCCACGGCGATGCCCCGTAGCCCGGCAAATAGCCCAACGCCCAGGCGATGAGCCCGAGTCCGACGACGATGCGCAGGATGCGGTCGAGCGAACCGATGTTGGTGGCCATGCGTGTCTCTCCACGGTTTGGGCAGCGGCTTGTGAACCCCCGCCCGGGCACCGGGCGCTCATTCGCCCGCGGCCCTCATATGTTCTGCAACCCTAGCAGCCCTGAAGCCCCGTTGGCTGATCTAAATCAACTGCCGCGGCCGGCTCCCCGGAGGGCAGTCGCAAGGCGCCACCAAGGAGCTCACACGTCCTCGGCGTTGAAGGTATCGCAGACCTGCATCTTGCCGGCCTCGAAGCCCTTGCGGAACCAGCGCACGCGCTGCGCCGACGATCCGTGCGTGAAGGCGTCGGGCACGACGTGGCCCTGCGTCTTCTTCTGGATCATGTCGTCGCCGATCTGGCTGGCTGCGTTGAGGCCTTCCTCGATGTCGCCCGGCTGCAGGCGGTTATTGAGCTGGTGGTTGAGATTGGCCCAGACGCCCGCGAGGCAGTCGGCCTGCAGCTCCATCCGCACCTGAATCTGGTTGGCCGCGCGCGGATTGCTGCTCTTCAATTCCTGCACCTTGTCGGCGATGCCGAGGATGGTCTGCACGTGATGGCCGACCTCGTGCGCGATGACATAGGCCTGCGCGAAGTCGCCCGGCGCCTGGAAGCGGCGCTTCAATTCCTCGTAGAACACGAGATCGACGTAGATCTTACGGTCCAGCGGGCAATAGAACGGCCCCATCGCCGACTGGCCGACGCCACACGCCGTCTGCGTCGCGCGCGAGAACAGCACCAGCTTGGGCTCCTCGTAGCGCTTGCCGAACGACTGGAACACGCGCACCCACACGTCTTCGGTGTCGGCCAGCACGCGCTTGATGAAGCTGCCCATCTCGTCGCTTCCGGCGGGCACGCGGCTTTGCGTGCTGCCGGGCTGACCGGTGGGCAGGCCCGGAATCTCGAACGGCGAGCGCTGCGAGGTCTGCGTCGGGCGGCCGGATTCCGAGCGCGGCATTTGCGGCACATCGGGAAACGCGCCGGGGCTGCCGCCACGCAACAGGTCGAGCGGGTTCAGGCCGAACAGCATCATGATCGCGCCGATGATCAGCATCGTCGTGATGCTCATGCCACCGCCGCCGATCGGGATCTGGATGCCGCGACCGCCGGGGAAGCCGAAGCCGCCGCCGCCCTGGCCGCGCCGGTCCTCGACGTTCTTGCTCTCCCGGTCCTGCTCGTCATAACGCATGGGTCAAGGCTCCTCACTGCCGCTGCCGCCCGACAGCTCTCTCGCGAGGGCCTCCGGCGGCGCTGGAATTCTTGGTGAAGATTGAGCACGGGCGGGGTCGCGAAACAAGAGGCCGCCACGCCGGATGACCATTCCGCGATTAACCGATCGTCAACCATCGTCGGGCAAGCTCGGGTTAACGTTTCGGAAACCCTGCCAACAGCCCGGCCCGCACCATGGACACCCCCGTCTTCGATCTCGGCGACATCGCCCGCTCGACGCCGACACTGAACTCCGTGCAGAACGACACCGGCCGCGTCGCGTTCTGTGGACCCTACGTGCTATCGGCGATCACCGGCTTTCCGATCTCGCGCATCGAGGACGTGATCCGCGACTACCGCGACGTGCCCGAAGGGCGCAAACCCGTCGTGCGCGGCACCTATTCCGACGAGGTCGAGGCGGCTCTGCACGCGTTCGGCTATCGCATGGAGCTGAAAGAGGGCTTCATGCACCAGGAGCGCAAGGTGCGGCCGACGGTGATGAGCTGGATGCAGAAGCCGCGCAACACCTGGGCGCACTACATCCTGGCCATCCACAAGGGCAAGGAAGGCCACTGGATCCTGATCAAGGGCGTCAAAATGTGCGACACCTTCACCGCGGGCAAATGGACCTTCGTGGTCGATGGTCCGCACCGCGGCTGCCGCATCATGGAAGTGTTCGAGGTCAAGCGCGCCACCAAAGACCTCGAGCGCAGCTACGATTTCGCCGGGCGTGACGGCGTGGTTGCCGGCGCAGATGCAGCAACGGCGGCCGTTGCCACGACCGCCGCTTGAATTTTCGAGAGTTCGGAGCACCGCCCCGCGATCAGTCCTTCGCGCGCTCCACGTACTCGCCCGTCTCGGTCATGATGACGACGCGGGTGCCGGTGCCGATGTGCGGCGGCACCATGATGCGGGCGCCGTTCGACAGCTTGGCCGGCTTGTACGACGACGACGCCGTCTGGCCCTTGACCACCGGATCGGCCTCGACGATCTCCAGCGTCACGCGCTGCGGCAGCTCGATGGCGATCGGCACGCCGTCGTGCAGCGACACCGAGCAGGTCATGTTCTCCTGCAGCCACTGCGCACTGTCGCCGATCACGTCCTTGGAGATCGAGATCTGGTCGAACGACTCCGGCTGCATGAAGTTGTAGCCCATGTCGTCTTCATACAGGTAATTGTAGTCCTTGCTCGTCGAGGTAGGCGCGCTCGACCTGATCGGTGGTGCGGTAGCGCTCGGTCACCTTCACTCCGTCGGCGATGCGGCGCATTTCGAGATGCGTGACCGGCGTGCCCTTGCCGGGGTGGATGTTCTCGGCGTGCATGACGACGGCGAGCCGGCCGTCGAGATCGAGAACATTGCCCTTGCGGATCGAGCTTGCGATGACCTTGACCACTAACGTATCTCCACTGTTGCGCCTGCCGGCGAAGGCCCGCCTGCGATGACCCCGCCTACGATGACGACGGGTCCCGGGGTGCGGGAGCGCGCGGTCAACTGACTGGGGTGCGGATGCCGGACAGCCGGGTTGTCCCGGGAATCTCGGCGTTCTCTTAGCCCGTCCCGCGCCCGAGGCCAAGGGGGCAGGGCGACACGGTGGGCGACACGGCCAGAATGAGCGGTCACGGAAAGGCCGGAACGGACCCACGGATGACCACATCGACCCCCTGGTGGGACCAGGATCACCACGCCGACCGCAGGCCCCTGCTCCTCGCCCGCAACCGCATCAAGGCCCACGATCCGGGCGTGGTTCGAGGCGCAAGGCTTCATCGAGGTCGAGACGGCATGCCTTCAGGTTTCGCCCGGCAACGAGACGCACCTGCACGCATTCGCCACCGAACTCGTCGGCACCGACCTCGCGCGGTCACCTCGGTACCTCCACACCTCGCCCGAATTCGCGATGAAGAAACTCGTCGCGGCCGGCGAGCAGCGCATTTTCACGTTCGCGCCGTGCTTCCGCAATCGCGAGCGGGGCGCACTGCACGCGCCCGAGTTCACCATGCTGGAATGGTATCGCGCCGGCGAGCCCTATGAACGGCTGTGGGACGATTGCGCGGCACTGGCCCGGATCGCGGCCGGCGTCACCGGGCGCACCGAATGGGCGTGGCGGGGGCGCACGTGCGACGTCGCCCGCGCGCACGATCACACCAGTCTGTCGCAGGCATTCGCCGATTTCGCCGGGATCGCGCTGCACGAGACCTATACCGCCGACGGCACGGACCGGAACGCGCTGGCCGCGAAGGCCGCCGGCCAGGGCATCACGGTGCGGGACGGCGACAGCTGGGCCGACATCTTCAGCCGCGTGCTGGTCGAGAAGATCGAGCCTTATCTCGGCAGCCTGCGGCTCGAATGCTTGACTGACTATCCGATCCACGAGGCGGCGCTGGCGCGGCCCGTGCCGGGCTATCCCGCGCTCGCCGAACGCTTCGAGCTCTACTGTTGCGGCGTCGAACTCGCCAACGGCTTCGGCGAACTCGTCGATCCGGCAGTTCAGCGCGCCAACCTGGAAGGCCAGATGCGATTGCGTCAATCGATCTACGGCGAACGCTACCCGGTCGACGACGACTTCATCGCCGCACTCGCACACATGCCGCCGGCATCGGGTTGCGCGATGGGCTTCGACCGCCTCGTCATGCTGGCCACCGGCGCCACCCGCATCGACCAGGTGCAGTGGACGCCGATGGCCTAGGGCGCGGCTTGGACCGGAGGCTCGCCGCCGCGCCCCGCCCATGCTAGGGCACACCGATGAGCACACGCCGCCAATCCGTCTCGTTCTTGTCCGCGCCGCCAGACGCGCAGCCGTCCGCGCGCACGTTACGGTCGGCCGTCGATCTGGTGGACGCCGGCTTGATCCCGCCCGATGCCGCGGCCGAAGCGGCGCGCGTCGCCGCCCGCTACGCGGTCGCCGTGACGCCGGAGATCGCGGCCCTGATCGACACCGCCGATCCCCACGACCCGATCGCGCGGCAGTTCGTGCCCGATGCGCGCGAACTCACGACCCATCCCGCCGAGCGCGCCGACCCGATCGGCGATCACTGAAAGAGCCCGGTGCCCGGCATCGTGCACCGCTACCCCGACCGCGTGCTGCTGAAGATCGTCGGCGTCTGCCCGGTCTATTGCCGCTTCTGCTTCCGCCGCGAGATGGTCGGGCCGGAGCACGGCGCCGACCTGACCGACGCCGAGCTCGCAGCCGCGCTCGATTACGTCCGCGCCACGCCCGCGATCTGGGAGGTGATCCTGACCGGCGGCGATCCGTTCGTGCTGTCGCCGCGCCGCGTCGAGAAGCCTGACGCGCGCCATCGCCGCCATCCCGCATGTCAAAGTCATCCGCTGGCACACGCGCGTGCCGGTCGTCGAGCCCGCAGCGCAGTCACGGCCGCGCTGGTCGCGGCGCTCGCGCCAGCGGCAAGGCCGTCGTCGTGGCGCTGCACACCAATCATCCGCGCGAGCTGACGCCCGCCGCACGCGCCGCCATTGCCCGCCTCACCGGCGCCGGTATCCCTGTGGTGAGCCAGAGCGTGCTGCTGCGCGGCGTCAACGACGATGCCGACACGCTCGAAGCCTTGATGCGCGCGTTGTGTCGAGTGCGCGTCAAACCCTATTACCTGCACCACGGCGACCTCGCGCCGGGCACCGCGCATTTCCGCGTGCCGCTCGCCGACGGTCAGGCGCTGATGGCGGAACTGCGGCGGCGCTTGTCGGGCTCGCACTGCCAACCTACGTGCTCGATATTCCCGGCGCGCACGGCAAGGTTCCGGTGGGACCCGGCCACGTCGCGCGCGACCAGCGACCGGCGCGTATCGCGTCACGGACGCGCGCGGGCCGCGTCCACGCTCTACGACGACGCCTGCGCGCTCCGACATTTGCTTGCCGCGCCGCGCGATCGATGACACGGCTTGTCGCACCACGCTTGACCTGAGATCAGACGCCGCAGCGACCGCAGATGCCAAGCCAACAAGAGGCCCGCAGGAAACCGACCGGGAGAACCCCCATGAACGAGCAGGCTCAAGCGCCGAGACCTTCTTCGGCGCATGTCCGCACGACTGCCCCGACACCTGCGCCATGATCTACGAGGTCGAGGGCGGCAAGCTCGTCGACGTGCAAGCGGCAACAAGGAACACCCGATCACGCGCGGCGGCTTGTGCGTGAAGCTCAAGGACTTCCACGACCACCACGCCAATCCCGACCGGCTGATGTATCCGCTGCGCCGCACCGGGCCGAAGGGCTCGCGGGCAATATCGAGCGCATCACCTGGGACGAGGCGATCTGCGAGATCGGCAAGCGCTGGCGCGAGATCATCGCCGAGTACGGCGCGCAGGCGATCATGCCGCAAAGCTATCTCGGCAACATGGGCCTCGTGCAGGGCATCAACTCGGGCGATCCGTTCTTCAACCGGCTCGGCTCGACGGTCAACGAGAAGACCTACTGCACCTCGGGCTCGTCGACCGCGTGGCTGCTGACGCATGGGCCGACCGGCGGCGTCGATCCCGAGAGCTTCGTGCACTGCAAGTACATCGTGATCTGGGCGTGCAATTCGATCTCGACCAACCTGCACCACTGGCCGTTCGTGCTCGAGGCGCAGAAGCGCGGCGCCAAGGTCGTCGTCATCGACTGCTATACGCTCCCGCACCGCCAAGGCCGGCGACTGGCACATCTGTCCCAAGCCCGGCACCGATGGCGCGCTGGCCTTGGGCATCATCAACTCGATGGTCGAGCAAGGTCGTCGTCGATCAGGACTACGTCGACAAGCACACCCACGGCTGGCCCGAGCTCAAGGCGCGCGCCGCCGAGTTCACGCTCGACTACGTCGAGAAGGTCACCGGCGTGAAGGCGGCCGACGTCGCCAAGTTCGCGCGCGAGTTCGCCACCTCGCAGCCATCCGCCATCCGCATCGGCGTCGCCATCGAACGCTCGGCCGGCGGCGCGCAAGCGGCCCGCGCCGTCTACGCGCATTCCGGCCGTCGCCGGCTCGTGGCGCCACGTCGGCGGCGGCATGCTGCAGTTGCCGCTGTGGGACTTCCCCGTCGATTGGGTGAAGGCGGCGCGGCCCGACTGGATCAAGCCCGGCACGCGCGTCGTCAACAACCTGCGGCTCGGCCAGGCGCTCACCGGCGAAATGAAGCTCGATCCGCCGATCAAGAGCCTGTTCGTGTTCTGCACCAATCCCGTCAGCCAATCGCCCGAGACCAACAAGATCGTCGAGGGCCTGAAGCGCGAGGACCTGTTCACCGTCGTCGCCGAGCACTTCATCACCGACACGGCGAAGTACGCCGACATCATCCTGCCCGTCCGCCATGGCCGGCGAGGCCGAGGACATGATGTGGTCGTGGGGCCACTTCTACTTCACGTACAATCAGAAGGCGATCGAGCCGCCCGGCGAATGCAAGCCGACGAGCGAGATGTGGCGGCTGTCTGGCCAAGGAGATGGGCTTCGACGATCCCGTCTTCAAAATGACCGACAGCGAGCTGTGCGCCGCCTACATCAATTGGGACGACCCCAAGATGGGCGGCATCGACATGGAGTACTTCAAGGCAGCACGGCTACTACCGCATCGACGTCGGCGGCGTCGATACGCGCACGCCGCACGCCGAGGGCAAGTTCCCGACCCCGTCAGGCAAGGTCGAGATCATGCTCACCGACGCCAAGAACTTCGTCGCGCCGCCGTTCCGCGCCATGTACGAGGGCGAGCAGTCGGGCGAGCCGATCGATCCGCTGCCCGGCTATGTGCCGCTGCGCGAAGCTGCCGGAGACCAACCCCGACTCGCCAAGCTCTATCCCGCTCAACATCATCTCGCCCAAGAGCCACGCGTTCCTCAACTCGTGCTACGCCAACGAGCCGCACAAGATCAAAGCCCAGGGCGAGCAGTTCGTGATGATCTCGCCCAAGGACGCGGCGAAGCGCAACATCCGCGAGGGCGATCCGGTCCGCGTGCACAACGCGCGCGGCGATTTCGAGGGCGTGGCGCGCGTGACCGACGACGTCAATCCCGGCATCGTCGTCGCGACGCTCGGCTACTGGCGCTCGCTCAACCGCTCGGACGGCTCGGTGAACTCGATCTCGTCGGACGCCTGGTCCGGCCTCGGCCGCGCGCCGACGTTCTCCGACAACCTCGTCGAGGTCGTGCGCGTGAATTGACCTCCGCTACGCGCCCCCCTCGCGCCGCGCCGTAAGGGCGGTTAGGATCATTTCATGATGATCCGAACCGCTCGCACCCTCCTTGTTCTGCTCCTCGCTCTGCACGGATCGCCCGTGCGCGCCGAGACGCCGACGGACCGCGCCACCGCAGCGCCCGCCCGCGTCGAGACGCCGGCGCAATCGCTCGATCTGATGTCCGTGTGGCGGACGCTCCTCGCTCGCCCCGCCGACACCCTGCCGCCCGCGCCGCCGGACAACCCCACCACCGCCGCCAAAGTCGCGCTCGGTCGCGACTTGTTCCGCGACGTGCGGCTGTCGGGCGCGGGTGACCGGGCGTGCGCGAGCTGCCACCAGCCCGGCCACGCCTTCACCGACGGCCGCCCCCGGGCGGCCGCGCGCGACGGCGGCGATCTCGCCCGCAACACTCCCGCACTCTACGATCAGGCGTGGGGCAAGGCGCACTACTGGGATGGTCGCGCGCCCTCGCTCGAGGCGCAGGCGACGGTGCCGATCACCCACCCGCGCGAGCTCGGCGGCGAATGGAACGCGATCGTCTGGCGGCTCAGCGCCGATCCCGTCATGACGCAGCGGTTCCATTGGGCGTTCGCTGCTGTCCCGCCGGTTCACATGCCACCAATCCAGCCGGCGACCATCGTCGCAGCCCTCGCCGCCTACGAGCGCACGCTCATGTCGCCGCTGACCCGGTTCGACCGCTGGATCGGCGGCGACGCCACCGCCCTCGATACCAACGAGATCGCCGGCTTCAAGCTGTTCGCCGGCCGCGCGGGTTGCATCGGCTGCCACTCGGGCTGGCGCTTCACCGACGACCGCTTCCACGATATCGGCCTCGCCACCGAAGATCCCGGACGCGGCGCCATTGCCGGCGGCGTGCCTGGGCTGCAGGCCTTCAAGACGCCGTCGCTGCGTGAAGCCCGCTGGACCGCGCCCTACATGCACGATGGCTCGAAGCCGACGCTGGCCGCGGTCATCGATCATTATGCCGGCGGCTTCGTCGCGCGTCCGGGGCTCTCCTCGAACATGATCCGCGGATTGCAGCTGTCGGCCGAGGAGCGGGCGCTGCTGCAGGCCTTCCTGCTCACGCTGTCGAGCCCCGCCCTGCCCCCTGAGCAATGATCCCGGTCGAGCACTAGCGGCTGTCCGCCCCGCGCGCCATCGATCATGACATCCCCCAGGACATCACGATGAACGAGCCAGCCTCCCTGACGCGAACGGCAGCGGCGATCAGCAATGCCGGACTGCAGGAGCTGCTGACCGAGCGCGACCGCGGCGAGCGGACGCGCATCGTCGCCGAGATCCTGATGGCGGTGTTCAACGACTACTACGCGCGCTCGCGGCGCATTCCGTTCCTGGCCAAGGAAGCGTTCGAGACCCGCCACTGGCCCGCCGTGCTCGATCTGTCGCGCGAGCGCCTGCTGATCTACTCGCAGTCGGTGTCGAAGGTCGGCCCGGCGATCCGCGCCGGTTGTCCCGAGCTCGCAACCGACGAAAGCTTCTGGACCGACGTCGAGACGCAGTACGTCGGCATGATCCGCGGCCGCTACGAGGCCGACCTCGCCTTCGCTTTTCTCAACTCGATGCGGCGCAAGGTGTACGCCGACGAATGGAAGCCGGTCGAATACTCCCACGGCCGCGCCGCCGCCCCCAGCGCCAGCCTGTCGGAGCCGGTGGTGCGCATGTTCCAGGCCTCGACGCCGATCCCCGCCGAGAGCGTGCTGCGCATGCTCAAGATTCCGAAGTTCACGGTCGGCTGGCGCGACCTGGAGGGTGACGCCGCGCGCGTCGCCGAGGTTATCAGCGCGGCGATTACGCGGACCGGCCAGCCTGATGGCACGGCAGTCAAGATCTTCATGGTCAACGCCGGGTTCTATCGCAATCGCGGCGCCTATCTGCTCGGCCGCATCGCGGTGCCGGGCTTCGGCATGCTGCCGCTGCTCATCGCGCTGTTGAACGACAAGGACGGCATCTATGTCGACGCGGTGCTGACCGAGAGCGACGAGCTGCAGTACGTGTTCTCCTCGACGCTCGCCAATTTCCACGTCACCAACCCGCACTACCATGAGCTGGCGCAGTTCCTGTTCAGCGTCATGCCGAAACGGCCGCTCGGCCTGCACTACTCGACCATCGGCTACAACCACGTCGGCAAGGTCGCGGTCATCAACGAGATGGCGCGCGAGCAGACCCGCACCGGCGAGCGCCTCGACACCGCCGTCGGCTTCCGCGGCACGGTGGCGATCGGCTTTTCGATGCCGTCGTCGCGCTATGTGATGAAGATCATCCGTGACAAGCCCACCGCGGGCTACAAATGGGGCACCTTCGCGGGCGTGCCGGCGGTCATCGACAAGTATCGCCTCGTGCACGACATCAACCGCGCCGGCAGCATGCTCGACAACATCATCTATTACAACGTGCGGCTCAACCGCGACTGGTTCGCCCCGGCGCTGTTGGACGAGCTGGTCGCCGAGGCACCCTCGACGGTGACGGTGCAGGGCGACGGCGTGGTGTTCAAACACATCATCACGCAGATGAAGCTGATCCCGCTGCCGGTGTTCCTCGAAACGGCGAGCCGCGCCGACGCCGAGGCCGCCGTCGTCAATCTCGGCACCTGCATCAAGAACAACGCCGCCGCCAACATCTTCAACAAGGACCTCGACGGCCGCAACTACGGCGTCAGCCGCATCCTCAAGGTCTACCTGTTCGACTACGACGCGGTCGAGCCGCTGACGGACGTAAAGGTCCGCACCAACGCGAACCGCATCGATGGCGAGGAGGACATTCCCGAGTGGTTCTTCGAGACCGGCACCATCTTCCTGCCCGAGGAAATGATGTCGGGGCTGCGCATCGACGACCGCGATCTGCGGCGTCTCCTGGCCGCCTCGCATCCCGAGCTGATGACGGTCGACTACTGGGAGGGCATGCAGCGCGCATTGAACGAGGGCAAGGTGCCGAAGGTGCGCGCCTACCCCGAAGCGCGGCGGCTCGTCCGCCACAAAACGACGGCGCGGTAATCAGCCGTCCGCGTCGTCGTGATCGCCGAATGCGGAGGACGGCAACCGCGCGACATCGAGCGCGACGATGGTGGTGGTGACGGCCTCGGCGCGCACCGGGCCAAGTCCACCAGCAACGCCACTGTCCGGCAACAGCATGATGACCGCCATCACCGCGGCAAGCATCGAGACCGGCTTCAGCGTCACGCGAAACGTATCAACGACCACGGACCACGGCGACACGGCACACTCCTCGCGACTCGCACGGCCACCGACGGACGGTGACTTCAATGGAGTGTGCGCGAGAGGCGTTGAAGAACGCCTAACGACTGTGCCATTTCGAACAAAATGACGGACGTGCGGCGAGCGGACCGTAGCTCAGTCCTCGCGGTAGACCTTCTCGCGCCGCTCGTGACGCTCCTGCGCTTCCAGCGACAGCGTGGCGATCGGGCGCGCATCGAGCCGCTTGAGCCCGATCGGCTCACCGGTTTCCTCGCAATAGCCGTAGGTGCCGTCTTCCAGGCGAGACAATGCCGCGTCGATCTTGGAGACGAGCTTGCGCTGGCGATCGCGGGCGCGCAGCTCGAGGGCGCGGTCGGTCTCCGACGTCGCCCGGTCGGCCAGATCCGCGTGCTGCGCCGATTCTTCGTGCAGCCCTGCGAGCGTCTCGCGCGTCTGGCGGATGATGTCCTCCTTCCAGGCCAGCAGCTTCTGGCGGAAGTAGAGGCGGTGCATGCCGTTCATGAACGGCTCGGTCTCGGACGGGCGGTAATCCGGCGGCAGAACGGTCTCTGCCGGTTTGGCCCGCTCTCCCGATTTTGCCGGACCCTTGCCGGATCGTGGGTTTGCGCTCGACGTCACGGTCGTCCCCCTGGAAGTAGTCCTGGCCGGTAGCGACGTCGTCGGCGTCCGGACCGCCGCTGCGGCGGTCCCCGACTTGACGGCTGCTTTGGCGGCCGTTCTGATGGCTGAAATCTGGTTGGCTACGGCGAGTGTCGTGGTGCGTGTCTCGTTGCGTGTCTGGGATGCTGTCTTGTCCGGCTTACGTGACGCGACGGTGGTCCGATGACCGGCCTTTGCGGCGTCGCCTGTCGCGGCCTTGCCAGCGCCGCGAGATGTGACGGCTGCAGGCTTCCCACCCGGCGCCGCCCGACCCCCGTCCTTGGCCGCGCCAGCCTTCGGTATCGCTGCTGCCTTCGGCGTCCCGCCAGACTTCGGTGTCTCGACAAGTTTGGGCGACGCCGACTTATGGCTGCCAATCTTGGCGACATTCGAACTGCTGCGCTCCGCAGACTTTTTAACCGCCTTCGCGACCGGCTTTGAGGCGCGGCTGGCGGGTTCGACTTTGGCCTTCTGCCTGCTCATTAGTGGTCTCGTCTGGTTGAACAAATTGCAAACAATTCTGCACGTTGCTGCAAGCACCCCACCCGCCGAGTGGGTGGTATTTAGGCTAGTCTGGAAGCATGTCAAGGAATTGGCTCCGTTAGCATTTCCATGACTGTTGGATGTCTGCGCCGGAACCTGGGCGTCACCCGTGATGGCTTGGGGAAGAATGCCGGCAGACACCCGCCATGCGTGTTCATACTATTTGTTTTTCTACTTAACCGTGCATTCAGCTTTTGCAGGCACATTGATCCCATCGGCCGCCGAGTGGCCGGGTCGAACGCCGGCGAGCTTTCCCACCTCCCACCGCGCCCACGGGATGCTCCACCTGGTGCTCGATCCACGCCATTCGCGATCCGCCGCGGCCATCCCCTCCCCCCGGCCATGGCGATCCGGACCGTCTGCGTGCGCGTACCCAACACGGAGAAGCACACTTCGACTGTCACCCCTTCTGCCGCGACCTCGCACCCCCCTCCCTTGGTCGCGCGGAACCTGGACGGCCTCCAACCGAGACCGTCCACGGGGCGCTCCCTCGCCCCGCACTGGCGCCACTCCACGTCCCCACCCCGTGGAGTGGCGCTCCTCCATCACGTCCCGCATTCAGACGCCCACGCGACTTGCCGGCACAGGCCCATATCCGTAGTGTCCGGCGTCGATTGACAGGCCCACGGACGTGCGGCCGACGAGAGGGCACGGCATGAAATTCACGGGCAGCAAAAGCTATGTCGCGACCGACGATCTCAAGATCGCGGTCAATGCGGCGATCACGCTGTCGCGGCCGCTGTCTGGTCAAGGGAGAGCCGGGCACGGGCAAGTCGGTGCTCGCGCTCGAGGTGGCCAAGGCGCTCGGTTCGCCGATCATCGAATGGCACATCAAATCGACCACCAAAGCCCAGCAGGGACTTTACGAATATGACGCCGTCTCCCGGCTGCGCGACAGCCAACTCGGCGACGCCCGCGTCCAGGACATCTCCAACTACATCCGCCGCGGCAAGCTGTGGGACGCCTTCACCCACCCCGCGCGCCCGGTGCTGCTGATCGACGAGATCGACAAGGCCGACATCGAGTTCCCCAACGATCTCCTGCTCGAGCTCGATCGCATGGAGTTCTTCGTCTACGAGACCGGCGAGACCATCAAGGCCACCAGCCGGCCGATCGTGCTCATCACCTCCAACAACGAGAAAGAACTCCCCGACGCGTTCCTGCGCCGCTGCTTCTTCCACTACATCAAGTTTCCCGACGCCGAGACCATGCGCGCCATCGTGGACGTGCACTTCCCCGGCATCAAGGCGCGGCTGGTCAACGAGGCGCTGCGCATCTTCTACGACATCCGCGACGTGCCGGGGCTCAAGAAGAAGCCGTCGACCTCGGAGTTGCTCGACTGGCTGAAATTGATCCTCAACGAGGACATCACGCCCGAGACGCTGCGCGAGACCGACCCGCGGAAGCTCGTCCCACCGCTGGCCGGCGCCCTCGTCAAGAACGAGCAGGACGCCCACCTGCTCGAACGCCTCGCCTTCATGGCCCGCCGCAAAAAGCCCGAGTAGCCCGTGCGAAAGAGTCGATTTGCGCCGGATCGTGCGCCGTTCATTTCGGGCCGTTCCCAGGCCTTATGATGAACACCCGATGAAGGGCGCGCTCAGGGAAAATTCAGCGGTTGGGGCTTACTCTCTTCTCAACATCGGCTCGCTGTCGAGCCAGAGTTGCATAAGGGAGTGTATCATGGTCGAAATCGTCCGCAGCGGCGCCATCCTCCTGATGGGCCTGACCGTCATCGGCGCCGGCGTCGTCGTCGCCTTCTACGGCTGAAAGGTGGCACGGGGTATCGAAGCGCCCACAAAGCTTTCCTTGCGGCGGGCACGAAGTTCTCGCATGACAGGGGACGGAGGTCCCCTTGCGCTTTCCCGAATTGCCCTCGAACGCCGCCGACGCCCTGAAGGGCGCGGGTGAGTATCTCAACGACCTGATGACGCCCACGCTCAGGATCGGCGTCACCGGCCTCGCACGCGCCGGCAAGACCGTGTTCATCACCGCGCTGATCCGCAATCTCATCAGTGGCGGCCGGCTGCCGTTCTTCGCGCCTTACGCCGAGGGCCGCATCGTCCGCGCCTACCTCGAGCCGCAGCCCGACGTCGCCGTGCCGCGCTTCGACTACGAGGCGCACGTCGCCGCGCTGTCGGCCGACCCGCCCGAATGGCCCGACAGCACGCGGCGCATCTCGGAACTGAGGATCACCATCGAGTACGTCTCCGAAAGCCGGATCCGCCGCTCGCTCGGCAGCGGCAAGCTGCACGTCGACATCGTCGATTATCCCGGCGAATGGCTGATCGACCTCGGGCTGATGGATCAGAGCTTCGACGCCTGGTCGGCGGAGGCGATGGAACTGGCGGCCGGACGACCCAAGGCGGCGGCGGAATTCATGGCCTTCGCCTCGGCCCTTCCCGACGGCGACGCCGAGCAGATCGCGATCAAGGGCGCGGCGCTCTACACCCGCTATCTCGAAGCGTGCCGCAGCGGCGACGAGGGGCTGGCGACCATGGGGCCGGGCCGCTTCCTGACGCCGGGCGACTACGAAGGCTCGCCGCTCGTCACCTTCTTCCCCCTCGGCGCCGGCACGACACCTCCAGCCCTGCCCTGCGCCGGCTGCTGCGCGACCGCTACGACGGCTACCGCGCCAAGCTGGTGACGCCGTTCTTCAAGTCGCACTTCGCGCGGCTCGACCGGCAAATCGTTCTGGTCGATGCGTTAGGCGCGATCAACCGCGGACCCGCCGCCACCGCCGATCTCGAGCGCGCGCTGGCCGGCGTCCTCAATGCGTTCCGGCCGGGCACCAATTCCTGGCTCGACGCGCTGCTCGGCCGCCGCCACATCGGCAAGCTCGCCTTCGCCGCCACCAAGGCCGACCATCTGCCGTCGTCCAGCCACGACCGGTTGGAAGCGATCCTGGCGCTGATGACCCAGCGCGCGGCGGCACGCGCGACGGGCGCGGGTGCGGCGGTGCACGTGATGGCGCTGGCCGCGCTGCGCTCGACGCGGGAAGCCGAAGCGAAGGACGGCGCCGACCGGCTGCCGCTGATCGTCGGTACGCCCTTGGCCGGCGAAACGCCTCGGCTCCAAGCGCTTCGACGGTCGCACCGAGACCGCCATTTTCCCCGGCGACCTGCCGGCCGATCCGGCCGAGGCGCTGGTGGGCCTCACGCCCGACAAAGACCAGGCGGCGGTCCGCTTTCTGCGCTTCCGGCCGACGCGCCTCAGCCGTCCCGGCCCTGGTGGCGACGCGCCGCCTGCACCGCACATCCGGCTCGACCGGGCCCTCGACTTCCTGCTTTCGGATCGCTTGCAATGAGCAAAACCACAGGCCCGCGCCCGCCGCGCGTATTCAGCCCCGACGATCCCAACCTGATCCTCACCGAACCGTTGCGCGAGACCGTGGACGCAGATGCGCCCGCCGCGACGCCGCCGCCACCCGCTGGTGATCGCAACCCACGCAGCCGTGCTCCTGGAGCGTCGGCCGGCACCGACGCTGCAGGTGGCCTCGCGACGGCAGCGGCGACCGCGAAGCGCGGCATCCGCTGGGGCGCCATGCTGTTCAGCGCGTTGACGGGCCTCGCCACGCTGGCGGCGGGCGTTTGGTTCACGCGCTTCGTCTCGGTCGCGGTCGCGCGCGACGACTGGGTCGGCTGGACCGCGACCGCGCTCCTCGGCCTCGCCCTGTTCGCGCTCACAGCCATCCTGATCCGCGAGATCGTCGGCCTGTCGCGGCTCGGGCGGTTGTCCGCAATCCGCCGCGACGCCGAGAAGGCGCTGGCCGCCAGGGATGCCAAAGCCGAGCGCGCCTCCCTCGCGTCCCTGCAACCGCTCTATGCCGGGCGTCCCGATTGCCGCTGGGCGCTGAAGCGGCTCGACGAGCACATGCGCGACGTCCGCGATCCGGGCGACCTGTTGGCTCTCGCCGAGCGCGATCTCCTGGTCCCTCTGGACGTGGAGGCGCGGCGGCTCGTCATGACGTCGGCAAAACGTGTGGCGGTGGTGACGGCGATGAGCCCGATGATGTTCATCGCGGTCATTTTCGTGCTGGTCGAGAACGTGCGCATGCTCGGCCGCATCGCCGCGCTCTATGGCGGACGCCCTGGACTGGCGGGTGCCCTGCGTCTCGGCCGCATGGTGATCGCGCATCTCCTGGCCAGCGGCGGCGTCGCGCTGACCGAGGATCTGGTCGGGCAGTTCATCGGCCAGGACATGCTGCGGCGGCTGTCGCGGCGGCTCGGCGAGGGCGCGTTCAACGGCGCGTTGACGGCTCGCATCGGCGCTTCCGCCATCGGCATCATCCGGCCGCTGCCGTTCATCGAGGCGACGCCCGTCCGTGTGCGCGACCTCGTCGCCGAGCTGCTGCGGCGGACGCAGCCGCCAGCGGGACAAGCCAAGGACGCCACCAAAGACGCGATTTAGGCTGCGAGCTTAATCAGGCCAAGGCGCGGACGCGCGCGGTCCAGCCGTCGGCACGGGCGTTGGCGCGGACCAGGATCGGCGGTGGGTCACGATCCTCTGGCGTCGAGAAGATCACCGACGACGACCGGCCCGGCCGGCCGCGCCAGTAGCCAGCTCAACGGCCCCGACAGGATCAGCCCCGCGAGCACCGGCGCCATCCACACCAAGAGCTCAGGGTAGGCCTGATAGCAGATCATCGCCATCGCCACGCCCAGCGCCATGTGCCGCCAGTGGAACTGGATCGCCGCGCCGAGCGGAATGCCGCCGTCGTCGCCGCGCCGCTGTGCCTTCCAGCCCGCGTCGATCCCGAACAGGATCTGGAACACCGCGACGGTCTGCGTGGCCATGAGAATGGGAGCAATGAGCATCGAGAAAATCGTCTCGGTCAGCACGCCTGCCGTGGCGCGCACCGGGCCGCCGACCTCGCGCGCGGCCAGCGACCGCTTGACCTCGAGCAGCAGCCCGAACGCCTTGGGCAGCAGCACCACGACCATGGTGGCGAGGAACAGCCGCAACGCCGCGCCCGGATCGATCACCGGCCAGATCGGGAACAGCGATTTGGCATCCTGGAAGTAGCTCGGGATCATCTGCTGGCCCTGCAGCGCCAGCACCAGACCGACACCCAGCGACAGCGCCCAGATCGCCGAGACGAGATAGGCCGCGGCCCCCATCAGCATGTGCACGCGGCCCATCGCCGTGATGCCGTTCGCCGAGACGATGGCGAGGTGCTGCAGGTTGCCCTGCGCCCAGCGCCGGTCGCGCACCACGAGATCGATCAGGCTCGGCGGCATCCCCTCGTACGAGCCCGCGAGGCTCGGCGCCATGTGCACGCCCCACCCCGCGCGCTGCAGCAGCACCGCCTCGATGAAATCGTGGCTCATGATATGCCCGCCGAACGGCGGACGGCCGGGCAGCGCCGGCAGCCCTGCGGCGGAGGCGAACGCCACCGTGCGGATGATGGCGTTGTGGCCCCAGTAGTTGCCCTGGTCGCGATGCCAGAAGGCGATGCCGGCGGCCACCGCGCGTCCATAGATGTTGCAGGCGAACTGCTGCAGCTGCTGCAGCAGCGTCGTCCCGCCGACCAGCCGCGGCACGGTCTGAATGAGACCGGCGTTCGGATCGCGCTCCATGCCGCGCGCCAGCCGCAGCAGCGTCTCGGCCGACATCACGCTGTCGGCGTCGAGAATGACGAAATGCGCGTAGCCGCCGCCGAACCGTTCGACCCAGTCCTTGATGTTGCCGGCCTTGCGGCCCGATGTTGTCGCGGCGGCGGCGATAGAAGACGTTGATCACGGGACGGACGTGTCGCGCCAGCGCCGCGTACACGCTCTCCTCCGCACTGCCAGGATCGTTGCCGCGCGTATCCGACAACACGAACACGTCGAAGGCGGTTGCGCGGCCGTGGCTGGCGAGATCCTCGGCCATGGCCTCGATGGTGCCGGCAATGCGGGCCGGGTCTTCGTGATAGACGGGAAACAGCAGCGCCGTGCGCGCCGCGAGCGGGCCGCTGGCCGGCGGCAGCGTGATCGTATCGGCGCTGTCGTTGGTATAAAGCGGCAGGAAGCCCATCGCGGCGCTGAGCGACCCGAGCGAGATCCAGCCGAAGGCGATGGTCGACAGCACCAGGAAGATGAACTGGATCGGCGTCATGCGCACGAACGCCAGCACGCTGTAGAGTTCATAGGCGAAGGCGCCGGTGAGCAGCATCGCGCCCGACATCACCGCGGCACGCGCGACCCAATAGCCCCGCCGCGGCGCCGGGCGCGGCTGCTGCGCTACGCCCGCGTTGAAATCCTGCTCGGGCATGTCGAGCGGGCTCTCGACGGGCAGCAGCGCGGGATCGCTCGCGTCCTTGCGCACGGCCGATGGCGGAGCCTGCCGCGTGACATCGGCCTTGCCAGTCACTTCCGGAGCCGACGCGGCGGGCGATCCGGGCGTCATCTCGTTCATGCCACTTTCACTCACGTCTTGGTCCAGCGATAGAGCCAGCTCTCCGAGATCAGCTGCTCGCCGGACTTGAGCGCAAGCCTGAGCTCGCTCAGCTCGACGCCGCCCGTGTTGAGCTCGAACGCAACGCGCAGGCCCGAGATCTCCGGATTGCGCTGCACGACGACATTGGCGATCGTGCCGGCGCTGGCGCTGAGGTCGGCGATCGGCAGATCGCGCATCTCCTTCACCGCCGGGCCATCGAAATCGACGATGAACAGCGACACCCCGGACTTGCGGCTTGCCCCCACGAACGTCTTCTGCACGCGCGCGCCCGGCCATGACACGGGCACCGCCTCGCCCCAATGCAACCGGTAGGCGAAGGTGTGCGCCACGCCCGGCTCCAGCGGCTTAACCGGCTTCCAGTAGGCCACGATGTTGTCGTGGATCTCTTCCTCGGCTGGAATTTCGATCAACTCCACATAGCCCTCGCCCCAGCCGCCCTTCGGCTCCACCCACACCGTCGGGCGCGTGCCGTACTTGGCCTCGAGATCCTGGAAGCTTTGGAAGCTCCTGTCGCGCTGGCTGAGGCCGAAGCCCTTCGGGTCGCGGTCGATGAAGGCGCTGGTCTGCAGCTTCTTGGGGTTGGTCAGCGGACGCCACAGCCGCTCGCCCTTGCCGTTGAGCAGCGCCAGCCCCTCGCTGTCGTGCACCTCGGGACGGAAGTCGCCGTTGATGCGGCGGTGCGCGGCGCCGTGCAGGAACATGCTGGTCAGCGGCGCGATGCCGACGTGCGCGATGGCCTGCCGCGGATACAGCGTCATCTCGATGTCCATCACCGTCGCCGCGCCCGGCTGGATGGTGAACTTGTAGGCGCCGGTGGTCGAGGCGCTGTCGAGCAGCGCATGCACGATGATCGCCGGTGCGCCCGCCGCCGGCTTCTCGATCCAGAACGAGCGGAACATCGGGAACTCTTCGCCGCCCGGCCGCGCCGTATTGATGGCGAGCCCGCGCGCGCTCATGCCGTAATGCTGGCCGCGGCCCACCGAGCGGAAATAGGTCGCGCCCTGGAACACGGCATACTCGTCATAATAGTCGGAGCGATTGATCGGCCCGTGGATGCGGAAGCCCGAAAACGCGAACGGCGCGGCATCCGGCGGCTTGGCGTCCGGCCCCTTGGCGACCAGAGGTCCCAGCGCAAACAGCCGGCCATCGGCCTTCAACGGCCGCGCCCGCCCCGCCTCGACCGCGAAGATCTCGACCGGCGCGTCATAGAGGAAGCCGAGCGGGAACATCTGGACTTCGAAATCCAGCTTCTCCTGTCGCCACAGCGCCTGATCGACGCGGAAACGGATGTCCCGGTACTGGTCATAGGTCAGCTTGTTGAACGGTTCCGGCACCTCGACGGCCGGCTTGACGAACGGCTTGGTGCTCAGCTTCTCGGCCAGCTTTTTGACCAGTTCCGGCTGGAACGGCTCGCCCGCCTCCGCCGCCAAGGGCGCCGCAGCCAGCGGCGTAGTGGCAGGCGCTGATCCTGGCGCCGCAGCCGGCACACCCTGGGCGAACGCGCTCCCCGAGCCGTCCGCCAGCCGCGCGACAGCCGTCGCAACCGCGAGAAGTCCCGCGTTCATCAGGACCGCGCGGCGGTCCATCAGGCCTTTTGGCATTATGTGGTTTTCCGTCCAATTCTTGGCCGACTGCTCGTTGCGCACCGAAATCGGCGCGCAACTCCTTCAACACCGACGAAGCGCTTGCAGAGCACCCCTCTCCGGTCGCGCGTCGATCTGGCATGACTACTCAAATCCCGCGTCTTCGATACGTCTCCTTAAGTCGGGCGCACCTTCGACACGTCTCCTAAGTCCGGCGCGTCTTCGACACTTCTCCTAAGTCTGGCGCGTCTTCGACACGACCGAGATCAAACCTGTCTGAGCGCCGGGTCAATGGTCCTGCGAAGCGCCGGAACGGCATTCCCGCAAGTGTGTCTCTCTTAGCACGCAATTGTGGCAGTAATTCCACAATCGGCCGCGGCCGAACCGGGCTGCAGGCCAGTCATGCCGCAATCGCGGATCTCGTGCACGCCCGCCACAACCGGCAGGCGGGAATCCTCGCCTCCACACAATAGTGTGGTCAGCGCCTCCGCCGCGCGGCTATGCTGCCGCGTGATCGGGGTTGGATCGGTCACCGCGATCTGGGGGCAGGATAACTCGAGATGGAAGCCATTCCCGAAGCTGCGCTGATCGAAGCGATCATGTCGACCCGCTCGCAGATCGATTTCCTGTGGCAGTTCTTCGTCACGGTCCACATCGCCGTCTTCGCTCTCCTCTTCATCTACGACGACGCCGTCGAGAGCATGAACATCCCCGCCCGCGTGCTGTCGGTGCTGGGCATCGCCGCCTTCGACTGGATCAACGGTCAGGCGCTGACCAACGCCTACCTGCTGCTCGACGCGATGATCGACCAGTACCGCTCGGTATTCGGGCAGGTCGAGCGATTCCGGCCGGCGTTCTATCAGCGCTTCGTCATGGAGAGCTTCGCCGACCGCCCGGAAATGGTGATGTTCACCCACGGTCTGGCGTTCATCGTCGTGATCCTCGCGCTGTCGTCGCGGCGCTTCATCCAGAACCGCCGGCGTCTGGCCCGCTGAGCCCGCCAGGCTAGTGGCCCGTCGCGCCAAAATCGCATCATGGCCGCAACCCCTTCCGATTTTGGCGCGACATAAGGGCCACTAGCAGCATCATGGGCTTAGTGTGGCGTTCATCGCGCCATAGTTGACACGAGCCTTGCCGCACGATTGGTCAACTATGGCGCGACGCCACACTAGCCTGCGCAGCGCCCGATCGCCCGCCAAACCCCGCAAACGCGGGAAAACATCAGTTTATTCATATCTTTACGCCGCGACACAATGGCGTGGCCTCAACGCCACAAGGTGATTCGATTCGGGAAGAATGACCGTCAAGGCGATTTTCAACATGCCTATGCCGTGTCTAGTATGCCCATCGAAACGGCACTTCGGAGGGGGACTCCAACCGGTTTCACGACAACAGCTTGGCAAGAGCAGAAACAGCGCACGGCGTCATTCTACATTCCGGCCCATGCGTATCTCGAAGTGTGTAGACGGGAGAAGAACAATGAATAAATACAGTTTGAGCGCCCTGGCGGCGGCCGGCTTGCTCGCAGGCGGGCTCTCCGTCGGCAGCGCGTCGGCGGCAGACCTCGGGGGTAACTGCTGCGCGGATCTCGAAGAGCGCGTCGCCGAGCTCGAGGCCACAGTCGCCCGCAAGGGCAACCGCAAGGTCTCGCTGACCATCTCCGGTTGGGTCGCCGAGCAGGTCATGTGGTGGGACGACGGCTCAGAGAGCAACACCTACGTCACCGGCCTCGGCACCACGCTGGCGTCGCACTTCAAGTTCACCGGCGAAGCAAGGTGACCTCCGACGTCACAGCCGGTTACATGCTGCACGTCGAAGTCGGCACCTCGGCGCCGCTCGACGGCATCAACCAGAACGACCGACGAAGGTCGGTCAGGTGCTGCGCACGTTCCAGTCCTACTGGTACTTGAAGAGCAACACACTCGGTAAGGTCTCGGTCGGCCAGCTGTCGCCGGCTTCGGACAACACCGCCATCCTGGTCGACGGTTCGGGCTCGCTCGTTCCCGCCAACTGGGTGATGTTCGAAAACATCGCCTTCTTGCTCAAGCGTAACGGCGCCCGCACGGGCGGCACGTGGGGCAACGTGGGCAGCGTGTCAGGCTGCCAACGGGGCTGGCGTCGCGGGTGACTGCGGTGGCTTCGCCGGTCCCGGCAACTACATCCGCTACGACAGCCCGACCTTCGCCGGCTTCTCGGTCTCGGCCGATTGGGGTGAGGACGACGCCTGGGACGTCGCCGCGCGCTATGCCGGTGAATTCAGCGGCTTCAAGCTCGCCGCTCGCCGCCTCTTACTTCGAGCAGAACGACACCAACCCGCTCAACGCCGCTGGCATCGCCAGCAGCTACTGGCAGGTCGGCGGTTACGTCCAGCACGTTGCAACCGGTCTGTTCGTCCACGCCGCGTATGGCGCGGACGACACGGATGCCGTCGGCGTCGTGACCGGTGACAACTAGTACGTGAAGGCCGGTCTGCGTCAGAAGTGGACCCCGCTCGGCCATACCGTGCTCTACGGCGAGTACGGCAACCGCAACGACATGTTCAATGCGACCGCCCTGCGCTCCGGCTCGTGCGGCAATCAACGTGACCTCGCAGCGACCTGAAGACCTGGGGTCTCGGCGTCGTGCAGGAAATCGATGCGGCCGCCATGTCGATCTGGCTGACCTATCGCAACACCGACTGCGAGATCACCTGCGGTGCGCTGTCGTCGTCGGTCGGTCTGCGGCGCCGTCGGCAAAACGAATTCGACAAAATGCACATCGTGAAGTTCGGCGCTCTGATCAGCTTCTAATCCTGACCAGAACTGCCTCGACTTCGCCAATCGAAACGAAAGCCGCTCCCAGGTCCAGCACCTTGGGGCGGCTTTCGCCGTTTAGTGCGGAGCTGCCGTCGATGGGAGGCCGCTATCGGGTGCTGCGACGACGCAGCGCGCCCCACACCTCGAGTTGCACCAGCCATCCGCATTCCACCCGCCCGACACACACCCTCCATACCCCCGACTTATCCCCGCCTCTCCACAGGTTTTCCTTTACCCCCTGTTCATAAATTTGCCCTCTGGCCCCGCCGCTTGCGGTTTTCGTGACATACCCGCAACACTGAACTGCCCGAGTTGCCAGCACTGCATTGCATCATTGAGAGGCAGGGCAGAATCAATAAATCTCCCGGTCAAGCGGCAGGTTTGAGGGGAAACCCGCGCCGCCGTCACTGCGGCTTTGTCTCGCGTCTCTGTTTTGCGTCCGCCGTCAAAAATGCCAACGCAAGATTGGAGAAGATCAATGAAGAGACATAGCCTTAGCGCATTGGTCGCGGCGGGCCTGCTGGCTGGCGGGCTTTCCACGACCAGCGCGTCCGCGGCGGATCTGGGCGGCAATTGCTGCGCAGACCTCGAGGAGCGCATTGCTGAACTCGAAGCCACCGTCGCCCGCAAGGGCAACCGCAAGGTCTCGCTCACCATTTCGGGCTGGGTCGGCGAGCAGGTGATGTGGTGGGACTCGGGTGACGAGAGCAACACCTACGTGACCGGCCTCGGCACCACGCTGTCGTCGCACTTCAAGTTCGCCGGCGAAGCCCAGATCCGCTCTGGCCTCACCGCTGGTTACTTGCTGCACATCGAAGTCGGCACCGCCGATCCGCTGGCTGGCGTCGACCAGACCACGGACGAGGGTCTCGCCACGATGCGCGCCTTCCAGTCGTACTGGTACTTGAAGGACGACAAGCTCGGTAAGATCTCGGTCGGCCAGCTGTCGCCCGCTTCGGACAACACCGCCATCCTCACCGACGGTTCGGGCTCGCTCGTTCCGGCTAACTGGGTGCTGTTCGACAACCAGAACTTCTTCCTGTCGCGTGGCGGTGTCCGCCAGGGCGCACGTTGGGGCAACGTCGTGGCCTGCCAGGCTGCCAACGGTGGCGGCGTCGCGGGTGACTGCGGTGGCTTCGCGGCTCCCGGCAACTACATCCGCTACGACAGCCCGACCTTCGCCGGCTTCTCGGTTTCGGCCGATTGGGGTGAGGACGATGCTTGGGACGTCGCCGCACGCTACGCTGGCGAATTCAACGGCATCAAGGTTGCGCTGGCTGCATCGTACTTCGAGCAGAACGACACCAACCCGCTCAACGCCGCTGGCATCGCCAGCAGCTACTGGCAGATCGGTGGCTACGTTCAGCACGTTCCGACCGGCCTGTTCATGCACGCTGCCTACGGCCAGGATGACACCGACGCAGTCGGCGTCGTCACCGGCGACACCTGGTACCTGAAGGCTGGTATCCGTCAGCGTTGGTCGGGTCTTGGCCACACCGTGCTCTACGGTGAGTACGGCAACAAGAACGACATGTTCACCAACAACGCCGCTCTGCAGACTGCTGGTCTTGCTGGCGTCGGCGTGAACGTCACGGGTAGCGATATGACGCAGTGGGGCGTTGGCATCGTCCAGGAAATCGATGCTGCCGCTATGTCGCTGTGGCTCGCCTACCGCAACTTCGAAGCGGACATCAACCAGGGCGCGGTCAACACCTCGTTCGACGAGATGCACGTCGTGAAGTTCGGCGCGCTCATCAACTTCTAAGCGAAGTCGAGCACGTCTGACTGACTTAGGAAGCCGCCCGGCAACGGGCGGCTTTCTTCGTCGTACTTTGCCTCTCCCCCGCGGCGAAAGGCTGGCGCGAGCCATGATGGTGGCTGTCGCTCAAAGAGCTGCATCCATGCCGTTGAGGGGTCATGCCCTTGCACGTCGCTTGAAGCCGGATCCCGCTCACCCCAACCCTCTCCCCAGGGGCGAGGGTGGCTGTGCACTCCCGGCCTTCGAGCGCTGGTGAAATGAGCAAGGCGCGTGGCCGTCGAAGCAATCCGGCAGCCCCGCCATGTTCTCCTCTCTCTTCTACGAGCTGAAATCAGCCAAGGTGCCGGTCACCTTGAAGGAGTATCTGCTGCTGATCGAAGCCGTCGGAGCCGATCTCGCCGGCCGCCGGGTCGAGGACTTCTACTATCTGGCGCGCGCAACCCTGGTGAAGGACGAGCGCCACCTCGACACCTTCGACCGCATCTTCGGCCACGTCTTCAAGGGCCTCGACCTGATGGCCGAGACGGCCGAAGCCGAGATCCCGGCCGAGTGGCTGCAGGCGGTTTCCGAGCTCTATCTGACCGAGGCGGAGAAGGCCTCGATCGAAGCCGCGGGCGGCTGGGACAAGATCATGGAGGAGCTGCAGAAGCGGCTCGCCGAACAGGAAGGCCGGCATCAGGGCGGCAACAAGTGGATCGGCACCGGCGGCACCTCACCCTATGGCGCTTACGGATATAATCCCGCCGGCATCCGCATCGGCCAGAAGGAGAGCCGGCACCGCCGCGCCATCAAGGTGTGGGACAAGCGCGAGTTCAAGGACCTGGCCGACGACGTCGAGATCGGCACCCGCAATTTCAAGGTGGCTCTGCGCAAGCTGCGCCGCCTCGCCCGCGACGGCCGGCCCGATGAGCTCGACCTCGACGAGACCATCCGCGGCACCGCGCACAAGGGCTTCCTCGACATCCACCTCCGCGCCGAGCGCCGCAACACGGTGAAGGTGCTGATGCTGCTCGACGTCGGCGGCTCGATGGACTGGCACATCCGCGAAGCGCAGGAGCTGTTCTCGGCGGCCCGAGCGGAGTTCAAGCATCTCGACTATTTCTACTTCCACAACTGCCTCTACGAGCACGTGTGGAAGGACAACGGCCGCCGCTGGACCGACAAGACCCCCACCTGGGACGTCCTGCACACCTATCCGGCCGACACCAAGGTCATCTTCATCGGCGACGCTTCGATGAGCCCCTATGAGATCACGGTGCCGGGCGGCTCGGTCGAGCACATGAACCCCGAGCCCGGCGGCGACTGGCTGCGTCGCGTGACCAACGTCTACGAGAAGAGCGTGTGGCTCAATCCGCTGCCGCAGGATCAGTGGGCGTGGACCCACTCCATCGGGCTCGTCGAACAGTTGATGGGCGGGCGCATGTTCCCGCTGACCCTCGACGGCCTCGACCGCGCCATCCGCGCGCTGATGCGATAGGGAAGTCTTTCGCCCTTACGCCGTCGCGGACTCGGCGTGAGACGGCACCTCGCCGCCGCCATCGATCTCGAGCTCGTGCAGGATGGTGTCGCGCAAGGCCGAAAGCCGGCGCACGGCCATGTCCAACGCCTGCGACAAGCGCAGTGCGCGGCTCGATTCCACCGCCTGCTGATGGCTCAGCGCATAGATCGCCGCCGCACTGCGGGCGATGGCGGCGCAGCCTTCGGGATCGATGTCGCGCGCCTGCAGCGACCACGCCGCCTCGTGCATGTCCTCGGCCGCCTTCAGGATGCCCGACACTGTCGAGCGCGGCGCTGCATCTCCACTTTCCCCCGTCGCCAGCGCGGCCGGGCGCGCCAGCAGCTCGCTGCGGGTCTCGGTGACGAACGCCGTCAGGTCCTCGATCTCGGACTTGAGCTGACCCAGCAGGGCCGGCGGCTGGCGGATCGACGATTGCAGTCGGCCGATCGCCTCTTCCAGCATCGCCCCATCGAGGCGGCGCGCGCGACGGCCATGCTCGGCCAGGAACCAGCGCCCGCGCGCCAATTCGAGCAGCGCGCTTTCGATGGCGCGATACTCCTTGTCCGTGTCGAATACGGCGGCGATGTTCGACTGTTGCATGGGCCCGTTCGCAGTTATCCACAGGTATCGATGAGCAATACGCGATTTGCGTGCTTCGGCAGTCTACTTCTCGAAACGGATGGTCGGGGCACAGCATGACGCAGCACGGCAGTGGCCAGGATGCAGCAGTGGATGCAGCAGTGCAGGCAGAGGTTGGACACACACCGGACCGCGCGGCGCAGGCGTTCGCGCTGCGCGTCGGGCTGTTCTATGCCGCGCTGTTCCTGATTTACGGCATCCACCTGCCCTATCTGCCGGTGTGGCTGGATTTTCGCGGCCTCAGCGCATCCGAGATCGGGCTGGTGACCGCCGCGCCGTTCTTCGTGCGGCTGGCCGTGACGCCGTTCGTCGCGGTGTTCGCCGACCAGTACGGCGCCCATCGCAGCCTCGTCATCGCACTTGCATGGAGCGCGCTCGCGGCATCCGTGGCGCTCGCGATGTCACCCGGCTTCTGGAGCATTCTGCTGGTCGCGGTCGTGCTGTCGCTGGCGATCACCACCATCATGCCGCTGGTCGAGACGGTGGCTGTCTCGGGTGTGCGCAACTGCGGGCTCGACTACGGGCGCATGCGGCTGTGGGGCTCGGTGGCGTTCGTGGCGGCGACGTTCGCGGGCGGCGCGGTGATCGCGCGCGCGGGGGCTGCAGCGGGCGTGTGGATGATCGTCCTGGGGGCCGGCCTGACGGCGCTGGCGTCGCACCTCTTGCCCCATCCCCGTCTCGCCGCCGGTGCGGAACGAGGTCGAGATCCTGGCCGCGAACCAGCCCCCGTCCGCATGCCGCGTCTCGACGACGCGCGCGGGCTGCTGCGCTCGCCTGTCTTTTTGCTGTTCCTCGTGGCGGCCGGGGCGATCCAGGGCGCACACGCGACGTTCTACACCTTCGGCGCGCTGCATTGGGGCAACCAAGGCATCACGCCCGTCACCGTGGGCGTGCTGTGGACCATCGGCGTCGCCTCCGAGATCGCGCTCTTCGCCTGGTCGGGCCTCGTCATGCAGCGCATGTGGGCGACGACGCTGCTGATCGCCGGCGGTGTCGCCGCCGTGGCCCGCTGGCTGCTGATGGCGTTCGATCCACCGCTTGCAGTTCTCCTGCCGCTTCAGGTTCTGCACGGCGTGACCTATGGCGCGGCGCATCTCGGCGCCATCCACTTCATCGCTCGCGCCGTGCCCGACACCACCGCCGGCACCGCGCAGGCGATCTACGCGACAGTGGCGGCGGGGATGGCAATGGGTTCTGCGACGCTGCTCAGCGGCTACCTGTTCGCCCGCTTACGGCGGCGGCGGCGCCTACGCCGGCATGACGCTGGTGGCGGCGATCGGCCTCGCCGCGGCGATCATGGTGCGGCGGCTGTGGGACGGCGAGCGGCTCGGCAACGCGACGCAAGCCGAGATGGCGGAAGCCGTCCGGCTATCCCCAGAGGAGGGGTGACGGCGCAGCCACGATGCCGTCGTCGGATGTCGATACCGTGCGGGCGGTCGCGCGCCAGCAGCAGCGGTCCATCGAGATCGACCCAATCCGCCCCCTGCGCCAGGATCATCGCCGGGGCCATGGCCAGCGACGTGGCGACCATGCATCCCGCCATGATGCGCAGGTTGCGGGCGCGCGCGGCGGCCGACATTGCCAGCGCCTCGGTCAGCCCTCCGGCCTTGTCGAGCTTGATGTTGACGGCGTCGTACTTCCGCGCGAGGCGATCGAGGTCGGCTGTGACGTGCGCGCTCTCGTCGGCGCACACCGGAACCGGCCGCACGATCGAAGCCAGCGCATCATCGTCTCCTGCAGGCAGCGGCTGCTCGACGAGTTCGACGCCCGCGTCTCTCGCGGCGTTGAGCAACGGCAGCAGCATCGCCGGCGTCCACGCCTCGTTGGCGTCGGCGACCAGCCGCGCATCCGGCCGCGCCGCACGCACGGCCGCCATGCGCTCGGCATCGCCATCGCCGCCGAGCTTCAGCTTGAGCAGCCGCAAGCGCGGCACCGCGCGCGCCTTCGCCGCCATCTCCGCGGGTGCGGCCAGACTCAGCGTGAAACAGGTTTCGACCGGGCGAAGCGCGTCACACCCCGCACGCCGCGAGGCCGCGATCCCGCTCTCTTTCGCTTCGAGATCCCACAGCGCGCAATCGAGCGCATTGCGCGCCGCGCCCGCCGGCAGCGCCGCCGAAAGTTGGCCCCTGTCGCCGATCGGCCCCGCGCGCGTGATCGCGTCGAGCACGCTGTCCGCCGTCTCGCCATAGCGGGCGTAGGGCACCGCCTCGCCGCGACCCGTGTGCCCGCCCCGGGTCAGCGTCACCACCACGACGTGCGCCTCGGTCTTGGACCCGCGTGAAATGACGAACGGCTCGGCCAACGGCCAGCGCTCTGCCGTGGCCGTCATCTGCAGGCCGGGCGAATGCGGCGAACCACGGGTCATGCGCACTAATCAGACCAGCCGTCCGCTGGCGTGGGCGAGGAACAGATAGACGCGGCCGGTCTCGGACACCAGATGGCCGTGGGCGAGACGCCCGCTCGGATCGCGGTTCTCTGCATCGCGCAGGATGCGCTCGAACTCGCCGAGATAGCGCGCCACGGTCTGCTGCAGCTCGGCGTCGACCTTGTAGCGGCGGCTCAGCTCGTCGAACACCGTGCGCCCCTCGGCGGAATAGATGCTGCGCACCATGATGCCGCGCTGCCCGGCGCGGAACCGCGACCAGATCGCCGATGCGGTCGAGCCGTCGATGGCGCGGGCCATCACATCGACATTAAGTGTGAATGCGCCCTGTGCGGCCGCGACCGCCTGCGGAGCGGGTGCCGCGGCATGCGCTCCACCATGTTCTTCGTCCAGCGAGGCGCGGGCCAGCAGGTCGCCGAGCGACCAGCCGTCGCGCGGCTCGACGCGCTGCATTCCGGGCGGCAGTCCACCAGGGCCCGATGACGGCGCGCCCTGCGGCGGTGGCGGCAACAATCCGGCCGGGCGATAGGGATCGGCGGCCGGCTGCTGGTTCGGATGCAGCGGCGTGCGGGCGCGGCCGGTCAATTCCTGGGCCAGCGTCTGCGACAGCGATTGCGGGATCGGGCCTGACGCGGCTCCCGGATGCGCGTGTTGCATCGGCGGCGAGACATCGCGGCTCTGGGCATTGCGCGTGGTCAGCGTCGACAACTGCTCCAGCGCTTTCAGCTGGTCCTGCAGCGCGCGGCGCATGGCCTCTGCACTGTCGCGGGTGGCGTTCGGCAATTGGTCGATCTGCTGGCGCAGGCGGTGCTGCTCGGCGGCCAGCTCGGCGGTGGTGCGGGCGGCATGCTGGCGCATTTCCTCCGACGTCTCGTCGAAGCGGGTGGTGAGCGTGCCGAGCTGGCGCGTTACTTCGCCGGAGACATTGGAGAAGCGGCGGCGCAGATCCTCGATCGTGCGCTCGCTCTCGGCGTCGGCCTCGGCCTTCATCTTGCCGAGGTCTTCGAGCGCGAGGCGCTTGCGGCTCTCGGTGCCCGAGCGCAGCTCCTCGGTGAGGGCGCGGGCGCGCATCTCGGCGTCCGTCATCGTGCCTTCGATCGACACCGAATAATCGTCGAGCACCTTGCCGAACTCGTTGGCCTTGCCCGACAGCCGGTCGAGCGTCTGCGACAGATCCTGATGCCGGCTCTGCAGCGTCTGGTCGATCTTGTAGTTGGCCGACTCGAGCGCGTTGGCGGCGCGCATGATGGTCTGGCCCTGGTTCTCGAACCGTGTCGTGACCGTGCCGATCTGGCTGAGCAGGTTCTCCGACACGTTGCGCAGCATGTCGGACTGGCCGGCGAGCCCCTCGATGGCCTTCAGCGACTGGCGGGTGATGTTCTCGCTCGAGCGGCGGACGGCGGTGATGCCGCGCAGCAGGCTTTCGTCGATGTCGGTGGTCTGGCGGCCGATGGTCTCGCTGAAGGTCAGCGCGTGGGTCTCGAGCGCGGACGTCAAAGCGCGGGCGCGATCGTCGAAGGCGCCGTCGAGCAGCGCGGTGCGTTCGATCAGCTGCCGGTCGAGCGACTGCGCCCGGTTCTCCAGCGTCGTGTCGAGCGCGCGCGAATAGTCTTCGAACACGCCCTCGAGTGCCTCGGTACGGTTCGACAGCGCCGTCGCCAGCGCGCCGGTATAGCCTTCCAGCAGCGCCTGCATCTCGTCGGTGCGGTCGCCCAGCGCCGAGCCGAGCGCGGAGGTGTACTGCTCCAGCACTTCCTGCAGGTGGATGGTGCGCTCGCCGAGCTGGCCCTCGAGCCGGCCCGTCGAGCGGTCGATCGCGCTTTCGAGCGAGGTCAGGTTTTCGCCCGCGCCCTGGATGATGTGGGCGAGTTTGATCTGCTGGTTCGACAGCTTGTCGATCAGCGCGGGAACCTCGGTGCCGAGCGACCGCAGCGTCTCGCTGACGTGATCGCCGGTGCTGGCCAGCGCGTGCCGCTCGCCCGACAGCTCCTGGATCAGGCTGCGGATCTTGCGCTCGTTGTCCTCGTAGGACCGCTCCAGCGCCGCAACCTCGTTGTGAACCAGCGCCTCGAGCTCTCCAGCGCGGCCGAGCGCGCGGCTCACCGCGTCGTTCATGAACGAGACCTGGCGGCGCACCGCCTGGCCGAGCGAAGCAACCGATTGCTCGGCCATCTTGTCGGGCTCGGCGAGCCGCACCGCGACCTCGGTCATGGTCGACGAGCGCAGCCGCAATTCCTCCGCCCGCCATGCCAGGAGTGCGAGGAACCACAGCACGGCCACCGGCACCAGGATGGCGGCGAACACCAGGAACGTGGTCGGCCGCGCCAGCATCTCGACGAAGCCCGCGCCCTTGGCCATCTCGGGCGCGAACTGCAGCCACACGAACACGAGGCCGAGCAGCGTCCACGCCACCGAGGCCATTGCGGCATAGCGGAACGGCGCCTGCGACGGCTTTTCGTTCAGCGCATAGATCAGACCGCCGATCGACGGCGCGTCGTCGTTGGCGGCGATACGGTTGCGCACCGGCCCGGCCGAGCGGCGGCGGGCCGCGCGGCGCGGCGGAGCGTCGTGCTGAAAGCGCGCCTCCGACGCGTCCTCTTCGTCGTCGTCGTCATCGTGTTGGGCTTGTGCGGGGGCGGCGCGGGCCGCCGGTGCGGCCGCCGTCTTCGACGCCGGCTGAGGCGGAGGTCCAGGCCGTGCGGCCGGCGCAGCACTCGCCGGCGCAATGCTCGATATGGAAGCTGGCGTCGTGGCCGTGCGCTGCGGCGCGGCTGAGATGACGGCCGCCGGATTTGACTGTGTGCTTGGCGGCGGAGGCGGCGGCGGAAAGCCCGTCGCGCTGTTCGGCAGCGGCGGCGGCTGAGCAGCGGGACTGGCGGCGGCCGCCGCTTGCGGCTCCGCACCGGCCTTCGCATCGCTGGCCTTAGCGTCGCCGGCCCTCGCGTCACTGGCCTTCGCGTCGACCGTCTTATGCTGGTCCTGAGCCATTCCCCGCCCGTCTGCCTCGCGCCCGCGTTGCACACGCAGTGCACCAGCCCGCCTCGTCGTCCGTCAGTCATACCGCAAGTCGAACGCCAATCCCAAACGGCATTTGAGGAATTAACGAGGTAGCCGTTAGGTTTGCGGTGACAACTCTGCCCCTTGCAGCTGTCCGCCGCCGCAATCGCCCGGCAATCGTCCGGATGAATCGATCCCCGCCGATTCTCACCCTTCCCGGTTAGGTTTGCTTTGGGGCGAAACAAAGGTTGTGGCCGCCACCGTGCACTGACAGACCTTGAAAATGTGTTGACCGTTTGCCTCGAATGCTCATGCCGAGTTTTACGCGCTCTTATGGCGGCCCTGTCATCATCGAAGTTGCTGGAACAGCGGTCGCGTAAGCCCAACCACCGGGCGAACCCGAGGGAGTGTGGCATGGACGGCAGCGGCACTACGATGTCTCAGTTCGAGCCGAGCTACGGCGCACCCGCCGATGGCTGCGTGCGGCCGATCGACCGCAAGCATCTCGCTCGTTACACCCTCGGCAATGTCGCGCTCGAAGAGGAAATCCTGGGACTGTTCCTCGAACAACTGCCCAAGACCATCGCCGCCCTCCGCACCGCCGCGACCGATCGGGACTGGGTGGTCGCCGCCCATACCTTGAAGGGTTCCAGCCGCTGCGTCGGCGCATGGCGGCTGGCGCGGACCGGCGAGCAGGCCGAGCGGCTCGGCGGCATCGCCAACCGGCGGGCCTGCCTTGAGGCCGTGCTGCGGATCGAAGCCGCCGCCGACGAGGCGCGGGCCTACATCGCCGGCCTGACCGGCAGCACCGCCCCCAACTGAACCGGGCTATTCCTGAACCAAACCAGGCGCCCGGCTGGCCACGCATGGCTGACCTGACCCTGGCGCGCAACTGCTGCTTTCTGCAGCTCCGCGCCGGCCACTTCGCGGCAACGGGCCGTCTTGAATTTACGGGTTCCAACCGCTAAGAGGCGGCAAACGCGAGCGCAGTCATACCGACCCAGCCGATCGTGTTAGGACGCACGCGACGGCAGGGCCCCGCCTCGCCGCGCGCCGCAATCAGCAGACGGAGCGGCACCACAGCCCATGGCAAAGATCACGTTCATTCAGCCCGACGGTTCGCAGCAGACCGTCGAGGCCAAAAACGGCATGACGGTGATGGAGGCCGCCAAGCTCAACGACATCGCCGGCATCGAGGCCGAATGTGGCGGCGCCTGCGCCTGCGCGACGTGTCACGTCTACGTCGATGCCGCGTGGCGCGAGAAAACCGGCAAGCCTGCCGAGATGGAAGAGGATATGCTGGATTTCGCCTTCGACGTGCGCGACGAGAGCCGGCTGAGCTGCCAGCTCAAGGTATCCGACGCCATCGACGGTCTGGTCCTGCGGGTACCGTCCAAGCAGTTCTGAGTTCTTACCGCGACGGCGATGTCGCGGCCGGCAGGCCGCGCAACAACGAGACTGGCGCGGTCAGCGGGCCGCGCAACTCTTCGAACGAGGTGACGCGATGGTGGCCGAGCACGACACGACTGCGGACGGCAGTGACGGCGAGATCGTCACCGACGTGGTGATCATCGGCGCTGGTCCGGTCGGACTGTTCGCGGTGTTCGAACTCGGCCTCGTCGACGTCAAATGCCACCTCGTCGACATCCTCGGCAAAACCGGCGGGCAGTGCGCGGAGCTCTATCCCGAGAAGCCGATCTACGACATTCCCGGGCTGCCCATCGTCACCGGCCAGGAGCTGACCGACCGGCTGATGGAGCAGATCAAGCCGTTCGGCGCGACGTTCCATCTGGGCGAGCGCGTCGATGGGCTCGAGCGCCGGCCCGATGGCCGCTTCGAACTCACCACCGATGCCGGCAAGCGCTTCAACACGCGCGTCATCGTCATCGCGGCGGGGGGCGGATCGTTCACGCCCAAGCGGCCGCCGCTCGACGGCATCGAGGCCTACGAGGGCAAGTCGGTGTTCTATTCCGTGCGCAAGATGTCGGAGTTCGCCGGCAAGGACGTGCTCATCGTCGGCGGCGGCGACAGCGCGCTCGACTGGACGCTCAATCTGCATCCGGTCGCCCGCTCGGTCACGCTGCTGCACCGGCGCGACGAGTTCCGCGGCGCACCGCACTCGGTCGAGAAAATGCGCGAGCTGGTCGCCGCGAAGAAGATGCGCCTGATCATCGGGCAGGTGACGGCGCTGCACGGCGCCGACGGCCAGCTCGACGGCGCGACCGTGAAGACCAAGGACGGCGAGGAGAAGATCGCGATCAACGCGCTGATGCCGTTCTTCGGGCTGACCATGAAGCTCGGCCCGATCGCCGATTGGGGGATCAACCTCGCCGAGAACCTGATCCCCGTCGATACCGAGAAGTTCGAGACCAGCGAGGCGGGCATCTTCGCCGTCGGCGACATCAACACCTATCCCGGCAAGCTCAAGCTGATCCTGTCGGGCTTCCACGAGGCGGCGCTGATGGCGCAGCGCGTGCACAAGTACGTCTATCCCGACAAGAAGTTGATGTTCCAGTACACGACGTCGTCGTCGAACCTGCAGCGCAAGCTGGGCGTCAAGTAAGCCCCGCGTCGAGGCTTGCCTCGGAGCGGGAAACAACAAACTCGTCGAGGCTTGCCTCGGAGCGGGAAACACAAACTCGTCGAGGCTTGCCTCGGAGCGGGAAGCACCCGCGTCGAGGTTACCTCGGAGCGGGAAAAGACTCTTCAGATCAGCGCCAGCAACACGCCATAGCCTGAGGCAACGAGACGACGCACCGACGCCGGAAGCGACGTGACCACGGCCTTCAGCCGCTGGCGGACGAAGCCGAGGTAGACGGTCGCATAGAGCCGGCCAGCGCGCGACAGCTCGACCGCGAAATCCTCGACCGCCACCGCGCCATCGGCCCAGTCCATCTTGTAGGCATCGCCGGGCGCCAGCAGGTCGAACGTGTCGAAGCCATCGGCCTTAGCCCTCTTGAGGCTCTCCTCGACCAACAGATTGCCGGCCCCCGCCTTTTCGAACTCGCGCCCGTAGACGATGACGTGGACCAGCAGCCGCCCCTTGCAGGCGAATGCGATCTCGATCGCCGCCGCCTCGCCCGCCGAGCGCAACGCCGAGACGCGGCAGCCGGTCGAGCGATTGCAGCCGTCGGCGGCATCCGCGATGAAGCGGCTCATGCGCTCGTCGGCCAGCGCGGGCGACACGAGACCCTTGTCGGCGAGCCATGTGCGCTTCAACGCAAGTCCGAGCTGTGCCAGCTCGCGTGCCGCCGCGCCGCCGGTGTGGCTCTCGAACGCCACCGCTCCGCGTTCCTCCAGACGGCGCATCTGGCGGCGGCGGTTCTTGCGCGCCTTGGCGGAATACCGGGTTTCATAGGTTTCGAAATCCGGCGCACTGGCGAGGTCGAGGTAGGGCGCCTGCTGACGCTCGCTCGACGACGCGCCGATCTCGGCCAGCAACGCTGCGACCGCCGCGTCCGACCGCACCTTGCGCAAGCGCACGAGGTCGGGGGCGAGGCGTGCGGCAATGAACGCCCAAGACGCGCGGATCACGGCGGCGGCGTCGGGGATGTCGTCGACGACGATGTCGCCATACTGGCTGACGGGCGTACCCATCCAGGCGAGGCAATCGAGCCCGGCGGTGCGCTCGCGGACCAGCGGCCAGACCAGGATCAGCGCGCCGCCGCGGCGCACGGTGACGATGGCAAGGCGGGTCGAGCCCGTGGGTGTCAGGTAATGGTTGGCCCAGTGCCACAGCCAGTTGAAGCTCTGGAAGGCCTGGACCGGACGGCCGGCGCGCTGAAACAGCGCGTTCCAATCGGCTTCGAGCGCGTCAAATCCGCTCCGTTCCGTGACGATCTCGAACGACAGCGCGTCATCCCGGCACACGTCGGCTGTGCCGACAGCCCGATCCTGAACGCGCTCGGCCAGCCCGGTGGCGGCGGCGTGGGCCAGGCCCAGGTGCCCGGCGGCGTGAAACAGGGCGGGGATCGATACGGCCGGCTGCAATGTTTCGACTCCGGACAACGGGATGCGCACGGAGAATTGACAGCAAGGGACGTGCCATGGCTGGCGCGGCGTTCATGGTTAGCGGCGAGGCCGCGCGGGCTCGGCGCGAAACCAACGACTTGCGGACTCGGCGCGAAAGTTAAACACGCGCGGACACGGCCCAGACGTTAGACGTGCGCGATTTCGAACACGATCAGCAGCAGCAGCGCGGCAATCAACAGCCACAGGATCGACTGCCCGCGCCGCGTCTGCACGCCCTTGCTCAACACCATGTGCGTGATCAGCATGGCGACTGCCGCGACATTGACCAGGAAGCAGCCGGCAAGCCCGAGCCCCCGCGGCGTGCCGCCAAAACGGCCTTCGAGATAGATCGCCGCCGCCAGTCCGATCAGCACCGCGCCGAGCAGCCGCGGCCAGAACCCGCTGTCGGTGCCCGGCAGCCCCAGCAGTCTGATCGCCGTCAGCGGCGTCAGCGCCAGCACCAACCCGCCCGAAAACTTGAGCAGCGTCTCGATCCACAGCAGCTGCTGCACGCGCCACATCCTTCAAAACAAGTCGGGGCTGGTTGAGGCGAGCCAGACACTTCGGACTAGTGCATCAACGGACCTGACGGCACCGCCTTCGCGATACACTGGTCCGATTAAGATGCTCCAGCATCATAAGGCCAGAGCAATTTCATCCGATCGGTCGATCGCCATTGCGATCGCGTCCGATCGGATATTGCTCTAGGCGCGTCAGCGTTGAGGAAAGTGAGCGCGTGCGCTCAGTCACGCCCTGCGAAGACCGCCCTGCCAACACTCCGATGCCGCCAATCAGCGCGCCGCTTGTGCCGAAGGCCGATTGTCGTCGATCGGCGTGTTGCCGCCGAAATTGATCAGGCCGCCCTCGTCCTTGGCGAAGCTGCGCGCGGCACCCGGTGTGAAATCACCGGCGAGATGGCGCGTGAGGTCGCCGCGGATATAGGCCACCCGCTCGTCCGAGCAATATTCCTCGGAGGTGGCGATGGCCTTGGCGACCGTGACCAGCGTCATGTTGTAGAGCCTGTCCACCTTGGCCATGTCGTCAGCCGATGCCCCGCCCTGCGCTTCGGCGGCCATGAACGTCGACTTGAGGCGGCCGGCATCGAAGTTGAAGCCGCATTTCTGGGCCCGCGCCGACACAGCACCGACTTGGAACGCGCGCGCGGTCGGGTCGTTGCGTGGCGCGGCCGCAGCTGCGGCCGGCTTGTCGCCACCGCCGAACAACGAGCCGGTGGTCAGTGCGTTCGACCCGCAGCCGGACACGGCGGCAGACGACACCGCGGTCAAGGCGACGAGCAGCATGGCAGAGATTTGGCGCGTCATGGGTCACCGGCTCCGATTCGCATCGCTCATCCTAGCGTTCCCACATCCTGCCACGGGGTCAATGGCGATCCTGCGTTGTTGCTTACATTGACGGCGGAAAAATGGGCAGATGGTTTGTGCAGCGGGCGCGACCGGCTGTGCGAAAGGTGTGCTGAGCCAGAGGTGAGACGTGCGAGGGGCAAAACGGCATCGGCCCCGCGCAATGCCTCCCCTGGAGGTACCGCGCGGGGCCGATTGAGCACCGAGTTCAGGCCGGTATCGAGTGGCCAGTAAACGAACGATCAGAACTTCGACTTGAGACCGACCGAGAGGATATCGACGCTCGAATTTGCCGCAGCGGTCGAGAACAGTCCCGGGTTGCCGTCCGAGGTCGTCCGGCGCAGCGTCGAGTCCTCCACGAACACGTGGCTATAGGCGAAGTCGAAGGTGAACTTCTCATTATATTTGTAGCTGGCGCCGATCGAGGCCCAGATGCGGTCGGCGTCGGGCAGCTGGAACAGCCGCTGCGACGGGTCCTGGATCGGCGACAACTCGTAGGCGCCGCCCGCACGCACCGTCAGCTTGTCGTTCACGTCATACTCGCCACCAAGCGAGAAGAACCATGCGTTGTCCCAGCGCAGGTCGATGGTCACCGGACCAGCAGGGCCGGGCAGCGGTGCGCCGTTGGCGGCAATCTTGACCGGAATATTGCCCGCATTGCTCCAATTCATCCACTCGACGGTGGCCGCGAGGCGCATGCTCGGCGACACGTCCTGCGAGACGGACAACGTCACTTTGTCGGGCGTGTCGATATCAGCGGTGATCGGCAGCAGCAAGCCGGCCGTGTTCTGCACTTCGCCGTCGAGCTGGTGGGTGATGGCCGAGCGCCAGCCGAGGCCGACCGAGGTGCCCGGCGCCGGACGCCAGTTGATGCCCAGCGTGAAACCGAGGTCGACGCTGTCGCCCTGCAGGTTGGACACGACGCCGTCTCTCGGATTGATGGTCTCGAACTTCTTCAGGTCCAGATACTGGATCTGCAGTCCGGCGCCGATCGACAGGCCCGGCATGATCTCATGCGAGATCGACGGGGCGGCGTTGACGCTGAACAGCTTGGCGCCGGAATTGTAGACCTTGCCCGCCCAGTTCTTGTTGTCAGGCTCGGTGCCGAGGCCGAACTGCGAGTTGATGCTGAGCGCGAACACCGTCGAGGGGCTGATGCGCGCCGCCATGTAGCTCGCCGGAACAACGGCTTCCTTGCCGATATCGACGCTGCAATCCTGCACGGCGCACGACGCCTGACCGCCCAATGCAGCGTTCAAGTTCGTCATCGTCGTTTCCGACTTCGGCAGGATCAGCGCGTAGTTGCTTTCGAACGTCAGGCCCGCGCCGACGTAATTCGATGCGGCCGGGTTCCAGAACATGCTCGACAGGCTGCGGCCGCCCGCAGCAGCGCCAGCGAAGGACATGCCCTGGAAATGCGTCGATTGCTCGCGCACCTCGAAGCCGCCCGCCATGGATGCCGTCGCCGTGGCCAGCATCGCCGCACCGGCGATCGATCCCAGCAAGGCCGCCTTGTAAGCTCATATGACTGAAGCGCATGCCCGTCCCCCCGTTTCGGCAACCCTCGACCGTGAACCGATCGAATGATCCCAAGCGCATTAAGGCGCCATTAAGTGGTCACACTTTAGGGGGGATGCGGGTTGCAGCTCAATCGCAAACCGCACGTTCGTCCGTGTGCGCTGACTGCTTTTTGAGCGCCCTGTGCCTTTGCCGCCACGGGGGTGACGTCTCGCCTATTCACCCCGATATCGCCGCGTCGCGCTAGCGCGCACGCCGCGTCTTGCCGGATGCGAGCACGGCCTCAGAAGGACCACTCGCGCGACACTCGAATGATCCGCAATGCGCACAAAAGAAAACCGGCCCGGGCGGACCCGGACCGGTTCTTCAGCCAGTCAAGCCGCGCCCCTGGCATAACCCGGGCGCTCGCTTGACCCTCCCCCCGGAGGCTCGTCGCCAGCACAGTCGCGCTGGCATATTTCATGACCAGATACTGGCCTAGCTCAGCGCCGTCGGCAACCCACCGATGGGCGAATCACACCCCGCGATACCCGGCGGCAACAGCTCTCTCGGTTGCGCCTTCGGATGCCCACAAGCATCCGGCGCGGGCGCTTCGGTTGCCCACCCGCGTCGGCGCTTGCGCCGGAGCGGCAGAAAAAGATCCGTCGGCTCTTGCGCCGGAGCCGCGCATCGGAAAAGACCCGCATCGGCGCATGCGCCGGTGAGCCGGGCATCGTTACACAAGCAACCGCGCTCTCTTGGTTGCGTTCGGCATCCGAAGCGCCGACTAAAGCAACCGCGCTCAGCACTTGTCGAGGCCGACCGCGATGCGGGCGATGTCGAAGCCGCGCGGCGCGATGGTGATCGACTGCTTGCAGTCACTGAGCGCCACCAGCATCGCCGCCGAGAAGTTGTCGCCCTGGATCGACAGATTGAAGCCGGTGCCGGTCAGCCGCCCCGATACCGAGCCCTGCGCGGCATAGGTCCGCTCCTCCCACTTGCCCGAAACCTGATCGCCCTTCACTGCGAGATTGGCTACGGCGTCGATGCGGAAGCTCTGGCTGGCGCAGCGCAGATTCTGCACCAGTTCCGCCCCGGCCTGCTTGATGAAGTACGTCGCCACGCACTTCACCTGCTCGGCCGCGCCGCTGTCCATGGTGATCGAGCCCCAGCCCGACCAGCGGCCACCGAGCCCGTCGATGGAGTGGGCCGACAACGCTGGCCCTGGCGGTCCGCCCCCTGGCGACACCACCAGCAGCGCAGCCAGCGCCGCGGCCCGGATGATCGATTGCATCTGCGTCTCCATTGCGGCCTGCATGGCTCAGGTCTGCACGACCGTCCGCCGCCGTCCCATTGCGTCGTTGCAAGAGCTTGGCTGGGATATGTGTGGCGAGACAAAGACTTCCAGGCCATTTCTGCATGCGGCTGTGGAACTGTGGCCGCGCGGCATCGTGTCGGGCAGCCTCAAACTCCCCCCACGCACCCTTAAAGTTGCAGCGGCAGGCGCCGGATCGCATGGAGATGGTCGACCGGGCCAGCGCCATGTCCCACCTGCAGCTCCGCGCCATGGCGCAGCGCTTCCCAGACGAACGCCTTGGCCTGCCGCACCGCTTCGTCGAGGGGTTGCCCGAGGACGAGAAACGCCGCGATCGCCGCCGACAGCGTGCAACCGGTGCCGTGGGTATTGCGCGTGTCGATGCGCGGCGCCGCGAGATGCACCGGCGGTGCGGCCGCCGACACCAGCACATCGACCACCTCGTCGCCCTCGCCGTGCCCGCCCTTGACCAGCACCGCCTTCGGACCCAGCGCCAGGATGGCGCGGCCCTGCGCTTCCGCCTCGGCGACGGTGCGTGCGCGCGGTAGCCCGGTCAGCCGCGCCGCCTCGTCGAGATTGGGTGTGGCGAGCGTCGCCAGCGGCAGCATCAGCCGCACGACGGCCTCGACCGCGTCGTCCGTCAGCAGCGGATCGCCGCTGGTCGCCACCATCACCGGATCGACGACAACAGGGCTGAGCCGATGGCGGGTGATCGCGGCAGCGACAGCCTCGACGGTGGCGCGGTCGCCGAGCATGCCGGTCTTGGTGGCACGGATGTCGAGGTCGTCCGCCACCGCCGCGACCTGCTTGGCGATGAAGTCGCCGGGAATGGCGAGAACGCCCGACACGCCCCGCGTGTTCTGCGCCGTCAGCGCCGTGATCACCGACGCGCCATAGACGCCCAGCGCCGTGAACGTCTTCAAATCGGCCTGGATGCCGGCGCCGCCCGAGCTGTCCGATCCGGCAATGGTCAGCGCGGTCCTGACCTGTTCGGATGGCCTCGCCATGGCGCTATTGGCCCGCACCCTTCTTCATGATGTCGGTCTGCAGACCCTTCGGCGTGAAATGCTCCTCGATGGTGCCGAGCCACGGGAACGTCTCGATCATCCACTGGCCGAGCCAGTTCATCGAGCCGGTCAGGAACATGATGCCGGTCAGCACCAGGATCGCGCCCATCACCTTCTCCATCGTGCCGAGGTGCCGCTTGAACTTCGACATGAACGACATGAACGGGCGGATAGCGATGGCGGCGAGAATGAACGGCACGCCGAGCCCGAGCGAATAAGCCAGCAGCAACGTCACGCCGATGCTGAGGCTCGCTTCGTTGGCGGCGACCGCCAGCACGGTGGCGAGGATCGGTCCGACGCACGGTGTCCAGCCGAACGCGAACGCGAGGCCGATCAGGTACGCGCCGAGGTAGCTCGCCTGCGGCATCTCGCCGTGATAGCGGGCCTCGGAATAGAGCAGCGGAATTTTCAGGATGCCGAGGAAGTGCAGGCCGAACAGGATGATGACGAGACCCGCCGCCATCGACAGCTCGGCCTTGTAGGTCTGGATCAGCTGCCCGAACATCGACGCGCCCGCGCCGAGCCCGACGAACACGGTGGTGAACCCCAGCACGAAGAACAGCGACGCCACCACGACCCGCCGCCACACCTTGTTCTCGACGCCGCCATCGGCCAGCTGGTCGATGGTCGTGCCGCCGAGATAACCGAGGTACGGGGGAACCAAGGGCAACACGCATGGGCTCAAAAAGCTCACCAGCCCCGCCAGCATCACCCCTGCATACATCGAGAAATCAGCGAACATCGCGTGGTCCTTGTCGTCGTCGGCTTGTCCCCCACTTCCCCCGCTCCCCCGTCATGGTCAAGCTATGCTGCGCATAACCGGGTGAGGGTCGGGTTGGGGTGGGGGTCTGTTCGGCAGCCAGCGTAGAAAGATGCGGATGCACGAATATGTAGCACCTATCCGCCCCATCCGCGCGCGGCAAGTCAACTCGGCGTGGGGTCGTGCTCGGGGCATTGGGCCGGAGCTCCGGGAAATAACCTGGGACAGCGATGACGGCCGAGTTGCGCGAGATCAATGAGGGCTTCCGACGCATCGCTAGCGTTGCTGCACGCTCGTCGTAACGACACTCCCCCCGGAGGACAAAATATGAGACGAAACTTTAGCTTAGCCATACTGACTGCAGTCTGCTTCACGGCTTCGGCCGGGATGCAAATCGACACCGCCGTCGCTCAGGCGCAACCCCTGAAACACGGCGGCCATCACTCCGTCACTGGCCCCTCGATCGCCATCAAGAAGAGCCCAGGCATTGGGGTGCAGCGTTCAGTGAAGACTGGGCCAGTGATCAAGCGCGGACCCACGATCAAGTATGGGCCCGTAGTCAAGCATGCACCTGTGATCAAGCATGCACCCGTGATCAAGCATGGTCCGGCCATCAAGACGGCGCCGTTCGTCAAGCACGCTCACCGCAAGTGGCGGCCCGGTCTCAAATGGCGATGGCTCGCGGTGCCGTCGATCATCATCGCGGAGAACCTGGACTGGTGCCACTATCATCGCTACCCGGTCTCGGGAATGCGTTTCCACCAGAGCGTCGAGTGCCATGAGCACGCGCGGTGGAACCACTCCAGCATTCGCTATGTGGAGGGCTACTGAGGTCGCTCTCGGCGGATCTGACGTCGTTTAGGCCCTGTTCCGCCGCTACGAGGTGACACAATAGACTCAACGGACCGCACAGTGGACCGGCGCAATCACTTGCGCGGCGAGCCTGCAGCGGGAGCCGCGACCTTCGCGGCTTCCGCTGCATCCTCCTCGAACAGCTTTTTCAACGTCGCCGGGTCGCTCCGCGCCTTGTCCTGCATCTTCTCGATATCGGAATAATGCTTGTAGTCCTCGATCAGGCGGCGCTCGTCGTGGGCGCGGAAGGTCTTGACCAGCCGGTCGGCCTCCTTCTCGGTGTGGCCGAGCACCTTGAGCAGCCGCCGCGTGATCTCGAGCGCGGCGAGGAACGTCTCGCGCTCGATGATGGTGACGCCGAGGTCGAGCAGCCGGTGGGCGTGGTTGCGGTTGCGGGCGCGCGCCAGCACCGGCAGGTTCGGATACGTTTCCTTGACCAGCGCCGCGGTGCGCATCGACGCCTCGATGTCGTCGATGGCGATGACGATGGCGCGCGCCTTGTCGGCCTGCGCGGCGTCGAGGATGTCGGCGCGGCTGGCGTCGCCGAAAAACGCCTTCGCTCCGAAGCCTTTGACCAGCTCCACCTGCTCGGCGCTGATGTCGAGCGCGGTGAAAGCGATGCCCTTGCCGCGCAGCACGCGAGCCGTGATCTGGCCGAAGCGGCCGAAGCCGGCGATGATGACGTGGCCCTCGCGGTCGGGCGGCGTGTCGTAACGCGGCACCGCCGTCAGCGGCGCGGGCGACAGTTTTTCATCGAGTGCCAGTAACAACGGCGTCGCCGCCATCGACAGCGTGATGACCACCGCCAGCAGATCGGCCTGCCCGCGCGCCAGGATGGCCGAGCCCGCCGCCACCGTCAGCAGCAGGAAGCCGAACTCGCCGCCCTGGCTCAAGACGAGGCCGAGCCGCCGCGCCGCGCCCATCTCCAGCCCCTCGCCGCGCCCGAGCCGCGTCAAGACCACCATCTTGACCAGCACCAGCCCGGCGGTCAGCCCGATCACCAGCAGTGGCTTGTCCACGATCAGCGCCAGGTTGAGCGACATGCCGATGGCGGTGAAGAACAGCCCGAGCAGCAGACCTTCGAACGGCTTCAGGTCCGCTTCCAGCTGATGCCGGTACGAGCTTTCCGACAGCAGCGCGCCGGCCAGGAACGCGCCGAGCGATGCCGACACGCCCGCCTGCTGCATCACCGCGCTGACGCCGACCACCGTCAGCAGCGCCGCCGCCGTCATGGCGTCGCGGATCTTGGTGCGGGCGATCCAGCGGAACACGTGGTCGAGCAGGAAGTGTCCGGCCAGCACCACCGCGCCGATCACCGCCAGCGCCTGGATCGCCGCCGACAGGTCCATGCCCTTCGCCGCCCCCGCGCCCGCCGCCGCCACCGCGAACAGCGGCGCCAGCGCGATCAGCGGAATGGCCGCGAGATCCTGGAACAGCAGCACCGCGAACGCCAGCCGCCCGTGCCGCGCCGAAAGCTCGCCGTTTTCCTCCAGCACCTGCAGCGCGAACGCCGTCGACGACAGCGCCAGCACTAAGCCGGTGAACAATGCCGCCCGCCATTCGAGCCCGAACAGCAGGGCGACGAAGCCGAGCACCGCACCGGTCAACCCGACCTGCAAGCCGCCGAGCCCGAAGATCGCACTGCGCATCGCCCACAGCCGCTTCGGCCGCAGCTCGAGCCCGATCAGGAACAGCAGCAGCACGACGCCGAACTCGGCAAAATGCAGGATCTCGCTCGCCTCGTACGAGCTGAACAGCCGCGACACGCCATAGGGTCCGAGGATCACGCCCGCGCCCAGGTAGCCCAGCACCCGCCCGATGCCGAGCCACTGCGCCAGCGGCGCGGCGATGGCCAGGGCGGCCAACAGCGCCACGATGTCGGTTAAAGTCACATTGGCCACTGCTCGAAGATCCTATTCTGCTATGTTCCAGTCGCGCACCCTGCCGGTATGCGGTAGTCGCGCGCACGCAGTATCCGAAAGCCCGGTTCGAGATGGAATTTACACATAAATCCGCCGTGCGATCCAATGCCGTGCGCCCCCCGTATGCCTTCGAAACGGGTGAGGTCGGCGGATGGTGCAGCTTGCAGGCTACTCGGGGGTGCCAGTTTCGGTGTGCAAGCACACCATGACGCGCAGCACCTCCATGACTGAACTTTTACAGCGCGTCGCCGCGGGCGGCGATGCGGACGCCTACCTCAAGTTGTTCCAGTCCTACGCCCCGCGCGTCAAATCCTACATGATCCGTCAGGGAGCGGATGCTGGCACGGCGGAAGAACTGGCGCAGGAGACGTTGCTGACGGTCTGGCGCAAGGCCGCGCTCTATTCGGGCGAGAAGGGCAGCGCGACGACGTGGATCTTCACCATCGCGCGTAATCTGCGCATCGACAGGCTGCGCCGCGAAGTGCCCTGGCAGGAATTGCCCGACGGTCACGACGAGGAGGCGTCGAGCGATACCCCGCCCGACGAGCAGGTGTCGGAAAAGGAACGTAGTGCCCGCGTCCAGGCCGCTCTCGCCGAGCTGCCGCCCGACCAGCACGAGGTTGTGGTGCTGTCCTACATCGAAGGCTTATCCCACAGCGAAATCGCCGACCGCCTCGGCGTGCCGCTTGGAACCGTGAAATCCCGCATGCGCCTCGCCTATCAGAAGGTGCGCGAATCCGTCGAGGATCTGGCTTAAATGACGATCAAACATCACCCCAATTCCGCAACTCTGATGAGCTTCGCCGCCGGCAGCCTCGGCGAAGCGCTGAGCGCAGTCGTCGCCGCCCACATCGACATGTGCCCGCGCTGCGCGGCCGAGTCCCGGCGCCTGGAGCGCATCGGCGCCGCCATGTTCGAAGCCCTCACCCCTGCCACCATGACCGCAACCGCGCCCTCACACGCCACCATGGCCGCGCTCACCGTGGAGCGTCCTGCGCGCGCGGCTGACGCCGACGACGACAGCGAGTTCGACGTGCCGCGCCCGCTGCGCCGGATCGTCGGCGGCGAGCTCGACCGCATCGCCTGGAGGCGGATCGGCATCGGCGTGTGGCACTATCCCCTACCGCTCTCGGCCGACGCCAAGGGAGATTTGCGGTTGCTCAAGGTCGCCGCCGGACAGGCGATGCCCGAACATGGCCACGGCGGCGCCGAATTGACGTTGATGCTGCGCGGAAGCTATCGCGACGAGGTCGGCACCTTCCGCAAGGGCGACCTCGCCGATCTCGACGACGACATCGAGCATCGCCCTGTGGCCGATCTCGACGAGGGTTGCATCTGCCTGATCGCCAGCGAGGAAAAAGCGAAGTTCCGCGGGCTTCTGGCACGGCTGTTCCAACCCTTGACCGGGTTCTGACGCGGCGCTCGAACAGACGCAGCGCACGAACAGGAGTGTGATGAAAATCTCGGTGCCATGGGCGTCCGTATGGATCACCGGCGCCAGCTCGGGCATCGGCCGCGATGTCGCGGTCAAGCTCGCCGGGCGCGGTGCACGCGTCACGGTTTCGGCGCGCTCGGCGGACACCCTTGCAGCGCTCGCCGCCCAACACGCGCGCATCACGGCCGCGGCGCTCGACGTCACCGATCGCGCGGCAATCGGCGCGATCGTCGCGAACATCGAGGCCGCGCAAGGACCGCTCGATCTCGTCATCCTCAATGCCGGCGTGTGGCGACCGATGGGCGCGTCGGGCTTCGACGCGGGCAAGTCGGCGCAGTCGATGGCGGTCAACTATCTCGGCATCGCCAACGCGCTCGAGCACGTCATCCCGGCCATGATCGCGCGCGGACGCGGGCACATCGCATTGACCGCCTCGGTCGCAGGCTATCGCGGTCTGCCGCAGTCGGCGGCCTATGCCCCGAGCAAGGCGGCCGTCATCAGTCTCGCCGAAGCATCTGAAGCCCGATCTTGCGCGCAAGGGCGTCAAGGTCAGCGTCATCAATCCCGGCTTCGTCGAAACGCCGATGACCGCCGTCAACCGGTTCCCGATGCCGTTCCTGATGCCGTCGGACAAGGCGGCGGACGCCATCATCGCCGGGCTCGAAAAGGGCAAATTCGACATCGTGTTCCCCTGGCAGATGGCGGCGCTGATGAAGTTCGCGCGCGTCCTGCCGTACCCCGCGTTCTTCTGGTTCGCGCGCACCTTTATGATGCCGAAGAAACCGCAGCACTGAACCCGGCCCCGGAGTGTCGTCGCCGGCGCGCCACCGCTGTCACGCAGCGCGGCGGCCGATGGCGTCGTCGCCTGCGGCGTTGCCGGCGGCCGGACGGCGGTCGAACAGAATGGTCAGCTCGCCGAGCCGCACGCCGAATTTGCTGACCGTGGCCCGGTTGATGATGCGGTCGGCGTCGATGGGATAGAAGCGATCGTCGAAATCCACGACGACGGAGCGGCCCTTGATGGCGAGACGGAACTGATAACGCATGCGCGCGCCGCCGACGTCCGTGTGGCCTTCGGCCTGGCCGATGACGTCGGTCGCGGTGGCGTGGAACGCGCCGCCCTCGCCGCGCTCGAATTGCCATTGCCGCTGCTCGACGGCTCCGTCGTCGAAGCGGAATTCTTCCTCGATGACGAAGCGCGCGCCGACCCACTGTCCCACCAGATCGGCGACGAAGCGGCGGCGGACGCGGCCCCCGCGATCCTCGAACACGCCCCACGCGCGGACGGGTCCGTCCATATAGCCGATCAGGTCGAACGCCCGATCATCCGGCGCGGAGCCTGGGTCCATTGCAGCCATGTCCATCATCATGCCTCCTGCCGTGGCCGTTCCAGGCGGTAGAGCCCGACATCGATGGCGCCGCGCTCGAACCCGACCTCGCAATAGGTCAGGTAGTAGAGCCACATGCGGCGGAAGCGGTCGTCGAAGCCGAGTGCCGCGATCTCCGGCCATGCGCGCTCGAAGCGCACGCGCCATTCGCGCAGCGTCGTCGCGTAGCTGTCGGCGAAGCGCAGCACGGGCTCGAACGTGAGACCCGCCGCCGTGGCGTGAGATCGCATCGCCGCGACGGTCGGCAGCATGCCGCCCGGAAAAATATAGGCCTGGATGAAATCGGGCTTGCGCCGGTAGCGTTCGAAGCGCGCCTCGTCCAGCGTGATGGCCTGGATCACGGCGCTGCCGCCCGGCTTCAAGCGATCACGGATGGTCGAGAAATAGCGCGGCCAATGCTCCTCGCCGACCGCCTCGATCATCTCGATCGACACGATATGATCGAAGCGGCCTTGCACGTCGCGATAGTCCTCGATGCGGAACGCCGCGCGATCACCGAGACCCGCAACCTTGAGCCGCTCCTGGGCGTAGTCGAACTGCGCGCGCGACAACGTGAGACCAATAACGTCGTGCCCCGCCCGCGCGGCGGCTTCGGCGAAGCTGCCCCACCCGCAACCGATCTCCAGAATGGACGCGCCGGGCTTAGGCCCGCCGGTGGCCGGGGCAAGCGACTTCAGAACTGCGTCGATCTTCGCGGCCTGCGCGGCTTCGAGCGTCAGCCCCGGCTTTCGGTACAGCGCACTCGAATAGGTCATGCCGGCGTCGAGCCAGTGGCGATAGAATGCGTTGCCGAGATCGTAGTGCGCGGCGATGTTGCGGCGGCTGCCGGCGCGCGAGTTGGCGCGCAGCCGGTGCGCGATGCGGTCGGGCATTCGCACGCCGAACAGCCCGCGTCCGGCGCTGTCGAGGTGCGGGCGGTTATCGAGGAAGAAGCGGAACAGCTCGCCGAGATCGCGGGTTTCGAATTCGGCCCGCATGTAGCTTTCGCCGAGACCGATGGAGCCGCGCCGCACCGCCCGCCAGAACGGCGCGAACGATCGCAGCGTCAGCGTCGCCTCGATCCCGTCGCCCGCGCCGAGCACGGCCGATCGCCCCGACGGCAATTGCAGCCGCACCCGGCCACGCGGCGTGCGTGCCAGCATACGGCGCGCCGCCTCGAGGATCACCGCATCTCTCATGCGCCCGAGCGTGCCGTCGCCGACCGCAGCCGACGGCGTCACCGCCGCGTGCGCGCGTTCTTCGGTCATCGCATGATGACCCCGGCTCACATCCTGAACTGTCGCGTCCTGCCCCGTCACCGCTCACTCGCTCGCTTGCTGCCGATATGGCTCAATGTCCGGACGCCGATCCTTCGGCCGCGCCCCCTTCGCCGGCCTCCCGGCCGGCCACACTCACAGAGTAACGAGGCGAGCGGTGCCTTCGGACCACTGGAATGCCCTTCCACCAGAGTTTCGCGGCCTCCAGATTGATTGCCGCGACGACTTTCAGAGTGAGCAATGGATATGCGAGAGCGAACCATGCGAGCCGACGGTCGGTCATCGGCGCGCGGCGTCCCTTGAACATGGTCTTGAGGATCGGCCCGGCGGCGTCGCGCAATGTCACCGCCACGACGAGATCGTCGCCGGGCGCGGTGACGCGAAATCCGTATTCTCCCGACGACGCGGTGAACGGCGACACCGACATCTCCTTGGCGCAACCTTGTGCGTGGACCTGTGCGGCCGGCTCCTCGACCGCGATCACATAGCTCTTGCGCTCGCCGAAGGTGTTGTTGACCTCGTAGACCATCGCAACATGGCGCCCGTCGCGATCGTAGGCGTAGACGACGCTGATCGGATTGAACACGAACCCGAGCACGCGCGGATAGCACAGCATCAGCAGCCGCCCACCCGTCACGTCAAAACCGCCTCGCGTCAGCGCCGCGCGATAGTGCCCGGCCACCGGCGCGCCGTCTCCCGGTCCGTGGTCGCGATCGTGGAAGCTGTAGAGGTTCCAGCGGTTCGTCGAGAACAGCCAGAGCCTGCGGTCGAGTTCGCCGAGCCGGTCGAGATCGACCAGCATCGAGAACACGCCATAGGCCAACGCGTGCGGCTTCGGCCGCAGCCGCTTGTGGCTGACGATGCCGGGATAAAGCGCGCCATCCAGACGTTCGACGTGTTGCGCGCCCGCGGTCATGCCGCGGCCTCGACGCGATCGGCGTTACGCGGACCGTCCGGCGCGGTGATCCGGCTCGACTGGCCAGCCACGCGCCACGGCCGCCGCACGTCGCTCATGTCCTCGGCGGCGGCGAGGCCCGCCTGCAAGCCGTCCTCGTGGAAGCCCCAGCCGGCATAGCTGCCCGCGAACCACACCCCGCCCCGCCCCTGCAGCGACCACAGCCGCGCCTGCGCCTCGATCGCCGCACGGTCGTACATCGGATGCCGGTAGGCGATCCGCGCCACCGTCTCCGACGGCGCGATCTCGATCGCCGGATTGAGCGTCACGAAGTGATCGGTGGTTGTGGTGAGCGGCTGCAGCCGGTTCATCCAATAGCTGACCGTCAGCGCGCCGTCCGCGCCGCCGATGTAATTCCAGCTCGACCACAACCGCCGCCGCCGCGGCATCAGCCGCCGGTCGCGATGCAGCACCGCGAGGTTGTCCGTGTAGCGGAACGCCCCGAGCACACGCCGCTCCTCCGCGTCGGGCGCCGCGAGCATCGCCAGCGCATCATCCGCGTGACAGGCCAAGAGACAGCGGTCGAACCGCTCGCTCGCGCCGCTCTGCCGCGACACCACCACATCCGCCCCCGTGCGCGACACCGACACGACCGGATCGCCGCTGACGACGCGCCCGCCGAAGTCCGCCATCAGCCGCGCCACATACTCACGGCTGCCGCCGCGCACGGTGCGCCATTCCGGCCGATTGCGCACTTGCAGCAGGCCATGATTGGCGAAAAATCGCGCGAACGCGGCGGCAGGAAAATCGAGGATGCCGCGCGACGGCGTCGACCAGATCGCGGCCCCCATCGGCAGAATGTGATGCTCGACGAAGTCGCGGCTGTAGCGCCGCGCAGCGAGCCACTCGCCCAACGACGGCTGCGCGCCGTCGTCTGCTGCGGTCAGCTCCGGCGCCTCGCGGAAAAAGCGGAGGATGTCGGCCGCCATGCGCCAGTGCCCCGGCCGCAGCAGATTGGACGGCTGCCCGAACAGTCCCTGCGCGCCGCTGCCCGAATACTCGTAGCGGCCGCCGTCGAGCGACACCGCGAAACTCATGACCGTGCGCGCGGTCGGCACGCCGAGGTGATCGAACAGCGCGATCAGGTTGGGATAGCAGGCGGTGTTGTAGACGATGAAGCCGGTATCGACCGGACCGCTGCCGCCTTCGGGCCACGCCACCTCGAGGGTGTTGCTGTGGCCGCCGAGGCGAGGCTCGCGCTCGAACACCGTCACGTCGTGCGACCGCGACAGCAGCCACGCTGCGCCGAGCCCCGAGATGCCTGCTCCGACCACCGCGATCCGCACGCCGCCTCCACCAGTTCCTGCGTTTAGGTCTACGCCAGGAGACGCCACACGGATCAATCCAGCGGGCGCCAGAGCGAGGCCGAGAGCGGGGGCAACAAGCGACGCAACGATTCGTCAACACGCGTTACCAGGCCGCTAATCTTAAGGCCGCATTAACCAGTCCTGCGGCATTCTTACCGCATCGGCCGTCGCGCTCTCTCCCAACCCGCAACCGAACGCGACGACAGAACAAAGAAGAAGAAAACTGACCTACCCCCCACACCGCAAAGTCTGGAAAAGAGGTCGCACGATGTCTGTTGAACTCGTTCTGCGTGCCATCACACATCTCACTCTCTTCACCACCATGTGCCTGCTCGGCACCGGCACAATCGTCGCCGGCGTCAACGCAGCCAACCTCCGCGCCCAACCGCTGTGCAGCCACGGCGGCTGCTCGGTGGTCAACGCCTCCGACGCCAACGGTCTGACCAGCCCCGAGCACATCCGGGCTGTCGCAACCGTCCTGTGGAAGACCAAGGCCTGACGAAGGCATTGCCTGCCCCGAGATCGGGCGGCCATGTCCCCCGGCGTGCCGCCCGGTCACTCACCCGACACGAGCAAGCAAACAAAGCCGCGCCGGATCAGACGATCCGTGACGACGAAAGAGGAGCGGGCTGGGCTCGCTCCTCTTTTCATATCAGAATATCGAGTGTCTCAGCCGCGCGCGACGATCCGCTTGGCGACCGCGTCGATCGCCTGCAGATCGGCCATCAGCGCCTCGAATGCGGCGAGCGGGACCATGTTCGGCCCGTCGGACGGCGCGTTGTCGGGGTCCTCGTGGGTCTCGATGAACAACCCCGCCACGCCGACCGCCACCGCGGCCCGCGCCAACACCGGCACGAAGCGCCTGTCGCCCCCCGACGACGTGCCCTGCCCGCCCGGCTGCTGCACCGAATGGGTGGCGTCGAAGATCACCGGGCAACCCGTCTCGGCCATGATCGGCAAGCTGCGCATATCCACGACCAGCGTGTTGTAGCCGAAGCTCGCGCCACGCTCGGTGAGCAGAATGTTGGGATTGCCGGAGCCCGCGATCTTCGCCACCGCGTTCTTCATGTCCCAGGGCGCAAGGAACTGCCCCTTCTTGATCTTGATGACCTTGCCGGTTGCGGCGGCAGCGATCAGCAGGTCGGTCTGGCGGCACAGAAACGCCGGGATCTGCAGCACGTCCACGGCCTCCGCCACCGCCGCGCACTGCCCCGCCTCGTGCACGTCCGTCACCACCGGCAGCCCGAGCGTCTCGCGGATTTCCGCAAACACCGGCAGCGCGCCCTGAAGCCCGATGCCGCGCTTGCCGCCGAGCGAGGTGCGGTTGGCCTTGTCGAAGCTCGACTTGTAGACGAGCCCAAGTCCCAGCCGCGCGCAGATCTCCTTCAGCGCCGACGCCATCTCCAGCGCGTGCTGGCGGCTCTCCATCTGACAGGGGCCGGCGAACACGACGATGGGGCGGTCGTTGCCGAGTGTCAGCGGTCCGATCTGGACGTGCGGGCGCGGCTTCAGGGACTCGATTTTTGTCATGCGCCGCTTATAGCATCGCTGCGCCGACCGTCGCCAGAGACCCCATGCCGCAAGCTTTGCGTCTCACGCGCCGAAGCGCTCCGGTTTCGGCGAAGCCGAATTCCGTTCGGACCGGCGGCCTGTTCGGCCGGGCTTGCCTTGCAAGCCTGGAGCTGCGCCGAGATCGTTGTGAAGCTGAGGAATGGATGGCGCGAGAGACGGGACTTGAACCCGCGAGTTCTCTGCCTCACGCGCTAAGGCGCTCCGGCAGGGCGGCCTGTTCGGCCGGGCTTGCCTTGCAAGCCTGGAGGCCGCGCCGAGGTCGTTGTGAAGCTGAGGAATGGATGGCGCGAGAGACGGGACTTGAACCCGCGGCCTCCGCCGTGACAGGGCGGCGCTCTAACCAACTGAGCTACTCCCGCAATCCATTCGGTCGCGGCCCGCCACCGTTGTCCGGAGGCAGCGCGGTCGAGACGGAAGCAATTACGTGCTGGCCCCGGCGAAGTCAAGGGCGGCGGCTCGCAAAATGCGTGCGGCGTCGGCGCTCGCATGTGTCCACCCGGAAAACCGGCAGTGCGGGCCAAGCGTATCAGTTGCACACGCCGAGCCTGACCTTGCCGCGTGCTGCCGAACGCTCATCCATCTCACCGAGGCCCCATGCGCCACGCGATACTTTTGCCCCTGCTTGCCGCCGTCGTGGCGCTGACACCCGGCGCGGCCGGTGCGGGCGGCCGGCCCCACGGCCAGCTCGACAGCCGGCACCACGGCGAGCCCCACGGCGCTGCCACCGAAGATGGCCGGCGCGCGCTATGGGCAGGCGCTCGGCTCCTCGCTCGTCTGCCCCTTCATCCACCTGCAACCGGCGGCCGAGACCTTGCTGCAACGCTACACGGGCGCAGACCTCGACGCGTTCAAGGCCGAGGCGCAGCAGGTCGCGCTGGTGTGGAAGAAGACGCTGGGGTGCGATCCGATGGCCGACATCAACCGCTGCCGGGTGCTGAGCGAAAAAAGCTGCAGCGAGGCGATCAAGGAGATCGGTCCGGCCGGCACGGCTGTGACTGGGCTTATCGAGTTCCGCAAGTAGGCCGATAGCGGCTGGCCATCGCAGGTGCGGGCGGTTAAATCGCGAACAGCCAGCGCGGCACCGAAGCCTTGTAGTCGAGATACGTCTCGCCGAAGGCCTTCTCCAGCACCTGCTCTTCGCGCGCGATCACGAAGTAGGTCATCGACAGCATGTAGAGCCCACAGGCCGCCATCGCCGCCGTCGTCGAGTAATAGCCCAGTGACGCCAGAGGAATGAGGAACGCGACGTAGATCGGATTGCGTGAGTAGCGGAACCAGCCCGAGGTGACCAGCTGCTGCGGTTCGCCGTATGTGCTCGCCAGCAGCGATAGCCGCATGTGACGCTGGATCAGCAGCACCAGCACGAAAAACACCGCCACCGCGCCAGCCACGACCAGCAAACCCTGACCGCCATGCTTGAGTTCGACGCCGAACCCTGCGTCGCGCGCCATCTCTGCGCCGACGACGAACGTCGCCCAGCTGACCCAGCTCGACCGGTCTACTTTGATGACAGGCAGCCAGCCGAGCCGGCCTACCTTATTGGTCGAACTCAGATCCATGGTCCCTCGCGTCGGGAAAGTTCTAACCAGAAATCCGTTAAACACCGTTGAAGCTCCGGCCGCCGTCATCACGATTGTCGCTATTCGCGTGCAAAACGCACACTTCGACGCCGTAGATGATACGACCGTCCGCGCTCGTCTATTCTGTAGTGCACGTAGTTAAATTCAGGTTTAACGTTTGCGGCAGCCCGCCTGAATTGCAATCTCCGCGGGATTGTTCCGGCGCGGTCCCGCACAGGTGGCATTTTACTCAGAACCAAGCCGCCTGCCTCGGCAACAGTGCCGTTCTGTCCACGAACGTGAGCGCAGGGTCGCGCCGACCGGCTTGCGCAAGTGCCGCGCGCCCGGCCAAATGGCTGCGACGAGAATCACGACGAAAAAGCCAGTTCCAGGGGAAGGACGTTTCATGGGCGCCCAATTTGCCAGCCATAAGGTTGCCAGCCACAAGTTTGCCAGCGGACTGCTCGCCGCCATCGCCGCGGCCTCGCTGGCCGCACCCGCCACGGCCCAGGGAGCCGGTCCGGCCACGGCCTGCGGCGGCAACGCCCTCGGCGTCGCGCGGACGGTCGAGATCGACACCACGGGCGGCCCCGGATTCGGCTTCGAGCACTACAAGGCGCACGACTTCCTGGCGATGAAGGAAGTGGTCCTGACCTTCGACGACGGCCCGCTGCCGAGCCACACGCGCACCATCCTCAAGGCGCTGGCCGAGCATTGCACCAAGGCCACGTTCTTCCCCGTCGGCAAGCTGGCGGTCGGCTACCCGGAAGTCCTGCGCGAGGTGGCGGCCGGCGGGCACACCATCGGCGCCCACACGTTCTCGCACATCGATCTCGGCAAGGCCGCGCCTGAGAAGGCCAAGGACGAGATCGAGCGCGGCTTCAGCGCGGTGCGGCGCGGCGCAGGCACGGCCACGGCGCCGTTCTTCCGCTACCCCTACCTGCGCGACAGCAAGGACAGCGTCGGCCACCTCGGCGGGCGCAACATCGCCATCTTCTCGACCGATATCGACAGCTTCGACTTCAAGGTCCAGCCGCCCGAGAACATCGTCAAGACGGTCATGACCAAGCTCGACAAACGCGGCAAGGGCATCGTGCTGATGCACGACATCCAGCCGGCGACGGCCAAGGCGCTGCCGATGCTGCTGACGGAGCTGAAGGCCAAGGGCTATAAGGTCGTCCACATGCGGCCGAAGGATGCGGTCAAGACGCTCGCCGAGTTCGACGCGCTGATCGAGAAGGACGTCAAGGGGCTGCCGTCGGCCGGCTCGGAGAAGCCGACATCCAGCGTCGTCAAGACGATCCCCACCAACTGAGGCGCCGGCGCGGCCGGCGATTTGCCATATGACCGCCCAGCGCACGCCGGCCCCAGCTTCACCTGACGCCGCAGCTGAGCACAGCCAGCCGCCCGCCGCGCGCCGCCGGTTTCCACGGCGCGCGCGGACGGCGGCGGTCGTCCTCGCCGCACTCGCCGCCGTCCTTCCGGCGGTCGCGGCCGCCCCGGCCAGCGCCGCGCCCTGCACCGCCGAAGACTTCGCCGCCGCGGTCGACGAGGCCGGAGCCAAGCTGCGCGCGTTCAATGTCCGAAGCCGGCCCGAAGCTGCAGGACGGCCTCAAGCGGCTCAAGGCGCGCAAGGGCTGGACCGGAGAGGACGCCGACGACAAGGCGCTCGATCTGCTCCACGACAAGCGCATGCAGGCGCTCGATCAGCAGGCCGACGAGTTGCTGGTCAACGTCGACACGCTCGGCCGGCCGGCCGAGGCGCAGCCGCTCGACTGCTCCAAACTCGACGAGCTGAAGGCGGCGGGCGTCGAGCTGCTGGCGGTGATGCGCGCCAAATCCAGCCACACGCTGGCCAAGATCGACGCCGAACTCGGCGACGGCGGCGGACGCACGGCGGCCGCAACCCCAGCCGCGCCCGCTCCCGCGCTCAAGCCGACGATCACCGCCAAGGACGCGGGACCCGGCAAGGAAACTGGTCCCGCCGCTGCGCGGTCCGCCGACGCCAAGCCGTCGCCGCCACAACCCGCGCCGCCGAAATCCGACGCCTGGACCGCCGTCACCGCGGCGCCGCCGCCCGATGCCACACCCTTGCCGCCGCCCGTCCTCGACGAGGGCTACACCATCGACGAGATCCGTGAGGCGACGCGCGGCTTCTTCGGCACCGTCTCGACCGAGCTCGCGAGCGTCATCGAGCACGCCTTCGCCAAGTCGGGGCGGCCATCCGCCTACATCCTCGGCCAGGAGGGCGGCGGCGCCTTCCTCGCCGGTCTGCGCTACGGCAACGGCACGCTCTATCCCCGCCGCGGCACCGCCCGCGCCATTCACTGGCATGGACCATCTGTGGGCTACGACTTCGGCGCCGCCGGATCGCGCACGCTGTTCCTGATCTATGGTCTCGACGACCCTGACTCCATCCACCGCAGCTTCGCGGGCATCGACGGCTCGGCCTACCTCGTCGGCGGCGTCGGCATGACCTACCTGCGCGGCGGCAACGTCGTGCTCGCCCCCATCCGCACCGGTCTCGGGCTGCGGCTCGGCGCCAACGTCGGCTACCTGCGCTTCACGCCGCGCGCCACCTGGAACCCGTTCTGACGTCCACTCTCCGGCCCCGGCAGCGACATCTCCAACTCCGACGCCCAGCACCAACGCATCGAGGACCGATCGGCGCGTCGGGCGGCTGCGTGCGCCCAAGTGTGGCGCGGCCGCCATCATGGCTGCGGGCAAATGTCCGGCAGGTCATCCCCCATGTCATCCCGGTGCTTGTCACCGGGATCCATCAAGCCGCTCTCAGTGTGTTCGCGGCACGTCGGACAAGGCAAAAGCCGCCCAGGTCGAACCGGGCGGCTTCAATTCTTGCGCGACGAAGTGCGGGCGAGATTACTTCTTCTCGCTCGCCTTCTTCTGTACCGAGGCCGGCGGCGCCGGCGGTACCGGAACGCCGGTTTCCTTGGCGGCCTGCTCCTTCTTGTACTGCTCGACAAGCTCGGCCTGACGCTGCTTGATCTGGCCCATCAGCTGGCCGCGCGCCTTGGCGTACTCGGCGTTGTCGACCGGCTTGCCGGCGAACGCCTCACCAAAACCGTCGAGCGGAACCGGGAAGCCGATCGGCTGGGCAGCGGCGTTCATGGCGAGCACCATGAGACCGGCTCCAGCCTTCAGCTGCGTGATCATCTCGGCGGTGGCCTCGACCTCGGCGGTGCAGCCGGCCGGATGGCAAAGCGAGTACTTGAGCTCGATCGGCTTCAGCGCCTTCTCGTCGATCTTCTCGTTCTTCGACGCCTTGTCCCACTGATCCTTGTTGTACACGGCGGCGCGAACGCCGGCCGGGATCGCCATGCCGATCGGAACCATGATCATGAGGTGCTGCTTGTCGCTGCCCTCGACCTGACGGATGGCGGCCGAGACGAGCACCATGCCGGTGTTGCCGTCGAGACGCTCGTGGTGCGTCAGGCAGATGTTCTTCTCGTCCTTGATGTCCTTGCCGTCCTTGTCCTTCTTGTTGAAGGCGGCCTTCTCGCACAGCTTGACCCATGCGCTCTTGGAGGCGGCGGCGGCAGCGCCAGCCGCCGGTGCGGCAGCGGCCGGGGCAGCAGCCGGAGCCGCCGCGGGCTTGGCCGCGTCCTTCTTCTGTGCCTGTGCAAATGCCGGCGAACCCGCCGCGACACCCAAAGCCACGACCGCAGCAATTGCGCCGGCTCGGGTGGTGAGACCAATCGTTTTCATGAAGTCCGTTGCCTCTTCGTTGAGAGCCGGTCCCGCCAGCTCAGCTCACGTCCGGCGCGCTACAACACCGCGCGGCCAGCGGCGCTCCAGGCGCCTGCTGGGCGGGACTAAGGCTCGGATTGCGGCAATCCCGTGGCCACAATTGCAGCCCGCATGGGTTATTCCCCACACGATTGCCGGCGCGTGGCAAAGCCGCCACGCATGACGCTCGCGACGCTTCGCCACCATCGCGCCGCGAATGTGCTAGAGGACGAGGAAAGCACGGCTTTTTCGGTCCCACCTCGATGGAGGCCCATGTTCACGCATCACTTGTCGCAGGTCACGACGCGCGCTCCTGTCACAGCATTCACCGCGTTGCGGGCGATCTGCGGGCTGGTGGCGGCGGCTGTCGCCACCACCGCAATCGCGGCGGAACAACCGGCGCGCCAGCACTCCATTCCCATGCACGCCATCGCCATGCACGGCACTCCTGCCGAGGCCCGCGGCTTCACGCACTTCCGCTTCACCAATCCCGATGCGCCGAAGGGCGGCCGCGTGACGCTCGGCGTCAGCGGCTCGTTCGACAGTTTGAACCCGCTGATCGTCCGCGGCGTGGCGGCGGCCGGCGTGCGCGAGTTCGTGGTCGAGAGCCTGCTGGCGCGCGGGCTCGACGAGCCGTTCTCGCTCTACGGCTTGTTGGCTGAAAGCATAGAAGTCCCCGACGACCGCAGCGCCATCACCTTCCACCTCGACCCCAAGGCGGCGTTCTCGGACGGCCGCCCCGTCACCCCAGCCGACGTATTGTTCTCGTTCGAGGTGCTGCGCGAGCGCGGCCGGCCGAACTACCGCACCTACTACAAGAAAGTCGCCAAGGCCGAGCAACTCGGCGAACGCGCAGTGCGGTTCGCGTTCAGCCCGGAGCCCGAGCGGCGGGCGACGGCTCAGGTGCACCCAAGTTCGACCGCGAGATGCCGCTGATCATGGGCCTGATGCCCGTACTCGCCAAACACCAGTTCGATGCCGACAGCTTCGAGCGCACCTCGCTCGAGCCGTTCGTGTCGTCCGGCCCATATACGTTCGGGCGCATCGATCGCGGGCGCTCGATCACCTACACCCGCAACCCCAACTACTGGGGCCGCGATCTGCCGGTCAACCGCGGCCGCTTCAACTTCGACGAGGTCCGCTACGACTACTATCGCGACGCCTCGGTGATGATCGAGGAATTCAAGACCGGACACATCGACCTTCGCCCGGAGGAAGACCCGGCGCGGTGGGCCGAAGGCTACAAGGTGCCCGCGCTCGGCGACGGACGCATCGTCAAGCGCGAACTCGACGTCGCCGTACCCGCCGGCATGACCGCGCTCGCCTTCAACACGCGGCGCGACATGTTCAAGGACCCGCGCGTGCGCCGCGCGCTGATCCTGCTGTTCGATTTCGAGTTCATCAACCGCTCGCTCTATTTCGGGTTGTTCAAGCGCACGGAGAGCTATTTCGAGCGCTCGATCCTGGCGTCGGCGGGGCGGCCGGCGGACGCGCGCGAGACCGCACTCCTTGCCCCGTTCCTCGGCGCGGTCAGCCCCGAGGTGATGGCGGGCACCAACAAGCTGCCGCAGTCCGACGGATCGGGCCAGAACCGCGACAACTGGCGGCGCGCGTTCGCGCTGTTGAAAGACGCTGGCTACGAGCAGCGCTCAGGCAAGCTCGTCCACACCGCGACCGGACAGCCGCTGGCATTCGAGATCCTCGCCAATTCGACCGCGCACCCGCGCCTGCTGGCGAGCTTCACCGGCGATCTGGCGCGGCTCGGCATCGCGGCGCGCGTCCGCGTCGTCGACAGCGCGCAATATCAGGGCCGCCTCAACGTCTACGATTACGACATGATCCAGACGACGTGGCCGTCGTCGCTGTCGCCGGGCAACGAGCAGTTGTTCCGCTGGTCGCGGCGTTCGGCAGCCATCGAGGGGACCTACAATTTCGCCGGCGTCGACAGCCCCGCCGCCGACCAGATGATCTCGGCGATGCTGTCGGCTGTGGCCGCGGACGACTTCGTCTCGGCCGTGCGCGCGCTCGACCGCGTGCTGATCTCGGGCGACTATGTGATCCCGCTGTTCCATGTGCCGAAGCAGTGGATCGCGCATTGGCGGCACCTGAAAGCACCAACGGTGACGCCGATCTCCGGCTTCAACCTCGACACCTGGTGGATCGAGGGCGAGAAATAGCGCCGCGCATGACCCATATGCCCCTCACCCCCGCGCGCGACGACGGACGGCCCTCCGCGCCGCCCTTCAACATGGCCGCCTACTGCCTCCGCGCGTCCGCTGCGGCGACGCCGAGGAAGCCGGCGCTCGTGGTGATGACCGACGCAGCCTCCCCGACGCCCGCCGAGATCTGGAGCTTCGCCGAGGTCGAGGACGCCGTGTTGCGCATCGCGGCGGCGCTGGCTGAGCGCGGGCTCGCTCGCGGCGACCGCGTCATGATACGGCTCGACAACACCAGCGCCTATGCGCTCCTGTTCTTCGGCGCGATTGCCGGGCGGCTTCGTGCCGCTGCCGGTGTCGAGCCAGTTGACCGCGGCCGAGGCGGCGTTCCTGCTCGCCGACAGCGGCGCGCGGCTGCTCGTCGCTCGACGATCGACTGCCCATGGACGCCGTGCCCGCGGGCGTCCTTGCTGATGACCGCCGACGAGGCGGCGGCGACGCTACGGCATCCGCGCCGCGCGGACTACGCGGTGACAATGCCCGACGATCCGGCATTCCTGATCTACACCTCCGGCACCACCGCGCGGCCCAAGGGCGTGCTGCACGCCCAGCGCTCCGCCTTCGGACGCCGCCCGATGTATCAGGGCTGGTACGGCATCACGCCCGCCGATCGCGTGCTGCACGCGGGCGCATTCAACTGGACCTTCACGCTCGGCACCGGGCTGACCGATCCGTGGGCCAACGGCGCCACCGCCATCGTCTACACCGGCGCCGCGCGATCCCGAGGTGTGGCCACGGCTGATCGCGGCCACCGGCGCCACGCTGTTTGCCGCCGTTCCCGGCCTCTGCCGCCAGCTCATCAAATACGCGCGCCCCGGCCTCGCCCGCTTGCCGTCGCTGCGGCACGGTCTCATCGCGGGCGAGACGCCGCCGCCGGACCTGTTCGAGGCGTGGCGCGACGCCTCAGCGACCGACCTCCATGAAGCGCTCGGCATGAGCGAGATCTCGACCTACGTGTCATCGTCACCCAGCGTGCCGCGGCGGCCGGGCACGGTCGGCAAGCCGCAGCCGGGACGGCGCGTGGCGATCCTCGACCAGCAGGGCGGCGCCGACCCGCTGCCGCCGGGCGCCGAAGGCTTGCTCGCCGTGCATCGCAGCGATCCCGGCCTGATGCTCGGCTATTGGAACCGGCCCGCCGAGGAAGCCGAGGTGTTCCGCGGCGACTGGTTCACCGGCGGCGATCTCGCCGTCATGGACGATTGTGGCTACGTCACCCATCTTGGCCGCGCCAACGACCTGATGAACGCCATGGGCTACCGCGTCAGCCCGCAGGAAGTCGAAGCCGCGCTCCTGGCCCACCCCTCCGTGGCCGAAGCCGCGTGCGCCGAGATCACCGTGACGCGAGGGCGTCCGCGTCATCGCCGCATTCGTCGTGCCGCACGACGGCGCCGACTGCCGGCCCGATGCGCTCGCGGCCTTCGCGGCCGACGCGCCTCGCCGCCTACAAAGTCCCGCGCGAAATCCGCGTTGTTCCGGCGCTTCCGCGTACACCCAACGGCAAGCTGCAGCGGCAGCGGCTGGCGTCCGTAAAGGACTAGTGTCCCGCACCGCAAGTGCCGACCAATTCGCCGCATGGGGTCTTCGGTATTTGCGGTGCATGAGGGACACTAGCAATTTCATGGGCTTAGTGTGGTGCCCATCTCGCAATTGCCGACTTCGAGCCCGCCGCGATCGTTGTTCGGCAAGTGCGAGGCACCACACGAGCTTTGCAAACCCGCAGAAATCGAGTGGTATGCAGGCATTGCGAATGCAAGCTCCGGCCCCGCGCCGGATGCCGGGATTGTCGAGGAGGCGAGCATGATCCATGACGTGATCCAGTACCTGAGCACGCACCCCGGTATCCTGGCCACCCTCCTCTTGTTCCTGTTCCTCGCCCTCGTCGGCGGGTGGTACGTGTTGTACAATTATTACAAGCTGATCCTGGTGACGCTGCTGTGCGCGGGCGGCTTCGCGTCCGGTGTCCTGGTGCTCTACCGCGGCGCCCAAGGCAATGCGCGGGATCTGATGGCCATCGGGCTGTTCCTGCTCGTGGTGTTCCCGGTGATCTTCTTCCAGGCGCTGCAGACTTCGAAGGTCGCTTACGGCACCAAGGCACCGACCGCCGACAAGGGACCCTCTCCGACCGACAAGGGCCACGCCCGGCGCGCCGGCGTGTGACCTCGTTCGTTCAGCCCCGATCGCGCCCTTGACGGGACGCCGCGAGACGTGCACGGCAGGCGGCATGCTGAAGACGTTGATCCGCGCCGCCGCCAATGGAACCCTCGCCGTGCCCGGGCTGCATGGCCTTGCGCGCCAGATGGGGCGACGCGGCCTGCTGCCCGAGCGCGTGTGGTCGGGCTATCCGCTCGAAGGCGTGGTCGATCTCTATGCGGCGGGCGTCGCATTCCGCTATCACGTGTCGCCCGGCGACTACGTCGGGATGCCGCTGTATTGGCTCGGGCCCGGCGGCTACGAGCCGGAGACGATGGCCGACCTCGGCCGTTTCCTGGCGGGCGCATCCTGCTTCTATGATATCGGCGCCAACACGGGGCTGTTCTCGCTGCTCGCGGCAAAACTCGCGCCGAACCTTCGCGTCGTCGCCATCGAGCCGAACCCGGATACCTTCCAGCGGCTTCGCGAGAACATCGGCTTGAACGATCTGGAAGGTCGCGTCACCGCGCTCGCCGCAGCCATCGGCGTGGTCGATGGTCCGGTGACCCTGCACATTCCCGACGGCGTGCACGCGCTGTCCTCGACACTCGCGCCGGAGGGCGCGGCGGACGCGCTGCCGGGGCACCGCCGCGTCGAGGTCCAGGGCCTGACCATGGCCCGCGTGCTGGCGATGCACCCCGCGCCCGACGCCATCAAGATCGACGCGGAAGGCTATGAAGCGGCGATCCTCGAAGGTATGGCGGACACTCTCGCCGCGCACCGTCCCCGCCTGCTGATCGAGGTCCTCGACGACGCGCCGCACCAGCGTCTGAACGCGGCGCTCGTGCCCCACGGCTACCGCTTCGCGCGCCTCGGCCCGGTCCGCTCTCGTGGCATGACAGCATCGCGCCCCGCCACCCTGCCGAAGGCCGCAACGTCGTCTGCGAAGCAGCGTGAAGCGCGCCGGAGTTACGCAGCCTTCTTGACCTGGCCGGCGATCCGCGCCAGTTCGCCGGCAAGTCCCTTGACGCCGGCCAATCGCGCCTCGGGCCGCTCCCAGTCGGCCTTGAACACCACCTTGTGGTCGGCCTGCATCTTCACCAGCCCGCGCGATGCCTGCATGAACTGCACGAGGCCCTGCGGGTTGGCGAACGCATTGCGGTGGAACGTGATGACCGCGCCCTTCGGCCCCGCGTCCACCTTGCCGATGGCGGCCTGACGGCACAGTCCCTTGATCTCCATCACCGCCAGCAGATGCTCGACCTCGGGCGGCATCGGGCCGAAGCGATCGACCAGCTCGGTGGCGAAGTCTTCGATGTCCTCGCGCGCTTCGAACGACGACAGACGGCGGTAAAGACTGAGCCGCAGTTGCAGATCGCCGACGTAGCTCTCGGGGATCAGCACCGACGTGCCGAGCGCGATCTCCGGGCTCCAGCGCTCCTCGGCCTCGGCCAGCTCTCCGCCCTTCATCGCCGCGACGGCTTCCTCGAGCATCGATTGATAGAGCTCGAAGCCGACCTCGCGGATGTGGCCCGACTGTTCCTCGCCCAACAGGTTGCCCGCGCCGCGGATGTCGAGGTCGTGCGAGGCTAGCGAGAAGCCCGCGCCCAGCGTGTCGAGCGACTGCAGCACCTTGAGGCGGCGTTCCGCGCCCTCGGTCAGCGCCTGTCCGGGCGGCGTGGTGAAGTAGGCGTAAGCGCGCGCCTTCGAACGGCCGACGCGGCCGCGCAACTGATAGAGCTGGGCGAGGCCGAACATGTCGGCCCTGTGGACGACGAGCGTGTTGGCATTGGGCACGTCGAGGCCGGATTCGACGATCGCGGTGGACAGCAGCACGTCGTACTTGCCCTCGTAGAACGCGGTCATGATGTCCTCGAGCTCCGTCGGGCTCAACTGGCCGTGCGCGCGCGCGACCTTCAGCTCGGGCACCGTGTCGTGCAGGAACTCGGCGACTTCGTCGAGATCGGCGATGCGCGGCACGACATAGAAGGTCTGCCCGCCGCGATAGCGCTCGCGCCGCAGCGCGTCCCTGAGGATCAACGGGATCGAACGGCGAGATGTAGGTGCGGACCGCGAGCCGATCCACCGGCGGCGTCGTAATCAGCGAGAGTTCCCTCACCCCCGTCAACGCCAGTTGCAGCGTGCGCGGGATCGGCGTCGCCGACAGCGTCAGCACGTGCACGTCTTCCCGCAGCTGCTTCAAGCGCTCCTTGTGGGCGACGCCGAAGTGCTGCTCCTCGTCGATGATGAGGAGACCCAGCCGCGCAAATTGTATCTGCTTGCCGAGCAGCGCATGCGTGCCGACGACGATGTCGAGCTGGCCGCTCTTGAGCCCGTCCTTGACCTCCGCCAGCTCCTTCGGCCCGACCAGCCGCGACGCCTGCGCGACCTTGACCGGCAGCCCGCGGAAGCGGTCCGTGAACGTCTTGTAGTGCTGACGTGCAAGAAGCGTCGTCGGCACCACGACGGCGACCTGCATGCCGTTGATGGCCGCGACATAAGCGGCGCGCAGCGCGACCTCGGTCTTGCCGAAGCCGACGTCGCCGCACACGAGGCGATCCATCGGCCGGCCGGAGCCCAAGTCTTCCAGCACCTGCTCGATGCTCGCCGCCTGATCCTCGGTCTCCTCGTAGGGGAAGCGCGCGACGAACTCGTCATAGGCGCCATGCGGCGGCGTGCACCGGCGGCGCTTCCTTCAGCAGCCGCAGCGCCGCGATCTTGATCAGCTCCGACGCGATCTCGCGCAGCCGCTTCTTCAGCTTGGCCTTGCGCGATTGCCACGCGACGCCGCCGAGCTTGTCGAGCTGGCCGTCGCCCTCGTCGTTGCCGTAGCGCGACAACAGCTCGATGTTCTCGACCGGCAGGAACAGCTTGTCGCCGCCGGCGTAGTGCAGCTCCACGCAATCGTGCGGATTGCCGAGCGCGGTGATCGTCTTCAACCCGGCAAAGCGTCCGATGCCGTGATCGGCGTGAACGACGAGATCGCCGACCGCGAGGCTCGCCGCCTCGGTCAGCACGTCGGCGGCGCGGCGAGCCTTGCGGCGCGGGCGCACCAGCCGGTCGCCGAGAATGTCCTGCTCGCCGATGACGGCGAGGTCGGGCGTCTCGAAGCCCTGTTCCAGCCCCAGCACGCACAGCGCCGTGTGCCCTGCTGGCAGCTTCAGCACGTCGGCATAGCTCTCGACCTTGGCTATGTCCTTGAGACCATGATCGGTGAGGAGTGACGCCAGCCGCTCGCGCGCGCCGGCCGTCCAGGCGGCGACGACGACGCGGCGCTTCATCGCGTGCATCCGGCGGATGTGCTCGACCACGGCGTCGAACACGTTGAGGTCGGGGTTCTGCCGCTCGGCGGCGAAGGTGCGGCCCTGGCGGCCGGTGAACGCCCGAACGCTACTCGGACGCCGTGACTTCAAACGGCGTCAACCGAGAGATCGGATGGCGGCCGATCACCTCGTTCCAGGCGCGTACCGTCGAGGAACATCTCGCCCGGCGGCACCGGCTTGTAGGGCGCCGCGCCGAACGTCTTGACCTCCAGCGCCTCGATCCGCGCCTCGTAATGCTCCTTGATCTGCGTGAAGCGGTTCTTCAGCTGCTCGTCGGCGAGGTGGTCGAAGCTGACGTGCGCGCCCGGCAGATAGTCGAACAGCGTCTCGAGCGCGGGATGGAACAGTGGCAGCCAGTGCTCCTGGCCCGGATAGCGGCGGCCGGCGCTGACCGCCTCGTACAGCGGATCGTCACCGGTCGCGCCGCCGAACAGCGCCACATAGCGGCGGCGGAATTCCGCCACCCCTGCCTCGCCCGCCGCGACCTCGCTGATCGGCATCAGCACCAGCTTCTGCACCGGCTTGGTCGTGCGCTGCGACTGCGCCTCGAACGCCTTGATACTTTCCAGCGTGTCGCCGAAGAAGTCGAGCCGCACCGGGTTCTGGCGGCCGGGCGGGAACAGATCGACGATGCCGCCGCGCACCGCATATTCGCCCGCCTCCATCACCGCGCTCGACCGCGTGTACCCGGCCTGCTCCAGGCGCTCCAGCAGCTTGGCGCGGTCGACGCGCTGGTCGGCGGCCATCGGCTTCAGCGATTGCTTGATGAAGGCGCGCGGCGGCACCCGCTGCAGCACGGCGTTGATCGTGGTCAGCACGATCGTCGGCTCCTTGCGGTTCGCGGCGAGCGCGAACTTCGACAGCGCGGTGATGCGGCGGGCGACGATCTCGGCATTGGGGCCGACGCGGTCATACGGCACCGTGTCCCACGCCGGAAACGGGATCACCTTCACCTCGGGCGCGAAGAACTGCAGCGCCTGCTCCAGCGCGTCGAGGCGGCGGTCGTCGCGAGCGATGTGCACCAGCACGCCCGCAGCCGCCGTCGTTCCTTTCGTCGCAGGCGTCCCCGCTTCGGCAACGAGCTGCGCCAGCACCATCGCATCGAGCCCCTCGGGCACGCCGGACAGAAGGCGATCGCTGCGGCGCAGTTGGTCGGTCGGCATCGGGGTGGTGGTCCTGGATTGCGGGCGTGCGGAAATACGGATCAGGGTTTGGCGGCGAGGCCGTGGAAGCGGCGCAGCGCCAGCACCAGATCGCCCATTTCGTGGCCGGCGGCGGCTGTCGCCGTGGCCATGTCCGTGTCCGGGCCTGGGCCCGGCTCCAGGATCCAGCGCTGCAGATCGGGGTCGGGCAAAGCGAGGAACTGCTCGAAACGCGCCAGTTCCGCCTCTCCCATCGCCGGCAGGCTGGCCTCCGCAAAGCGGCTCATCAGGATATCCATCTCCTTGGTGCCGCGATGGGCGGCGCGATAGGCGGCGCGGCGGCGGCGGACGTCGAGGTCGTCGGGGTCGGAAGGGGCGAGCGGCATGAACAGATTCCCGGATCGATAGCGGCGGCGGCGTGTGGGCAAGTGCCGTGTCGGCCAAATCGGAACGGCGGCTGGACGCAAGCACGGACGGCGCACGGGATAATTGCACCCGTTCGCTTGACCCGAGGGCCGTTCCCCCGCTTTGGTTGCCGAGACCGCCGTCGGGCCGCCTCGCGTCTGTCATATACCTCTGCAATTTCGCCACGCATAGAGCCGAGGCGCCGCAAGCGCTTTGCACTGTCCCGGCGTCCACAACCCGACTTATTCAAGACCAGCATGCGCCCCGACGACCTCACACCGCTGTTCGCCTCGGCCGGTTCGCTGCTGGGCATCGGCCCGCGCATGCTGCTGCTGCTGAAAAAAGCGCTGCGGCTGCCGCCGGGCGTCACCGAGCCGCGCGTGCTCGACCTGTTGTGGCACACGCCCACCGGCGTCATCGACCGCCGCGCCGAGCCGACGGTGGCGGTCGCCGTGCCCGGCACCATCGCCACCCTCAGGGTGCGCGTCCTCAAGCACAAGCCGCCGCCGCGCGGCAACGACAAGGTGCCCTACAAGATCGCCTGCGAGGACGACACCGGGCGGCTCGACCTCGTGTTCTTCCGCGCCGAGCGCAAATTCATCGAGCGGCAACTGCCCGAGGGCGAGGAGCGCTACGTGTCCGGCCGCGTCGAGCGCTACGGCGAGACGCTGCAGATGGCGCATCCCGACTACATCGTGCCGCCCGACCGCCGCGACGAGTTGCCGATGCTGGAGCCGGTCTACGGGCTGACCGCAGGGCTCTCCGGCAAGGTGCTGGTCAAGGCGGCGCGGCAGGCCGTGGCGCGCGTGCCGCAGATGGACGAATGGCAGGACGCGCCCTGGCTCGCGAGCCGCGGCTGGCCCTCGTTCAACGATGCCGTGCGGCGGCTGCACCAGCCCGGCGACGGCTCCGACGTCTCGACCGGCGGCGCGCCATGGCAGCGGCTGGCTTACGACGAGTTGCTCGCCGGGCAGCTGGCCCTCGCCCTGGTGCGGCAGAGCCAGAAGAGCCAGCACGGGCGCTCGGTGGTCGGTGACGGACGCATCCGCGCCCGCATCGCCGATGCGCTGCCGTTCTCGCTCACCAACTCGCAGCGCACCGCCATCGGCGAGATCGCGGCCGACATGGCCGCGCCCACGCGCATGCTGCGCCTGCTGCAAGGCGACGTCGGCTCGGGCAAGACGGTGGTTGCGCTGATGAGCATGGCGATCGCCGTCGAAGCCGGCGCGCAGGCCGCGCTGATGGCCCCGACCGAGGTCCTGGCGCGGCAGCACATGGAGACCATCGCACCCTTGGCCGAAAAGGCCGGGCTCCGCATCGGGCTGCTGACGGGGCGCGAAAAAGGCAAAGTCCGGCGCGAGGTGCTGGAGCGGCTGGCGGCAGGCGAGATCGACATCCTGATCGGCACCCACGCGCTGTTCCAGCCCGACGTGATTTACAAGGATCTCGCCATCGCGGTCATCGACGAGCAGCACCGCTTCGGCGTTCACCAAAGGCTGGCGCTGCAGTCCAAGGGCGGCAGTGCGCACGGCGGCGTGGGCGGAGGTGCCGACGTACTCGCCATGACCGCGACGCCGATCCCGCGCACGCTGCTGATGACCCACTACGGCGACCTCGACGTATCGCGGCTGACCGAGAAGCCGCCGGGCCGCAAGCCGATCACCACCAAGGCGGTGCCGCTCGACGCCATGGAGCGGCTGATCGAGCGCATCCGCGCGCAGCTCGCCGAGGGCGCGCAGGTCTATTGGGTATGCCCGCTGATCGAGAGCTCCGACAAAAGCGAGCTCGCCGCCGCGGAGGAGCGGCACGCCCATCTCGCTCAGACCTTCGGCGACGCCGTCGGCCTGCTGCACGGCGCCATGAGCGGGCCGGAGAAAGACGCGACCATGGCCGCGTTCTCCGCGAACCGGCTCAAGATCCTGGTCTCGACCACGGTGATCGAGGTCGGCGTCAACGTGCCCAACGCCAACATCATGGTGATCGAGCACGCCGAGCGGTTCGGCATCGCGCAGCTCCACCAGTTGCGCGGGCGCGTCGGCCGCGGCACGCGCGAGAGCTTCTGCATGCTGCTCTACAAGGCCCCGCTCGGCGAGACGGCCAGGGCCCGCCTCGAAATGATGGAGCGCACCGAGGACGGCTTCCTGATCGCCGAGAAGGACCTCGAACTGCGCGGCGGCGGCGAGGTGCTCGGCGCCCGGCAGAGCGGGCTGCCGGAGTTTCGCGTTGCCGACGTTCCGGGTTTCGAGACGCTGCTGGCGGTCGCCCGCGACGACGCTCAGATGGTGCTGTCCGCCGACCCCCATCTCGTCAGTCCGCGTGGCCGGCGGCTCCGCCACCTGCTCTACCTGTTCGAATGCGACGAAGCCGTCCGCCTGTTCCGCGCCGCGTGAGTATCGCCTCAGCCACGCCGCTGATGCCGATTTTTTCCTGGCCTTTCGGGAAGTCACTTGACGCCCCTCCGCTTGCTCATGCCATTGTGCTCAAAAAATATGCATGTGCATCTGGGGAGCATGGCGTGGAGGGGGGAGCAGTCCGCAAGGGCTTCTGGACCACCTTGGTTCGGATCGGCCCTGCCTTGGAGCAAGGGGCTGGCCTGCACCATAGGCGGAGCCTCGGGCCATGCGGTGGGCACCGGCTTGCGTCAGCCGAGACCACTGCTTGCGTTCGCGGCCATCTTCGCCATCTGGCTCGCCGCCTTCTCGCGCTGGATCTGGCAGGACGAGACGGTGCCCTGGGACGCCAAGACCCAGTTCTACGCGTTCTTCCGCTTCCTCGCCAAGTCGCTAGCCGACGGCACCTCGCCGTTCTGGAACCCCTATCACTATGGCGGCCATCCCAGCATCGCCGATCCGCAGTCGCTGATCTTCTCGCCGCTGTTCCTGCTGTGGGCGGCGATCGATCCCGCGCCCTCCATGCGCGCGTTCGATCTCATCGTCTATGCGCACCTGCTGATCGGCGGGCTGGCCCTGGCCGGCTATGGCCACCGCCGCGGCTGGCCGGCCGCCGCCTCGATCCTCGCCGCCGCGGTATTCATGTTCGGCGGCGCGGCCGCGGGCCGGCTCAACCACACCGGCATCATCCTGAGCTACGGCCTGTTTCCGCTGGCCATGTTGATGCTGGAGTTGGCGCTCGAGCGGCGATCGGCGCTTCTTTCCATCGCTTTCGCCATGGTCGCCTCGGTGATCGCGCTCGGCCGCAACCAGGTCGCGCTGCTGCTCTGCTTCGTGCTGCTGGCGCTCGCCATCCGCCACATCCTCGTCGCCGACAGCCCGCTCCGCTATCTGCGGCAGCGCGCCGGCTGCCTTGCGCTGATGGGGTTGACCGGCGTCGTCATCCTCGCCGCGCCGCTGCTGCTGACGGTGCAGTTCGCCACGCTGTCCAACCGCCCTTCGCTGGACCTCGCCACCGCGTTGCAGGCGTCGCTGCATCCCGCCAGCCTGCTGTCGATGGCCGTGCCCAACGTGTTCGGCTCGCTCAACATGATGGACCTCGGCTATTGGGGTCCGCAGGCGTCGATCACGCCGGAGGTCGCGGCCACCGACGACAGCTTCAACTACGCCTTCTTCGGCGCCGTCCCCATCGTCCTGCTGATCGTCCTCGGCGTCTGCCGCGGCGTCCTCGTCCAGCGCGGATCGCGAACCTGGACCGCCATCCTCGCGTTGTCGGTGCTGTTCGCGCTCGGCCGTTACACGCCGCTGTTCGCCTTGGTGTTCGAGCACGTGCCGGGGTTCACCTATTTCCGGCGGCCGATCGATGGCTTGTTCGTCACCGGAATTGCGCTTGCGATCCTCTCCGGCAACCTGCTCAGCGGCTTCGTGCGGCACGGCAGTCCTCCAGCGAACCGCTGGGCCACGCGTGCGGCCGTGGCGTCTGGCGCCGGGCTCGTCGCCGGGGCCCTCGCGCTGTCCCATCTCACCAGCCATGTGCACGCCACGTCGATCGAGATCGCCAATACGCTGCCCATCGTGCTGCTCGCCGCCAGACTGTTGTGCTGCGCCGCTCGTCGCCGCCCATCGCGGCCGTGCGGCTCATCTGTTGGCTCTGCTGGCGATCGGCCAGCTCATCGGTTTCAACGCCGCCAGCCGGCTCAACGGCGAGCCGCTCGACCTCTACCGCGCCCTCGAAGCCGCGCCGCAAGAGGAACAGGCGGCGCTCGACCTGCTCGCGCGCGAGCTGGCGCGACGGCACCGCGAAGGCGCCCGCCCGCGTGTCGAAATCATCGGCATGGGCGGCGCGTGGCAGAACCTCGCCATGGTGCACGGCCTGGAGGCGACCAACGGCTACAACCCGCTGCGCATCGGCCTCTACGACCGGCTGGTCATTCCCGGCGAGTCCCCCGCCGTCGCCGCCGACCGCAGCTTCACCCGCACCTTCAACGGCTACGATTGCCCGCTCGCCCGCGCCCTCGGGCTCGAATATCTGGTCATCGACCGCCCCATCTCCGAACTCGAGCAGCAACGCATGCCCCGCCGCGTCGACACCCTGCTCGGCGGGCCGGAGATCTGGATCTATCGCTTCGACCCCGCCTTGCCGCGCGTCAAATTCCACACCCGGATCGAGGTGGCCGATGCCGACGCGCTGACCAGCAGCGGACGCCTCCAACATCCCCCCGACGGCGAGCGCGCTGTCCTCGACGACGAGACGCCGCCCTCGCATCGGGCCGGTGCCTGGCTGGCTGCTGCCCAGGGCGACGCCAAACTCATCGACTGGCGTCCGGGCCGCATCGAGATCGACGTCGTCGCGCCCGCAGCCGGCGTGCTGATCGTCCACGACACCTATTATCCCGGCTGGGTCGCCAGCATCGACGGGCAGCCCACGCCCATCCTGCGCGCCGACACGCTGTTTCGCGGCGTCGAGGTGCCCGCGGGCCGGCATCGCGTGGTCATGCACTTCGCCCCGCTCAGCCGCGACAGCCTCGCTGAAGCAGCCGCCGGACTATTCCGCAGCGGTCATACCGGCCCGCATAAGTTTTAACTTTTGCGGGTCGGTATCGGCGCGGATGGAAATGGGCATCCGAAGCGCCAAACAAGAGGATACCGTCCCAAGCCGCTGACCACGCTCCCGCGCTGACAGGCGCGAGGCCGCTCCCCACGCCCTCAATTCGAGAAGAAGCTCTCGAGAAACGAGATCTGCTCGAGATAGCGCCGCTCGATGCAGCCGCCGTCGTTGCCGCACGCATCGCGCCGTCCGCGCCAGCGGCGGTGCTCGTGATCGATCTCCGCCCGCTTCTTGGCGCTGTCACTCACCGCGCGCCGGTAGGCCACGTTCAGCACGCCGTCGAGCTTGCCCAGCTCCGGGTTGCCGCAGATCGCATGCTCCGCCGGCACCTTCGCTCCCGCGCACCACGGCGGCGCGCCGCCCGCGGCCTGAACCTGGCTCTGCGGTTGCGCTTGCGGCTTGCCCTCGGACCGCGCCTCCTTGCACACCTCGTAGACGCCCGGCATCGGCACGTCCGCGCACAGGATGCCGCCCCATTTGTATCCCGTCGTGCCGCCGGCATTGATCTCGAACCACGGATAGTTGTCCCACACCACGCCGGTGTTGCGCAGAATGGTGATCCGCTGGCCCTCGTCGAGCGACGTCACCCGCGCGCTGTCCTGCCGCGGCTTTTCGCGCAGGATGCCGCCGAGCGAACGGCCCTGGACGGGCTTGCCGCTGCCCTCCTGGCCTTTCGGCGCCGCCTTGCAGTCGTCGGTCTCCGGCACCGCCACCGTGCCCGGCGGGCAGCCCCGCGCCTTGCCGCCTTCCTCGCCCGCCGCCTGTTTGCCTTTGCCCTTGCGCGGCACGCAGGCACTGCCGTCGTAGTCCATGCCGGCTTTCTCGCACACGATCATCGGCGGATCGCCATGATCCTGCTCGCCGCCTTCCGCCGCGACCTCGACGCCTTTCTCGGCCATGATCACCCGCGTCCCCGCCGCGTCCTTGCGCGGCAGGACGATGTGGAGGCAATCGCCCGGTCCCGTCGCCACCATCCAAGGGTGCGTCAGGAACGTCTGGATCGTCTTCTCCTGGCCCGGCGCGACGTTGCCGTAATCCTTCGGCTGACCATCGAAGCCGAGCCACAAGAGACCCCGATACGTCTTCGCCCGATTGACGAACGTGATCGTCGTCTTGGTCTTCGACTCTTTCGACTTGAGCTTGAACAGCTGCTTGCAGCTCGCGTCCGCCGCATCCGCCGGCGTCGCCACCCCGCCCAGCGCCGCCCACGCCACGACGGCCATCGCCGCGGCCACAGTAGCGGCCCGTCCCCATGCCTCGACCATCATCGGCTTGATCCCCGGTTACACCTCGCGAACGTCGCATTGCCGCGCCAAACCCACAAGCCGCGTTCAATCATCCCCGCCGTCCAAGCGCGCCGCTACTGCCGCCCGGTGACGCGCTTGCTGTAGCGGGTCGCCAGATCGACCTCGAAGACCTCCTCGACCGACGTCGCCGGCGCCACCGACCAGTGCTTGACCGAAAAGCGGACCCGGTCGACCGCGGTGCTGTCGCGGTTGGCGTCGTCGACCACGTAGTAGACGCCGACTCCGCGCTGCTTCGACTTCGCGCACGCGTTGCCGAAATGATTGCCCGCCGCATTGAACCCTTCGTAACGCAGCATGACGCGCCCGAGCTTCGGCGGCGCCGACACCTGGATGCGTGGCGCCGGGCGGCTCTGGCAATTGGCGTCCCAGGTGGCAAACCCGCCGAGCCGCACCACCGACGGGCTGACGATGCTGTCGGACGGTTTGGCCTGTCCGGCGGCGTCGCTCGACAACGCGAGAAAATACTGGCCGATGATGCCGTCGAAATACGCCGGGTTCTGGAACTTCCTGGTTTCGTCGGCGACCACCACCTGCACGCGCTTGCGATGTCGACCATGCTCAGCTCGCCCTTGCCGAGCAGCGGCAGCAAATGATGGACATAGACCGAGTTCGTGCGGTTGGGGGCGGCCTCGTCCATGGCCTCTTCGTTGGCGCCGGCCGAGTACATCACGAAGGTGTTGTAGATCGTCGAGCCGCGCCAGCCCCTTCGCCTGCAGCCACTTGTTCTTGGCTTGCCCCTTGCCCTTGTCGCGGAACGGATCGTTGCGGCAGGCGTCGAGAATAACGATCGCGACGCGCGGCTGTCGGGCCTGCATCGCCTCGATCACCTGGGTGAAGTCGATGCTCCGCTCCAGTACGCCGGCTTGTCCGGCGTCGAGGCCGGGCGCATTCCGCGGCAGCAGGTAGTTCGCACCCTCGACCTGGATGCCGTGGCCGCCGAAATAGAATGCCACGTCGTCGCCCGGCTTCAGCGCGCCCACGAACTCCGCCCACGCCGCGTCGAACTCCGACAACGTCGGGTCCTTGACGAAGGAGACCTTGAACCCGACCTCCCCGAGCGTGCGCGTAATCGCCGTCCCGTCAGCGACGGCCGTCTTGAGGCTCGCCAGCGTCGTGTAGCGGTCCGTCCCGACGACAAAGGCGCGCTTTTCAGCCGATGCCGGAGCCGCGACGCCCAGCACAAACCAAATAGCCAGCACAAAGAGTTTGCACGAACGCGATACCATTTGGAGCCCCCGACAATACAGCAGCCGCCGACCAAAGACGTCACGCCGCGCCAGCCCTCACCCCGGCAGTACACCACGGCGGCGGCGCATCCGCCGCGTGCGGATTACTGCTGCGGCAGCGTGCGCGCTTCGACCGACTTGCCCGGCGCAGACTGGCCGAGTGCAGACTGGCCCGCAACCGACTGGCTCACCGCGCCGCCGTTGCCCGACAGCGCCATCTCGTCCATGCCACCGCCGCCGGATGCCGACGAGATCTGAAACCCGCCGCCGCCCGTCCTTGGGGCCGGCTTGTCGTCACCGCCGCGGTCGCCCGATCCCTGTGCCGTCGATTGGGATTTCACTGCGGGCTTGGGAACCGGCGTAGCCGCACCGTTCTGCGAACTCGATCGCCTTGTTGATCCATCCGCGCGACCCGGCGCCCGCCTCGCCCGCGGTCAGCGCCGCCACCACCGTGGCGCACAGCAAACCCAGCAAACCCGTTCGGACGTGCATGCGGCCCTCCAATGGTCCGCCGCGACCGGCCCGGGCGCGGCTTACCGACTATACTGAACTTCTGTTCAAGTTGAAATGGCGATCCCGCCACAGCGCAAGCGGCGCTCACGCCACAAAACCAAAATCCTCACCCCGCATCCCCGCCATCCGCGCGCGGAGCCGCCACCCGCGCCCCCGCCTTCGCCGGCCACGCCGCCTCCACCGCCGCAATCTCCTCGCGGAATTTATTGGTGATCGGATAGCGGCGTTCGCGGCCGAAGCTCTTCGACGAGATCTTGACGCCCGGCGCGGCCTGGCGGCGCTTGTATTCCGCGAGCCGCAGCAGCCGCTCGATCTTCAGCACCGTCTCCGGCGCGTGACCCTTGGCCACGATGTCCGACAAGGGCATCTCGCCTTCGACCAGTGAGGCGAGAATGTCGTCGAGCACCTCGTAGGGCGGCAGGCTGTCCTGGTCGGTCTGGCCGGGGCGCAGCTCCGCCGTCGGCGCCTTGGTCAGGATGCGCTCGGGGATCACCACGCCGCGCGGCCCGAGCCCGCCCGCAGGCCTGTGCTCGTTGCGCCAGCGCGACAGCCGGTAGACCTCCATCTTGTAGAGATCCTTGATCGGATTGAAGCCGCCGTTCATGTCGCCGTACAGCGTCGCATAGCCGACCGACATCTCGCTCTTGTTGCCGGTCGTCACCACCATCGCGCCGAACTTGTTCGACACCGCCATCAGCAGCGTGCCGCGGACGCGGCTCTGGATGTTCTCTTCCGTGGTGTCGGGCTTGGTGCCGGCGAACAGATCCTTGAGCCCCCACGTCAGCCCCGCCACGCCGGGCTCGATCGAAATCTTGTCATAGCGGATGCCCAGCGCCTTGGCGCAGGCGGCCGCGTCGTTCAGGCTGTCGTCGGAGGTATGCCGCGACGGCAGCATGATCGCGTGCACCCTCGAAGGCCCCAGCGCATCGACGGCGATCGCCGCCACCAGTGCGCTGTCGATGCCGCCCGACAGGCCGAGCACGACGCCGGGAAAGCCGTTCTTCGACACATAGTCGCGCAGACCGAGCACGCACGCCGCGTAGGCCGACGCGTCGCCCGCTTCGATCGTCTCGATCGCAGCCGGCGCGCACACCCAGCGCCCATTGGTCTTGGTCCACTCGGTCACCACGATCGCCTCGCGCCACGCCGGCAGCTGCGCGGCCAGCGTCCGGTCGGCATTGAGCACGAACGACGCGCCGTCGAAGACGAGCTCGTCCTGCCCGCCGACCTGATTGACGTAAATCAGCGGCAAGCCGGTCTCGGTCACACGCGCGACCGCGACGCCGAGGCGCACGTCGGGCTTCTTCCAGTCGAACGGGCTGCCGTTGGGGACAAGTAGGATCTCGGCGCCGCATTCCTCCAGGCACTCGGTCACCTCGTCCTTCCAGATGTCCTCGCAGATCGGCGCGCCGATCTTGGTGCCGCGAAACAGGATCGGTCCCGGCAGGGGGCCCGGCGCGAACACGCGCTTCTCGTCGAACACGCCGTAGTTCGGCAGATCGACCTTGGTGCGCACGGCCTTGATCGCGCCGTCCTCGATCAGCACCACCGCGTTGTAGAGCTTGCCGTCCTCGGGCCAGATGGTGCCGACCAGCACGCCGGGACCGGGCCCGAGCGAGGCCGCCAGCGCCTCGACCTTGGCCCGCGCCGCCTGCTGGAAGGCCGGCTTCAGCACCAGGTCCTCCGGCGGGTATCCGGTGACGAACAATTCCGGATAGACGACGAGATCGGCGCCGAGGCGGGCGGCCTCGTCACGGGCCGCGACGAGCTTTTTGAGATTGCCGTCGAGATCGCCGACGGTCGGATCGAGTTGGGCGAGAGCGATGCGCACGGGAGGGGTGGGCCTCGAGGGTTGGCGGAGGGTTGGCACATCGGCGCGGGGTGCGCCCAGGTCGGTGTGTGGTCGGCGTCGTGGTCGGTGTCATGGCGGCCGGCGCGGTTGCGCCGCAGCGAAGCCGGTCCAGGGCTTTGAGTTATCCCCGGCCGGATTTGCGGACCTTAGCCATTGCGGCTCCGCGCGCAATGGCTCGCGCGGCGGATGCTGCGGGACTTTCGCACTACGGGTGAAAGTGGGGCTTCATGTCGGTCGCGCATACGCAGACCGAATAAGTGTCTCGCTACCGATGGAGCGAGCTATCCCGTTGAGGTATCGGTCGGAAAATCCGCCGCGCCGTGTCAAGCCTCGGCGGCGACGTCACCGAACACGAACATGACGCTGGAGCTGAATGCCTCGTACTCCGCAGCCTCGTCGGCGGCCCCGTCGAGGGCGACGATCAGCGCGCCAGCGGGGTCGGTTTCATCGAAATCGAAGATGTATTCGCCGACCACGAACAACACGTCGGGGGAAACAGAGCTAATGTCGTGGAGGCTCATGTCATCATGATTGAAGCTCATGACATCATGATTGTCGTTCGAAGGTTCGGGTACCTCGACGAAAACAAACTGTTCGCAAGCAGCTTCGTTGCCCGACCAGTCCGAACTCTTGGCTTTAGCTACCATGATACTGGAGCCTAACGCGGCTCACCCCAGATTTTCTAACGCTCAGTTTTGCTTAACTTAGTCTAGAACAACTTTCAGAACTTGATCTCAAGCAAACGAGACCAAGAAACTTGAGGCCCAGTCCCATCCGAAGAGCGGTCAACTCGCCGGACTTCGCACCTTGCAAGCTGAACGCAACCAGCACCGAGCCGGTTCCGCCGTTTGCACGATTAATCAGCGACCTTCAACGTTGAAAATCTTATTTGCTGCCTGAGAAATTGGCAAGGTCCGCGGACCATTATTCGGGTATTCCGACCTTGGTCTGCACCCGTCGGATCCAGCAATTGCGCCAGAATTCCAATGCCTTGATCAATGTTCATAACTCACGGCCACAGATCGTCGCGCCCCCTCCCGCGCCGGGACCGGATGTGCCCCGGCGCCGGCAAATCCGCGCGCACGGCCTTAAACGCTGTTCAATTCTTACGCCGTCGCAGCCGCCGCGATCGGATGCGCCCTGACCTCGCGCTCGTGCTTCAGCCGCTCGGCCACCAGGAATGCGAGTTCCAGCGCCTGATCGGCGTTGAGGCGGGGATCACAGTGCGTGTGATAGCGGTCCGACAACTCCAACTCCGAGATCGCCGTCGCGCCGCCGGTGCACTCGGTCACGTTCTGCCCGGTCATCTCGACATGGATGCCGCCGGCATACGTGCCCTCGGCGCGATGCACGTCGAAGAAGCTCTCGACCTCCTTCAGGATGCGATCGAACGGCCGGGTCTTGTAGCCGGTCGCGGCGCTGATCGTGTTGCCGTGCATCGGATCGCACGACCACACCACCGAGCGCCCGGCTTTCTGCACCGCGCGGATCAGCTTGGGCAGATGCTTCTCGACCTTGTCGTGACCGAAGCGGCAGATCAGCGTCAGCCGCCCCGCCTCGTCCTTGGGGTTGAGAATATCGATGAGCCGCATCAGCCCGTCGGCGTCGATCGAGGGGCCGCACTTGAGGCCGATCGGATTGCGGATGCCGCGGCAGTATTCGATGTGCGCGTGGTCGGGCTGGCGCGTGCGGTCGCCGATCCAGATCATATGGCCCGAAGTGGCGTACCATTCGCCGCTGGTCGAATCGTTGCGCGTCAGCGCCTGCTCGAAGCCGAGCAGCAGCGCCTCGTGGCTGGTGTAGAACGAGGTCGCGCGCAACTGCGGCGTGTTCTCGGAGGTGATCCCGCAGGCCTGCATGAACGACATCGTCTCGGCGATGCGATCGGCGAGCTCCTGATAGCGATGACCCTGCGGGCTGTCCTTGACGAAGCCCATGTTCCACTGGTGCACGCGCTCGAGATCGGCATAGCCGCCGGTCGCGAAGGCGCGCAGCAGATTGAGCGTCGCCGCCGACTGCCGGTAGGCCTCGATCTGCCGCTGCGGATCGGGGATGCGGGCTTCGGGCGTGAACTCGGCGCCGTTGATGATGTCGCCGCGATAGCTCGGCAGCTCGACGTCGCCGTTCTTCTCATTGGGAGACGAACGCGGCTTGGCGAACTGGCCGGCGATGCGGCCGACCTTCACCACCGGACTGCCGCCGGCATACGTCAGCACGACCGCCATCTGCAGGAAGACGCGGAAGAAATCGCGGATGTTGTCGGCCCGGTGCTCGATGAAGCTCTCGGCGCAATCGCCTCCCTGCAGCAGGAAGCCGTCGCCGGCCGCCACCTTGGCGAGCGTCTTCCTGAGCGCGCGAGCCTCACCTGCAAAAACCAGCGGCGGGAAGGTCGCAAGCTTGGCCTCGACATCGCTCAATGCAGCAAGATCGGGGTAGTCGGGAACCTGGACGATCGGCTTCGACCGCCAGCTGTCCGGGCTCCAATTGGCCGACATGACTTCTTCTCCAAGTGTGAAAGGACCACGCACCCGTTTCCGCACGACCGCTCGGGCCATGGCGGGAGACGGACCGTGATCCGAAACTGCCGTTTGCGCCAGTATATAGGACAATTCCGGTCCCGGGAGCAACCGAACGCCGGCGGCGTTCACCCGCAGTATCCGACGCCACGGCGGCCGTGTTGCAGCGGCTCCGGTGGCGGTGCTACTCGGCAGCGGGCGCCGGCAGTGGAGCCATGATCACGGGGGCGTCGTCACGGTCGCCCGCAGCGGCAGGCGCCGAGATGGCGGTCCGCTTCAGCTCGGTCTCGATCGAAATCTGGATCTCGTCGGAGACGAACGGCACGGTCCGCGTCAAACCCCAGTCGCTGCGCCGGATCTGGGTGGTCGCCGAAAACCCCGCAACGTAGAGGTCTGAGAACGCAGGGTTGATCTTGGCCATCGGGTGCCCGCCCGCGAAATTCCACGTCACATTGAGCACGACCGGCCGGGGCGTGCCGTTGATCGTGAGATCGCCGATGACATCGGCCGTCTTCGCGCTCGTCTGCCTGACCTCGGTGCTCTCGAAGGTAATGGTCGGGTGCTTCGCGGCATCGAAGAACTCGCGGCTCTTCACAAGCTGGCTGTCGAGAGCGGCGACGCCGGTCCACAAGCTCGCCACCTTGATGATGACACCGACCTTGCTCGCGTCGGGCCGGGCCTCGTCGAACTGCAGCGTCCCCGTCACATCGACGAACCGGCCGCCCTGCCGCGACAGCCCGAGATGATCCCAGGTGAAGCGGACCTCGGTGTGTTCCTTGTCGATGGCATAGGTGTCCGCGCGCGCCGTTGCCGGCTGCAGCAGCGCCGCCGTCAGCAAAAGCGCTCCGACGATCGAAGCAGACATGGCGTGCGGAAAAAATGGGGCGGCTCATGGCAAGCGTCTCCAGTCGAAGGACATCGTTTCCGAGCCATGTAGGGCCGGGATTGCGGCAGGGCCACAGCCAGCGCCTCACAACACGGTGAGCGGAGCGCTGAAAGTCCAGCGATTGCGGCGAGATCATAGCCCCGCAGTCATGCCGCCATCGACGATCAGCTCTGCGCCGGTCACATAGGATGCGTCGTCGGAGGCGAGGAACAGCGCCGCCTTGGCGATTTCCTCGGCGGTTCCGAACCGCTTCATCAAGGTCCGGTCGAGCAGCGCCTTGGCCATGGCGGGGACCTTCAGCACGCGCTCGGTCATCGCCGTCTCGATGTAGCCGGGTGCTACGGAATTCACGCGGATACCGAACGACGCGTATTCGACCGCAAGGCCCTTGGTCAACGCCGTGACCGCGCCCTTGGTTGCCGTGTAGGCGGCGAGCGGGCGCAATCCGCGCTGGCCCATGATCGACGAGATGTTGATCAGCGAGCCGTGGCCCGACGCCTTCAGCAGCGCGAAGCCATCGCGGGCCACACGCACCACGCCGTCGAGATTGACCTCGCGGATCTTGACCCAGTCGGCGTCGGTCATATGCCGAAGATCGGAGCGCACGATTCAGCCCGGCGTTGTTGACCAGGATATCGATCCGCCCCGGCCCGGCCGTGACCTGACGCAGCACGGCGGACACGTCCTGGCCGCGCGTCACGTCCATCGTCGCAGCGACAGCCTTCTGGCCGCGCCCGGTGATGGCCGCCGCGACAGCCGACGCCGCCTCGCCATTGGCATCGGTGACGTAGACATGCGCACCCTCGGCCGCGAACACCTCGGCGATGGCGCGGCCAATGCCGGCGCCGGCCCCGGTGACGAGCGCTATTTTATTGTCGAGCCTCATCGTGTCGTCCTCACTCGGCCGCCTTCGCAGGCGGCACCCACTTCTCACGCATCGTCACCAGCTCCTCGGCCGCCGACGGATGCAAGGCCATGGTGGAATCGAAATCGGCCTTGGTCGCGCCCATGCGCATGGCGATCGCCGCCATCTGCACGATCTCGCCGGCATCGGGTCCGAGCACGTGACAGCCGACGACCTTCTGCGAGGCGCGATCGACCACGAGCTTCATCACCGTGCGCTCGGCGCGGCCTGCGAGAATGCCCTTCATCGGGCGGAAGCGGGCCTTGTAGATGTCGAGCGCGCCATAGTGGAGCTGCGCGTCCGCCTCGGACAGACCCACGGTGCCGATCTCGGGCGTCGAGAACACGGCAGTGGGGATCATCGTATGATCGGTGGTCCACGGCTTGCCGCCGAACGCGCTGTCGGCGAAGGCATGACCTTCACGGATCGCCACGGGCGTGAGATTGACGCGGTCGGTGACGTCGCCGACCGCGAAGATCGACGGCACCGAGGTTTGCGAGCGCGCATCGACGATGATTTCGCCCTGCGCTCCCATGGTGACGCCGGCCGCCTCTAATCCGAGCGCCGCGGTGTTGGGGCGGCGACCGATGGCCAGCATCACCTGGTCCGCTTCGATCTGGACGCCGCCAGACAGGTAGGCGACGCGGCCCGCGGCGGTCTTCTCGACCCGCTCGATCACGGAGCGGGTGAGGATGCGAATGCCGCGGGCGGCCAATTCCTCGGTGAGCGCATCGCGCATGTCGTCGTCGAAACCGCGCAGGATCTTGTCGCCGCGATAGACGATCGTGGTCTCCGAACCAAGGCCATGGAAGATGCCGGCGAACTCGACCGCGATGTAACCGCCGCCTTCGATCACGACGCGGCGCGGCAATGCGGGAAGGTGGAACGCTTCGTCGGACGTTATGACGTGCTCGCGGCCGGCCATATCGGGATCGACATAGGGGCGGCCGCCAGTGGCGATCAGGATCTTGGCGGCGGTGACGACGCGGTCGCTTTTGACGAGCCGGACGGCGTTGGGGCCGGTGACTTCGGCGCGCTCATCGTGGACGGCGACGCCGGCGCGCACCTGCCCCGATCGGTAGATCGCTTCGAGCCGCGCGATCTCGGTGTCTTTTGCGGCGATCAGCGACGCCCAGTCGAATGCCGGTGTGCCGACGGTCCAGCCGAAGCCGCGCGCGTCCTCGAACTCGTCGGCGAAGCGGCTCGCATAGACCAGGAGCTTTTTCGGTACGCAGCCGCGGATGACGCAGGTGCCGCCGAAGCGATACTCCTCGGCGATGGCCACGCGCGCGCCGTGACCGGCTGCGATGCGCGCCGCGCGCACGCCCCCCGACCCTCCGCCGATCACGAACAGGTCGACGTCGAAAGAAGCCATCAGACGGCGTCCGTCACGAGATCGAAGTCCTGCTCGATGACCTCGACGCCGTTGGGTCCGGCGATGATGGCGGCGTCGGCGATGCCGAGGAACAGGCCGTTCTCGACCACGCCGGGGATCAGCTTCAGCGCCTCGTCGAGGGCGTCGGGCTCCTCGATGCGACCGAAGGCGCAATCGTAGATGTAGTTGCCGCCGTCAGTGACGTAGGGCTGGCCGTCCTTGCCGACGCGCAACGTGATCACGCCTTGGCAGCCGGCGTCGGCGGCGAGCATCTCGATCATGTTGCGGGTGGCGGTGAAGCCGAAGCGCACCACCTCGACCGGCAGCGGGAACGCGCCGAGCATCGCCACCTTCTTCGAGACGTCGGCCATGACCACCATGCGCTCCGACGCCGTGGCGACAATCTTTTCACGCAGCAGCGCGCCGCCGCCGCCCTTGATCAGCCTGAGCTCGATGTCGAGTTCGTCCGCGCCGTCGAGCGTCAGGTCGAGCATCGGCGTCTCGTCGAGCGTGGTCAGCGGAATGCCGAGCGCTGCGGCCTGCAGGCGCGTCGCCTCCGAGGTCGGCACGCACAGCACGTCGAGACCGTCCTTGACGCGCTGGCCAAGCAGATCGACGAGCGCACGCGCCGTCGATCCGGTGCCGAGGCCGAGCCGCATTCCGGGTTCGATCAGCTCGATGGCGTGCTCGGCCGCCAGCCGCTTCCAGGCTTCCGCTGTCATGGCAGGTGTCGTGTCCTTGGCGAGGTTGGGTGGAAGGCGAGATTACATGGACAGAAAGGGGCAGGCAGAACAGGCGGCAGGTCGCCGCGTCGGCGTTTACGCCGGAGCGGCAAACAGGCAACCGCGTCGGCGCTTGCGCCGGAGCGACGAACCAACAACCCCGTCAAAGCCCGCCGACCATCATATACTTGATCTCCAGGAACTCTTCGAGGCCGTGGTGCGAGCCCTCGCGGCCGAGACCGGACTGCTTGACGCCGCCGAACGGCGCGACCTCGGTCGAGACGATGCCCTCGTTGACGCCGACGATGCCGAACTCCAGCGCTTCCGCCACCCGCCAGGCGCGGCCGAGGTCACGGGTATAGAAGTAAGCCGCGAGGCCGAACGGGGTGTCGTTGGCCATGGCGACGACCTCGTCTTCGGTGTCGAAGCGGAACAGCGGCGCGACGGGGCCGAACGTCTCCTCGCGCGCCACCAGCATCGCGGTAGTCACGCCAGTCAGAATGGTCGGCTCGTAGAACGTGCGGCCGCGGGCGTGGCGCTTGCCGCCGGTCATGACCGTCGCGCCCTTGGCCACGGCGTCGGCGACGTGCTCCTCGACCTTGGCGATGGCATCGGAATTGATCAGCGGGCCGATGGTGACGCCCGGCTCCTGGCCAGGACCGACCATGAGCTTGGCGACGGCCGCGTGGAGTTTCGCGGCAAAGGCGTCGTAGACGCCTGATTGAACATAGATGCGGTTGGCGCAGACGCAGGTCTGGCCGGCATTGCGGTATTTCGAGGCCATGGCGCCGGCCACCGCGCGGTCGAGGTCGGCGTCGTCGAACACGATGAACGGCGCGTTGCCGCCGAGTTCCAGCGCGACTTTCTTCACGGTGGTGGCCGATTGCGCCATCAGGATGCGGCCGACCTCGGTCGAGCCGGTGAAGGTGACCATGCGGACGAGCGGGTTCGAGGTGAGTTCGTTGCCGACGGGAACCGGATCGCGGCAAGTGACGACGTTGAGGACGCCGGGCGGGATGCCGGCCATCTCGCCAAGAGCGGCCAGGGCCAGCGCCGACAGCGGCGTGTCTTCCGCCGGCTTCACCACCACCGTGCAGCCGGCGGCGAGTGCGGGCGTGACTTTGCGCGTGATCATGGCGCAGGGAAAATTCCACGGCGTGATGGCGGCGACCACGCCGATCGGCTGCTTCAGGACGACGATCCGCGAATCCGGTCTGGGCGACGGGATGGTCTCGCCGTAGATGCGCTTGCCCTCCTCGGCGAAGAACTCGACGAAGCCCGCGCCATAAAGGATCTCGCCCTTGGCCTCGGGCAGCGGCTTGCCCTGCTCGCGCGTCAGGATCAGCGCCAATTCGTCGGCATGGGCGACGATGAGGTCGAACCAGCGGCGCAGGATCGCCGAGCGCTCCTTGGCAGTGAGTTTAGACCACGGCTTCAATGCTGCATGCGCGGCCTCGATCGCCTGACGGGTCTCGCGCGCGCCGAGATCGGGGACGCGCACGATCTCGACGCCGGTGGCTTTGTCGATCACCGGCGTCGCTGGCGTGCCGACCCACTCGCCTCCGATGTAGGCGTGAGACTTGATGAGCGATGGGGCCGAGGTTGTCATCATGGCGCTTTCTGGGAGCGGAATAGGGCAATGTGGAGGATCGGCACGGACAGGGCCGGACGGAGGCAGGCTCGTGCCTCGTTCTAGGCGGGCGGGACGCCCTGTTCAACGCATACGATCCGGCGCGGCACGACCCGGCGGCAACTGGACGTGACAGCAGCGCGCGGCATAGATAGCGTCGCCGCCAAACCAGCCGCCCATCGGAGCGCCATGCACGGACTGACCATCGTCTTCGATCTCGACGGCACGCTCGTCGACACCGCGCCGGATCTGGTGTGCGCCACCAACCACGTCCTCGACCGGCTCGGCAGCCCGCCCCTGCCGGCTGGCGTGCTGCGACCCTGGATCAGCTATGGCGCGCGACGGATGATCGTCGAGGCGGTCGCCATGCGCGGGATCGTCATCAGCGAGGCCGAGACAGACCGGCAGCTCGAGGGCTTCCTCGACCACTACACCGCCAATATCGCCCGCGAGAGCCGGCCGTTTCCCGGCACGATCGAAGCCCTCGACCGGTTCGCCGCAGCGGGCGCCATGCTCGCCGTATGCACCAACAAGCGCGAGACCTTGTCGCGGCTGCTGCTCGATGCCCTCGGCATGTCGGCCAAATTCAGCGCCATAGCCGGGCGCGACACGTTCAAGGTGTGCAAGCCCGACCCCGGCCATCTGACCGGCGCGATCGGGCTGGCCGGTGGCGATACCAGCCGGGCGGTCATGGTCGGCGACAGCGGCGTCGACATCGCAACCGCCAAATCGGCGGGCATCCCCGTGGTCGGCGTCACCTTCGGCTATACCGAGATACCGGTCACAGCGCTCGGCCCCGACGCCGTGATCGACCATTATGACGACCTCGACGCCGCGATCCGGACTATCGACGCCAATTTGCTCCGGCGGTTACGATCCGCGTCATAAGGTTGCCTGCCAAACGGCGCAGCGTCGCCGTGCAGCCATATTTGTTACCGAATCTCGCGAGACACACCGCTCGTGACGAGACACTTCATTCGAGGACTTCGACGATGCTGAAGACGATGACCCTGGCTGTCGCGCTGGCCGGCCTTGCAAATGTCGCGTTCGCTCAGACCGTCCCGGCGACCTCGGACGAGTGCCTGAAGCAGGCGTTTCAATTGGCGCAGGCGGCCGAGAGCAAGAAGCTGTCGGAGGAAAAGCTCGACAAGATCGAAGAGCTGCTGACCAAGATGGAAAGCCACTGCGACGCCAAGAAGTTTACCGAGGCGACGACGATCGCCACCGATATCAAGGCGGCGATCGACGCAAACTGAGGCCGCTGCACTCACGACGAGGCACACCGAAGATCAGAGCTAGGGAAATCACCCGCACGTCACTTCTTGCGCGCGATCATCCGCACATCATCTCTTGCGCGCGATCATCCGCACGACGTCCGACGGGCCCACGTGCCGCACGCCCTCGTTGAGCACAGCCTCGCATTCTTCCAGCATCACCATCTCGGCACCCGCGAAGTCGCCCGCCAGGTCGGCAGCTGTGACCAGCATTTCGGGCGGCGGCCCGCCGACGCTGCCCGCGTCGCGGCGCGACAGATGGCGAGGCGTGTAGCTCTCGATCAAAACGATGCCGCCGGGTCTCAGGGCACCGAACATGCGCCGGTGCAGGGCGGGACGCTCGTCCGGCGGGAAGTGGATGTAGATCGCGGCCACGACGTCGAATATAGCGACCGGCCAGGACCAATGATTGAGATCGGCACACTGGGCATCGATCCTCACGCCGCGCTCGGCGGCGAGCAGGCGCGCCTTGTCACAGCCGATGGATGATGCATCGACCGAGACGACGTCGAGGCCGAGGGTCGCCAGCCAAACGCCGTTGCGGCCTTCGCCGTCTCCCGGCACCAGCGCGCGCTGGCCGGGCAGAAAGCGCTCGCGCTGGCTGGCCAGGAAGGCGTTGGGAGCGGTTCCGAACGCATAGACCGGCTGCCGGTAGCGTTCGTCCCAGATGGTCGCGGTCGTGCGTGGCGGCTTACTCATGGCGGCTCCTGGTCGGATGCGGGCTGTCATACCACGCGACGGCGCTGGCGTCGGCAGCCGCCTTGGGATAGTCCCCTGTCCGATCAGCCCGTCTTGACGCGTCGATAAGAATGCGCCGATCCGGGACTTGCATGGCCACATGCAATGGTATAACATTTATCAATTGAGCGGCCCGGGCGACCATGCCCCTCCCGCAGACGCCCACTGGCTCGCCGGCCGGTGCGGTCGGTCATCACGCGCTTCACACGCGAATGTGAGCGGTCGTGAATTGCTCCCCTATCGGCAATCATGAATAGTTATTTTCGAAGCGGTTGGAGCGGTCAGCTTGACAAAGCGGCTCTAACTCGCACACTGAGCTTGCACCGGACAAAAGTGCCAGCTCAGCTGGGTGTCCCTCGGCGGGGTCATCTATCGAGTGAAGGCATCTTGCCGAACATTTGGAGGAGAAACACATGAAGATCTGGAACAAGCCGTCGGTGAAGGAACAGGGCGTTGGCCTCGAGGTCACGAGCTACCTGCCGGCCGAGATCGACGTTATCTAACGAGACGTTCGAACTCGCTCACACCGTGAGCTATTCTGGCACGGCGGTCGATCATATCGGCCGCCGTCGTCGTTTCCAGCGCCACGTCGATCGGCCCTGCCGCGCTTTATCTGCGGCCACGCCGCACTGGCTGATCCAGCTTCGCAGCGCTGTCTTGAAAGTCGGCTTCCATGCTCATCAGAGTTCTGGGCTCGTCCGCCGGCGGCGGATTTCCGCAGTGGAACTGCAACGGCGCCAACTCGTCAGCGGTCCGCAACCTCAAGCCCGGCTTCCGGGCACGCACACAGTCTTCGCTGGCGGTGAGTAGCGACGGCGAGAGCTGGGCGCTGCTGAATGCGTCGCCCGACCTGCGTCAACAGATCAACGAAACGCCCGCGCTGTGGCCGCATCCCGATCGCGGGCCGCGCAACAGCCCGATCAAGGCCGCGGTGCTGACCAACGGCGACGTCGACCACATTGTCGGCCTGATCCATCTGCGCGAGGCGCAGCCGTTCAGCGTCTATGGCTCCGACCGCGTACTGGCAACGCTCGCATCCAACTCGGTGTTCCAAGTGCTGGCGGCGGATAAGGTGCCGCGCATCGAGTTGCCGCTCGACCGCAAAATCGGGATCAGCGGCGCCGGTGTCGATCTCGGCGTGACGGTCGAAGCCTTTCCGGTGCCCGGCAAGGTGGCGCTTTATCTCGAGGACGCCTCACAGCCGGGCTTCGGTAGCCAGGCCGGCGACACCATCGGCCTGAAGGTCAGCGAAACCAGATCGGGCAAGGCGTTCTTCTATATTCCAGGGTGCGCGCGGTTCGACGACGATTTGGCCGCACGGCTCGACGGCGCGGCGCTCGTGTTCTTCGACGGCACGCTCTTCACCGACGACGAGATGCTGCGGCAGGGTCTGATGGCCAAGACCGGCGGTCGCATGGGCCACATGAACATGTCCGGGCCCGACGGATCGATGGCTGCTTTTGCACAGATCAAGGTGGGACGTCGCGTTTTCGTCCATATCAACAACTCCAACCCCGTGCTCGACGAGAACTCGGAGGCACGCAAAGCCGTCGAATTCCGCCGGCTGGGAGGTTGGCTACGATGGAATGGAGATCCGCCTATGACCGCGACCGTCAGTCTCGAGCGCGAGAGCGCGAAATTCCGCAACACCGCCATGATGACCCGCGCCGAGTTCGAGGCGGCGATCCGGGCCGTCGGCGCCGAGCGCTATCACGACAAGCATCCCTTTCATAAGCTGCTGCACGGCGGCAAGCTGAACAAGGCACAGGTCCGGGCCTGGGCATTGAACCGCTATTGCTATCAATCAGCCGTCCCGCGCAAAGACGCCGCGCTGATGAGCCGGGTCCATGACCGTGAGCTGCGCCGCGAATGGGCACACCGCGTCCACGATCACGATGGTCTTGGCGAGGAGCCGGGTGGCATCGAGCGCTGGCTGATCCTCACCGACGGGCTGGGGCTCGATCGCGAGTACGTGATTTCCCGCCGCGGCGCGCTTCCGGCGACGGTGTTCGCCGTCGAGGCCTACGTGCGCTTCGTCGTCGAGCAGCCGCTGGTGGTCGCGGTCGCATCGTCGCTGACCGAGTTGTTCGCGCCGAAGATCCACAGGGAACGGATCTCGGGCATGCTCGAAGGCTACGATTTCATCGACGACGCGGTGATGGCCTATTTCCGCCGCCGCTTGACGCAAGCTCCCCGCGACGCCGATTTCGCGCTCGGCTATGTGCTCGACAACGCATCGAGCCGCGCCGAGCAGGAAGCGTGCGTCGATGCGGTGCGCTTCAAATGCAACGTGCTGTGGTCGATGCTCGACGCGCTGCATCACGCCTATCTCGAGCCCGGCCACATCCCGCCCGGCGCATTCAAGCCCGAGGCCGAAACAAATGGCTGATCCCAAGCCGCGCACCCGCGCCATCATTCATGGCGGCTCCAAGCCTTCGCTGCCGCGGCACATCAAGCTGCGGCACGACGCCGGGCGCGGCCGCTGGATCATTCTCGCCCCCGAGCGGGTGTATGATCCCGACGATACGGCCGTCGCGGTACTGAAGCAGTGCGACGGCGCGCGCACGGTCGATGACATCGCCGGAATGCTGGCTGCCGAATACCAGGCGCCGGTCGATGTCATCACCGCCGACATCGTCTCGATGCTGCAGGAACTCGCCGACAAGGGCGTCGTCACCGCCGCCTGAGCGGCACGAGGAGGAATGCCGATGAACGAGATCGCCCCTCACATCAGCGCCGCGGCCCCCGCACCCAAGTGCGCGACGGCGCCGATCGGGCTGTTGGCCGAGTTGACCCACCGCTGTCCGCTGCAGTGTCCCTATTGCTCGAACCCGCTGGAGATGGACCGGGCCAACGTCGAGCTGACCACGGCGGACTGGCAGGACGTGCTGCGGCAGGCCGCCGAACTCGGCATCCTGCAGTTGCATCTGTCGGGCGGCGAGCCGACGTCGCGGAAAGACCTCGAGGACATCGTCAAGACGGCGGCCGAGGTCGGGCTCTACTCGAACCTCATCACCGCCGGCGTGCTGTTGACGCGCGAGCGGCTGCAGAAACTCGCCGAGTGCGGGCTCGATCACGTCCAGCTGTCGATCCAGGATGCCGACGCCGCCAATGCCGACCGCATCGCCGCCTACAAGGGCGGGCTGGCCAAGAAGCGCGAGGTCGGCCGCTGGGTGCAGGAGCTCGGCCTGCCGCTGACCGTCAACGCGCCGCTGCACCGCCAGAACATCGAAAATCTGCCGAAGATCATCGACCTCGCGGTCGAACTGGGGGCCGGCCGGCTGGAGGTCGCCCACATCCAATACTACGCCTGGGCGCTCAAGAACCGCGCAGCCCTGATGCCGACCCGCGAACAGTTCATGAAGACGGTCGAGATCGTCGAGGCTGCCCGCGAACGGCTGAAGGGCATCCTGGTGTTCGATTTCGTCGTGCCCGACTACTACGCCAAATATCCCAAGCCCTGCATGGGCGGCTGGGGCGCGGGCATCATGAACATTACGCCGTCGGGCAAGGTGTTGCCCTGCCACGCAGCGGAATCGCTGCCGGGAATGGTGTTCGACAATGTCCGCACCCGCCGTCTCGCGGATATCTGGCTCAATGGCGCGGCATTCAACAAGTACCGCGGCACCGAGTGGATGAAGGAGCCGTGCCGCAGCTGCGACCGCAAAGAGATCGACTTCGGCGGCTGCCGCTGCCAGGCGCTGGCTCTGACAGGAGACGCCACCAACACCGATCCGGCCTGCTCGCTGTCGTCACGCCACGCCGAATGGTTCAAGGTCGCCGAGCGGGAGAGCCACGAACCGGCCCCTCCTTTCGTCTACCGCAGGATCGGTGGCGACAAGGCAAAATCCGAGCCGGCCGACGCCGAAGCCGGAGAATAGGGCGCTTCCGGGGCTGGCCCGGCGGACACGTCGCACTGTGGGCGGAACACAATTTCCGGCGGTGCGGCATTGTGTTCAGCGCGGGTTCAGTGAAAAGTTGCGATGATCGACGTTGATCTGGGTCTAGAGCACGCGATCCAGTTACAAGAGCAAGGACGGAGGAAAAATTCGATGCTCAAGTGGATTATTGCCGCTGCCGCACTGGTTGCCGTTCCCGCAGTCGCTTCCGCCCAGGACGCCGATGCAGGCAAGTCGGTGTTCGGCAAATGCCGCGCCTGCCACGCAGTCGGCGAGAACGCAAAGAACATGGTCGGCCCGCAGCTGAACGGCATCGTCGGCCGCAAAGCTGCGGCGGTCGAAGGCTTCGCCTACTCGGAGCCGATGAAGGCCGCGGGCAAGACCTGGGACGACGCCACGCTCGACGCCTATCTTGCCGACCCGAAGGGCTACATCCCGGGCAACAAGATGGTGTTCGTCGGCGTCAAGGACGAGACCGATCGCAAGAACCTGATCGCGTTCCTGAAGACCAACAAGTAAGGCTGCGCCTCACGCGAGGCGTCGTGACGGCACCGCGGACCTCTGGTCCGCGGTGTTTTCATGTCTGCATTCATTCGATCGGCGTGACGCCCGTCTTGTCGATCGCGGCCAAGCGCGCGGCGACGGTCTGGCCGCCGATGACGAGGGCTGGCGCGATGTCCGACAGCGGACCGAGCACGAACGCCCGCTCGGCGATGCGCGGATGGGGGATGACGAGATCCGGCTCGGCGACGCCCCGGTCGCCGTAGGTCAGAATATCGACATCGATGATCCGCGGCCCCCAGTGGCGGGTGCGGATACGGGCCATCTTCTGCTCCACGTCCTGGCAGCGGCGCAGGAGTTCGCGCGGCGCGAGATCGGTCGAGACCGCAATGCAGGCGTTGACGAACCAATCCTGGTCGGTGACGCCCCACGGCGGAGTTCGCCAGTCGCGGGAACGGGCCACGAGGCGGACCGATCCATCGGCCAGCAAGAGATCGATGGCGTGTGCGAGATTGGCGCGCTTGTCACCCATGTTGGAACCGAGGCCAAGGATCGCGCCATGTCCTTCCGGCGCGACGGGCGTGGTTGCGCCGCCGCGCCCGGCGGCATCGGGCCGATCAGTCATATTTGATGTAGGCAAAGCGCATGTCGCCCGCTGGCGTGCCTTCCAGCGAGTTGGACGCATCCTTGCCGGGCTGCCACATCAGAACGTCCTCGATCTTGCGGGCCAGGGTGAGATCCTTGTCGGTGATGCCCTTGGCCGAGTGGGTCATCAGCCGCACCTCGACCCAGGCATAGGACGCGGTGAGGTCGGGGTGATGCCACGCGGCCTCGGCAAGATGGCCGACGGTGTTGATTACCATCAGCGTGCCCTTCCAGCTGTTCGTCTTGTAGGTGCGCCGGATCCAGCCGTCCTCCAGCCGCCATTCCGGCAGGTTCTTGGTCAGCCAGGCATTGACATCCGCCGCCGCCATGGGCTTCTCGCGTTGGTCGGTCATATTGCTCTCTCCCCGCCTTTCGTGGACACTCGTCAGATCGTCGGCCATGACCTGACGATACGACCACATGATGCTGGCCGCTTACGTCGCCGCAAGGCCGGCGGCGAGCGCCATCGCAGCTTATCAGTAGCCCCGCGCGCCGGTTAAAGGAATGACGTCAGAAATGCGATCCCGGCCCGAGCAACGCAGCATCCGCATCCGCGCGCCCGGACGCCTGCATCTCGGCTTTCTCGATCTCAATGGCGGGCTGGGGCGGCGGTTCGGATCGCTCGGACTGGCGATCGACAGGCCGGCGACGGAGGTCATCGTCCGCCGCGGCGAGGATCTCGTCACCGTCGGGCCGGAAAGCCGCCGGGCTGCCGCAGCGGCGATCCGGGTCGTCGACGCATTCGGCCTGCGCGGCGGCCACCATATCGAGGTCGTCGAGGCGATCCCCGCCCACGCCGGTCTCGGCTCGGGGACGCAACTGTCGCTGGCCATCGGCGCGGCGCTGCTTCGGCTCGAAGGCCGCAGTCTGCCGGCGCACGAAATCGGCGACGCGCTGGATCGAGGTGCGCGTTCGGCCATCGGCATGGCCGCGTTCGACGCCGGCGGCTTCGTGGTCGATGGCGGCCGCGGCACAGCCGACCACCCGCCGCCGGTGATCATCCAGCAGAAGTTTCCAGAGGATTGGCGGGCGATACTAGTCCTCGACCGCAATGGCGAGGGCGTGCACGGCGACAAGGAAGCCAACGCCTTCGCGAATCTCGCGCCATTCCCGGAGGCCAATGCCGGGCACCTGTGCCGGCTGGTGATGATGCGATTGGCCCCGGCCATCGCCGAGCAGGACATCCAGGCATTCGGCGCCGCGGTCACCGAGATCCAGGAGATCGTCGGCAGCCACTTTGCTGCAGCGCAAGGTGGCCGATTATGGACCAGCCCGGCCGTCGAGGCGATGGTCGGCGCCATGGCCCGTCAGGGCGCCGTGGGCATCGGGCAAAGCTCGTGGGGGCCGACCGGGTTCGCGTTTGCGCCGTCCGAAGAAGTCGCTCAGACCCTCTATCGTGCTTTCGTACAAGACGCTAAAGCGAAGGGCCTCGAGATTCTGGTGGCGCGCGGGCGCAATGCCGGTGCGCAGATCGAAGAGCGGACGCCAGATACCGCTCAGGTCTGAAGGGAAGGACACCACAAAGATGAGCGAAGCCACACCCATCCTGCATATGCTGGCCCCGCAGAAGCACATGAGCCCGTTCGACGTGAACATGGCCGCCGACGCCGGGTTCAAGGTCATCGTGCCCTACGTCAACGTCGATCTTGCCGAGGTGACGGGCCTGGTGCAGGACGCGATTTTCTCCCGCCCTCCCAACTTCGGTCCGCGCACCGGATTTTTCATGGGCGGCAAGGACGCCATCCTGGCACTCGACATGATGGAGGCCGCGCGTAATGCGATGGTGCCGCCGTTCGAGTGCTCGACCTTCGCTGATCCGGCCGGATCGTTCACGACGGCGGCCGCGATGGTGGCGTGCGTCGAGCGCGTGCTGAAACACAAGTTCGGACGCGGCTGGAAGGGCACCAAGGTCGCGGTGTTCGGCGCAACCGGCGTGGTTGGGTTCGCAGCGTCGATCATCGCGGCGCTGGAAGGCGCCGACGTGCAGCTCGTCGCCCATCGCGGCGTCGATCGGGTGATCAAGAGCGCACAGATCTCCAAGCAGCGGTTCGGCGTCGACCTCGAAGCCGTCAACGGCGAGACCGATGCACAGAAGCGCGACATCATCGCCAACGCCGAGGTCATCTTCGCGGCGGCGGCGGCGGGCGTGCAAGTGGTCTCCAAGGAGCACAAGGCGCTGGCCAAGAAGCTGCTGGTGATCGCCGACGTGAACGCGGTGCCGCCACCGGGCGTCGAGGGAATGGAGCTGTTCATGGACGGCGCGCCGCTCGGCGGTTGCGATGCGCTCGGCGTCGGTCCGCTGGCGATCGGCGACATCAAATACAAGTGCGAAAGCGGCCTGTTCAAGCAGATGATCGCCTCCGACAAGCCGCTCGCATTGGATTTCCGCCACGCCTACGCCCTCTCCAAGCAGTTGACCGGGCTCGTTTGATCCGAGGTGGAAGCTCAAGCGATCCTCATCGCCGGCTTCTCCGGGCGGGCGCTCGCACAGTCCGCCCGGCGCGCCGGGTTCACGCCGCTCGTCGTCGACGGGTTCGGTGACGAGGATACGCGCGCGGCGGCGGCGGGCTCCGAGCATGTGCCCGACATCGTCACGCACGGGTTCCGTAGCTCGTCCCTCCTGCCGGCTCTCGACAGGCTGACGGCTGGCGCGGAGAGTCCGCCCATCGGGCTCGTGCTCGGCGCGGGCTTCGAGGGCGTACCTGCGCTCGTCGAGCACCTCGACGCCCGCTACCGCGTGCTCGGCTGTTCGGCGGACACCATCCGTCAGGCCAAGGATCCGATGGCGCTCGCGGCGCTGCCTCGGAGAGCGCGGAATTGCTTGCCCGGAGACCCGGCTCGACCCGCCTGCCGACGTCGCCGGCTGGCTGTCGAAGCGGATCGGCGGCACCGGCGGGACGCACATTACCGCGGCACGCCCCCTACGGCGGACGCGGGCGCTATTTCCAACGCCAAGTCGCCGGGTCGCCGGTCTCGGCGCTCGGCATCCTGGGCGCCAGCGATTGCGCGTTCGCGCTTCAGCCGGCAGTGGGCGGCGCCGGCCGGACGGCGGCCATACCGCTATGGCGGCGCGACTGGCAGCCTGGAGCTGGACCCCGATCTCGAAGCGCGGATGATCGAGATCGGCCTCGAGGTGTCACGCGCGCTGTCGCTCGTCGGGCTGGTTTCGCTGGATTTCCTGGTCACGCCCGACGCAGCGCCGGTGCTGTTGGAAATCAATCCCCGCCCCGGCGCGACGCTCGACGTTTTCGACGACGCTGCGGGCACGCTGTTCAAGGCGCACATCGCGGCGGCGCTCGGCACCGGACCGCTCGACGCCTATTTCGCGGCATGGTCGCCACCGGTCGCGCGCGCAGTGGCGTATCTCTATGCCGACCGCGGAGATCTCGAAATCCCGCCGATCGCATGGCCGGAATGGGCGTTCGACCGTCCCGCCCCCGGCCGATCGATCGCACGGCATCAGCCGATCGCCACCGTCTCGGCCGAGGGCGGCGACACGCGGCAGGCGGAAGCGCTGTGCCGGGAACGCTTGGGTCTGCTCGAACGCATGTTGTATGAAGACACGACAGGGAAGGAAACGCCGTCATGAACACCCCCACGATGGCCGCACCGAGCGTCAATGCGCGGGCGGCGCGGATCGTCGAGACCATTGCCGCCAACGCGAGCGCGTTGCGTTGCGCAGTCAGCACGGGCGAAGCCGGCGAGCGCCGGATCGACCTCGGCGCCCATGTGCCCGGCGGGCTGGAGGCCGGCCGGCTGCTCGGCGAGGTGTGCATGGGTGGCCTCGGCACCGTCGCCATCACCTCGTCGTCGGGGCTCGACAAATGGCCGCTGGGCGTCGTCGTCCACTCTTCGAACCCGGTGATAGCCTGCCTCGGCAGCCAGTATGCGGGCTGGACCATCACGGAGGACACGAGCGGGTTCTTCGCGCTCGGCTCCGGTCCGGCGCGCGCGCTGTCGCGGGTCGAGGATCTCTACAAGGAGCTCGGCTACGTCGATCATCACGATGCCGGCGCGCTGGTCATCGAGGGCGACAACGCGCCACCGTCGAGCGTCGCGCGCAATGTTGCAACCGCCTGTGGCATCGCGCCTGCGAAGCTGACCGTGCTCTACGCGCCGACCGGCAGCCTCGCTGGCACCGTGCAGATTGCGGCGCGCGTGCTCGAGGTCGCATTGCACAAGGCGCACGCCCTGCACTTCCCGCTCGAACACATCGTCGACGGCTATGGCGTCGCGCCCATTGCGCCGCCCATTCCGGATTTCGTCAAGGCGATGGGACGGACCAACGACGCCATCATCTACGGCGGGCGCATCCAGCTGTTCGTGCGCGGCACCGACGATGCGGCGAGGAAACTCGCCGACGCTCTGCCGTCGAGCACGTCGAGCGCCTACGGCAAGCCGTTCGCCGAGACCTTTGCCGAGGTCAATGGCGACTTCTACAAGATCGACGCGATGCTGTTCAGCCCGGCGCTGGTGACCGTCTCCAACCTCGATACCGGCGCGTCGTTCCATGCCGGCAAGCTCGCGCCGGACATCGTCGATGCCAGCTTCCGCTGACGGGGGTGAGCCTCAGCGGCGGCCGCGCGTCGCGCTATTCGTCGAGGACGAGGGCGGCGATTGGCACGCACGGCGATTGACGCGGGCGCTCGAAGCGCGCGGCGCGCAAGTCGTGACGACGTCGCTGAACAGATGCGCCTTCGACACCCGGCTGCCTTCGGGCCTCGACATCCCGGGCTTCGACGGCGCGCTGCCGGATGGCGCGTTCGTGCGCTCGGTGTCGGCGGGCAGCCTCGAGCAGATCACGATGCGGCTCGGCATCCTGCACGCGCTCGAAGCCTCGGGCGTTCGGGTGTGGAACAATCCGCGCGCCATCGAGCGCTGCGTCGATAAATCGACTGCGACGTGGCGGTTTCAGCGTGCAGGGCTCCCGACGCCTGCGACGCGCACCGCCGAAGGCCGCGATGCTGCCGCGACGGATCGCCGGGGCCGCGGCACGCTGGTGTTGAAACCGCTGTTCGGCTCGCAGGGCAACGGCGTGCGGCGGTTGGCGGAGAGCGACGATCTCCCGCCGCCGGAAGACGTGGGCGACGTTTATTACTTGCAGGAATATCTGCGCGGTCCCGACGCGGCGAGCTTCGAGGACTGGCGTGTGCTGGTGTCACGCGGGCGCATCCTCTCGGCGATGATCCGGCGTGGCCGGACGTGGATCACCAACGTCCATCAGGGGGCCGAGCCGGTCGGGTACGATCCTGACGCCGAAATGCGCGACTACGCGCTGCGGGCTGCGGAAGCAGTCGGGGCCGACTACGCCGGCGTCGATCTGATCCGCGCCATCGACGGGCGGCTGTTGGTTCTCGAGATCAATTCGAACCCGGCATGGAAGGGACTGCAAAGCGTCAGCGGCTTCGACATCGCCGATACGCTGGCTGAGGATTTTCTGGCCGACGTCGGCGCGAGCGCGATGCGATGACGGCGTTGCTCGAGCCAGATCAGGTTCGCGCGGCCTTTCTCGACGCCTGCCGCGGCGAACTCGCGGCCTTGAAGCCCGGCAACGTTCATGCGCACGCGCCGGGGCACGGAATGCAGGTCTGGCACTTCGAGCGCAGCGCCGAGGCGGCGGCGCCGCACATTGCCGACCCTGCACTCGGCGTCGGCGCCCGCATCTGGCGCGCCATGGAGGCGACCTTCGCCATCGCCGGCTGCAACACCAATCTCGGCATTCTGCTGCTGTGTGCGCCGTTGGCCCGCGCCGCGGACACGGCCTTGCCGGGCTCAACGCTGCGCAAGCGGCTGAGCCACGTTCTGTCTGGGCTCGACCTGACTGATGCGGCCGACGCCTTCCGGGCCATTGCGCTGGCCAATCCGGCCGGCCTCGGGCATGTCGAGATCGAGGATGTCTCCAAGCCACCGACGATGACGCTGCGCGCTGCGATGGCGCTGGCCGCAGATAGGGATCGCATCTCCCGCGCCTATGTCACCGATTACCAAGATATTTTCGAGACGGCGCTACCCTGCCTCGCCGAAGCCCGCCGCCGCGCCGGGTCACCCGAGCTTGCGGTGACCACGTTGCATATGACGCTTCTGGCCGCGTTTCCCGACAGCCATATCGTGCGCAAGCATGGCCCCGAGGCCGCCGCGGCCGTGCAGCAGGAAGCCGCGGCGCGACACGCATCTGTGGTCGCCGGTGGCGCGCGCGGAAAGCGTTCCGGCGCTGCTCGCCTACGACCAGGACCTCAAAGAGCGCGAGATCAATCCCGGCACCACGGCAGACCTCGTTGTTGCCACTCTGTTCGCGGAACGGCTGCTTGCAGCCGGCGGCCGAAGAAGCGCCTAATCCCCCTTGTCGAACGCTCCGTCCTGGCGTTATTTAGCGCCGGTGATCCCGGGGCAAACCCGGGCTCCGCTATCTGGCCAACCGGTCCGATGACATCCGCTGTCGTCGTTCGCTGTTAACAGGGATAGTATCTATCCGCCGAGACCAGCTGACCGCCGGACGCCGTCCCCTGTCGTCGTCCCCAGTCTCTGGGCTGCCCTTTTGTGAACCTGGGAGGAAAACCCCGCATGGCCAAAATCAACAAAGTGATGGTTGGCGAGTCGCTCGTCGGCGACGGCAACGAGATCGCGCACATCGACCTCATCATCGGACCGCGCGGTTCGGCTGCAAAGTCGGCGTTCTGCAACGCGCTGACCAACAACAAGGATGGCTTCACGACGCTGCTCGCCGTGATCGCCCCGAACCTGGCCTGCAAGCCCAACACGATCCTGTACAACAAGGTCACCATCAAGGACGCCCGTCAGGCCGTCCAGATGTTCGGACCGGCGCAGTACGCCGTTGCCAAGGCCGTTCAGGATTGCGTTGCCGAGGGCACGATCCCGGCCGCCGAGGCTGACGACGTCTACGTCGCAGTCGGCGTGTTCATCCACTGGGAAGCCGCTGACGACGCCAAGATCCAGGACTTCAACTATCGCGCCACCAAGGAAGCCATCGAGCGCGCCGTCGCCGGCAAGCCGACGGCCGCCGAGGCGACCGCTCAGCGTAACTCGGTCACGCATCCGTTCGGCGCCAAGTCGTAATCCGGATCTGACGCGACTGCTCTAACGAAAGCCGGCGGCCTCATCGAGGTCGCCGGCTTTTATTTTGCCGGCATGGAGTGCACTGGCGACCAGGACGCCCTCTGCTCCCGCCGCGCGCAGGGCGTCCAGGTCCGCACGTCCGCGGACGCCCCCCGCCGCGATGATCTCGCAACCGGGCGCCGCCGACTTGAGAAAGCTCACACGGGCGAGATCCGGTCCCCGGTCTGCGCCGACAGCGGCAAGCGTCATCGCGACCACCGTGCGGGGCCAACGTTCCGGCTGTTCCAGTAGCCCGGCGGGGCCGACGAGCGACGCGCCCTTGAAGTCGAGCGACAGCACCGGCTCGGCCACGCCGCCGCGGCGGATCGCGTCGAGATCAGCGAGGTTCGGCAGCGTCTCCGAACCGACCACGGGCCGGACGTTGGGCATGCGCGCGAGCGCGGCCACGGCCGCAGGCGTCGCGCTGCCGTCGTCGATCCAGAACGTCACCGCGGGGAATTCGAGCCTCAGCGCGCAGATGGTATCGTGGTTGCGGCCGCGTCCGGCGATGCCGTCGAGGTCGGCGATGTAGACGGTATCGAAGGGGTGGAGCGCGCAAAGCGCCGCGACGATCGCCGAGGGATCGCTCTGGCCCGGCGCCAGGGGTGTCTCGATTGCGCGATAGTGCGACCGGTCGCCGCCGCGCGCATGCACCACGACGCCAGCCATGAGGTCGAGAACCGGAATGACCAGCATCAGTTTTGTCTCCTGCGATGCGTCGTGTATCACGGAGCGCGACAACCTGGGAGACCATGATGGAATTGACCGCGGGACTTGATGTCGGCGGCGCGCACCTCAAGGTGGCCCTCGTCGAGGGCGATCGGGTCGTCGCTGTCGAGCAATACGTGTGCCCGCTTTGGCAAGGCTTCGACAAGTTGGATGTGGCGTTGGCTGCGGCTATGACGCTGACCGGCCGCGCGTCGCATATCGCGGTGACCATGACCGGGGAACTGTCGGATCTGTTCACCAACCGCCGGCAGGGCGTGAATGCAATCGTCAACCGGATCGTCGCGCAGTACGGCCCCTTGACGCAGTTCTGGATGGGCTCACGCGGATTTGGCTCAGGCCAGGAGGCCGCGGCGCACCCGGGCGACACCGGATCGACGAATTTTCTCGCGACGGCTGTATTGGTCGGGGGTCTGCCACGCAGTGAGACGTCGCTCCTCGTCGATTTCGGGTCGACGACAGCCGACATCATTCCGATTGTACGCGGCAGACCAGCGCCCCGCGGCATGACCGACGCTGAACGGCAGGCCACGGGCGAACTCGTCTATACCGGCCACACGCGGACGGCGGTGATGGGGGTTGCCACGCGCGCGCCGGTCAACGGGCAATGGGTGACGCTGGCGCGCGAATACCTGGCGACGATGGCCGACGTGCGCCGCATACTGGGCGACGATCTCGAGGGCATCGACCTGCATGCCACGGCCGACGGCAAGGGCAAATCCGTTGCGGAAAGTCGCGTCCGGCTGGCGCGGATGCTGGGTCAGGACGCCGAGTTGATGTCAGGTGAAGCGCTGCGGCATGTGGCGAGCTTCATCAGAGAAGAGCAGCGGCGATCGATCGCAGACGGTGCGATGCAGGTGCTGTCGGCGGCAGAATTGCCGGCGACCGCGCCGGTCATCGCGGCGGGCATCGGCGCGGGAGAGGCCAAGCGCGTCGCACTGCAACTCGACAGGCCATGCTTTCCGTTCGGCGCTCTCGTCGGCGCGCCCGATGCGCTGCGTCAGCAGGCCACGCACAATGCGCCGGCCGTCGCGGTTGCTTTGCTGGCGGCGCAGGCACGGCCAAAAGCGACGCGGCATTAATCCGGCAGCGGGATGAACTCGCGCTCGTCGCCGGGCACCAGCGGGAACTTGCCGGCCTTCCAGTCGGACTTGGCGGCGCGGATACGGTCGGCGGATGACGAGACGAAATTCCACCAGATGTGGCGCGGCCCGTCCATCGGCTCGCCGCCGAGCAGCATCAGCCGCGACTGATCGACGGCCAGGATGGAGATGCGGTCACCCGGCTTGAATACAAGCAGACGCCCGGCGCCGAAATTTTCACCTGCGATATCGATGGTACCGGAGACGATGTAGACCGCGCGCTCGTCGTAGTCGGGATCGAGCGGCAGCACGGCGCCGGGCGCGAGCACCGCTTCTGCGTAAAAGCTGTCGTGGGGTAAGACTGCCGGCGACTGCTCGCCATAGAGCGCCCCCAGAATCAGGCGTACGCGCTTGCCCTCGCCGATGATGCGCGGAAGCTCGGTCTCGGCATGGTGCACGAACACCGGCGCGCCCTCCTCGTGCGATTTCGGCAGCGCCGCCCACGCCTGAATGCCGAACAGCTTGGGCGACCTCGCGCGTTCGGCAGGCGACGTTCGCTCGGAGTGGACGATGCCGCGGCCCGCGGTCATCAGATTGAGTGCGCCGGGCCGGATCGGCAGCTCGGTACCGAGACTATCGCGATGCACGATCTCGCCATCGAACAGATAGGTGACGGTCGCGAGCCCGATGTGGGGATGCGGACGCACGTCGATGCCCTCGTTCAGCAGGAACTCGGCCGGTCCCATTTGATCGAAGAAGATGAACGGCCCGACCATCTGCCGACCGGCGGCCGGCAGCGCCCGGCGCACCGAGAAGCCGCCGAGATCGCGGGCGCGCGGCACGATCACTTGCTCGATCGCATCGCAGGCGCGCGCATCACCCGAGGCTGGATCGTCGGCGGGAAGACGGCTCATGCGTGGCTCCCTTTACTCGACACCGGACGACAAGCGCACCGGGCTCACACGTCGGGAAAGTACTGGTTGATCCAGGTCTCCGTCAGCGCCCGGCCATCCTGCCGCAGATAGGCGCGCAGATCGACCGGCTCGGAGCCCGAAGCGGTGATGTCGAACAGTGCGCGCCAGCGTTCCCGCTGATCGACGACCGGATGCGAGTAGGCATTGCTGACTGTCCCGCGCGACGAGGTGACGACGATTTCGACGCCGTCGTCGCGGCCGATACCGGAAAAAACTGGCCCCTGGAAGTCGACGACGAACTTGCGGGTGCCCGACGGCCGCTTCTGCCCCGGACGGCCGCCCATGCCTGTCCATGTCGCAGTGGCGAACCCGAGCCGCGCCGGCATCGGCACGTCGTCGAGCCAGCTCAGCCGGTAGCGATATGTTCTCGCGTCGCCGGCATGGAAGGGTGCATCGGGGCACCAATAGACGGCGATGTTGTCATGCACCTCGTCGTCGGTCGGAATTTCGACCAGATGCACCGCGCCGCGGCCCCAGCCGTCGAGCGGCTGCACCCAAACCGACGCGCGCCGCTCGTAAAACACGCCATCGTCGAGATAATGGACGAAATCGCGGTCGCGCTGGAGCAGGCCGAAGCCCTTGGGATCGGTGTCGACGAAGGCGCTGGTCATCACGCGCGGCGGATTGTTGAGCGGCCGCCAGATGCGCTCGCCGGAGCCCGTCTCGATCGCCAGTCCGTCGGAATCGTGAATTTCCGGCCGCCAGTCGCGCGCCTGCGTCCGGCTGCCCTCGCCATACCAGAACATGCTGGAAAACGGCGCGATGCCGAGCCGCCTGATCTCGCCGCGCGCGTGCAGTTCGCACTCGATCTCCATCACCACGCGATGGATGTCGCGCGCGTCCGTCACCCGATCGATCTGGATGCGATAGGCTCCGGTGGCGCGCGGGCTGTCGAGCAGCGCATAGACCGTCAGCGCCGCGCTGCTGTTCTGCGAACCCTCGAGGAAGAATTCGGTGAAGCGCGGAAATTCTTCCGGCCCCGGCATCGCGGTATCGATCGCCAGGCCGCGGGCCGAGAGGCCGTATTGGTTGAAGGGCCCCGAGGTTCGGAAGTAGGACGCGCCGAGGAATGCCAGCCAGTCGGTCTTCAGATCGTGCGCCATGATGCGAAAGCCGGCGAAACCGAGGCCGTCGGGGAGCTGGCGGGCGGGATGGTCAGGCGGGGTGTCGAACAGGCCGGCGCTGTAGAGGACCTCGCGCGAAGTTCCGGCGTCGACGAGGTGAATGCGCACCGGCTCGCGGAAGTATTGGCCGAGGTGAAACAGCTGGGCCGGTGAGCGTGCCTGACGGTCGAGCCGCAGGCTGTTCGATGGCTTGTAGCGGATGTGCTGGAAGGCGTCGTAGTCGATTTTGGCGAGGAGATCAGCGGCCGCCGGTTCTGCCTTGCGCCAGGCCCGGCCGGCCAGCGCACGAGCTTGGTTCTTGAGCGCATCGAACGTGAAGGGCGCGGATGCGCCGAACCGCAGCCCGTCGGCTGCTGGGCCACCTGCCAGCGCCTCGCCGGCCCGCGCCAACGCAGCGGCGGCCATACTCCCTGCCATCATCTGCCGCCGATTGATGCGTGCCGTCATGTTCCGTGCCTGTTCAATGAGTTCCGCGCCCGCAGTCGGGTGCGCCGCCGTCGTGCGGGGTCGTAGTGTTGCTGGCCGGCATTCTTAAGGCAGATCCGCCGTCCGCACAAAGTGCGCGGCCAGTCCTGCGGCGCGGGACGAGGCAGCCAGATCAACGGTCCTGTCGGGTGGAACGATGCTTCTGGGCAAGCAGCGCCGCCTCGACACGATTGCGGACCCTGAGCTTCTGCAGGATGTTGGTCATATAGTGCTTGACCGTCTTTTCGCTCAAGTTGAGTTTCTCGCCCACCGCGCGGTTGCTCAATCCATCGGCGACATGGACCAGGATGCTCTCCTCGCGTGGACTTAGGCTCGCAAAGACGTCATAGCTCCCGCCGTGCCGGAACAGGGACTTCGACCCCATCTCGGCCAGCAGCCGCGCGGCGAGGTTGGGCGACACGTAGTCCTCGCCGGCGTGGATGTTGCGCACGGCCTCGGCCAACTCCTGTCCGCTGATGCCCTTGAGGATATAGCCACGCGCGCCCGCGCCCAGCGCCGAGCTGACCGTTTCCTCGTCCTGCGCGACCGTCAGCATCGCAACCTTCACGACCGGACAACTGTTGGCGATGGCCCTGGCCGCCTCGACGCCGCCGCCCGGCATGCTGACGTCGAGCAGCAGGACATCGGGTAGCCACTCCTCAGCGATGCGGAGTGCGTCGGCGCCGGTGGAGCCTTCGGCCACGATCTCCAGATCCGGGTGCGCACGCAACGTATGCATCACGCCTTCGCGCAGCATGGGATGATCATCGACGACGGCGATCCTGATTTTTTCAGCCATCCTGCCCGTCCATCACTCTCAATTGTTTAATGTCGAAATGCGCGGCAACGCGCGCGCCGCCGCCTTCAGCCATCCCCACGATCATGGTGCCGCCAAGGCTTTCGATACGATCACGCATGCCCGACAATCCCAACGCTGGCTGCTTCTGGCCGGTGACGGGCTTATCGGCGAACCCCGGCCCCTTGTCGGCAACCTCGATCGAGACCCGGCTACCAATGGCGCTGGCGGACACGCGCTGACCTTTGGCACCAGCATGACGAAACGCATTGCTCAGCGCTTCCTGCACGAACCGATAGACGCACGTTTTCAACTCGTCCGGAACCGGGCCCGGCAATAATGAGATATGCGCTTCGACCCGCGTCTCGGTTTTGCGCTCGTGGGCCCGCACCGCCATTTGCGCGACCTCGGCCAGGGACGCCCGCCCCAGCTCGGGCAGCGCCAATCCCGCCGAAATCTCACGAAGCTCCTTCATCGCCTCCTTCAACGATCCGCGGATCTTGTCGATTTCGGCATTTCCACCTTCAGCTGTTGATTTGCTCACCGCCGCCCTGGTTGCAGCGTCCGCCGCGGCACTGTCGCTCTGATCGGCCACAGGCGACAAGAAATCGAGGCGCAGTAGCGCAAGGCTGAGCAGTTGCGCCGGCCCGTCGTGGAGATCCGCGCCGACCCGTCGCAGCAATTGCTCGTTGATGATCGCAGTCCGGCTCGACGCGCGTTGGACCCGCTGGTTCAGTTCATGGTTTTCGTCGAGCAGGGATTTCAATTCGAGCACTTGAGCCTCGAGGCGATTGCGCTGGTTCTCGATGGTCCTGCTGCCGCGCGCCACGATCCCCGAGAGTGCGGCCATCATCAGCGCGGTCACGGCCGCCACCACGAGCCATGTCATGGCCTCGGCGCGGGCGAGCAGCGATTTCACGTCCGCACCCGCCTCGTAGAACTCGGATATGGCGATGATACGGCCCGAATTCCGCTCGCGCACCGGGGCGTAGATTTCCAGCAACGGCGTCTTCAGCGCTCGTTCTTCCTTGTCCTGTTCGTGATACTGGCCTTCGAATTCAGCCGAAATGGCGCCTCCCAGCGCGCGGAGAAAGTTCGGCGTCGGCCGGAATTGCTGGCCGATCTTCTCTTGCCAATTGCTGAAGGCGATCACCCCATCGGGTCGCCAGATCTTGATGGCCGAGACCCGATTGCTGATGGCGGCATGCTTCATCACGCGGTTCAATGCGATGATATTGGACTGCGAGATTTCCTTGCCTGCCGCCAGATCCTGGACCAGGGGCGCGATGTAGCTGTCCATGAACAGCGCGCCCGAGGCAGCGCTGTTGTGCATGATACCTTGCTTGATGCGTTCGCTGACCCAGAAGCCGAGCGCGGCCATGCCGGCCATCAGCACCGCAGCCGCGACGATCGCGAATTGCTGGGCGAGTGAACGCGAGGCCCAGTAGCCCCGCGTTACTCGATTGAGGTGACCAATGCCGCGCCGCGCGCGGCCAATGGCGCCTGCGGCCCGCCCGGTGATATTCAGCGACATGCCACGGCTACGCTCGATCAATTTGCCACCGCGTCCCGATGTCCAAGCCTTGTCGATACTCCGCGAACACTGCGATCGGCCGCATGGAGCCCTGGGACGATCTTGGGCACGCCGTGCGGCGATGGTTGGCGTGCCGGGCGACGACTATGGGCGCACCACGATATGCTGTCACCAACTGCGGCGCCCTATCGTGAACGGAGCGGACGGCACGATGGCTGCCTCGTCGACCCGCGAGATCAGCCTGAGCTTACTCCGTGGGCTTGCTGGACGCTGCGGCCATGTCCTCACGCGCCTTGATACGATCGAGATGGAACCGCTGGAAGTTGCGGTCCTTCTCGTAGCCCTTCACGCGCACCCAGGTAAACAGGTCGTAGAACGTGCCGGGCCCGACTCCTAGGCTCATCCGGGTCACTTCGATCGGCTGGCCCCACTTGCCTTCGAGTCCGTCGAGGCTTTCCTTGAAGAATATGACCGTGGGCGTGAACATGATGCCCCAACGTTCCGCGAGCTTCTTCTCCGGCAGCTTCGTCCCGTCGAAATCCGTCACTTCGCGCGACCCCCACATATCGAACGAAAGGATTTGAAAGTTTTCGCGCACGTAGTCGTTGATGTAGCGCTTCGACAACACCTCCGTGTGCATCTTGACACAGTAGATGCACCCACGCTGTTCGAAGATCACCGCAAAACGCTTGCCGGAGGATTTTGCTTCGGCATGATCGTCCTTGAGGTCGAGGAACGACTTGGCGAACCAGCTCTGATGGTAAATGCCGTCGTCGCCCTTGATCGGCTCGACGGCCGGCTGTTCGGGACCGATCGCCGGCGGAAGCGCGGGTTCGGCACGAGCCGTAACAACTGCGGCCGGCAGCAACAGCGCGCAGAGCGCCAGCGGGCGAAGAACCAGAAAAATTCTCTTCATCGACGTGACCTCTTGCGAGCACTCATTCGGTCGATCAAACCAACATCGCGCGGTTCAGGCAAGCATACTCGCAACAAAACGCAAAACGACCAGCGTGAGGAATATGGCAAAGGCTACTTCCAGCCGCCGCTTCGGAATGCCATGCGCCAACCGCACACCCCACGGCGCGGCGATGATGCCGGTCGGGATGATCGCCACAGCCCCGATGACGCTGACGTACCCGAGCGACAGCGGTGGCAAGCCCTCGACACCCCATCCCGTCCATGCGAAGCCCAGCATCCCGGGAATGGCGATCACCGGCCCGAACCCCGACGACGTGGCTACAGCTTGCAGCAGCGGACGGCCATACAGCGTCATCAGCGTCACCATATAGGCGCCACCGCCGATGCTCATCAGCACCGAAACGAAACCCACCGCCACCGCGAACGCCTCGACGGCAAAACTCTTCGGGATCTCGGCGCCGAGCTTCCAGTCGTCCCGGCCGAACGCCATCTTGAGAGCCATGATCGATCCGAAGACGATCCACATCCATTTAAGGCCGTTGCTGGACGAGCGGCTGGCGACCAGGATACCCAAGACGACGCCGAGCAACACCCATGGACCGAGGCGGCGGAGGAACCCGAGGTCCACCGCGCCTCGATCGCGATGCGCGCGAAACGACGACCACGAGGTGACCGCGATGACGGCGAGCGAGGTCGCCAGCGCCATATGCATCCGGATGCCCGGGGCGACGCCGATCGCACCGAACGTCTCGTAGAGCACGGGCACGAGGATGCCACCGCCGCCGATGCCGAGCAACCCCGAGAGAAATCCGGTGACCAGCCCCGCGACGACGAGGGCCGCAGCCAGCCACGCGAGGTTCGAGCCGCTCAGCCCACTGATGTCGAGGGTGACAGGCGATACGGTGAACACACCGAGGGCGCTGGCGGCCGCATTGAAATCCATCGCAACCCCTTACTCCGCGGCGTGCGCCGACCCATGTCGATCGCGATGATTTGCAACCAATGCCGCCGCCTCGCGCAGGATCTCCACGCCGGCACCGGCCCTGACCGCGTTCTCACTCAGATGTCGCCGGAAACGGCGGGCGCCCGGCTGGCCCTGGTAGAGCCCGAGGATGTGCCGCACCACGTTGTTCAACCGCCCGCCCGACGCGAGATGGCGCTCGACATAAGGCAACAACGCGAACAGCGCGTCGTCTCGCGACACGTCGGCGTCTGGTTGACCGAATATGCACCGATCGACCGCGGCGAGGATGAAGGGCGTGTGATATGCGGCGCGGCCCAGCATCACGCCGTCGAGATGGTCGAGGTGCGTCGCCGCCGCATCCAGCGTGTCGATGCCGCCGTTGACGACGATGGTGAGGTCGGGGCGCGCCGCCTTCAGCCGGTAGACGCGCTGGTAATCCAGCGGCGGGATCTCGCGGTTCTCTTTTGGCGACAAGCCTTTGAGCCAGGCCTTGCGGGCATGGACGATGAAGACGCGGCAGCCAGCCTCCGAGACGGTCTCGACGAACCGCGCGAGATCTTGTTCCTGATCCTGCTGGTCGATGCCGATGCGGCACTTCACCGTAACCGGCACCGCGACCCGCGAGCGCATCGCCGCAACGCAGTCGGCCACCAACTGCGGCTCGGCCATCAGGCAAGCACCGAACCGGCCCTCCTGCACGCGGTCGGACGGGCAGCCGACGTTGAGATTGATTTCGTCGTAGCCGAACCCTTCGCCGATCGCCGACGCCTCGGCGAGCTTCGCCGGATCGGACCCGCCGAGCTGTAGCGCGACCGGATGCTCGACCGGCGAGAACGCCAACAACCGCTCGCGATCACCACGCAGCACCGCGTCGGCGGTCACCATCTCGGTGTAGAGCCGCGCATGCCGCGACAGGATGCGATGGAAGACCCGGCAGTGCCGGTCCGTCCAATCCATCATGGGCGCCACGCAAAATCTGTGAGTTCGAGACGACACGGTTGGTCAGGGGCCTTGGTTCAGCGCCGGCCGGATGCTGCGCGCTCCGGGCACTTCTTTAGACGGGTTCGGCGAGGAGGTCGAGAAACGCCATCCCGGGCGGATCGACCGTTGGCTCAGCGATCCGTGCCGAGCCGCCAGTGCGCGCGGCCTTCGAGCAGCAGGACGAGCCCGAGTTTAGCCCCGAAAACGACGCCGATGATCGTAAGCGGCGCGGAGAGGGCGAGCAGGCTCGCCGCGCTCATGCCCTGACCGATGGTGCAGCCGCGCGCCAACACGCCGCCCAATCCCATCAATACCGCGCCGACCAGATGCCGCCGCATCTCCCGCGCATCGTCGTAGGCCTCCCAGCGCACCTCGTCCTTCCACGCCGCGACCGCAAAAGCCCCCACTGCCACGCCGACGACCGTCGCAACGCCGAAGCCCGCGAACTGCATCGGCTCGCCCATGATCGCCAACAACAATCGGCCGACCGGCGCCACGAAGGACAAACTCTCGAGCCTTGCGCCTTCGAGTTGATCGACAGCCGCGGCGGTCACGCCCCAGCCCACGGAAACGGCGACACCAAGCCCGAGAGCTGCGGCGAGCAGGCGGCGGCGGCGGCGCACTTTTGCGTCGAGCAGTGCGGGCAAGGCAAGCAACACGACGCCTGCGGCCACTACGCCCCAGATGGCGTCATTCCCCAGCCAACCTTGGAGTAGCCCTGGCAAGGTCGCGCCGCCACCACCTGCAATATCGATGGCGAAGTGGCCGGACATCGACGTCCGCAGCGGTTGCAGCGCACCGGCGGTGAACGCGAACGCTGCGATCCCGATCACGGCGGACGACACCGCCGCACGAAGATCACCGCCACCCAGGCGAACAATGAGGCCGAAGCTGCACGTACCGACCAATGCCATCCCGAAGCCAAACAGGATCCCGCCTACGACCGACGCCACCCAATCGAGCTGCGGCGTTGCATAGCCGCTTTGCCCAAGTTCGACATGGCCGAGGGCGACGAGCAGCTGGGCTCCTGCGATAGCGATCGCAACCGCCAGACCCCAGGCTTTGAGCGCACGCCTGTCGCTGGCGACAACCGCGTCTTCGATTGCACTCATCGTGCACAGCCGACCGTTGCGGGCCGAAGCCCCGGCCAGAAATCCGCACGCGAAGCCGCCGATCTCGGAGATCATGTCGGATCGTCCTGCCTGACAGCCAGAAGTCGCATCAGCCGCCCGCGCGCCGAAGCACAGCGCGCCGGCCGCTCAGCATTTGCCGCAGAACTTCTCGTAAACGGCCTTGATGAAACGGCGGGTCGCGTCGTCGGCGAGTTGATAATAGACCGTGCGGCCGTCACGCCGCGTTTCGACCAGCCCGTCGAGACGCAAACGCGCGAGCTGCTGCGACACGGTCGGCTGGCTCAACGACAACAGGTTTTCGAGTTCGGTCACCGAGCGCTCACGCTCCGACAGCAGACACAGGATGAGCAGCCGGTTCTCATGCGCCAAGGCCTTGAGGAATTCGCTGGCCTTGCGTGCGTTGTGCACGAGTTCCTTGAGTTCGGGCGAGATCTCTCCATCGCTTGCCAGCGCCGAAACGATCTCTTGGGGCAATAGCTTGTCCATGGTCATCCGACGATGCTGATCGCAATTGGATAGAGAGTTGAACTTTAGCAGGAATTGCTCCCTGCCAAAACGTCGCGTCCGCCTGAAGGACACCGTGTCGCGCTTTCCGCCGCGGAGCCGATTGGGATCCGCTCGAACATCTGGGCGAACAATCCCCAGAAGAAATCCGAACCTGGATACCCGACAATCCGGCCGATTTCGCGACCGCGATCGATCAAGACGAATGTCGGCGATGCGCGGATGCCTTTGATGAATGCGATGTCGGCTGGGCGAGACGCGTGGATGTCGACCACACGCAACGGCGCGCGCTGGCCTTCGCTCGATTTCGGGTAGCCGACCCCCACCTCGGCGTGCCAGCGAACGCACCATGGACAGCCGCGCTCCTCGAACATCACGAGTTCCGCCGCCGACGCGCCACCATTCCAAAATGTGATCATTGCGGCAAAGCCGACCGCAACTGCACGTATGAAGGTCATTCCAGCACCTGAATTGCTCAACACTTGAATTACAATGGAGCGGCGCCGTCGCCGGGCCGCTCCATCTGTTGGCCTTGGAACCAGCAAGCAAATTGGTCGACCGGCCAGCTTTACTTGTTAACCGGACTTTCGGGCGACATCAGGAACGCCGTGACGTCCTTGATCTGATCGATGGTCAGAAACTTGTTGGCGCCGAGACGCGGCATGTTCGAGCACGGGAACACGACGTGCGCGTTGTAGATCTTCTCGTAGGCGGCCTTGGCCGCCTCCTCCTTGAAGTCGCGCAACTTGCCATAGCCGACGAGGCTCGGACCCAGCGTGCCGTAGGTGATCTCCTTCGGCTCCATCTGGTGGCATGCGTAGCAGTTGCCGCCAGCTTGGCGCTTATCCATTTCATCGCGCATGCGCCAGCCGAAGCCGTCACCGGCCGATTTCTTGCCCTTCTCCCAGTCGCCGAGGAGTTTGCCGTCGGGCGGATACTCGATGGTCGCCTTTTCACGGGCTACGATGGCGTCGAATTGGGCTTTCGACGGATTGTTGCGCGTTTCCGAGCAGACCTTCTGGGTCTCGTCCTGATCGACCCGCTTCTGCAATTCGGGCGTCAGTTCCTTCCAGGCGGCCTTGACGGCCGCGTCGAGTGCGGCCGGATCGATCGGCGTTGCGGCCGTCTGTGCGAACGCCGGGCCGGCCAATACGAGGCAAACGGCGGCGATAATGAACTTCTTCATGACGTCTGTTCTCCCCGCCTCAGCGCTTGATGCTCGGAACCATGATCTCTCCACCTTCCGCCTGCTTGGTCAGGAAGGTGATGAGCGCCACGGTCACGTCCGACGTGTAGGCGACGTCCGGCATTCGCATCTGCCAGTAACAGTCCCACATGCGGTGCTGCATGGTGCGCAGCGCACTCTGCGACACGCGATAGGTCGGCCAGCCGCCCATCGTCTGCTGGATATCCTTGCCGGGCTTGATCAGGTTCGGCAGGCCCTGCAGACGAATACGCTGGCCATCCGCGGCATGGCAGGTCGCGCATGAGAAGTCTGACATGCTGGAGCGGCGGTAGAACAGCGCCTCACCCAGCGCGAACGCCTGCTTTTCCTTAGCGTGCTCGAGCGGCAGCTTGAACTTCGCGCCGTTCGACTTGTTGGCGATGTAGGCGACGAGATCCTGCATGTCCGACGGCTTGCCCGGACCGCTGAAGCGACGCGCCCGCACGTCCTTGGTCTCGAGACCCTGGACATTCTCCATGCACCAGAGCAACCGCGCTTCGAGATCCTGGACCTTGTCGGCGTCGGCGAAGTAGCGCGGCAGGCCGGCGTAAGCGCCCTCGAGCTTGCCAGCGCCGATGCCGAGATCGCAGGTTTCCAGCGAGACGTTCTTGGTGCCGCGCGCGGTCTTCCAGAGTGACTTCGCCAGCGTCGACGGCCAGATACCCGGGATTGGACATCGGGTCGCTGATCATCTCGCGATAACGCTCGATTTCCTTCTCGCTATTGTCGACGGCCGCCGACGCCGCAGGCTTCGCGGCGGGCGCTGCGGCCGGTGCAGGCGCGGCGGGCGGAGCTGCTGCGGGAGTTGCAGCGACCGGGGCGGCAGCGGGCGCAGCCGCAGGCTTCGCAGCGGCTGCTGCTGCAGCCTTCTTATCGGCCTCGTCCATCTTGCGGACGTGTTCCTGGTAAGCTTCCGCGGGGCTCTTGGCGCCTTGCGCGCTGGCCACCCCGCCATAGACAGCGATCGACACTGTGGCGATCACCGCAGCGGTAAGAATGCGATGGGTCATCAGCAGTCAGTCCTCCCTGGTCTGAACTTTTCGACACTGGCATTTCCGATCTACATCAGCCGCCGGATTGATCGGCCTACCGCATGTCGAAAATCTGTGTCTTTTCGTGTTGACTTGTTTCCCCGAGACGCAAATCGCAGGCTGCTTCTAGACGCGCATTCATTCCAGTCGGCCTAGTCGGCGTCGAGTGCAACCTGCGCCCACGATTGCGCCATTGTGCGACGCAGCAAGTAAGCCCCCTCAGTCTGGCCATTGCCAGAAACACCTTAGAGGTTAGTGTAGGATTTCTTGAGTTGCAAGTCCGCATCAATATATGCTAATTGCAACATGTGTCTGGAGACTACTACGCATTGACATGACGCCGTCTGAAAGATCATGCATCCGGCACTGACGGAAAAAAAACACGCGGCTCGAAGCCGGGAACGCACTCCGCATTCTCGAACGCGGCCCGAGAACCATCAACAGAAGACGCCAGGGAGACGCTGCAATGGGTGATGTCAAGTCCGCTCGCACACGTCGCGATTTTCTCGCCGCTGCTGCCGCTGGGACCGCCGTCCTGGCCGTTGCACCCGGCTCGGTTTTCGCCGATGCTTCGCACGTGGCCGCCGAGATCGAGAAGGCCTTTGCCGGCAAAAAGCTGATCGAGGGCAAGATCAAGCTGGACCTGCCATCGATCGCCGAAAACGGCCTCGTCGTGCCGTTGAATTTCGAGGTCGAGAGCCCAATGACGGAGAAGGACTACGTCAAGTCCGTGCGCCTCTATGCCGAAGGCAATCCCGGCCCTGGCCTCGCCGACTACCACTTCTCGCCGATGAGCCCGAAGGCCGCGGCGCAGATCCGTATTCGCCTCGCCAAGACGCAGAACATCATCGCCGTTGCCGAGATGTCGAATGGCGAGATCTACACGGCCAAGAAGGAAGTGAAAGTCACGATCGGCGGCTGCGGCGGCTGACGCCACCTGCGCCCGGTTCGTGACGCTTCTCCCCACTTCCTGATCCAGAAGGATTTGTAGACATGACCACCCCCACTCCCCGCGTCCGCATGCCTGCCACTGCCAAGGCCAACGAGGTCGTCGAAGTCAAGACGCTCATCAGCCACGAGATGGAGAGCGGCAACCGCAAGGACAAAGACGGCAAGGCGATCCCGCGCAAGATCATCAAGTCGTTCGTCGCCAAGTTCGAGGGCAAGGAAATCCTCAAGGCTGATTGGCATCCGGCGATCTCGGCCAATCCGTACCAGTCGTTCTGGGTCAAGGTGCCCGCGACCGGCACGTTCAGCTTCGAATGGACCGACGACGACGGCTCCGTCTATAAGGCCGAGCAGAAAGTCACGGTCGGCTGAGTTTGAGTTTGTTCTGCCGGGAAGCACAGCTTCCCGGCAGTTTCTCTATCTGCTCCCACGTCCCCGTCAGTTCATCCGTTCGCCGGCGCAATGCCGCTGCGGCGCATAGGGAAGCGTATCCCATGATCTCAAGACGCGACTTCATGACCGCAACGGCTGCCACGGCGGCATCATGGCTGGGTCGGGGCTGCCGCTTTCGCGCGCCGCCGCGCAGGGCAAATTGTCGGAAGCCGACCTGTTGAAGTTCGATGCCGTCGGCAACGTCACGCTGCTGCACGTGACCGATATCCACGGCCAGCTGATGCCGATCTATTTCCGCGAGCCGTCGCTCAACATCGGCGTCGGCGAGAACAAGGGCATCGTTCCGCACATCGTCGGCGACGAGTTCATCAAGACGTTCAAGCTGACCGCAGGATCGGCGACCGCGCACGCGCTGACCTACAATGACTTCGGCACCTTGGCCAAGAATTTTGGCCGCATGGGCGGGCTCGACCGCATCGCGACGATCGTCAAAGCCGTTCGCGCCGAGCGCGGCGACAAGGTTCTGCTGCTGGATGGCGGCGACACCTGGACCAACAGCTGGACCTCACTCAAGACGCAGGGCCAGGACATGGTCGACTGCATGGCGCTGCTCAAGCCCGACGCCATGACCTCGCACTGGGAGCACACGCTCGGCGAGGAGCGCGTCAAGGAACTCGTCGGCAAGCTCGGGTTCCCGTTCCTGGCGCAGAACATCCGCGAGAAAGAATTCGACGAGCCGGTCTTCCCTGCACAGCACATGTTCGAGCGCGGCGGCGCCAAGATCGCCGTGATCGGCCAGGCGTTGCCCTTCACGCCCATCGCCAACCCGCGCTGGATGATCCCGAACTGGACGTTCGGCCTGCGTGAAGGCGACATGCAGAAGGAAGTCGACAAGGCCAAGGCGGCGGGCGCCGACTTGGTGGTGCTGCTGTCGCATAACGGCTTCGACGTCGACCGCAAGATGGTGCAGCGCGTCACCGGCATCGACGTCGTGCTGACGGGTCATACGCACGACGCCATCCCCGAAGCCACCAAGATCGGCAAAACCCTGCTGATCGCGTCGGGCTGCCACGGCAAGTTCGTTTCTCGCCTCGACCTCGACGTCAAGGACAAGCAGATCAAGGGCTACAGTTACCGGTTGATCCCGGTGTTCTCGGACGCCATCAAGCCCGACGCCGAGATGGCGGCGATGATCGCCAAGCACCGCGAGCCCTATAAGAAGGACCTCGAGCGGGTCCTCGGCAAGTCCGAGAACGTCATGTACCGCCGCGGCAACTTCAACGGCACGTTCGACAACGTCATCTGCGACGCCATCCTGCAGCAGCGCGACGCCGAGATCGCGCTGTCGCCTGGCATCCGCTGGGGCACAAGCGTGCTCGCCGGCCAGGACATCACCTTCGAGGATGTCACCAACGCCACCGCGATGAGCTATCCGAACTGCTACCGGATGAAGATGACCGGCGCGCGCCTGAAGGAAGTTCTCGAGGACGTCGCCGACAACATCTTCAACCCCGATCCCTACTATCAGCAGGGCGGCGACATGGTCCGCAGCGGCGGCCTCGGATACACCATCGATATCACCAAGAAAATCGGCGACCGCATCACTGATCTGACTGTACTCAAGACCAAGCAGCCGCTCGACGCCGCCAAGGAATACGTCGTAGCCGGCTGGGCGAGCGTCAACCAGGGCACCGAAGGCCCGCCGATCTGGGAGGTGATCGCCAAGCACATCGAAAACAAGAAGACGATCACGGTTGAAGAGAATACGTCGGTCAAGATCGTCGGCGCATAACCGCCCTGACGCTCTGCACGATCGCCAAGCGGAAGGATACCTAGCCATGCCGAACTCAAACGGTCTCCTTTCGCGGCGAGCAGCCCTCCAACTGATGGGCTCGACAGCGGCGGCCGCTTCCCTGCCGGCGTTGTGGACGCCGACCCTCGCGCGCGCGGCGCAGGGCTCGCACGCCTTCAAGCTCGGTGCGTTCGACATCACGATCATTTCGGATGGCAGTTTCACGCTGCCGATGTCGTTCGTGCTGCCGTCCACGCCCAAGGAGGAGGCCGAGGCGGTCTATGCCGCGCACGGCCAGTCGCCCCAGGGCCTCGCCGCACAGGTCAACGTGACCGTGGTGAAGACCCCCGACGCGACCATCATCGTCGACACGGGCGGCGGGCCGGACTTCATGCCGACGGTCGGACAACTCGCCGACAACCTCGATCGCGCCGGCATCGCGCCCGACAGCATCACGCACGTCGTCTTCACGCATGCTCATGGTGATCATCTGTGGGGCGTGATCGATCCGCTCGACGGTGGCACCCGCTTCACCAAGGCCCGGCATGTGATGGCGGCGACGGAGCTCGACTTCTGGTCGCAGGCCGATATCGAGTCCAAGGTGCCCGAAGCCATGAAAGCCATCGCGGCCGGCACCTCGCGGCATCTCAAGACGCTCGGCGGCCGCGTCGAAAAGGTCAATCCGGGGGGCGACATCGTACCCGGCGTCACGCTCGTCGATACGTCCGGGCATACGCCGGGGCACACCTCGGTGCTCGTCAAGTCCGGGACAGATCAGCTCATGATCGGTGGCGACGTGATCACCAATCCAGTGATCTCGTTCGCCAAGCCGGACTGGCCGTGGGGCCCGGATATGGACCGCGATAAGGCGATCGCCAGCCGCAAGCGCACGCTCGACATGCTGGCGTCTGAGAAGATCGGGCTGATCGGGTATCATCTGCCCTGGCCGGGTCTGGCCCGGGTCGAACGCAAGGACGGCGCGTACCGCTACGTCGCGGGCTAACCGATCGCCCCGCTGCGGCGTGTCGGGATCAACGCCGCCTTGGCAGTGATCGAGCCCACGTCTTTGACGGCTGCCCGCGCTCAGGCCATTCTCCCCCGCAATTGAAGTCGGTTCGGAGTTGCCGGGGCAATGGCAGAAGACAGTGCGAAGCACATTCGCTTGGCGACGGAAGCTGATCTACCAGAGATACAGCGGCTCTATGCCGAGACCGGCCTCGACGGCGGCCATCCGCTGCCTTTGGCGGCGGCGCGGGATATTTTCGCACGGATGGGGCGCTATCCTTCATACCGCTTGTGGGTGACCGAGCGGAATGGCGAGGTCGTCGGCACCTACGCGCTCGTGCTGATGGACAATATCGCGCATAGCGGCCGCCCTTTGGCAGTTGTCGAGCAGGTCGGCGTCGACAAGCGCATGCAGGGCCAAGGCATCGGCACGTACATGATGCACCACGCCATGGACTTGGCCCGCGCCGCCGGATGCTACAAGCTAATGCTGTCGTCTCACGTTGCCCGGCCGGACGCGCATGCCTTCTACGACAAGCTCGGCTTCGAGCGTCACGGCTACGGTTTCATCGTCACCTTCAAGGACGAGAACGGCGACGCCACGACGCCTTGAGCGCCGTCTGCGTCCGACCCTCCAGAAGAAGCACGGGTGACGCAACGGGCGCGCATGCCTATAGTCGCGGCATCACAATCTGGTCGAACCCTCGGGAACCGGCGCCGCCATGTCGTTGCGTGGAGCGTGTGAACGGCGGTCAAGCCGCCGCTGGCCCGCCCGAGTGGTCCCCCAAAGAGGACTGCCATGAAGCCCGAGACGCCGCGCACCATCCGCCTCGCCGATTATCAGCCGCCGAGCCACCTGATCGACACGGTCGACCTCGCGTTCTCACTTGCGCCGGATGCATCGCGCGTGCGGGCTAAGCTCCGCATCAGACCCAACCCCGAGTACCGGGGCGGCGGTAAGTCGCTGGTGCTCGACGGCGAGCAGTTCCAGCTCGACCGCATCGCCCTCGACGGCACCGAGCTTGCGCCGCGAGCCTACAAGCGCGACGACGTCTCGCTGACGATCATCTCTCCGCCAGCCAAACCGTTCACGCTCGAGATCGAAACCACGGTCAACCCGGAAGGCAACAAGGCGCTGCAGGGGCTCTACCGATCGCGAGGGGTCTATTGTACGCAATGCGAGGCTCAGGGCTTTCGGCGCATGACCTATTTCCTCGACCGGCCCGATGTGCTGTCGGTGTATTCGGTCCGCGTCGAGGCCGACGTCGACGAAGCCCCGGTGCTCCTGGCCAACGGCAATCCGGTCGAGCGTGGCACGCTGGCGCGCGGCAAGCGGCACTACGCCGTCTGGCGCGATCCGCACCCCAAGCCCTGCTACTTGTTCGCACTCGTCGCCGGCGATCTGTCGCCCGTCGCATCGAGCTTCACGACGATGTCGGGGCGCGCCGTGGATCTCAAGATCTACGTCGAGCATGGCAAGGAAGCACGCGCCGCCTGGGCGATGGATGCCCTGAAGCGCTCGATGAAATGGGACGAACGCCGCTTCGGCCGTGAGTACGACCTCGACGTGTTCAACATCGTCGCCGTGTCGGACTTCAACATGGGCGCGATGGAGAACAAGGGCCTCAACGTGTTCAACGACCGGTTGATCCTGGCCAGCGCCGAGACCGCGACCGACACCATGTTCGAGGCCATCGAAAGTGTGGTCGCACACGAGTATTTTCACAACTGGACCGGCAATCGCATCACCTGCCGCGACTGGTTCCAGCTCTGTCTCAAGGAAGGTCTGACGGTCTATCGCGATCAGGAGTTCTCGGGCGACGAGCGTTCGCGCGCGGTTCAGCGCATCATCGACGTCCGCCAGTTGCGTACACACCAGTTCGCCGAGGATGCGGGCCCGCTCTCACACCCCGTCCGTCCCGAGAGCTACATCGAGATCAATAACTTCTATACGGCCACGGTCTACGAGAAGGGCGCGGAGCTGGTCCGCATGATCGAGACGATCCTCGGCGCAGAGCATTTCCGGGCCGGACTCGACCTCTATTTCGACCGCCACGACGGCACGGCGGCGACGATCGAGGACTTCATCCGCTGCTTCGAAGAGGCCAGCGGCCGTGATCTCTCGCACTTCAAGCTTTGGTACAGCCAGGCCGGCACGCCGGGCCTAGTCTGCGCGTTGAGCCACGACCGCGCCACGCGGACCGTGGAACTGCGCATCGATCAGGTGCTGCCTGCGACGCCGGGCGAAACGCGCAAGCTTCCGCTGCATATCCCGGTCCGCGTCGGACTGATCGGCGGCAACGGGGCAGACCTCGATCTCGTGCTCGATGACGGCGGTCCAGTTGCCGGCGGCGTGCTCGACGTCACCAAGCGAAGCCAGACGTTCCGCTTCACCAACATTCCGACGCGCCCCGTGTTGTCGATGCTGCGCGGCTTTTCGGCGCCGGTGAACCTCACCGTCGATCTCGCCGACCGCGATCTCGAATTTCTGATGGCCAACGACAGCGACCTGTTCAATCGCTGGCAAGCCGCCAACACCTATGCGACGCGCACGATGGTCCAGATCGTGACCGCGCTGGCGGACGGCAAGAGATCGTCGCGCGGTGTCGCCTTCGCCCGCGCCTTGGGCGAGATCATTCGCGACGAAACGCTCGAACCCGCCTACCGCGCCGAGGTCTTGAAATTGCCGACCCAGTCGGACGTCGCGCGCGAGATCGGCCGCAACGTCGACCCTGGCCACATTGCGCGCGCCCACGGCCTACTCGCGCGCCTCGTCGGCCGCACCTTGGGCGACACGCTCGAAGCGCTTTACGCCGCAATGTCGGACCGCGGTCGCTTCTCCCCAGACGCCGCCTCGGCCGGCCGGCGGGCGCTGCGCAATGCGGCGCTGACGCTGCTCACCGCGCGCGGTTTGCCCGAGGACCACGCCCGCGCGGCCGACCATTACTTCAAGTCCAACAACATGACCGAGCAAGCCCATGGCCTCGGCATCCTGACCCAGACCGACACCCCGGACCGCCAGCGCGCACTCGACCACTTCTTTGCCCGTTGGAAAGACGACCATCTCGTCATCGATACGTGGTTCGCAGTGCAGGCCCACGCGCCGCTGCCGCGCACCCTCGACGATGTCCGGGCCTTGACCGCCCATCCGCAGTTCGCCCTCACTGCTCCCAACAAGGTGCGTGCCTTGATCGGTGCGTTCGCCATGCAGAACCCGCTGCAATTCAATCGCCCGGACGGGGCAGGTTACGACTTCGTCGTCGATCAGGTGCTTGCCCTCGACCGGTTCAACCCGCAAATCGCCGCGCGGATGCTGGGCTGCTTCAAATCGTGGCGAACCCTCGAGGCGGGCCGCCGGGCCAAGATCCGCAAGTCGCTGCAGCGGGTCGCCAAGACGCCCGAATTGTCGCGCGATGTGTTCGAAATCGTGTCCCGAATGCTCGAACCTTAAGTCACGCGCCGCCATAAGGTCGCCATGATTTAATCTCCCTCGACAGCCGAATTCGGCATGGTGTGAAGTATTATTGTGATTCGGCTTGTACGGGGCTGCCGGGTCGCACGGGGCACAATCTGAAATCTGCGAGGAACGAGGATGACGTGGACAACGTCCGCCGATCCGTGGGCAAACGGCATCCGCAAGGACGCCGCGAACATGCCGCTCCAGACGCAGATCAAGGCGCTGTTTTATGTGGCAAAATCAACGTCGGCCGCCGTTCCGGCCCTCGCTGCTGCGCATCTTTGCCTGCTGGTGATCCTGACGCCGGCGCTGGCTGATCCGGCTGCAATCGGGCTGCTGTTCGCCAGCGGACTTGCTCTGCTTGCGGCTGCTGTCGCGACCATCCGCATCCGCCAGCTCGGCGCGATCGACGCGTCTTTCCAGCCACACGCAAGCGCTGACCATCTGCTGCGCCGTGACACGGCGGATCATGTTCCAGGCTTGCACCCGCTGCCTGCTGAACGCGCGGCCGCAAGCGAGATCATCCTGCCGCCGCCTGCGTCACACCACATCATGCGCGCGAACGCCCACAACCAGGATTGGGCAGATCTGATGGCCCGCGTCAGCCACGAGCTGCGCACGCCCCTCAACGCCGTTCTCGGGTTTTCTGATCTGATGGACCGCGGATTGTTCGGCCCGCTCGGCCATCAGCGCTATCAGGAGTACGCCCGCCACATTCACGAAAGCGGACGCGACCTGCTGAAGTCGGCGGAGGATACGTTGGCCGTGACGTCGCTGCTGACCGCCCCGTCGCGCCACGCGCCGGCCGAGGTCGTCGATCTCGCAGATCTTGCCGCCGATGCCTGGGCGTTTTTCGGCAAGCTGCCGCAATCGAAGTGCGTATCGCTCGCGACAGAGATTCCAGCCGGAACCGAGATCCTGTGCGACCGCCGCAGCATGCGGCAGGTGCTGGTCAATCTTCTGTCCGAAGCGTTGACGCGCTCGGGGCCCGAAACAACCGTCACGCTGCACGCCTCACTCGCCTGCGGACAGATCTGCCTTCAAGTCGCTGTGCCTTTCGCGGAGAACCAGAGCCAGCGCGAACAGGGCAGCCTCGATGTCTGTCTCGCCCGCACGCTGCTCGAGTTTCACGGCACACCCCTTGTCGAGCACTTGAGCGAACATGCGGGCTGGCGGGTATCCACCTATCTCGAACGCGCGGACCAGGCGGATTTCTTCGCGCCCGCGACCTCTGTCGCACGGCCGCTGCACGTGTTCGCCTGAGACGTCAGGCCACGATCACCGGAAACAACGCCGCCACGCTGTCGAGCGTCGCCTCGAGGCGCGTCTCCAGGGAGGCAAAGCTCGGCGCATCCCCGGCACGCGCCATGAGGTCCTTGAGGCCTGGCGGCGCGGCCGCGGGATCGAACGGACCATCGAGACACAGGCGGACGATCTGCGTCAGATCGTGAACCAGCCGGACGGCCGGGATCAACACGTCGGCGTGGGCGGGAGACAGCAGTCCCGCGGCAGCAAGCTTCTGATACGCGCCGAGCGTGTTCTGGTCGAGAACGCCAGGATGCGCGGGCGCGTGGATCAACTGCAGATACTGCGCCATGAACTCCAGATCGACCAGACCGCCGCGCACCTGCTTCAAGTCCCAGATGCTCTCGGTGCCCTTCTCGGCGGCGATGCGGGCGCGCATGTCGCGCACGTCGGCGGCGGTCTTCTCGCGATCGCGTGGCGTCAACAGCGCCGTCCTGATCGCTGCTTCAACTCTGGCGCGGAACTCGGGCGGTCCGGTCAGGACACGCGCGCGCGTCAACGCCAGATGCTCCCACGTCCAGGCATCCTTGCCCTGATAGTCGACAAAACTCGTGAGCTGTGTCGCAAGCGGTCCCTTCTGGCCCGAGGGCCTGAGCCGCATATCGACTTCGTACAGCGTCCCCTCCGCCGTCGGCGCGGAGAGTGCCGCGATCAGTCGCTGTGTCAGGCGTGAAAAATACTGGCTGGGAGCCAACGGCTTCAACCCCGTCGACATCGCTGCAGCGCCGTCGAAATCGTAGACCACAATCAGATCGAGATCCGACGAGGCAGTCATTTCGCGGCCGCCGAGCTTGCCCATCGCCAACACCGCCGCCGCACCGCCCGGAACCTTGCCGTTCGTCTTCTGCAGCTCTCGCTCGACCGTCTCCTGAAGCCGCGCAATCTGCCGCTCGGCCAGCAGCGCATAGGCCTGTCCCGCCTGATTGGCGTTGATCGAGCCCGACAGCACGCGGATGCCGACGAGGAACGCCTGCTCACTGCCGACCACGCGCGCCCGGTCGAGCGCTTCCTGCATATCCGCGGCGTCGGCAATCTCGCGCGACAGCACATCGTCGATCTCGGCGGCCGATGGCAACGCGGCGAACGTGCGCGGATCGAGCACGGCGTCGAGGAGCCGACGCCGACGCGACAAGATGCTGGCGAGACGTGGCGCGGTGCCCATGATGTCGGCGACCAAACGCAGCAGTTTCGGATTGGCGCGAAGCAGCGAGAACAGCTGCACGCCGTCCGGCAGTTCGGAAACGAAGCGATCGAAGGCCGACAACGCGCGGTCTGGGTCCGCCGTTTCCGACAGCGCCTGGATCAGCAGCGGCTGCACTTCCGTCAATCGCTCGCGCGAGCGGGCGCTGCGCACCGCGCGGCTGCGGCCATGATGCCAGGCGCGAACCGTCGCGAGCACCTGGCTCGGCTGCGAGAAGCCCATCTTCTTGAGCGTCTCGACTGTCGCCGGATCGTCGTCCTCGCCGGCAAAGACCATGTTCGAGCTGTGCGCCGTCAGCTCCGGCATGTCCTCGAACAAGGCCGCGTAGTGGCGCTGCACCGTTTCCAGCACCGGCACCATCACTGCTGCAAGCTGGTCGAGCGTGGCGTATCCCGCGAACCGCGCAAAACTATCGAGCGCTTCGGCCGTCTCCGGCATCTCGTGCGTCTGCTCGTCAGCGACCATCTGCAGGCGATGCTCGATCCGCCGCAGGAACCGATAAGCCGCACCGAGCTCCGTCGCGACGGCATCGGTAATCCAATCCTTCGCCACAAGCCCCGCCAGCGTCACCAAGGTCTCGCGCGAGCGCAGTTGCGGCTGCCGCCCACCAGCGATCAACTGCTGCGTCTGGGCGAAGAACTCGATCTCTCGAATGCCGCCGCGCCCGAGCTTCACGTTATGGCCGGCGACCGCGATGCCGCCGAAGCCGCGGAAGGCGTGGATCTGCCGCTTCATCGCGTGCACGTCGGCGATGGCTGCAAAGTCGAGGTACTTCCGCCAGACGAACGGCGCGAGGTCCTGCAACAGGAGATCACCAGCCTCGATGTCGCCGGCCACCGCGCGTGCCTTGATCATCGCGGCGCGTTCCCAGTTCTGCCCGAACGCCTCGTAGTAGTGGAGTGCGGAGTCGGTGGACATCGCGATCTGCGTGGCGCCCGCATCGGGTCGCAGCCGAAGATCGGTGCGGAACACGTAGCCGTGCGCCGTGCGCTCGTCCATCAGCCGCACCATGTCGCGCGTCAACCGTACGAAGAACGGCTGCGGCTCCAACCCCGGCTTCAGGCGCAGCCGCTCCAGGTCATAGAAGACGATGAGATCGATATCGCTCGAATAGTTGAGCTCGCCCGCGCCGTACTTGCCCATGCCGAGGACGATGTAGCCTGAGCCGATTTCGGCGCGTGCGGGATCCTCCGGCAGCCAGTCGCCCCTCTCAGCGGCAGTGCGGAACAGAAACCGAATGCCGCCGCCGAGTGTCGCGTCCGCGGTTTCGGTCAGCACCTTGGTGACCGTCATCACTGGCCAGATGCCGGCGAGATCGCACAGCGCGGCCAACAGCGCGACGCTGGATTTGAAAACCCGCACGGCCTTCATGGCCTCGGCCAGCGTCTCGGCGCTGCCCAGCGTCACCTCGAGATCGCGCCGCCATTGCGCGAACGTCACCTCGGGCGACCGCTCGATGATGGTGGCGAGGCGCGCAAGGTCGCGCAGCACAAGCCCCTTGAGATACGGCGATCCGCTGAACGTGCCCAGCAGCAGCGCCGCAACCTTGTGATCGCGAAGGCGAGCAGCCAGGTCTACGAGGGCCGGATCAGCGTCCGCCAGCTCGATCAGCTCGCGCAGCACTGCGTCCGCCGAGCCATCGGGGGCGGCCACCGGCCATTCCGCGATCCGCTCGACAAACCCCGCATCTACCGCGCTCGAATTATCCATGGCGCACGCCCTGCTCGCGGCCGGCCCAGCGCCCCGCATCAACCTTCGCAATAAAGCCGCTTTGGAAGCCACACAACCACCTTGAGGCCCGGCGCACGCGCCCCCGGCTCGCTATCGCCGAGACGAATGCCACCGCCGTGGATCCGCGCCACGGCGGCGACGAGACTGAGGCCCAATCCCGTGCCCGGCTTGGTGCGGCTGCGCTCCAGGCGAACGAAGCGCTTCAGCGCCCGCTCGCGATCCTCGTGCGCAATGCCCGGTCCGCGATCAGCGACCGAAATCTCTACTCCGTCATCGACCTCGACCACGCGCACGCGAACGCCAATGGGCGCCGCCGGCAAAGCGCTGCGCTCCCCACCCACTCCATATTTGATGGCGTTATCGACGAGATTGGCGACAGCCTGCCCGATGAGTTGACGGTTGGCCGTGATGCGCGGTCCGATGCCGGCCTCGACGGCGAGCGACAGACCCGCCTCCTCCGCAACCGGCTCATAGAGTTCGCCGACGTCGCGCACCAGCTCGGCTAGGTCGAACGCCTCCATATTCTCTTCGACAGCACCGGCTTCCAGCCGCGCAATGAGCAGCAGCGCGTTGAACGTCTTGATCAGCTCGTCGGCCTCTTCCAGTATCCGCTCGAGACCGCCGCGATAGCCTTCGTCGCCGCCTTTGCCGCGCAATGCGGCCTCGGCCCTGCTTCTCAGCCGGGTCAGCGGCGTCTTGAGATCGTGCGCGATGTTGTCGGACACCTCCCGCAAACCGCCCATCAGCTGCTCGATGCGGTCGAGCATGGCATTGAGGTTTTGCGCCAGACCATCGATCTCGTCGCCGGTGCCACGGGTTTCGATGCGGCGATCGAGGTCGCCGGCCATGATCGAGTGCGCGGCCGCGTTGATCTCGTCGATGCGGCCCACGACGACGCGGCTCATCAGCAGCCCGCCCGCAAGCCCTGCCAGCGCCAGTCCGCCGAAGCCGTAGAGAAATATTCGCCGGACCCGTTCTGCAAAGCCACGTTGATCCTCGATGTCGCGGCCGACGACCAGTCGTCGCTCGGGGCCGGCATCGACCGGAATCGCAACCGCCAGCCGAAGTGCCGCGTCGGCAGCGTCCGGCCGGCTCGATAGCGGAACACGCCACCGGTCGCCGCGCCCCGCACCTCGGCCGGAATGCCGGGCAGATTCCCCGCCAGCGGGACGCCCGCCGCGTCGGTCAGGCCATAGAGCTGAGTGGATCGGGGTATGCTGCGTTCGGCCACTGCGCGGTCCAGCGCAGCCACACCGCTGTCGCGCGCCAAGACCGACAGCGCGTCGGCCTCGCTTCGGAGCCCCGCCAGCACCTGCTCGGTCAATGCGGCGTTGGTTTGCGCATGCAGCAGCCAGACGATGACCGCCGCCGCCACCACGAACAGCGCGACGATGCTGGAAGCAAGCCGGAACGTCGTTGTCCCCAGCAGCTGGGTCAGAGCCCTACTCGGTACCGGCACGGATCATGTATCCCGCGCCGCGCACGGTATGCAGCAGCGGCGCGCTCGAAGCCCTTGTCGATCTTCGCCCGCAGGCGGGAGACGTGCACGTCGATCACGTTGGTCTGCGGATCGAAGTGATAGTCCCAGACGTTCTCCAGCAGCATGGTCCGCGTCACGACCTGCCCCGCATGCTTCATCAGGTATTCGAGCAGCCGGTACTCGCGCGGCTGCAGCGGGATCGGCTCGCCCGCGCGCGTGACGCGATGCGCCAGGCGGTCGAGCACGAGATCGCCCACGACGTAGCGCGTCTCCTGCTCCTCCGGCACCGCGCGGCGGGCCAGCGCCTCGATGCGGGCCAGCAGCTCGGTATAGGCATAGGGCTTGGTCAGATAATCGTCGCCGCCGGCGCGAAGTCCCTTGACGCGATCGTCGACCTCGCCCAGCGCCGACAGGATCAGCACCGGCGTGCGGTGCCCTAGCGTGCGCAGCGACTTGACGACGGCCAGGCCCTCGAGCTTGGGCAGCATCCGGTCGACGATCAGCACGTCGTAGCCGCCACCCTCGGCCATGCGCGAGCCCGGCCTCGCCGTCCTCCGCGAGATCGGCCGCGTGTCCGCTTTCACGCAGCGCCTTCTGCAGGAACTGCGCCGTCTCGCGGTCATCCTCGATCAGCAGCACGCGCATGCGATCGCTTTGAATTCGTCTCCCGCTAAGTCCGGCGCCGGATACGACGAGGCGGCCCACTCCAAAGGGAGCGAGCCGCCACGCCGTCTCGCATTGGGATCGTCTTAGCCCTTCTTGAGCTGGACCGCCACGAAGCGCTTTTGTCGGCCGACTTGACGTGCAGCAGCACCGCCTTGCGGCCGAGTTCGGCCGCCTTCTTGACCCCGGCCAGGACCTCGTCCGCCGTCGTGACGGGCTGCCCCTGGACCTCGAGGATGACGTCACCCGACTTGAGGCCCTTCTGCGCCGCGTCCGAGCCCGGCTCGACCTCGGCGATCACAACGCCGCCTTCCTTGCCCGTGCCCTGCCGCGCCGGCGTCAGCGTCAAGCCGAGCTGCGCCAGCGACGTCTGACCCGCCGGGGCAGGCTTCGACTGCTCGAGCTTCGACAACTCGTCCTTCGACGACGGGAACGTGCCGAGCTTCACCTTGAGCGACTGCTCGCCGTTGTTGCGCCAGACCTTGACGTCGACCGTCGTGTTCGGCGCGTACTCGGCGATCTTGCGCGCGAGGTCGCGGCTGTCGGCGATCTTGTCGCCGTTGACCTGCAGGATGGCGTCCTGCGCCTTGAGGCCGCGCTGCGACAGCCGGACCGTTCGGCGTCACCTCGGTGACGAAGCGCGCCCTCGGGCTCGGTGAGGCCGATCGATGCCGCCGTGTCCTCGTCGACGTTCTGGATCTTGACGCCGAGCCAGCCGCGGCTGACGGTGCCGGTCGACTTGAGCTGCGTCGACGACCTCGGTCGCGGTCTTGGCCGGGACCGCGAAGGCGATGCCGACGTTGCCGCCCGACGGGCTGTAGATCGCCGTGTTGACGCCGATGACCTCGCCGTCGAGATTGAACGTCGGACCACCGGAGTTGCCGCGGTTCACCGCCGCGTCGATCTGAATGAAGTCGTACGGGCCCGAACCGATATCGCGGCCCATGGCCGACAGGATGCCCGCCGTGACCGTGCCGCCGAGACCGAACGGATTGCCGACCGCGATCGCCCAGTCGCCGACGCGCGCCGGCTTCTCGGCGAACTTGAGGAACGGGAACGCCTTGTCGCCCTTGATCTTCAGGAGCGCGAGATCGGTGCGCGGATCGGTGCCGACCAGCTCTGCATCGTGCTTGTTCTGCTCGTCGAAGCTGACCTGGATCTTGCCCGCGCCTTCGATGACGTGATTGTTGGTCACGACGTAACCGTCGGGCGAAATGACGAAGCCCGAGCCCTGGCCCTGGACCGGCTTCTGCGCGCCAGGCTGGCCCGGCTGGCCACGGAATTCCTTGGGCAGGTTCTTGAAGAACTCGCTCAGCGGATGGTCGTCGGGCAGGTCGGGCATCCCCGGAACGCCGGGCGCGGCGCCAGGAGCACTACCGGGAGCGCCGGGCGCACCCTTCTGGTTCTTGGCGACCTTCTGCTCGCCGCTGACCGAGATGCTGACCACTGCCGGCTTCACCTTGTCGACGATATCGGCGAACGACAACGGCGCCCGCGCCATGGCGTCGGGCTTGAACTGCGAAAACGCCGGCGTCACGACGGCCGGCCCCGCCAGCGCCAGAACGCCCGCTCCGATCACGGCCGCCGCGAGGGCGCGGGGCGCGCGCATGGACCCGGCTACACGAGTGGCCAGTGGCCCGGTTTTTGCTGAGCCCGACGTGGAAGGCTTGGCGATCATCGATGTTCTCCGTTGCGCGAGGCACGCATTGCCTCCTGCCATCGGAAATACGCAAGCGGCCCTTACGGCAGCATTTCGGCGGCCTTAACAGTTGGTAATGTTGGACCGGTCCGCGTGACCGCGCCGACGGGATGCGTGGTCACATCGTGCCGAAATGGATCGAAACTAGCGGCGATTGGGGGGCGGCAAGGCGCCGGCGGCGGGCGGCTGGCAGGCGACCGGCCTTGCCGCATTCCACGCTATGGCGACACTTTTGGTCTGCCGGGCGCCAGCCTCGCAGGCCCGCTCGTCCCCCACTTCGAGCCCCCCGCCTCGGCGGTTGTCGAAATCGCCGTCTTCGGACGCGACGACCGCATCCAGAGCCCGAAGGACCGCTCAGCCGTCGCCGACAAGATCGGCGTGCTCGTGGACCTCGACCGGAAAACCGTCTGCACCGCGTTCTGCGTCGGCACCGCAACCGTGATGACCGCCGCCCATTGCCTGTATCCTGCCGAAGGACCAGGCGGCGCCCGGCTCGACGCCATCCGGTTCCGCAAATCCCTGCAAAGTGCCGGCAGTGACGCCCGCATCGCCGGTGCCGGCCACCGGACCGCCGCCGACAACGTCCTGGTCGGCTCGACGAAACTCAACCTGCGGCCGCCGATCGACGCCGTCAGCGACTGGACACTGATCCGCCTCGACCGCAATGTCTGCCCGGCTGGCGGGCTGACCATCAGCCGCCGGTCGACGCAGGATGTCCTCGACCTCGCACGCGACAAGCGCGTCTACAATATCGCCTTCCATCGCGACTTCGAGAACTTCACCCGTGCACTCGGCGCACCGTGCGACGCGCCACGCTCCTTCGACGGAGCCACGTGGGACACCATTCGCAGCGACTTTCGAAAGGCCGATGATCTGATCCTGCACACCTGCGATACCGGCGGCTCGTCGTCGGGCTCACCGCTGCTGTTCGATGGTCCCGACGGGCCGGAGGTGGTCGGCATCAATGTCGGGACCTATCTCCACTCGACCGTCGCGACGCCCGCCCGTGAACGGCAGTCGGTGAGCGGCGCCGCTTCGAGTTCGCGCGACATCGCCAACACGGCTATCGCCGGTCACACCGTCGCCGATGCTGTCGCTGCGTTCGCCGATGCCGAATTGCTTGTTGCCAGATCCAGCATCCGCGAGTTGCAGAGCCGGCTCGCGGCGACGGGCGATTACGCCGGGCCGCTCGATGGCAGCCGCACGCCTCGCCTCGCGGCGGCGATCAAGCGCCTTCAATTCCGCGCTGGACTGCCGATCACCGGATTGCCGACGCGACGGCTGCTACGCGACTTGGAGTGATATAACGCATTGTCGGCTCGTCTATTCGGCGCCCTGGTCTTTGAGCAACCGCGCGAGCCGGTCCTCTTCCTCGCGCGACAACGGCTTCGCGCCGGTTTGAGCAGCCGTTGTCGCGCGGCGCCCCCACGGTCGACCGCCACATCATGGCGCCGACGAGCAGCAGCAGCAGCGGCGCCGACAGCCACAAGCAGCAGCGTCTTCCAATTGAGCGGCGGCCGCAGCAGCACGAAATCGCCATAGCGCGCGACCACATACTGCATCACATCCGCATCGCTGTCGCCGGACTTGAGCCGCTCGCGCACCAGGATCCGCAGATCCCGCGCCAGCGGCGCATTGCTGTCGTCGATCGATTGGTTCTGGCAGACAAGGCAGCGCAGATCGACCGAGAGCGCGCCGCGCGCGTGCCTCGAGCTTCGCGTCAGGCAGGATCTCGTCGGGCTCGACCGCCGCGCCGGACCGGCCAGCGCCGAACTGACCAACACCGCCGTCACCCGCATCAGCCGAATTGCACCTTCGAACCCCATCACATCACTCCGCCGGCTGCGGTGAAGGAGCGCGCCGCTGGCCGCGTATGGGCGCGCCGACTCGCAGCCGCCGGTCGGTGAGCGAAACGCCGCCGGCGATGAACATGATCACCGCGCCGATCCAGATGAAGCGGACGAGCGGATTGAAATAGAGCCGCACCGCGAAGCCGCCGTCCTGCTGCGCGTCACCGAGCACCGTGTAGAGATCGCCGCGCCAGGAGGCGTGGATACCCGCCTCCGATGGTCGGCTGCGGCGGCTGATCGTACAGGCGCTTGGCGGGATCGAGCGTCGTCACGCGCCGCCGCCGCTGCGCATCACCTCGAAAGTCCCGATCTGCTCGCGATAGTTCGGACCTTGCTACGGCGCCACGCCCTTGAACGTCAGCGCGTAGCCGGCGATTTCCGTTCGCTCGCCCGGCTTCATGACCAGCACGCGTCTCGCTCTGATAGGCGCTCGTCGCCACGATGCCGACCACCATCAGCCCGACGCCGAAATGAGCGAGCGTCGTGCCGATGACCGAACGCGGCAGATGACCGAGCCGGCGCATGACCTCCGTCACGCGACGACGATCCGAGCTTCACCCGATAGCCAATCTCCGACAGCGCTCCCGCCATCACGCACACGCCGAGCGCGATGCCGAACGGCGCAAGCCACGGTCCGCGCCGGAAAGCCGCATAGCTCGCCACCACCGCGACCAGCCGCGATCACCGCCGCGAACAGCAGCCGCTGCGCCGCGCCGCCGACGTCGCCCCGCTTCCAGGCCAGGAACGGTCCGAACGGCAACGCCAGCAGCAGCGGCAGCATCAGCGGCCCGAAGGTCATATTGAAGTAGGGCGGGCCGACCGAGATCTTGTCGCCCGTGATGGCTTCGAGCGCCAAGCGGATAGAGCGTGCCGACGAGCACCGTGGCGCAGGCCGTCGTCAGCAGGACGTTGTTGAGCACGAGCCCGCCTTCGCGCGAGATCGGCGCGAACAATCCGCCCTGCCGCATCTCGCCGCGCGCTGAGCGCGAACAGCGCCAGCCCGCCGCCGATGAACACCACCATGATAGCCGAGAATGAAAACGCCGCGCTCGGGATCGACGGCGAAGGCGTGCACCGACGACAGCACGCCCGAGCGGACCAGGAAGGTGCCGAGCAGCGACAGCGAGAAGGTGAGGATGGCGAGCAGGATCGTCCAGACCTTGAGCGCCTCGCGCTTCTCCATCACCAGCGCCGAGTGCAGCAGCGCCGTGCCCGCGAGCCACGGCATGAACGAGGCGTTCTCGACCGGGTCCCAGAACCACCAGCCGCCCCAGCCGAGCTCGTAGTAGGCCCACCACGAGCCCATGGCGATGCCGAGCGTCAGGCACATCCAGGCAGCCAGCGTCCATGGCCGCACCCAGCGCGCCCAAGCGGCGTCCGTGCGTCCTTCGATCAGCGCGGCGATGGCGAACGAGAACGCCATCGAGAAGCCGACATATCCCGCGTAGAGCAACGGCGGATGGAAGGCCAGCGCGGGGTCCTGCAGGATGGGATTGAGGCCGCGGCCTTCAGCTGGCGCGGGGTCGAGCCGCGCAAACGGGTTCGAGGTCGGCAGAATGAACAGGCAGAACGCGAACGCGATCGACGCCTGCACCGAGAGCACGCCGCGCCCGGAGCGTCGCCGGAAGGTTCTGGCCGAAGGCGGCGACTGCCGCACCGAACAGCGCCAGGATCAGCACCCACAGCAGCATCGAGCCTTCGTGGTTCCCCCACACGCCCGAGATCTTGTAGAGCATCGGCTTGGCCGAATGCGAATTCTGGAAAACGTTGGCGACCGAGAAGTCCGATGTCACGAAGGCGTGCCCGAGCGCGATGAAGGCCGCCATCAGCAACGCGAACTGACTGAGCGCCGCCGGCTCGCCGATGGCCATCAGCCGGCCGTCGCGCCGCCGCGCCCCGTACGCCGGCACCACCATCTGCACGCCGGCCACCACCAGCGCCAGGATCAAGGCAAAATGTCCGAGCTCGACGATCACGCGCGGCTCCCTCAGTTCGTGCTCAGTTCGTGCGGGCCGCCGGCGCAGCTGCACCAGTGGGATGCGATTTGGTGTCTCCGAGCTTGACGCCGCGCTCCTTGAGCGACTTGGCGACTTCGGGCGGCATGTAATTCTCGTCGTGCTTGGCGAGCACGCTATCGGCCACGAACACGCCTGTCGCGTCGATTTTTCCCTCGGCCACCACGCCCTGCCCCTCGCGGAACAGGTCGGGCAGAATGCCCTGATACGTGACCGGGATCGTCTTCAAGGTATCGGTGACGGAAAAGCCGACGCGTGCGCCCTCGCCACGTTTCACCGATCCATCGGCCACCAACCCGCCCAGCCGAATGCGCTGGCCAGCCGGGATCTTCTTTTCCGACGATGTCACTCGGCGTATGGAAAAACACCACCGTGTCGCGCAATGCGAACATCACCAGGATCGCTGCGATCGATAGAACGCCAACGCCCAAGCCGATCAGAAGTCCGCGCCGTTGCTTACGGGTCATACCTTCTCCTAGAACACGATCCAGCGTCAGAACCGTGGCTCACGATCCAAGCCCCAGCGACTTCTCCAATGCCGCGATCTCCGCCAGCGCCGCATTGTCTCCAGCCAATTGGCTCCGGGCCTCGCGCAAGTGCGGCTTGCGCATCGCCGCGCCGACCCATCACCGTATACGCCCGCACGAGGTTGATCCAGCCCGCCACGTCCTTGCCATTCGCCTTCAGCTTGGCGGCGAGGCCTTCGACCATCTTTTCGATCATTGCGGCGCGCTGCTCGGCGGTCATCTTCGACGCCGCTTCGATATCTTCCTGGCGAGGACCGGCGGCAGCCGCGGCAGGTTTACTGGCGACCGGGGGCGATGAGGCAGGGGCCGATACGACAGGCGCTGCCGCCACCGGCGCACCGCCGCCAGCAACCCGGCTGTTTACATCCTGGAGACGCTCCTCGACCATCGGCTTCCAAGGAGCATCGGGCGGGGCATCGGCCAGCAACGCCCGGTACTCGGCGGCGGCGGCATCGAGCTTGCCATCCTGTTCCTTTGCGAACGCCAGCCAGAACCTCGGCTCGAGTCGCCCCGGCTCCAGCACACGCAGCCGCTCATAGGCCAGCCGAGCCGGTTCGACGACCATGCCGTTCGATGCCAGCACGTGCGCTTCCGCCAGCCCCGCGAGCCGCTTCGGCGTTTCGCCGAGGATCGAGATGGCGCGCGCGAACGCATTGGCGGCTTCGAGCGGGCGTTGCTGAACCATGTAGACCGGAGCGATGACGTCCCAGCCCTGACCATCTTCGGGATTGGCCCTCAGCCGCGCCTCGACCTTGGCCAGCAATTCGTCGATGCTCGCCGTCTCGTTCGGCTTCGATACGCGCGCCAAATGCGGCTGAGCCGGCAACCGAGGTGAGCCGAACTGAAGATAGAGCCCGATGGCCAACAGCGGCACCAGGGCGCCGACGAACATGGCCGCGCGCGACATCGATCGGTCTACGCCGTCGCTGGCTGCCCCCCCGCCGTGTGGCCGGCGGTTCTGCGTGCCGATAGAGGCCCGGGTAACGCTTGCTCACGCGCCAGCAGACGCCGCGCCACCTCTGTGCGCGCAGCTTCGGCCTCGCCGTCCGCAATCAATCCGCGCTCACGGTCGAGGGTGATCTCGGTCAATTGGTCACGATAGACCGCCAGATCCGCTGCAGCCGGATCGAGCACAGCAGCGGTCCCTCGAAACAGCGGCCGCAGCAACGCCGCGACCACTGCCGCCGTTATGACCGAGAAACCCAACCACAGCAGCATGACTGATCCCAACTTAACTCGTCCCCTTCGGATTAGGGGTGGGCGGGCAGCAAGACAAGTGCCCGTGCCGCCAAGTGCCTAACTGTCGCGGTGCCACTCGGCCGAAAAGAGGCTGAAAACGGAAAAACGCGCACCCCGGGTGCCCGGGGTGCGCGTCGACCATTTTTCACGTATTCGAACCCGCTCAACTGGCCGCTCGCCGCTCAACCGACATTGCTCCAGGTTCCGTCGGGGTTGCGGCAGGCCGTGCCGCGCATCGCTTGCGGGCGCCCGTCGATGTATACTTTGTGGGTATAATCGCGGCAGTCGCGCTCGCCCCGCCGGTATGGGCGGCTCGGCACGACTTCGCCGTAGCGGCCGTTGTTGGGATTGCGCCACGTCCGCACGCGCCCCAATTCCCCGCGCTCGAGCGCGTCGAACTCGGTTTCCTGTGCCAAAAGCCGATCCCGCTCGTCGAGTGAGCGCCCGATCTCGTTACCGATGATGCCGCCGACGACCGCGCCGGCTGCCGTGGCGAGAATATTTCCCTTGCCCTTACCGAAGGCGCTGCCGACGAGCCCGCCGGCAACCGCGCCGCCGACTAGACCCGCATCGGCCTTGTTGGCATTCGGTCCACACGCGGCCAGCGTCAGCGGAACTGCTAGTATGGCGATGTTGCGTGCAAGACGCATGGTCGAAATCCTCCCGTCGAATTCAGCACGCTTTGGCGCGCCGATGGCCAGCCCCTCGCAATCTACGTCTATGTAGCGACTAGGGTTCCCGAACCACCGCCAGCAGATGGGCGGCGATTTGGGCGAAAGTTCGACCCTGCTTCTCGCGGACGATCCGCCGCGCCCTATACAAACGACGCCCCGAGGCTAGACCGCCGGCAGCTCCAGCCGCGCTGCGAGCCCGCCGCGACGCGACGCATCGAGCGAAAACGCCCCTCGATAGGACAGCGCGAGATCGGCCACGATCGACAGTCCGAGCCCCGATCCAGGCTTTGTTTCGTCGAGCCTCAGCCCGCGCTTGCCGATCTTGGCGCGCTGCTCCTCCGTCAGACCCGGCCCGTCGTCCTCGACGACGAATACGATCCGCCGCGCCTGCCCCTTTGCCGGCGTCACAACGTTTACGGTCAGATCCACTTGCCGGCGCGACCACTTGGCCGCGTTGTCGAGCAGATTGCCGAGCATTTCCTCGAGGTCCTGCTTTTCGCCCTGGAAGCGTGCGTCCTGCGGACACTCGACCCTGATCGAGACGCCCTTGTCACGGTGGATACGCTCCAGCGCTCGCGCCAGCGGCTCGATCACCTCCGGCACCGGCGTCACCCGCCCCACGACGCCGACCCGCGCCGCCATTCGCGCACGGTCGAGATAGTGACTGACCTGATCGCGCATCAGCGTGGCCTGCTCGGCGACCTTGCGCGCGAACGGGGTCTGGATCATCCCGCGCCTCGTTGGTGATCACAGCAAGCGGCGTTTTCAGCGCATGCGCCAGGTTGCCGACCTGGGTCCGCGCCCGGTCGACGATCTCCTGGTTCGACTTGATCAGCGCGTTCAGCTCCGTCTGCAGCGGCTCGATCTCGGTCGGCAGCTCGCCATCGAGCTGCGTCTCTTCCCCGCTCCGGATCGCCGCCAGCCCGCGCTCGATCTTCTGCAGCGGCAACAGGCCGAACCGCACCTGGAACAGCGTCGTCGCGAGCAGTCCGAGCCCAGCCAGCGCCAGCGCGACCGTCAGCCGCCGCCCGAACTCCGACACGCGTTCGTTCAATTCGTCGATGCGGTCCCGCCACCGTGATCGAATAGCGCGGACCCGGCTCGTGCTGCAGCGTATCGATCAGCTCGACGATGCGGATCGGCTCGCCCGTCGGACCCTTCACGTTCATCCAGCGCGTGCCGGTCTCGTCGCTGGGGAACTTTTTCTCGATCGGGCTCTCGAGCTCGCCCGTCGCCAGCGACGCCGACACCCGCCAGCGCTTCCCGGCTTCGTCGAGCGGCTTGATCTGCCAGTACCAGCCGGAATGGGTCTGCTCGAACAAGGGCTCGAAGCGGTTGATGGGCGCCAGCGGATCGGTCAGCCCGTCCATGCTGTCCAGCCGCACGCCATCGGCGAGGCGTTTCAGCCGGTCATCATAGTCACGCTGAAGATCGGCCTTGTAGATCGAGAATATGATGATCCCGGCGATCGGCAGGACCACGAACGTCCATGCCGCCGACGTCGCGAACAGACGGAAGGCGAGCGAGTTAAGCCGCATCGGTCGCTTCGGCCAACCGGTAGCCGAGACCGCGCACGGTTTCGATCACGTCGGCCGGGATCTTCTTTCTCAGCCGGCCGATGAACACCTCGATCGTGTTGAAGTCGCGATCGAAGTCCTGCTCGTAGAGATGCTCGACCAGCTCGGTGCGCGACACCACCCGGCCGCTGTGATGCATCATATAGGCGAGCAGCCGGTACTCGTGCGACGTGAGCTTGACCTGCTGGCCCGCGCATGTCACCCGCGCCGATTTGGTATCGAGCCGCAGCGGCCCGCACTCGATCTCGCTCTTGGCGTGGCCGGAGGCGCGCCGCACCTGCGCCCGGATCCGCGCCAACAGCTCCTCCATGTGGAACGGCTTGGCGAGATAGTCGTCGGCGCCGGCGTCCATGCCCAGCCACCTTGTCGCTCCAGCGGTCGCGCGCCGTCAGCATGATGACCGGCATGTTGCGGTCCGCACGCCGCCATTGCTCGAGAATGGACGACCCGTCCATCTTCGGCAGGCCGATATCGAGAATGACGATATCGTAGGGCTCGGTCTCGCCGAGGAAGTAGCCTTCCTCGCCGTCGCTGGCGCTATCGACCGCATAGCCGGCGTCCGCAGTCGCGCTGCACCAGCTGGCGATTGAGATCCGGATCATCCTCGACGACGAGTATGCGCACGGGAAATCCCCTGGCCCAGGTTGCATGTCATTCGACTTCGGTGGCCGGAGTATACATGCCTGCCGCAGCGCATTGCTAGACCAGCGCGACGAGACTACCGCGCAAACGGCTCTCGGGCATCGACGGTCAGCGTCTTGAGCTGCCCGTTGCCGGTCCTTGACGACGAGCCGATAGACGTAGTTCCCGCCGTCCTCGCACAACGTCATCCGCACGATGTCGCCCGCCCCCGCTTGTGGGCGAGCTTCGAAAGCTGCTCGACCGTCGCCAGGCCTTCCTTCCGCACGACGGACGCCGCAAGCGACCAATCCGCCATGCAGGTCTCGCCCGCGCGCGCCGTCGCCGTCGCGGCGGCAACGTGCGACAGAACGGCAGCTGCAATGATCAGGGTGCGGGTCATCATCGAAATCCAGTGGTCGAGGTCGCCGAAACTCAGGTCCCAGCGCCTGAACCTCCCATGAATACCCGCTTCCGGCGATCCGCGCGAGACCTCAGAACTTGAAACTCACATCGCGCTGCGCCAGCGGCTGCACCGCGCGGAAGCGGCCGTAGATCGTCAGCACCGTGCCGACGAGCCCGCCATCGCCTGGAACGCCTGCGCCGCCTGGCCGCCGACCTGCCGGATCACCTCGCCCGTGATGTCGAGGCCGATCAGCGGCCCGACCGCCGGCAGCACGGTCGCCAGCGCCGTGATCAGCGCGCCCCAGATGGTCATCGACTCGCCCCACCACTTGGGCGCGGCGTCACCGCGGATTGTCTGTCTCGTCATGGTCTCGGTTCCTTTCTGGTTGATCGAATGTGCGCATTGCTGATCCTCGAGCGCCAGCGCACGTTCGAGCAGTGCACGTCCGCGCGCCAGCCAGCCGCGTCCGAACCGCCAGAAGTGCGGCAGCGCCCGGTACTTCGCGCGGCGGATGTCGGCGTAGCTCGTGACGATGACCGGCGGCGGGGCTGCGCGTGATCGCCGCCGCGCGTCTCGGCCCGATCTCGCCGTCGATCGTCGCGCCGAGCGCCTCCTGCAGCATGCGGATCGCCGCCCCGACGCCGTGGTTGACGGCGGCATCGAAGTGCATCAGCGCCAGCGCCGGCGCGAACGCCTCCGCGCCCGACGGCCGCCAATAGCGCTGCCGATAGATCGCCCGCACTGTCTCCGGCGTGATCGCCTTCAGCTCGGCCTTCAGCGCTGCCGCGTTGATCGCATCGAGCGCGATGCCCTTCCACGCCGCGTAGATCGCCAGCGTGATGCCCTGATTGGTCGGCCCGCCGGGATCGTGCGGATCCTCGGTCCAGCCGCCTTCCATCTCCAGCACGTGGGCCAGCGCGCCGATCGAAGTCCGCCGCTGCCGCGGCTCGCGATCTGAGGCGCGTGGCTCATCGCGATCCGCTTCTCGTCCGGCCAGCGCAGGCCGAGCAGCCGCGACTTCGCGAAACGCTGCGACCGAGACCGCATCGCCCTGGTTGCCGCCGAGCAGAGATCGCCGTCGCCGTCTCGCCGACCAGGAAGCCGACATGGCCCAGGGCCGGATCGCTGCCGCGCGACAGCACGGCGATCGCGCCGAGCCGGAACCCCTCGAGCGGCTGCCCCGCACGCGAGATAGGAGCGCGCCAGCAGCAGCCGCGTGCCGCGCAATCCCGCCCGCTCCAGGCAGGCGCCGACGAACGCCGCGCACCAGGCGACCTCGTCGTGATCTGCATCTCCGGATGCCCGGCGTCCTTGAAAATGCGGCGATGCGCGGATTGTCGCCCGCGCCGGCCACCTCGCGCTGGCCGAGCTCCGGCCCAGGCGTGCTCGAGCCATGCCTGGCTGCTGCATTGCTGTCCCTGTCGCACGCTGATTGAAGTCCGCCGCCGGCGTCAGAGCACGGCTTCGCGCGCCGCGCCGCGGCCATATGCTCGCCGAGACTGATGCACGCGCACGCTGACGCTCGCGCTGCACGGCTCCGAAGTCGGCGATCTGCTCGGCGGCGCGTATAGTGCGCCGCCGTCGATGTCGCTGCTCGATCGTGCGCATCACCGCCGCGCCGTCGAGAATGTCGATCTCGTAGCGCTCGCTGTCCTCGCCGAGCGGCACCTCGGCCGTCTCCCAGGTGTCGCCGCCGGTCCGCGTCCGCCGAGCCAGGAGATCGCGATGATCGCCAGCCGCCGCTCGCGCGCCGCGCACGTGCACCGGCGCTCAGCGGCCTCAGCCCGCGCCGCGGAACGTGTGCTGCGCGCGTCGGCATAGGACGCATCGCCGATATCGCGGCTCGCCGGCCCGACCTGCCAGTTGTAGGGCAGCCCGAACTCGTCGAGCGTCAGCGCCGACCCGCGCGACCGCGCCGTTGAGCAGCACGAAGCGCGCGCCCGCCGCGAGCGGCGCCCGCATCGCCAGCTCGGTGCCGGCCTGTCCGCGCAGCAGCCCCGACAGCTCGATAGGTCCTCGGCGCCACCAGCGTCGCCGTCTCGAACTGGATGACCTCCCAGTCGCCGGCCGCGTTCTGCATCGCCGCGACATTCTGGCCCGCCAGCATCTGCAGGCGCGTCACCGAGGGCAGCTCGCCGCTCTCGAGCACGACGCGCACCGCGTGGCCCAGATCGATCCGCCATTCCGGCCCCGCCGGCAGTCGGGTCGAGCGTGGTGCCGATCGATGGCCGGCGCCGAGGCGATCGCCTCGCAGCGTGAAGCCCGTCGTCTCCGGCGAGCGGTAGAAGGCGACGCCGCCCGGCCACGGCGATCTGCGTCGCCGCGACGATAGCCCGCCTCCGGCGGCTCGTCGCCGCGCAGCAGCGGCAGATCGAGGAACACGACCAGCGGCTGGCCCGACGCAACCGGCAGCGTCCGGCCGCGCCCGGCCGCTCGCGCGGCCGCAACGCCGCCGTAGACCTCGGGATCGATGCTGCGCGCCTCGATCTCGCGCGCGCCGCGCTCGCCGATCTCGGTGACGCGGAACGAGGCCGCGCCATCGCCGGCACATGTCCAGCTCGATCATCGCCCGGCTCGATCGCCAGCAGGCTCGGCGGCAGCGCTGAAGCTGCGCCCGCTCGCGCGAGGCCCAGGCCTCGAACAGCCACGCCTCCGCGATCGCGTCGGCCTGGTCGCCGTCGAGCACGATCGGCAGCTCGGCCTGCGCCACGCGCGCCGCTGCCCCGGTCAGCCGGCGCGCCTCGGCCACCGCCTGGCGATAGTCGCTGGCCGCCGACGATGTAGCTGATCTTGGCCGACGCCGGCAGCTCCGTCTCCTGCCCGCGCGTCAGCGTCAGCAGCGGCGCCGCCGGCTCGCGTCTCGACGAGATCGATCCACGGTCAGCTCGCCACCGCCGGCTCGGCGCCGCGATGGCGGAACACGATCGCCGCGCCGCTTTCCAGCGCGTCGAAGAAGTAGGCGAGCTCCAGCGGCTGCAGCGCGTCGCGCGCCGACATGATGCGATCGATCGACGTAGCCCGGCACCGTGCCGTCGAGCGCCGCCGGCCTCGTGCGTCGGCGAAGCCGAAGTCCGCGAGCAGTCTGCGCCGACCAGCGCCGCCAGCGAGCGCGCTCGCCAGCCGGCCGTTGAGCCAGTGCCCGAGCCGCCAGTTGGCGCCGTCGCCCCAGATCTCGCGCGTCGTACGGGAAAGGCGGGAAACGGCCGCGCGTCCCAGGCATAGACGTGGATCCGCGTCGAGATCGACCATGCGCCCGCCGTAGACGGTCGAGACCGGGTTGGCGCCGGCGAGATAGCCGGCGATGCGCGGGATCGAACGCCTGCGATGAGCGCCTCGAGGATAGCGGCGCTGCATCAGGTCGTCGCGCGTGCCGCGCGAGAAATACGGCAGCGCGCTCTCCGCTGCTCTTGGGATCGACGAACACGTTGGGCTGGTTGGCGCCCTTGTCGACCGCCGGGCAGCCGATCTCCATGAACCAGAACGGCTTCGACTGCGGCACCCAGGCCGTCGGCGTCGCGCTCTCGATGCCGCCCGGCCGGTCGTAAGTGCTGGCTCTGCCACCAGCGAGCTGATGTCCTTGTAGCGGAACACCCACGGCTTGCCCGCGCCGTCGGTGATCGGCGTGCGCATCTGCGCGTCGCGATCGGCGTCGCTGGCGTAGTACCAGTCGTAGCCCTCGCCGCCCTGCGATGTTGCCTTGCAGATAGTCGAGATCGTAGATCGAGCGCGCGCCGGCCAGATAGTCGAGATGCGTCGCGCCCGTCGCGCCAGTCGGCGAGCGGCCAGTAGACGTCGATGCCGATGGCGTCGATCGCCGCCGACGCCCACAGCGGATCGAGATGGAAATAGACGTCGCCCGTGCCGTCCGCCGGCTGATGGCCGAAATATTCGGCCCAGTCGGCGGCATAGGTCACCTTGGTCGCCGGCCCCGAGCACGGCTTGCACGTCGGCCGCCAGCTGCACCAGCGCCGGCGACGAACGGATAGCGTCGCCGCGCCCGACCGCGCACCGCGTCAGCCCGCGCAGCTCGGTGCCGATGACGAAGGCGTCGACCCCGCCGGCGGCCTTGGCCAGCCAGGCATGGTGCAGCACCAAGCGGCGGATAGCGACCACTCCGCCGGCCCGGAATAGACGACGTCGTCGCCGACGATCGCGAAGTCGCGTCGGCCTGCGCCGTGCCGACGAACGCCGCGATCTGCGTCGCCGCCGCCGCCGTCTTGTCGGGCGAGCCCGGCTGCCCCGGCGCCGGATCGACCGTGATGCGCCCGCGCCAGGGATAGGCCGGCTGCGAGGCCCCGCCATAAGGGATCGGCAGCGTGTTGCCGTCCGGCGATGTCCATCAGCACGAACGGCGTCAGCGTCACCGCGTAGCCGCGCGCTGCAGATCCCGGATCGCCGCGACCACGCGTCTGGTCCGACGGCGTGCCGCCATAGGCCGGCCGGCCGTCGCGCGCGACTGACGACGATGCGCGCGCCGCGCGATCGACGCCCGCCACGCTCCACGCGACCGGCGTCGTCGTCTTGTCGGCGCGGTCGACGCCGGGCTTGATCTCGCAGCTGCCCGGCCCGCAGATCGGTGCCGAACCAGCTCGACGATCAGCGAGACCGATCCGCGCATTCGGCAGCGCCGCCTCGAGCTGGTCGAGGCGAACCGTCCAGTCGGTGCCGCCCTGCCGCGTATGCACGTTCTCGCGCCGCGTTGCTGCCGCCGCCGATGCCGCGCGTCACCGCCTCGCGTGGCGTAGACGAACTCGCCCGAGCCCGGGATCAGGACGACGCCGCGGATCCGCGCGTTGAACGCGTCGACCGCCGCGATACACCTCGAACGACAGTTGCGGCATGCGGTTGCCGAACGCCGCCAGCGCCAGCCGCTCGAACACGATGTAGGCGACGCCGCGATAGGCCGGCGCGTTGCCCGCGCCCTCGCGCGCCGCGATCAGGCTGTCGGGCGCCTGCGTCTCGCTGCCGGTGTAGACGCGGTGGACGTGCTGCCGACGAGATCGAGCTCCTGGCCGTCCGCCCACACCCGGCCGATGCCGCTGATCTCGCCCTCGCACAGCGCCACCGCGAAATTGGCGAAGTAGCGATACTCGATCGTCGTCGCGTCGCTGCGCGCCGCCGCCACCGCGCCCGCCCTTGCCGCCGCCGCCGCCGCCGCTGGTGCGTCGATGACCTCCTCCTCGAAATCCGTCGCCCAGATCACCTGGCCGCCGAGCCGCGCGCGGCCGTAGAGGCGCGGGATCGGCGCGCCCTCGGTCGATGCCGTGACGTGCAGGTCTCGACAGCCGCGGCCTTCGAGCGCGCGCGTCTGGCCCGACGGCGCCGAACAGCGCCTGGTCGACGTAGGAGCCGGCGAGCGCGCCGACCTGCGACCGATCGTCGGCGCCGGAGATCGTGGCGCCGAGCACGCGTGACGCCGGCCGGCAGCAGCGCGCTGCCGACGGCCGCGCCGGCGGCGGCGAGTGCGAGCGTCGCCATCAGTCGTTCAGTCTCCTGGAAATGAGAAGCCGCCGGCGATGCGGCGGCGCCACCACGGCGACAGCGCACCTCGGCGACCGGCGCGCCCTCCATGGCGTGGATCATCGTCGCCGGCCGACGCCATGATCGCCGGCGTGCTTGGCCACCGTCCCCGGCCGCAGCGGAACAGCAGCACGTCGCCCGGCCATGCCGCATCCGGCTCGATCTCCATCAGATGCCGCCGCGCCGCCTCGAGCATCGTCTCGCGCCCGGCCGCCTCGGCCCAGTCGCGCGTAATAGGCCGGCGGCACCTCCGGCTCGCATGCCATAGAGCTCGCGCCAGACGCCGCGCACCAGGCCGAGGCAATCGGTGCCGACGCCCTCGCACGCTCGCCTGATGGTGATAGGGCGTGCCGATCCAGCCGCGCGCGACCGCGCGCACGATCTCGTGCTCGCGCGGATCGAAGCGTCCGTCGTTGCCGACTCGCACTCGATCGCAATTGCTCCTCAGCCTCAGCCTCCGCCCGACGCGCGCTACGCCGGGTCGACGAAGTCGTTGCCCGGCATGTGCGGAAAGCCGCGGAAATTGACCGCGTTGGCGAACTTCGCCTGGCAGGTCGCGAAGTGCTTGTCGCAGCCGGCCGTGACCGCGAACGTCTCGCCCGGCAGCAGCGGCGCACGCGCCGGCTGCCACAGCTCGATGCGTCACCACGCCGCCCGACAGCACGATGCTCGCTTCACCTCGACCGCGCTGCCGCCATCGCCGCCCCCGACGTGAACGTCAGCAGCCCGCGCGTGAACCAGCCGTCGGCGAAGCCGTCGAGCCCCGACGACCGTGAACCGCCGTCGCGGCTCGTCGCCGCCGACGACCGTGCCGCTGCCGCGTGAATGTCGCGCCGGCGAGTCGACGCCGCAGCGCGCATCGCCGAGGTCGGCATCGCAGGTGAACTGGAACAGCCGCCCCTTCGGCTGCTGCAGATAGTGCGCGAGCCCGCGCACCTCGGCCGTGAACGTCGCGCCCGCGCGCGCACCTCGCCGAGGCTGCCGGTGCGCATCAGCACGCGCTGCGCCGGGTCCTGCCAGTTGACGCGGAAGATCTCGACCTCGGCATCGTCGTAGAGCCCGGCCGCAAGGTCCGTCTCCGCCAGCCGCTCCGACGTCAGCGCGCTCGTCACCTCGAGATTGTCGACGACAGGCCGACCGCGATCGCGTGATCTCGCTCGCCGTGAAGCCGGCCGCCGCCTCGAACGTCGTGCCGTCGAAGGCGATATCGCGGTCGTGATCGGTGAAGCCGAGGCGCGTGCCGTCGCGGCGCGTCAGCCGCCAGCACCAGCGCGAGCGTGGTGGCGCCGCCGTCGAGATGAGCCTGCAGCGCCGGCGGGCAGCGTTTTCATATCCGCACCTCGACGACCGGAATCGACGGGATGGCGCCGTGCTGGAAGCCTGACAGGCTGATCTCGAGCTTGTCGGTGTCGAAGCGCACCGGCACGTCGAACTCGAAGCCCGCCGTGACCACCGCGCCTGCCGCCGGGATGTGGCCCGGGAAGAAACGTCACGAGGCCCGCTCGCCGGATCGACGACGTAATGCGGTGCCCTCCGCTGCGACCACGCCAGCGACCGCGACCAGCACCGTGCCGGCACCGGCTTCGTGATCTCGCGCGACCAGGGCGCATGCGCGCGCCGTAGGTCTTGACCAGCTGGAACGCCGCCGTTGTGCCGGTGCCGGTGCCGATCGCCTGATCGAGCGCGCGTCGGTCGTCGCCGACGGCGGGCACGACTTCCAGTCGGCGTGATCGCGCCAGCGGAAGCCGTGCAGCCGGCCGCGCCGCTCCTCGAAGAAGGCGATCACCGCGTGCAGATCGTCGAGCGACTTGACGCCGTAGCCGGCGTTGTAGCTCCGCCGCGAATTGGCCCAGCGGCTGTTGCGCTCCTCGTGGCCCGAGCCGAGCACGACCACGTCCGTGCGCCGCTCCGGCCCGCCCGCGTCGCACTGCGCGAGATCGTCGGTCGGGAAACCGGATTTCATGAAAGCTCATCGGTACCGCTCGATCGCGTCATCAGAGGTTCGACGCTGTCGCTCGATTCGCTGCCCGACGCGCCGCGCGCCAGCATCGCCGCGATCTGCGTCTCGGAGCGGCGGAAGCTCTCGGCGTCGGGCGTCGACGTTGAACGTGACGTTCGATGCCGCCGCCGCCCCCTGCGCCGCCACGCCGAGCCGTCCGTCGGTGCCGCGCGCCAGCGGCAGGATCGCCTCCGCGCCCGCCTCGCCCGCCAGCCCGAGCGCCGCCGTGCCGAGCGGAAACGTCACCGGGCTCGGCGATCACGCCGCCCTTGGCGAACGGCACCGGCATGCCCTGCTGGAAGGCGCCGCCCTTGGCGAAGCCGAAGCCGCCCGAGCAGCAGCCCCGACGAGAGATCTGGCCGAGCCCCTGCTCCAGCGGCTTGAACGCCGCCTGCAGCGCCATGCGCGACAGGCCAGCGCCAGCGCCCTTCAGCACGTCGTTGAAGCTGCGGCCCTTGATCGCCAAGCCCTCGAAGCGCCGTCACCAGCGTGCTCGAGAACTGCCGGCCGAGCCTGAGTCGCCGCGTTCAGCTCGCTGAACTCGCTCGTGTCGGCCTCGACCACGCACCGTCCAGGTCTCGACCGTGCGCCATCGCTGCCAACTCGTCCATCGGCACCTCCATCGATCCGGATACTGCTGCATCAGTCGCGCCAGATCGCCGCGCGCCGGTCGCGCACGTCGCGTGCGCCGCGCCGCCGGCAGCGCACCGCGATGCGCCGCGCGCGCAGCTCCTTCGGCGTCATCGCCCAGAACGCGCGCGGCATCGAGCCGCAGCACGCCGAGCCCCGCCGCCATCACGTCGTCCCAGGGAAAGGGCGCGCGCGGCCTCTCCGGCCGCGCGCCGTACTCTGCGCTGCCGCTGCCTCGCCGCCGCCGAACGTCGCCGACAGCAGCCGCGCGACGATCGCGACGAAGCCCGCCGCGCCGCCGTCCGTGCCGCATCGCGCCACCGCCTCGTCGGCGATGTCGTGGCCCGCCCCGCGCAGGCCCGCGCCGATGATGCGGACGCAGTCGCGCGCCGACAGCCGGCCGCTCTCGAAGCGCGTCGCCAGCGCCAGCATGTCCGCGTCGCCGAACGCCGCCTCGAGCTCGGCCAGCGCACCGAGCGTCAGGCAGAGCCGGTACGGCCTGCCGTCGAGCCGCGCCTCGATCTCGCCGCGATGTCTGTTGGCCATTGGTCTCCTCCTACGCATCTGGCGGTCGGCACGCTGCATGCAACGTCGCATCCGGCCGGCTCCGCATGCGAGCGTCGGATGCGCCGCTCACGCCGCCGCGAACGCCAGCTCGCCCGCGAACTCCAGCGCGATCTCGAAGGCGACCTCGCCGTCGTGGCGGCCGGTCAGCTCGAGCGACGGTGATCTGGAACGGCCCCTGCGATGGTGCCGAAATCCGGCACCACCACCTGCCAGCGCGGATCGTGCCGTTGAACACGTAGGCGCGCACGGTGGCGTCGGAGGCCGCATCCTTGAAGATGCCGGAGCCCGTCAACGCGCGCCGCTTCGACGCCGGCGCCTTCGAGCAGCTCGCGCCAGCGCCCGGCCGACTCCGTGATGCGTGATGTCGACCGCTCTCGGCGTTGAACGCGATGCCGCGCGACCGCAGCCCGGCCACCGTCGTGAACGTCCCCGAGCCCGTCGCTGTCGACCTTCAGCAGAAGATCCTTGCCTTTCTGTGCTGCCATTTGTCTCCGCTCTCATGGTTCAATGTCCGGTGCGCGTTCGTTGAGCCGTTGACGCGGCGTGTCGAGTGGCGACGCGCGCTCGGCGCTCAGCACTCCGTCACGCTCGGCTCCGTCACCGCCCGAAAGCGCATGACGCCGTGATAGGTCTCGCCATCGGCGTCGCGACGCGCCTCGGTGAATTCCTGCCGCAGATTGATCAGCCGGTGTCCGCCGAGCGTCAGCGCCGCGTCGTGCAGGGCACCGTGATCGCCCCCATGATCTCGTGCATCTGCCTTGCGCCCGGCCGCGCATCGACCAGACGTGCAGCGTCAGCGTGTGCTCGTCCCCGTGCTCCGTGCCGTGCTCCAGTCGCGCACCGTGCTCTGCGCCGAGCGTGACGTAGGGGATCGCCGCCGCGCGGCACATCGTCGTACACGTGCGGCCCGCCGAGCACGGCCAGCACGCCGCGTCGGTCGTCAACGCGCATAGATCGCCCGCTGCAGGGCCCAGCCGGCGCTCGCCATCGCGCGCCTCCGTCACCGGATGACGCGACGTGCCGTCGACGGCCGTGGCGCGGCGCGCGCCGCAGCCGCATCCGCGCCGCTCTCGACGCCCGCTCTGCCGCCGCCGAGCCGCCGCCCGTTGCGCCGCTCGCGCCGCGACCTGCTCCACCGCCGCCGCCGCAACGCCGCCGTCCGCGCCGATCACGTCACACGCAGATCGTCACAGCTCTCGCTCCTCGCACAGACATCGCAGCCAGCGCCGCCGCTCCGTCCGGATCGAGCACGGCGCGGATGTCGAGCACGCGCGCGCCCTCCGGAAGCGCATCTCCGGCGCGACGCCGATGCCGGTCCGCAGTCCAGACCTCGTGCGACACCCGGCCCGCGACGTCGGCGTCGAGCGCCTCGCCGCCGCCGCCGGCACGATCTCGGCCCAGACCTCGCCACCGACGTCCATGTCTCGGCCGCGCCGCCGCCACCATCTGGCGGCGCGCCGCGGCTTCGAGCGCCAAGCGATGGCGCAGCTCGCCGATGTTGCAGCTCTCATAGGCGCGCCCTCCTGTAGGGCGCAGCAGCTCCGACGCATGCCGGCAGCGCGTGGCCGCGCCTGACCGATCTCGATCGGATCGCGGTGCTCGTACCAGTGCGCCACCAGCAGCAGCAGCGCCTGGCGGATCGGCTGCCGGCACGTCGCTGGCCGCCGGCCGAAAGCCGGCCGTCAGATCGATCTCGATGCCGGCGCCGCCACGCGCCGGGCGCCGGCCAGCCGCTGTTGACTCGCGACCAGGCGCGGCGGCGCTGCGCGGCCGTCGACCAGATAGTCCAGCTGGCCGGCACGACCGCCGGCGTCCCGTCCGCCGTCGCGCACGCGGACCGCGCTCACCGCCTGCACCGGCCGGAGCGGCAGCGCGACGCGATCGCGCCTGTCGGCCAGGCGTCGAGCATGCAGCCGCCAGCTCTGCGTGATCAGGGCGAGGCCGAGCGCCGCCTCGATGTGCAGGCGCGAGGTCAGGATCAGGCTGGCGATCAGCGCGTCCTCGGCGGTTGCTGATCGACGCGCAGATGGGCCTTGGCCTCCGCGACCGTCACCGGCTCGGCGGCAGGCCCGCTCGTCAGCACGAGGGCCATGAGCTGTCTCTCGTGGGTTTGGAGTGACGTACGCGCGGAAGTGTCGCGGAGCTCGCGCCGCCGAGACGGGGCATCCGAAGGCGCACTGAAACGGCGTGGCCGCACCCAAAGTGGCGCAGCCGACGCCCGTCACCCGCGGCGGGAGGACTCCGCGGAGCATGCGCATCGAGCGCGCGTCGGCCGGCTCCGCGGCGCGGAGTCGACGCGCAACCGATCAGACCCCGAACTTCAGCAGCTTGATCGCGTCGAAGTCCTGCACGCCGCCGCCGACGCGCTTGGTCGTGTAGAACAGCACGTAGGGCTTGGAGCTGTAGGGATCGCGCAGCACGCGGATGCCGACGCGGTCGACGATCAGGTAGCCGCGGCGGAAGTCGCCGAAGGCGATCGACAGCGATCGGCGGCGATCGTCCGGCATGTCCTCGGCCTCGGCCACCGGATAGCCCAGCAGCGTCGGCGCCTCGCCCGGCTGCGGCGACGGCTGCCAGATGTAGTTGCCGTCGGCGTCCTTGAACTTGCGGATCGCCGCCTGCGTCGCGCGGTTCATGACGAAGTGCGCGTTGGCGCGGTACCCGGCCTTCACCGCGTAGACGAGGTCGATCAGCTTGTCGGTCGGGATCGACGCCGGGAAGGCGCCGGCCGCGCCGGTGGCGACGAAGCCGATGTTGCCCCAGGTCCAGCGACGCGTTGGCCACCTCGGGATAGGCGGGGAAGCCCTTCGGCTTGTTGATGCCGTTGCCGGTGACGAAGGCCTGTGCCTTCCTGCTGGGCGAAGGCGACGCGCACCTCCTCGGCGATCCACTCGTCGATGTTGACCGCGCTGTCGTCGAGCAGCGTCGGGGTCGCCGCCGGCATGGCGTAGAGCTCCATGGTCGGGAACGACGAGCTCGGCCAGCGTCGGCGTGGTCGTCTGCGGCCGTGCCGCGGTCTCGCCGACCCAGCCGGTGCCGAAGCCCGTCGATCGCGAACGGCTTCTTGTAGACCGAGCCCGACACCTGGCGCATGCCGGCGATGGCGCGGATCGGCGAGATCGCGCTTCAGCGCGCTGTTCACCGCCGCGCTCGGTCTCGGCCGGCACCAGATAGCCGCCGTCGGGATCGGAGCCGACCGACAGCGCCTTGCCCTCGAGATCGCGCAGGTTGCGCCGTCTCGCCGCTGCGCACGTAGCCCTCGAACGCCGCCTTGTGCTGCAGCGCCGCGCCGCGCGCGACGCAGCGCCGCCGCCGATCGGCGGCCGCGCGCGCCTTGACTGCGAGATCGTCGACCACGCTCGGTCGCATGAGCGCGCGGTCGATGCGCTCGAGCTTGTCCGTCGTCACCGCGTCGGCCGCGCCGCGCCGCTCGATCTCGCCGAGACGCCGGTCGTTGGTCTCCTTGAACGCCTCGAACGCGCGCATGAACTCGTCGAACGCCGGCGCCGACGTCGCGCCGCCGTCCGATTTGGTCTCGATAGCGTCTTGCTCGATCATGTCATGTTGTCCTTGTCTGGTTTGTCTGGTTGTGTGGCATCGGCGCGATCGCAGGCTGCGTGCGCGACGGATCGCGTCCGCGAGCGTCGGCCTCGCCGTGCTGGCCCCGGCCCGCGTCCCGCAGGGCGGTGAGACCCTTGAAGCCCGTGCGCGAGCACCGCCCGGGCCTCGCCGCGCGTCAGCCCAGCGTCCCGCGTGAGCCAGCGTTCGAATTCGCGTTCGGTCGGCGCCGCGCCGCCGAACGGCCGCGCCTTCACGTTGCGGATGCGCGCCTCGGGCAGCATCGGAAACGTGACGACCGAGATCTCCCAGAGATCGATCTTCTCCAGCCGCCGCATGCCGGTGCGCGGATCGCGCCGCCCGCGCTCGGCCTTGAAGCCGATCGACAGGCCGTCGATGGCGCCGGCGCGCATCAACGCCAGCACCTCGCGCGCCCGCGCCACGTCCGGCATCAGCCGGCCCTTCGCATACAGTCCGCGGCGCATCCTCGCGCAGCGTCGTCCCACACGCCGATCGGCTGGCCGGGATCGTGCTGGAACAGCAGCCTGATGCCCGCCGCCCCACGCCGCTGCAGCGTCTCGCGGAATGCGCCCGGCGCCACCACGTCGCGGCCCAGATCCTCGGCCTCGAACACGCTGGCATAGCCCTCGAAGCGGCCGTCGTCGGCGACGCTCTTGAGGTCGAGCGCGGTGAACTTCGCTTCCTCGGCGAGCGCGCCGATACCTCCCGGCAGCGCGCACGACTCCGCAGCGCGCCGCGTCTCCGCGTCGTTCATCGTTCCACCTCATTATTTTGATTGCCGCAACCGACACGCGTTCCGGCGCGCCGGCCGGTGAGCGGCGAGTATTGATTGCCGCAACCGACACGAAGCTTTGCCGGACGCATCCGACCACCGCTCCGCGGAGCCGGCCGGATGTGGCGGCGGCCTCGTGCGGATGAGGGTGGATCACGCCGATCGCCCCGCCGCTCACACCTCTCGCGTCATACCTGAACTCTACCCCACCAGCGTCACGCGGGGATAACTTCGCGCGCTCATCACTTTGCGATTTCGGTTGCTCAGTATTGCCGGAGGCAAGCCCGCCTTCGCCAGGACGCATCCGCGCCCTTCTTCCCAAACCCCACCGCCGCGCGCTTCTCGCCTGCGGAGCAAGGCGAGCCAACGTGTCGCTGAGGAACTCGGCCTTGCCGAGCCGCGTCCACGTTGCTCGTTGCCTGCCTCCGGCAGGATGCCTCACGCTCCGGCGCCAGCGCCTCGATCTGATCGAGGTCGGGACGCAGCTCCAGCCCGCCGCCCCACGCCGGTCCCAGCCAGCCCGACAGCGCCTTCGCCGTGCGGTTGACCAGCGGCAGCACCGTCTGCCGCCAGAAGCCGCGCGAGGCCTCCTGATAGTTCGAATAGGTGTTGTCGCCGGGAATGCCGAGCAGCATCGGCGGCACGCCGAGCGCCAGCGCGATCTCGCGCGCGGCTGAGTTCTTGGCCTCGACGAAGTCCATGTCCTTCGGCGACAGCGACAGCGGCTTCCAGTCGAGCCCGCCTTCGAGCAACATCGGACACCCGGCGTTCCGCGCGCCATGGAAGCCCGCCTCCAGCTCGGCCTTCAGCCGCCCGAACTGCTCGTCGCTCAGATGCCCGTCGCGCGACGAATATCGTTTCAATCGATGGGCAGAAACGGGCCGCGCAGCTCCAGATCGCGCCTGGAACGATAGATCATCACCGATGCGTCGCGGCCATATTGCAGCCCCAACGAACGCAACCACGACGCCATCGCCGGATCGGGTAGCTTGTTCCAAGTGATTGCTCGACTTCTCGCGTCACTTCGCGGCAGTCCATATCCACTAGCCTGCACCCTCTCCAGCAACCTCGGACTGACGATGGCGATATCATAGTCGCTGTGGCGGCCGACGTCGAAGGCGTTCCCGGTGCGATAGCTGAAGCCGGTCACCGAACTCCCGGCGTCAATCAATCGTCATCAATCCCGAACCCGTCAGCCCAATAGTCATTATCAACTTGGTACGGCCCAATCGTGAACTCGCCGTCCGAACTCCGAAATCCTGGCTTTTTCCTCAATCTCTCGACGGCACGCTCAGCGAGAACCCTGGACGAATACACGCCGATAATCTTTACGCTGTCGCAGTCTCCTCTTGATATGGTGTGATAGACGACAAACGCCTGTTCCATATTTGAGTTCCTCGATTAATTGTCCTGGTTTGATGCATCAGGCCTAGTCAAATGCGCGATCACCATACTTCTTGAGCTGATTGAACTCTGACGCTGGGCCGGTGTCGTGTTCACGCTCGCCGTATTTCTGGTCCATCAATCGCTTGGCGTAGGCCTTACCATCTTCTCTTGTCAGCGGTCTTTCCCCGCGCGCCCAGGACGGTATATCCGACGCCGCTTCTTTTCCACTTAGCCCTGTTTTAGGTGTCCGATACTGCGGCTCTGCCGGTGCACCTTGACCCGATGCGGGCTTCGCGGCAGGAGGTGGAGTGGGTGGTGGAGGCGGCTTGCCCCCTCCGCCGCGCGGCCTGAACGCCACGGGCAGGATCACCGGCATCATCCCGCTCCGTCGCCCGTCGTGAACCGCCCCAGCTCGTCGTATACGGGATTGAATTTTCGGCTTCCTTCGCCTGTCTTTCGGCTGCTAGTCCTGCCGGAGGCAAGACGCCTTCGGCATTTCCTCCGCCTTCGCCCCATACCCCGCCGCCGCGCGCTTCTCGTCGCGGTGAGGAACTCGCCTTGTCCGAGCCGCGCCCACAGCGCCTCGCGCTCGGGCGCGAAGCGCCTCGACCTGGTCGAGGTCGGCGCGCAGCTCCAGCCGCCGCCGCACGCCGGCGCCAGCCAGCCCGACAGCGCCTGCGCCGTCCGGTTGACCAGCGGCAGCACGGTCTGCCGCCAGAACGCGCGGTTGGCCTCCTGATAGTTCGAGTACGTGTTGTCGCCGGGAATGCCGAGCAGCATCGGCGGCACGCCGAGCGCCAGCGCGATCTCGCGCGCCGCGCGCGTTCTTGGCCTCGATGAAGTCCATGTCCTTGGGCGACAGCGACAGCGGCTTCCAGTCGAGCCCGCCTTCCAGCAGCAGCGGCCGCCCGGCGTGCTTCGCGCCCTGGAAGCTCGCCTCCAGCTCGCGCTTCAGCCGCTCGAACTGCTCGCCCGTCAGCTGCCCGTCGCGCGGCCGCATAGACCAGCGCGCCCGACGGCCGCGCCGAATTGTCGAGCAGCGCCTTGTTCCAGCGCGCCGCCGTCGTTGTGGATGTCGATCGCGGTCGCCGCCGCCTCGATCGGGCTCAGGCCGTAGTGATCGTTGACCGGATGGAACAGCCTCAGGTGCAGGATCGGGCGCACGCCCGTCGACAGCCTCGCCCTCGAAGCGCACCGAGCCGCCCGCCGACCGTGTACTCGTAGCCCTCCGGCCAGCCGTCCGGCGCCCGGCACGACCTTCATGCGGTCGGGCCGCAGCGCATGCAGCTCGCGCAGCTGCGCCGCCGAGCCGACCGCCTCGACGTAGGCGTTGCCGGCGACCAGCAGGAAGCCGTACCAGCTCTCGAGCAGATCGGCGCCGGTCATGCTCGGGCTCGGCCGCGCGCAGCAGGTCGAGCAGCGGATGCTCGTCGATCTCGTCGCTCGCCCTCGTAGAGCAGCAGCGGCACCGACGCCGCGGCCTCCGCGATCATGCGCACCGAGCGATAGACGATCGGCGTTCTGCATGAAGCCTTCGCGCGCGAACGTCGCGTAGTCGCGCGGCGCCCACACCGGCTGGCCCAGCGTCTCGAACGCGCAGCAGCGGCCCGGTCGCGCTCGCTTTGGCTTGCGGCAGGCAGCGGCGTCCGCCCGGCGACAAGCCGGGCCAGCGCCTCGCGAAAACGCGGCATGCGGATATCCTCGATGTTCGAAGGCGTGAGGCTCGGAGGCAGTCCCGCCGATGGGTGCGCGAGCAGCCGGACGCTTCGCTGGCGACGTCGCACTCGACCAGTCGTCCAGCCGCCTGACAGATCTCGCGCATCAGCGGCATCGCGCTGCGGGCTCGAGCATCAGATCGGTCAGCGCCCAGACCAGCGCGTCGAGCCGGTCGGGGCTTCGGCCGCGCGCCAGCCCGTCGGCGCCGAACACGCACATCTGGTCTTCCAGCTGCGCGAAGCGGCCCGACGTGCGCCACGCGGCCCTCGGCATAGAGCGCCGCCACCGGCTCGGCGCGCAGCCACTTGCCGCGCGTCGCCCGCACCTGGCGCACCGGCACGTTCGCGATCGATCTGCTTCAGGATCGCCACGACCAGGTCGCCGCCCTGGTTGGTCTCGGCGACGACGCGGTCGGCCATGATACTCGTGATACGCCGCGACCGCCGCCCGCGCCCAGACCTGCGGCTCGCGGCCCTGCAGCGTGCGGTCGGCGAGCACATAGGCGCGCCCGTCCGCGCCCAGCCCCGCGACGACGATGCCGCAGGCGTCCGAGGTCGCCGTCGCCGTCACCGGCGGATCGACCGCGACGACGATGCGCTGCAGCTCGCGGCGCCTGCGGCGACGCGATGCGCCTCGATCCAGTCGCGCCGCCACAGCGCGCCCGCGCGCTCGTCGATGATCTCGCCCGTCGAGCTCCTGCCGCCCGAGCGCCGTGCCGGCATAGCGCCGCGTCATCTCGGCGACGAAGCCCGGCGCCAGGTTGTCCGCGTTGTCGGCCGTCGCGCGCCCGCGTCACCACCGTCGCGGCGTCCTCGATCAGCTTCTTCAGCAGCGGCATCGGCCGCGGCGTCGTCGTCACGCACACTTGCGCGGCGCTGCGCCCAGCCGCAAGCGCGAACTGCAGCATGTCCCACGCCCGTCTCCGGCTCGCGCCACTTGGCGAGCTCGTCGCACCAGGCCGCATCGAACTGCGGCCCGCGCAGGCTGTCCGGCTCCTCGGCCGAGAACACCTGCGCGATCGCCCCGTTCGGCCAGATGAGCTGCCCCTTCGAGGCCTCGAACACGCGGCCGCTCGTCGTCGCGCGTGCACCGCCAGCAGGCCCGACACGCCCTCGATCATCACGCGGCGCACGTCGGCCAGCGTCTCGCCGACGAGCGCGATGCGCCGCGCCGGCACGCTGCGCCAGCGGCGCGATACCGAGCGCCTTGCGCCCGCACCCATTCCGCGCCGGCCCGCGTCTTGCCCGCGCCGCGCCCGCCGAGGATCAGCCACACGCGCCAGCTCTCGCCGTCGAGCCCCGTGCGCGGCGGCAGCTGGTCGTCGCGCGCCCACACCTGCCAATCGGATTTGAGGAACGCGATCTCCTCGGCGTCGAGCTCACGCAGCGCCGCCGCCAGCTCCGATGGCCCGAAGCCGCTCAAGACGTGCCGCAATCTCGCGGCGCATGCGCTCCGCATCGCCGCCGCCGGGGTCGGTGTGGGCGCCGGTGCCGTCACCGCGATCGGCTGCGCGCTTGCCGCGTCCACGCTTTGCAGCGCTGTGATCGGCGGCATGATGGGCGTCCCGTTTTTCGATGGCACCTTCGGTCTCCGCCACTTTTTCGAACCCGCTGATCATCGTCGTCACTTCCTTCGCCATGCGTTCGCTGTCGGCGGCCGACAACGTCTCGCCGTCCGTCATCCGGTCCTCCCAATGCTTCAGTTTCATATCGATCGCCTTGTACAGACGGCGGATCAGCGCCTGCCGCACCGCCCGCGTCGGATGGCCCGGCGGCACCGGCGCATCCGGCCCGGCCTTGCCGACCTTCCTCGCCGCTCACGCCCCGACGCGCCGCAGCCCAGTCGTCGCTGCTTGGCGCGCTCGAGGATCGTCCGCCGTGATGCCGAACCGCTCGCGCGATGGCCAGCACCGTTCCCTCGCCGCTCTCATAGAGCGCACGCACCTCCGCCCATTGGGCGGCATCGAGTTTGATCATGTCGGAACGGTCTTTCTCGGCAGCGGCTGCAGCCGCCCTCCCCCCTCCCCCTTGCGGGAGAGGGTCATGGCGGAGCCATGCTTCCAGCATGGGGTGAGGGGGCACTGGCTCCAGCCACCCGCACCTCTCGCGTCATACCCGAACTCTACCCGACCAGCGTCACGCGGGGATAACACCCGCGTCGCGGCTTGCCCCGGAGCGGGACAACAAGAACCCGCGTCGGCGGCTTGCCCCGGAGCGGGAAAGCATCGTCTGAGCCGGATGGACAGCCGGTCCCCTCATCACCGCTGTCATCCTCGGGCTTCGTGCCCGAGGATCCATCGCGCCACGGGTGCCGGAGCAAGCGGATCAGATGGATCATCGCGTGTCATGTCAAGACATGCCGGGATGACACCGGAGGATTCGGGACATTACTCCCCCCACTCGTCGAACCCCTTGATGATGTAGCGCTCCCAGGCATCGTCATCGACGCCGGTCTCGCTCCTGGCAAAGCCGCGCACCGAGATGCCGGCTTCGTGCACCGTGTCGTTCGAGCCCGACACCAACGGGTGCCACCACGCCAAGCCCCGCCCGTCGGCGATGCGCCGGTAGCCGCAGCTCGACGGCAGCCACGACAGCGAGCGCACTTTGGGCGCGTCGATGGTCAGGCAGTCGGGAACCTGCGCAAAACGGTTGGAATAGTCGCGGCAGCGGCACGAGCCGATGTCGAGCAGCTTGCAGGCGAGGCGCAGCAGGTGGATCTCGCCCGTAGTCCTCGTCCTCGAGCTTCAGCAGGCAGCAGCGCCCGCAGCCGTCGCACAGGCTTTCCCACTCGACCTGGTTCATCTCCTCGAGCGTCTTGGTCTCCCAGAACGGCCGCTCGCCGGCGTGACCGCCGCTCCCCGACCGCCCCTGCTCCGCATCTCTATCCACCGCCGCCAATCTGACCTCTCGCGTTCTCATGCCGGAAAATGATAAATAACCACAATCGGGTGCCTTGCTATCACATCTCGTGCAAGGCGACACCGGCACATCATCGCAACCGGCAGGGCTAACCCCTTTGAGCGACTGGTTCTTCAAGCAGGGCGGACGCGACAAGATCGTCAACTGGCTGGGAATCGATTCGAAAATCGATTCGACGCTGGCCGACGTCTGGGCGCGCGTGCTCGACTTCTGGAACGCCGGGTCGAGCTTCTTCGCCCGCTTCCGTCTGTCGGGCTGGAAGCGCCTGCTCAACGAGGCGGCGTCGGAGGCGTTCACGCTCGGCGCCGGCGGCCTCGTCGTCATGTACGGCCTCGCCATTCCCGCCTTCGTCGAGTTCGACGAGGGCAAATTCCTCACCGGCAAGTACTCCGTCACCTTCCTCGACAAGAACGGCACCGAGATCGGCAAGCGCGGCATCCTGCACAACGACGCAGTGCCGCTCGAGGACATCCCCGAGGCGGTCATCAAGGCGACGCTCGCCACCGAGGACCGCCGCTTCTTCGAGCATTACGGCATCGACGTGCTCGGCACCTTCCGCGCGCTCGTCACCAACCTGCAGGCCAACGACGTGGTGCAGGGCGGCTCGACCCTGACGCAGCAGCTCGCCAAAAACCTGTTCCTGTCGTCGGAGCGTTCGCTCCAGCGCAAGATCAAGGAGCTGTTCCTCTCCTTCCTGCTCGAAAGCCGCTTCACCAAGCGCGAGATCCTGAAGCTCTATCTCGACCGCGCCTACATGGGCGGCGGCGCGTTCGGCGTCGAGGCCGCGGCGCAATTCTACTTCGGCAAGTCGGTGAAAGAGGTGACCCTCGCCGAGGCGGCGCTGATGGGCGGTCTGTTCAAGGCGCCGACCAAGTACGCGCCGCACGTCAATCTGCCGGCGTCGCGCGCGCGCACCAACGAGGTGCTGTCCAATCTGGTCGAGGCGGGTTTCTATTCTCCGGGGCAGGTGCATCAGGCGCGCCTGCATCCCGCACGCACGGTCGAGACGCGGGCAACCCACAGCCCCGACTGGTTCCTCGACTGGGCCTTCGAGGAAGTCCAGCGCGTCGCCGCCAACAAGAGCCAGTTCGTGCTGACCGCGCGCACCACCATCGACCTCACCATGCAGAAGGCCGCGGACGAGGCGCTGCTGTCGACCATCCGCCAGCACGGCCGCGAGCACAACGCCAAGTCGGGCGCGCTGGTCAGCATGGAGGTCGACGGCGCAGTCCGCGCCATCGTCGGCGGCATCGACTACGGCGAGAGCCAGTTCAACCGCGCCACCGCCGCGCGTCGCCAGCCCGGCTCGTCGTTCAAGCTGTACGTCTACGCCGCGGCGCTCGAGAACGGCTACAATCCGCGCTCGACGGTGCGTGACAGCTCGCAGTCGTGCGGCAACTGGCATCCGTCGAACTATGACGGCGGCGGCGGCTCCGGCCGCTCCCTGTCGATGGGCGAAGCGTTCGCCAAATCGCTCAACACCACCGCCGCCGACCTGTCGTTCAAGGTCGGCCGCGAGAAGGTGATCGAGCTGACCAAGCGGCTCGGCGTGACCGGCGTCAAGCGCACCTGCTCGATGGCGCTCGGCGACACCGGCATCCCGCTGATCGAGCACGCCGGCGCCTACGCTACCTATGCCAACGGCGGCAAGCTGTCGAAGCCCTATGCCGTGCTCGAGCTGTTCAACTCGAAGGGGGAGCTGCTCTACTCGCGCGAGCGCGACGAGCCGCAGGCGCCGCAAGTCGTCCAGCGCCGCGTCGCCGAGCAGATGAACACGATGATGCAGATGGTCGTCAACGAGGGCACCGGCAAGCGCGCCAGCCTCGACTTCACCCACGCCGTCGGCAAGACGGGGACAAGTTCCGGTTATCGCGATGCGTGGTTCATGGGGTTCACCGGTCAGCTCGTCACCGGCGTGTGGATCGGCAACGACGATTTCCGTCCGATGAACAAGGTGACCGGCGGTTCGCTGCCGGCGCAGACGTGGCAGGCCTTCATGTCGGTCGCGCATACGAACATGAACATCGCGACGATTCCCGGCCTGCAGCCGCATCCCAAGCAGGTCGAGGAGCAGGGCCGCATCGCCGAAGCCCGCCGCAACGACCCGACCACCGCCACGGCCGGCGCACCCGGACAGCCGTCGTCGCGCAAGTCGTCGAGCCTGATGCCCGACCAGACGCGCGAAGCGCTGAAAAAGCTGGCGCAATCGATGCGCAAAGCCGGCGGCCTGCCCGACACCGCGCCGCCACCTGCCGTCCCCGGCGCACCCGGCGCGATCACCACCGAACCCGCCGACCGCCGCGCCAGCGCACCACCCGGCGCGCTCGGCGCCGATCCCGCGCGCCGCGCGATACCCTGAGCGGACCACCGATGAACTTCAGTCTCCACCAGATCAAGAAGCGCTTGCTGGGCCACGCTGTTCGGCTGTCGTCGCTGGCCGCCGTGATCGCGATCGTCATCGCCAGCGGCCTCGCCTCGAGCTGGCATCTGGTCGAGGCCGGGTTCGGCTTGACCACGCGCACCATCGGCCCATGGGTGATGTGGACCAACGCCGCGCGCACCGACGCCGACCCCTATACGCGCGCCCACTTCGCGCGCGTCGGCACGATGGTGCTGTCGACGGAGGTCGCCCACACCTACCTTGCCCGCACCGACAATGACGGGCTGAAGCTGCATTCGTCTTGCGATTACGCGATCGAGGGCCGCGGTTTCGATGCGAGCTGGTGGAGCATCGCCGCCTTCGACGAGCACGGCCGGCTGATCTCCAATCAGACGGAACGTCACGCCTTCACCAGCGACACCATCGCAGCAGGCCCGGATGGCCGTTTCGCCGTTACGCTGGCGCGCGATGCACGACCCGGCAATTGGCTGCCGACGGGTGGCGCGGGGCGGCTGGCGCTGATGCTGACGCTGTTCGACCCCGCCACGCCGCAAGCTGCCGCCGACACGCCGCGCGGGCCGAGTTTGCCCACCATCCGCAAGGTGCAATGCCGATGAGGTCGCGATGAGAGTTCTCGCCCTGTTGCGGAAGATCGAATTGCGCGCCGTGCTCGCGGCCCTCGTGGCGATCGCCATCCTGCACATCTGCGCGACGCTGGCCGCGCCTCACCTCGCGTCGGCGCCTGCCTACAGCCGCCTTGCTGCGGCGCTTCCGGTCAACACCATGAAACTTTTGCCGCCGGTGACGCGCGCTGCGCAACCGCTGCCGTTCCTCGCGCCCGATGCGCGCTACGCCATGTGCCGCTTCGATACATCGAAGAGCCCCGTCGCATTGCACGCGGTGCTGCCCGACGTCGGCTGGAGCCTCGCCATCTATACCCCGGCAGGAGACAATATCTACGCGGCCACGGGCCAGGCCAGCCAGGAAACCAGCGCCGCCATCAAGCTGGTGCCATCGGGCGATCGCTTCACGGGCCTGACGCCGGAATTGCGCGGGCTGGCGCCATCGACGCGGCAGGAGCTTTCGATCGCCGTTCGCCAGGGCGTCGCCATCGTGCGCGCGCCCGATCGCGGCACGGCCTATCAAGGTATGATCGAAGCGGTGCTCGCAGCGGCAAGTTGCGCACCCGCCGATCGCTGAAACCACTGCACGCACGCGGATCGCTCACCGAGCGACCAGCACGTGCGATCGGCCATATGCCCGCCTTCAGTCCTGAAGGTCGAGCCGATCCCGTGTCCGGCGCGCCTGGCTTCTCGGCGCCTCTGAGCGTGCGTCGTCCCTTCGGCTATAGCGCACGCCGGTAAAGATCAGGATCTCCGCCGAGCCTTGTGACGGCGCGTTGTGCGCCCGCACCAGCTTGCCGGACACTGCACTGCGGATATCGACGATAGTGGCCATGTTGTCCCCCGTGACACGCCTTGCGCCACGCGCTTCCCCGTCAGGCCTGAGTTTCGAATGCGATACCGCTTTGTTGTTCCGCCTGCGTCCCTAGTTGGCTGCTGCGTTGGTTAACAAAAGGTTAACGGCACGCAATGCCTGCGCAGTAACGGCGCCAGCGTGCCTGAAAAAACTCACTCGAAGTGCCAGCGGGGGGATCGAGGTGCGCGACTTCGGCGCTTCAGTCAGCCTGCAGCCAGTCGTCGAGGAAATGCCGGCCCGCGCGGTCCTCCAGTTCGACAACCCAGATATCGGGGTCGAACTCCGCCTCCCGCGCTAGAAATGTATCGGCGTCGGTGTCGGCCCGCTCGGCGCCGCCGAGACGTGATGTCCAGCGGCGGTCCGTCGCCGTGTCGTCGAGACCAGCCGGGGCGGGTCCGAACACCTTGCACGTGCCATCGAGCCGCGAGACCTTGATGAAGATCGCGCCAGCGTCATCGTCGCCATGCCGCACGACGACAGCGGCGGCTCCCTCGACCGCGCATCGCCGGATGAATGCCTTGACCCAGATTTCCGATTTCAAACGCATGGCGCGCGCATCCTATCCAACGCCCGGCTGTGCAAGGCTCGGCGCGGCAACCGGCCCGCCTCAGCGGCCGCTGCTCAGCCGGCCCTGTCCCGCGAGCCGCGACAGCCGCGCCACGAGCTGCCCCGACACGCGCCCCGTCTCGTGCAGCCCCTGGTCGAGCTCGAACTCGCGGATGGCGCGAACCGTATCGTCACCCATGCGGCCATCGACCTTGCCCGGCAGATAGCCGAGCGTCACCAGCGACTGCTGGACCGTGCGGATCACCTGCGTCGCTTGCATCGATTGCTCCTGGCTGGCGCCCTGCCGCGGCGACGCCGACACCGGCGTGGTATTCAGCAGGATCTGCTTCAGCAGTGGCGCCGTCGGCTCACCCGTCAGCGTCATGTTGCGATCGTGCTCGTAGGCCATGATCGCGGCGCGCGTCATCAAGCCGGGCTGGCCGTCGGCGACGCCGGCTTCATAGCCGCGCTCCTTCAACTCGCGTTGGATGGCGCGCGTCACATCCTGCGCCGAGGTCGACGGGGTCGGATGCACCGCCGCGGCAGGCGGGCTGTCGCCGTTGCCGGGCTTCACGTCGACGTGCGGCCCGGCGTTTGCGACCCTGCGATCGTCGGCGCGGAGGGTCGATGCTTCATGACGGATTGCTCCAGCCGATTTGGCGCGGGTGGCTTCAGCGCTCGCCTTACGGCCGCCGGTCGGTTGCAGCATCACCATGTTGGTGATCGCTGCACTGGCCAGCACGGCGAAGGCGACCAGTCCTATCCGCAGCACTTTCGCACTCATCCCACAGCCCCGCCTTTGCCCGGACCAGAGCAGGCCGGGCGTCCGCGACAACTATTGAGGCGGCATCGTTAACGGCACATTAAGCCATGCCGCCGCGGGCCATGAATGGCCCTGCCCGCCTCACTTGAACCGCATCCAGCCGGTAAAATTCGAAGTAAATTCGAGACGAATGCAGGCACCCCTGGAAGTGGTGCGTTCATTGTTTACAGCTATTACTAGTTGCACGGGAGCTCCCGTATTGTCGGGCAAAGCTTCGTCGGGCCAATATCGCTGCTAACGGATTCACACCATGGCATTCATCAGGAACGTGATCGTACTCGGAGCGGTGGTCGCCCTGCTGCCGACGGATCAGAACCAGCAATCGCGCTTCTACGATCAGGCGGCGAGCGCTGTGACCTGGACCGTCACCTTCTGCGACCGCAACGGCGCGCTGTGCGCAGAGGGGCAGGCCATGTGGGCGACTTTCGCCAAGAAGGCCGAGTTCGGTGCGGGCGTGGCCTATTCACTCGTTCAGCGGCACCTGTTGCCCGGCGCGCAAACCGCCGGTCCGGCACAGCCCGTGTCCGCCGAACGCGGCACATTGAGGCCCGACGACATGCGGCCGAACTGGCGCGCGCCGGCTCAGCCCTCACGCCCCGGGATTTAAGGCAGGCGTGCGCGGGCGGTGCAGCGTCACCGCTGCGGCGCTTGGGCCGAGCGTGGGCCTTGCACCTTCGGCTGCCCCAGTCCTATGTGAACGGGACCGGCCCCACGATGGGGCGCCTCACCGGAGCACACATGACGATCGCCGATATTCAGGCCGACTTCGCCTTGCTCGACGACTGGGAAGACCGCTACCGCTATGTGATCGAACTCGGCCGCGCCATGCCGCCGTTGCCGGACGCGCTGAGAACCGACGCCAATAAGGTGCGGGGCTGTGCGAGCCAAGTGTGGCTGGCCACATCAGCGAGCCAAGCTGGCGGCGTGTCCCGGCTCGATTTTCAGGGCGACAGCGACGCGCTGATCGTGCGCGGACTGGTGGCCATCCTGATCGCGCTCTACCGGAACAAGACTGCCGACGAAATCCTGGCGACCGACGCCCCCGCCGTCCTCGGCGGCCTGGGCCTCAAGGATCATCTCACACCGCAGCGCTCCAACGGTGTCGCCTCGATGGTCGAGCGAATCCGGGCCGACGCACGCGCGGCAAAAGTCGCCGCTGCCGGCTGATAGCGAATTGGCCGGGGGCTGCGCATCACGCACGCGCATCGTCGAGGCCGGTCTGGTCATCGGGACGAGGCTGTTCGTCGTCGCCGGTTCCACCGTCGAGGCGGGGACGATAGCCGGTCGATCCCCAATGTCTCACGCGGCGCGGATCGTGCTTCTCCGGGGCATTCGCCCCGATGCCGTAATGCCGCGCCAGCGCGGCGAGTGCGATGCGGAGCACGACTTTACCGGCGCGCTGCGGCCAGCCGGCTTGCCGCTCGGCATCCTCGATACCTTTGAGATGACAGCAGACGTCGATCAGCACACCCGATAGCTCGGGCCCGACGGCGGCCAGCGCGCGGCGGACACGGGTCTGCGCCGCGACCACATTATCGCGCAAATCGACGCCCGCGCCGGGCGTGGATCGGCGGCCGCTGTCCGAAGCCCCTTCGCCCCAGCGCGACGTCACACGCGGCGTCATCCCTGCAAACCAGAAATCAGCGCGCAGCCGCTCGCCCGCCTGGAACTCGTCCTCGGCGATCAGCGGATTGCCGTCCTTGCCTTTGCGACGGCGCAGCCAGGCCAGCGGGCTCTCGTCGGGGTCGATACCTGGCGCCGCTTCCGGCCCAGAGTGCGCCGCGCGACCGGATGCAACCGCGGCGCTGGCGTCGGATAAGTCCTGACCACTCAAGGCGCGCTTCAGGAATTCGCGTCCCGCCGCCGACAACCGCCATGCGCCGCACCCCACGTCCTGCTCGACCCAGCGACGCGCGCGAGCCAATGCGAATGGGCCTCGCTGCCGCTCGTTCTCGCACTCTGCCGGACGGCTGGTTGCGCCGCGCGCCAGGCGGGCGAGAAGGCGCAGGACGTCACGCGCAACCGCGGCGCGCGCCGCGGGCGTATCGGTCTCGATCATGGGAGTAGCCTCAGACGGGACTGCGGTGATGTCCGGCACGGACGCGGGCGAGCGCCCTGACGACCAATTCGAGCAATTCGATCGCACGATCGAAAATCTGGTCGTCGCGGCGGTCCTCGATGACGGCGCAGGCGTGAGCCACGGTGGTCCGGTCACGCGAGAACATGCGGCCGACGTCGGTCAGGCTGATGCCGCAGGCGACGTGCGCGAGATACATGGCGACCTGCCGCGCCAGCGCGACTTCGGCCGGCCCGCGCGTTTCGGCGTCGATTGCGGCCGCGTCGACCCCGAACACCTGGGCGACGGCGACGCCGATGGGTTGTGTGAAGCGAAGGCCGTCCGAAGGCCGGGGCGCCGGGGCCGGCCAGGACGCCAGTTGAGCGGCAGGGGAGCAGGAGCGGCTGGGTATCGACGGTTCGGGGACGGCTGGAGACATGGTCTGCGTCACTCCTGGTCCGGTTCGGCAGCAGTGGGGAACGGCTGGAAGTATAGGCCGGCGCGATGGACTTCGGCGTCAAACCTACAGTGGGAGTGAACGAGGGGGATAAGTGCGCAGTCACCATCTTCCGCGCAAAGCACGGCCCAACTGCATCGAACCCACTCCGCCCCGCTCCTGCCCCGTCCGTTCCCCGAGCCATACGATCCGGCTCGATCCAATCCCCGTCCGCAAGCAGCGTGCCATCGTCATCGGCTCCAGTTCTGGAGATCCTGCCGATGAATGCCCCACCCCTGCCGCCGCCGACGTCCGGCCATGCCCCCAAGCGCACCCGCTATCGGCGGAGCCGCGACCTGCCGTTGCTGCTGCCGATGTGGCCGGCGGAGCTCGACGACATCAGCACGGTCAGGGCAAATCCGTATCGTCGCCTTGCTGCGACGCGCGCTTCGCGCCGAGCGGGCGCGGGGACTGGCAGGGCATTGGACTTATGATCTGGCGCGCCACGCCCAGCTCCGCGCGGCGCTCGATGCGGAGCTGGCCCAGGCCGCGGGCAGGCCGGCACTATCGAGCAAACAGGCCCGCGCCGCCGAATGATACGGCCGACCGAACGCGTGTCGGTCTTAACGCAAAAAGCCCGCCTTGGGGCGGGCTTGAGCGGGATTTGAAGGCCGAGGCAGGGGCCTATTTCTCGCGGCGGGTGCCGAGACCCATCTTTTTCGCCAAATCCGAGCGTGCGCGGGCGTAATTGGGGGCCACCATCGGATAGTCGTGCGGCAAGCCCCACTTCTCGCGATATTCCTCGGGCGAGAGATTGTAGTGGGTTCGCAGGTGGCGCTTGAGCGATTTGAACTTCTTGCCGTCCTCGAGACAGACGATGTGGTCGGGCATCACCGACTTCTTCACCGGCACCTTGGGTTTGCTGTCTTCACGCTCGGGCAGTGCGATCTTGCCGGAGGCGCGCGACAGTGCGGCGTGCGTTTCGTTGATCAATTGCGGAAGTTCACCAGCAACGACAGTATTGTTGCTGACAAAGGCCGAGACGATGCGCGCGGTCAGTTCCACGAGTTCGGGCGCGGGCAGCTCTTCCATGCACTCTCTTCCTTCTCATACGTGTCAGTCAGATGAATTCGAGCCTATCGGAAATGTAGTGGAGTGAAAGTTGCTCGGAGTTGCCACAAAGATCCAAGCTACGCGGGCAGCATGGGGTCCGCGGCATTTGAATACGTGGCGATATTGCCATCGCAACTCAGCGGAGACTTAACACTACATCCCGCGTGAGCTGTCAACAGAACAAACGGTGCAGGCGCCGTGTATAGCTAATAGGCAACCTGGAAGCGCGCCGCCGCCGGGCAGTCCGGCCAAGCTGATCGAACAACTGATCTGAACTCACACTCCAATGTCGCGGCTCACACTCGGAAAGACACTGCGCAAATCTGTCGCTCACAAGTCATTGGACCCGCGGCAACTGGTGACTGCCGTCCGAAGAACTCGACCAAAGCACAATACTTCGCGGCAGAACTGAACAATGTTTCTGGCCACCCGCCTGTTCGGTTGGTTGCCGTATGACCCGAGCCGCCCCATCACACGGCCAGCGCGGCCATTGCCTGTGGCCGGGATCTGGTCACCCTGCGATAAGGTTTCCCAGCACGACGACGGCCAGATGTTCTCTTTTGGCGGCATTGAAATCACTGCTAAACAGCGGATCCTGCCGCCCAGATGCCGCCCAGATATAACAATGGGTGCCCTACCCGGCGACAAGACCGGCCCGCCAACGTCGACACTGGTCCGAATGCCACCTCTCCGTCGCCGCCCCTCCCCCCCGCAACGCGGCGCCGGCTCGAACACGAATCCGCCTCCTGAAGGGACCGACATGCCCGCGAACACTCAGCCTGCCACTCTCCCGACCTCGACCCCATCCGCCGCACGCCGGCCAGCTTCGGTTACCCATCACGGCGTGACCCTGACCGACGACTACGGCTGGTTGCGCGCCGAAAACTGGCAAGACGTGATGCGCGACCCGGCAAAGCTCGATCTGGAAATCCGCGCCTATCTGGAGGCGGAAAACGCCCACACTCAGGGGGCGCTCGCGGCGACGGAGCCGTTGCAGAAGACGCTGTTCAACGAAATGAAGGCGCGGCTCAAGGAGGACGACAGCACCGTGCCTTCGCCCGACGGGCCGTTCGAGTACTATTCGAGCTACGTCAAAGGCGGCCAATATCCCGAGCTGCGACGCCGGCCACGCGGCAGCGGCACCGAGCAGGACAGCGTCATTCTCGACGGCAACGCCGAGGCCAAGGGCAAGCCCTACTGGCACTTGGGCGGCACCTCGCACAGCCCCGACCATAAACTTCTCGCCTACGCGGTCGACGACAAGGGCTCGGAACTCTACACCATCCGGATCCGGGATCTGGCCACGGGCCGCGACATCGCCGACGAGATTCCCGACACCCGCGGCGGCGTGGTGTGGGCCAACGATGGCCGCACGTTTTTCTATGTCCGCGTCGATGACAATCATCGCCCGCTATTCGTCTATCGCCACACCATCGGCACGCCGGTGGCGGACGACGTGCTGGTGCATGCTGAGGCCGACATCGGCTTCTACGTCGGCGTCGCGCAGACGCAATCGTCGAAGTTCATCCTCATCGACGTGCACGATCACCAATCCAACGAGATTTACCTGATCGATGCCGACGCCCCAGCCGAGCCGCCGCGCATGATCGCGGCGCGCGTGCATGGCCACGAGTACGGCGTCGAACATCACGGCGACCGCCTCATCATCATGACCAACTCCGACGGAGCGACGGATTTCCGCATCTGCGCCGCACCGAGTCGCCAGCCCGGGCATGGCAAACTGGTCCGAGATCGTTCCGCACAAGCCGGGCCGGTTGATCCTCGAAACCGTGGTGTTCAAGGAGCACATGGCACGGCTCGAGCGCGAGGACAGCCTGCCGCGCATCGTCGTCACACGGATGTCGGACGGCGCCGAGCATCAGATCGCGTTCGACGAGGAGGCCTACAGCCTCGGCATGGCGGCGGGCTACGAGTTCGACACGACCACGCTACGCTTCACCTACTCGTCGATGACGACGCCGGCGGAGGTGTATGACTACGACATGGAGACGCGCGTCCGCTTGCTGAGAAAGCGCCAGGAGGTGCCGAGCGGGCACAACCCGGAGGATTACGTGACGCGGCGGCTCTATGCGCCCGCGCCCGACGGCGAGACGGTGCCGGTGACCATCCTCTACAAGAAGGGGACGCCTCTCGACGGCACCGCGCCGTTGTTCCTCTATGGCTATGGCGCGTATGGCATCTCGATCCCCGCCTCGTTCTCGACCACGCGCTTTTCGCTCGTCGATCGCGGCATGGTCTTCGCCATCGCGCACATCCGCGGCGGCAAGGACAAGGGCTATCGCTGGTACACCGAGGGCAAGCTCGGCAAGAAGCCCAACACGTTCACCGACTTCATCGCCGCGGGCGAGCATCTCGTCGCGCAGAAGTTCACAACCAAGGGCCGCATCGTCGCCAATGGCGGCTCGGCGGGCGGCATGCTGATGGGCGTCGTGGCCAACATGGCGCCGGAGTTGTTCCTCGGCATCATCGCCGACGTGCCCTTCGTCGACGTCCTCAATACGATGCTCGACAAGGACCTGCCGCTGACGCCGCCGGAATGGCCCGAGTGGGGCAACCCGATCGAGAACCCGGACGAGTTCGCCATCATCCACTCGTATTCGCCCTACGAGAACGTCGAGGCGAAGCCCTATCCGCACATCTTCGCTTATGGCGGGCTGACCGATCCGCGCGTCACCTACTGGGAGCCGGCGAAGTGGATCGCGCGGCTGCGCCAGCTCAACACCAGCGACAAGCTGGTCCTGCTGAAGACCAATATGGAAGCCGGCCACGGCGGCGCGTCGGGCCGCTTCGAATCGCTGAAGGAGCTGGCGGTCGACTATGCCTTCGCGCTGCTGATCGCCGGCAAGCTGGACGCGCCGACGGCAAAACACGCGGCAGCCTGACCACTGACGAGGAAGCCGACAGCAAGAGAGGCGAGCCATTGGCTCGCCCCTCGATCAATCCACTTCGGAGCGCTTTACTTCTCGCACCTCTGAAAGGGTTTCAGACGTCGAAGTCGCTGCCGCCGAAATCGCCGCCGCCGTCGTCAAAGCCGCCGGCATCCTGCACGCCAGGGTCGTTGCTGGCGGGATCCTGGTAATCGGCCTGATCGACCTCGGCATCGGTTTCAGCATCGGCCGCGGCGTCGGCTGCCGCCGTATCGGTCGCCGCCGGCTTGGCTGCGTCGCCGTGCATCATATTGCGGATCCCATCGGCGAGCAGCATGCCGCCCGCAACGCCCGCCGCCGTCGCCATCGCGCTGCGCATGAAGCCGCCGCCAGCAGCCGGTGCGGCCTGCGGCTGCGCGCCTGGGCTCCCACCCGCGGCGTTACCCCATGGCGACGGTGCGGACGCTGCGCCGGACTGGGGCCGCGATCCGGCCACCGGGCGCGCGCCCATTGCCGGCACGGAGCCGCGGGAAGCGGGTCGAGCGGCTGGCGACGCGCCACCGCCGAACAAGCCGCCGAGGAACGAGCCCCCGCCAGCACTGGCCGCCGGCACCCGCTGCTGCTCGAGTTCGGCCATTTGATCTTCCAGATCGCGGATCCGCTGGTCGGCCTGCTGCAGCGCCATCTCCTGGACGAGGACCGACTGTACGAGCATATACGGCGCATCCGGCATCGCCCTGACCCGCTCGGCGATCAGGGCGGCAGCTTGAGGATCCTTCTCGGCCAGACCATGGCTCTGCATTCGACTGAAGAGATCGGTGATCAATTGCCGTTCGTCGGAATTCATTGGGTTGCTCCTCTGGCGACCATGTCGTGCTGAAAGCGCGCGACCGGCACGTGCTGAATGCGCGCCTCCGGCATGTCGCGCGACGCAGGCGCGGCGCACCACATATGTAAGTCACCGCCGCACGGCTGCAATAGCACGTCGCCAGCCGGAGATCCGCAACATCAGCCGCCGCCCCGCTGAAATGCGCGGTCGAACCGCTCGATCAGGCGGGCGCGCGGTTCAGGATCGACGCCGTGGAACGTGAAGGTCACCACGGCGCGCGGAAGCTCCAGCAGGCCGCCGAGCCGCACCCCCGAGCGCGGCTCGAAGGCGATCTCGACCTCGCCCGCACCAACCGGCAGCCGGACTGGCGCTCCAGCGGCCGGCGCAGGCGAGGCGTCGAAGCTCAGCCAGCCCGCTTCGAACTCGCTGCGCGAAATCGACATCAGCTTCTCGACCCGCGCCATGGTTATCGCCGTCCGTCCATCATCACTCGCCGCCGTTTTCGGCACTCTTCGGCAATCTTTCGGCCGTCTAATGTACCGCGCGACACGTGATGCGACGAACCAGAAAACTTTTGCACCGATACTGAGGAAAAATTTACCACTTCGAATTTTGCCAGCATTGACCTCCCTGTTGCATAAAATTGTAGCGACGAAAAAAAGGCTCTGGGAAAGGTCTGGGGGCATAGTCGGTTCAAGGCTCAAATAGTCCTTGTACCGAGGTAACCCATGTCACAGTCAATCAAGCTCTCGTCTAAGCGTTTCCTCGGAGATCGCCGTGGTAACGTCGCAATGATCTTCGGCCTGATGGCCATCCCTGTCTTCGGCATCGTCGGCACCGCCATCGACTACGGTCGCGCCGCCAAGGCCAAGCAGGAACTGCAGTCGCTCGTCGATGGCGCCGCGTTGGCCGCCACCAGCGAGTACACCAAGACCGGCGACAGCTCCGCGGCGACCAACCGCCTGCGGTCGTTCGTGCAGGACGGTCTCGCCAAGCACAACCTGTCGCTTCTGCCCCCGGCTCAGCCCGGCCAGACGCCGCCGACCCTCGGCAGCGACCCGAGCAAGGTGCTGCTGGAGAATGCCGAATTCAACGCCGAGACGGCAACCGTCAACCCCAAGTTGACCTCGCGCGTCGAGACCACCATCCTCGCGCTCCTCGATCAGCCGTACTTCGAAGTGCAGGCCGAGACCAAGGCTGGTCTGGCCGGCAAGAAGCTCGAACTGTCGATGATGCTCGATATCACCGGCTCGATGTGCGACAGCGGCAGCTCATGCTCGTCGGGGCGCAAGCTCAACGCGATGAAGGCCGCCTCCAACGACCTCATCGACATCGTGTTCACCGGCAACGGCGCAAATACCCGCGTCGCGGTCGTGCCGTTCTCGTCGGCCGTCAACGTCGGCAGCTATGCCGCCGGCGTAACCGGCCAGCCGGCCACGACGACCTACACCTACGCTTGCGGCTACAGGAACCGTTCGACCTGCACCGGCACGCAATATCGCACCAACTGCGTCACCGAACGCACGGGCTCCACGCGCTTCCAGGACAACGCGCCGGGCGCCGGAAACTACTCGGCGGCGATGTGGACGACGAACTCCAGCGCGACGTGCACGCCGGCCGCAACCGCATCGATCCTGCCGCTGACCAACACCCGCACCGGCATCGAAGCCAAGATCGCTGGCCTGCAGGCCAGCGGCTCGACGGCGGGCCAACTCGGAACGGCATGGGCGTGGTACGCGATCTCGGACAAGTGGGCGTCGTTCTGGCCGTCGGCCAGCGCGCCGGAACCGGTGAGCCCCACGCTGCTGAAGGCCGCAGTGCTGATGACGGACGGCGAATACAATACCTGCAACGGCAGCATGGGTTGCTCGACCTCCGCCAACGACGCCCTCGCAGTTCTGCGCGAACATGAAAGCTCAGGGGATCCGCGTGTTCACGGTCGGCTTCGAGATCGACCAGCAGAGTGCCCGCGACACGCTGACGGCTTGCGCCAGCCCTGGGGACTTCCACTTCCCCTACAACGGCGAGTCGATGCGTGAAGCCTTCCGCTCGATCGGCAACGCTCTGATGGCCGGAACCGCCGGACCGGTGCTCGCCAACTAAGTATTGAAGCCCAAAAATGCGAAAGGGCGGCACCGCGAGGTGCCGCCCTTTCAGTTTCGAGGTCCAGAAAAGAAGAAAGGCCGCTTTCGCGGCCTTTCGATTGAACCTTGTCAGGCGGCCTCTGAACTCAAGGCCGGCAGCTTCTTATCCTCCGAAGTCTCGAGACCAGTCTTGAGTGCGATGCCGATGTACCTGACGCGTCCTGCAACCTTGGCCTTCTGAACTCCCAACTCGCCGAAATCCCGACCGAACGTCGGAAGTGCCATCGGTTCCTTTTCGCGTTCCTCACACCATGAGCAGTAATCCTCGTACAGCGAGGTTGCCGTCACACTCGAACCATCCTGGGTCTCGACCCTCTCCTTGTAGAAGCGTTGAACGTCCGTCTCGGGTGCCAGCATCTTCTGCTGGGGTTGCGCGGCGACAGCGACTTTCGTCACATTGTCGTTGGCGCTGGAACGCGGCTTCGGGATCGCAACAGCCGGAGCGAGAACACTCGGAGCTGCCACCGCTGCCGCAGCGGTGCTGATCGTCGCCATGCGAGGCGCGACCGGCGTGTGGACATCATAGAGACGCCACGAACTGAAGGCGACGTACATGCCGAAGCCAGAACCGACTTCGAGCAGGACTGCGATGAAAACCGTCAGCGCCGTCTGAACGTCTGCCGTCGTAATCGACGGGAACACCGGAGCCACGAGGCGGGCAAGCACTGCAGCTTGCGGATCCGCTTCGGACAGCACCGAGCCACCCGTCGTCGATTTGCCGATCTTCGACTGGATATCCGCGATGCGGGTCTCCAGAGTGCCGGCCTGCTGAGCTGCCGCGAGTTCGGCCGACAGCCCATGGTACTGCTGACAGAAGTCGCGGCCCTGCTTGCCGGTGACTTCGACGCAACCCTTCGTCCACGTCCACGCGCGCTGATTTTTCAGCCCGTCGATGTCGCTCTGCACGGTCTGCGCGGGACGATGCTGGGGAACCCAGCTCAACTGGTCCTGCGCACGCTTCAGATCAGCCCGGGCATCCTGGTAGGACTGCGCCTCAGCGGCACGATTGCCCGAGGTGTCCATCCGGTTCAGCGCGGCATGACCGAGAGCGGAGGTCAACGAATACGACGTGACCACGAGACCGACGACCGCCGCAGCGACCGCCTGGCTCCACATTCGATTACGAATTGCGGCGAATAGAAAAAACGGGATCAGAGCTTTGAGACAGTCCGCAGCCGCACTGGCCGCACCATAGATCTGTCCGTCGAACTCGCTTCGTCCCAACGTGTACCCAAAACGCCAGTTCATGGCAGCCGATACGGCGAGTAGAACGCCGGCCGCTAGAACTCCAAGCACGCCTAGAGCATGTTTCATTGCCCTCTCCATTGCGGAAGGGCCGGTCTTAACGCCGTACAATTATGCCGGCCTATTTGTTTTTGGCTTGTGAGGAGCCCAAGCCACTCCACCCGACGCGAAACTGTGCGCTTCCAACAGACATTTTCGATCCGGCCCGGTGAGCATTCGGCGCCATCCCCAATGGCTAACCGTCGGACTGGACGTTGATGCTGCAGTGCACGCGATACAGGCAGGAGTTCTGCCCAGGGAGCCGTTATGCACAGGCTCGACCGCCGCTCGATCGATACTGTGGAAAGACCAAACTCTCTGGACGGGATGACATGTTACACACGCGGAACACACCCCTCAGTTGCCGACGCTATTGCAATTCGTAGCGATTTGTTAAGCAATTCAGCCCCGTAGAGCTGGGCGCCAGGGCCCTCATGCGCCAACGCGCCGAAGGTGTGGCGTGAGAGTTACACTTTTCGTGACGAGACTATCCGCAGCTTACGCACACGTTATCCCCAACCTGGCAGTCTTTTGCACCGCATCGGGTAGGGCAGTTAGGGCGAGCACACAATATCTAGCTTGGGTAGCGGGCGCCCCAGCTTTGCGCACTGCACCTCGGTGGCGCGCGGAGAACGTGAACTGTTGGGCATCGACTTCCGGTTGCATCCGCGCCGCATAGGCATACAATAACTCGCGATACGTCCAATCTCGCTATTCCACGAGCGTCCGTTTGGCGTTATGGGTTCCTCCGTGCCCGCATTTTCTGCACGGGAAGCCGCTCTGGGCGAGGCGTTGGTTCGAAGGCCGAGCTGCGCCAGCTTCGCCCCCGGGGTCCGAACGGTCGGGCCAGACGAACGGCGCGGCTGAATGGTTCGGCAGTTGCGGCACGTGTCAGAGTGCAAGTGTCAGAGTGGACGTCTGGGCTTATTTGGGAGTTGTGGTCATGCGTGGCCTTACCGGACTGACCCTCGTCATCGCTGGCGCCGTAACGGCAATCTACGGCTACTACCCCGAAGCGGGCGACCGGCAGGCTGCGCTCGATCGGTTCGCCGGCTCGGTCCAGACCGGCTGGTTCGACACCGCGGGCTCGGGCAAGGACACGACAAATACGGATTTGCCGTTGGTGGTGGTCGATGCCGAGCGTCGCGCCTTTTCCCCGCAATCACCGCTGTTCCAGCAGGTTCCAAGCGCTGGCGCGCATCAGCCCAAGCCGCCGGCGGCGGCCACTTCGGCGGTCAATACCACCGTTGCAACGCTGGCCTCGCAAGTGCTGCCGGGGCCGGCTGCGGCACAGTCGGGCCAATCCGCTGATGTGGCGCGGGCGGCGACAGTCGCCGACGTCAGTCCCGGCGCATCGGCCGTCGTGACGCCCGCTGACCGCAATCCGCCGCCGCAGCGATCCGGCATCACATCGGCCAAGGCTGGCGGCGAGAATGCGCACCGCGAACTCACGCGCAACCTGCAGAAGGAATTGAAGCGGGTCGGCTGCTACGAGGGCGAGATCAATGGCAGCTGGAGCCCCGCATCACGCCGCGCCATGAAGGCGTTCACCGATCGCGTCAACGCCACGCTGCCTATCGAGGAACCGGACTACATTCTGCTCACGCTGGTGCAAGGCCACAGCGCCGAGGCCTGCGGCGTCGGCTGCCCGGCCGATCAGATGCTGGCCAAGGATGGCAGATGCCAGCCTCGCGCAATCGTTGCGCAAGCAGCGAATAAGAGCGCCAAGCGCAACGCTCCGCCCAAGGTTGCGGCCGTCAAGCCCGAGGTGCGCTCGGCGACAGAGCCCAAGACGGCGGCAAAGACGCCAGAAAAGTCAGCTGAAGTCGGCCGCGCGCTCGAGATGTGGGCGAAGGTGACGCCGCCGGCAGGCGCGGGGGCTTCGGGCCAGCGGCCTCGTGAGCGCCGGCGGATGGCAGACGGCGACCATCAGTGCTCAACCGGCTCCGGTTATCGCCCCAGCCGTTCAGCCCTCACCCGCTCTGGCGCCTTTGCCGGGCCGAATGGCGATCGGTGCTCCGGTTTCGGGATCGACGGCGATGGCCGCCGCGCATGGCGTGACCGATGTGCGGGCCGTCACGTCGCCCGCGTCCGAACACGCGCCATCATCCGTGGCCGTCGAAAGCCCGGAAGCGCCCCGCAACCCGGGCCAGCCCCCAGCTTCCGGATCGCGGCGGCTGCCCACACACGTCGTCGACAGCGAGCGGCCTCGTCCCCGCCGCGTCAAGTCGTATGACAGCGTCGGCCCGGCCTATGCGCCGCGGCCGGTCCAGACGTCCAAGACGTCGCGCGTGCGGAACATGCACTACAATTTGTTCAACCGGCCCGACCGTGTGACCAACTGATCATTGATCGGGCGCTTTACGCCGCTTCGCCGGTTCGCGCGTCACCCGCCCGTTTCGCTGGGGGCGGCGGTCTGGTCCGCGATCCAATCGAGAAACGCGCGCGAGCCGCCAACGACCGGCAGCACGAGCATCGCCGGATTGTCATAGGGATGACGAAGCCGGGCCCGGGCCATGACGGCCTCGGCGAGAGTGCCTCGCGTCTTGACGATCATCACGACCTCATTGTCGCGGTGGCTCTCGCCGAGCCATCGGTAGATCGACACCATGCCGGGGATGATGTTGACGCACGCCGCCAAACCGCCCGCCACGAGTTCGTTGCCGACGGTCTCGGCGACGGCCATCTCCGGGAACGTCATATAGACGATGACGAAGGCGCCCCCGGCCTCGAGCCCAGCTCTGCTGGCGGCCGGTATGGCCTGATCGGCCGTAGCCTGCGAATTTTCGGGCTTGTCGAAATCCGGCACTTGAGCGAGCCTCCGCACCTCGCCGTCGATACGGCCCCATGACGACCGACCGATCCAGCACGTTTGTCCAATCCAGCACAGTGAAGATGCCAAAATCCCGGCCGGCTTTCGAGCGAATTGCTTTCGTCGCCAGCGATGTCCCGGAGGCGCAGCAGGCGCTCGAACGGTTGACGTCGCAATATGGCGGGGTCGAAGCGCGCAACGCAGAGGCCATCGTGGCGCTCGGCGGCGACGGCTTCATGCTGCAGACGCTGCACCGGTTCATGAACGACAAGATCCCGATTTACGGCATGAACCGCGGCTCGGTCGGCTTCCTGATGAACGAGTATGCCGAGGACCACCTGCCCGAGCGGCTGCGCGCCGCGGAGGTCAGCCGCATCCATCCGCTGTCGATGCTCGCCTACGATATGGCCGGCAAGGCGCACAAGGGCCTCGCGATCAACGAAGTCTCGATGTTCCGTGAGGCGTATCAGGCGGCGAAGCTGCAGGTTTCAGTCGACGGCAAGATCCGGCTCGACGAATTGATCTGCGACGGCGTGCTGGTCGCGACGCCCGCCGGCTCGACGGCTTACAATCTATCGGCCTACGGTCCGATCCTGCCGATCAACACGCCGCTCTTGGCATTGACACCGATCAGCCCGTTCCGGCCCAGGCGCTGGCGCGGGGCGCTGCTGCCCAACAGCGCGCACATCTCGATCCAGGTCCGCGAGGCGGAGAAGCGGCCGGTCAGCGCGGTCGCCGATCATACCGAAGTGCGGCGCGTGGTGCGGGTCGAGATCGAAGAAGCGCGTCAGATCGACTTGCTGATGATGTTCGACCCCGGCCACAGCCTCGACGAGCGCATCCTCGCCGAGCAATTCCGCTATTGATCGGCAGGCGTAGCGGCGAAGCACGCCGACAGGGAGGCACGCATGCACGGTCTCTATTTCGAGGAGTTCGAGGTCGGCCGCCGCTTCGAGCACACGATCCGCCGCACCGTCACGGAAATGGACAACACGCTGTTCTCGTGTCTGACGCACAACGCCCAGCCGCTGCATATCGACCGCGAGTTCTGCGCGGGAACGGAATGGGGACAGCCGCTGATGAACTCGCTGTTCACGCTCGGGCTGATGATCGGCATCGCCGTCAACGACACGACCATGGGCACGACGATCGCCAATCTCGGCATGACGGACGTCAAATTTCCCGCACCCGCTGTTCCACGGCGACACCGTCCACGTCGAGACCGAGATCGCCGGCAAGCGTGAGAGCCGCTCGCGGCCCGATGCCGGCATCGTCGAGTTCCACCATCGCGCCTTCAATCAGCGCAACGTGCTCGTCGCCGAATGCCGCCGGCAGGCGTTCATGCGGCGCAAGCCGGGACCGGCGTAGCCATGCGGTCGCTCCTGTTCGTACCCGGCGACAACGCACGCATGCTGGCGAAGGCGCTGGCGTCGGAGGCGGACGCCGTCATCGTCGATCTCGAGGATTCGGTCTCCGAGACCAACAAGGCGGCGGCCCGCGAACTGGCGCGCACCTTTCTCGCCGATGCCGTGGCCGTCGCGGATCGCCCGCGCCTCATCGTCCGTATCAATGCCCTGACCACGGCGCACTGGCGTCGCGATCTCGATGCGGTGATGCCGTGCGGGCCCGACGCCGTCATGCTGCCGAAGCCGCGCTCGGGCGTCGATGTGACGGAGCTTTCGACCGCCCTCGATCACCATGAGCAGTCCGCCGGACGCCGGATCGGCTCAACCGGCATCGTCGCGATCGCCACCGAGCGGGCGGCCTCGCTGCTCGCCATGCCGAGCTACATCGGCGCGAGCACACGTCTATTGGGGCTGGCCTGGGGCACGGAGGATCTGTCGGCAGACCTCGGAGCAGCTTCGGCGCACGACGAAGACGGGCGGTTGACGTCGCCATTCCGGCTGGCGCGAGACCTGTGTCTCGTCACCGCCACCGCAGCCGGCGTCGATGCGATCGATCAGGTTTACGTGGCGCTGCGCGACCTCACGGGACTGGAACGCGAGGCGCGAGCGGCGGCGCGCGACGGCTTTCGCGGCAAAATGGCGATCCACCCCGATCAGATCGCGGTCATCAACGCCGCTTTCACGCCGAGCGCAGACGAAATCGCGGCGGCGCGAGATCTGATCGCCGCCTTCGCCGAGCGGGGCAATGCGGCCGGCGCAATCGAGTACCAAGGCCGCATGGTCGATGCACCGCACCTGACGCGGGCCGAGCGGTTGCTGGCACGCGCCGATCGAATGGCGCGGAAGCCATGAAGCCGTATCACGCCTCCCAGCGCGTCACGATGTCGGACAGCGACGGCCGCTCGCGCTCTGGCGGCGTCTCCGTCCGTGTGCCCATGTAGACGAAGCCCGCGATGCGCTCGTTTTCGGCCAGCCGCAGCGCTGCCTTGACGCGCGGGCTGTAGGCGATCCATTCGGTGATCCAGCAGGTGCCGTAGCCCATGGCGTTGGCGGCGAGGCACATGTTGAAACAGGCCGCACCGGCCGACAGAACCTGTTCCCACTCCGGCGCGGCCGGAACCGGTGTCACCCGAGACACGACGCAGACCACGAGCGGCGAGCGCATCAGCCGCTTCGCCTCGCCGGCAAGCCGCACGTCAGAGGGCGGCTCCTTGTCCTCGGCGGCGCAGGCGGCGGCGATCTCGCGGCCGAGCTTTTCGCGCGCCGCGCCCTCGATGACGATGAACCGCCACGGCGCCAGCTTCTTGTGATCGGGCACCCGCGCCGCAATCGTCAGGATGCGTTCGAGCTCGGCCGGGCTGGGCCCCGGCTCGGCCAGCAACATCGGCTTCGACGATCGTCTGTTCGACAGCAGATCGAGCATCGGATTATCCATGACGTCCCCTCTTCGGCACCATCCTGCCCCTCGCTAATCCAATTCCTCTTCTGATACAATGTTCGTGCCTCAACATCGCCCGATCGGTCCCGCCATGAGCTTGCGCCGCCTCGCCGTCTGCGCCGCAGTGTCCACAGCACTTGCAGGCGCTGTCGCGTCTCCGGCGCGCGCCGCCGAGCCGCCGCGGGCCGTCATGTTCGTGTTCGACGGCTCCGGCTCGATGTGGGGACGAATCGACGGCGACAAAGTCACCAAGCTGCAGGCGGCGCGCGACGCATTGCGACGCGCCCTGCCGGCGCTGCCCGCCGAGACCGTCGTGGGCCTGACATCGTTCGGACATCGCCGCAAGGGCGACTGCGGCGACGTCGAGACCCTGGTCGAACTCCAGCCGGGCAATGCCGACGGCCTGCTGCAGCCCATCGAGAAGCTCAGCCCGCGCGGCAAAGGACCGTTGGTGCTGGCGATCCGCGAGGCGGCCAAGGCGCTCGGAGACGGCAGGCGGTCGAGCATCGTCCTGATCCACGACGGCGCCGACAATTGCCAGCAGGACGCCTGCGCCGCTGCGGCCGAGATCGCCAAGCTGCAGCCGGGATTGCAGATCCACACCGTGGGCCTCGTGCTCGAACCCGAGGACGCCAGGAAGTCGGCATGCATCGCGGCCGCAACCGGGGGGCAGGCCTTCGATGCGCGCGACACGAGCCAGATCGACACCGCAGTTGGCGAAGCGATCAAACTGGCCAGCCTCGATGCCTCGCGCCCGCGCGCGGCCGATAAGCCGAGTGCGCCAGCACAGCCCGTGGCCGTCGCCAAAGTGCCGCCGGCTGCGGCGGTCGCGCCCGTCTCGGTGATCCCAGGCCTGGACGTGACCGCGGCACTGGCAGCCGGCGGCACGGCGATCACGGCGCCGCTGCGCTGGCGCGTGTCGAATGCGGCAGCAGCAGCCCCAACGCTGTTCGAAACTGAATCTCCGCGGCTGTCGCGGCCGCTGGCATCGGGCCGCTACATCGTCGAGGCGCGGTTCGGCCTGGCGTCGGCGCGGCAGACGATCGACGTCGGCGACGGCCCTGCCAAGACCGTGCAGATAGCGCTCGATGCGGGCGTCATCACACCGGCTGCGCGAGCCTACAAGGACGGCGATATTCTATCCGGCGTCGCTTATTCGATCCGGGCTGTGACGCCATCTGCCGGCGCGGCGACCGGTAGCGCACTGTGGATCGGCCGCAGCGGCGGCAGCGACATCGTGCTGCCTGTCGGCACGTATGTCGTCCGCGCCGAGACTGGCCTCGTCAAGAAGGAGGAGACCGTCACGCTGACCGCAGGCAGCCGCAAGGCGGTGGACTTTCTGCTCGGAACGGGGCAGCTGGACCTGACCGCAACGCTCGCCGACGACGGACCGGCCCTCGATCAAGTGACGTTCATCGTCGCCGAGGACGATCCCGATTCACCTGCCGGCCGTCGCGAGGTGACGCGGTCGGCGGCGCCGCAACCCGAGTTCGTGCTGCCTGCAGGGACCTATTACGTGACGGCGCGAACGGCCGGCGCCGAGGCGCGTCAGCGCGTCGCCGTGGGCGCCGGAGACATCGTCAAGCGCACCATCTCGCTCGGCGTCTCGAGGCTGACGATCGTAACGCAGATCGGCAATCCGCCGCCAAGTGGCGCGCCGCCGATCCTGACCCGCATCTCCCGTCTCGACGGCGATCGCGGCGAGGTGGCGCGCAGTGCCGCGGCCGTCCCGGAATTTCTGTTGCCTGCAGGCCGCTATCAGGTGTCGTCGCAGGCGGGCCTGCAGAACGTTCGGTCGGAACGTACTGTCGAAATCAAGCCCGGCGGAAATACGAAGCTGACGGTTCCTGTCGAGGGCGGCCACATCGTGCTGAAGGTGCGAGAGGCCACGTCCATCGATCAATTCTGGGAGGTGCGCGACAGCGGCGGTCAGATCGTCTGGCGCACAACTCAATCCGAGGCAAAATTGACACTGGCGCCCGGTCGCTATGTCGCCCATGTCGAATGGCGCGGACGGCGGCTCGAGCGAGCGTTCGACGTCAAGAACGGCGAGCAGAAGACGATCGTGCTCGGTGCGGAGTAGCTTTGCCAAGTGCGCGTCTTGGATGTCATGCCGCGAAGACCGGGTTTTCGACATCTCCGCCACATGGGAAGCGCAATTTTCAAGTGTCGTTTGCGCTCCAGAATTCGCAGAATATCCGTCCCGCCGCCATGCAGTAAGGTTCCAGCATCTCAGAATCAGAGCAAGGGAGAGACATGCCGTTCCGCCGCCGCAGCCTCGTGGGTTCGATCCTGCATGTCCTGGCCGTCGTGATCGCGATGTCCGGTGCGATGCTCGTGTCGCTCGCGCCACTGGCCGCGCAGCAACCGCCGCCGGCGGCCGCCCCGCCGCGCGCCGAGCAGCCCGCCGTGACCATGCCCGCTCCGCTACACCTGCTCCCGCTCCCGCGCAGGACGGCACTGCGGCAGCCCCTTTCGGCAACACGACGCTCGTTCCCCGCATCCCGGCCGATGCGGGCGGCACCGCAGCAAGCCAGTTGGCACAGGTCAAGCTGGTCGCGCTTTTGACGTCCGATGGCCAGCGCATCGACAAGGGCATCGTCTGGCGCGTGTTCGAGGATAAGCCACCGCGCGACAGCAAACTGAAAATGGTCAGCACGGTGCGCGAACCGACACCGACGCTCAAGTTGCCGCCCGGCGATTATCTGGTGAACGCCTCGTTCGGACGCGCGCACCTGACACGGAAGATCGTCGCCAAGGCGGGCACGCCGACCACCGAGCAGTTCGTTCTGAACGCGGGTGGACTGCGCGTCACCGCGCTGCTCGGCACGGCGGCAGCGCCCCCCAATACGGTGACCTACAGTATCCTGTCGGACGAGCGCGATCAGCTCAACACGCGTTCGACCGTGATGTCGGGCGCCAAGCCGGGCCTCATCATTCGGCTCAACGCGGGTCTCTATCAGATCGTCTCGACCTATGGCGACGCCAACGCGATCATCCGCGCCGACGTCAACGTCGAGGCGGGCAAACTGACCGAGGCGACCGTCGCGCACAGTGCCGCCAAGGTCCGCTTCAAGCTGGTCAACCGCGCCGGTGGCGAGGCGCTGGCCGACACCAAATGGACGATCCAGACGCTGCAGGGCGACGTCGTGAAGGAGAGCGTCGGCGCACTGCCCTTGCATCACCTCGCGCCGGGCAACTATTCGGCAATTGCAAAATCCGGCGGGCGGGCATTCCGGCGCGATTTCTCGGTGCAGAGCGGCGACAACGTCGAGGTCGAGATCGTACTGAAGTGACGCGCGGTGCTCGGCTGCGGCGGTGTGCCGATTAGAAGTCGTTGAGCACCCAATCGGTCGGGCAGCCAGACTTTTGCATTCGGGTTTCGGCCAAGTCGAGATCGCGGGTGTGCTTGAGATCGAAGAACAGCCCACGCGCGATCTGCCAATGTTCGCACGCCGTCGTGAGATCCCCCGCCGCGCGCGCGATGTCGCCGAGTTCCAGGCGGGCGGCTGCGTGCTCCGCCTTGAGCCCCAGGCGGCTCGAAATGCGGATCGACTTGCGCAAGACTTCGGCCGCCTCGTCCGCCCGTCCGGTGGACACGTGATGCCGCGCCAGACCGACATAGTGCCCCGCCAGCCGCGCTTCGTCGCCGGAAGCCTCGGCCGCCGAGATGGCAGCCAGCACGTCGTCGAGCGCCATCGGCGCGGGCGCCGTCGGCTCGGCCGCACGACCCGGCGCAGCTGTAGGAGCCGGCCGCCGATCGGGAACCGGCACGCCATAGCGACCGGTTGCGATCTCCCGCGGCACGAGGCGCGGCTTGGCACGAGCGCCGGACGCGGCATGGTAGGCGATGATCGCCAGCAGCAGCAGCAGCGGCGCGGCCAGAAGCGCAGCTGCCGGCCATCCCATCAAATCCATGCGATCCCCCGGCGGCGCGCACGCGCCATTGTTCCGGCCCTGTGATCGGGCCGGCGACCGCATCAGCTTAGTGGGCTGACGGTGCCGCGCAATGCTGCGATGGCAGCAGATCGGCCCGCACCTTACAGCCCGCGGGGGCGGCGCGCGGCTGGGCCCTGCCCCTTGACCCGGCACGCGATCTCACGGCACTTGACGCCAACCTCGTGACCCCCGGTGAAGTTCATGTCCAACAACGACCGCCGCAACGGCGACCGCCGTCCAGCGACCACCATCGTCCATGCCGGCCGCGACCCGCGCGGCAACCACGGCTTCGTCAATCCGCCCGTCTATCGCGGTTCGACCGTCCTGTTCCCGAGCGTCGCCGCGCTCGAATCCCGCGATCAGCCGTACACCTACGGCCGCCGCGGCACACCCACTGTCACCGCGCTGGAGGACGCGATCCGCCAGCTCGAGGGCGGCGATAAGACCGTGTTGACGGCGTCGGGGCTCGAAGCCGTCACACTCTCGCTGTTGGCCTTCGTCGAGGCGGGCGACCATATCCTCGTGACCGACAGCGTCTATCAGCCGACACGCCGCTTCTGCGATACGCTGTTGAAGCGGCTCGGGGTGGAAACGACGTACTACGATCCGCTGGTTGGCGCCGGCATCGCCGCGCTGATCCGGCCCAACACGCGCGTCGTGTTCACCGAAAGCCCCGGCTCGCAGACGTTCGAGGTGCAGGACATCCCGGCCATCGCGGAGGTGGCGCGGGCGCGCGGCCTGTGGCTGCTGATGGACAACACCTGGGCAACGCCGCTCTATCTGCGCGCGCTGTCGCTCGGCGTCGATGTTTCGATCCATGCCGCCACCAAGTACATCGTCGGACACGCCGACGCGATGCTCGGAGCGGTGACGGCGAACGAGCGCGCGGCCAAGCACATCGAGCGCGCCAAGGATGCGCTCGGTGTGTGCCCGGGATCCGAGGAGACGTATCTCGGTCTGCGCGGGCTGCGCACCCTGGATGTCCGCCTCGCGCGGCACCAGTCGCAGGCGCTCGAGATGGCGCAATGGCTGGCTGAGCGGCCGGAGGTGGCGGCGGTGTTGCATCCGGGCCTGCCGAGCCACCCGCAGCACGCGATCTGGCGGCGCGATTTCACCGGCTCCAGCGGGCTGTTCTCGGTCATCCTGAAACCTGCATCCGCCACGGCGGTGGCCGCCATGCTGGATGGCCTCGAACTGTTCGGCATGGGCTTCTCATGGGGTGGCTTCGAGAGTCTCGTCATCCCGTTCGATGCACGTTCATACCGCACGGCGACGGCGTGGGCGCCCGGCGGCCCGACGCTGAGGTTCCACATCGGTCTCGATCACGTCGAGGACTTGAAGGCCGATCTGACATGCGGCTTCGCGCGACTGGCGGCTGCAAGCACGTAACGGCCGGGCCGGTCGCGCCCACTCACTTCGCGAAGCTGGGCACGATACTCAGCAGGAAGGGCGGTGACGGCGGCGTGAACAGCGGCTTGGCCTGCTCGGTGCGCTGCGGCATCGGATGCGCGCCCAACGCCGCGGGCGGCGGAAGCTGCGCCGGCTTGGCAGCGGCCGTGACCGTGCCCGGCTTCACTGCGGTGACGGTGGACGGTAGCTGCCCCGGTTTTGCCACCGCAATCGCAGTCGACGTCCGACTTCTGCTTTCCTGCAGCAACCGCGGCCGTCGCCGCCTTCGCCATGTTGCGCTGCGCCTCGCGCGTGGCCTTCATCGCGCGGGCTTCGGCAGCGTCCGCACGGCGGGCTGCAGCCTCTGCGTCACGCTTTGCCCGCGCCAACGCCGCCGCCGCCTGCTCGATCGCCAGGCCGGCGCTGGCTTCTGCCGACAAGCGTGCTGCCCGTTCCGCAGCCGCCCGCGCATCGGCCTCGGCCGCCTGCCGGCGTGCGTCCCCGAGCGGATCAGGCTCGGTGACGATGGCGCTGCTGGCTGGCGAATGAAGCGTGGCGGGCACGCTCTCGTTCTGGGCCACAGGCGCAGGCACGAGAGCTGCCGCGCGTGTCATTCCGATCGGGGCGATAGAGGTATCGGTTGATGGGGCCCCGGACACCCCGTGCTCGGCGACGAAGCGACGGCTCAAGTCTTCCGCCTTGCGGCGGATTTCGGCCGCGGCATTGGCTTCGGTTTCCGCCCGGCGCAACAACGCCTGCTGCGCGGCCACTTCGTCGCCGGCGGCGCGGTCGGAAGCCGAGGCCGATCCCGGCAGAACGATCATCGACGCGGCTGCGGGCGCGATGAACCGCGAGGGCTGCTGCCCGGTCTGCTCGGCACGGGACACGTCGTCATTGGCCGCAGCCTGGTGGCCGATACCGATGCCGGCCGCGAGGTGCAAAACGAGCGCCCCGGCCACAGCAAAAAAGATTCCACGCAACATCGTGCCCCCTGACGCAAAACAGACTTGCCAAGTGCACGCAAAGCTAGGCCAGAAAATGTCGGATGTCCCGCTTCGGCGACCGCTCTGTATGCTGTATCGTCAGGATGAGTTAAGCCCGGTTTGAGCCGAAGCGAAAAGGCACGGGTGAGGCCCTGAACAGGCGGCTTACGAACGCCCGGTATCAGCCGATGAACCGCGCGCCGATATTGCGGAAATGTGTCTTGATGCGGCGCACGGTCCCGGTCTTCGAGCGCATCACCACCGTGTCCGTTTCGGCGAAGTCGCCGCGGAAGTGCACGCCGTCGAGCAGCGATCCGTCGGTGACGCCGGTCGCCGAGAAGATGACATCGGCGGACGCCATGTCCTCCAGCAGAAACTTGCGGTTGATGTCCGTGATGCCCATCGAAGCGGCGCGCCTGCGCTCGTCGTCGTTCGACGCCATCAGCCGGCCCTGGATCTGCCCGCCGATGCAGCGCAGCGCCGCCGCCGCCAGAACGCCTTCCGGCGCCCCGCCCGAGCCCATGTAGATGTCGATGCCGGTTTCGCCGGGATCGGTGGTCCAGATCACGCCGGCAATGTCGCCGTCGGGGATCAACTGCACGGCAGCGCCCGCGTCGCGCACCGCCTTGATGAGTTCGGCATGACGCGGACGGTCGAGGATGCAGGCCGTGATCTCCGAAATCGGCACGCCCTTGGCCTTCGCCAGCGCAGTGAGATTGTCGAACGGCGACGCATCGAGATCGACGACGCCCTCGGGATATCCCGGACCGACGGCGATCTTGCTCATGTACATTTCGGGCGCGTGCAGCAGACCGCCGCGCTCGGCGATGGCGAGGACGGCGAGTGAATTCGGCATCGATTTGGCGCAAATCGTCGTGCCCTCGAGCGGATCGACGGCGACGTCGACTTCAGGACCTTCGCCTGATCCGACCTTCTCGCCGATGTAGAGCATCGGCGCTTCGTCCATCTCGCCTTCGCCGATGACGACGGTGCCGCGGATCGGGAGCTTGCCGAGCTCACGCCACATGGCGTCGACGGCGGCCTTGTCGGCAGCTTTCTCGTTGCCGCGGCCGCGCAGACGGGCGGCGGCGATCGCCGCAGCCTCGGTGACGCGCGCGACCTCCAGCACCAGCACGCGCTCGAGACCACTCTTGCCGCTGTTATCCGTCGCCATCGTCTTCCCTCCGGGCCGGGCCCATTCCCCATTCACCGGGCCCCTCGACGGACCCCGCCTATCGCCCCCCGCCGGCGCCTCAAAGCCGCTCGATGCGGATCATCTGCGGCCGCTCTGACACTTTCCCGTCCTGCTCGATCGCGTCGAGCGCCTTCCTGATCGCATCCTCGGTCGTGTCGTGGGTCACGAGAATGACGGATGCCGCGGTGCCCGGGGCCGGACGCGCATCGATGCCCGGCAACGCCGCGCGTGGACGCCGCTGGACGATGCTTTCCAGACTGACGTCGCGATCCCCCATGCGCTTGGCGATCGCCGCCATCGCGCCCGGCTTGTCATAGACCGAGAGACGCACGTAGTAGGCGCCCTGATGGGCGTCGATGTGGGCGCGCTTGTGCCGCTTCAGTTTTGATGTCGGCGTGACGAACGGCGGCAGCACCAGCCCGCGCGCAACGTCGACGATGTCGCTGGCCACCGCAGACGCCGTCGGCTTGGCCCCTGCTCCCGGGCCGATAAGAAGAATGTTGCCGGAGAAATCGCCGTCCACGGCGACGCAGTTGGTCACGCCCGAGACTTCCGCGACGGCCGAATGCTTCGGCACCATGGCCGGGCCGACGCGCGCCTCGATGCCGCTTTCGGTTTTGACTGCGACGCCGAGCAGCTTGATGCGATAGCCCAATGCATCGGCGGCCTCGATGTCGGCCGCGGTAATCGACTGGATGCCCTCGACGTGGATCTCGTCGAGAGCCACTTCGGTGCCGAAGGCAAGGCTGGTCAGGATCGTCAATTTGTGAGCGGCGTCGAAGCCACCGATGTCGAACGTCGGATCGGCCTCGGCATAGCCCTTGGCCTGCGCCTCGGCCAGAGCATCGCCGAACGCGCTGCCCTCGTCCTGCATCTTGGACAGGATGTAGTTGCAGGTGCCATTGAGAATGCCGTAGACGCGCCGCACCTCGTTGGCGGCCAGCGCCTCGCGCAGCGCCTTGATGACGGGGATGCCACCAGCCACCGCGGCCTCGAAGTTGAGCGAGACCCCCTGCTTCTCGGCAAGTTTCGCCAGCGCCACGCCATGCTTGGCCAGCAGCGCCTTGTTGGCGGTGACGACATGCTTCTTAGCCTTCAGCGCGGCCTCGACAGCTTCGCGCGGCACACCTTCGTCGCCGCCGATCAACTCGACGAAGACATCGATGCCGGGCGCGGTCGCGAGCTTCACCGGGTCATCGAACCACGCGATGCCGGTGATCGCGACGCCGCGGCTCTTGCTGCGGGTGCGCGCCGACACGCCCGCGACGCGCACCTCGCGTCCGGTGATCTCGGCGATGCGCCGGCCGTGGGTCTCGAGTAGCTGCATGAGGCCAGCGCCGACAGTGCCGAGACCGGCGATGCCGAGGTTCAGGGGCTCTTTCATGGGGTGGGCTAGCGTCCTGATCGCGAAGTTCGCTTCAATCATCCGAGTGCTCTGCTGCGAACTTCGCGATCTGAAGGACACGAGCAAAGCATTTGCCGGCTGGTGTGATTCAGATCGAAATGTCCGTTCCAGCCTGTTTCGACAGCAATGAAACGGACACTTCGATCTTCACACTAGCGGCTGGCTTTGATGGCGGGATGGGGGATCACGTTGTGCATGGTCTCGACGCCCTGGGAGAAAAACTTCTTCAAGTTGCGGGCGGCCTGCCGGATGCGATGCTCGTTCTCGACCAGCGCCACGCGGACGAAGCCTTCGCCGTACTCGCCGAAGCCGAGGCCCGGCGATACCGCTACGTCCGCCTTCTCGATCAACAACTTGGAGAACTCGACCGAGCCGAGGTGACGGTAGGGCTCGGGGATCGGCGCCCACGCGAACATGGTGGCCGGCGGTGGCGGAATGTCCCAACCGGCGCGGCCGAAGCTCTCGACCAGCGCGTCGCGGCGGCGCTTGTAGGTCTGACGGATCTCCTCGACGCACTCCTGCGGACCATTCAGCGCAGCGGCGGCCGCGACCTGGATGGGCGTGAAGGCGCCGTAGTCGAGATAGGATTTGACGCGGGCGAGCGCGCCGATCAGTCGCTCGTTGCCGACCGCGAAGCCCATGCGCCAGCCGGGCATGTTGTAGGTCTTCGACAACGATGTGAATTCGACCGCCACATCCATCGCACCCGGCACCTGCAGTATCGACGGCGGCGGATTGTTGTCGAAATAGATCTCCGAGTACGCAATGTCGGAGAGGATGATGAGGTCGAGCCGTTTCGCGAGATCGACGGCGGCGTGGTAGAAATCGAGGGACGCGGTCATCGCCGTCGGGTTCGACGGGTAGCTCAGCACCAGCGCCAGCGGCTTGGGGATCGAGTGCGCGCACGCCCGTTCGACGGCGCGCAGGAACGCCTCGTCGTTACCGGCCGGAATGTGGCGGATCGCAGCGCCTGAAATTATGAAGCCGAACTCGTGGATCGGGTAAGTCGGATTGGGGCACAAGATCACGTCGCCGGGAGCGGTGATCGCCTGCGCCATGTTGGCGAAGCCTTCCTTGGACCCGAGCGTCGCGACGACCTGAGTGTCCGGATTCAGCTTCACGCCGAAACGGCGCTCGTAATACGCGGCCTGCGCGCGGCGCAGCCCGGGGATGCCCTTGGACGCCGAATAGCGGTGCGTGCGCGGCTTGGCCACGGTCTCGACCAGCTTATCGACGATGTGTTGCGGCGTCGGCAAATCAGGATTGCCCATGCCGAGATCGATGATGTCCGCCCCGCGCGCTCGCGCCGCCGCCTTGAGCCGATTGACCTCGGCAAAAACGTAGGGCGGGAGACGTTTGATGCGGTGAAATTCCTCGATCACGAGCGGTCTCTCGAGCAAAGATCTGCGGGATGGACTTCCTGGGCCGCCAGCTTACGCAACCAGCGTACACAAACCGGCCACGCGACGCGCAACACGCCAAACCCGGCGGGGCGAGGCGAGACACGCCGTGTTTACGCTTCGTCGCGCCCGCCGTCCAGGGGCACTTGAACGCGGCGGGACGTCCCTCCGCTGCGACCATAATCCGGGGCAGACGTCGGCTTCATCCTGTCGCAGACGGCTCAGCGCGTGCCTTCGATCTTTCCGACCGCCTCGGCCTGACGAGGGCCGGCGGCGGCCTCCGTTTCGCCCATGGATTTGGTGTGCCGCGCCCGATCGGCATCGGCGGATGCCCGTGTCGGCATGCTCGCGGCATCGGGGAGCTGCGTTGTCGACGCGCTACAGCCGCCCACCAGCAGCGCCGCCAGCAGGCCAACGGCGGCTACTGCCGCGCCTGAAACATGCCAATCGCGCGCCATCGACCGCCTCGACACCCTATCCAGACGTTGTATTTGACCAAGTTTGCTGCACATGCTCAATAATCGATTCCAAGACCCTTGCCCGCGGAAATGTGCAAAATGCGTCCAAGACGCGCACGATGTGGGCATTCACCCCCGGCGCTCAGCGCGTTTCGGCCTGCTGGCCGCAACGCCGATGTGGCGTGATCAGGAACCAGTTTGACGCAAGAGACCGCGATTTCGCACATGCAAAAAAACGCTCCTCCTCCCCCCGCGACCGATCCGGCCTCTTACCGCATCGGCGATCCCGAGATGTTTGCCCGGAACATGCTCAAGTTGGTCGAAGAAGGTGGCCGCGCGATGGCCGATTTCATCGAGCGATCCGACAGCAAGACGGGTCCGTGGTCGGCAGCCAGCGAGATGTCGGAAGCCGCCAAGATCATGACCGACGTCCAGCGTGCCTGGATGGGCGATCCGATGAAGCTCGCCGAGGCGCAGGGACAGCTCGTCCACTCGTATTTCGAGCTGTGGAACAACACTGTGCGCCGCATGCTCGGCGAAACCGTGCAGCCGGTGGCCCAGCCCGAAACCGGCGACAACCGGTTCAAGGACCCCGAGTGGTCGCAAAACCCCTATTTCGATTTCTGGAAGCAGGCCTATCTCGTCACCACCCAGTGGGCCGACGACGTGCTGCAGAACACGGACGGCATCGACGATCGCACCAAGACGCGGGCCGAGTTCTATTTCCGTCAGATGTCGAGCGCGCTTTCGCCGTCGAACTTCCCGATGCTCAACCCCGAGGTGGTGCGTGAGACGTTCGCGTCAAACGCCGACAACCTCGTCCAGGGCATGTCGAACCTCACCGCCGACATGAACAAGTCGAGCGATCTGCTGAAGATCAGCCAGACCGATATTTCCGCGTTCGAAGTCGGTCGCAACCTCGCCATGACGCCCGGCAAGGTCGTTTATCAGAACGAGATTTTGCAGCTCATCCAGTATTCGCCCAGCACCGACAAGGTGCGTGAGGTGCCGCTGATGGTGGTCCCGCCGTGGATCAACAAATACTACATTCTCGACTTGAGCCCAGCCAAGAGCTTCGTCAAGTACGCCGTCGACCAGGGCTTCACGGTGTTCCTGGTGTCGTGGGTCAATCCCGACGGGCGCTTGGCGCATAAGACCTTCGAAGACTACATGAAGGAAGGTCTGCTGCTGGCGACCGACGCCATCCGCCGCGAAACGGGCGTGCCGAAGTGCAACGTACTCGGCTATTGCGTGGGCGGCACTCTGTTGGCCACCACGCTCGCCTATCTCGCCGCCCGCGGCGAAGATCCGTTCGTTTCGGCGACCTTCCTGACCACCCAGGTCGACTTCTCCAAGGCCGGCGATCTGTTGAACTTCATCGACGACCAGCAGCTTGCCAGCCTCGAAGAGATGATGGCCGAGCGTGGGTTCCTCGACGGCTCGCGCATGGCCAACGTCTTCAACATGCTGCGTCCGCGCGACCTGATCTGGCCGTACATCGTCAACAACTACATGCTCGGCAAGAAGCCGTTCCCGTTCGATCTCCTGTACTGGAACCAGGATTCGACGCGGATGCCGGCGGCGAACCACTCGTTCTATCTTCGTCAATTCTATCACGAGAACCGCCTCGCCAAGGGTGAGATGGTCGTCTCGGGTACGCGGCTCAATCTCGGCAAGGTCAAGCTGCCGATCTACGAGCTGGCCACCAAGGAAGACCATATCGCGCCCGCCAAGTCGGTGTTCATCGGCGCCAAGATGTTCTCGGGCCCTGTCGAGTTCGTGCTCGCCGGCTCCGGCCACATCGCCGGCGTCGTCAACCCGCCCGAAAAGATCAAGTATCAATACTGGACCGCGCCGAAGGCTGCCGCCGACACCCTCGAAGAGTGGACCGCCATGGCTCGCGAGCACCCCGGTTCGTGGTGGCCGCACTGGTCTGAGTGGCTGGCCAAGCAGTCCGGCGGCTGGATCGAGCCGCGGGAAGCCGGCGCCCGCATCGGCGCAATCGAGGCGGCGCCCGGCAGCTACGTCAAGGCAAAAAGCTGAACGGCGTCGAGCTGACCTGCGGCTCATCCAGAGGCCGCTTTCGCTCGCGCCGCGCTTCCCGGCGCACGCCGCGGCGGGATGCAGCGCCGGCCTCCGGGTCGCGCGCTGCGGCCGCCTCGGTGGTCGCTTGCGGCCCCCGCACCGGGGCCGAGTCCGGGTCTGAACCGGCTGCCGCCGCAGTCGCGGGCTCGCGAACCTTTTGCCACAGCAGCTCGGCGCGGAGCACGGAGACGTCTTGCTCCGACCGTGCGGACGCCCCGCGCAAATCCTCCAGCTGACGCTCCGACGCCACGAGCGCATCCGCTGCGCGCTTGCGCTCGACGAGAGATTCAGCGTGCTGCCGCGATAGGCTTTCGAGACGCTGGGCGATGGCGTCGCGCTCCGCACGCGCTTCGGCCAGGAGACGCGCCTCGTCCGCGAGACGCTGCCCCGACGCCGACGCGCGCTGTTGCTCCATGCCCGCCGCGGCCTCCCGTTCGATGCGAACGATGCGGTCGCGCAGCTCCGCAATCGTATGTGAATCTTCGAGCCTGCGGGCAACTCCGGCGTCCAGGATCGTCCTCTGCCAGACGATGACGCCCCCGAGCACGAAAATGATGCTCGTCACCATGAAAATCAGCAGCGCCCGCAAAACCATGACGAAAATACTCACACAAGAAGCCGAATGGCTTGAATGCTAGGCCGGTCATTCCAGCCCAGCAACCCAAATACTTGTGCACAATCATTGAAAGTCGTTGCAGCTGTGGCCTGGCGAGCACGCTCCCACTGCCCAGCCGAGAACTCCGATGGGTCAGCCGAGACCTAGCGGGCGCTCACGAACGATCACACCCAAAGCCGACAATGACGGGCATGAGTCACGTTCGAGTTGGGAACGCATGACGATCCGAACTCGAACGATCATGCTTTAGGACATCTCGAATTCGCCTTCGTAGTCTGTCGGCCAAAGAACAGTATAGTCCTCGGCATCGAATGGCCGGTAGGCTGCGGCGACCGCGACCAGATCGTCCTCGGCGGCTTTCTCGACCGTCGCTTCGACCTTCTCCCAAACCTTCTTCGGCTTGTCGGTGTGGATGATGATGTTGGCCGTCCCCGAGCCGATCTCGTGGCCGTCGACCTCGGCGACGCCATCGAGCAACTCGATCAGCTCGTCCTCCAGCGCCTCGATTCTCTCGAGCGCATCCCCCGCTTCGTCCTCGAACTGAATTACGAGCTGATAATTCATGCCTTCCCCCTCTCCTTCAACCTGTCTCGCCGCGTGGCGCTTCCAACGCCTGCGCGATATCTGCGATGATGTCCGCCTTGTCCTCGATCCCGATCGACAGCCGCACCACGTCGGGACCCGCGCCCGCGGCGGCCCGCTGCTCATCGGTCAACTGCCGGTGGGTTGTCGATGCCGGGTGGATGACGAGACTGCGCGTGTCTCCGATATTGGCCAGATGCGAGAACAGCTTCAGCCGTTTCACAAAGGCCACGCCGTCGTCATAGCCGCCCTTCAAACCGAACGTGAACACGGCGCCGGCCCCGGCCGGGCATATCCTCTTGGCGACGGCGTTGTACCTGTTCGACGGTAACCCGGCATAGTTGACCCACGCGACCCGCGGGTGCGCCTCGAGGAACTGCGCGACCGCCAGCGCATTGTCGCAATGCGCGCGCATCCGCAGCGGCAGGGTCTCGATGCCGGTCAGCAGCATGAACGCGTTGAACGGCGAAATCGCCGGGCCGATGTCGCGCATCCCCATGACGCGGCAGGCGATGGCGAAGGCGAAGTTGCCGAACGTCTCGGCGAGCCGCATGCCGTTGTACGACGGGTTGGGATCGACCATCGTCTTGTAACGGTGCTTGGCACCCAGCCAATCGTAGCTGCCACAATCGACGATGACGCCGCCGAGCGAGTTGCCGTGACCGCCCATGAACTTGGTCAGCGAGTGCACGATGATATCGGCGCCGTGCTCCTTCGGCCGGCAGAGGTACGGCGTCGCCAGCGTATTGTCGACGATCAGCGGCACGCCGGCTTTGCGCGCGACGGCGGCGATGGCCGGGAGATCGACGACGACGCCGCCGGGGTTGGCGATGCTTTCGCAGAAGATGGCGCGGGTGCGCGGAGTGATCGCTTTCTCGAAACTCGCAGGATCTGTCGCGTCGGCCCACACCACGTTCCAGTTGAACTTCTTGAAGGCGTGATTGAACTGGTTGACCGAGCCGCCATAGAGCTGCCGGCCGGCGATGAATTCATCACCCGGTTCCAAGAGCGTCTGGAATACGAGAAACTGCGCGGCATGCCCCGATGCCGTGGCCAATGCGGCAGTGCCGCCTTCGAGGGCTGCGACACGGCCTTCGAGCACCGCTTGGGTCGGGTTGCCGAGCCGTGTGTAAATATTGCCGAACACCTCGAGGCCGAACAATGCGGCGGCGTGATCGGCGTCGTTGAACACGTAGGACGTGGTCTGGTAGATCGGCGTCGCGCGCGCGCCCGTCGCTGCATCGGGGGCCGCGCCCGCATGAACAGCCAGGGTCGGAAACCGGGGCGCCGGGGGCAATCGGTCGGTCATGAAACTACTCCTCGTCGGCGCTGCTGGCTCGAGCGAGAAGGGAAGCGATGACCGCCGACAAGTCAACCGTCAACGTTGCGCAATCAAGTGCTACGTGAAGGCCGCACGGCATGCCATGAGACACCGGCCGCCGGACGCCGCGACGATCCGTGCCGACCCAGACCGATCGTGGCCGGCCGATCCTTCGCCTGTCAGATCTTGGCCATCTGCCGCGGCACGCCACAGCTCCAGCGGTGGATCTTCCAGTTGGGGTGACCTTCGGCCCACTTGGCCATTTCGACCTGCCCCTTCATCATGCATTCCATGGGGCTGACGCTCTCGGCCATATAGGTGAGGCGGACATCCTTGCAGGTTGCACCCTGCACGATGGAGCAGACGGAAACGACAATCTCGATCATCGGCGAACTCCCAAGTGCCAGGAGCCCGTGTGATCGGGCCCGGTTTCGACTGGGCGTTCCTCCATCTTTTCTTGCTCTTGACACGAGGCTAAGTGACTCGTGCGCGGCAGGACAAGAAAGATAACTCGGCAGTTATTGCCAAATCCTTAGGCGCAGCAGAATTGTCACGGCGATACTCGGCAAGGACCATCGGCGACCGAGATGCCGACTGCAGTGCGGATTGCCTGAGGGAAATTCCATTTTTTGGGCACGCGAACGAAAGTCGCGCGACGCGCTTATTGAACAGAGCGCAATTGGTGCAATTTCAGGCAGCGGTCAGAAAGCCGCAGCCGGTGTGTCGCCGCCACGACACCAAATCACCGCCAGAAACATTTTGATGCGGCTGGACGCCTAACTCGCAGGCGGCGGCGCCCCAGGCTTCGACCGCGACAGCAGCGCCCAGATCTCGCCGACGACACCGCGCCGGAACACGAGCACGGTCAGCACGAAGATGAGGCCCTGGATGACCAGCACCCATTCGCCGAGCCCTTTGAGATAGTTCTGCATGGCGACGATGATACCGGCGCCGACGACGGGCCCGAGCACTGTGCCCATGCCGCCGACGAGCGTCATCAGCACGACCTCGCCCGACATCTGCCATTGCACGTCGGTCAGCGACGCGAGCTGAAACACCAGCGCCTTTGTCGCGCCCGCGAGGCCTGCAAGGCCTGCCGACAGCACGAACGCCAAGAGCTTGTATTGATCGACGCGATAACCGAGCGAGATGGCGCGCGGCTCGTTTTCGCGGATCGCCTTCAGAACCTGTCCGAACGGCGAGTGGATGGTGCGGTAGATCAGCAGGAATCCGGCGAGGAAGATCGCGAGCACGAAGTAGTAGAGCGTCAGATCGTTGCCGATGTCGATCACGCCGAATACCGGGCGGCGCGGGATGGCCTGGATGCCGTCCTCGCCACCGGTGAACTTCGACTGGATGCAGAAGAAGTAGACCATCTGCGAAAGCGCCAGCGTCACCATCGCGAAATAGATGCCCTGCCGGCGGATCGCGATCAGTCCGACCACCAGGCCCATCGCCGCCGCGGTCAGCATTGCAACCAGCAGGCCGAGCTCCGTCGGCCACCCCCACACCTTGATGGTGTGACCGGCGATGTAGGCGGCAAAGCCGAAGAACATCGCGTGCCCGAACGACAACAGACCCACGTATCCGATGAGCAGGTTGAACGCGCAGGCGAACAGCGCGAAGCACAGCACCTTCATCAGGAACACGGGGTAGACGACCGTCGGGGCGATCAGCAGCACCCCCAGCAATACCAGGCCGATCATCGTCTCTCGCGATGGCATGCTGCTCTCCCTACTTCGCAGTGCCGAACAGGCCGGCGGGCCTGAGGATGAGCACGATCGCCATGATCACGAAGATCACGATGTTGGAGGCTTCCGGGTAGAACACCTTGGTCAACCCCTCGACCACGCCGAGCCCGAACCCCGTCACCACCGAGCCCATGATCGAGCCCATGCCGCCGATGACCACGACCGCGAACACGACGATGATGATTTCGGCGCCGATCTTCGGCGTCACCGAGTAGACCGGCGCGGCCAGGACGCCCGCCAGCGCCGCCAGCGCCACGCCGAAACCGTAGGTCAGCGTGATCATCAGCGGCACGTTGATGCCCATGGCCTGGACGAGATCCGGCCGCTCGACGGCGGCGCGCAGGTAGGAGCCGAGCTTGGTCCGCTCGATCATGAACCATGTCCCAAGGCACACCGCGAGCGAGAACACGATCACCCAGGCCCGATAGTAGGGCAGGAACATGAAGCCGAGATTCACGCCGCCGGGGATCGGGTTTTCATAGCTGACGCCCGATGCGCCGAACACGTAGCGCGCGACGCCCTCGAATATGATCGCCAGCCCGAACGTCAGCAGCAGCCCATAGAGATGGTCGAGGTGATAGAGCCGCGACAGGAACAAGCGTTCGAGCAGGATGCCGAATGCGCCGACGATCAGCGGAACGATGACGAGCGCGCCCCAATAGGGAATGCCGGTGTACTTGAGCAACAACCAGGCGCCGAACGCGCCGAGCATGTACTGCGCACCGTGGGCGAAGTTGATGACGTTCAACATGCCGAAGATGACTGCGAGGCCAAGGCTCAACAGCGCATAGAACGCACCGTTGATGAGCCCGAGCAGCAGCTGGCCGAACAGCACCTGCGGTGGCACGCCGAGAAGTTCGAACATCATCTCCCCCTGGTCTTCCCCAATCGAATGCCCTTCCCCGGCCGGGGAAGGGCATGACGATCGTTACTTCTTCACCAGGGGGCATTCGCCGGCATCGACCGGACGCCAGGCTTCGGCGGCGGGGATGGTCGCGCGGGTCTTGTAGTAGTCCCACGGACCCTTGCTCTCCTCGGGCTTCTTGACCTCGAACAGATACATGTCGTGGATCTTGCGGCCATCGGCACGGACCGAGCCCTTGCCGTACAGTTTGTCGTCCGTCGGCGTCGCCTTCATCTTGGCCACGACCGCGGCGCCATCGCCATCCGCCTTCAGTTCCTCGACCGCTTTGAGGTAGTGGATCACCGACGAGTAGACGCCGGCGTGCACCATGGTCGGGTACTTGCCGCCGTTGGCCGCCGAATACTCCTTGGCGAAGGCGCGGTTGGTGTCGTTGGCGTCCCAGTACCAGCTCTCGGTGAAGATCAGGCCTTGGGCGGTCTTGAGACCCAGCGCGTGAACGTCGGTGATGAATACGAGAAGGCCGGCGAGGTTCTGGCCGCCCGCGACGATGCCGAATTCCGACGCCTGCTTGATGGCGTTGGTGGTGTCGGCGCCGGCGTTGGCGAGACCGATGATCTTGGCCTTCGATGCCTGTGCCTGCAGCAGGAACGACGAGAAATCCTGCGCCGGGAACGGATGGCGGACCTTGCCGAGCACCTTGCCGCCGAGCTTCTCGACGACGGATGCGGTGTCCTTCTCGAGCGCATGACCGAAGGCGTAGTCGGCGGTGAGGAAGAACCAGCTATCGCCGCCGGTCTTGGTGATGGCGCTGCCGGTGCCGTTGGCCAGAGCCCAGGTGTCGTAGGTCCAGTGGATCGTGTTGGGCGTGCAGTCCTTGCCGGTCAGCGCCGACGACGCCGCGCCCGATACGAGCGCAACCTTGTTCTTCTCCTTGGCGATCTGATTGACCGCGAGCGCCGTCGACGACGTGACAAGATCGACGATCACGTCGACCTTGTCGACGTCGTACCACTGGCGGGCGGTGTTCGCGGAAATATCGGCCTTGTTCTGGTGATCGGCTGCGATGACTTCGACCTTGAGGCCGGGCTTCGCTTTGAGATAATCCTCGACCGCCTTCTTGGCCGACCACACCGAGCCGCCGCCCGAGAGATCGGAATAGGTGCCGCTCATATCGGTCAAGACGCCGATCTTGATCCCGCCCTCGGTCATGTCCGCGCGAGCGGCACTGGCCAAGAGGCCCGCCATGGCGACACCGAGCATCAAACTACGTGAGCGCATTCCAGTCTCCTCCAGGTTGATGGAACTAGACGCCGAGGTATCCCTCGAGCTTCTGTTTGTTGGCGGCGAGCTGGCTGTTCTCGATCATGTCGACGACCGTGCCATGCTCGACCACGTAATGACGATCCGCCACGGTCGCGGCAAAATGAAAGTTTTGTTCGACCAGGAGAACAGTGAAGCCGCGCGCCTTCAAGGTGCGGATGATATCGCCGATGTGTTGCACGATGACCGGAGCCAGTCCTTCGGTCGGCTCGTCGAGCAGCAGTAGCGTCGCGCCGGTTCTCAGGATGCGCGCGATGGCCAGCATCTGCTGCTCGCCGCCTGAAAGTTTCGTCCCCTGGCTCGAGCCACGTTCCTTCAGCCGCGGGAACAGCGCGTACACCTCGTCGAGGTCCATGCCCCCCGGCTTGACCACCGGCGGCAGCAGCAGGTTCTCGGTGACGTCGAGGCTCGAAAAGATGCCGCGCTCCTCGGGGCAGTAGGCGATGCCGAGACGCGCGATGCGGTGTGGCTGATAGCCGATGGTGTCGATGCCGCCGAACACGATCGAGCCCTTGCGCTGCCGCACGAGCCCCATGATCGAACGCATCGTCGTCGTCTTGCCGGCGCCATTGCGGCCGAGCAGCGTGACGACCTCGCCCTTCGGCACGTCGAAGCTCATGCCGTGCAGAATGTGGCTCTCGCCGTACCATGCATGAACGTCGCGCACGGCGAGTTCGACGGCGGCCGAGCCCACGACCTGTGCGGCCATCGCAGTTGCCTCACGCATGGGACGCTCCCCCCGGCGCGGCAGCGCCCGAACCGGCCGGGGCGCCGCCGCCCGTTCCCATGTACGCCTCGATCACCTGCGGATTGCGCGAAACCTCGGCGTAGGTGCCTTCGGCCAGGATCTCACCGCGCGCCAGCACCGTGATCCGGTCGGACAGGTCGGCGACGACGTGGAGGTTGTGCTCGACCATCAGCACCGTGCGGTTCTGAGCCACGCGGCGGATGAGCGCCGAGACGCGCGCGATGTCCTCGCGGCCCATGCCGGCCATCGGTTCGTCGAGCAGCAGCATCTCGGGGTCGAGCGCCAATGTGGTGGCGATCTCCAGCGCGCGCTTGCGGCCATAGGGCAGTTCCACGGCCTGCCGCTCGGCATACTCGACGAGGCCGACGTCTTCGAGCAACTCGATGGCGCGGTCGTTCAAGCTATCGAGCGAGCGCTCCGACTGCCAGAAGCGGAACGACGTGCCGAGCGGGCGCTGCAGCGCGACGCGGACGTTCTCGCGCACACTCAGATGCGGGAACGTCGCCGAGATCTGGAAGCTGCGCACGAGCCCGAGCCGCGCGACGTCGGCCGGCTTGGCGCCGGTGATATCGGCGCCGTTGAACAGGATCGTGCCCTCGCTCGGCGTCAGGAATTTCGTGATCAGGTTGAAACAGGTGGTCTTGCCGGCCCCGTTCGGGCCGATCAGCGCATGAATGGTCCCGCGCTGCACCGTCAGATCGACGTTTCGAACCGCCCAGAACCCCTTGAAGCTCTTGCCGAGACCCTTGGTCTGGATAATGGGATCGGCGACCGTCATCAGGGGTGGGTTCCGCATCGACGCCGTATGGTGAGGGGTGCGACAATTTATACCGCGCCAACCTATTACCCGATTGCCGCGCAGGTCAATGGTGGGCAGGCCCGTCCAGCCCCCTGCGGAAGTCTGAGGCGCTCAAGGGCGCAACTGACATGCTGCCTGACATGCAGCCATGTGCTCGCCGAGGCACCCCTGGGGATAACGGGGACAGCCCTTGCACGCCCCCCCTTGATCCTCGCGAATCTCACTACGACCAGACCTACGCGTATTTTTGAAAAGTCCCGCGTCTTGGTGCCCGGCGTCCACGGGCTGTATCCGATCCACGGTGGTTTCGATCGCTCTGGACGGCTTGTCGCGAGGAGTTGGTGATGACGTATAACGCCATGATAAAGCACTGTGTTTCTAGGACATCCGCGCAACGGATTGCGACGTTTGCCGTCGCTGCCGCGCTGGCGGGCTGCGCACAGGGGACGCTGTCGCTCGACGCGCTGCCCAGTGCCGAGCCGAACCTCGAAACGTCGTCGATCACATCGCCCCCGGCGGCCAGCGGCCAGACGGCGACTGCCGACAAAAGTCCCGCGCGCGCGCCTAAATCTTCGGTCGCCGCGGCGATCGGGGAAGCACGCAAGCTGCGGCTCGCCGGCGACAAGCAAAAGGCGCTGCAATCACTCGACACGGCTGCGGACAAGGACCCCAAGGACAAGGACCTGATGAAGGAGCGCGGCCTCGTCGCGCTCGAGGCCGGCAAGGTCAAGCAGGCCGAGACGCTGCTGCGCAAGGCCTTCGATGCGAGTGAACCGGATTGGCGGCTGCACTCCGGCCTCGGCGCGGCGCTGGCCGCCCAGGGCAAGCAGGCAGAGGCGCAACTGCAATTCGCCAAGGCACTCGAGATCGTCCCCGATCATCCCTCGGTCTTGAACAATCTGGCGTTGTCCTATGCGCTCGACGGCAAGCACGTCGAGGCCGAAAAGCTGTTGAAGCGGGTGACCACTGTGAAGGGCGCCGAGCCAAAGGCACAGCAAAACCTCGCGCTGCTGCTCGGGCTGAAGGGCAACGTCGGCGAAGCGCAGAAGATCAGCGAGAGCGTGTTGCCGCCCGAGACCGCCCGCGTCAACGTCAGCTACCTCGAAAGCCTGCGAGCGGGCGGCGAGCGCGCAACGGTTTCGCGGGCCGAAGCGAAGCCTGAGCCGGCAGTGGCATCGGCAGCAGCCGGCAAGGAATAGCAATGGCCGGCCCGCCTCCGGCGGTTCAGCCGGAGACGGGACGGGTAGAAACGGGACGAGCGGCCTGACCCAGCACCGCCGCGATGCCGGCCGGGTCGAGCACGCGCATCTGGCCGGGCTCGAGACCGGGCGGCAGTTCGAGCCCGCCGATCCTGTCGCGATGAAGCGCGACGACATGATTGCCCACGGCGGCGAACATCCGCCGCACCTGATGATAGCGGCCCTCGGTGACCGTCACCAAGGCGAGCGTCGACGTCAGCGGCTCTAGTACGGCCGGCAGCAATGGCGTCTCCTCGCCGTCGAGCATCAACGCGCCCGACGCGAACGCCGCCGCATCCCCGCCGCCGAGCGGACGGTCCAGCGTCACCCGGTAGCGCTTCGCGATCTGGCTTTTCGGCGCGATGACCCGGTGCAGCAATTCGCCGTCGTCGGTCAGCAGCAGCAGCCCGGACGTGTCCTTGTCGAGCCGCCCCACAGTGGAGATCATCGGATCACGGCGGCGCCATCGCGGCGGCAACAGACCGTAGACCAGCGGTCCGGTTTCCTTGTGCGAGCAGGTGACGCCGAGCGGCTTGTTGAGCATCACCACGAGGCCCGGCGGCGGGTCGAGGGCGACGCCGTCGAACGTCATGCGCTGAGCGAGATCCGGCTCGACCACGATCCGCTTGTCAGCTCCCGGATCGCGACGCCATCGAGCATGACCAGACCCGCCTTCGTCGCCTGCGCGATCTCCCGCCGCGAGCCGTAACCCATGTTGGCGAGGAGCCGGTCGAGACGCATCGTCGTCGTTGGCTTCTTCACCGCACGGCCTCGTAGACCTTGTAGCCGTACTGCTGGACGACGGCGCGCACGCTGGCGAACAGCGGCATCATCGCCGCCTCGTAGGGTAGATGGCGGTTGGCGACGAGCCAACAGCGGCCACCCCGCTTCAGGACTTCGGCCGCGCGGCGGATGAAGCGAAGGCCCAGCGCCCGGTCCTCCGCACCGCCATCGTGGAAGGGTGGGTTCATGACCACGAAATCGAGTCCGGCGGCATCCACCCCGAAGTCGCCCACATCGGCCCATGCAAAGCGCGCTCGGGTGTCATCGACGTTTCGCCGCGCACAGTCGATCGCCCTGCGGTCCACGTCGAGGAGCGTCAATTTTGAGATGCCCGGCGACGCGGCGAGCACCGCCTTGGCCAGATAGCCGGTACCGCAGCCGAAATCGGCGCCGATGCCGGTCAGCGCCGGATTTTGCGCAACCAGCATCGCGCTGCCCGCGTCGATCTTGTCCCAGCTGAATAACCCAGGTTGTGACCAGAGCCCCAGCGCCTCGATGAACCGCGGCGCGCCTGCCGCAATGCTTTCCGTCAGGCCCGCGGTCACCGCAGGGCGGCGCAAGGTGCATATCCGGTGATGCCGCCGCGATGCTTCCTCCACCGTCGCACCAAACCCCTCGAGTTCGCGGGCGAGGCGCGCGCCGCCCTTGTCCTTGGGCGCGAGAAACGTCATCCGCGCTCCGGCGCGCGAGGCCCGGATGGCGTGCGCCATGGCATAGCGGCGCTCGAGCGTGCCCGGAAGCGCCAGCATCACAAAGCCGGACAGCGAGCCGTCGGGAACTGCGTCGAGCGTTTCAGACCGCGGGAAGTGGGGCGAAAACTGCACCGCGCCCGATGGCACCTCGACCAGATCGCTCGATGGCGCGCCGAATAAGCCCGCTTGACCAGTGAAGCCGACGCCATCGCCGCCGCGCACGTTGCCGCCCGTGACGCTCGCATTGCTCATGCCTGGGCCCTTCCGTCGCCGTCGTCGGTTTCGTTGTTCGCCGCTTCGTAGACCTCCCACGCCGCACCGGCATTCAACACTGCGATGCCGACGCCGACGATAAGGTCCGGCCAGGGCGACATGCTCGCCGCCGTCGCGAGCCCGGCTCCGATGATCGCGATGTTGGCGGCGACGTCGTTGCGTGCGGACAGGAAGGCGGCGCGGGACAGGCTGCCGCCGTGGTCCGCCACCCGCGCCAGCAACAGCGCGCAACCGAGATTGACGCCCAGCGCACCGGCGCCCACGAGGGTCAGGGTGAGCGGCTCGGGCACCACGGGCGAGCCGAGCTTCGCCCACGCAGTCCAAAGTGCGGCGATGCCCGGCACGAGGATGATGACGGCAAGCAGCATTCCGACCGCCCGCCGCCGCGAAGCCGTCCAGCCGATGGCGACGAGGACCAGAAGGTTGATGCTCGCATCTTCGAGGAAGTCGATGCTGTCGGCAAACAATGCGACGGAAGAGATCAGCGCGGCGGCAACGTTCTCGACGCCGAAATAGGCGAAGTTCAGCGCCGCGACGATCGCCACCGTTCGGCGCAAGTCACCGCCGCCCGACGTGTGGCGGACTGCGCGCGGCTGGCCTCTTCAGATCCGTTCGGCACGATCATCCGGTCCCCACGCCGCCCCGGCCGACCCGCGCCAATGCGGTGTCACCTTCCGGAAGCGGCGGCACGGACTGGGTATCAAGACTAGCCAAACACGCAAGGGACTATGTGACGAGCCGTCGGCAACCGACAATTCAGGGCGAGCCACCCTTCTGCGCCGTCGGCTTCATCGCTGCGGGCGCCGGTGCGCCGCCCCCGCCTCCGCCGCCGCCACCCGTCGGGGCGCCGACGTACTTGGTCCAGGTCGCCGCGCGCCGCTCGCCCGCGCCGGGGGCTTCCTCCTGCGGCACCTGAAGATCGCGCGCCGTAACCACCGACATGGCGAGATTGCGCTGCGTGGCGCAGCCGAAGTTGGCAAACGGCAGGCGCTCACGGTTCTCGCCGATATCCGCCGGCCAATCGCCGCACTGCGGCGCGACCGCCACCGGGCGCTCGTAGGCGAGCCTGACGGACTGGCCGAAGCGGCTGTCGCCACCGGACGGACGGACCTGTGCGATGGCTTCAGGGGGAAGGCCAGCCGAGCGCACGATATCGACCACCTGACGCACCGAGCGGCCCGATGCGAGATGACCCCGCGCGGAGCCCGGCGCCGAGATCGTCAGCCGTCCGGTGCCCTCGATGCGAAAGCGATCGACGAAACGGATGATGTCGGTCTGCTGGTTGCCCGACAGCCCCTCGCCGCCCGGCGCGACCTCGACGTAGAGCGCTTCCGAACGCGACGAGAAGCCGATCGGATGGCGCTTATCGAGATCGGTCAGCGTGCTGGCGGTGACGGTATCGAGGCCCAGATTCTCGCGGCAGCCGCCGAGCAGCAGCGCCGTGGCGGCTGCGGGGATGATGGCGATGCGGACGACGCGCCGGATGGACATGGCAATGCTCCTGGTGTCGGCGGCTGTCATCCTTTGACCCCCGGATAATCGACGATGAACCCGTAGTCGCCCTGATAGCGGCCACGGCCGGGCCGGACCTCGTGTCCGTAAACGCGATTGATGTGCCCGAAGAACAGCTCGCGCAGCTCGCTCGTCGGCATGTAGCCGTCGATCGGCTTGGCGAGATCCTGCTTGGCCGCATGCGAGGCGATGTAGGGCGATACGAGAATGACGAGTTCCGTCTCGCGGCGGCGATAATCGTTGGAGCGGAACAATGCACCGAGCACGGGCAGGTTCTTCAGCCCCGGCACACCTTCGACGCTCTGGCGCGTGTCGTCAGACAACAGCCCCGCCATGGCGATCGTGCCACCCGAGGGAATTTCGAGCGTGGTTTCGGCGCGGCGCACCTTGAGCCCCGGCAGCGAAATGGTGGCGAGCGTGATGGCGCCATCGGTCGACAGCTCGCTCACCTCGGCGGTGATGGTCAGGCTGATCTTGCCCTCCGACAGCACCACGGGCTTGAACGAGACGTTGACGCCGAACTGCTTCCAGTCGACTGTTATCGTGTTGTTCTGCTGGGATACCGGCACCGGAAATTCGCCGCCCGCGAGGAATTTCGCCGTTTCGCCGGAGATCGCCGTCAGGTTCGGCTCGGCCAGCGTGCGCATTGCGCCGGTGCGCTCCAGCGCCTGGATCATGGCGCTTACCGACTGATTGCCATTGGTCCAGCTCGGCTGGAACGCCGAACCTGCGTTGAGGTTGGGCACAGCGGCGGTTCCGGCGGCGGCGACCGCCCCCGGCACCACGCCGGCGGTAACCGGGAATGCGTTCTGCATGACCTTGGCGAAGGTGAAGTCGCCGGCATTCAAGAGGACGTTGGGAAGATCGACGCCGATGCGGCGCAGCGCGTCGCGCTGAATCTCGGCCACCTGCACCTTGAGCAGCACCTGCTCTTTGCTTGCCGTGTTGAGCATATTGACGACGTTGTTCTTGCCCTTCACGAAGCGCTGCGCCAGTTCGCCCGCGCGCGACGCATCGATCGGCGTCAATACAGAGCCGGAGAGCACGACGTTGTCGCCCATCATCTCGGCCTGGATGCGCGAGCCGGGCAACAGCCGCGCCAGCGTATCGCGCAACGCTGCGAGATCGCGCGCCACCGTCACTTCGAGAAACAGCACCTTCTGGCCATCCGGCCCGATGAAGAAGGCGTTGGCCTCGCCCATCTCCTTGGCCAGAATGTAGACCTGCCGCGAGGTCTGCACGACGGCGTCGATCACTTCGGGATTAGACACGAGCACGTTCTGCAGATCGACCGGCACCTCGACGATCATCGACTTGTCGGCGCCGAGCGTCACCTTGCGGGTGACCGGAAGCTGGGTCGCCGCCGGGATCTTCAGCAGCGACTTGTGGGCGGGGTCGAAATCTGACTGCTGAACATCACGCCGCGCCTGGGCCGCACCTGGATCGGGTGCTGCAAGCGCACACGCAAGCCCGACGGCCGCCGCGAGGCAAAATGACGAGCGCGCGAAGGCGCGCAATCTCTGCGTCAAAAAAAAAAGACCGACACATCGAATCACCTCCAAACCTTGACTGTGATCGGCCAGGGCGCCGTGAACGCATCACATGGCGGGCGCCGTGCACGTAACCAAGTTCAACGCGCACTCGTAAAATGATGCCGGACCATCGCCGTTTTTCGGGATGACAACCAGAGCGACGCGCCGCACGCTGTTGCAGCGCCAGCACCCACCCACAGGTTTCCCACAGGATGTTCTCAGGCAGGTTCTGAGCCGAGGTGACGAGACGGGCTCCCCAGCCCGTGCGAAAACCCCGCAAACATCGGGGTGGCGCGGGCTCCCGATGCCAGGCACCACGGTCACGGCGCTGCCTCTCAGCGGCAGGGCCGAACCTGGGGACAACGCGATCGAGCGGCCACAAGACCGCCGGTTCGCCGCCTACTCGGCGATGCGCAGCTGCGAGATCTGGCGGCCGATGTTGTGGAACGACTGCAGCAACGCTTCACCGTCGCCCGCATTGAACGACTGCTCGGGAGACGTTGCGCACGCGCGCAACAGGCTCTGCGTGGTCGGGCTGCTTTCGAGCCGGAACGCGACGGTGAAAATCGTTATGCCTTGCTGCTTGGCATTGGCGCAGGCCGTGATCAGTTTTTCGTTCAGCTTCGTGGTGTAGCCCGACTGCGAATAGGTGCTGCCGAGCCGGCCTTTCGAGGCATAGCCGTGGGCGGCATAGATGGACTTGTTGTGGTTCGACGTCGACGACAGGAAGTTTTCGCCGTCCGTCATCACGATCATGAACTTGCGATTGTCGGCATTGTCGCTCTCGCGGCCTTCGGTGAACGGCGCACCCGGTGACAGCACGCGCCAGCCCCACATCACCCCTTCACCAACGTTCGTATTGCCGCTCGCCTGCATCGCCGAAATGGCGTCGAGCACATCCTGCTTGGACGAGTTGAGCGGCAGCACCGGCGCCGTCGTGCATCCGGCATTGGGACCCGTATCGGCGGCCGGTGTCGCATTTTGATACTTGCACGTCCGCGACTGCGCCGTGGCGACGTCGATCGGCGCGGGGCCGTATTCCGAGCAGATGTTCTTCTTCTTGTTGAACTTGGTGCAGACCTGCGGGCCGGCCGGGCAGCTGCCACCGAAATCGGAGATGTAATTGTTGGGATAATTCGACACGCCAGCGGCGGACGCGTTGCTGTCGTCGGGCTCGTCGGGGGCGAACATCGGCACGAACAGGCTATCGGCATTTCCCGAACTCGCGACCGCGTCGGTGGTATCGAGCACACCCGGCCGGGTCTCGACGCACCCCTTCCAGGCCACGCCCATGTCGTCGAACAGACTGAAGCGGGTGCGGTTGTCGGCGAAGTTCTCGGCACTGATCGACGACTGTCCGTCGTTGTCGATCCAGCTTGCGCCGCGGTTCGCCGCGCCGACATTGACCGAGGCAGCGAACGGCACCAACCCGAGCTTGACCCGCTCGCCGCCGTCGGTGCCGGCGAACATCGCCGCCGTGAGATTGGTGGCGGCAGCCTTCAGATCCTCGATGTAGGTGCCGTTGACCGAGCCCGAGCTGCCGCCCATCGAGCCCGAGTTGTCGAGAACGAGCGCGATCTCGATCGAGCCTGCCCCCTTCACGACCTTCGACCGCGCTCCGACATCGATCGAATTGCGGCCCGTCGTTTTCATGCGCAGGAACGTCGTCTTCACCGACGCCCCGGCCGTCGCTGCGATTTCACCCTTGTTGGGATCGTAGTTGGTCGATTTCAGCGAGCTGCCGCCCCGGGCCGAGCGGTTCGCCGCGTAGAAGGCTTCGACGGTGGCGGGCACCTTGGTCAGATGATCGGCGTCTCCCATCTGCAACGAGCCGGCCAGCGTGGCGGCGTCGAGGGCGCGCTGCTCGCGGTGTTGTTCGCTGACGGCGAGGCCGTAGTCG
>CAWFXM010000007.1:0-739690 GCA_963819775.1 uncultured Alphaproteobacteria bacterium
AACTTCATCATCATGCAGGTGGGGGTACACCTCAAGCCCCCCCCCGGGGTCTAGGGCAGGGCCTGTTGCTGCCTGCGGGCTAGCTGGGTCAGCTCGTCGTCAGTCATTGCCTCTAGATCACCCTGCTTGCGGCTGTGCTCTAGGCTTATCTTGTCTCTATACAGTGGGTTGCGTACTGCAGCACGCCTAGCGCAGTGCTGCTCTATCGCTCGGGCTCGCTGTATCTCAGCGTTGTCGCTAGCTGCTGCGGTGAGGGCCTGCAGCCCCCGGTCTAACCAGGACTCTCCGCAGACTCGGCCATTACACTAGACGCACGTGCGGACCGTTGAGGATCAGCGTGAAGCCACCTATTGAGTGATCCTACGTTGCACCCTAGTTCATTCGCTATCTCGGTCTGGCTTATGCCTGATTGGATGCGTTCCAGGATTGCATCTTCGCCCATTGCCTCTATGGCAGTTCTGGCGGTTGGAGGGGTTGGCATTTGGGTTTGCCCTTGTACCTTTAGGTCAAGGGCTTAGTCAGTATGTTTACTGTTGCGCCGGAGTTTACGGTAGCAGATTCTCTGCTTTCTTGCAAGCGCTTCACTTTCTTTGCTCGCCAATCCAAGGCGACAGCTAGTGCTTCCTTGTGGGATAGGCCTGCGGCGCGCATCTTCTTGATATTGGCGCCGACCTCGAAGTGTCGGTCCGGGTCGGCTCGCTTCACGCTGCAATCGCCAGTGGCTTGGCCTTGCGTGGGCCTCGGGGCTTGCCTGCGTCTGAGCGGGGCTTGCGGGTCTTTTGGGTTGACGCATGGAAAAAGTCGCTTGCTTTGAACCCGTGCATCTGAATCAGCTCGTTGGCAGTCTTGAATGCCTGGGCCCGGCTGGCGGCCAGCTCTGCCTCGATCTGCGCTTGGAGCGCTGCTTGTTTGGCTTGCAGTTCGGCTAGTGTGTTCATTAAATCCTCGGTTTGTTTGATCTTGAGACGCGAACGGCCAGATGATCAGTCCGGCCGTCGGCGCGATAGCATTACGGGGCCAACCTCGTTGGGTTGCTCAGAGTCCGACTGTCAATCTTGCGCATAGCGACATCATAGCACACTGGCTGACAATAAGTGTCGTCACTTTGCGTCACTGTGACCATCTTTGTCTTAGGGTTTGTACCTATTTAAACTGGCATTGATCGTGCCGATCTAGTGAAATCAATAGCTTAGCTCTGTTTCACTTGGCTGGCACAGAACTGGCAATGTACGAGAAGCGCACATTCGACCTCATGCTCGGCGCGCTCGACTCGCAAGAAAAGCAACTCAAGGAAGCAATCCGCATCCTTCGCCAGATCGGCTATGAAACGCGCGGGGTTCGCTTCGCACCGAACCCTGGTAACTAACCCACACCCCAGCCCTTCCCCAAGGGCTATGGCGTGCGCTAGTGCACGTATCAACATTGGAGAATTAATCATGTCAGATTACAACGGATGGACGAATCGCGAAACGTGGCTTGTGAACGTCTGGTTCAACCCGGAAAGCCTCAGCGATGTTCAGATGGCCCAAGAGACCTTGGAGTCGGCCTACGATGAGCTGCCCGACTTCATGCGCGACTTCTGCGATATCCAGTCGATCAATTGGGAAGAGCTGGAATCAAGTTTGCTGTCATCCCCGTCTCGCGCAGCTTGACCATAACCCCAGCGCTTGCGCCGCCGCTTGAGTTTCCTGGGCGCGGTGCTGTAGATTTTCGTGCCAGGCGGCAGGCACCGCTACCTGGCTATTGAAAGCGGCTTTTTCTATCTGGGCCAAGGCGTGGCCCAGTGCCGTCAGCCCCATCAGCATTCATACGCCTTTGAGTTGGTGCGCTGCGCTGCCCGCTTCCTTGTGGTTACCAGCAGACAGCGCCGTGGCGATGGCCTGGATGTCGTTGTGTTGGGTGCCAAACAGGGCCTGTAATTGCTTCTTGACGCTGTCGGCGGGCATCAGATCGACAAAGTCCTGGTAGGTTTTTGCATTCACCCACTCCGTAGCGGGTCGCATTGTGTCCAGCGCTGGATGCACGGCGATATCTGCAACTGGGTCCGCTACCACGTCCCCTGCGGGGGTAGAGGGTGCCAGATCGTAGAGCGCCAGGGCTTTACGCAGGTTCACTTCCTGCACCGGTTTGGCTACAAATCGATCGACACCCGCTTCCAATGCGCTTTGGCGCGTGTCGTTCAGGATATCTGCACTGATCATGATGATTTTGATGGCCGCGACGGGGCCTTGGAGCTGCCGTACGGCGCGTGTCGCCGTGATGCCATCCATAACCGGCATGTGCAAATCCATCAAAATCACATCAAAGGTCTGGGTTCGCAGACACTCCAGCACTTCGGCACCGTTGACACAACTGCTGGCGGTATGCCCCATGTGTTCGAGTAATATGGTAAGGTATTTTGCATTGACAGGGTGGTCATCCGCTACCAACACCCGCAGCCTGCCTTGCTGTTGCAACGCGATTGCTGTGGTGCGTGCGTTTTGAGGCGCGTTGGCCTGGTGAAGTGGCAGTGTAACGGTGAAAGTAGTGCCCATTCCCAGCTTGCTTTGCACACTGATATGGCCACCCATCATGTGGACTAAGTTGCGTGTGATCTCCAAGCCCAGACCGGTGCCACCATGGCGGCGCTGAACAGAGGGGTCGGCCTGGTGAAATCGCGAGAACAGGCCCTCCAGCGTCGCCGGATCCATACCTGCGCCGGTGTCCTTCACTTCAAGCTGCATCGCCTGTCCATCGCCAGCATTGACAGACGGCAGTAAGGACAGTTGCGTGCCAATCACTCCCGTGTCGGTAAATTTGATGGCGTTACTCAGCAGGTTGAACATCAGGGAGATGAACGCCGCCGGCACCGCCGTTCTCCTGGTGGAGCACAAGATCGACTTCATCGACCAGCTCTGCAGCCGAATCGTGGTCCTCGAGCTCGGACAAGCCATCGCCGAAGGCCCGCCCGCCGAGGTGTGGAAGGACAGCCGGGTCATCGACGCCTACCTGGGCCAGGGAGCGGGCCAGGATGCCTGAACCCACGTCGCTCACCGTCCGGGGCCTGCGGGTCACCTCCGGCGCGGTCCAGGCCGTCAAAGGCATCGATCTCGATGTGGGGACCGGCGAGGCTGTCGCCCTCCTTGACCCGAACGGGGCAAGTCCTCCACGCTTCGGGCCATCTCGCGACTCGCCCCGAGCGAAGGCTCCATCCAGATGTCCGGCGTCGAGCTCGGCACCATGAGCCAAGGTCGACGCGACACGTTGGGTCTGGTGTCCAACGCCGCTCTGGGCACGGCCATGCTCGGCACGTTCGGCAACATCCACTTCGGCGATGCGGGGGCCATCGGCCTCGGTGCCGCCGGGATGGCCGCCGGTGCCGGCTGGTCGTACCTGTCCGCGTCCCGCGGGTGGCGCCGGAGAGCCGAGCGACCGGAAGAAGTGACCCGACTCGGGCTCATCCAGGTGCTCGAAGGCCGTCAGATCTTCCCGAACCTCACCGTCGAGGAGAACCTCGCCGTCGCCCGCACGGCCCGCGGCAGCCATGCGGCCCGCTTCGAGCTCGACGACGTGTTCTCACTGTTCCCGCCCTTGGCCGATCTCCGCCACCGGGGCGGGTGGGCCTTGTAAGGCGGCGAGCAGCAGATGCTGGCCATCGGGCGGGCCCTGATGGCCTCCCCACGCCTGTTGCTCCTCGACGAGCCGTCGCTCGGCCTGGCCCCGCTCGTGGTCGACACCCGTGTTCTCGGCCATCGGTCAGGTCAAGGCCGAGGTGCCGATCCTCCTGGTGGAGCAGAACACCACCAAAGCCCTGACCCTGTGCGACCGCGCCTACGTGATGGCCCAGGGAGAGATCGTGCTGTCGGGCACGGCCGCCGAGCTGGCCGACCGGCAGGCGCTGATGGACGCCTACCTCGGCCAAGCCGACGCCCATCGCTGACCGTCCCGAGCCAGCCCACACGCTCGCGACCGAAGCGACGCGCTCCGGTGCTCAGACGGTGAGGCCGCGATCGATGCGCAGGATGGCGCCGTGGATGCCCGGCGCTTCGTCGGACGCCACGAAGGCGAACAACGCCGCCACTTCCTCGGGTTCGTTCATGCCCCGGTAACCCGCCATCCGGGCCATCAACTCGAAATCGATCGTGTCGGGCAGGTCCATCGAGTTGCCGATGTTCGTGTTCGTCCCCGCCGGAGCGATCACGTTCACCCGCACGGGGGTCTTCACCAATTCGAGGGCGAGCGAGCGGGTGAACGCCACCACGGCACCCTTGCTCATCGAGTACGGCACGATGTAGGCGACACCCTGGAGCCCGGCGTTGGACGCGATGTTCACGATCGAGCTCGGACTCCAGCAGGTGGGGGATCGCCGCCTGGCTCAAGAAGAACGGGCCGTCGACGTTGACGGCCATGATCCGGCGATACGTCGCCTCGGCGACGTCGACCGTGTACCCGCTGGCCAGGATGCCGGCCACGTTGCCGAGCACGTCGAGCCGGCCGTGATCGGTGACACATCGGGTGATCGCCACGAAGTCGGCCTCCCACGACGAGACGTCGAGCTCGATCCCCTGGACGGTTCCGGACAGGCCCGAGGTGGCCGACAACGTGGCGTCGAGCCCGGCTCGATCCACATCGGCCGCGACCACCGTCGCTCCTTCGGCCGCGAGCCGCTTCACGAGCCGCAGCACCGATGCCGCTACCGGCCCCGGTGATGAACGCAACCTTGCCGTCGAAACGGCCTTCGCTGATCCGTGGCTCCACGTCTGCCTCCCGAGGCTCGGCGGGATCGTAGGCCCCGTCGAGAACGAGGTCGAACTGAGTCACGGCCGCGCCCAACCCGGAGGGAAGGCTGATCGCACCTCCGGCGTCGCGCCCGTTTGCTCCTTGTCCTGTGCGACTCCGTTGCCTAGTATCTGACCGTGCGCCCGCCGGGGTAAGGGGCGAGCATCGCGTCCGGGGGAATTGTCGTCGAGGGTCACCGCCATCCACAGGCGCGCCGCGTGACCGACGCTGACCTCCTCGCGTCGGCGGCGTCCTCGGTGCTCGAGGCCGAAGCCGAACGACAAGCGGCGGACGATGCCTCCCGCCGACGACCCGTCTTCGCCGATGATCTGTTGCCCGGGGTCGGCGACGAAGAGATGAGCTTGCCCGATGGCCTCCGCGCCGGCGGCAAGCTCATGTTCGTCGTGCTGCTGCTGCTCGTCGCGTTCGACGAGCTCGAGGGCGCGGCGCTCAGCGTGCTCGCCCCCGACATCCGGGACACCTTCGGCGTCAGCGACGGCACGATCGTGTTCATCGTCCGCCGCGGTCGGGCGTTCTTCGTGCTCGGGGCGGTGCCGATGGGGTGGCTCGCCGACCGGGTACGCCGCGGCCGCATCGTCGGCTGGGCCAGCCTCGCTGTTCTCGGCCGTGGTCCTGCTCTCCGGCCTGGCGATCGAACGCGTTCATGCTGTTCTGGACCCGCGCTCGGGTCGGGCATCGCCAAAGCCGAACAGCATCCCGGTGCACCAGTCGTTGATCGCCGACAACTACCCGATCGGCGTCCGCGGCCGGGTCGGCGCGACGATGCGATGGTCGGGCCACGTGCGTCGGCGTCGCTGAGCCCGGTGCTCGTCGGGGGGATCGCCGCCTGGCCGGGGGACGCGAGGGCTGGCGCTGGGCGTTCCTCGTGCTCGGCGATCCCGGTCGGCGATCGTGGCCTTCTTCGCCTTCCGCCTGCACGAACCGCCGCGCGGCCAGTTCGAGAAGAGGACGTGCTCGGCGAGGTCATCGAGGACGAGCAGCCGGCGCCGATCTCGATGGAGGCGGCGTTCGCCCGGCTCAGGCAGATCCGCACGATCCGCACCGTGCTCGTGGCGTTCGCCGCCCTGGGCTTCGGCCTCTTCACCGACCCGGTGCTGGCGAACCTCTACCTGGAGGACGCAGTTCGGCCTCGACGTCGTTCGAGCCGCGGCCTCATCGGCACTGTCAGCGGGCATCGGCGCCTTGTGCGTGCTGCCCTTCGTCGGCCGGCGTACTTCGACCGCCTGTACCGCCGGGACCCGGCCAAGGCGCTGGCGCTCGTCGGCTGCTGATCCTCCCGGTCGGCGCTGCTCACGCCGCTGCAGTTCTTCATGCCGACGCGCGTGGCTGCTTCGTGATCCTCGGCATCCCGCAGGCGGATCTTGACGCTCGTCGTTCGCGATGGTCGGCCCGGTGATGCAGGCCGTGGTCCCGTACCGGCTGCGCGGCATGGGCGCGCGCTGGCGCGGTCTACATCTTCTTCATCGGCGCCATGGGCGGCGCGATCTCTGTCTTCCTGCACTCGACGCCATCGGTCCCGAGCCGCGGTCATCGCTGATCATGACTCCGGCCGACCATCATCGGCGGCTTGCTGCTCGTTCGCAGCGCGCGTTCATCCGCAACGACCTGTCGCTGGTCGTGGACGAGCTGCCGAGGAGCAGGACGAGCACCAGCGCCAGCAGGCCGATCCCGGCCAACATCCCGGCGCTCCAGGTCGCACAACATCGACTTCTCGTACGGCCCGGTGCAGGTGCTCTTCGACGTCGACTTCGAGGTCGCCAGGGCGAGATGCTGGCGCTGCTCGGCACCAACGGCGCCGGGAAGTCGACGATCCTGCGCGTCGATCACCGGGCTCGGACGCCCGCGCGTGGCGTCGTGCGGCTCGACGGCCGGAACATCACCTACGTCTCGCCCGAGCAGCGCGGCGCCGCTCGGCATCCTGCAGCTCCCCGGCGGCAAGGGCGTGTTCCCGGCCCTCACGGTCGACGAGAACCTCGAGGTCGGCGTCGTTCTCGCTGCGTCACGACACGGTCGACCGCCAACGACGCATCGACCGGGTCAACGAGCTGTTCCCGGTGCTGGCCGAGCGCGCACGACCGCCGCCGCGGGCAGCTGTCGGGCGGCCAGCAGCAGATGCTGGCGCTGGCCCGGGTGCTGCTCCACGACCCCGAGATGCTCATGATCGACGAGCTGTCGCTCGGGCTTGGCGCCGGTCGTCGTCCAGGACCTGCTCGGGTGGTCGAGCAGCTCAAGGACGACGGCCAGACGATGATCATCGTGGAGCAGTCGCTCAACGTCGCGCTGGCGGTCGCCGACCGGGCGATCTTCCTCGAGAAGGGCCAGGTCCGCTTCGAGGGTCCGGCCCGAGACTCGCTCGAGCGCGACGACCTCGCCCGGGCCGTGTTCTTCGGTACCGACGGCGGCGGATGACCCGTGCTCGCCACCTGGGTCACCCGCCAACTCGTGTTCAACGGCGTCATCGACGGGCTGGTCATCGGGCTGATGGCCATGGGCATCGTGCTCGTCTACCGGACCACCCGGGTGCATCAACTTCGCGGTCGGCAACATGGGGTTGATCGGGGCCGCCCTCCTGGTGCTGGTCGACCTCGACTACAGCTGGCCGTACTGGCTCAGCGTCGTGCTGGCCCTGGTCGTCGGCACGCTCTTCGGCGTCCTGATCGAGCTGTCGGTGATCCGGCGCCTGTTCACGGCGCCCCGCGTCATCGTGCTCGTGGCCACCATCGGCGTCGCCCAGCTCTCCTTGGCCATCATCAGCGCCTACCCCGAGGTCGACAACGCCAGCTCCCGGTACCCGGTGGCGCTCGGCCGCGAGTGGGAGATCGCCGGTGTCCGGGTGACCGGTCCCCAGGTGTCGATGTTGGTGGTGGCGCCGCTCGTCGCCATCGGCTTGGCCTGGTTCCTCAACCGGACCCTGCTCGGCAAGGTGGTGCGGGCGTCCGCCGACAACGCCGACCTGTCCCGCCTGTCCGGGGTGAACCCCAAGCTGGTGTCGACCGCGATGTGGGGCCTGGCCGGGTTCTTGTCGACCCTCTCCATGGTCCTCATCGCCGGCAACAACCGCTCCGCGCTGGCTCTGGCCTCCCTCGGCCCGTCGACGCTGGTGCGGGCGATGGCCGCGGCGGCGCTGGCGTCGTTCGTCTCGGTGCCCCGCGCCCTGATCGCGGGAGTCGCCATCGGCGTGGCCCAGAACGTCGTCCAGTTCAACTTCCTCGACGAGCCCGGTCTCATCGACTTCCTCCTGCTGCTCGCCGTCCTGGCCGCGGTGGCCTCCCAATCCCGTCACGGCGACCGTGACGTCGGGAGCTTCCGGTTCGCTCCTCGCGTCCGCCCCCTCCCCGAGAGCCTCGGTGGCGTGTGGTGGCTGCGTCACCTCGACCGGTTGGCCTTCGCCGCGCTCGTGGCGGGGGCCGTCGCCATCCCGTTCACGACCACTGCCGGCTCCCGACATCTCATCTACGCCGTGGTGGCGGCCTTCGCCGTGTGCGCGTTGTCGGTCATCGTGCTGACGGGCTGGGCCGGACAGCTGTCGCTCGGGCAGATGGCCTTCGCCGGCGTGGGAGCCCTCACGGCCGCCGCCCTCACCCGAGGCGTGACCGCCGACATCGGCTGGCGGGACAACCGGATCCTCAAGGGTGAGCTCCCGGCGCTGCCCTTCGCACTGTCGAGCCTGATCGGCGCGCTCGTGGCCGCGGCGCTCGCCACCCTGGTCGGCCTGGGCGCGCTCGAGGGTACGCGGTCTTCTCCTCGCCGTCAGCACGTTTGCGTTCGCGGTCGCGGCCGAGAGCTATCTCTACGAACGACCGATCTTCACCGCCGGCGAAACCCGGGTTCGGTTCCCCCGTGGCTCGCTGCTCGGCCTCGACCTGGAGTCTCGTCGTTCCTACTACCTGGTCACGCTCGGCATCCTCGTGGCGGCGACCGTCATCGTGACCCACCTCCGACGTACTGGTGTGGGTCGCGCCACCATCGCGGTGCGGGACAACCCCGATGCCGCCGCGTGCGCCACCGTTCCCGTGGCGAGAACCAAGCTCCGGGCCTTCGCGTTCGCCGGGTTCCTGGCGGGGCTCGGGGGCACGCTGCTCGCCGGCGCCATCGAGCGGGTCTCGACCCCTGACCAGTTCTTCCTCGTCGGCGACTCCTTGACGCTGGTGGCCATGGTGGTGATCGGCGGCTTGGGCGGCGCAACCGGTGCGGCACTGGGTTCCCTGTGGATCATCGGCATGCCGGCGTTCTTCCCGGGTAACGAGCTCGTTCCGCTGTTCAGCTCGAGCATCGGTCTCCTCGTGCTGCTGATGTACTTTCCCGGCGGCATCCTCCAGATCGCCCATGCGGTCCGGAGCGCCCTCATCGACTGGGCGGAGCCCCGCTTCGGCGCGCCACCGGCGCAGACCGCGGCCCGACCGGCGAGCGTCCGCCGCCCATCCGATCGTCCGCCCGCCACCGGCGAGGCGTTGGTCGCCGAGCAGGTGTCGGTGCGGTTCGGGGGCAACACCGCGGTCGACCACGTCACGCTGCGCGTGGGCGCGGGAGAGATCGTCGGCCTGATCGGAACCAACGGAGCCGGCAAGACGACAGTCATGAACGCCATCAGCGGGCTGGTGCCGGCGTCCGGTTCGATCGCCGTGTTCGGCGCCGACGTGACCTCACTCGACCCTGCGGGCCGAGCCCGCCGCGGCCTGGGCCGCACCTTCCAGGCCGCCACCTTGTTCCCCGAGCTCACCGTGCTCGAAACGGTTCAGGTGGCCCTCTCGTCGCAGGACCGTTCACGCCTGCGATCGTCGGTGCCCTCGGGCTCGACGAGCGTGAACGCAGGGCGGAGGCGAAGTGAGCGCCGCCGCGTCGCCGAGGCGGGCGAGATCATCACGTTCCTCGGCCTGGGCCGATATGCCACTTCGCCCACCAGCGATCTGTCCACGGGTACCCGTCGCATCGTCGAGTTGGCCGTTCTGCTCGCCCTCGACGCGCGCCTCCTCCTGCTCGACGAGCCGACAGCCGGGGTTGCTCAGCGCGAGACCGAGGCGTTCGCGCCGTTGATCGTCGGGATCCGCCGCGAGCTCGATGCGGCCGTGCTCATCGTCGAGCACGACATGCCGCTGATCACGAGCATCTCGGACCGCCTGTACTGCATGGAGGCCGGCGCCGTCATCGCCGAGGGTCTTCCTGATGTGGTCCGCCATGATCCTCGTGTCGTCGCCAGCTACCTCGGCACCGACGAACGGGCCATCGCCCGCAGCGGTGCCGCCGTCGGGCTCGATCCCTGAATGCATTCCGTCCCCACGTCCCAGCTGTGTTCCACCTTTCCCGTTCCGGAGGATTCCCATGAAACGACTGCTCACCGTGTTGCTCGCCGCCACCCTGGCCCTGACGGCCTGCGGAGGTGATGACGACGATGCCGCCGACCCCGACTCGGGCAGCACGGCTCCGGCGACCGAGACCACCGGCGACGGTGGGGCTGTCGAGGAGCCCACGACGACCGGCGTCGGCGCCGTCACGGAGACGACCGTGGTCCTCACCGACTCGTTCCGCGGCGTCACGTCCGACACCATCCGCCTGGGTGTCACCTACCCCGACCTCGAAGCGATCCGCGATGTCGTTCAACTCGACCACGGCGACTACGAGGTGGCGTTCCAGGCCGCCATCGACGACATCAACGCCCGGGGCGGCATCCTCGGCCGCCAGATCGAGCCCGTCTTCGCGGCCGTCAACCCGATCCTCCCCGCCTCCCAGGACGAGACCTGCGTCCAGCTCACCGAGGATGAGGAGGTGTTCATGGTGGTGGGCTTCTTCCTGCAGGACGCCGTCCTCTGCTACGTGCAGGATCATGAGATCGGCGTCATCGGCGGCGATCAGAACGGTGCCCGACTCGAGGCCGCGGCCGCTCCCTGGTACGCCTACCCGACGGCCAACGCGGACAACTCGGCCCGTACCGGCGCGGAAGCCCTGATCGAAGCCGGCGAGCTCGACGGCGCCACCGTGGCCCTGGTCGCCGACGCGCCGAACGAGGACACCCTGAACGACACGGTGCTCCCCGTCCTGGAGGCCGCCGGCATCGACGTCGCTGACACCGCCATCCTGGAGGACACCGCCGGCGACACGCAGGCGTCGCTCGCCAACGTGGGCGTCATCGCCGAGCGCCTCGACTCGGCCGGCGTCGACACGGTTCTGTTCGTCGGTACGGGGATCGCCGCCTTCCTCAACGGCATCGCCCTGACCGACTTCCGGCCCCGGATGCTCGGCCTCGACCGTGACTCGACCCAGGCCTTCACCCAGACCGACGGCAACGACCTCTCGCTGGTCGACGGCATGGTGGTGGCGGGCGCCGAGGAGCTCGACTTCGACGATCCCGCGCTCCAGGACTGCTTCGGCCTCGTCGAAGCGGCGACCCCGGATCTGGAGATCATCGACACGCGCGACCAGCCGGACCTTCCCGAACCGTGGGTGTCACCCGCCACCGCGTGCGGGGTCATGGACCTCTTCGCCGCCATCGCCACGGCGGCGGGAACCGACCTCACCTACGAGTCGTTCCAGGCCGCGGGCGACGCGCTCGGCGACTTCGCTCCCCCCGGTCGCAGCGTCCGCAACTACACCGCCGAAACCCTCGACGGTGACCCGTCCCGAGCGCTGTTCGATTGGGACGCCGCCACGAACCAGTTCGCGCCTCGCTGACCCTGAACTCCATGCGCCTGACTCGACGAGCCTTACTCGATGAGCCGGACCGGCGGGAACGTCCCCCGCCGGTCCGGTCACGTCGGCTCAGCCACGATCGGCGAGGTCGTACTCGGCCATGTAGTACGGGTGGTCCGGGTCGTAGGCCGTGAGCGTCGTCGGCTCGCGGACCTCGCCGATCGGTCGGACGCCGCGACCGACCCGGCCCAGACGGGCGTCGCCCAGCTCGTCCCTCGCCGCTTCGGCGAGGCGTGTCAGGTCCGCGACCACGTCGGGGTGGTCGGCGAAGACGTCGTTCTCCTCGGCCACGTCGTCGACCAGGTCGTAGAGCGCATCCAGGGCCTGGCCGTCGCGGGCCAGGTGGAGCTTCCAGGGCCCGACCCTGACGGCTTCCAGGTTGTTGGCCCAGTAGTACAGGAAGGACTCTCGGGGCGAGATCGGATTCCCTTCGAACACGGCGGCAACATCGACGCCGTCGATCGTCCGATCGCCGGGGATCTCAGCTCCACCGTACGTGGCCAGCGTGGGCAACAGGTCCAGGGACGTGACCAGGGCCGCCGACACGACTCCCGCCGGCACCCGGCCCGGCCAGCGCACGATGCACGGGACCCGAAGCCCCCCTTCCCAGGTCGTTCCCTTCGTGCCGCGAAGCGGAAGGTTGCTGCCCCCTTCCCCCTGAGCCCGCGAGCCGTTGTCGCTGGTGAAGATGACCATCGTGTCGTCATCGAGGCCGAGCCGCCGCAACTCGGCCATCAGCACCCCCGCGGCCCAGTCGATGCTGGCCACCGCCGCGCCATACCGTCCGTTCCGTGATTCGGCGGCGAACCGCTCCTGGACGTAGATCGGTAGGTGCACGTAGATGTGGGCCAGGTACAAGAAGAACGCGCGGTTCCTGTTCGCCCGGACGAACCGAACCGATTCATCGACGAACCGGGCGGTGAGCGACGCCATGTCCGGCTGCTGCTCGAGGACCTCGTCGTCGAGGATCAGGGGAAGAGGTGGCATCTCCTCCACGGGGAACGAGATGCCGAGCTGCGCCAGCATCTCGGGCAACGGGGGCACACCTTCGGGCCACACCTGGCGGCCCATGTCGTTGCTGTAGGGAATGCCGTAGTAGCCGTCGAAGCCGTGCCGGGTCGGCAGGAAGGCCGGTTGGTCGCCGCAGTGCCACTTGCCGACGATCTTCGTGGCGTAGCCGGCGTCGGCCAGCACGGCGGCGATCGTGACCTCGTCCTGGCTCAACCCGATGCGGTGGCCGGGGAAGAGCACCGGGAGCCCATCGAAGTCGCCGAACCCGATACGGGGCGGATAGCAGCCGGTCAGCAGCGCACCGCGCGACGAGGAGCACACGGGCGACGCCATGTAGAAGTCGGTGAATCGGATCCCTTCGGCCGCCAGTTGGTCGAGCACCGGCGTGTCGTTGTCCGTCGAGCCGTAACAACCGAGGTCGCCATAGCCGAGGTCGTCGCAGTTGATGAGCACGATGTTGGGTTGGCGTCGCGGCATGGTCATGTCCTTCGGAACGGCCGGGTCGGCGGAGACTACGCCTTCGCAGGACCAGAGGAGGCGCTGTGCCCACGCCATCCAGGTCTATCGTCGCATCAGGTTCCGTTCCGCCGTCGACGCCACCGATGCGCCCACGTGGTTGCGGTCTGAGTTGCCGACGATCCGGCCGACATCGCCCACTTCCTCGCTGGATCACCTCCGCCGTTTCAGCAGCCGTCAGCGGGCGCTTCCTCAGGCGCTGAGGACCAGGTGCGCCGGGATCCGTTGCCGGATGGCCCACGTGCCGGCGACACCGGCGATCGACGTCACCAGCGGGATCAGCCACACCGCACTCAACGAGCGCTCCATCACCAGCCCACCGATGGCGTTGGCGAGCCCCATGCACCCGTACGTGACCATCGCCGCCAGGCCGTGATAGCGGCCCTGTAGCCCGCGGGGCGCCAGGTCGGAGGTGAGCGGATGGCGGATGGCGCCGAGGACTGCTTCCCCGAACCCGCCGAGCACCTGGGCCAGGGCGATGATCGGGATCGCCACCGCCACCGCCACGTGCGGCGTGAGGGTCATCAGCGCGAAGGCGCCCACGAACCACAGGTTCATGACGGCGAGCCAGTGCATGCGCCGCCCGCCGCGCACCCATCGCAGCGTCGGGATCTGGGTGAAGACCACGCTCGTGGCGCCCAGGGTGAAGAGGATCCCGATCGTCGCGTTGTCGATGCCGATCTCGGCCGCGTAGGCGGGCATGAACGCCCAGAGGAACCCGAACCCGAGGGCGATGGCGATGTCGGTCACGAGCAATCGCACGAAGAAGCCGTCCCGGAGCACGGTGCCGAAGCCGGGGTCGGGTTCGCGCTCCGAGGTGACCGGAGCCCGGCCCGACGGCAGGCCGGGAAGGACCGCGAGGAACACGACGTAGGTCGCGACGTTCACCCCGAAGAGGACCCGGAACGACGCCAGGCTCTCCGACTGGACGAGGAACCCGCCCAGGACCCCACCCAGCGCCGCACCCAGGTTGAGGGCGGCCCGCTGGAACGCGGAGACGGCGGGGCGTTCGTGGGGCTCGACGATCACCGCCAGCAGCGCCGCTTGGGCGGGGAACCACATGCCGTTGGCCACGCCGAGCAGGACCGACACCGCGACCGCACCGGCGAACGTGCCGACCGTCATGTAGAGCGAGCCGGCCAGGATGGACAGGACACACCCGAGCGTGAGGACTCGACGGGCGCCGAACCGGTCGCTCAACGACCCGCCGAGCGGGGTGAACACGACCATGGCGAAGCTCATGGCGCCCACGGCCAGGCCGGCCTGGCCCAACGGGATGCCACGCACCTCGTGGAAGTAGATCAGCACGAACCCGAACAGCGCCGCGGAACCGACCATGTTGAACACGGTGGCGACGAAGAACCGCTGGAGCGCGGGGCTGAAGGAGCGGAACCCCGGACTCGACATCCTCGCCAGGGTAGGCGGCCCGGCTCTCCCGGTCAGCCGGATTCCGCGGTTCAGGAACGGAAGGTCTGGATCGGGATGTGTCGGGCCATGGCCGAACCGGCGGGACCGTTGAGCATCTGGGCCCGCAGATTCCGTTTGTGGAACAGCTCGCAGAGGGCCACGTCGTGCCGACCGTCGGCGTTGCGGGTGAGGACGAACTCCTCGAGCTGCCGATCACCCTCGCGCATCGACTCGGGACGCGTGCCCAGGATCTGGTGCAGGTCATCGAGGTTCTCGGCGACGACCGCCCGTCCGATCTGATCCCATCGCTGGACGTGACGGGCCTCCCGGAACGCGCCCCGGAGCCTGTACCTCGCGTACTCGTCGTCGACCCTCAGGGTCGACAGTGTCCGCACGAGGTGCTCGAAGGCCGCGGCCGCCATGGTCTCCTCGTCCGCCGGCAGCTCGACCCCGGGCAGATCGATTCCGAGGTACTCGGCCAACGCCTCGGTGGCGTAGATGTTCGTCTCGTTGCACCACTGCATGTTCGTCGCGAAATCCGAATCGAGGGGCGGATCGGCGCGGGCGTGGGAGAAGGCCAACTGGTTCGACAGCGTGAAGTAGATGTGGTGCCACTGGATGGCGTCGATGTCGACCGGCGTACCGATGAGGTCGGAATACCGGTGGTAGATGGCGTTGAAGTCGCCGAAGTTCATGATCGAGTCGCGCATGCGCCACCCGGCGAGGTCGACCATCGGGTCACCGATGTGGCCGAGCTCCACGTCGATGATGTGGGTGAAGTGGCCCTCGTGATGCATGAACTGTCCGGAGTCCCACACCACCGCCGTTTCGCGGTCGTTCGGGGCGATCGGATGGCGGGTCAGCCAGTCGATGAAGAACTCCAGCAGCGGGTCGGGGTGGCGCTTCTGGCGCCGGTACATGGCGTTCATCCGGTTGAAGCTCACCAGCGCCGGGGTCTCTCCGGGGCCGGCACGGTCGATCCCGGCCTCGAGGAACGGCGTGATGTCGAGCGTGTGCAGCCGCACGAGCTCCTCGACGTACTCGTCGACGATCTGCGCCGTGACCGCTGGGGGAAGGTCCTTCGTGTCGTGGGTCCCCGGCACGAGATCCATCACGTACGCGACGGGTTGATCGATGAACCCCCAGACCTTCGGGACCCGGATCCCCTGGTCGGCCATGATCCGCTGGAAGTCCGCTTCGTGCCGGAGCGGCCAGGTCATGTCGCTGTCGCTGCGTTCGCCTCGCACCATGAGCGAGACGACCTCGTGGTCCCGCTCCACCTCAGCCAGCCACTGTGGGCGCCAACGGGCCTGTCGTCGGATCGCCACCACCCGGCCGGGGATGTTCTCGGTCAGCCAGGCGCTGACGGCCTCCGTTTCAGGATCCTGCATGCCGGCCGTCATCGGTGTCCCCCTCGTCTGCTGCACCGGGATCGTAGGCGCCTCGTCACAAACCGGGCGCAACCGACGTCTCCACCGTGAGGCCGATCGACGGCCCGATGGAAACGAGGAGCTGCTCATGCGAGCGGAGTCAGATGTGGTCGTCGTCGGCGGTGGCCTGGCCGGTCTGGCTGCCGCGGCAACCGCGGCCCGGACGGGAGCCCGGGTCACCCTGGTGGAGGCGCGGAGCGAGCTGGGTGGCCGGGCCCGCTCGACCCGGGCTGGTCGGTACACGCTCAACCAGGGCGCGCACGCCCTGTACCGCTCCGGTCAGGGGGTGTCCGTGCTGAGACGCCTGGGTATCGAACCGCAGGGCGGCTCGCCCGATCTGAGCCGCGCGATCGGAGCTTCCGGAGGTCGCCTCGGGCTGCTGCCGGCCGGGCCGTCATCGCTGCTTCGCTCGCCGTGGGTCTCCGGTCGGGAACGAGTTCAGCTCGCCCGCGTGGTGACCCGGATCGGCCGCTTCGATGCAGCGTCGGTCAGCGGGCAGTCGTTCTCGCAGTTCATGGCGTCGTTGAGGCTGGCGCCGAACGTCGATCGCATCGTGCGGGTGCTGGCGCGGACCTCGACCTACAACGCCGATCTCGACGCGGTCGACGCCGGCGCCATCATCGCCGCCACCCAGAGCGGGCTCTCCGGGGTGATCTACCTCGACCGCGGCTGGTCGCAGCTCATCGATGGTCTCCGCCGAGCGGCCGGGTCGGTCACGGTGATCCACGAGAAGGCGATCGGGATCCAGCGTGATCACGCCTCCTATCGCGTCGATCTGGCGGCCGGAGGCCCGGTCGTCGCCGACGCGATCGTCGTCGCCGCCGGAGCCCCGGCGACCGCCGCCCGGCTGCTCGGCGACCTCGACGGACGCCTCCATGATCGGTTCAACCCGGACGGTGCCCCGCCGATCCGCGCCGCGTGTCTCGACCTCGGACTGCGTCGCCTCCCCGTTCCCGACCGCCGGATCGTCCTCGCTCTCGACTCGCCTTTGTACCTCTCGGCCCACACCCCTGCGGCGGCCCTTGTGGACGACAGCCATGCCGGCGAGGCCCTCGTGGGCGAGGGCCATGACGGCGAGGTCGTGCACCTCCTCCGCTACCTCACCTCGGCCGACGATGGGGCATCGGCGGAGTCGCTTCGATCCGAGCTGGAGTCGTTCGCCGATCTCGCCCAACCGGGCTGGCGGCCCGAGGTGGAGCAGGTACGGTTCGAACGTGCCCTGGTTGTGTCTCACGCTTCGCCGTCGCCGGGCCACCGGCCCGTCCCGATCGAGGTCCCTGGAGTGACCGGCGTGTTCCTGGCCGGTGACTGGGTCGGCACCGGGCAGCTGGCCGACGCGTCGCTGTCGAGCGGCGAGGCGGCGGGTCTGGCCGCAGTCGCCCGGATGCGGAAGCCCGTGGCGGCACGGGGGTGACGCCGACCGAACCGGCTCTCGCCTCGTTCCTCGCCGCCCGCCCCCGCCTCTTCGGGTTGGCTCGCCGGATGCTCGGCTCGCCCCATGACGCCGACGATGCGTTGCAGGACGTGTGGCTCCGGTGGCAGTTGACCGACCAGGCATACGTCGCCAACCCCGAGGCGTGGTTGGTCACCGTGACGACGCGACTCTGCATCGACCGGCTGCGCACTGCTCGACGCCGGCGCAGCCGGTACACCGGCCCCTGGCTGCCCGAACCCCTGGTGGCGGCCATCCCGGGAGAGACCCCCGTCGCCGAACCGGTGAGCGGCGAACCGGGTCCCGACGAGGTGCTCGAACGCGCCGAGGAGGTCGGCTACGGCTACTCCCTGTTGCTCGAACGCCTCGGCCCCATCGAGCGAGCGGTCCTGCTCCTGCGTGACGTCTGCGGGTACGGCTACGACGAGATCTCCGTGGCGGTCGACCGATCCGAGGCGGCATGCCGCCAACTCCTGTCACGAGCGCGGCGCAAGCTCGCCCACGAGCCGATCGCCGTCTCTGGCGACACCCCGGACTTCGAGGCGGTCGGGGCATTCCTGCTGGCGCTGGCCACGGGCGACGTCGACGCCGCCCTGGTCGCCCTCACTCCGGACGTCGTCCTGCTGTCCGACGGCGGCGCCCGACGTCACGCCGCCCGTCGCCCCGTGGTCGGCCCGGCACGGGTCGCCCGGTTCCTCCTCAACCTGGCTCGCCGCCAGCACCCCGGCACCAGCGTGATCCAGATCGTCGCCGATGGAGCGCCCGGTTTCCTGATCCTCGGCGCCGCCGGGGAACCGGTGGTGGCCGGATGGTTCGAGACGTTCGACGGCGGGATCCGGCGCGCCTACCTGCTGGTCGAGCCGTCGAAGCTCAGCCGGCTGGCGGCATCTGTTTCGGCGACATCTGTTTCGGCGACGGAGCCGCTCCCGTCGCGGTGACCGGCCGCCCCACCAGGCGGAACAGCCACACCAGCGCCGGGCCGACGACGATCAGGGCGACGACGCCCACGACGATCAACGCCCGCATGGTCGAGGGTGCTCCCGCGGCCGCGTCCACCGACCGATCGTCGAGGATCCGGGGGTACTGGGCGAACCCCCAGCCGGCCACGACGGTCGCCACGGCCACCACGCCCGCCGCCCGGGCCTCGACATCGCGGCGACGATGGACGAGCACCACGCTGGCCGCCCCGGCGACCGCTGAGAGCACGACGAGCGGGAGGCCCGGCCCGTTGAGGCGATGGAACAACCGTGGCGCGTCGGCTCGCAGGACGGCACCGCCGACCAGCACCGCGGCGCCGGCCACCAGCGCCGTCAGCAGCACCTTGCGGCGCAGCGCCTCGGCCAGCTTCGTGTCCTCCCGGTCGGCATCGGCGAGCAGGAACAGGCCGGCGAGGTAGGCGCACGTCACGACCGCCAGCGTTCCCCCGAGCACTGACGTGGGATTGGCCCACGTGGTCACGCCCGAACCGCCGGTGGACGACACCCGACCCGAGGCGAGGGCACCGGCGACCGCGCCGAGGAAGAACGGCGTCAGGAACGACGAGGTGGCGAACACCACGCCGAACATCTGCGCCCGGGGCAGCGAGTCGGCGAACTTTCGGAAGGCGAAGCTGGCGCCGCGCAACACGATCCCGAGCAGCGCCAGACCGAGCGGGACGGCGAGCGTCGTCATGATGGTGCTGAACGCCGACGGGAATCCGGTCCACAGGAACACCAGCACGAAGATCAGCCAGACGTGGTTCGCTTCCCACACCGGCCCGAGGCTGTGGTCGATCTGGTGGCGCATCCGGGCCCCCCGGCGGGGGCCACCCGCCGTGAGATCCCACCAACCGGTCCCGAAATCGGCGCCGCCCAGCACGGCGTAGGTCACCACCCCGGCGAACATGATGCCGGCGACCACGTCGACGGTGTTCATGGCCGGGCCCTCCGGTCACGGGTGTTCATGGCCGGCGATCCAGCAGCGCGCCGTACGGGGTTGGCAGGTCCGAGTCGGGCGAATCCCGCCACCGGCGCGCCATCGACCGCAACACGCCCACCCCCGCCACGGTGAGCGTGGCGTACAGCAGCGCCACGACGGTCAGGGACACGGGTATCCAACCCGCCGAGGTCGCCGCCTCCTCGACCCGCATGACCCGGTAGACGATCCACGGCTGGCGCCCGACCTCGGTGGTCACCCACCCCGCCTCCAGGGCGACGACCGCCGCCGGGCCGGCCATCACGAGCGCCCGCAGCACCCACCGGGGCCAGACCCCGGTGCGCCGGTGACGCCACCAACCCACCGCCGACAGCAACGCGAGGCCCGATCCCAACCCCACCATCAGCTGAAAGGCCAGGTGCACCACATTGGCCGGTGGTCGTTCGTCGGCGGGGAGATCGAGCAGGCCGGGGACCTCGCCGTCGAGCGAGTTGGTCGCGGCGAGGGACCCGAGCCGGGGGACGACGATCGCGAATCGTCGCTCGCCGTCGATGAGCAGCCCTCCGATGGCGAGCGGTGCCTCGGTCTCGGTCTCGAGCGCGAGCTCGATGGCGGCCAGCTTCGACGGTTGATCCTCGGCGAGGCGGGAGCCCGTCAGGTGTCCGATCACCGGCTGCACCAGGGCCGCGGCCGCCGCGAAGGCGAAGGCGACCCGGAGGCCGAGCCGGTGATGTTCGTCGTTGCGCCCACGCAGGAGACCGAGCGCGTACACGCCGGCGACGATGAACCCGACCACCATGAACGCGCCCACCCACATGTGGAGGAACTGCATCAACGCCGTGCGGGAGCGCAGGGCGGCCCACGGATCGACATCGACGACGTCGCCCGATGGAGTCAGGGTGAACCCACGGGGATCGTTCATCCAGGCGTTGACCGCGACGACGCAGAACGAGCCGACCACGCCGGCGATCGCGACCGGCACGAGCACCAACACGTGGCGCACCGGTTCGATCCGCCCCCAGCCGTAGAGGTAGCCGCCGAGGAAGATCGCCTCGGCGAAGAAGGCGATGCCCTCCAAGGCGAACGGGACACCCAGGACGTCACCGAAGCGGTCCATCAGCCCCGGCCACAACATGCCCATCTCGAAGCTCAGCACGGTGCCGGAGACGGCGCCGAGGGCGAACAGCAACGTGGCCACCTTGGCCCATCGGCGGGCCAGACCGAGGGCGACATCGTCGCCGCGCCGGACCCCACGCCAGTGCACGACGGCGATCATGGCCGGGAAGGCGACCCCGAAGCAGGCGATGACGATGTGCCACCCGAGCGAGATCGCCATCTGTTGCCGAGCCGCCCACGTGGCTCCGGCAGCAACCACCGAGCCGGGCGGCACGGCGAGCCCAACCAGCACCGTCGGCACGGCCGTCATCCAGGCTCCTCTCGCCGAGCGGATACCTCGGCTACGCCTGACCGTACCGGGACGAGGCGATGTCCGGTTGTCTCGGCGGGCGACCGGACGGTCACCCATCTGAGAGACTCACGACGTGCGCCTCGCCATCTGTGTTCGTCAGCTCCCCGCCCGCGACATCGTCGACGTGGGCCGATTCGCCGAGGACCATGGGTATGCCGAGGTCTTCCTCCCTGACGGCGCTCACGGCGGTGCGCGCGATTCGGACGGTCGGCTGTCCGGTCGTGATGCCATCCCCGGCTTCGCGGCGATGTTCACAGCGACGACCTCCGTGCGCGGCACCTTGGGGGTCGCCGCCACTCCCCTGCATCACCGGCTCGCGTTACCGACCGTCGCCGCCACGCTGAACGAGATGTCCGACGGCCGCTTCTCACTCGGTCTCGGCGTCTCGCACCAGGAGCAGACGGCGCACTTCGGGGTGGCCTATCCTCCGGACCAGGTCGCCTACATGCGCGGCTGGCTGCGCGACCTCCGCGCCTTCTCCGCGGGCGGGATGTCGTACGGCGGCGGCTGGCCCGTGCTGCTGGCCGCGCTCGGACCTCGGATGGTCCAGCTCGGCGCCGAGGAGGCCGACGGCCTGATCCTGAACTGGCTGACCCCCGAGCACGCGGCGGCATCGGTGGCTGCCGTGCGGGCTTGCGCACCAGCGGGCACCCGTCCCCAGGTGGCGCTGTACCTGCGGCTGATGGAGGAGCAGGTCCTGCGTGGAGATGCCGAGTTCTACGACGGCATGGCGAACTACCACCGCCACTTCGTGAGGCAGGGTCTCCGGTCCCCGGCCGACATCGTGGCCGGCACGACCCTTCCCCGCCACGATCTCGATGCCGCTCGGGCCCGGCTCGAGGAGTACCGCGACGCCGGCATCGACACCGTGTGCCTCTACCCCATCGGCTTCGACGACGGCGATCGCCGCGCCCTGGCCGCGCTCACCCGTTAGGACCCGCCACAGGATTGCTCGCGAGAGTGGTGGGTTCGACCATGTGCTTGGTCACGCCCGTATCGGGTCGATTGTTCGCGTGCTCCATTCGGACTCGATCCGGCGGAGCAGGGCCGGGTAGACGATGTAGTGCCTGAATGGCGCGATCGCGGCCATGTAGGGCCGGCCGGCCCTGCCACGGTGTTTGACGTAGACCCCCAACTGTCCGCGGTAGAGGCCGTCGGGTCGTCGCACCCAGCCCAGGTGCAAGATCGTGTGGAGCAGTGCGTTCGACACCTCAAAAGCTTCTTCATCCTCACTGATGAAGACAGACCGGAAGTTGGACCGTTCCGTCATTCGGCCACCAGTCGCGGCAAGCTCGGGAACAAGTCGTTCGCGGAGCGAGGTCTCCGTGCCGCCTGGGATCGGGAGCTTGTTCACGACATCGGCGTCGTCCCAGCCCATCCGGCTGCCGAGCCAGGCCCGGATGGCGAAGAGCTTTCGTGATGACGCTGATCCAGGATCGGTGCCCGGTTCGAGCGACACCAGTATCCGGCAGAGGTCGGTGAACTCCTCACGTGTGCCGGTCGCGGGCAAGACCCACGCGTCGATCAGATCGAAGTCCGCCGCGTAGTCGTTGATCCTCCACGGCAGATTGCTGTGATCGCTCGGACTCAACTCCGCTCCATACCCATAGGTATGGACTGTACCGGCATGCTCCCGAGATGTCCATACCAACGGGTATGGTGACTGGGATGAGTGCGGAGAGGCGGTCGAGGAACGATTGGGTCGTGGCAGCGCTGGTGTCGATCGGCGAGGTTGGTGTCGACAAAGTCCGGGTCGATCACATCGCGGCGACGCTCGGCGTCACCAAGGGCAGCTTCTACTGGCACTTCAAAGACCGCGACGAGCTTCTGGCCGCGATGGTCGACGGGTGGGAAACACGAAGTACCGCGAATGTGATCAGTCGAGTCGACGCGTCAGGCTTGGGTCCACGTGCTCGCGCCCTCAAGCTTTGGGGGATGACGGCGCGCGGTCCTGGCATCCAGGCCGAGCTGGCGATCCGGGAATGGGCTCGCCGCGATGACACCATCGCCGCACGAGTCCGGAACGTCGACGAGCGCCGACTGCGATACATCGAGTCACTCCTCGCTGAGCTCGGGGTACCGCAACCCGAGATTCCGGCCCGCTCGCTGCTCATCTACGCCCTCCACTTGGGCGACTACCTCATCGCCACCTCCCGGCCCACGCGCACTCGCCGCAAGATTGTCGCCGACGCCCTCGAGATCCTGTTGCGGCCAACATGAATCCGACCGCCGCGCCCTGTCCGGCGCTCACCCGTGAGCGCTGGTCACCAGTCCACGAAGTCGACCGACCCGCTCGTCGTGCGGACCGAGGTACCGCACCAGCACCCCCAGGACGCGGTCGAGGTCGAGGGTTCCGGCGGCGGACATGTCCTCGAGGTCGGCCCAGTCCTTGGTGCGGTTGAAGAACGCCTTGAAGACGGCCAGGTCGCAGCACGAGAGGAAGGAAAGTCGGCTCCCGCAAACGAATCCGAGCGCCGTTCGGCGACGGCTCGTGGAACGGCGACATGTCGAGGAAGAGGTCGACGGGCGTCGTCTCCCACCACAGGCGCACTTGACCGTCCCGGCTCGCCCGATGGAGGTCGTCGGGCCCTCGGACGATCCCGACCGGCAGCGCCGCGAGACGTCGCGCGGCCGATGGTCCACGAACACGTTCACATCGATGTCGATGGTGCCGCGGGCCCTCTGGGTGCACCACGCCAGCGCCAGCGCCCCTCCGAAGGCGTGTGGCAGCCCGGCCCGTTCGAAGCACTCATCGATGGAGATCATGCGACCCACGATGACGGGGAGACCGGGTTCAACAGCCATGGCCCGGGAACGGTAGGACCGCGATGTCACGATGGTGCCGTGCGGGAAGCTCACCGCGAGCTCGAGCACCTCGATCAGCTCGCGACCGCGGGCGTCGTCCGTGTCGACGCGAGGCTCGACGGTGACCATCACGTTGAAGCCGGCGGACGTCATGATCCGCTCGAAGGTGTCGACCGTCGGCGTGACCCGGCCGGCCTCGTAGGCCGCCAGCGCCGAATGGGAGGTGTGGGCGGCGGCGGCGAGCGCTCTCAGCGTCAGGCCGGCACGATGTCGGGTGTGGCGAAGGATCTCGGCGCTGTCCACGAGGTCAATGGTATCGGATCAGATACCAGACCGGATCAGAGCGGCGTCGACAGGAGCTCGTCGGAGAATCCGAAGAGTCGTGCCGCGTTCGTGCGGAACACCAGGTCGACCTCGGCCGGGGCGAGGGTCGACGACGAGTCGGGCCACCACCTCACGTGAGTGCGGGTAGGTGCCTTCCTCGTGCGGATAGTCCGAACCCCAGATCAGGCAGTCGGCCCCGGTGTAGGCCAGGTTGGTCAGCCCGATCGGGTCGTCCTGGAACGTGGCGTGGACCTGGCGGCGCAGGTAGTGGCTCGGCGGCTCGGGCAGCTCCGGGTTGACCCACGGTTTGCCCGATGGCGTGGTTCCGTACCGGCGGAAGGACTCGGTGTAGAAGTCGAGGGTCTGCATGGTCCAGCCCAACCATCCGGTGTTGAACTCGACGAACACCACGTGCAGGTCGGGATGGTTGGCCAGCACGCCCGAGGTGGCGAGGAGCGCCGCCGCCCGCGGACCCATCGACTGGGTGGCCAGCAGGTTGGACGACTCCTGCGCCGGGGCCCCGATAGAAGAACATCGAGTGACCGGTGCCCTGATGCATCACGACCGGAAGGCCCGTCTCGGCGATCGGCGGCCCACAGGGACGCCCAGCTGCGGGTGGTTCCACTCCGGCGCAGCCACGGCGGGGAGCATCACCGAACCGAGGCCGGCGTCAGCGATCCACGCCACCTCGGCGAGCGCATCCGCCATCGTCCAGGTCGGGACCAACCCGGCGCAGCTGAACCGCGGGGACCGGCCGAGGGTGTCGGCGATCCACTCGTTGTAGACGCGGCACGACGCGGCTCCGCCTGCGGGGTCGGTGAGCATCCACACGTAGAGACCCACCGTCGGGAAGATGCACTCGCCGGCGATGCCCTCCTCGCGCATGATCGAATACCGGTACTCCGGATCGGCCATGCGCATGCGGTCGTACTCGTAGCTGGCGCTCTGATCCGACGTCGCGGCGTCGAACAACAGCTCCCAGTTGCCGTCGTCGCCGGCGGCGATGCCCCGCATGGCCTGCTCGCGCAGCGAGGTCGGGAGGTTGGCCGACCACAGGTCCCGCGGCTCGTTCACGTGGGAGTCACCCGACACCCAACCGGTCGATGTCATGGGAGCCATCGTGTCACGACTCGCCTCCCGGATCGACCGGGGGGCATGATCTCGAGGGCGCCGGTTCAGTACGGGAACTCGGAGATGCAGTCGATGGTCGACGGACCGGAATCGGGCACGTTCGGCTGACGCCAGGCCTCGACCGGGAACGACACCATCACCAACGAGCAGAACAGCCACAGCAGGTGCTGGGCGTCGTCGGGGAGGTCGGTGAGCTCGTACCGATCGATGTAGGCCATGCCGTCCTCGAGCCGGGGCAGGGCGGCGTCGTAGAAGGCCTGGAGGTCGTCCATCGAGCTGGTCATGCGTTTGTCCCAGCGCTGCGGTTCGGCGGCGAGCGCCCAACCCGCGAACGGCTCGAGATCGGCGAAGTCAGCCGGGAGGACGGTGGTCGTGGTGGTCATATGGACACCGCCGTCTCGGATCGGCTCTGCTGGTACTCGGTCACCCGTTCCCGCACGACGTTGTGCAGGTGGCGGATCATGACCTCCTGGTCGCACAGCGGGAATCCGTCGACCACCCGCGATTCGAGCATCATCTGGGTGGCTTCGAGGGTGTTGCCGTCCTGGAGGCCGTACTCCTTGAACGACGACGCCGCGATCTCCTGGGCCAGACGCTCCCGGGCAGTGGTGGGCGGCACGAAGTAGAGGCTGCACTCGAAGACGTGGCTGTTGTGGGCGGTCGGCCAGTAGTGGTAGGTGAGGTACCAGTTCGGCTTCCAGATCAGGATCATGAAGTTGGGGAAGAGGAGGAACGAATCCTCACCCCACACCTTCGACCGGGTCGGGTTCACGCCCTCGGGCAGCGGCCCGACATCGGGGGCGTCCCACGGTCCGAACAGGCCCGAGCGCAGGATGCGTTCGATCGGCTTGACCATGGAGAGGTCCTTCGGCGGCGACATGCCTCCCCACGACGACACCATCTCGTGGGGGCCGTCGATGTCGTAGTGCAGCGCTTCGTAGCCGTAGCTCTGGAGCTTCTCGGCCTCCTCCGCCACCGCTTGGCGGACGTGCAGAACCGGCGCGTGGTAGAACTCCATGAACGCATCGATGAACAACTTCCAGTTGGCCCCGATGGTGGCGCGATAGGTAACGGAGTGGGTCATCTGGTCGAACGGGTAACCGGCGAGATCTCGGCCGTACTTGCCGAGGAAGTCGAGGGCCGAGGTCGTGTTCTCGGGGTCGAGGTTCACGAAGATGAACCCTTCCCACACCTCGAGTTGCACCGACACGAGCGGATAGTCGGCCTTGTCGACGTCGAAGAACTCCGACTCCTGCTGGATGAAGGTCAGGTCGCCATCGAGGTTGTACCGCCAGCCGTGGTACTTGCAGGTGAACTGGCGGCACATGCCGCTGGTCTCCTCCCGCGGGAAGTCCTGCCACACCAGCTTGTTGCCCCGGTGCCGGCAGACGTTGTGGTACGCCTTGATCTCGGTCGCCGAGGTGCGCACCACGATCACCGACGTACCGGCGGCCTGGATCTCCTTGGTGAAGTAGTTCCCCACCCGCGGCAGCCGCTCGACCCGACCGACGTTGAGCCACGTCTTGGCGAAGATCGCCTTGCGTTCGAGCTCGTAGAACTCCGGTGAGATCGAGTCCTGGTAGGACACGGGTGCCGTGCCGACACCGAAGTGCTCGGTCCAGCTGCCCACCTCGGGCTTGGGAAAGTGCGCCATGACGACCCCTTGTTCAGACGGCGGCGACGATATCATCAATATTCAGAAAAGAGAAGGCCATTCTCACCCGTCACGGCTCGGCCGATCGGGTGGGGCGTCAGCCGGGCAGGAGCGGACCCATGCCGTCTCGACCGACGTACGCCCGCAGGTCGTCGTCGAGCTCGATCCCGGCTGTGAGCATGAACATGGCCAGCAGGTCGTAGGCGCCGACCGTGAAGATGGCGTCCATGATCTGCCGGGTGTCGAGGGACGCCGCGAGCGTCGCCCATGTGGCGTCACCGATCCGGGCGTCGGCGATGAGCTCGTCGACGGCGACCAGCAGGGCACGGTCGAGATCGTCCCACCCGGGCGCCTCGGGGCCGACGATCACCCGGGCCACCTCATCGGCCGTCAGGCCGGCATCGGCTCCCTGCACCAGATGCTGCGCCCACTCGTACTGCGCCCCTCGAACGGCGGCGGTGCGGAGCACGAGCAGCTCACGCTCGCGGGGCTCCACGGTCGAGGCGAACAGGACGTGGCCGTTGAACACGTTGTAGGCGTGCGTGAGCTCGGGATGGTGCGCGAACAACCCGAGGATGCCCAGACCCTTCGGGCGACCCTCCCCCTGCACCGGCAACGGACGGCGAGGGTTCTCCGGTCGCAGGGCCGCGAGCGCGGGCCGCATCTCCGGCGCCCATTCCCGCGGCGGGAGAGGCGCGAGACGGGGAGGATCGCCGGTCACTGGATCGCCTCGTCACCGTTGATGGTCGTGCGGTGCATGTACCGCTCCGATGTCGGGTCGTAGGGCAGAGCCCGGTGCAGCACGCCCCGGTTGTCCCAGATGACGAGATCGCCCACCCTCCACTCGTGGCGATAGACCCGATCGGCACGCGTGACCCGCTGGAGGAGCCCGCCGAGGAACATCTGGCTGTCGTCACGGTCCTGGGCCGGCCGCAACCGCCAGTAGGCGACCTCATCGGGCGAGGGATCAGGGTTGATGCGCCGCTGCGCCGCCTCGAACGTGTGCACGAGCGCGGCGTAGGTGCTGGCGAACTCGGTCTCGGCGCCGACGGTGGAGCTGAGCCGCTCAGCGGTCAACATGGCCATGGTCCCCCGGACCCCCGTCTCTCGTGTTGGTCCCCGGCGTCATCATGTCACCCGGGCTCGCAGCTTGTCCTTGACGACCTTGCCGGTGGCGTTGATGGGCAGCTCGTCGAGCACCTGGACCCGACGCGGCACCTTGTAGTTGGCCATGCGCTCCCGGCTGAAGGCCACGACCTCGTCGGGGTCGAGGGTGAACCCGGCCCGGGCGACGCAGAAGGCCATGCCGACCTCGCCGAGGCGTTCGTCGGGTATACCGATCACCGCCACCTGGGCGATCCCGGGGTGGGCGAGCAGGGCGTTCTCGATCTCGGCCGGGTAGGCGTTGAAACCGCCGACGATGAACATGTCCTTGAGCCGACCGACGATGCGCAGGTAGCCGCGCTCGTCCATCACGCCCAGGTCGCCGGTGTGGAGCCAACCGTCGTCGTCGATGGTCGCCCGGGTGCCTTCGGGATCGTCGAAGTACCCGCTCATGATGCTGTAGCCCCGCGCCACCACCTCGCCCGGTTCACCCCGCGGTTGCTCGGCGTTGTCCGGTCCGACCACCCGCACCTCGAGACCGTCCATGGCCCGCCCCGCCGTGCCGGCGATGGTCTCGAAACTGTCTCCCGGCTGGCTGCCCGTCAGCGTGGCCCCTTCGGTGAGCCCGTATCCGGTCACGATCGATTGGAACGGCAGCTCCTCGGCCATGCGGCGGATGAGCTCGACGGGGATGTCGGCGGCCCCCGTGACGGCGACCCGGAGCGACGAGATGTCGTGGTGGCCGAGGCTCGGGTGCTCGAGGATCGTCTGGTAGATCGTGGGTGCGCCGGGCAGGAAGGTGACGCGCTCCCGCTCGACGAGCGCCAGCACGGCTGTCGACGTCGAACACCGGCATCGGCAGGACCGTGGCGCCGGCGATCAGGCACGCCATCCAGCCCGACTTGTAGCCGAACATGTGGAAGTACGGGTTCACCACCAGGTAACGGTCGCCCGGGCGCAGACCGGCGAAATCGCACCAGCCGGCCGAGAACTGGAGGGTCTGGCCGTGGCGCATGATCACGCCCTTGGGCCGACCGGTCGTGCCCGACGTGAACAAGATGTCGCACGTGTCATCGGGCCCGATCGACGCCACTCGGGCCTCGACCTCGCGCATCGGTCACGTGCTCGCCGGCCGCTCACGAAATCGGCCCACGACGTGCAGCCGTCGGGCGTGTCGCCGCCGAGGACCACGATGCGCTCCAACGCCGGCAGCTCGCGCTCGGCCCGGGCCAGCATGCCCACGGGGTCGATGGCGAGGAAGTCGGTGACCGTGCACAACACCTTCGCCCCGCTGCGCTCGAGGATGTACGACGCCTCCTCGCCCTTGAATCGGGTGTTGATCGGTACCAGCGCCGCGCCGGCGGCCTGGAGCCCGATGGCCGCCACTTCCCACTCGATGGAGTTCGGTGCCCACACCGCGACGCGATCGCCGGGCTGGACGCCGGCGGCGATCATGGCCGCGCCGGCGCGCCGGAACCGGACGCCCAGCTCGGCGAAGCTCAACCGGGTGTCGTCCTGCACGACCGCCTCGGCGGCTCCGAAACGTGCCGCGCCGTCGAACGCCATGGCGGGGATGCTGGACCAGGCCCTGGGTCGACCAACGGGAGTCCTCTCGAAGGGGATCAGCGGCAGGCACCGGACGACGCCACCGCCGCCAACGAGGTTGCCCGGGGATGATAATCGTGTTCTCGGCGAGGCATCACACGGACGTCGCAGTGACGGGGCCACGGGGTCTTGCTCGCTACGCTCGGCCGATGCGCCGCCTGACCGTGGTTCTGATCGGGCTCGTGATCTCGCCGTCGTGGCCGGTCGTTCGACCGATCGATCACCTGAGGAACCGGTCCGGGCCGCGCCCGTCCGAGTCCGGGCGACGAGGTCGCCGAGAAGCTGCATCCCGGGTCGCGGCAGAGCCAGCATCCCCTGGCTCGGTGGTGATCGGCACGATCGTCGTCGCCATCATCGGGTTCACCGCGGCCCTCTTCTCCTGGTCGGGCTCTTGGGGTTCCCGATGGCGGCGCGCGATCAACTGCCGCACGGGGGCGCAATGAAACGACTCGGGGACGTTCGACGAGCCCTGATCCATCGTGGCGTTTCGGCTCGCCGAGTCTCCACCACCCGCCCCATGACGCAGGCTCTAGGCGGGCACGTCACCGGCCAGGGTGATGCGGAGCATCCGGCGGGCGAAACCGTCGTAGTCGTTGATCGGGTTGTGCATGGCACACCGGTTGTCCCACAGGGCCATCGAACCCTCCCGCCAGCGGAACCGGCAGGTGAACTCGGGTCGCACGGAGTGGGCGAACAGATACTGCAGCAGCGGCCGGCTCTCCTCCTCGGTCCAGCCCAGGAAACGGGCGGTGTGGGCCACGTTGACGTAGAGCGCCCGGCGGCCCGTCTCGGGGTGGGTCCGCACGACCGGGTGGTCGGCCTCGTACTCCCTCGGGGCCGCGGCCCCGCTCTCCCGGATCCGGTCCTCGCGAGTCTTCGACACGTCGGCCAGCGCCGAGCTCGACACCGCCCTCAGCCCGTCGAGCAGCTCCCGCAAACCGGGCGACAGCGCTTCGTACGCCGCGTACATGTTGCTCCACAAGGTGTCGCCGCCCGCCGGCGGGACCTCGCGGGCGATGAGCATGGTGCCCATGGGCGGCCGGTCCAGGTACGTGGTGTCGCTGTGCCAGATCCCGCCGAAATTGATCGTCTCGTGGGGCAGCTTGGCCACGGCGATGATCTCTGGATACCCCTCGATGCCGGCGACGAACGGGTACTCGACCGGTTCGCCGATGCGCCGGGCGAACGCCAGGAACTCGTCGGGACCCAGGTCCTGCTCACGGAAGAACACCACCAGATGCCGCAACCAGGCCCGGCGGATCTCGACGACCGTCTCGTCGTCGACCCGGGCGAGATCCACCCCGGAGATCTCGGCGCCGAGCGAGCCGGCCACCGGCTCGACCGAGATCGTGCGATACGACGCCTCACCCATGAGGGACCTCCGATGGGCCACGGCCGAGCTCGGCCAGGATCTCCGACGTGTGCTCCCCCAACCGGGGCGCCGGACGGCTGACTCCCCCAGGCGTGGCGGTGTACTTGATCGGTGTGTTGACGAAGGTCGTCGGGCGGGTGGCTCCGGGGGTGTCCATCTCGACGAGCATGTCCCGCGCCCTGAGGTGGGGATCGGCGAAAAGGGCGGCGTTCGTGTTGACGGGACCGACCGGCACCCGGCCGCCGAGCGTCGCCACCACCTCGACGGTGGTGCGCGCCGACGTCCACGACGAGACCAGCTCCTGGATGAACTCCCGATGCCCATTGCGGTCACGGTTCGTGCGGGTCCGTGGGTCGTCGACCAGATCGGGTCGGCCCATGATCTCGCACAGGATCGGCCAATGCGTCGTGGGCGCGGCCAGCGCGCAGGCACCATCGGCGGTCGGGTAGATGCCGAACGGCAGGTGGATCGGATGGAAGTTGCCGGCCGGCTCGTCGACCTTTCCCCAGTAGCTCCAGCGGTAGATCGTCTCTTCGCACAAGGCGACGAGCGCGTCGTACATGGCGACGTCGACGAACTGCCCCTCGCCGGTGCGGCGGGCGTGGTGCACCCCCGCGGTGATCCCGAGGGCCAGCAGGGTCGCCGGGAAGATGTCACCGATACTCGGGCCGACCCGGGTGCCGGCGGTGCCGGGCTCGCCGGTCGTCGCCACCAGACCCGACATCGCCTGCGCCACCACATCGAACGCCGGCCAGTCCATGTAGGGGCTCACGCCCGTGCGGGGATCCCCGAAGCCTCGGACCGCCCCGTAGACCAACGACGGCCGGCGGGCCGCCAACGTCTCGTACGAGAGGTCGAGCCGATCCATCACGCCGGGCCGCACGTTCTCGACCAGCGCATCGGCACCGTCGACCAACTCGAGCAGGATGTCCCGGTCGGCGGGCTGTTTCAGATCGAGGACGATCGACCGCTTCGATCGGTTGACGCTGGCGAAGTAGCCGCCGCACATCCGCTCGGTGTCGCCCTTGGTGAACGGACCCCCGACCCGGGTGAAATCGCCTTCCGGTGGTTCGACCTTGATCACGTCGGCACCCAGATCGGCCAGCAGCATCGTGCAGAAGGGTCCCGCCAACGCCTGGGTGAGGTCGATCACCCGGACATCGGTCAGCGGCCCGGACCGATGACCCAGGACACCGCTCACGATCCGTCCCGACGCCTCAGTAGGACCTGGGCAGGCCCAGGACCTTGGACGACACGAAGTTGAGGACCATCTCCTGGCTCACCGGCGCGATCTTCATCAGCCGGGCCTCCCGCCAGTACCTCTCGACGTGGTACTCGGTGGCGTACCCGAACCCGCCGTGGGTCTGCAGGGCGCGGTCGGCGGCGAAGAACCCGGCCTCGGCGGCCAGGTACTTGGCCGTGTTGGCCGCCTCGGCGCACGGCAGGCCGTTGTCGTACCGCCACGACGCCTCGCGGATCGCCAGCTCCGCGGCGTGCAGCTTCATGTGGGCCTCGGCGAGCGGGAAGGCGATCCCCTGGTTCTGGCCGATGGGGCGGTCGAACACGACCCGCTCGTTGGCGTAGGCCACGGCACGGCGGAGCGCGGCTCGGCCGATGCCGAGCGCTTCGGAGGCGATGAGGATGCGCTCGGGATTGAGGCCGTCGAGCAGGTAGGTGAAGCCGCGCCCCTCATCGCCGATGCGACGCGACACCGGCACCCGCAGGCCGTCGTAGCGCACCTCGCACGACACGACCGCGTTGCGACCCAGCTTCGGGATCGGCGTGATGTCGACCTCCGGACGTTGCAGATCGACCAGCAACAGGGTGAGGCCATCGGTCGGGTTGGCGCACTGATCCTTCGGGGTCGTGCGGACCAGCAGCAGGCACATCTCGCACAGCGGTGCCTTCGTGGTCCACACCTTGGCGCCGCGCACGATGTACTCGTCACCATCGCGTTCGGCGAAGGTGCGGATGTTCGTGGTGTCGGTCCCCGCATCGGGTTCGGTGACGCCGAACGCCACGTGGAGCTCACCCGTCGCCACCCGGCTGAGCACGGACGCGGCCAGCTCGGGATCGCCGTACCGGCGCACAGGCTCCATCCCGAAGATCGACAGGTGGATGGCCGAGCAACCGTTCATCGCCGCCCCCGACGCGGCGATCTCCTCCAGCATGATCGACGCCTCGGTGATCCCTTGACCGCCGCCGCCGAACTCCTCCGGGATGGCGATGCCCACCCAGCCGCCCTCGGCGAGGGTGTCGTAGAAGTCCCAGGGGAACTCGTGCGCTTCGTCCTGCCGGGCCCAGTACTCGTCCGGGAACGCCGCGCAGATGCGCCCGATGCCGTCCCGGATGGCCTGGTGATCGTCGTTCGGGCTGAAATCCACCATCGGGTCCGAGAGGCTCGTTTCTACGGGGCGAGAATGACGTTATCAGTCGGCGACGCTCTGGGCACCGGTCCCGGCCATGTGCTTCATGCCTTGCCAGCGGGCCTGGACCTGCTCGGGGGTCAACTTGGCCCGGGTGCTCCGCGCGACGATCGACACGTCATGGCCGGCGGCCCGCTGGCGCAGGGCGCCCACCGTCGCCTCGTGGCGCGGCACGTGCACGAACGGGTCGAACGAGTACCAGCGCATGGCGTTCTCGTGGGTGATCTTGGCCACCTCGTCAGCCGGCACGCCCTCCCGCTCGAACGTGGCCGCGAGCTCCTCGGGTGCACCGGGCCACATGGAGTCGCTGTGGGGGTAGTCGCACTCCCAGCTCATGTTGTCGATACCGATCTCGTGGCGCTGCCGGATCCCGGCCGGGTCGCTGATGAAACAGGTCAGGAAGTGGCGCCGGAACACGTCGCTCGGCTTCTCGTCGCCGAAGTCCTGACCGGTCCACAGATGGTGCAGGTCGTAGTTCCGGTCGGCTCGTTCGAGGAAGTACGGGATCCAGCCGGTTCCGCCTTCGGACAGCGCGATGCGGATGTCGGGGAAGTTCTTCAGCACCCGGGACCACAGCAGGTCGGCGGCGGCCGACTGGATGTTCATGGGCTGCAACGTCATCATGACGTCGGTCGGCGAGTTGGCGGCGGGGAACGTCAACTGGCCCGACGATCCGAGGTGGATCGACATGACCGTGCCGGTGTCGCACAACGCGGTCCACAGCGGATCCCAGAAGTCGTCGTGGAAGCTCGGGTACCCAAGGGCGGCCGGGTTCTCGGTGAAGCTCAGCGAGTGGCAGCCCTTGGCCGCGACCCGACGGACCTCCGCCGCGCACAGCTCGGCATCCCAGATCACCGGGAGCGCCATCGGGATGAACCGACCGGGGTGGGACCCGCACCACGCGTCGATGTGCCAATCGTTGTAGGCCTGCACGAGGGCGAGCCCGAACTCGGTGTCGTCGACCGCGAAGAGCCGGGCGGCGAAACCTGGGAACGACGGGAAGTTCATCGAGGCCAACATGCCGCCGGCATCCATGTCCTTGACCCGTTCGTCGACGAGGTAACAACCGGGACGGATCTCCTCCAACGACTGAGGTTCGACGCCGTACTCCTCCTTGGGCCGCCCGGCGATGGCGTTGAGGGCCACGTTCGGAACCTCGACGTTGCCGAACCGCCACACGTCGGCACCGTCGGCCCGCCGAACGATCCGGGGCGCGTCGGCCGCGTACTTCGTCGGGAGCCGGCCTTCGTACAGGTCGGGCGGTTCGATCACGTGATCGTCGACGCTGATCAGGATCAAGTCGTTGGCGGCGACGGACACGGCGAAACCCCCCGGGTGGGACTGAGACGATCGTGGTCGACGATCGTGTTCATAGTCACATACCGGGACGAGTTGTGCCCTCATGAGCCGGGCACGCGGCGCGGGGTTCGGCTGCCGTAACCTGCGGACGCATGGAGGTCCGCTCGTTCCGACTCGAGGTCGAGACCTGGCTCGACCGCCACGCCGACGAGCTGGCCCCGACCCACCCCGGCAACGGCACCCTCGACGAGCAGATGGCCCAGCTCAACAAGGTCAAGCGGGCGTTGTACGACGCCGGCTGGATCCAATGGGGCTGGCCGGAGCGGGTCGGCATGAAGGGCGGGAGCCCGCTGCTGCGAGCCGTGCTCGGTGAAGCGATCAACGACCGGGATCTCGTCCAGCCGGGCTACTACTCCATGAACGAGGTGCTGGCGCCCACGGTCGTCGATTTCGCCTCGACCGAGGTCTGCTCCACGTTCCTGCCCCGTCTGCTGTCGGGTGAGGAGATGTGGTGCCAGGGGTTCTCCGAACCGGGCACGGGATCCGATCTGGCCTCGTTGTCGTGTCGAGCCACCGCGGACGGCGAGCACTGGCTGATCAACGGCCAGAAGCTGTGGACCTCCCTCTCCCAGTACTCGTCGCGCTGCGTGCTGCTGACCCGCACCGGTACCCCCGAGTCCCGTCACCGCGGCATCACCGCCTTCTTCGTCGACATGGACACGCCGGGCATCACCGTGCGGCCGTTCCAGATCATCAGCGGGGAGGACGAGTTCGCCGAGGTGTACTTCGACGACGTCCGGGTCCCGGCGTCACGGATGCTCGGTGAGCTCCACGGCGGCTGGAAGCTGGCCATGGCGCTGCTCCCGTTCGAACGGTCGACGAGCTTCTGGTTCCGCGTCGCGTACCTCCGGCATCGCCTCGAGGCCCTCGTGCACGACGTGGCGTCGGATCGCCATGCCGGGTCCGATTCCCACGCCGAAATGGTGTTGGGCGAGACGTTCCTCCACCTCCACACGCTCCGATCGCAATCTCGTCGGACCCAGCATCGCCTCGCCGACGGTCACCAACTCGGACCCGAGACCTCGATCGACAAGGTGTTGGTGGCGACGGCGGACCAGAAGCTCTACGAAGCCGCCCGGCTGCTCCTGCCCGCCGGCACGATCGAGCTGGCGGCCGACCCCGGCTCCGAACGTTGGCGCGACGGGTACCTGTACTCCCGCGCCGCCACCATCTACGGCGGCACCTCCGAGGTGCAGCGCAACATCATCGCCAAACGCCTCCTCGACCTCGGAGACGACGTCTGATGAGCCAGGGCCTGATGAGCGCCGAGGACCGTGAGCTGTTCGCCACGACCCTCGCCCAGGCGATCGAGCCCCGACGCGGGGGCGCCGGCGACGACGTACTCGCCGAGCTGGGCTGGATCGACCTGCTCGACGCCGAGCCCCGCACCGCCATCGGCATCGTGTTCGGCGCGCTCGGACGAGCCAACGTGTCCTCGTCGTGCCTGTCCGACGTGGTGGCGACCGCGATCGGGGCCCCCGCCGGATCCGCCGTCGTTCTCCCCGCGTACGCCACCGCTTCACCGCCCGGCCACGCCGACGGTGCAGACGTCGTGGTCGACGGTGTCGGCCTCGCCGATGCCGCCCGGGCCGACGTGCTGCTCGTCCCGTGCGCGGGCGACACCCTCGCCGAGGTCGCGGCCGACCTGCTCGCCATCGAGGCGGCGCCCGGCACCGATCCGACACTCGGTCTGTGCCGCATCCGCGGGCGAGCCGCGGTGGTCCCGGTCGTCGCGGCGGCCGGCGGGTGGGACACGGCGGTGGAGCACGCCCGCCTCGCCCTGGCGCACGAAGTCGTGGGCTCGACCCGAACCATGCTCGAGCTCGGCGTCGATCACGCCCGCGGCCGGGTGCAGTTCGGTCGGGCCATCGGGTCGTTCCAGGCCGTGCGTCACAAGCTCGCCGAGACGCTCGTCGCCGTCGAATCCGCCGATGCCGCGCTCGACGCCGCCGAGGTCGAACCCGGTGGCCTCACCGCCGCCCTCGCCAAGGCGCTGGCCGGCCGAGCGGCGATCACCGCCGGCGCCCACGTCCAACAGGTCTTGGCCGGGATCGGCTTCACCCGGGAGCACGAGTTCCACCGGCATCTCCTCCGCACCATCGCGCTCGACGGGCTCTTCGGCTCCACGAGCGCCATCACCCGGGAGATCGGCGCCGGACTCCTGGCCAACCGGGCCGTCCCGAAGGTGATTCAGCTCTGACCGTGGAACGGCGCCGGTTGCACAGGTCGTCGAACGAGGTCGATCATGGCGGCCGACCAGATACGAGGGGACGACATCGTGGGTGAGCTCGACGGGAAGATCGCAGTCATCACCGGGGCCGGTTCGGGCATGGCCCGGGCCTGTTGCCGGGTCTTCGTGCGGGAAGGGGCACGGGTCCTGGCCGCGGACATCAGCGGCCGCGAGCAGGAGACGGCCGCCGAGCTCGGCGATGCTGTGGTCGCCTTCCGCTGCGACGTCACCAAAGAAGACCAGGTCGAGGCCATGTTCGCCGCCGCCGTCGATACGTTCGGCCGGGTCGACGCCGTGTTGAACGTTGCGGGCATCGGGAGCGCCCAGCGGATCGCCGAGATCACCATGGACGAATACGACCGCGTCATGGACGTCGACCTCCGGGGCGTGCTGCTCGGGATCAAACACGGGATCAAGACCATGATCCCCACCGGCGGCGGCTCGATCGTCAACTGGTCGTCCATCGGCGGCATGAACGCCTCGGTGCTGCCGACCAGCGCCTACTCGGCGGCGAAGGCCGGCGTGATCTCCTTCACCAAGGCCGCCGCGGTCGAGTACGGACGCAAGGGCATCCGCGCCAACGCCATCTGCCCGGGCCTGATCATCACCGAGCTCTCCGGAGGGCAGGACGCGATCGACCGGTTCCCCCACCTCGTCGAGGGCGCGGCCATGAGACGAGCCGGCCAACCCGAGGAGGTTGCCGAGCTGGCATCGTTCCTCGCCTCGGACCGATCCAGCTTCATCACCGGCGCCGTCATCCCCATCGATGGCGGCAATACGGCGTGCCTTCGTTGACCTGGGAGCTTCGGTGGCACCCGTTCCGCGCCGAATGGGTGCTGTTCACCTCGCATCGCGGAGCACGCCCCTGGATCGGCGAGGTCGTCGGTGACGACGAACCCGATCCCGACCCCCGCAACGCCTTGGCCCCGCTCGGTCAGCGGATCGGCACCACCAACCCCGACTACCGGGGCGTGTACTGGTTCACGAACGACCTGCCCGTCTTCTCACCCGACGCACCGACCCCCGCGTCGCCGCCCGTCGACGACCTGTACCGGACTCGACAGGCCACCGGGACCGCCGAGGTCGTGTGTTACCACCACGACCCGTCGACCACCCTGGCGGACCTGACCGACGACGAAGCCACCGCGGTCGTCACCACCTGGCGCGATCGCACCATCGCCCTCCAGCAGGTCGAGGGTGTCGCGCACGTGCTCATCTTCGAGAACCGGGGCGCTGCGGTCGGAACGTCGAACCCGCATCCGCACTGCCAGATCTACGCCGGCGCGCTGGTGTACGGCACGATGGCCCGGGAAGCCGAGGTGGCCGCCGATCACGTCGAGCGCACGGGTCGCCCGATCCTGGCCGACGTCGTGGCCCGGGAGGCGGGTGGCCCGCGGGAGCTCGACGGCGACGACCTCTTCTTCGCGTGTGTTCCATGGTTCGCCCGCTACGCCTACGAGGTGCTCGTCCTTCCCCGGACCCCGATGACCTCGCTCGTCGAGTTGGACGACGCCGGCTGCCGGTCCCTGGCGCTGGTGCTGCGGGCCGTGGTGCAGCGGTACGACGCGCTGTGGGGGCTCCGCCTGCCCTACGTCCTCGCCGTGCACCAGGCACCGGTCGGTCACCACCCCGCCTATCCGTTCCACATCGAGATCCACCCACCGTTGCGGGCGCCCGGACTGCTGAAGTACCTGGCCGGCCCCGAGGTCGGCGGCGGTTCGATGACCAACGAATCCGACCCCGACGAGAAGGCAGCCGAGCTCCGTGCCGCACTCCACTGACCACACGCGCCGGCCTGACGATCTGCGCCGACTGCTCTGCCGGCTCGGCGACCACCTGCGGGACACCGTGATCGGGGCCCGCGGCATCGACATGGCCGCGATCGACGGCGAGACCGTCGCCGACACCATCTACGCCATCGACCGCATCGCCGACGACGTGCTGGTCGCCTGGTTCGAGCAGCACCTGACGGGCGTCGAGATCGTGTCCGAGGGACTCGACGAGCCGGTGATCGTCGGCGCGCACCCGGAGTGGACCGTCATCGTCGACACGATCGACGGCACCCGGGGACTCATGTACGACAAGCGTCCGGCCTGGGCGCTGGCCGCCGCGGCACCGTACGGGTCATCGCTCGACGACATCGTCGCCGCCTCGATGACCGAGCTCCCGACGGTCAAACAGGGCGCAGCCGATCAGCTCAGCGGCACGAAGGGCGGCGGGGTGACCGCCACCCGCGTCGCCTTGGACACCGGCGCCGTGTCGTCCCTCGCCGTGCGACCCTCCACCGCGACCGACCTCGAACACGGATTCGGCGGCCTGGCCAAGTTCTTCCCACCGGGCAAGCCGGCCCTGGCGCAGATCGAGGCCGAGCTGTTCAACCGTCTCGGGTGCCAGGTCGTGTTCGACGACGAGTACATCTCCTCGGGCGGCCAGCTCCACGAGCTCATCACCGGCCGAGACCGCTTCGTCGCCGACCTCCGCCCCCTCGTCGACCCCGCCGCGCTGGCCTGCCACCCCTACGACCTGTGCACCGCCCTGCTGCTCACCGAGGCCGGGGGCGTCGTGACCGACCCGTGGGGCGAGCCGCTCGACGCTCCCCTCGACACCACCTCCCCGGTGGCATGGGTCGGCTACGCCAACCCTGAGCTCGCCGCCCGCATCGGTCCGGTCCTGGCCGCGGTCCTGCGGGATCGGGTGCCGGGGTAATCGATGGTGACGACCCGCCACGGCTCGGCTCCCGGCCGGCTCGACCTGCTCGGAGGTGTCGCCGACTACTCGGGCTCCATGGTGCTCGAAGTACCGACCCGCCTCACCACCACCGTCACCCTCGAACCGCACCACGAGCTCGTGGTCGGCCCGGTCGCCTTCGCCCCGTCCGAACTGACCCGGCTGGCCGAGCTTCCTTACCCCGAGGTGCGAGCCGGGCTCGCCGGCGCCCCCCCGTGGACGCGTTACCTCATCGGCGTCGCCATCGTGCTCGTGCGGCACGGCGTCCTGGCCCCTCCGACGGGCCGCCTGACGGTGACGTCCGATGTCCCGATCTCGGCCGGTGTGTCCTCCAGCGCCGCGCTCGAGGTGGCGACGGCGCGGGCGTTGCTCGGCCCGGATCACCGGGTCGACCCACTGCGGCTGGCGGCGCTCTGCCAGGAGGCGGAGAACCACGTGGTCGGCGCGCCCTGCGGCATCATGGATCAGGTCACGGTCGCGGTCGGCGAGGTCGGTGCCGTCATCCCCATCGTCTGCCGCCCGGCGTCCGTCGAGGCGGTGGTACCGCTGCCTCCCGGCATCGAGGTGGTCGGCTGGCCCACCGGAGCGACGCACGACGTGGCCGGGTCGCCGTACGCCCGCGCCCGGGCCGCCGCGTTCATGGGCAAACGAATCGCCGAGCGGGCCGCCGGGGCGCAGTGGGCGTGGGTGAGCGACACGCCGGTCGACCGGGTGGATGCCCTCCCGGAGGCGATCGTCGGCGCCGACTTCCTCGAACGCTGGCACGACACCGACGATCCGCTGACGTCCATCGAGCCCGACGAGACCTACCCCGTCCGGGCCGCCACTGCGTTCGGGGTGGGCGAACACGCCCGGGCCGGGCAGGCGCTGACCTATCTGCGCGCCGGCGACGCACGACCGATCGGTTCGCTCATGGCCGCCAGCCACGCCGGCTACGACGCCATGGGACTCGGACATCCGGCCGCCACGCTCGCCGTCGACGAGGCCCGGTCCCGGCCCGGCGTGATCGGGGCCCGGTCGAGCGGAGGCGGCTGCGGAGGGACGGTCGTCGTGTTGTGCCGCGCCGGCGCCCTCGACGCCGAACCCGCACTCATCCGCTGACCCCCGCGCACCCCACCCCACCCCGCGCCCACTCCAACCCTCGTTCTGGGGGACCAACCCGTCGTCTACACGACCACCTTGTCCCCCAGAACGAAGCTGGCCGATGGAACGACGTTCTGGGGGACCAACCCGTCGTCTACACGACCACCTTGTCCCCCAGAACGGGCTGGTGGTGGGGAGATCGACAGGGAGACCGAGGGGGCGTCAGGATTCGGGGACGAGGTGGCGGGCCGCGGCGTACTGGGCGCGCCGGGCCTGGGCGTCGATCCCCGGACGTGGGTCGACCTGATCGGCGGTGCCCATCCCCCACTGTCCGGCGATCGCCGACCCGCGGCTTCGGGCGAACACCGCCGCCGCCTGAACGGCGGCGCCCGTGGCGACCGCTTCGTCGAGCGCCGGGACGAGGATCGGCGCGCCGACGAGGTCCGCCAGACGTTGCCGGTAGGCCCGCGACCGGGCACCGCCGCCGACCAGGTGAACAGCGCCCGACGTGTTCGCGCCCGCCGCGGTCAGGGCATCGCGACCGTCGAGCAAGCCGCACAACACGCCGTCGAACGCCGCCCTCGCCATCGCGGCACGGCTGGTCCCCGTGCGCAGGCCGGTCATCAGCCCGGTGGCGTCGGGCCGGTTCGGCGTGCGCTCGCCGTCGAAATACGGCACCAGGATCGGCTCGTCCTCATCCCTGCTGGAGCCGGGTCCGCCGCCGTCGTTGCGGGCCAGGGCGAGCTCCCCGAGCTCCGTCGCGTCGACGCCGAGCCACGACGCGACCGTATCGGTGACCCGGGTGGCGTTGAGCGTGCACACCAAGGGCAAGAAACCGCCGGTGGCATCGGCGAATCCGGCGACGGCGCCGGTGGCGTCGGCTGTCGGCTGATCCGATACGGCGTACACCGTGCCCGACGTGCCGAGCGAGATGGCGACAGCGCCCGCCGTCAGGCCCAAACCGAGCGCCGCGCCCATGTTGTCACCGGTGCCGGACCCGACGATGACCCCGCCGGGCAGGCCCAGCTGGTCGGCCGCGGCGGCCGTGATCGGCCCGGCCGCCTCCCAGGGACCGCGCACCTGAGGCAGGGTGGTGGACGACAGCCCGACGAGGTCGAGCACGTCGCTTCGGTAACCGGTCGACGACCACCAACCGGTGCCCGAGGCGTCGCCTCGATCGGTGACGTGCTCCCCGGTGAGCCGCCAGGTCAGGTAGTCGTGGGGCAGCATCACCCGCCGGATGCGTTCGTGGTGATGCGGCTCGTGGGCGGCCAGCCAGGCCACCTTGGTGATGGTGAACGAAGCGACCGGCACCGACCCGCAGGCCTCGGCCCACCACGCCGCACCCATCTGGGCGACGAGGGCTGCGGCCTCCGCCGCCGAGGTGGTGTCGTTCCAGAGCTTGGCCGGCCGAAGGACGCGATCGTCAGCGTCGAGCACCACGAGACCGTGCTGCTGCCCCGCCACCGCGACCGCGACCACCTGCCGTCGGAGATCGCCGAGCTGACCCATGGCCGTGACGAGCGCTCCCCACCATGCGTCGGGATCCTGCTCGGAGGTCGGTGGCCGGGTGTCCGGATGCCGGGCTCGGCCCACGCCGAGGACCTCGCCGGTCTCGAGATCGCGTGCTTCCACCTTGGTGGACTGGGTGGACGAGTCGATGCCGAGCACCACGGGTGTCATGGCCGGTGATCCTTCCAGGTCAGCCGCATCTCCATGGTGAGCGACTCGGCCGCCTCGACCACGAGCGGATCACGATTGAACGCATCTGGAGCCTGGCTCTGCGGTTCGACACACACGATCTCGGGCTGCTCGTCGTAGACCACCCAGGTGTCCACCACACTCGACCCGGCTGGATCCGTCAACCGGGCCTCGATGCTCACCGAGCCGACCCCGGGCCACTCGAGCACCGGCGCCTCGACGACCCCGCCGAAGCAGTCATCCCAGGGACCCGGGGGCGGCGGCTCGGTCCGCCCGGTCGGGATGCCCACGTCGTCGCGTTCCCACAAGAACTCGGGCGCGAACTCGAGCTGCACCGGCTCGCCGAGGTCGAGCTGCCGACGGAAGCAGGGATGCCAGCCGAGCATGACCGGCATCCGTCGAGTCGCCTGGGCCGTCATGGTCAGCACGATGTCCGCGCCTTCGGCCCGGAAGGTCTGGCTGACCATTCCGCCGAACGGCCAGGCGCCGTCGAGGTCGAGGCGGAGCTCGTCGGTGGCGGCTCGGGTCCAGGGCGCCGTGTGCCCGAGCCCGTGGCACGCGTGGGGGTAGAGGTCGATGTCGAGCTGATGCTCGACTCCGTCGAACGGGAACCGGCCGAAACGGACCCGGCCGGCCCACGGAACCATGGGATACATGCCCCAGAGCAACCACTCGTCGTCGTGCGTGCGGGGCGCGAGCAGCTCGAGGCCGTCGACCGACAGCGAGACGACCCGGCCGCCTTTCGCGGCGTCGATGACGGCGCGGAGGCGATCGGCCTGGACGGTCATTGGTGGAACGGAACGATCTATGGTGATGGAGGTTATGCAGTCATTCCTTTGGAGGCCCCGATGAGCCGCTCACCTCGCCCCGACGACAAGTTCTCCTTCGGCCTCTGGACCGTCGGCTGGTTGGGTGTCGACCCGTTCGGCGCGGCGACCCGCCCGGCGCTCGATCCGTGGGAATACACCGAACGCCTCGCCGAGCTCGGCGCCTGGGGCATCTCGTTCCACGACAACGACGTGTTCCCGTTCGACGCCGACGAAGCCACCAAGTCGGCCCGGGTCCGCCGCCTCCACGACACCGCGACCGCGTCCGGCCTCGTCATCGAGATGGTCACCACGAACACCTTCACCCACCCGGTGTTCAAGGACGGCGCCCTGACGGCGAACGACCGAGCGGTGCGACGCTTCGGTCTGCGCAAGATCCTCCGCGCCGTGGATCTGGCCGGCGAGCTCGGCGCCTCCACGTTCGTCATGTGGGGCGGTCGTGAGGGTAGCGAGTACGACGGCTCGAAGGATGTCTACGCGGCCCTCGAACGGTACAAGGAGGGCCTCGACACGGTCGCCGGGTACATCAAGAGCCAGGGCTACGACCTGCGCATCGCGCTGGAGCCCAAACCCAACGAGCCGCGCGGCGACATCTTCCTCCCGACGGTCGGGCACGCCCTGGCCCTGATCGCCGAGCTCGACCACGGCGACATCGTCGGCCTCAATCCCGAGGTGGGTCATGAGCAGATGGCCAACCTCAACTTCACCCACCAGATCGGTCAGGCGCTGTGGAGCGACAAGTTGTTCCACATCGACCTCAACGGCCAGCGGGGCATGAAGTACGACCAGGACCTCGTCTTCGGTCACGGCGACCTGATCTCGGCGTTCTTCACCGTGGATCTCCTGGAGAACGGCTTCCCGGGCTACCCGAGCGTCCCGTGTTACGCCGGGCCTCGTCACTTCGACTACAAACCGTCGCGCACCGAGCACATGGAAGGTGTCTGGGCTTCGGCCGCGGCGTGCATGCGCTCCTACATGCTCCTGGCCGAGCGGGCGGTCGCCTTCCGGGCCGATCCTCGCGTCCAGGAGGCCATGGTCGCCTCCGGTGTGCTCGATCTCGCCGTCTCGACCCTCGATGTCGGTGAGACCGCCGGCGATCTCCTGGCGTCCGACGACGCGTTCGACCCCGACAAGGCGGCCGAGCGCGATCTGGGGTTCGTCCACCTGCAGCAGCTGGCCCTCGAGCACCTGGTCGGCGCCGGCGCCTGAGCCGGCCAAGCAACAGAGCCGGCGGTCGTCACCACCGGGCCAAGGGGAGACTGCGATGAGTGCCCGGATTGCCCGCCTGCCCGCTTCTGGACCTGTCGGCGAGGATCTGCTCGACGCAGACCTGCTCGACCGCTTCAATCGCGAGCTCGATCCGTCGATGGCCGGAATCAGTCCTCGCCAAGAGTTGCTCGTCCTACATTCTCAACCTCGCCCACGTGATGGACCGCGGTCCCGGCGCCGAGCAGCAACTCTTCCACCGCGACCACGACATCTGGCCCCATCTCCCGAAGCCCCATGCCGAGGTCATGCTGGCCTCGGTGATCGCGCTCGTCGACTTCGATGCCGAGAACGGAGCGACGCGGATCGTGCCCGGCAGCCACCGCTGGCCGGAGGTCCGACAGCCTCTGGAGCATGAGATCGCCGTCGCCGAGATGGGGGCTGGCAGCGCCGTCGTCTACCTCGGCGACGCGATCGCGGCCGGCGGCGGATATCTCGGCGCCGTCGATCTGCTGAGTCCCGCCGACCTCATCGAGTCCGGTCGGCTCTGAGCGCACCGCCTCGTCGAAAGTCCGAGCCGGCCGGGACTACTCGAGCGGGGTGGCGAAGCGGCGGCGCAGGGTGACCTTTTCGGCCTTGCCCATGGCGTTGCGAGGGATCTCGTCGACCACCTCGAGGCGCTCCGGGCTCTTCTGACGCGCCAGGCCCCGGTCGGCGCAGAACGACGCGATGCCGGCCAGGGTCGGCAGCTCGGGCCCGGCGGCCACCACCACCGCGCACACCTTCTCGCCCGTGCGGGGATCCGGGACCCCGATCACGGCCACATCGGCGATGCCGGGGTGTTCGTGCAGCAGGTTCTCGATCTCCGAGGCCGAGATGTTCTCGGCGTTGCGGATGATGATGTCCTTCACCCGACCGGTGATGGTCACGTGGCCCGCCGGGCCGACGACGCCGAGGTCGCCGGTACGGAAGAATCCCAACTCGTCCTTGGCGTCGGCATCCAGCGCCGGGTTGGCGTACCCGGCGAACATCTGCGGCCCTTTGAGGCGCAGCTCGCCTTCCTCGCCCGGACCGCACTCGATGCCGTCGAGCGCGACGACCCGGATCTCGACGCCCGGCGACGCCACCCCCTCGGTGGCGGAAAGTTGCTCGTCGTCATCGTCGAAGCCCCCGCTGGTGGCCACCGGGAACTCCGTGAGTCCCCAGCTCCCGACGACCCCGAGGCCGCCGAGCTGCGCCTTGACCTCGGCATGAAGGGTCGGCGGTTTCGGGGCGCCACCGTTCACGCAGGTGCGCAGGTTCGGGAACAACGGCTCTGCGCCGTGCTCGCGCTGGGCCTGCAGATAGGCGACGAAGAACGGCAGGGCGCTCCCGAGGAAGGTGGCGCCCCGCTCGGCCATGATCTGTGGGCTGGTCACCGGATCGAAGGTGTGCAGGAGCACGATCCGGAAGCCGACGGTCAGCGCGGCCGACAGCATGCAGATGCCACCGATGTGGGCGATCGGGAAGGCGATCGGAAGCACATCGTCCGGGCGGGGCCGGATGTGGCCGACGAAGCCGTTCCTCCCGGCGATGGCCGACGCGTCCCGGTGCCAGACGCCCTTGGGGTCGGCCGTCGAACCCGACGTGTAGAAGAGCCACCGGAGGTCGTCGGCCGCGGCAGGAACGGGCGGCAGGGTCGACGGGTCACCCATGGGGAGGGTGTCGCTCGACCGGACCTGGAATCCGAACTCGTCCGCCAATTGGTGCGCCAGGAGTCCATGGTCGAAGCCGCGCCATTGCGGGCGAACCAGCACCGTGGACGACTTCGCCTCACCGACGATGTAGCGAACCTCACGCTCGCGCAGGATCGGGATGATGGGGTTCTGGGCGACGCCCAGCCGGGCCAGCGCGGCCATGAGCACCACGGTGTCGATGGTGGTCGGCAGCTGCCAGCTCACCACACCCGACAGGTCGATCCCTTCAGCGACGAGTCCCGCCGCCACCTGCTCGGCGAGGCTGCGGAACTCGCCGAACGTGACCGACCGGCGCTCCTCGTCCTCGAGAAAAGGAGAGTCGGGTGTCGCATCGGCGCGGGCCGTGATGAGTCCCCAGAAAGTTCCGTCGTCCTGCACGGCGCGAGTGTAGTGACGGCGCCCGGTCGAGTCCGCTGTGGCTCCCGGCGTCTCACCAGTTCAGCTGCCTGGTCCGGCGAGGCGTTGCATCATCTCCCGGTCGGTGAGGCCCTTGTCGGCCTGGTGGTCACGGGGCAGGCCGAGCGTGCGTTCCGAGACGATGTTGCGCTGGATCTCGTCCGCGCCGCCATAGATCGATGACGCCGGCGAGAACACGAACGCCTCGGTGAACCGACCGCCGTCGGTGCCGCCGGCACCTTCGGCGACCTCGCCCGGGGCGTACGTGCCGCACAACATGCCGTCGGGTCCGAGCAGGTCGACGCCGATCTCGGCGGCCAGCTTGACGATGCGGGTCTGGCTCAGCTTGCCGACGCTCGCCAGCCGCTGGCCACCGCCCCGGCTCGCCTCGTCGCGACTGCGCTGCGCGTTCCAGCGTCCCGTCTCGACGTACGCGACGAGTCGGGCGATCTTCTGCCGAAGCACCGGATCGCCGGAGCGGCCCATCCGTCGCGCCAGGGCCAACACCTCGGGCAGCGACATCGTCAGACTGTTTCCCGGCGGAGCGTCGTGGGTAGCGTCGCCGGCCCGGCGACCGAGCATGCCGCCTTTCGGCCCGGGGACCGGGAAGCCGGCGTGGGCACCTCCGGCACCGATCCCGGTGCGCTCGAAGAGCAGCGTGGTCTGGGTCACCGCCCACCCGTTGCTCTCGCCGCCGATCAGGTCGCGGTGATCGACCTCGGCGTCGTCGAAGAAGACCTCGTTGAACACCGAGTCACCCGTCATCTCCCGGAGGGGCCGGATGGTGACGCCGGGCTGGTCGAGCTTGAAGACGAACCACGAGATGCCGCCGTGTTTGGGCACGTCGATGTTGGTGCGGGCCAGCAGCATGCCGTAGTCGCACTGCATGGCCATGCTGCTCCACACCTTCTGCCCGTTGATCAGCCAGAAGACCCAGCCCGCCCGGTGGCCGGAGGGCGCCGTGATCGAGGAACGCGGAGCGGACGATGGCCTGGGACCGGCGGGGCAGACCCCGCCCGCCGTGCTCCTGCTCGAAGTGGGGGGCGGCCCAGCCGGCGGTGGCGACGAGCCTCCACCACTCGTCGACCGAGAGCGCGGGATCCCAGAACTCGTCGAGCCAGGCGACGACCTCCTCGTACAGATCAGGCATCCGCCGACCCTCCGGCGCCCGCCGAACCTCCGAAGAAGAACGCATCGGCGTTGCCGTAGAGCCAGCCATCGAGGATGTCGTCGGGCAGGCCGAGCGCCTTGGCCTCCCCGACGCACCGCTCCATGGTGAGGACGGGGTGGTCCGACGCGAAGATGACGCGGTTCTTGCCCCGTGTCTTCATGAAGTGCAGCAGCGACTCGGGCAGGCGTTTCGGTGACCACGCCGAGGTCATCAGCCGCAGGTTCTTGTACTTGATCATCAGACGGATCGCCGTGTCCCACCACGGATCGGCGCCGTGGATCATGCACAGCTTCAGCTCCGGGAACCGCACACACACCCGGTCGAGGTAGATGGGGTTCTGCACCTCGCCCGGGATGGGCGGACCCGGCAACCCGGTGTTCATGCACAGGGGAAGGTCGAGGTCGCAGCACTTGGTGTACAGCGGTTGATACACGGCGTCCGTGGCGGGATACATGCCGTCACCCCAGAAGCTCGGGCCGATGACGGCGTAGGCCACCGGCAGGTCCCGGGCGGCCACTTCGAGCTCGCGCAGCGACGGCATGGGGCGGAGCAGGTTGAACCCACCGATGCCGAGCGAGAAGCGGTCCGGCCGGGCGTCGGCGTACCGGCGGGCCCGGTCGTCGGGGGTGGACAGCTGGGTCAGGAGGATGGCCCGCTCCACGCCGTTGGCGTCCATGTGGTCGAGCAGCTCGGTGAGATCCTGGCTGGCCATGAACGAGTCGTCGCCCTTGAAGTAGTCCTCCTTGACCCGGGTCATCCAGTCCGGCTGCTTGGTGTCGCCGAGTCCGACGTTGGCGAGGCAGTCGATGGCTCGGGTCATTGGGCGCTCTCTAGGGGGTTGAGGTGGGGTCGGCCGGAAGTCAGGCTCGGGTCGACGGACGCCGAAAGGCGTGACGACCGGTGATCATCGGCAGGTCGAGGAAGGTGCGGATACCCGGAGTCGCTGCGCACACGTGGGGTATGGCGTGCACGGCGTGCATGGCCGTGCCCATGCAGCCCTGGTCGTTCTCGTCCTCGCCGTGGACGCCGATCGACGACACCAGCGACATCGACGGCGAACCCTCCACCTCGACGGTCCAACCCCGACCGCGGGGCCAGTCCGGGGCCTGGTCATCGCGAAGACGGGTGATGTGCTCGATGGTCATGGCGGGACGACCGTCGATGATGGCTGTGAACGAGTACCGCTGAGCTGACACGGTGCCGGCTTCGATGCGGGCGGCGGTGATGTCGAAGCTCTCGCTCGCGACCGCGACCTCCCGGTGGTACACGAACTCGTCGATCGTGGCCCCGAGGCCGTCGGCCACCAGCATGAGCGGCGCCTTGAACGTGACGCCGACGAGATCGGCGTCGGCCAGGGCGACGGGGGCATCGGGGGGCAATCCGAATCCCATGATGTCGACGAGCATGTCGCGGCTGTCGTAGTTCGAGTAGTCCATGAGCTCCTGGATGCGGATCGACTCGATGTAGCGGAACAGGCACGACATGGTCAGCGGCAGGACCTCACCGGCCCAGCCGGGCTCGATGCCCGTGCCATGGAACGAGGTGCCGCCGGCCCGGCACGCCGCCTCGAGCCGATCCACGAACAGGGGACCCACGCTCTTGGGATAGATCGAGCGCGGTCACCGCGGTCGACACCACGTTCTTGCCCGATTCGAGCAGGAGACAGATGTCGTCGAGCGCACCCATTGGGTCCATCTCGCCCTGCGCGGCGTACACGACGCCGTCGGCATCGAGGGCGAGGATCTCGTCGCGATCCGCGGTGGCGACGACCCCGATGGGGCCGATCCCGCAGAGCTCGCCGACATCGCATCCGACCTTGTCGGAGCTGTACACACGGGCCCCGACGAGCTCCATGTCGGGATGGTCGTGAATCGCCGCGACCGCGTGTCGCCCGACCGCTCCCGTCGCCCATTGGATGACCTTCAGCATCGTTATCTGCCCCTCGAACTCGGTCGGGCCCTGGCGGCGAACTGTAGGGCGACGACCCGTTCGTGCGCACGGTCGCCGGTCGGGGCGCCCTGCTCGTGGACGGTACGATCCGCAGGTGTTCCCGAGCCGCGAGGTCGATCGCCCATGAGTGACAGTCCGCCCTTTGCCTCCCGTTACGGTCCGTGGGCGCTGGTCGCCGGGGCGTCCGACGGCGTCGGGTCCGCCTTCGCTCGTGCCCTCGCCGAGCGCGGCCTGAACCTCGTCCTCCTGTCGAGGCGCCAGTCGGTCCTCGACGATCTCGCCCGCGACATCCGCTCGACCTACGCCGTGGAAGCCCGCACCGTGGCCGTCGACCTCGCTGTCGAGGGCGCAGTGCGACAGATCGTCGATGCCACCACCGGACTCGACATCGGGCTGCTCGTCTACTGCGCCGGCGCCGACCCGTTCTACGAGGAATTCCTCGATATCCCCCTGGCCGACGCGTTGTCGATGGTCCAGCGCAACTGCGTAGCCCCCCTCGAGCTGTGCCACACCCTGGCCGCGCCCATCCGCGACCGGGGCCAGGGCGGCATCATCCTGCTGTCGTCGGGAGCCGTGCTCGGTGGGGGCATCAACCGCGTGACCTACTCAGCGACGAAGGCGTTCGACATGGTGCTGGCCGAGGGTTTGTGGGCCGAGCTCCACGACCACGGTGTCGATGTGCTCTCGCTTGTCTTGAGCGTGACCGACACGCCCGCGCTCCGCAGGCTCCTGGCCAAACGCGGCAACCTGGCCGACGCGCAGGACGGCACGCCGATACCCGGAGCCGCCACCCCGGAACAGGTGGTCACCGAGGCGCTGGAGAACCTGGCCGACAACGGTCCGGTGTGGTTCGTCGGCGCCGAGATGCGGGAGGGCGCCAAGGTCATGGGCGGCATGGGCCGGAGCGAGGCCGTGCGCATCATGAAGCAGATGGGCGATGGGGTCATGAGCACCAAGCTCAGCTGAGCTCGTCGGCCGGCGCCGCGTGGCGACATGCACCTCCGCGCGATGCGATGATCCCGTCGTGACTCCAGAAGCACCGGGCAAGATCGCGGCCCGCCACCGCCAGGGCAAAGCCGTGAACCGACGCGTGCGGGGCACCGTTTCGACCCGGGAGCCGAAACCCAAAGAGCCTTCGGCACCCGGACACTGGCCCGTGGGCGCACGACTTCGGTACTGGTTCGACGGCGCGCTCTCCCGCGGCCCATCGGTGGTCATCGGCTGGCTCGGCCTGCTCACCTTGGCCGTCGTGCTGGTTTCGGCGCTGATCATCACCGTGCTCCAGGTCACCGGCATCAACGGTGGTGGCGAGCTCGGATTCGCCGAGGCGTTCTGGCAGTCGATGCTCCGGATCGTCGACGCCGGAACCTTCGCGGCCGACAGTGGCTGGCCCACGAGGCTGCTCGGACTGCTCGTCACCCTGGCCGGCATCTTCCTCGCCGGCAGCCTCATCGGTCTGATCGCCAGCAGCGTCGACCAGCAGATCGAACTGCTCCGCAAGGGGCGGAGCGCGGTCCTCGAGGTCGACCACACGCTGATCCTGGGCTGGTCCGATCGCGTACCGGCCATCGTCCGCGAGCTGATCGTCGCCAACGAGAGCCGGCGACGCGCCGTAGTGGTGGTGATGGCCGATGTCGAGAAGACGGAGATGGAGGACACCCTCCGCCAGCAGATCGAGGCGTGGCGCTCCACCCGGCTCGTGTGCCGACGCGGGGACTGCGCCTCCATCCCGGACCTCGAGCGCGTGAACATCACCGGGGCCCGCAGCGTCGTGATCGTCGGCGGCAACGACGCGGCCACGGTCAAGGCACTGCTGGCCACCAACTCGTTCCGCACCGACGGCCGGGACATCGCTTCGGTCGTCGCCGAGGTGGCCGACACCGAGACGTCGGCCTCGATCCGGTCGTTGTTCGGGTCGAAGGTCGCGATCGTGAACTCCGACGCCGTGGTGGCCGAGCTCACCGCACAGGCGTGTCGTCAGCGGGGCCTGAGCCAGGTGTTCCAGGAACTGCTCGACTTCGACGGTGACGAGATCTACTTCGAGTCGTTCCCGGATCTCGCGGGCGAGACCTACGCCCGGGCCCAGCTGTGTTTCGCCGACAGCAGCCTGATCGGTGTCCTCACCACCGACGACGACGTGCTCCTCAATCCTCCCGCCGATCGGATCGTGGCGCCCGGCGAGCAGCTGATCGGCGTGGCGTCCGATGACAGCACCTTCCTGCCCAGCGGTTTCCGCGGGCCCCGGATCGAGCTGACGACGTCGACCGAACGACCGTCCCAGGCCGGTCGCCGGATGGTGCTGGTGGGGTGGAGCGAGCTCGGACCGCGCGTGGTGAGCGAGCTCGATGAGTTCCTGGGCCCCGACACCGTCATCGACATCGTCGTCGATCCGGACTGGGTCGACGTCGACGAGGTGCGCGCCGCCATCGTCACGAACAACATCACGGTCGATGTCTCGACCCACCGCGGTGGCCCCGAGGAGATCGCCGCCCACGCGGCTCGCACGGCGTTCCACGAAGTGATCGTCCTGGGTCGCCGTGCCGGGGTGACCTCCGAGCAGGCCGACGCCACGACCCTGCTGACCCTCATGGCGTTCAGCCGGGTCGCCGCGAACCAGGCCCATGGGCCGGTACGGATCGTCGCCGAACTGCTGGAGCAGCGGCACGCCCCGCTCGCCCTGGCCTCAGGGGCGGACGACTTCATCGTGAGCGACGAGCTCACGAGTCTGATGATGGCCCAGCTCTCCGAGCGCCAGCACCTCGACCGACTCTTCCGGGATCTGTTCGATCGCGGCGGAGCCACCATCGAGGTGATCCCCGCCGACCGGCTCGGTGCCGAGTCCTGCACGTGTTTCGCCGACATCGTCGCCGCCGCCTCGACCATCGGGGCCAGCGCGATCGGGTACCGCAATGCGAGCGATGGCCGCGTGGTGTTGAACCCCTCGAAGTACGAGGATCTGGTGCTGACATCGGCCGACGCCGTCGTCGTGGTTCGATCCTGACGCGCCCCGTCCCTGCTCGAGCGCCGCGGCTTGATCGTTCGTAGCCTGGTGCTCATGACCAGCACCACGCCGGATCGATTCCGGGCCGCCGACTGCGATCTCGGCGATTTCCGAGCCCTGGTCGAGCGGGACACGGCGCCGGCGGAGTACGGCCTGGCCTCGGCCGTGACCTCGGGGATCCCCGTGTACGACGGGCCCGGGTTACGGCGACGGATGAGCACGGATGCCGTGTCGCCTGACGCCGTGCGAACCGAATGGGCGACAGCGCTGGCTCACGGGCCGGGCGTCATCGTGATCTCCTCGGCCGTGCTTCCCCACATCGTCGACCGGGCCTCCGACGCCTTCCGGACGATCATCGAGGAGGAGCGTCGCGCCGGCATCCAGAGCGGCGATCACTACGCCAGACCCGGCGACAACGATCGGGTCTGGAACGCGCTCGAGAAGCTGGCGCTGACCGATCCGGTGGCGTTCGTCGACTACTACAGCAACGACCTGATGGCGCTGGGCGCCCTGGCCTGGCTCGGCCCCGGCTACCAGGTCACGTCGCAGGTCAACGTCGTGAACCCGGGCGGTGCCGCCCAGATGCCCCACCGCGATTACCACCTGGGCTTCCTCACCGACGACGTGGCGGAGCAGTACCCGCCGCACGTGCACCGCGTGTCCCCCCTGCTCACCTTGCAGGGGGTCGTGGCCCACCTCGACCTGCCCGCCGCGTCCGGTACCACGATGATCCTGCCCTGGTCGCACCTCTACGAACACGGCTACCTGGCCTGGCGCCGCCCCGAGTTCGTGGCGTACTTCGCCGAGCACCACGCCCAGCTCGATCTCGGGAAGGGTGACCTGGTGCTGCTCAATCCGGCGGTCTTCCACGCCGCCGGGAACAACCGGACGCCGGACGTGATCCGGATGGTCAACCTGTTGCAGATCTCGTCGGCGTTCGGCCGGGCCATGGAGTCCGTCGATCGCTACCGGATCTCCCGGGCGGTGTACCCGGTCCTGCGTCAGCGGTGGGAGGCGGGCGACCCCGACGGAGCCCGCCGGGCGCTGGCGGCCGCCGCCGAGGGCTACTCCTTTCCCACCAACCTCGATCGCGATCAGCCCGTCGGTCGGCTCACCCCACCATCAGCAGCCGAGATCCTGCTCGACGGACTGGACCGCGGCGTCGACGACGACACGATGGCTGCCGCCCTGGCCGAGCACGCGGCCCGTCGTCTCACGCACTGACCGGCCTGGGCGGACGGACCCGCTCTACAGCAGGTCGAGCGCGACGAGGCCGGCCCCGATGGCGCCGGCCCGATCGCCGTACTCGGACAGGCGGATGATCGCCGGTTCGCGTGCTTCCCGATCGACGACCGCGAGCCGATAGGCCGCTTCGACGGCCGAGCGGAACGTCTCGCCCGCCTCGCTGACCCCTCCGCCGAGCACGAACACCGATGGATCGAGCACGTTGGCCAGGCTGTCGAGACCGACCGCTATCCACCGCGCGTGTTCGTTGACGAGCGCCTGCGCGATGAGGTCGCCCTCGGCGGCCAGGCGAAGCACGTGCTCGCCCCGGACCGCGTGGGGGTCACCACCGGCGGCGGCCAGGACTGACGGCGCGCGCCCCGCGGCGACCGCATCGCGGGCCTGGTGGCCGAGCGCCGACCCCGAGGCGTACCGCTCCCAGCAGCCCCGACGGCCGCACACGCACAGGATGCCTCCGGTGACGATCGTGATGTGGCCGATCTCGCCGGCGAAGCCCGAGGCACCCCGGTAGAGAGAACCGCCGAGCACGAATCCGCCGCCGATCCCGGTACCGAACGTGACGAAGGCCAGGTCCGACGCGACGGCGCCGTGGACGGAGGCCTCGGCCCAGGCCGCGGCCGTGGCGTCGTTCTCGACCGCCACCGGCAGACCCGTGGCCCCCGCAACCTGAGCGTGCATGGGGTAGTGGCTCAACATGGCGATGTTGGGAGACGTGCGCACGGTGCCTTCGCGGTCGACCACTCCGGCACAGCCCACCCCGATCGCGCTGATGGGATGAGCTTCGGCGGCCTGCCGCCACAAGCCGACGATGGCCTCGAGCATCAGGGCGGGGTCCTCCGGGCGACGGACGTGGATCCAGTCACCGAGCGGCCCGCCGCGACTTACGGGAATGGCCCGGATGTTGGTGCCGCCGATGTCGAAACCCAGTGCCACCACCCCGTCGTCTGTCACCGTCAGCCCTTCCGACGCGCCGGATCGATCTCGTCCAACGTCACGACGCGACCTTCGCGCTGGGACCGCTTGGCCGCCAAGCCGATCACGAGCGGTTCGCGACCGTCGTGGATGGTCACCGGGCTCGGACCGCCGGACCGCACGGCGGCGACGAACGCCTCCCACTCGACGACGTAGCTCGGCACGTAGCGATCGAGGAAGAACCAAGGCAGCGGCGAGGAATCCCCACCCTCAGGGCCCCGGTACACGGTGGTCGTGGCCAGCGGGTTCTCGGACACGGCCATTCCTCCCGACCCGAAGACCTCGACCCGCTGGTCGTATCCGTAGACCGCGCGCCGGGAGTTGTCGATCGTGGTGATCGTGCCGTCGACGTGGGTCAGAACGACCGTGACGGTGTCGAGATCCCCGGCGGCACCGATCGCCGGATCGACCCGCACGGCACCGGCCGCGAACACGGAGGCGACCGCGGATCCGGCCACGAAACGAGCCATGTCGAAATCGTGGATGGTCATGTCGAGGAAGATCCCGCCCGACCGCTCGATGTATGCGATGGGCGGCGGAGCCGGGTCACGGCTGGTGATCCGCACCATCTCTACCGTGCCGACCTGCCCCGATTCCACCCGGCGACGAACCTCGGCATGGCTCGGATCGAACCGGCGATTGAACCCGACCTGGAACAGCACCCCGGCCCGTTCGACCGCGGCGACCGCCTGATCGACCGCGGCGAGTTCGAGGGAGACCGGCTTCTCGCACAGGATGGGCTTTCCCGCAACGGCGGCCATCTCGATGAGCTCGACATGGGTGTCCGTCGACGTGCAGATGGCGACGGCATCCACGTCGGGCGAGCCGATGAGGTCGTCCGCCGAACCGAAGTTGACGACGCCGAGGTCTCTCGCCACCTCGGCCGAGGCCTCCCCCACCACGTCGAACACGCCGGCGCAGGTGGCTCCGGGTACCCGGCGGGCGAGCAACTCGGCGTGCATGCGCCCGATGCGTCCACACCCCAGCACGCCGATCCGAATGATCGGGTCGGTCATCAGATTCCTCTTCTCTGGCCGCGACGGCCGGATTCCATGGCCTGACGGGCGGCTCGCACGCCGGCCGATTCACTCACCTCGGGTACGCCGACCTCCCAGAAGGCGCCGCCCTCGGTCCAGGCCGAGGGGTCGGTCCGGAGCACGATGACATGGGTCCGCTCCGAGGTCCGGGCCCGGACGAACGCCGCCTCGAGCTCGGCGATGGAGTTCACGTCCTCGGCGATGCAGCCCATCGACGCCGCGTGAGCGGCGAAGTCGACCCGGACCAGCTCGTGGTGCCGGGTGTCGGCGAGCAGGTTGTTGAACGGTTCGCCGCCCTGGTTGACCTGAAGACGGTTGATCACCGCGTATCCGCCGTTGTCGCACACCACGACGATCAGCTTGTGGCCCGACAGCACCGAGCTGTAGAGGTCGCTGTTCATCATCAGGTACGAGCCGTCGCCGACGAACACGATGACCTCGCCGTCGGGCGCGGCCATCCTGGCTCCCCACGCCCCCGAGATCTCGTAGCCCATGCAGGAGAACCCGTACTCGACAGTCGAAGCTGCGCAGCGCCTTGGCCCGCCAACCGTTGTTGAGCTCGCCGGGGAAGCCGCCGGCGGCCGTGAGCGCGTAGTCGGCGGGCCGGGCCAGACGGTCGATGGCCCCGACGACCTGGGCGTAGGTCGGTATCGCCGCTCGGTTCCGGCGGGCGGCGATCTTGTCGATGTACGCGTGGTACTGGGCGGTCTCGGTCGGCGGCCCGGTCGATCCAGCCGACCTCGGCCCGCCAACCGTCGAGGAGAGCGCCGCAGCTCGGCCAGCGCTTCACGGGCATCGCCGACGACCAAGGCGAGCGAGGTGCTTCACGGCGTCGAACGCGGCGGCGTTGATGCCGACGAACCGGGCGCTCGTTGGCGAACACCGTCCACGAGCCAGTGGTGAAATCCTGCAGCCGGGTGCCGACCGCGAGGACGACGTCGGCTTCGGCGGCGAGCGCGTTGGCCGACGTGCACCCGGTGACGCCGATCGGCCCGGCGTTCAGCGGGTGGGCCGCCAGCAGACACGCCTTGCCGGCCACCGTCTCGACGACGGGGATGTTGTAGCGTCTCGGCGAACGCCGCAAGCGCGCCTTCGGCACGCGAGTAGTGCACGCCGCCGCCGGCGACGATCAGCGGGCGACGCGCGCCGACGGAGCGCGTCGACGGCCGCGGCGAGCTGGGCCCGGTCGGGACGGGGCCGGGGGCCGTCGTGCACCGTCGGCGTCGAAGAAGCGCCTCGGGATAGTCGTACGCCTCGGCCTGGACGTCCTGGGGCAGGCCGATGAACGCCGGGCCGCACGTCGCCGGATCGAGCATCGTCGCCACCGCCTGGGGCAACGAGGGGAGGACTGCTCGGGGCGCACGATGCGGTCCCAGAACCGGGTGACCGGCTTGAAGGCGTCGTTGACGGTGAGGGTCGGGTCGCCGAAGTGCTCGACCTGCTGCAGCACCGGGTCGGGGAGCCGACTGGCGAAGGTGTCGCCGGACAGCAGCAGCACCGGCAGGCGGTTGGCGTGGGCCACTCCGGCCGCGGTGACCATGTTGAGGGCGCCGGGCCCGATCGAGGTGGTGGCCACCATGATCTGGCGACGTCGCGATCGCCTTGGCGTAACCGACCGCGGCGAGCGCCATGCCCTGCTCGTTCTGACCCCGCCAGGTCGGGCAGGTCTCGCCGGCCTGGTGGAGCGCTTCGCCGAGGCAGGTCACGTTGCCGTGGCCGAAGATGGCGAACACGCCCGGGAACAGCGGGGCGCTCGCTCGCCGTCGATCGACCGTGCGCTGGGCGACGAGGCAGCGAACGATGGCCTGGGCTGTGGTCAGCCGAACGGTGTCCATCGACTCCCTTGCGCCGATGACGGCGGATCATGAGGTGGCATCCGGTGCCAGCGTGCCGCGACTCGCACGACGTGCAGACCAGGCGGCCTGGAAGCTGACGTAGTCGAGGGCCTCCTCGAAGCCGGGATCGTGCGGACGTCCGGCGGCCACGGACGATGAGGAACTCGAAGTCCTCGATCGTACCGAGGTCCTCGAAGCCGATGCCGTTGGCGTCGCCGGGAACGAAGTGACCGTGATACGGGTAGCGGTCGCCGGCGTACACCGTCGTGTACCCACGGGGCGCCCGCCCCGCCCCGTCGACGAGGAACACCGCAGCTCGTTCATGCGTCTCGAGGTTCCAGGCGAGCGACGCCCTTGGTGCCGTAGCACCTCGAACGCCATCTGGCTCTCCGGACCGACCATGGACCGTGACGACTCGAAGGATGCCGCGCGCACCGTTGGCGAACGTACGCAGAGCCGCCGCGTAGTCCTCGTTGGTGACCGCGCCGGTCGGGTCGCCGGGGTGCCCCGGTCGTAGTGGGTTCCGCCGGCCGGCTGGGCAGCGGGTCGATCGCGCGATGAACGTGGCTCCGGGTGCCGAAGACGGCGACCGATCGGGCCGATGAGGAAGTGGGCCAGGTCGACGGCGTGGCTCAGGATGTCGCTCGAGGACACGCCGTAGCCGGCCTGATCGACGAGGAACCGCCACGACAGCAGCCCGAGCGGATCGCTGCCGTAGATCGAGAAGAAACGGCCCCGGTAGTTGGTGACGCGACCGAGCTCGCCCGGCGTCGATCAGGTGGCGGGCGTGTAGCACCAGCGGCGCCCAGCGGTAGTTGTACCCGACGCCGGTGATGACGCCCGGCCGCTCGGGCCGCCGCGGCGATGCGACCGGTCTGCTCGGGCGTGCCGCCGACCGGCTTCTCGCAGAAGACGTGCTTGCCGGCCTGCGGCCGCGGCGACGCAGATCTCCTCGTGGAGCATGTTCGGGGCCGCGACGTCACGACGACGTCGACGTCCGGGTGGTCGATGACGTCGCTGCCAGTCGATCGGTCGCCGAGGCGAACCCGAAGTCGTCGACGGCACGGCGACGACGGGCCCGCAGCGTTGTCGGCGCACAGCACCAGATGCGGTGTCGAAGGTGCGCTCGGGGAACAGGGTGGGGAGGCGGACGGTACGAACGGCTGTGGGCCTGGCCCATCCAGCCGAGCCCGACCACCCCGATCCCGATCACCGGCTTCGGCGGCTCACGTTCGAGGCTCACGGTCTCCACTCGCCTTCTCGCGGCCCTTCAGGCCGCGGCGTGCGGCTCACGAAGTACCCGTCATGGGGCATCGGGGATCGGCGGGCATCCCCGCCCACGTGTCGCGGACCCAGTGGTGGGCGGGGTCGTCGCAGAACGCCATGGAGCGTTCACCTCCTGGTCCAGCGAGGACGTTCAGGTAGTACATCGGGTAGCCGGGCGCGGCGATGCACGGGCCGTGATAACCCCGGGGGACGCAGAACACGTCGCCGTCGCGCACGACGACGTTCTGGTCTATGTCGCCTTCCGGCGTATAGGTGCGGTGGAGTCCGAACCCCTCGCGGGAGTAGCCGAAGCCGCCATCGCCATCGGGTTCACCGATCCGGAAGTAGTAGATCTCCTCGTTGTTCACCGGGCACTCCGGTGAATCGTCGTGGCGGTGCGGCGGATACGAGGACCAGTTGCCGTCGGGCGTCAGCAGCTCCACGCCATCACCCGGCTGGCATGGGCCCAGGTGTCGGGGCTGGCGAAGTTCGTGACCTGACGCGTCGCCGGACCGGCTCCTCTCGTCTCCACCGCCACGTCCTCCGCGGGGCCGTACCGGGGCGGCAGGTCGTCATCGCTCCGGGCCATGGCCAGAGCCAGTTCCCCGCCGTGCGGAGCCACCAGGTCGAAGGAAGTCCGGCGACCGACGTAGACGAAGTCCGTGACGCGGGCGAAGACACTGGCGCGGCCCCGGACCTGGAAGCGATCACCGCCAGCGGTGATCGTCAGGTCGATGGCGGAGAGCGGAAGCACCAGGGCCTCATACGGTCCCGTGTCGATCGTGCGCAGAACACCCGGCTCGAGGCGGACCACGCGGAGGGCCGTTCGGTCCCAACCGGCCACGTCCGGCGACAACCAGACCGGATCGGCACCGTCGACGAGGGTCCCGTGCCGATGGTGGAGAAGCGGCCCGGTCACGGCACGGTTCCACCGTCGGGTCGAACGATCCGAGCGGCCCGGTCGATCGCCGCAGCGACGTCGCCGTCGGGCGGGTACAGCAACGCTCGTCCGACGACGAGTCCCCGTACGTTCGGGACGGCCATGGCCCTCTCCCACGACGCGAAGGCGGCTTCGGGGTCCGGGCCGGGAGCCCCACCGAGGATCAGAGCCGGCAGCGTGGTGGTGGACAGCATGCGGGCCGGGTCGCGGCCGGCCGGCACCTTGAGCCAGGTGCTCGTGGTCGTGTGACCGAGCGAACCGGCCACCGCGACAGCCCGGAGGAGCTTGTCGTCGTCGTCGAGCAGCTTGGCCTGACCCTCCGGAGTGATGTGGTACGGCAGCGGCTCGACCATGATCGGCAGGCCCAGCCGGGCCATCTCGCTGACGGCCCGGGCGCAGGCCTCGATGGTGGGCGCGGTGCCGGCATCGTCGTCGGCGACCCGGAGCAGCACCTTGCCGCCATCGAGACCGAGGTCGGCGATCGACCGTCGGGTCGTAGGCGGTCATGCGGTCGTCGAGCTCCCACCGGGCGCCCATCAGCCCACCCCGGTTCATGGTCCCGAACGCGAGCTTGCCGTCGAGCGCGCCGAGCAGCGCCAGCTCCTCGAGCACGTCCGGGCTACCGAGCACCCCGTCGACACCGGGGTGGGCCAACGCCGTCACGAGGGCGCCCAGCAGTCGGCGCCGGTCGGCCATCACGAAGGGCTCCGATCCGACACCGAGCATGCCCCGCGCCGTGTGGTCGGCGGCCACGATGAACAGCCGGCCATCGCGTAGCAGCGGTCGCCGCGCCCGCGCCTGCAGCGCGGCCAGAGCGGCGCGGGGCTCGGCGGCGCGACGCTCGATCAGGTCGGTCCACTGGGAGTCGGTCAGCGGCATGGTCGGTCCTTCAGCAGGGCCTCGATCTCGTCGAGATAGGGCATGTCGTCAGCGCACATCAGACGGCAGGCCACGATGGCTCCGGCGGCGTTGCCGTAGCGCGGCGCACGCGGGCGAGATCCCAGCCCGACAGCAGGCCGTGGCAGAGCGCGCCGCCGAAGGCGTCGCCGGCGCCTAGCCCGCACACGACCTCGACCGGGATAGGGCGGGATCTCCTCCCGCACCCCGGCGGCGGTGGCCACCAGCACCCCGTCGGCGCCCATCTTCACGATGGCCGCTTCGAGTCCACGGTCGAGCAGACGATCGGCGGCCCGATGCGGGTCGGGGGTGCCCACCGCGACCTCGCACTCGGTCCGGTTGCCGATCGCCAACGTGACCCCGTCGAGCAGGCGGCCGATCTCTCGCCCGGCGTCGACGGGATCGGCCCAGAAGTGGGGCCGCCAGTCGAGATCGAGCACCGTGTGGGGGCGACGCTCGCGCCGGTCCAGGAGCGCATGGATGGTGGATCGGCTGGGCTCGGCCGACACGCACGAGCCGGCGACCCACAGGATCGGCACCGCCTCGACGATGCCGGCCCCCACGTCGGACGCCTCGATCGTCATGTCCGGAGCCTGAGGCGCTCGGTAGAAGATGATCGTGGGCTCGCCGGGATCGGCCAGCTCGGCGAAGGCCAGCGGCGTCAGCAGCCCCGGATGCCGGCCGACGAAGCGGGTGTCGACACCGAACGTGGTGTCGAGCGCGCCGACGATGTAGTCGCCGAACGGGTCGGCGCCCACCTTGGTGAGCACGGCGGATCGCCGCCCGAGGCGGGCCGCGGCGACCGCGACATTGGTCGCGGTACCGCCGACCGACTTCCGGAACGAAGTGACCTCGAGCGAGCGCGACCCCCAACTGCTCGGCGTAGAGATCGACGCTGATCCGCCCGACGGTCAGCAGGTCGAGGCGGTCCTCGTTCAGCGGGCGCTCTCGAGCTCGTGATTGAGCTGCTCCAGCTCCGACCCGCCCGCCATCAGCGTCACGAGCTCGTCACGGCTGATCTCGTCCTTGCCGAAGTTCCCGAGCGACCGCCCGCGGTTCAAGATCAGGAACCGGTCGCCCACCGGGAAGGCGTGGTGAGGGTTGTGGGTGATGAAGATCACGCCAACCCGCGGCGGCGCGCTTCGAGGATGTACTTGAGGACGACGCCGGACTGCTTGACGCCGAGCGCCGACGTGGGCTCGTCGAGGATGAGGAGCTTGGCCCCGAAGTAGGCGGCCCGGGCGATCGCCACCGATTGGCGCTCGCCCCCGGACAGGGTGCCGACCGGCTGCTCCGGATCGCGGACGTCGATGCCCATCTTGGCCATCTCGTCGACCGCGACCCGTTGCGCCTCCTGCTTGTCGATCCAGCGGAACGGCCAGATCCCGGTGACCGGCTCACTGCCCAACCAGAAGTTGCGCCAGATCGACATCAGCGGCACCATCGCCAGGTCCTGGTAGACGGTCGCGATGCCACGGTCGAGGGCATCGCGGGGCGAGGTGAAGCGGACGGGCTCGCCGTTGAGGCTGATCTCCCCACCGTCGTGCTGGTGTACGCCGGACAGGATTTTGATGAAGGTCGATTTGCCGGCGCCGTTGTCGCCGAGCACGCAGGTGACCTCACCCTCGTTCACGTGGGTGGTGATGTCCTTGAGGGCGATGACGTTGCCGAAGTACTTGTCGACGCTGCGGATCTCGAGGAGCGGTGTGCTCATGGCAGCCTCCTATCGCGCGCGCGCTCGGCTCGGCGGCGGACCACGTTGTTGACGATCACGGCGAGCAACAGGATCACGCCGATGAGCAGGAAGCGCCAGTCCTGTTGCCAGCCGGCAAACGGGATGCCCTGCGTGGACATCGACATGATGATGGCTCCGATGGCGGCACCGGCCGCCGACCCGTAGCCGCCGGTCAGCAGGTTGCCGCCGACGACCGCGGCGATGATGTACTCGAACTCGTTGCCGTTGCCGACGTCGGCCTGCACCGATGTCAACCGGAAGGCGATCAACATGCCGGTGAGCCAGGCCGCGCCCGACACCACCATGAACAGCGAGGTCTTCACCCGGGCGGCCGGCACGCCGACGGAACGAGCGGCGTCCTTGTTGCCGCCGACGGCGAAGATCCAACTGCCGTAGCGGGTGCGGGTCAGCACCCAGGTGGCCAACGCGGCGAACCCGAGGAACCACAGGATCGAGACGCGATAGCGGATCACCCCCGGGGTGGTATCGACCTCGAGTTGGGTCATGAAGAGGAACTTGACGAGCGTCGCGGTGACGACGGCGAGCACACCGCCGAGCGAGAGCAGGCGGCCGAGGCGGTCGGACCCCGCCGTCATGGTGCGGCGGCGGGCGAAACGATCGGCGGTCACCGCGTCGAGGGCCACGAGGAGGGCGACCAGCAGGATGGCGCTGAACAGCTCGACCCGGATCTGCCGCCCCGATCCCTCGGACCGGATGAAGAAGGCGACGGCGACGACCAGCGCGGCGAGGCCGAGGTTGACCAGGAACGCGCCCCGGGCCGACACCTCGGCCGCCCGGTGCGCCGCGGAACGGATGAGCAGGAACCCGGCGACCACCGCAACGGCGAACAGGGTGGCCCGGGCCGCCTGGATCGTCGTGACGAATCCCAGCGCGGGAAGCGTGGCGACCCCGAGCGGGACGAGACACCACACCTGCTTGATGCGACCGGAGGCCGCCACGATGGCGACGACGCCCGTCGCGGCGATGCCGAGGTAGAAGACCAACCGGGAGAATCCGTCGCCGAAGAACCCGACCGACGCCTGGTCGGTGCCGTCGAGCCAGGCGGCGAGGACGACACCAACCCCGACGGCGACGATGCCGAGACCGGCCCGGCGCAGCGCGGCGGGACCGAGCAGGGCGGTCCCGGCGCGATCGGTCCTCGATTCGAAACGCCACCAGCCCCACCCGAGCGTGGCCCCGACCAGGCCGATCGCCAGCACGGTCGCGAACCCGAAGTTGGCGCCGGTTCCGTCCGAGCTGAGCAATCCGATGAGTCCCCCGAGCCCCGCCGCGGCGCCCGCGAGGAGGATCCCCAGGCCCCGCGGATCGAGCGACGACCGACGCTGATATGTCTGCTCGATGACCCCGAGGACCACGGCCACGAACCCGCCGATCAGCAGGACGGCCCAGAGCTTGTCCCGGTCGTTCCAAACGTGGTTGTTGCGGACGTAGGACCAGGCGAAGACGTTCTCCCAGAACCCGAAGCCGTCGGCCTCGTCGAGGCCGGCGACCGTGACCTCGTCGGTGAAGCGTTTGGCGAAGCCGAGTTTGGCGCCGATCAGAGCGAAGAACATGCCGAGCGTGACGATGAAGCTCGGAAGCCCCGTCTTCTCGACGATCGTGCCGTTGATCCAGCCCACGAGCATGGCGAAGGCGAACGAGAGCGGCACTGCCAGGTGGAGGCTGATCCCCGTGTAGCCCAGGTTGGGCAGGTCCTTGGACACCAGCACGACCATGATCGCGGTGGCGCCGGTCATGGCGCCCGAGCTCAGGTCGAACTCGCCGCCGATCATCAAGAGCGCGACAGCCACCGCCATGATGCCGAGCGTGGCCGCCACGTCGAGGTAGTTCTGGGTTCCGGCTGCCGTGCCGAACACCCCGCCGACCAGCCAGAAGAAGATCCAGATCCCGGTGGCGCCGACGAGCGCGCCGATCTCCGGCCGGATGAGGAGACGCTGGATCGGTCCCCGGGTGGCCACGCGCTCGTCGGTGGGTCGGGCCGCGGTCGCCTCGGCGATGCCCGGCTGGTCAGCGTCGTCGGCATCGATCGTCACGGTGTCGGCGGTCTCGGTCATGGTCCTCCCCCAGTTCAATGAATTCCGCTCTGCGGGGCTCGCAGAGCACCGCTCCGCGTACCTGCAGAAAGCCGCTCTGCGTACGCGCAGAGAAACGCCGTGACCGGCCCTCGCCGGGGCCAGCTCGAAAGCCGGCCCCGGCGAACGTGCCGGTCACACCATCAGGACTCTGATGGAGATGCTCTCACCGGGTGCCGGCGTCGGCCAGCGCCGTGACCGCCGCGGCGTTCTCCGTGTCGACGAAGCCGGGGCCGGTCAGGATGGGCAGACCGCCGCCAGCGGTGTTCAGGTTCGTGGCCTGGAGGTACATGAGGACGACCGAGAGGTAGCCCTGCAGGTACTGCTGCTGATCGACGGTGAAGGCGACGGCGCCGCTCTCGATCTCAGCGATGAGCTCCGGCGACAGGTCGAACCCACCGATGGTCAGTTCCACACCGGCAGTCTCCTGCGCGGCCAGCGCACGCAGCGGCAGGTTCGGGCCAGTGCCCATGAAGCCGTCGATCTCGGGGTTGGCCTGCAGAAGGGCCGCGATCGCGGCTTCCTGCTCGGTCGGATCGGCATCGAGGCCGACGAACTCCGAGATGACCTCGCCCGAGAACGTCTCGGCCAGACCGTCGCAACGCTCCTCGAGAGCCACGTTGGTCTGCTCCTGCCGGGCGCAGAGGATCGTGGTGGCACCGAGGTCGTTGAAACGCTCGCCCGCGCCGTTGCCGGCGACGAGCTCGTCCTGGCCGACGTGGGTGGTGGCACCGAGCTCCTGGTAGTTGTTCAGGCCCGAGTTGAGCGTGTAAAGCGGGATGCCCGCCTCGACCACGGCAGCCGCGGCAGCACTGACGCCTTCCGGGTCGGCCAGCGAGATGGCGATGCCGGCCGATCCTTCCGCGATGGCCGCCTCGATGGCCTGCGACTGGGCCTGAGCGTCGTTGTTGGCGCCGATGTAGTTCACGGTGATGCCGAGGTCGTCAGCCGCCGCAGCGACCGCGTTCTCGACCACGGACCAGAACACGCCGCTGTCACCATGGGTGACCACGTGGAAGACGAGATCCTCGCCCTGGTTGAGGTCGACATCGTCACCAGCGGCAGTCGTTTCGGTCGCTCCGTCGGTGGCTTCGGTTGTGTCGGTGCCACCGTCAGCGCTGTCGTCGTCATCGTCGCCGCAGGCCACGGCCACCAAGCTGAAGCTCAGCAGCAGCGCAAGCGCAAAACGCGTTTCTCATGTGGGTTGTCCCCTCCTGGATGGGTTGCTTGTGCTGAGAGGTCTCAGCGGTCCGGCTCGAAGGCAGGTTCACTGCTCGTCGAGGTTCCGGAGATAGGCGACGCTGCGGGCAACGTCGCGATCGGGGCCTTCGCCGACGGGGGGCTCCCCGCCGGTGAGGGCGATGTCTTGTTCGATCACGTAGAGGCCGTCGTAGCCGGCGGCCTCGAGGGCGTCGATGGTGGCGGCGATCGGCACACATCCGTCGCCGAGCGGCGGGAAGAGCCCGGCCTGCACGGCGTGCATCCACGTGGCCGAGCGGTCGGTCCACAACGGCGCGACCTCGGGGTCGACATCCTTGAGGTGCACCAGCTCGACCCGCGACGACCAGCGGGTGGCGATGTCGACCGGGTCGGCTCCGCCGAGGAAGAGGTGGCCGGTGTCGAGGCACAGCGCGACGGGGCTCACCTGGAGGACTCGCTCGAGCTCGTCGGCGGTCTCGACGAGGGTGTCGGCATGCGGGTGCAGCACCTGGATCAGGCCCTCCGCCGCGACGATCTCCGCGACCTCGGCCAAACCCTCGACGATGTTGGCCCAGCCGCGGTCGTCGATCGGGGGACGATCCCAAGCCTCCGGATCGCTGACGACGGCGGTGACGAAGTACCGGGCGCCGACCCCGGCCATCGACGCCGCCAGGGAGCGGGCGGTGTCCCGGCTGACGTCACGGTCCGCTTCGGTGTGCAGGGCGAGGGGCACGAAGCCGCCGATCACGTGCATGCCGTGGCGTCCGAGGACGGCCCGAACGTCGGCGGCGTCATCAGGCAGCCAACCGACGGCGCCCATCTCGGTTGCGGTGACGCCGAGGTCCGCCATCTCCCCGAGGACGCGGTCCACTGGGAGCTGAAGCCCCCATCCTGGAACCTCGCACACGCCCCAGGAAATGGGCGCGACGACGATGCGACCGGCCAGCCTTGGCATATCCCCTCGAATCCCCCTGGTGTTCGTTCTGACGGCCGTGCCGTAGCCGACATCTGCGCCTCAGCGGTGTCCCATTCCGGGCGGCCGCGTCGGCAAATCAATTGGAGCGCTTCAATAGTTGAAGCGCTCCAATCCTAGTAAGGTCCGAAGCGATGTCAAGCGCGAGCCGACCGACGATGGACGATGTTGCCGCCGCCGCCGGTGTCTCGCGTGCACTCGTCTCACTGGTGATGAGCGACTCACCGAAGGTCAGCGCGCAGAGTCGTCAAAAGGTTCGGGATGCCGCCCAGGCGCTGGGTTACCGACCCCACCTGATGGCCCGCACCCTGGCCAGTCGCCGCACGATGCTGATCGGCGTCCTGCTCGACGACCTCCACAACCCGTTCTACGCCGAGATCGCCGACGGCATCCTCGCCGCAGCCGATGCCGCGAAGTACCGGGTGCTGTTCACGACCCGGAACCCGACCGCCGTCTCCCAACGCGCCGCGCTCGACACCCTGCTCGAGCTCCGAGGTGACGGAGCGGTGTTGGTCAGCCCACGACTCCCCGCTCGCGCGATCGAGCAGGCGGCTGCGGCCATGCCCCTGGTCGCAGTCAGCGAACCAATGCTGAGCAACCGGGTCGACACCGTCACCAACGACGAAACGCTCGGCGTCCGGCTCGTCGTCGACCACCTGGTGGGGCTGGGCCACACGGACATCGTCCACATCGACGGCGGCAAAGGAGCCGGTGCGAAGGCCCGGCGAGCCGCGTTCATCGAGGCCATGCGCGCCCACGGGATCGAAGATCACGCCCGGGTCGTCGAGGGCGGCTTCTCGGAGGAAGCCGGATACGCCGCGACTCGGGGGATCCTCGACCTCCGCCCCCGACCCACCGCCATCTTCGCCGGCAACGACGCTGCGGCCGCGGGAGTCCTGGACCTGCTCTATGAGCGAAACGTGGCGGTGCCGGGTGAGATCTCGGTGTGTGGGTACGACAACGTGGCCCTGGCCCACATGGGACTGCTGTCGCTCACCACGGTCGACCAACCCCGCTTCGCCATGGGTCACCTGGCCGTGACCACGTTGTTGGAACGCATGGCATCGGGGCCGGGCCGCGCCGCCCACCACGTGATCCCACCATCGCTCGTGGTCCGTCGGTCGACGGGTCCGGCCCTCAAACGACGTCGGGCGACGAAACCGCGCCGGTGACCACCGAGTTCGATCGTCCGGCCGGCGATGTGATCAGGCGGTGAACCACGACCAGCCACAGGAGCCCGACGACCGTCAGCACCGCCTCGCTCCTCGGGAGCGCGGCCGGACCGGAACCTTCGATGGCCAGCCCGATCAGCCACGGGAACGTCAGGCTCGACACTCCTGCGGCACCGACGAAGACCGAGGTCGCCCGGGCGCTGAGGACCATGTGCCGACCGACGTGGGCCATCATCATCGGGAACTGGGGCCCGACCGCGAGTCCATACAGGATCACCGCCGGCCACACCACCGCGGCCCTCCCGTCACCGACGAGCAGCAGCCACGCCGCGACCGTCGACGCCGCCGCGGACCACGCCAACAACGGCATCGGGCCCTGCCGGCCCGCGACGACAACGGCGAGCAACCGACCGGCCGTGAACGCGATCCAGACGGCGACGTTCAATCCCGTGACGGTGGCGGCGCTCCCGAGGTCGATCTCCTCGCCGTAGGTGTGGATCCAGCTCGTGAACCCGACCTCGATGCCCACATAGATCAGGAACCACAAACCCGCGGCCGCCACCACGAGCCCGGGCGCCCGCTGACCGCTCTCCGACCGGTGGGCCGTCTGCCCCCGATGCAGGGGAGCCTCGAACCGGAACGCCGACGCGGCGACGAACAGGCCGAACACGCCGATCGCGATGCACGCCAGCCACAGGTCGTCACCGACCGACAGCGACACCCGGCTGATCACCGGCGCCACGAGCGCCCCGAGGCCGAAACACAGATGCAGGGCGCCGAGCACCCGACCCACGTCGTGACCCCGGCTCCACACCAGCATGCTGTTGCACCCGACGTCCATGGTGGCGGCGCCGAAACCGATGATCGAGAAGAGGGCCGCGAGCTCGGCCAGCGTCGATGCCGCGGGCACCGCGATGAACGCGAGCGACAGCGCCGTCAGCCCGCCGGTGAGCACCCGATGGCCGCCACCGCGATCGTAGAGGTGGCCGGCGACCTGGCTGCCGATCAGGTAGCCGAACCCCTGGGCGGCGAACACCTTGCCGATCGATCCGGTGTCCACGCCCACCTGGTCCCGCAAGGCGCTCACAGACGGGCCGAGCAGGCCGAGAGCGAGCCCGACGACGACGAAACAGGCCAGGTAGAGCCACGCCGGATCGGAGGGCCGGGGATCCGGACGAAGCGACATCGGAACGTGATCCTACGGCCCGGGACGGGAGTCGGAGCCCGGTGGGATTCACCGCCCGACCCATCTCGGTCAGGTCTGAGCGTGCGCATATCGGCGCACGCTCTAGCGTGGCCGGCATGACGCCGGTTCGAATCGCCCTCATCGGACTCGGTCGGATGGGGCGGGTCCACGCCGAGGTCGCCCGAGGCCTGCCCGACGTCGAGATCGTGGCCATCGCCGACCCGAGTCCCGATGCCGTGGCGTTCGGCGTCAGCCTGCATCCGAAGGCCGTGGGCTGCTCGGATCCGGCCGCCGTCGTCGCGCTCGACGGGGTCGATGCCTGCCTCATCGCCTCGCCCACACCGACCCATCCCCACCTCGTCGAAGCGGCCCTCGCCGCCGGGCGACACGTCCTGTGCGAGAAACCCCTGGCCCTCGATCCGGCGCGAGCCGTCGCCCTGGGCGATCGAGCCCGCAGCGCCGGCCGAGTGCTCCAGGTCGGGTTCTGGAGGCGGTACTCGCCTCCCTGGGTGGCCGCGCGCGCGGCCATCGTTTCGGGCGCGATCGGACGGCCGCTGTTCGTGCGCCTGTCCCAGTGGGATGCCGATCCCCCACCGCCGTCGTTCTGTGATCCCGCCGTGAGTGGCGGGCTGGCCGTCGACTGCGGCGTCCACGAGTTCGACCTGGCCGAGTGGCTCACCGACGCGGCCGTGGCATCCGTACAGGCGTGGCCGCTCCCGATCGTCGATCCCGAGATCGCCGCCACGGGGGACCTCGAGAACCTTGTCGCCGTCGCCCAGCTTGCCGGCGGCATCGTCGCCACGATCGACCTCTCCCGCAACGGCCGTTACGGCGACGACGTCCGCACCGAGATCCTCGGCTCCGACGGCGCTGTGTTCGTGGAGCTGCTCCCGACCAGTCGGGCCCGCATCGGAGACCGCGCCGGGCTCCGGGTCATCCCGGGCTCGGCGGTCGACGATGCCTTCACCGCCGGCGTGGCGGCCCAGCTCGGGGCCTTCGCCCGCGCCGTCCAGGGTGACCGCACCGATCATCCCGGAGCGATCGAGAGTGCCCGCGCCACGCTCATCGGACACCAGGCGACGGCCTCCGCCGCCGATGGCCGGCCCCGTTCCATCGACGATCCAAGGACCACCCCATGAGCCCCAGAGTCGTGCTGCACCAGGACGATGTCGGTATGTGCCACGGCGCCAACACGGCCTTTGTCGAGCTGTCACAGCTCGGCACGATCACCTCCGGGTCGGTCATGGTGCCATGCCCGTGGTTCACCGAGATGGCCGACCTCTGCGCCGCCCACCCCGAGCTCGACCTGGGGGTGCATCTCGACGCTCACGGCGGAGAAGCAGTACTACTCGTGGGGTCCGCTCACCCGACCGTCGCCGTCGGCGGGTCTGACCACCGAGCTCGGCAACTTCTGGCGGGACGTCCCGAGCGTTCGGCGCCACGCCCACCCCGACGCGGTCGAGGCCGAGATGCGGGCCCAGCTCGACCGGGCGTTGGCCGCCGGGATCGACGTGACCCACCTCGACGCCCACATGGGTGCCGCGCTCGGCGCCCGAGTTCGTCGACGCCTACGTCCGCATCGGGATCGAGTACCGGCTCCCGGTTCTCCTCACCCGACGGCTCGAGGACTACGGCCCCAACAACCACCTGGTGGGCGCGACCCAGGAGAACCTCCAGGACTCGCTCGACCGGGCCACGACCGCCGGCATGGTGTTGTTCGACCGCGTGCTGGAGACCGAGTGGAAGACGCAGGAACGACCCGAGCCCCGGCTGACGACGCTTCTCGAGGAGCTCGACGACGGGCTCACGTTCGTCTGCCTGCACCCCAACGCGCCCGGTGAGCTGGAGTCGATCGAGCCCGGGTCCGCCCACATCCGAACCAACGAGTACGACCTGTTCCGAACGCCCGAATGGCGCGGCCTCGTCGATCGGCTCGACGCCGAACCCGTCGGTATGCGGTGGCTTCGGGACCAGCTCCGTTCGGCCTGAGCGCCTCTCGTCGTGAGGATGGGTGGTCGCAGACCGTCCGGCGGCCCGGCTCAGTCCGGCACGGGCGTGTCGTCGATCCGGGGGATCGGGGCGTCGCCGGCGCCCTGGACGGACTGATCGACGTCGATGCAGTTGCCGGTGAGCAGCCCGGCGTCGTCGGACAGGCAGTAGGCGATCAAGTTGGCGACCTCCCACGGTTTCACCAACCGCCCGAAGGGCCGCCCGGCCTCGGCGGCTACCAGCCAGTCATCCGGTGCACCGTCGTAGGTGATCTGGGTGACATGTTCGGATTCGGTGTCCATCCAGCCCGGGTTCACCTGGTTGACCCGGATCCCGTGACGCATCAACGCGTACGCCAGGTTCTTGGTCATGATGGTCATGGCGCCCTTCGACATGGCGTAGGCCGTGAGCTTGGGCTGACCGCCGTGGCCGGTGGTGGACCCCACGTTGACGATCGAGCCCTTCGATCCTTCGCGCAACATCACGGCCACCGCGGCCTGGATGAGGAAGTAGGGCCCCCGCGCGTTGACGGCCATGTGGGTGTCGAAGTGGTCGACGGTGTCGGTGAAGACCGTCGCTCGTGAGGTGTAGGCGGCGACGTTGACCACGCCGTGCACGACACCGAACCGGTCGTCGGTCGCGGCGACGATGCTCGCCGGCGCCCCCGGATCGGCCATGTCCGCGGCGACGAAGATCGTCGGGGTACCGGCGGCGGTGAGCTCCGACGCCAACCGCTCGCCCCGGTCGGCAGATCGACCGGCGAGCACGAGCCCGGCCGATCCCTCAGCCGCGAGCTTGCGGGCCACGGTCTCCCCCAGGCCCTGGGTACCACCGTTGATGATGGTCACGGTCATCGTGGAAGAGCCCGGTTCTCGCTCTCGGCGTTCGTCGACATCGCCCGAACTCGTCCGTCGATGACCTCGACCGCGTGCACTCGGATCGCGGCGGTCGCCGGGCGTCTCGTCGCTTCGCCCGTGCGGAGGTCGAAGCGGCCGTTGTGTTTGGGGCACTCGATCTCGCACCCCAACACCACGCCGTCGGCGAGGTGAGCGTGACCGTGGGAGCAGACGCCGTCGAGCAGGTGCACCATGTCCGGTCCCGAGCGACACAACACGAAGGTCTCGGCGCCGAGATCGATCCGTCGGGCCTCACCGATCGCCATCTGATCCAGTGCACCGAGGTCGACCCCGGTCGTCAGGTCGGCACCCACATCGATCCTGCGCCTCGGGCGGGGGGACCCGACAGGTACGCCCCGATCGAGGATCTCCCAGGTCGGGTCGACCTGCTGCCGGCGCATCGCGGCCAGGAGCTCGCGGTAGGCGGACCACGTGGTCCGGGCCGGCGGCGCCAGTTGAGCGCCGATCTCCCGGTGGAGAGCGGGCAGCGCGTGGTAGGGCACCGTCGGGAAGATGTGGTGTTCGACGTGGTAGTTCATGTTCAGGTAGAGGAAGCGGAAGATCGGATTCATGCGGACCGACCGGGTGTTGAGCCGGTGGTCGAGCACGTCTTCCTGCAGTCCGGCGTGCTGGGTGAGGCCGAAGAACACCATCAGCCACACCCCGTAGAAGCTGGGGAGGATCACGTACAGCAACGGCACGATGCTCGTGGTGGCCAACGCCACGACGATCACCGCGGCCCAGATGGCCACGTACACCCGGGCTTCCAGGACGACGCGTGACCATTCGGATCGGGGGGTGAGGTCGCGGGCGTCGTCGTCGAGGTGACCGGCGGCATGCCGGACCGTGCGGGTGAAGTTCGACGTCACGTTGGGGTAGCCGACGAAGAGACCGAGGATCTGCAGACGGCCGGTCGGGCGTTGGGCCGCGATCTCGCCATCGCGGCCCACGATGATGGTGTCGGTGTGGTGCCGGGCGTGCGACCACCGCCACAGCGTCGGGCCGCGAACGATCATGAACGACGCCAGGTAGTAGATGGCGTCGTTGAGCCATCGGGTCCGAAAGGCGGTGCCGTGGCCCGTCTCGTGCCAGCGGGCATCGGCTGACCCGCCGTACAACGCGCCGATACGCGGCGAACGCCGGCACCGCCCACCAGGTGCCGAGGGCGAGCCAGCCGGCCGTGCCGGTGCCGACCAGCAGGGCGAGCCAGATCGTGGTGTCGATGGCCGCTCGGCGGTTCGATCGCCGGGTGAGTTGGGCGACGCCTTCAGGCGAGATGTCCGGCCGGTACCACTCGGCGTCGGCCAGACCGCGCTCGCGGGCGCGGGTGCCCTCGTTGCCCGTCAGGGAGTAGTCGCGCTTCGTCACCGGGCTGGCCACGCGTGTCTCCTTCCATCGGCGTGTCGGGCGATGCGTATCCTGCCAGGTCTGATGCACCGACTCCTCACGTTCGGCACCGTCATCCTGCTCGTCATGGGCGCCGTCGGGTGTTCGGATCGGGAGGACAGCCCCCACCGTCCGGGGCTGGCCGCGTCGGTCGGGATTCGGGCCTCTGGCTGCCGAAGCGCGCCCACACTCGGTGGGGGTGCCGTCGTAGGAGCTGAGTTGGTGGTGACCGTCGCCCACGTCGTAGCGGGCGCCCGCACCGTCGAGGTCGTCGACCAGTCCGGCGATGCCCATCCGGCGCTCCCGGTGTTCATCGACACGGTCGACGACATCGCCGTCCTCTCCGTGCCGGGCCTCACCGCCGACCCGATCCCACTCGGATCCTTCTCGGCGGGACAGTCCGGCTTCTACGTCACCTACGACGGCGACGGTTCGCCGACGGCGCATCCTTTCGAGGTCATTCGCCGGGTCGACATCTCGATCTCGGACATCTACGACGAGGGCGACCACCAGCGTCCCGGATACGAGGTCCGAGCCGAGGTCGATCCCGGCGACAGCGGCGCGGTCCTCGTATCGCCGAGCGGGATCGCCGGTGGGCTCGTGTTCGCCTCGAGCCGACGCAGCGAGTCCCGGGCCTGGGCCACGAACCTGGTGACGCTGATTCCTGCGCTGGACACGATCGGGATCCGACCCCTACCCGAGGTGCCCTGCTCCTGATGAAAGGAGGGAAGCCCTCTACGCGTCGCTGCTGATCAGCGGCGTGCTGCTCGCCGTCGGCGTGCTCGTGGCCGCCGAGATCGGGCGCGGGCGGTCGGCGCTCGCCCTGGCGGCGATCCGCTTCGTCGGGATAGCCCGGAGCATCGGCCACGAGTCGAGTCCCATGTCCGTGGTCGAGGGCCGGGAGTCACGGCTCGGCTGATGAAACCCACACCGGCCACGCCGACCACCCGTCGCTGAGCCTCACCGCCGAGGCCCCATCAGCCGTGGCCAGCCACACCTCAGGGGCAGCGCCGGTTCGTGCTCGGAGGAACGTCGGGCCCACCCCACCAGTCGGCGCACGACGGGGGAGCTGCTCCAGTGGCAGTAGGGGCGCGAACGCCATTCCCGAGAGCGGATACGGGAAGAGGATCGCCATGACCCCGAGCCGACGTGGAACCCCCAGGCGGCGAGCGCCCAGTACCTCGCCCCGCGCCCGCCGAGCAGGCGAGCGATCGTGACCGACGCGCGCGCAAGGGCCGCCGCCCCCGATCACGTGTTCTGGGAGACCAGCCCGGCGTCTGCACGACCACCGTGTCTCCCAGAACGCGGGATGGGCTCGACTACTGTCCGTCGCACATCAGGGACCGCGGCGGGCACCACCTCGGCGCCTCGTCCGGACGTAGGGAGATGGCCATGACGTTGACCGGCACCGGCGTGTGGAGCGGCGAGCTCCGATTCGGCGACCCGAGCGAGATCGCCGACTCGGCGGCCGAGCTCGACGCGCTGGGGTACGAGGCGCTGTGGATCCCCGACGTCGGCGGACCCGTCCTCGACGCGCTCGACGTCCTGCTGGCCGCAACCACCACGGCCACCGCGGCGACCGGCATCTTGAACGTGTGGAAACAGGAGCCCGCCGACATCGGTACCTGGTGGGCCGACCTCACCGACGACCACCGGGCCCGGCTGATGCTCGGCCTGGGCGTGAGCCACGGTCCGCTCATCGGCGAAACCTGGGGCAAACCGTTGGCCACGATGAACCGGTTCCTCGACCAGCTCGACGAGGTGGGCGTACCGCCCGAGCGCCGCTGCCTGGCCGCACTCGGGCCCAAGATGCTCGACCTGTCCCGGCGCCGCTCCGACGGCGCCCACCCCTATCTCGTCACGCCCGAGCACACCGCGCGGGCGAGGGAGATCCTGGGTGACGGCGGGCTGTACGTCGAGCAGGGGGTCGTGCTGACGACCGATGCCGACGCCGCCCGTACCGCCGCACGCGGCGCGCTCGAGCACTACTGCGCGCTGCCGAACTACGTGAACAACTGGAAACGGCTCGGCTTCACCGACGACGACGTCGCCGCACGGAGCGACCGGCTCATCGACGCCCTCTTCGCCTGGGGCGACGAAGCGGCCATCCGGCGCCGGGTCGACGCCCATCGGGACGCCGGGGCCGACCACGTCTGCATCCAGGCGATCGGTGTGCCGGACGGCCTCTCGGCCTCCGACACGTGGCGAGCGCTCGCGCCGGCTCTGCTCGACTGAGCATCGTTCTACGATGGCCTCACCGATCGAGGAGGTCCCGATGGCCCGCGTGCCCGTGTTCGATGCCGACAACCACCTGTACGAGACGCGTGACGCGTTCACCAAGTACCTCCCGGATCGCTACAAGGGCGCCATCGACTATGTCGAGGTCCGGGGCCGCACCAAGATCGTCATCCGGGGCCAGATCAGCGAGTACATCCCGAACCCCACCTTCGACGTGGTCGCCCGCCCCGGGGCGCAGGAGGACTACTACCGCAAGGGCAATCCGGAAGGGAAGAGCCGCCGGGAGATCTTCGGAGAACCGATTCGCGCCATCCCGGCGTTCCGGGAGCCGGCCGCCCGCCTCGAGCTCATGAACGAACAGGGGGTCGACCGCACCCTCATGTTCCCGACCCTGGCCAGCCTCCTCGAGGAGCGCCTGCGCGACAACCCCGAGCTCACCCACGCGGCCATCCACGCCCTCAACCAATGGCTGCTCGAGACCTGGCAGTTCAACTACGAGGACCGCATCTTCACCACCCCGGTGATCACTCTCCCGATCGTCGACCGGGCGATCGAGGAGCTGGACTGGGTCGTGGCCAACGGCGCCCGGGTGATCCTCATCCGCCCGGCGCCCGTTCCCGGCTACCGGGGACCGCGCTCGTTCGGCCTCCCCGAGTTCGACCTGTTCTGGGCCAAGGTGGTCGAGCACGACGTCCTCGTCGCCATGCACTCGTCCGACAGCGGCTATTCGCGCTACGTCAACGACTGGACCGGCAGCGACACCGAGATGCTCCCGTTCCAGCCCCAGGCCTTCCGCATGTTGCAGGCCTGGCGCCCGGTCGAGGATGCCTGCTCGTCGCTCATCTGCCACGGTGCCCTCTCACGTTTTCCGGCGCTCAAGATCGCCTTCGTCGAGAACGGGAGCAGCTGGGTCGAGCCGCTGCTGAAGGCGCTGAAGGACCTGTACAAGAAGATGCCGCAGGAGTTCGCCGAGAACCCGATCGAGGTGTTCAAGCGCAACATCTACATCAGCCCCTTCTGGGAGGAGGACCTCGGCGCCCTCGCCGTGCTGATGGGTGAGGAGCACGTCCTGTTCGGCTCCGACTACCCGCACCCCGAAGGCCTCGGCGAACCGGCCAGCCACATCGACGCGCTCAGCCATCTCCCGGACGACCTCGTCCGCAAGATCATGGGCGGCAACCTCGGCCAGCTGATGAAGCTGCCGGCCTCGGTCGGCGCCTGAGCGCCGTTGTACTGCCGGCCTCGGACGGCTCAGCCGCCGCGGGCGTCGATCATCGCTCGACGGTTGACCTTGGTCGCCTCGCTGCGCGGGATGCTGTCGACGATCTCGACCGTCTTGGGCACCTTGTACGGGGCGAGCCGATCCTTGGCGTAGGCGATCACCTCCGCCGCCGCCGGCGGGGCGGCCGGATCGGCGGGTTCGATCACGGCGTGGACCCGGCGTCCCCAGTCGGGGTCCTTTAGACCAATGACCACCACATCGGCGATCGCCGGGTGATCGATCAGGGCGTGCTCCACCTCGGCCGGGAACACGTTGGCACCACCGGTGATGATCATGTCGACGCGTCGATCGACCAGGTAGAGAAAGGCCTCGTCGTCGACGTATCCCATATCGCCGACGGTCTGGTAGCCGTCCTCGGTGATCGGGAGCGACGGCGCCTGGCCCAGGTAGCTGTGCCCCCCGTACTGCCCTGACTTGAGGAAGATCTCGCCGATCTGGCCGTTCGGCACCTCGCGATGCTCGGAGTCGAGGATCTTGATCTCGGTCTCGCGCACCCCGCGGCCGACACTGCCCGGGTGCGCCATCCACTCGTCGCCCCGGAGGGCGGTGAGGCCGAGCCCTTCGGTCATGCCGTACGCCATCACGATGCGGTCCGCGCCGATCAGTCGGTCCCACCGGTACACCAGCGACGGCGGCATCGGGGCCGCCCCCTGGAGGATCCACACCAGGCTCGACAGATCGCGCGAGTCGATGTCGGGGAGATCGGCGATGCGCTGCAGCATGGTCGGAGTGGCGGTGAAGGTGGAGATGCGGTGCCGCTCGATCGCATCGACGACCCGGGCGGCATCGAACTTCTCGACGACCACGAGATCGTCGGCGTTGAGCAGGCTGAAGATCGTGGCGAAACCGTTCGTGTGGTACATCGGTGCCAGGGTGAGGATCCGCTGCGGCCGCGGAACCGGCGCCCAGGCCTCCATGAACGGCACGCTCAGCATGGGGTCGTACTCGGCCGCCTGTTCGCGGACGATGACCTTGGGCGTTCCGGTCGAGCCGCTGCTGCAGATCCCGTTGAGGAACGGCGCAGTTACGTCGGCCCGGTCCGGCGCATCGAGGTCGACCGAGGCGTCGATCCAGCCCAGATCGTCGCCGCTGATGTAGATGCGGGGGTCGACCACCTCCAGCAAGCGCTCCAACTCCCAGTCGGGCACGTCCCACCGGACCGGGACGGGAACGGCGCCGAGCTTCCAGGCCGCGAGGACGCAGAGGACGAACTGCGGGGAGTTGCGCAGCCCCAGGCCCATGCGGTCGCCGAATCCGAGGCCACGCTCGGCCAGGGCGGCGGCCACCTGGTTCGATCGTCGATGGAGGTCGAGCCAGGTGAACGAGCTCTCGCCACCGTCGATCGCGAGGTGGGTGAACACGGTCTCGGAGCCTCGGGCGGCGGCGAGCTCCAGGATGCGGGCCGGGATGCTGGTCATCGGTTCGACACCGTACTCACGCCCGCGTCCGCGATCGAACGCCACCCGCCCGACCCCCCCACCTTGCGAACTGCGCGCGCCCGACGACATGCTGAGTCGCTCTGCACGCGCAGTTCGCCGGAGCGGCTCGCGCCACCACCACCACCACCTCCCCACCCACCACCCAGGAGACCTCATGCCCAAGGCCTACGTCCTCGTCACCGAAGCGATCCATGACCCCGAGGGCATGGCCGCCTACATGAAGGCGGCCGGCCCGACCATCGGCACCAGCGGCGCCGGGGTCTGCGCAGTCGACCAGAACGTCGAAGTGCTCGAGGGCGAATGGCACGGGACCCAGACGGTGATGTTGGAGTTCGAATCCGTCGAGGCCGCCCACGCCTGGTACGACTCGCCCGAGTACCAAGCCGCGGCCAAGCTCCGTCAGGCCGCCTCGGTCTGCAACGCGGTGATCATCAACGGTCTCTGAGCCCGGCGCTCGGCGTCAGGCGCCCGGAGTCAGGGCTCGAGATCGGCGAGCAGAGCGACGGCGCCGGCCCGATCGGCGTCGTGCACCAGCCGGGCCCAGTGCAGGACGGCATTCGGGTAACGCATCGTCAGGTCTTCGCGCGAGTGCTCGATGCTGCGTTCGAGCTCGGCCAGCCGAAGGTCCACGGCCGCGATGTGGTCGCGCAACAGCGCGGCAAGCGCCGGGGGCTCCGCCACGTGGCCGAGCCACAACCGCAGCGCCACGGGGTGCTTCAGGACCGTCGACTCGCCGTCGGACTGCCCCACCCATGTGGCCAGCGCATCTCGACCGGCCGGAGTGATCCGGAACGCCCGCCGCTTCGCGGCGCGGACGGAACATCGATCCCCTCGACCAACGCTCGCTCCTCGAGCCGGGCCAGCTCGCGATAGATGTGGCTGAGCGCCGGCGACCAGTAGAAGAAGCCGAGGCTGGCGTCGGCCCACTTCTTGATGTCGTACCCCGACAGCTCCCGACCGAACGCCAGCGTCCCGAGTACCGCGTACGCCGTCGGTGGAAGCGCCGACTCCTCGGCCTGGTCGCTCACCGGAACTTGGGGATGACGTGCTCGCCCAGGTTGCGGATGGTCTCCAGACATGCCCACTGCGGCACGGTGCCCATCTGGCAGATGAACATCACCTCATCGGCGCCGGCGTCGATCGAGACGTTCGACGTAGTCGATGGCGTCGTCGACCGTGCCGTAGGCGTGGTTCGGGTTCAACAGGGCGAAACGGGGGTCGGAGAAGTCGATCGAGACGGCTTCCTGACCGATGTGCGCGCTGACCACGGCGGTGCCGTCCTGCGGTCTGGGCCTCGAACAGATCGTCGGGCCAGCCGTCCGGGTCCGGTAGGGGCATGGCGCCACCCGACGACCAGTGGGAGATCGCCTCCATGAAGAACCGCTGGCCCCGCAGGCCGATCCGGCGAGCCTCCCGTCCATCCTCCAACACGATCGCCGGGCACAGGGCGGACAGGTGCTGGTTCGGCGAGAACCCGACCTGCAGTTCCGGGGTTCGACGGGACCAGGCGTCGCGGTAGATGGCGTTCTTGCGGGCCACTTCCTCCGGCCCTCCGAAGCCGAGGACCAGGCCGCCGATGCCGCGGAGCCCCGCCTGTTCGAGCGACGGATCGTTCGTGCAGGCCAGATAGAGCGGCGGATGGGGCTGTTGGTAGCAGCGTGGGTGCACGGGTCGGTACGGGATCTGGGTGAACTGGCCGTCGTGCTCCACCTCGCCGGTGGCGAGGATCTTCGGGATCAGGTACATCGACTCGTCGATCATGGGGCGCAGGTCGTCGAGGTTGTACCCGAAGGTGCCGGCCTCCTGCTGAGTGCCGCCCTTGCCCATGCCGAAGTGGAGCCGGCCCTGCGAGAGGATGTCGAGCGTGGCGATGCGCTCGGCCACCTTGACCGGGTGGTTCATGTGGGGCGGCAGGCACACCACGCCGTGGCCGACGTCGATGGTCGTGGTCCGCCCGGCCAGGAACGCCAGGAACGTCTCGGGCGCGCTCATGTGGGCGTACTTCGTGAGCGCGGTGTGTTCGACCGCCCAGATGATGTCGAAGCCGACCGATTCGGCCAACAGGCTCTGCTCCACGATGTCGTGGAACATCTGATGGTCGGCCTCGGGGGAGACGATGGCGGTCTGGGCTTCGTAGATCAGCGAAAACCTCATAGAACTAATAGTAGTATCACCATCAGTCCGGCTGTCAACCGACCAGACCTCACTCGATCGAGATGGCCCGCTCCGGGCACTGCCCGACCGCGTCACGGACCGTTCCCTCGTGCTCGACCGGCACCTGGTCACCCAGCACCACGGCGTAACCGTCGTCGGTCAGCTCGAAGACCTGCGGGCACAGGCTCCAGCAGATGCCGTGGCCTCGACACCGGTCGGGGTCGACGCCGGCCTTCATGCCGCGACGCCGGGCGCCGGGGTGAGCTCCACGTACAACCGGGTGAGACCACGCAGGATGAACGTGGGCACGTACTGGAACCGGCGGTCACCGACGGGACCATGGCGTTCCTCGGAGAGCCCGATGGCGGAGGTGCGCTCGAGCAGCCGCTGGATGCTGACCTGCGCCTCGGTCCGGGCGAGCGGGGCTCCGGGACAGGTGTGCACCCCCCGACCGAACGACATGTGCTGGCGGGCGTTGGGGCGGGTCGGGTCGAACATCGCCGGGTGCTCGAACCGACGCGGATCACGGTTGGCGGCGGCGTTCAGCAGCATGACGGTGGTGCCGGCCGGGAGCTCGACCCCGCCGATCGTCACCGGCACCTTCGACAGCCGGAAGTCACCCTTCACGGGGCTCTCGAAACGCAGCATCTCCTCGACGAAATTCGGGATGAGCGCATGCTCGGCCCGGAGCCGGTCCTGGAGCTCCTGGTCCTCGCCCAACCGTTGGACGGCCGCGCTTAGCAGCCGCACCGTGGTCTCCTGGCCCGCGGCGAACAGGTTCGAGGCGACACGGACGACATCGATGACCTCGGGGGTCGAGCCGTCGGGAAAGGTGGCCGATGCCAGTCCCGTCAACACGTCGTCGCGCGGTGATCGACGACGGTCCTCGATGTAGTCGGTGAACCGCTCGTACAGGTACGCCAGCGGAGAATGACCCAGCGTGTCGTCGCCGGTGCTGCCGATGCCGCCCTCGTGAGGACGTTCGAGCAGGGCCTCGGTGAACCGGGGGTGATCGGCCTCGGGAACGCCGAGCAGGTCGGCGATGACGAGCATGGCGTACGGGGTGGCGAACTCCCGGATGTACTCGCCACCGCCGTTGGCCACGAGCCCGTCGAGCTGACGGTCGGCGAGGCGCCAAATGAACGACTCGTTCTCCTTGAGCCGCTTCGGGGTGATCAGCCGCATCAGCAGCGCACGGTGGTCGGTGTGCACCGGCGGGTCCATGGTGGGCAGTTGGTCGCTGAACGGCAGCTCGTCACGGTGGCGGGCGATCAGCTCGCTCACGTCGTCGCCGTCGAGCGGCACCGGGAATCCGGGGAACGGGCCCGTCACGGCGGTGCACGACGAGAAGCGCTCGGTGTCGTTGTAGATGGCGGCCGCTTCGTCGTACCCGGTCACCATGACCACCCCGTGATGCGGCTCCCGGTGCAGCGGGCACTCGGCTCGGAGCGCCTCGTAATAGGGGTACGGGTCGGCCACCATGGCCGGGTCCCGGAAGAAGTTGACGGCGTCGATGTCGGTCATCGTGCTCCTTAACACTCGTTCCCCGGAGGCGGGGCCCTGGGACATTCGGGCCCCGGAGCGGGGCCCTGGACATTCGGGCCCTGGCGGAGGCGCAGTTCAGTTGGCGGGGAGGCCGAGGATCCGGCCGGCGATGATGTTCCGCTGGATCTGCGACGTGCCGCCCATCACGCTCTGGGCCCGGCTGTAGAGATACGTCTTGAGCCAGGAGTCATCGGCTCCGGGCACGCCGCGATCGCCGGCCAGGTCGAGGGCGACCCTCCCGACCTCCTGCTCGACCCAGGTCATCAGCAGCTTGTCGATCGAACCGTCGGAGCCGGCGTCGGGATGGTCGTGACGCTCCGACAGGCGGCGGGACACGTGCAGCCGCAGCATCTCCGACTGCACGTGGGCCCACGCCAGATCGTTCGCCTGCTGGGGCCGGAATCGATGGGGCTCGGCGGCGACCTTGGCCTCGAGTTGCTTGACCGTCTTGCGGTAGCGGGCCACGTAGCCGAGCTCGGCTGGTTCACGCTCGAACGACACGATGGTCATGGCCAGCGGCCATCCCTGACCCGGCTCACCGATCATGTTGGCGGCCGGCACCCGAGCGCCGTGGAAGAGCACCTGGCCGAACTCGTTGCTGACCCCGTTGATCATCTGGAGCGGGCGTTGTTCGATGCCGGGCTGGTGCATCGGCACGGCGAACGCGGTGATGCCCTTGTGTTTGGGGACATCGGGATCGGTCCGGGCCAGCAACAGGCACCAGTCGGCCACGTCGGAGTAGCTGGTCCAGATCTTGTGGCCCTCGATGACGAACTCGTCGCCGTCACGGATGGCGGTGGTGCGCAACGCCGCCAGGTCCGAGCCGGCATCGGGTTCGCTGAAGCCCTGGCACCAACGGTCGCGGCCGTTGACGAGCCCGGGGATGAAGCGGTCGCAGATCTCCGGGCTCCCGAACCGGGACATGCCCTGGATCAGGTAGCCGAGGCTCGGCTTGGGGGGCGCGCCGGACCGGGCCAACTCGTCGTCGACGATGACCTCGAACACGTGAGGGAGCTCGTGCCCGCCCCACTTCTCGGGCCAGGTCAGGGCGAAGAAGCCGGCGTCGAAGAGCGCCTGGTGCCACTCGGCCTGATGGGTCCAGTAGTCGTCGTCGGTCGACGAGGCGGGCAGGCCGGGATTGTGGTGGACGAGCCAGTCGCGGAGTCGGGCCCGGAATCGGGCTTCGTCGGGAGAGTCATGAAAGTCCAACGCGGTACCCCGTTCGCTCGGCCGCCAGCGCCTGCAGGAGTGCGCCGTCGCCGCCGAGGAGATCGGTCGACTGCAACGCCCTCCGGAGGAACACGTGGGCCAGGCACTCCCATGTGTTGCCGATGCCGCCGTGCACCTGGATGACTGTTTCACACACGGTGCGGGCGGCCCGCGCCGCGTAGACCTTGGCCACGACACCGGCCTGCCAGGCCTCGGACGCCGGCAGCGTGTCGACCGCCCAGCCGGCGTGGAGCGTGCACGAGATCGAGCCTTCGAGCAGGACCTTGGCGTCGGCCAGCAGGTGTTGCACGGCCTGGAAGGACCCGATCGGTTTGCCGTACTGCTCGCGTTCGGCGGCGTAGTCGACCGCCAACTGGAGCGCCCCTCGCATCAGGCCGACCAGGTCGGCGGCGGCCGAGGCGTGGCCGAGCGCAGACCAGGCGAGGAGGTCGTCGGCCGCAAGAACGCGGGTTTGGCCCTCCACCTCGGCGACGGTTGCCGACGCGGGCACGACGCCGATCCGGCGGGTCAGGTCGCTTCCGGTGGCGGATTCCGTCAGCTCGACGGTGCCCAGCTTCCATCCCTCTCCGGCGGCGATCAGCACCAGTGCGGAGGAGGCACCGGCGGCGTCGAAGGCGACGATCCCGGTTCCCGAGCCGGAGACGGCGAGGCCGAGCAGGTCCGGGGTCAGGCCGATCGTGGGTCGCGTGTCGGAGGAGGGGACGCCGGCTCGACGCAGCAGATCTCCGGCCAGGACGGGACCGAGGAACGGGGCGTCGGCGACGGCGGCAGCCATCGCGTCGGCCACGATGCCGACCTCGGTGCCCGAGGCCATGGGATGCGGGCCGTCGTCGATCGAGTCGCGGAGCCACCACCAGCCCGCCTCGGTGACCGCATCCACGAGGCGGCGACGGCGGTCCTCGTCGTCGAGGTCGGGGACGGCGGACGGGCCGAGGCGGCGCGCCAGCCGTACCGCCGTATCCCGGAGCGCCACCTGTTCATCGGAGTACCTGGTGTCCATGTCGCCGCCGAGACTACGCGCCCGCACGGCGCGCTGCTCGGACCGGAGGCGTCATTCTCGTCGAAGGGAACGTCGTTCTCGCGCCCGCTCCTGGTACGGCCTTCCGCCCCAAGGACATTCGGGATGTCGCCCCCCGCTGTCGATGATCGCCGGCTCACGGACAGCCGTCGCCGGACGCGACCTGACCGCCGACGAATGGGCAAACCACCTCGAACCGTTCGGGCCGTGGCGGTCGACATGCGGCGCGTCGGCGGGGCCTGCCCCTGCCGGAGAGCTTTCATGACTCATTCGCCTCCCAACGGCGCGGCGATGGTTCCCCGCCATCAGCGTGCGACACCGTTTCTCGGAGCCACCGGCCGAACCCCGAAAGGTTGACGACATGACAACGACACCCTCACGCACCCGCGCCCGGCGCGGAACCCGAAACCACCGGATCGTGGCCGTTTTGGTCGGGGCGAGCCTGTTCGCCGTCGCCGGCGGTGACGAGGATTCGCCCGACCGCGCCGAGGCGGCGGCGATCGACACCGACGAGACCCCCGGAGCGGAGCAACAACCCACGGCGGAAGAGACGACCACGACCGGTGGGCCGGAGCCCGCGGCCGCGCCGAGCGAGACGGGCCAGCAAGGCGGCGCCCGCCACGGGCGACGCCGCGCTGGCCCGGCAGGCGCTCCTACCCGTCGAGGAGCTGGGCGACGGTTGGGCATCGCTCGGCGAGGACCTCGTGTTCCCCATGGGTGCCGACCTGGCGTCCGATGTGCCGACCTGCGCGGCAATCGTCGACACCGTGTTCGAGGACGGGAACGACGGCGTCTGGGCGTCGACGAGCTACAACCGCAACGACGACTACGTGTTCTCGTCGGTGATGCTGTTCGCCACCGCGGATGACGCGTCGGCCATGGTGACTCGGCGACGCTCAACGCCCTCGTCGGCACCCTGACCTTCGGCACCACCGACATCCCCGACTCGTGCGTCTGCGCCATGCTCCAGCGAGGCCGTGCCGTCGTGATCTTCGAATCCGCCGAACCGGTCTTCACTGCCGCCGCCCGCCAAGAGGCGGTGGCCGCCGCGATCGACCGGGTCGACGAAGTCGTCGGCTGACGGCGTTCTCCCCTCGGGGCCATCGGGCGCGGCCTTCCGCCACGGTGGTCCGCGGCGGTTCAGATCTCCGGGGCGAGGTCGGCCAGGTAGTCGCGGGTGCGTCGCATCGACGCCAACAGCTCGTCTCGGTTCTCGCCGATCGGGATGACGCGGATCGACAGGTCGGTCACGCCCGCATCGGCGAAGGACCGAAGGCGGCGCAGGACCGTCTGCTCATCGCCGGCGGCGAGGATGTCGCCCACGTTCTCGGCGTCGCCCCGGTCGAGCAGGCGTTGGTAGTTCGGTGAGATGGACGCCTCCGAGAGCACCCGGTTGGCTCGCGCCCGGGCCTGGTCGATCTCGTCGTTTCCGCAGAGGCAGATGGGAACGCCGGCCACGATCCGGGGTGCCTTGCGGCCCGATGCTTCGGCGGCGGCGACGAGGCGGGGGGCGATGTAGTCGCCGATGGCCCGCTCGTCCGCCAGCCACAGGCTCGTGCCGTCGGTCCGCTCGCCGGCGAGTTTCAACATGACCGGACCGAGGGCCGAGACGAGGACTGAGGGGCCGGGCTGGTCGGTGATGTCGATCGGGTTGTGGATGTGGTGGTGATCGTTGTCGACGTCCACCGTGGCCGGCCCGGCGAAGGCGGCATCGAGCACATCGAGCAGAGATGCCACCTGCGCGGCGGGCCGGTCGTAGGAGAGTCCCAGCATGTCCGTCACGACCCAATGATGCGAGGGTCCGAGCCCGAGGGTGAACCGGCCGCCGCAGACCATGTGGGTCGACAGCGCCTGCTGCACGAGCGCGATCGGGTGCCGGGTCTGGATCGGTACGACGGCCGTGCCGATCTCGATCCGCGAGGTGCGCATGCCCATCGCCGCGACGGCGGTCATGGCATCGAACTCGTCGGGGATCTGAGGAACCCAGATGGTTGCGAATCCGGATTCGTCCGCCCAGACAGCATCGGTGAGCATCCGCTCGACCTTCGTGGCGTAACGGCCGCGTTCGGGCCCGATCATGATGCCGAGTCTCACGACGGCAACGTACTGCAGGCGTTCCGCCGAGAACAATGTTTCCGTTTCGCGAAGCCGAATCTCCTCGCTGGGCCAGCCGAGCGGCCCGCGTCACCGTTGCCGCGGATCCAGCCGGTACGTTGGGGCGCCATGGTGCCAGCCGACGAGCCGAGCGGGACCGCACCGGGCGACGCTGCGCCCGATTCCGCGTCGTTGCCGTGGCGGGACCAGGCGGTGGCCCGTTCACTCGATAGCGCCCGCCTCCGGGTCGAGCAACGGGTCCAGCGTTTCCTCGACGCCACGACCGATCTCATCCGGGAGAAGGGCGGCCTCGACTTCACGGTGCAGGAAGTGGTCGAGCGGTCGCAGCAGTCGCTCCGCAGCTTCTACCAGTCGTTCGAAGGCAAGCAGCACCTCCTCATGGCGGTGTACGAGGAGGCGATGTACGCCACCTCGATCGAGATGCGCGCCGTCGTCGGCGACTCGGGCCGGGTGATCGACCGCCTGCGTACCTTCGTGACCACGTTGTACGCCTGGTCCGAGCGTGAGCCCCTCGAGGTGCCGCCTCGCCACAGCCAGACCATCCGGGCCATGGCCGAATTCGTGTTCGAACAGCTCGTCTCGGACCCCAACCGGGCCGTCACCGCCACCGCTCCCCTCTTCGACTTCCTGGTGGACCTCGTCATCGAGGCCCAGACCGAGGGCACGGTGACCTCGGGTCCGCCCCGCCGGCTTGCCGCGCTCGTGCTGCAGTCGACGATGTTCTGCGCGTTCGGCGCAGTCCTCCAACCCGAACCGGCGGAGCACCACAACCGCGCCGACGAGATGTGGGCGTTCTGCTCCCACGGCCTCACCCGCCCCTGATCCCCCCAAAACCCGTTCTGGGAGACACGACGGTCGCCCAGGCGACAGGTCTGTCTCCCAGAACGGATCGAGGGAGTGGTCCACTTGTGTACCGGAACGGATCAAGCCAGAACGGGATCAGGAGAGTGGTTCGCCTGGCTACCGGATGGGGTCGTGGGCCTTGCCACCGTCGTAGCCGCCGCTGCGGCGCAGGAACGTGGTGGACCGGCTCACGAATCGCCAGCCCTCGGGCGTGCGTCGGTACTCGTCGGTGTACCAGGCGAGGCGCATGTCGTGGGTCTGCTGGGTGAAGAACACGTAGTGCTGAGTGCCCGTGGCCTGATCGCCGTCGATCGTGACCAGCGGCGGGTTCACGATGAGCTGGCCGGGTGGAGCGCTGCGGATCAGGTGCGGGAAGTCGTCACGGGTGTAGGCCTCGCCGAACGCGTGGTAGAGGCCGTCCTCGGTGAACAGCGCCGCCGCTTCGTCGGCCTGACCCCGGCTCAGATGCACGGCGTACAAGGTCGTGAGGTCCTGGATGGCCAAGATGTCAGCGACGTGGGCGAGGTCCATGCGGACTCCCTGCTGGAGCTGCGATACTCGGACGAATCCGGTATCCGGTCGGGTAGAGGACGATTCTCCACACTATTCAGGTCGGAAGCGAGCCGAAGGCAGACGATGACGAGCAGGCCCGCAGCGTTCCCTCCGATTCACTACCCGGCCGGCATCTCGCTCCACAGCCGTCTGGCCCATGCGGCCGATCGTCACGGCGAACGCCTGGCGCTGTCCTTCGAGGACGAGCGATTCACGTTCCGCGAGCTCGACGGCCTGAGCAACGCCATGGCGCACCTCCTGGCCGCCCGAGGCGTCGCCGCCGGCCAGCGGGTGGCCCTGATGTGCTCGAACCGGCCCGAGTTCTGCTTCGCCCTCTTCGGCGTGCTCAAGCTCGGTGCATCGGTGGTCATGATCAGCCCGGCGTGGAAGGAGGCCGAGATCGCGCACGCGGCGTCGCTCACAACCCCGTCGGTCGCCGTGTGCGACGGCGACACCGCCATCCGGCTCCGCGGCATCATGGACCCGGCATCCGTCGTCCACCTCGACGACGACGACGTGTTCGCCACCCTGCTCGCCGGCTCCGCCCAACGGCCCGTCATCGAGCAGGACTGGGACCGCACCGAATCGGTGCTCGTGTTCAGCTCGGGCACGACCGGACTCCCCAAGGCGGTACGCCACACCCACGCCACCATGGGCGCCGCTACGTTGCACTGGGCATCCGCCCTGGGCCTCACCACCGACGACCGCTTCCAGGTGGCGACGCCACCGTTCCACATCCTGGGCCTGCTGAACCTGTTCGCGGCGGTGGCGTCGGGATCGTCCGTGCGTCTCCATCGCCGGTTCGACCTCGAGGCCCTGCTGCGCCACATCGAGAACGATCGCATCACCCTCGAGATGGCCGTCGCCCCCATCGCTCTGGCCATGGCCAACCACCCGGATCTCGAGTCCTACGACCTGTCGTCGCTGCGGTACATCATGTGGGGGGCCACGCCGGTCACGGCCAGCGTGGCCGAGACCGTCACCGCCCGATCTGGTGTCCGCTTCCTTCCGGCCTACGGGGCGAGCGAGCTCCCCGTGATCACCAGCAACCCGGTCCACCGGCCTGATGCCTGGCGCCTCGACAGCGCCGGCCTGCCCGTACACGACGTGCGCATCCGCATCGTCGACCTCGAGACCGGCGCGGTGCTGGAATCGGGCGGCGTCGGTGAGATCCAGGTGTCGAGCCCGTCGACGATGGTCGGGTACCTCCCCGAGGCCGCCAACGCCGACGCCTTCGCCGACGGGGGCTGGTACCGCACCGGCGACGTCGGCTGGCTCGAGCCCGAGGGCTGGCTGCACATCACCGACCGCGTCAAGGAGATGATCAAGGTCAAGGGGTTCCAGGTGGCCCCTGCCGAGGTCGAGGCGGTGCTCCACTCCCACCCCGCGGTCATCGACTGCGCGGTGTTCGGGGTGCCTGACGAACAGGCCGGCGAATCGGTGTGGGCGGCCGTGCAGCTGGCGCCGTCCGTCACCGTCCCCGACGGCGAGCTCGAGGCCCTCGTCGCCGACTCGCTGGCCTCCTACAAACGGATCTCGCGCCTGATCGTCGTCGACACGATCCCCCGCCTGCCGTCGGGCAAGGTCTTGCGCCGGGTTCTGCGTGACGAGCTCTCCGGTTGATCCGGGTGGGGCCGGCAGCACCACGCCGCCAGCCCCCGCCCGAACGAGGTCAGAACCGACCGAAGAGGAACATCGCGGCGCCGACGGCCGACTCGTACGAACCAGCCAGACCCGATGACATGTAGCCGGCGTCGGTGATCATGATGATGCCGTTGACATACGCGGCGGCATCCGAGCACAGGTAGACGAGCGGATACGCCTGCTCTTCGGGGCTCGAGGCGGCGATGCCGGTGTCCTCGCGGTAATCCGTCCCGAAGCCGAGCCAAACCTCAGCGTTGGCCTGGGCCAGGGGGGTGTCGGTCGGGCCGGGGCAGATCGAGTTGATGCGGATGCCCTTCTTCAACATCGGGTAGGCCTGGCCGGCGACATACAGGTTCATCGCCTGCTTGCTCCACATGTAATCGGCCTTGTTGTGCTCGATCGCCCACGCCGACCCCGTCGCCATGTCCGGCGTGGCGAGGTACTCCTTGAGCTCGGCCAGGTTGGACTCCCAACCCAGACCGGCGGCCGAGGAGATCATCCCGATGGCGCCACCGCGGGGGATGAGGTCCTGGGCGACGGCGCGCTCGATGAGGTGCCGATGGCCGAGGAAGTTGACCTTCTCGATGCCTGGGGTGCCGTCGGCCACGCCGGCGCAGGACAGCAACACGTGGATGGGCCCGCCGCACTCGTCGAGGGCGGAGTCGATGCTCGCCTCGTCACGCAGGTCGACCTGGATCGCCTTCACCCCGTCCTGGGTGACCGGTGCGTAGTCCATCACGACGGTCTCGGCCCCCAGTTCCTTGACGATGCGGGCGGCCGCCGCGCCCATGCCGGTGGCGCCACCGACCACGAGGGCTCGCTTGCCGTCGAACCGGAACTTCTCGATTCCCATGATCTCTACCTTTGTCTGTCGGGCTGTCCCACGGTCAAGGGTCGACCGGACAGCACGCCCATGGTCGCGCATCCGTCACGTTCACGTCGTGCCCGACGCCCCACCGTCCTCGGCGCGGCCGCCAGCGCCGCCCCCGGCGAGGTACGGGAAGATGCGGGTGAAGTCGACGCCGGGGTCCGCGACGGCGAACCGGTCCCAGATCCCAGCGATCAACGAACCCACCTGCGCCGGTCCGCCCTCCGCGGCCGCGGCCTGCAGGTAGAGCCGCACGTCTTTGGCCATGAGCGTGTTCGCGAACCCGGAGGCGTAGGTGCCGGTCAGCACATGGTTCGGGAACTTGTCGAGGGTGGCCATGCTCTGGCCGCTCGACGCGTTGATCACCTCGAGCAACGTGCCCATGTCGACCCCCGCCGAGAGACCGAACGCCACCGCCTCACTCGCCGCCGCCAAAGCCGACGCCGACAGGAAGTTGTTGGCCAGCTTGACCGCCTGGGCCATCCCGGGTTCATCGCCGACGACGACATGCCGGTCGCTCAATCCGGCGATCACGGGCGCGACGATCCGCCGAGCCTCCGGCGAGCCGGCCACCATGACGGTGAGGGTGCGCGCCCGCGCCCCGGCGACCCCGCCCGAGACGGGCGCGTCGACCAAGGCGATGCCGGCGGCCGAGAGCAGCGCCGCGACCGTCCGGGCCGCGGCCGGACCGACCGTCGACGTGTCGACGACAACGTGGGTTCGTCGTGGCTCGGCGTCGACGATCTGACGGACCACGTCCTCTCCAGCCCGGCCGTCGGGCAGGCTCAGCACCACGATCGATGCCCGTGCCGTCACCGTGTCCACATCGGGAGCGAACTCGGCGCCCGATGGCATGCGGTCGGGCCCGGCGATGTCGTGGCACACCACGGGGTGCCCCACGTCCACCAGGTTGGCCGCCAGCACCGCACCCATGTTGCCGAGCCCGATGAACCCGACCGGACCGGCCTCGTCGACCGTCACGACGGGCGGGCGGCGCGCGCCGCCTTGACCGCCCGGCGTGCGGAGACACCGGCCGGCACCCCGCAGTACGCGGCGATCTGGAAGAGCAACTCGTCGACCTCCTGGTCGGTCACGCCGGCCCGGGCGGCCGCTCCGGCGTGCAGCTCGAACTCCTCCATGCGACCGAGCGCCGCCGTCATGGCGAGGACGAGCAGGCTGCGATCCCGGGTCGACAACTCGCCTTCACGCGTCCAGACCCCCCACGCGGTAGCGGTCAGGTAGTCCTGGAACTCGGCGGCGACCGGATCCCGATCGGCCGTCGCGGCATCGACGTAGGCGTCGCCCAGGATCGCTCTCCGTTTGGCGTACGCCGAGGCCAGTCGGTCGTCGGGTGTCGGCATGGGTCCTCCGTGGTGAGGTCGCCGTCAGCCGGCGAAGGTGGGGATGATCTGAGGGAGATCGACGGACGTACGGATGCCGGGCTCGGCCGCACAGACCGCGGCCACGGCGTTGACCGCACGGTGGGCGGTGTAGCCCGGCGTGGTCGCCGCCATGCGTTCCTCGTCGACCGGGAACGTGATGGCGACATCGAGCGGTGCGTCGCCGTCGACCAACACCCGCCAGCCGGTCGAACGAAGGTCCCAGTCGACGTCGAGATCAGTGGCGCAGTACCACGTGGCGTGGAACGTGATGAGCGGTCGACCCGCTCGCAGCCCGGTGACCGTCGTGCGTTGCGCCGCCACGGTCCCGGCTTCGAGTCGGCCCGCGGCGATGTCGACACCGCCCCTGGTCGCGCCGACGGCGGCCCTCGCCTGCACGTCGTCGAGCGGCAAACCGACAGCCTCGGCGAGCAGCTGGAGCGACGGTCCGAACGCGGCCTTGAGGTGATTGGCCCGGCGTTGGTCGGCCGGGCCCGGCGGGCGCCCGAATCCCATCACGTCGAACAACAGGCCCGGCGAGTTCCGGCTCGCCATGTAGGCGTACTCGTTGATCTCGAGGTGGTCGAGTCGGCGCTGGATCGAGGACAGGACGATGGGCAGCGCCTCGGTGATGAAACCGGGGCTGCTCCCCGTGCTGTGGATGGAGGTGCCGCCCGCCTGGCAGGCCGCCTCCACCGAGGATCGCAGGGCCGGCTCCATGCTCGCCGGGCGGTGGAACTCGCCCCGGGTGGTCACGATGTTGGCGCCCGATTCCAGGAGGGCACACACGTCCGCCGAGTCGAGCGCGGCGGGCATGTAGAGCACGCAGTCGGCGCCCAGCGCCACCACCTCGTCGAGTGACCCGGTGGCCACCACGCCGGAGGCGGGTTGTCCGCAGAGCTCTCCGGCATCGCGCCCGACCTTGTCCGGCGAGTGGACGTGGAGGCCGACGAGGTCCAACTCGGGGTGCTCGATGACCGACCGGAGCGATCTGGTGCCGATGTTGCCCGTCGCCCATTGCACGACCCGGAGGCGGCGAGCGCTCCCCGATGACGAATCCTTCATTCGAACCCCCGACCATGAGAACGTGCTTCTTGAAATACGATAGTGAACCTTCCACGAGTCCCTTGGATCGTTCACATATGGTCGATGTCTCAACGGTGGTGCGCGATCACGGGTACCACCCCCTTACTGTCGTGGAGGTCGTCGAGGACACTCCCGACACCCGGTCCTATGTACTGGGCATCCCTGACGAGCTCGCCGACGTGTTCCGCTACCGGGCCGGGCAGTTCTGCACCTTCCGGGTCGAGATCGGCGACGACGTCCACCTGCGCTGCTATTCGATGTCGAGCGCGCCGGACAGTGGCCGTGATCTGACGGTGACGGTGAAGCGGGTCTCGGGTGGCGTCATCTCGAACTGGTTCCACGACCACGTCCGCACGGGCAGCCGGCTGGAGGTCTCGCGCCCGGCCGGCGTCTTCTGCGTCCAGGAGGGCGAACGACCCCTGATCGCCTGCTGCGGCGGGAGCGGAGTCACACCGGTCATGTCGATCGCCCGGAGCGTGCTGGCGACGACCGACCGGTCGATCGACGTGTTGTACGCGAACCGCGACCGCTCGTCGATCATCTTCCACGACGAGCTCCGCGACCTCGAGACCCGGTATCCCGGCCGTCTGAACGTCACCCACCACCTCGACCGCGATGCCGGCTACCTCGACCGAACGGCGATCGAGTCGTTCGTCGCCGGCCGGACCGATGCCGACTTCTACATCTGTGGACCGACCCCGTTCATGGATCTCGTCGAGACCACGCTCCAGCGGACCGACGTGGCACCCGAGCGCATCGCCATCGAGCGGTTCGGCACGCCTCCCCCACCGGCCGCTCCCCCGGACGAGCCAGAACCCGCCGGGTCGGAATCGGAACCGTCGGTGCCGGAATCGGTGACCGTCATCATGAACCGCAAGCGCACCGCCGTGCGCTACCGCCCCGGCGACACCGTCCTCGAGACGGCCCGCCGCGGCGGCTTGCAGCCGCCGTTCTCTTGCGAGGCCGGCAACTGCGCCACGTGCATGGCTCTTGTACACGAGGGGTCGATCACCATGCGGGTGAACAACGCGCTCGACGGCCGACGAGGTGGCGTCCGGTTGGGTGCTGACCTGCCAGGCGATCCCGACGGGCGACTCGCTCACGGTCGAGTACGAGACCTTCTGAGTCGTCGTGCACCGACCATCATGATCCCGCCGTCGACGGCGAGGAGCTGACCGGTGATGAAGTGAGCGCCCGCCGAAGCCAGGAACACCAGCGCCGGGCCGAGGTCGGTGACGGGATCGCCCAGTTTGCCGCCGATGGGAACGCTCTCAGCGAGGCGTTGCGTCACGTGCACCGACGCCTCGGGCCCGACGCGACTTGGTTGGCAAACACGGTGGCCTTCACGTTGGTGGCCAGAAGGAAGTCGAGATCGTCTTCCGTAGGGGTGTCGGGCGTCGACGTCGGTCTCGAGGCGCATGTCGCAGGGCCACCAGCGGGCGGCCTGGGCGAGGTGATCGAGGACGGGCGTGCGGTGGTGGACGGCGGCAACGGTCGCCCCTGCGACGGCGAACGCCTCGACTGCCGCCGCGCCGATGCCCGTCGCCCCACCGGTCACCAGGATCCGACGCCCTTCCAGTTGACCGTTCACCGCGCCTGTCCGGACATGGCCCCTCCACGTTGTCGACGCCATAGTTGGCGCGTCAGCGCGTTTGTGCAATACGCATATGCACCCGGGCGGCCGACGCCCCGGTCGCACGAGCCCACACCCAGGGAGAGTTTCCATGACCGAGACGGTCGACAGCGCCTTCATCCGCCGAGCGGTCGAGCTCGCCGATCTGAACGCCGTGCGCGTCGCCCTGTACCAGCAGACGGGCGATCCCGAGCTGGCGGCGTTGCCCGTGGCTCTCCAACTCGACGATGCCGGTCGGGAGCTGCTCATCAGCAAGGCCGTGGCCTGGCTCGGCGACAACGCCCGCCCGGGCATGCCTCCGGAACCGCCCGAGGCCGAGCTGCGGACCCTGATGAACATGGCCACGGGTGAGCAGATGCCCGACCTCGAGTTCGAAGCCCGGCGTGAACTTCCGGCGTTCCAGGACTTCCCGTCCTTCGCCCAGTGGTCCGATGGTCGCCCCGACCTGCCCGAGGAGTTCTCGGTGGCGGTGATCGGCAGCGGGTTCAGCGGCCTGGCCATGGGTGTGCAGCTGCAGCTCCTGGGCATTCCATACGTCGTGCTCGACCGTCAGCCCGAACCGGGGGGCACGTGGAGCATCAACCGATATCCCGACATCCGCGTCGACACCATCTCGATCACCTACGAGTTCAGCTTCGAGAAGAACTACCCGTGGAAGGAGTACTTCGGCCGGGGCGCCGATGTGCGCGAGTACCTCGGGCACATCTCGAAGAAGTACGGCGTCCACGAGAACACCCGCTTCGGACGGGATCTCCGTTGCGCCCGGTTCGACGAGGACCGCAACCTCTGGGTGCTCGAGATCGCCGCGCCCGAGGGTACGGAGTGGATCGAAGCCAACGTGATCGTCAACGCGGTGGGCACCTTCGCCAACCCGCGGCAGCCCGATTTCGAGGGCGTCGAGGACTTCGAGGGGCAGATCGTCCATCCGTCCCGCTGGCCCGCCGATCTCGACGTCACGGGCCGCCGCATGGCCGTGATCGGGAACGGCTCGACCGGTGTCCAGATGGTGTCCGTGCTCGCGGACTCGGCCGAACACGTCGACGTCTACCAGCGGACGCCGCAGTGGATCAGCCCCCGCGACAAGTACGGCAAGCACATCGAGCCCGAGGTGCGGTGGCTGCTCGACAACTTCCCGGGCTACTGGAACTGGTGGCGGTACATGGCCATCGCCGCGCTGTTCGGTACCCACGGCTTCCTCATGCCCGACGAGGAGTGGAAGGCCAAGGGCGGCCACGTCAACCCCATGAACGACAAGCTGCGCGACGACCTCACCGCGTACATCAAGAACGAGACCGGCGGCGACCAGAACCTGATCGACCGCTTGATCCCGGACTACGCGCCGTTCTCGCGCCGACCCGTCGTGGACAACGGTTGGTACCGGGCCCTCACCCGCGACAACGTCGAGCTGGTCACCGACGGCATCCGGCGCCTGACCCCGACCGGCATCGAGGCGACCGACGGCACCGTCCGCGAGGTCGACACCATCGTCACCGCCATCGGGTTCGACGTGATCAAGTACCTGTGGCCGGCCCGCTACTACGGGGTGGGCGGGGTCGATGTGCACGACTTCTGGTCCGCCGACGGGCCTCGTGCGTACCTCAGCATGATGGTGCCGCAGTTCCCGAACATGTTCATGTTGTACGGCCCCAACTCCCAGCCGGTCTCGGGCGGCACCGGCCTTCCGGTGTGGTACGTCGTCTGGGCGGCCTACAGCGCCCGTTGCATCATGCAGATGCTCGAGACCGGCGCCTCCCGCGTCGAGGTCACGAACGAGGCGTACGAGCAGTACAACATCGCGCTCGATGAGGAAGCGAGCAAGCTCCTCCTACTCCAGGACGAGGGCGCGCCAGACAAGAACTACTACGTCAACGAGCACGGGCGACTCCAGGTCAACGCCCCGTGGTACGGCCCGGAGTACCACCGCCTCTGCACCCACATCGACTGGGACCACGTCAAGATCAGCTAGCCGCGTCGTCCTTCGCTGCATCGCCGCATTTCAGACCTTCCGCCGCCACCCCGGCGTGCCGCTTTCAGGGGCCGTGGCGGGTGATGGGGGTGGGTGGCGCGATGGTGCGGTCGAGGGTGCCGTCGGGGCGGTGCAGGGTGAGGGTGCGGTCCGGGTTCATGGTGAGGGTCCAGCCGCCGTGGTGGATCTTGTGGTGCCAGTCGAAGCTGACGGGTACGAGGTTGTCGAGCCGGGTCTCACCACCGGATTCGACGGGGATGAGGTGGTGGATCTCACATCCGGCGAACGGCGTTGTGCCGTCGATCGGGCACGTCCGGTACCAGGCCCGTAACGCCAGGCGCTGGTCACGCGTCGCCGTGCGCGACTCGAACGTCACCCACACCGGCCGGCCACAAGGGTCCAGGTGCAGGCGGTGCTGGTCGGCGTCACACAACATTCGGCCCAGATCGGCGACGTCGACGGGTTCACCGTCCCAGGTTTCAGCCACCGTCGCCTCGTGGCATCCGTGGGTCATCGTGTGGTGGTCGACGATGATGCCGATCGGCAACCGTGGGACCGGTAGGGCGTCGCCGGTGCCGGTGACGAGGTGATGCAACGCCGCCGCCCGATGATTCGCCGTCACCTGATCGTCACCAGCGAACTGCCGGGCCACGGCGTCGACGCGGGTGGACATGGCACGACCGCGTTCGGGGTCGATGTCGCCACGGATGCCCCACATGCCGTCACGGCCCGGCGTGATCGACACCCCCGACGCGGCCCGCTGCTGCTCCACCAGCGTCTCGGCATCTCCGGCCCTGATCTGGTGGACCCGGTCCCGCAACAAAGCGGCGAACATGTCCGGGCGGGTATCGGCGGCGCGTTGCGCCAAGCCACGGTCATCGCCCACCAACCGGGCCTTCTGATCCGCGTTCAACCCCCGCACCGCGGTGGCCACCGCGGCGACGTTCTCCGGATGCGCCGCCCCGGACTGGGCGGCGTCGGACACCGCAGGGAACGCCGTCAACGCCGCTGCTTGATCGGCGTGGTGCTTGGCGGCACGTTTCGACATCGCCCCACCCGCCGCCAACGTCTCCTGCACCGCCGGCCCCGAACCGCTCGCCTCCAACGCCACCGCCGCCGCCGCGATCCGGTGCCGGTGACCGCCCAAGGCGCGCTCGACGCGCACCACGGCCCGCACCAACTCCCGCAACCCCGCCGCATCACACGACGACGGATCAGTCGCCTCGAGCTCACGCTCCGCTTCAGCCATCACTCCCATGCACCGAACCCTACGCGGGAGGTGTGACACTCACGGATAGTGATTGACAGGCCACAAGAAGTGGTCGAGCGTGGAGGGTCCGTTCGGTCGAAGCGCAAGCCGAGTCGTGCAGGTTGATCGCGGCTGCGACGTCCGTGCGTCGTCATCGAACGCGATAGCGGAGGTGGACGACGCCGCTGCTGAATCGGTGCTCGTCGATGAGCGCCAGATCGACGCGGATGTCGGTCGGCAGTGCGGGGGTGCGCCCACCGAGGACGACTGGCCAGACGAACAGGGCCAACTCGTCGACCAGCCCAGCGACGAGAGCCTGGGCGGCCAGGTTCGGGCCTCCGACCAACAGGTCTCTCCTGGCGGTCGCCTTCAGCTCGTGTACCGCGCCGGGGTCGAAGTGGCGTTCGAGGCGAGTGCTCGCGGTGAGTGGTGCGGCCAGGGTCGAGGAGTAGGCCACCTTGTCCGCCGCCTTCCATGCGCTCGCGTAGTCGGCCATGAGGTCGGACTGGTTGGCCAGGGTGGCGTCGGTCTCCCACACCGCCAGGGTCTCGTACATGCGCCGTCCATAGAGGTACGTGCCTGCGGACCGCATGAGCTCGGTGATGAACACGAACACGTCGTCGTCGGGCGGAGCCCAGTCGAAGGCGCCGCGCTCGTCCTCGGTCCAGGCGGGCGGTCTGACTATCGTTTTGGACCATTCATGAGTACCGATCAGGACCGCACATGATCCCGGAACGGACCACTCCTCCCCTGGGCCCAAGCTGAGGTTCGACGCCATTCGACCTGTTGGAGATCGTTTCGACATCGGGAGCCGCATTCCCCAGCCACCACTGTCCCGCATCAGCAACCCGTTGCCGTCACCACGGAACGCCTGCATGTTGAAAGCATGCCGAACGTCTCGGTCCGAGACATCCCCGACGACATCCGGGCCGCCCGGCAGAAGGGCGCGCGGGGCTCCCTCCGTAACCATTGGCCGCGAGCGCTCCGATGAGCACGGCATCGGCGCCGACCCGTCGACAGCGGGCGGGTCACGGTCAGCGACGAGGCGTGACCTCGACGGGGACACCGACCATGAACGCCATGCTGCTGTAGGGCTCGTAGCTGCCCGGACCTGACGGCAGGAGGCGGTTGACGTTGACGCCTACCTCGGTGTCGCTCGGGACGTCGGCGGTGCGCTCGCCGTAGCCGTGACTCAACGCCACGACGCCCGGGCGGAGCGCGTCGTCGAAACCGATCACGGTGTCGACCGAGCCGGCGGCGGACCACACCGTCACGGGTGCCCCGGCCTCCAGGCCTCGCGCCGCCGCGTCGTCGGGGTGAAGGAACAGCGGGTTGCGGGCGTGGTCGCCCTTCCGGAGCCCGGGCATGAGGCGCCGGCCCCAGGTGTTGTGCTGGCGCCGGTTGCGCCACTGGATCAGCTTGAGCTGATCGGGCGGTTCGGCTTCCAGCTCGGCGAAGATGGCGTTCGCCCGATCGAGCAAAGGCGCGAACGACGGCGGACAGCAATCGACCCGGCCGTCGGAGTACCCGACGAGTTTGTCGATCGACGTGGTGGTCGGTGGCGGCAGCACCTTGGTGTTCGAGGGCAGCGTGCGCAGCTCGTCGACGGTGGTCCCGGCCATGGTGGCCATGGCGTCGAAGATCAGGCGGGTCGGGTCGACCCCGTTGTCGAGCGCCGAGGGCAGTCCGAGCTCCTGCTCGATCCGGGCGAGGATCCACCATTCCTCCTGACGCTCGGCCACCGGCGACACCACGGCGTCGCTGAACTGCGCGGTCGGCACGATCGCCACGCCGCCGCTGCGGTAGTCGGCTCGCTCCAGCCAGTCGCACACGGGCAACACGAAGTCCGACAGCTCGGCGGTGGCGCTGCGATAGAGGTCCATGGTCACGACGAGCTCGAGGTGAGGGAACGCCTGGCGCAGTTGGTCCTCACCGGGGATGGCCATGATCGGGTTGCCGCCGATGACGATGAGGGCTCGCATCGGATCGGTCGCCGTCTCGATCGAGTCCGCCATCAGGTTGCCGGGCAGGTGGCCCCAGACGTGACGGACGGGACCCACCGGGGAGTCGAAGAACCGTTCGGGGAGCTCGTCGAACCGTTCGGCGGGAGCAGCCCCGCGGAGCAGGCCGCCACCGAGCCGGCCCAGGTTGCCGGTGACCAGGTTGAGCATCTGCAACAGCCAGTACACGGGGGTGCCCTGCCGGCCCATGTTGCCGCCCGTGCCCATGTGGGCGACGGCGGTCGGCGCTTCGGAGAAGGCCCGGGCGGTGCGGCGGATGTCGGTGGCGGACAGCCCGGTGACCGACGCCACCCGGTCGGCGTCGTACGGGGCGATGAAGTCCCGCAGGCCGTCGACGTTGCGGCCGAACCGCTCCACGATGTCTGCGTCCCACCCGCCGAGCCGGTCGATCTCGGTGAGCAGGGCGGCCAGGAAGTACAGGTCCGTGTCGGGCCGGATGGCCAGGTGATCGCCGAGCCCGAGCTCGACCGCGCGGATCCGGCGCGGGTTGACGAACGTGACCCCACCGCCCCGCTCCTTGATCCCGCGGAGGGCGGCCATCGCATCGGGGACCGACACCGCCGTCATGTGGCTCCCCGACGGGTCGCTGCCCAGACAGAGGAAGTAGTCCGTGCGGTAGAGATCGGGGGCCGGGAACAGCGCCTCGGCGCCGAACATGGCGTCGGCGGCGGCGAACTTGTTCGACAGATCCTGGGTCAATCCGCCGAACAGCCGGGTCGACTGCATCTTGGCCCAGAAGCCGTAGACGGTGGCGATGCCGGTCGAGGTGTAGGCGAGCGGGTTGCCCCAGTAGCAGCCCACGGCCTCGGTTCCGTGGGCCGATCGGATGGACCGCAACCGCTCACCGATCTCGCCGATGGCGTCGTCCCAGCCCACGCGTTCGAACGTGCCCACCGGTTCGGACTTCGGGTTGGTCCGGCGCAGGGGGTGGTTCACCCGGTCGGGATCGTGATGGACCGCGTGGAACGAGGTGCCCTTGTGGCAGGCGAACCCTCCGGACACCGGGTGGTCCCGATCCGGATGGATGGCCAGCACGGTGCCGTCGCCGTCGGTTTCGGCGACGAGCGGGCACAGCGGTTCGCAGATCCGGCAGAAGGTCGACACCCGTGTCGTGGTCATGGCCACCGCAGCCTCTCTCCCCACCCCCGAGAGGCGGGCGGATCGCCCGTACGTCTAGCGGCTGGCGCATCGGATCGACAATTGGCAAGGCCCGCCTGATGAGGTCGAATGGTGCCCAGAGAGCCGGTGGACGTCACGGTCTCCTGGTCGGCACCGAGGGAACAGCCCCGGCGCGAGGCGAAGGATGGCGGAATGATCAACTGGAACGAAGCGCTGTTCGGATTGTCGGAGGCGGGGACGCGGGCGCTCGAGGAGTTGGCCACGCTCACCGGAGGGACCCTCGGACCTCCACGGTTCGGCGATCGGTGCTCGTGGCACCGAGATCACCCTCAATCGAAGACGGGCAGCGCGGTGCTGGTGTGGACGACCTCCATCGGGTTCGTCCACGCCGCCACCAAGAAAGTGGCCGAGGCCGAGCTCCACGACCTCTCCGGCGCCACGCTCGACGTCGACCTGACCCCTTCGGACGAGGCGAGGTGCACGCTCGTCACCGCTCAGGGTCGGGTCGAGTTCACGACCACCCCCGGCGTGGCGCGCTCGATCCAGCTCGTCGCCGGGCCCGACCCGGGCTGGTGGCAGAACGTCGGCGAATGGCCGGCGGCGGTTGCTGCCACCCTCCTGGATCACACACCCGGCGGCCAGCGGTACGACTATCCGTGCCTCTTCACCTGCCGCCCGGCGGGGGTCGAGATCCGCACCGACGATTTCGGGAGCCGGCTCATCCCGTGGGATTCCCTGGCGGACCTGACGATCGAGGGTGCCGATGAGCTCCACGGGCGGCCGTCGGCCGCAGCGGTGCTCGCGTTCGGGGTGCTCGGCCTCGCCCTGCTGACCTACGACTCACGTTGCATCGTCGTCGTCGAATCGATCGACGGGCAGACGTTGATCCTCGCGGTGGCCATGCTTCCCGCCGCTCTCCGGGGGCACTTGGCCGCCATCCTCGACGAGCGGAATCGAGCCCTGACCTCGGCGATTCCCCCACCGCCGCCGGGGTCCGATCCGCCCGCCTGGCGATCGGACCCGACCGCACGGCACCAGGTCCGCTGGTGGGATGGCCAGTGGTGGACCGAGCATGTCGCGGACAACGGTGTCACCGCCGTCGACCACATCGACTGACGGGATCGACCGACGGGGTGGCCCGTCGGGCGAGGTGACGATTTCAGAAGTCGTCGGATCCTTCGAGCGGCCCACAGGTCAGGAGGCAGTTCTCGGCGACGTCGACGGTGCAGTCGACTCCCGAGCCCGATTCCACCGCGACGGGCAAGGAGGTGATGACCACGGAGCGATCACCCGGTCCGAGCCGCGTCCGCTCCGTGCCGCGAGCCAACTGCCGGCCCGACTCGGCATCGCGGACCCGCACCTCGAGCACGTAGTCCACCTCGCGGTTGAACTCGTTGTGGACGGCCAACTCCATGTCGACCGATTCGAGGCCGGGCCGGCACCCCACGATCTGCACGGACCCGGCGAGCAGCGACTTGGGGAAATCGGGCAGGTCACGGATCCAGAGGTAGCCGAGGCCGCCCAGGCACGAGGTCGGGATGGCGACGATGAGTGCCACCACACCGAAGACGCGCACCATCGTCCCCGCCCGACTCCGCCGCGCCCCGTCCGTCATGACGCCCGGGTCATCGGTCGGCGCGCCGCCTTCGTCGTCCACGGTCCCAGGCTCCCACATCGTAACCGGGGCCATCATCGCCTCGTGCGGGTGCGGTGGCCCCACCGATCGAGGGACCGGGTGAGCGCCGTGTAGACCAAGGGGCTGTACGGCCACTGCGTGACGATCTTGCCGCTCGCCGTCTTGAAGTAGTTGTTGCTCACCTCCCACGAGGTGCCCTCCATCGACTTCTGGAGCCACCGGTGGTAGCGGTCGGCCCACCGTCGTCTCGCCTCGATCGAGGTGGACCCCGTCCGGTCGAGCCGCCGGACCGCCCGGACCGCGACCTCGGCCTGGCGTTCGAGCATCCACACGATCTCGCCACCGTTCGTCCCCGGGCCGTACAGCATGAAGAAGTTCGGGAACCCGGGCACCGAGATGCCGAGAAAGGCCCGGGGTTCGTCGTCCCAGTAGTCGTGCAGTTCCCGGCCCCGCCGGCCCACGACGCGCAGGTGCGCCAGATACCTCGTGGGTTGGAACCCGGTCGCCATCACCAGGACATCGACCGGGTGCTCGACCCCGTCGGCGTCGACCACACCGTGAGGCGTGACCGACGCGACCGCCTTCGGGATGAGCTCGACGTCGTCGCGCTTCAGGGCCGGGTAGTACGACGACGACATGATCAGCCGCTTGCCCCAGAAGGGGTAGGTCGGGGTGAGGGCCTCCTGCAGTTCCGGCCGGTCGGCGAACTGGCGGGCCAGGTACGCCCGGCACATCTGCTCACTCGCCGAGTTGACCTTGCTCCCGGGGCGATACGTGCCCCGGCGCCACAGGCTCTTCTCGATGACCTTCAACTGCGCGAGCCGCGCCCGCCGCCAGGCTTTGGGGTCCCGGAGGTCGGCCCGCTCCTCGGGGGTGAAGTCGCGGTCGCCCTTGGGCATCACCCAACCGGGCTCGCGCTGGAACAGGAGCACACGCTCGGTGATCGGTGCGATCTCGGGGACGATCTGCGACGCGCTCGAGCCGGTGCCGACGACGGCGACACGTTTCCCGGTCAGGTCGTGCTCGTGCTCCCATCGGGCGGTGTGGAACTTGGGGCCGGCGAAGGAGTCGAGCCCCGGCCACTCCGGGTACCTGGGCACGTTGAGGAACCCGACGGCACTGATGAGCACGTGACATGTCGCCTCGGATCCGTCGCCGAGCTCGAGCCGGTGGAGGTGAGCCGCCTCGTCCCAGGTGGCCACGTCGACCGCGGTCCCGAATCGGAAGTGTCGACGGAGATCGTGCTCGTCGACGACCTCCTCGATGTACTTCTGCAGCTCCGGTTGGCGGACGTGCGTGCGCGACCAGTCCGGGTGGGTGAAGGAGAACGAGTACAACAGCGAGTTGGTGTCGACCTCGCACCCCGGATACGTGTTGTCCCGCCAGGTGCCGCCGACCCCGAGCGACGTCTCGTAGATCGTGAACGTGTCGATCCCCGCCTGACGCAACTTCACCGCCGCCGCGACGCCCGCGAATCCTCCGCCGACGATCGCGACCTGAGGCGATCCGCCGTCGAACGCGCCCGTCCGGCCCCGGGCCCGCCGGATCGACGACCTGAGACGTGTCGCCATCGTGGCCCCCTTTACCTCCGAAACATCTACATGATGGCCGTCCAGCCGCGCCAACGTGATAGCACTCTCGAACGACTCGAAGGACTCGGACCACGGGGGGACACCATGAGGCTCGACGGGAAAGTGGCCATCATCACGGGCAGCGGCTCGGGCTTCGGTCGCGCGGCGGCGGTCCGGTTCGGCGAGGAGGGCGCGGTGGTCGTCATCGCCGACCTGAGCTCGACCGGCGCCGAGGCGACAGCCGCGCTGGTGCGCGACGCCGGCTCGGCCGCCGAGGTCGTGATCGCCGACATCTCGACTGCTGCCGGAGCCCGGGAAGCGATCGATCGTGCGGTGAGCCGGTTCGGCGGTGTCGACGTGCTGGTCAACAACGCCGGGATCGTGCAGGGCACCGATCGCGAGACCTGGAACATCGACGAGGAGTTGTGGGATCGCGTCCTCCAGGTCAACCTCAAGAGCGCCTACCTGTGCACGCGCGCCGCGGTGCCGAAGATGCTCGAACGCGGCGGCGGTTCGATCGTCAACACCGCCTCGATCGCCGCGTCGTGCTGCGTCGGCGGTGCCGCGTACGCCGCCTCCAAGGGCGGCATGATCAGCTACACCCGTCACATCTCCCACGAGCTGGCGGCCCGGAACATCCGGGTCAACTGCGTGTCGCCCGGGTTCATGCGCAGCCCCATGACCACCGGCGAGCGCCAGCACCTCGATCCCGATGCGCAAGAGGCGCGCCTGCGTGAGTACGGCAAGAAGATCCCCATGAAACACGTCGGCACCGAGCTCGACATCGCCAACGCCATGCTCTACCTGGCCAGCGACGAGAGCGCCTATGTCACCGGGCAGGAGATCGTGGTCGACGGCGGCTACCTCGTTCGCTGACCCTCGTCCGCTGATCGTCGTCCGACGTTGGCGGTCAGCCGATGCCGAGGGCGACCCGCAACGCGCTCGCTGTCGCGTTCTCGATGAACCCCAGCCGGTCGCCGTCGCCGATGCGATGGACCACCACGCCGGCCGCCACCAGCGCGTCGACGAGCGGGTTCGGGGGCACGGTCGGCCGGACGGCGATCACCGTGTCGGCGAGCAGTGTCTCGACTCGATCCCGAATCGTCACCTCGACGTGGCCGGCGAGGATCCGGTCGAGTGTCGCCGCGGCGTGGAGCTGCGCCCCGGCGGCCTGCAACTCGGCGATGAGCCGGAACCGCCCGGGCATGCCCAGCTCCCCGGCGAAGTAGCCGGCGTCGCCGACGACGGTGGTCGTTCGCCCCCGGCGCAGACACAACTCGGCGATCGACAACGCCGCCTTGGAGTTGCCCACGATCACCACGGTGGACCCGATGGAGTCGTCGTCAGCGCGAAGCCACGCCCGGATGTCGGGCAGGGCCAGGGCCGGTCGTTCGCCGGCGAACTGCGGCGCCGCCCACGATGCACCGGTGGCGACGATGACCTCGTCGACATCGGCCGGGATCGAACCGGGGTCGACGGGGGCGCCGATCTCGATGTCCACGTCTGCCTGTTCGACCTGGCGGATGAGCCAACCCAGATACGCATCCAGCACGGGATCCGCGAGCGCAGCATCGACGAGCGTTCCGCCGAGCTGGGTCGACGTCTCGCGGATCGTCACCCGGTGGCCGCGTTGGGCGAGGAGCCGGGCCGCATCGAGCCCGGCCGGACCCGCGCCGACGATCAGCACGTGCTTCGGGTCCGTCGCCGGTCCGATCACGATGTCGTGCTCCCGGCCGGTGACCGGGTTGACGACGCAGCGCATCGGCGTGCGCACCGATATGTTGCCGATGCACCGGTACTGGTAGATGCAGGGTCGGATGTCGTCCACCCGTCCGAGGGCGAGCTTGTTGGGCAGCTCCGGGTCGGCGAGCAGCTTGCGTCCCATGGCGACGAAGTCCGCCTGGCCGCCGGCGACAACGTTCTCGGCCTCGTGGGGCTCGAAGCGGCCGAAGGTGATGACGGGAACGTCGAATCGCCGGCGCACCTCGGCCGCGTACTGGGCGAGCGGGCCGACGACGTGCGGTGCGTAGGAATCGGTCGCCGACGTGGCGACGTCGGTGTTGGCGTAGGACGTGACGTGCACGGCGTCGATCCCCGCCTCGACGGCGAGGCCGATCGCCTGGCACTGCTCGTCGAACTCCTCGCCGACCGCGTGGTGACGCTCGACGGCGTTGATGCGCATCCACACCGGGTAGTCGGGGCCGACCCTGACCCGGATGGACCGGACGATGTCGACGAGCAGCCGGGCTCTCCCGGTGATGTCGCCACCCCACGCATCGGTCCGGGTCGAGCGAGGCGAGAGGAACTCGTCGATGAGATAGCCGTGGCCGGCGTGGAGCTCGACGCCGTCGTAGCCGGCCCGCTGGCACCGCTCGGCGGCATCGACGTACTTCCCGACGACCCAGGCGATGTCGGCCTCATCCGCGACCGTGAACCCGAGCTCCGCGCCCGGCCGCATGAACGGCTCGGCCGAGGCGACCCGCTCGTCGGCCGACACCTGGGCCATGACGGGGTCCGGCCGACCCGTGTCGGGGACGTAGGGCACGAGGCGCTTGCGGCCGTTGGCCACGTCGACGAACGAGTACACCCCCATGTAGTTGAGCTGGGCGGCGATCCGTCCACCGTGCCGGTGGACCCGCGCCGCCAGGTCGCTCATCCCGGGCAGATACCTGTCGTCGGAGACCGCCGGCATGCGTTCGTGGTTGGTGCCCTGGGGGTACGCGACACACGCGGTGCCGATGATCAGCAGCCCGGCGCCGCCCCGGGCCCGGGCCTCGTAGTACGCCGCCTCGTTGTCGCTCACCGAACCGTCGTCGTTCCCGAGGAGGACGCCCATCGGGCACATGACGATGCGGTTGCGAAGCTCGAGCGTGCCGATGCGCCCGGGCGTCATCAGTTGTGGGAAGGCCATGTCATTCGCCATCAGGGACCTCGCTCTCCGGCGGCGAGCGTAGTCAGCCGCCCCGTGCGAGGGTCAGTTCCGGAGGCCACCCGACGCGGTGCTACCTTGGCGCGATGGCGAGCACGGTCTGCGGCCCCGAGTCGCCCGGGACGCCATGAACGGTCGGGTGGCCCTCGTCACGGGGGCCAGCCGAGGTGTCGGCGCCGCTACTGCGATCGCTTTGGCCGAGGCCGGATATGCCGTGGCCTGTGCGGCTCGATCAACCCGTGATGTGCCGCAGCGCACCCCCGGCACGATCGACGATGTCGTGGATCGCATCCGTGTCGCCGGAGGAACCGCGCTCGCCGTACCCACCGATCTGTCGGACCGCGACCAGGTGCGGGCGATGGTCGACACGACGGTCTCCGAGCTGGGCCGACTCGACGTCTTGATCAACAACGCCGCGGTCACCTTCGTCGGCGATCTCGACGTGCCCGAACGGCGCCACGACCTCATCATGTCGATCGATCTCGACGCGCCCCTGGTGGCCTGCCGCCACGCCGTGCCCCACCTGAGGGCGGCCGGGGAAGGGCGCATCATCAACGTGTCGTCGTTGGCCGCGCTCGTGCCCTTCCCGGGCAACATGTCGTACGGGATCGCCAAGGTCGGCCTCGAACGCCTCACGGTCGACCTGGCCCGCCAACTGGCGCCGGTCATCGCCGCCAACGTCTTTCGGATCGACGTCGCCGTGGCCTCGGAGGGTTTCGTCGCCAACACACCCACCACCGATCACTCCGACTGGGTGCCATCAGAGGTCGCCGCGGAAGGCATCCTGTGGATGGTGCGCCAGCCGCTGAGCTACTCGGGTCGACGCGAGGGCATGGCCCACCTCGCCCACCGCGAATCGATCATGACGCCCGTCCTCGCCCGAGGACCGGCGGTCACACCGACTGAGCTCTTCACCGGGATCCTCGACATGCAGGAGAACATCTATGACCACGACCAGTGACAGCACCGGGTCCGCCGCCGGCACCCGCCCCACGGTCGCCGTCGTCACCGGCGCCGGCAGCGGCATGGGCCGTGCCTGCGTCGACAGCTTGCGCGGGCTGGCCGACATCCTCGTCACGGTCGACCTTCGCGAACCGGACATCGAGGGCACGGTGGGCGTGGCCTGCGATGTGTCGGATCCCGCCGCGGTGGCGGCGCTCGCCGATCGGGTCCGGGAGCTCGGCTCGTTCCGGGCCCTGGTGCACGCCGCCGGCATCTCCCCCACCATGGCCGATGCCCGCCGGGTGCTCGATGTCGACCTCGTCGGCACCCAGCTGGTCATCGACGCGTTCGAGCCGCTGGTCGGGCCGGGATCCGCCGCCGTGTGCTTCTCGTCGTCGGCGGCGTACATGATCCGCCCCCACATGACCACCGAGCTCGAGGCACTCCTGGCCGATCCGCTGGCGCCGGGTTTCCTCGATCAGGCGACGGCGATAGCCGGCAACGACAGCGGGTTCGCCTACTCACTCTCCAAGATCGGCGTCATCCGCGCCGCCGGCCGGGCGTCGGCCCGTTGGGGTGCACTCGGGGGCCGCATCAACTCGTTGGCGCCGGGCCTCATCGACACGCCCATGGGCCGGCAGGAGTTCGCCCAGCAGCCGGCGATGAAGGACATGCTCGAGCGCACCCCGCTCGGCCGTTTCGGCGAACCCCACGAGCTGGCGGCCGTCGCCGCGTTCCTCGTGTCCGAGGCCGCGTCGTTCGTGTCCGGCATCGACATCCTCGTCGACGGCGCCCTGGAGCAGAACCCGCCGGGATGATGCCGGCGAGGTGGCGCTGTCTGCCGAGCCACCTGCTCGCCGGCAGGGGCAGCTCCTGGTCACGACGCCGTCTGGCCTGGACCGAACCACCTCGCGAGCGCGCCCGGTAGCTCGGGGTCGGTGAGCGCTCCGGTCCAGGCGACGTAGCCGTCGGGGCGGATGAGGACGGCGGTGGGCGCGTCGACCTCGCCGATCACCGGGAGCTCCCACACGCCGTCGTAGGTCGCGTCGACCGACTGGACGCGATCGGCCCAGGGACCGATGTCGAAGGCGCTCGACTCGCCGAAGTTGAGCAGGACGGGCCGCGCGTCGTGCAGCAGCTCGTAGACCCGCGTCGGGCCGTCTGCCGTGTCGAGATCGAGGTCGGGCATCCGGCGCCCGACCAGGGCGTGGCCGTCGTCGCCGAGGTCGTAGCGGACGCCGAGACCGGTCAGCATCGCCGCGGTGCGCTTTCGCGGCTCGTCCATGGCGAGCATTTCGGCCATTGTCTCGTGCAGGGCGTGGTGACGGTCATCGGGTGTCGAGAGCGCGACCTGCGCGCTGGTGTTGTGCAACACGAGCGCCCCGATCGGATGGCGTTCGTCGTGGTAGGTGTCGAGCAGAACGTCGGGCGACGTCCCCTTGATCACCTGCGCGAGCTTCCAGCCGAGGTTCACGGCATCCTGCACGCCCGTGTTCAGGCCCTGCCCGCCCTGCGGTGGGTGGACGTGCGCGGCATCTCCGGCGATCAGCACGCGGCCGGCGCGGTACGACGCCGCCTGCCGCGACATGTCCGTGAAGCGGGAGATCCGCGTCGGGGTGTGCGCCCCGAAGTCGGTGCCGTAAGCAGCGACGAGCGCGTCACGGAGGTCATCGAGCGTGGGATCGGCCTCGTGCTCGATCTGCGGCTCCCGCAGCACGACGCCGTACGGTCCGCCGCCTTCGACTCGGTTGACGGGACCGATGCCCCCGCCCTCGCGGCGGGTGCCGATCACGGGCGTGTCGCGCATCTCGACCTCGCCGATGATCCAGCTGGCCGAGGGGTCCAATCCCGGGAACTCGATGCCGGCGGCCTTCCGCACGAGGCTGCGCCCGCCATCGCACCCGACGAGGTAGGCGGCGCGCAGCGTCGTGCCGTTGGACAGCGCCACGTCGACACCCTCGTCGTCCGGCGCGAACCCGACGACCTCCCGGCCGCGGAGCACCGGCACGCCGAGCTCGTCGACCCAGGACGCGAGGATGCGCTCGGTGTCGCGCTGCCAGAGCGCGAGCACGTAGTTGTGGCGCGTCGGGAAGTCGCTGATGTCGAGCGGGATGTAGGCGTAGCCGACGGCGGGGTGTGGTTGGCCTTCGGAGACGAACCGTTCCGCGACGCCGCGCTGATCGAGCATCTCGATCGTGCGCACGTGCAGACCGCCGGCGCGCGAACCGTCGAGATCTTGGGTGGCACGCCGTTCGACGACGACGACATCGGTACCAGCCAACGCCAGTTCGGCCGCCAGCATCAGGCCCGTCGGACCGCCACCGGCGATCACCACCGCGTGCTCGCTCGAAGGATCGGCAGCCATCTCCACACCTCCTGAGGTCTGGGCTCTTCTCATCAGACACCCGTCGATGACCTACCGGGGGGCGCGGCTCACCGGGAGCGGGCCGGTGGTCCCTTCGGCACATCGCGAAAGGCCGTATCACGATCGACGGTGCGTTCCCGAGGCATGCCGAGCACCCGTTCGCTGACGACGTTGCGGGCCATCTCCGTGGTCCCGCCCCCGATCTCCCCCGTCTGGCGGCCGAGGAAGGCCACGCCCCGGGCACCGAGGTCGGAGTCGGAGTCGTCCCACACCGCGGCGGCCCCGCTGGTGAGCTCCCAGCTGATCTGGCCCATGCGCCGGGAGAGCAGGCAGCCCATGAGCTTGCCGATCGAGGCGCCCTGGTCGGTCATCGTGCCGGCTCGCATCGCTTTGGGGAGCCGGCGAGACAGCTGCCCGGTGGCCAGCAGGAACGCGTAGGCCTCGCCGACGAGCTCACGCGCCGCCGGATCGTCGGCTCGGCCGGCCTGTTTGGTCGCCGACAGCAGGCCTCGCTCCCAGGTGCCGCCCTGCGCTCCCAGCGCCCCGATCGGGGCCAGCACGTACGGCGAGTTCATGAACATGCGCTCGTGGAACATCCACCGGGTGCCCACCGTCCAGCCGTGGTCGACCTCGCCGATCCGGCAGCCGTCGGGGATGCGGACATCGGTCAGGAACTCCTGGCAGAACTCCTTCGAGCCGTTGAGCATCTCGATGCGGTGCATCTCGATCCCGGGGGTGTCGAAGGGCACCATGAACACGGACAGGCCCCGGTGCTTGGGGACGTCGGGGTCGGTCCGGGCCAGGCACAGCGCCCAGTCGGCCCACCACGCCCCGGTCGTCCACACCTTCGACCCGTTGAGCACCCATTCGTCGCCGTCTCGTACGGCCGACGTCTGCGCACCGGCGACATCGGAACCGCCGCTCGGTTCGGAGAGCATCTGCATCCAGATCTCGTCACCGCGCAGGATGGCGGGAACGTGGGTGCGCTTCTGCTCCTCGGTGCCGAACTCGAGCAGGACCGCCATGCACGGCGACATGGTGGGTACCTGCAACCGGCTCGGATACTCGCGCCCGGCCATCTCCTCGTTGAGGACCCGGGTGTGCTCCACCGTCAGTCCCTGCCCGCCGTAGTCCCGGGGCACGACGATCCCGGCGAGGCCTCCGTCGAAGAGCAGCCGCTGTACCCGACGGTTGTCGTGAACCTCGATCAACTCCTCCTCGTCGGTCTGTTGACCGCGCACCGGCGACGGCGGCGGAGCGAACGGGATGTTCGCCTCGATGAAGGCTCGGGCCCGGGCCCGGAAGTCGTCGAGGCTCTCGACGGCGTTGGTCGACTCAGCGGTCACGCTGCGTTCTCCTCGTTCATGACGCGGGCATCGAGGGCATCGGTGAGACGGAGGCGGTGTTCACGCACGGTTCCGTGGAGCGCCGAGTTGATCACGACTCGCCGCAGGTAGAGATGGAGGTCGTGTTCGAAGGTGACGCCGATGCCACCGTGCATCTGCACGCACTCGTGGCACAGTTCGGGTCCGTACCGGCCGATGAACGCCTTCGCTCCGCTCACCAGTTCCACGATGTCGTCGGCGCCTCCCTGGACGGCGCGGGCCGCGGCATCGGCGATGGCGTGACTCGATTCGAGCCAGGCCTTCATGTCGGCGAAGCGGTGCTTCAGCGCCTGATAGGAGGCGAGCGGGCGGCCGAAGGAATACCGGTCGAAGGCCCATTCGACCGTGATGTCCATCACCTTGTCCATGGCGCCAACCATCTCGGCGCACTGGATCACGTTGGCGAGGTGTTGGAGGTGCTCGATCTCCGCAGCGGCCATGCCCGCTTCTCCCACCAGCGCGGCGGCGGGAACGGTGACGCCGGCGAACTCCACGGAGGAGTACCGCCGGGTGAGATCGAGACCCGTCATCGGGGTGACGGTGAGACCCGGAGCGTCGGCGGGTACGAGGAACTGGCTCAACTCGAGGTCGGTGCGGGCCGACACGAGGAACTGCTGCGAGGTCCCGCCGGCCTCGACGGCGACCTTCCGCCCGTCGAGCCTCCATCCATCGCCCGACCGCGTGGCCTCGAGGACCACGGTGCCGAGGGAGTCGTGGGGCCGGGCTTCGGCGTGGGCCCAACTGGCCACGAGGTCGCCGGACAAGAGCCCGGGCAGCACCGTGGACTTCTGCTCGACCGAGCCGGAACGGCTGAGTGCGGCCGCCACCAGGTTCGTGGCGACGAGCGGTCCGGGCGAGGCGTGGCGGCCGAATTCGTAAGCCACGAGCGTCATGTCCTCGACCCCCGCCCCACTGATGCTGCCGCCGCCATCGTCCTCGGCGACGAGGAGTGAGGTCCATCCGAGCTCACATCCCTGACGCCAGTAGGTCGGGTCGTACCCGCGCTCGTCGTCGCGGAGGTTGCGCAAGGTCGTGACGTCGACCTTGTCGTCGAGGAAACGACGCGTCGTCTCGGCGAAGAATTGCTGGTCGGACGTGAGTTCGGGCTCCATAAGCCGCAGCTCCCTTCAGGCGGAGTCGAACCTAGGGGATCGACCGCACTTGGAACCAAGCGGCACACGGCCCCGTGTCGCCGCCGGTCCGGTCTCCAGCGGCTTCTCGACCGATGTCACCGAAGTGCAACTCCCGCAACGTATGGTCATGGTGTCGTGCCGCGTCCGGAGAGCCGGTCGTTCCGCTCCTGCGGCGGCATGGGTCCGATCCGGCTCCGCATCCCGCGCCGGTCGTAGGGCCTGACCCACCCGATCGGGGCCCTGGACCATGTTGTCGCTTCCGGTCACTCGCCACGACAGTGCGCGCATCGTGCCTGATCCCTCCCGTGTCATCACGAAACCGTTCCTGCCCGGAGAGGAGTTGCTGCCGGACGGGAGCCAACGAATCGATGTCGCGGTCCGGCGTCTCCTCGCCATGCCCGAAGCCGACGTGACCGCGACCCTCTGGGGGACGAGAGAAGATTTCGCGGCACGCCACCGCGCCTTCGACACGATCGTCGACGACAACTTCGCGCTCGTGGCCGACCGGTGTGCTCTTCCCGACGATCTCACGGCCGAGCGGAGAGCGTTGATCGGCATGTACTTCACCCACGAGTACTCGATCGAAGCCGCGGCAGTCGGAAACCCTTCGATGGTGGTGAGCCCGGACCAGTCCGGCGTGGAGCCCGGCGCCTGCCGGTTCGTCATGAGCCTTCGGGCGATCGGCGAAGGCCACATCTCCAGCGTCGAGTTCCGCTCGGGCATCGTCGGACCCGACATGCAGGTACGCATCGATACACCGAGCGGGTTTGCCGCCACCGGTCGGCGCAGTTCAGCGGTCCACGAGCGGGACTTTTTCGCCACCAAGCTCTCCGAGCTCGGCGTGTACGACGCGGCGACGCGAGCCGTCATCGAGCGGCTCGACATCGATTTCACGATGTCCGACCTCGAAGCGGCGATGCGGGACACCGAAGCCGGCGACGTCGGGCCGGCGATGACCCAGGCGGCGGCGCACACCCTGCACTGGTTGGCGTCGTCGAACTACTCGACGTCGTTCCCGGCCGAGAGCGAGCTGTCGGAGCGGGTGATCTTCCCGGCCGGACCGACGGAGAGCCGGGGCATGGAGGACGTCAGGTTGGTGCGTTTCGTCGACGACGATGTCGTGACCTACTACGGGACGTACACCGCGTTCGACGGTCATCAGATCATGCCCCAGCTGCTGGAGACCGCCGACTTCGTGTCGTTCCGGATCACCACCATGGCCGGACGCTGCGCCCACAACAAGGGCATGGCGCTGTTCCCCCGGAAGGTGAAGGGCCGCTATCTCGCCCTCGGCCGCCATGACAACGTGAACAACTTCCTGATGACCTCGGACGACGTGCGCGTGTGGTTCCAGACCGAGCTCATCCAGGAGCCCAAACAACCGTGGGAGCTGATGCAGCTCGGCAACTGTGGATCGCCACTCGAGACCGATGCCGGTTGGCTGGTGATCACCCACGGGGTGGGTCCGATGCGCCGCTACAGCCTGGGAGCGCTCCTCCTCGACCTCGACGACCCGGCGCGGGTCATCGGCCATCTCCAGGCGCCGCTTCTCGAACCGATCGACGAGGAGCGGGAAGGCTACGTGCCCAACGTCGTGTACTCGTGCGGCAGCATGATCCACCAGGGGCATTTGGTGATCCCCTACGGATTCGCCGATGTCGGCGCCGGCGTCGCCACCGTTCCGCTCGATGACCTTCTCAGCCTCTTGCAGGGATGACGTTCGGCGCGCTGAGGATCGTCTGTCCGAGCGATGTGATTCTCTCGCCGTGCTGCAACACCGAGACGGCCGCAAGGGTCGATTCGGCTCCCTGGTTCTGGTTCGGTCCCGAGCGGGTGAGACCGTCGTAGCCGCCCCCCGACGCCGGGTCCCACATCGGTACACCGAGGTCGTTGGCGCCTCCGAACCATCGCACCGCCGAGTCGAGGCCCTTCACCCAGCTGTCGTCGTTGCTGATGCCGGCCGCTCGCGAGCACGCATCAGCCATCGCCGCGACCTCGATCGGCTGTTGGTCGAACCCGGGGGCGCGGTCGACGAGGTCCCGACCCGCCGACGGGCGTCGGGGACAGGTGGCCGTCGATGGTCTCGCGGTCGAGCAGCCAGGCCAGCACGGACATGCCGTCGCGCAGCAGGTCCGCACGGCCGAGCAGATCGCCGGCGGCGATGAGCGCCTCGGCGACGGCCGCGTTGGCATAGCTGAGCCGCGGCTCCATCCAGCACCAGGCCGGATCGGCTGAGGGTGCCCCGATGGCTTCGGCCGCATCGATCAACAGGAGTTGGGCGCGGGTGTGGCTCGGGTCCGACACGAGAACCTCAGCCGCTCCGAGCGCGGCGAACGCCATCGCTCGTCGATGCGGGGATCTTTGCTCGGCACTGCGGTCGAACGACGCCAACGCCGCCCGACGAAGGGTGCCGTTGTGGCCCAGACGGGCCGCCGTCCCGAGTCCCCAGAGGCTGCGTCCCCAACAGTCTTCGACGCCGTAGGCGTCGGTCCATCGCCCGTCGGCATCACACCGATTGCGGACCTGGCCCTCGGCGTCCTGCGCGGCGACGACGAACCGGTAGGCGGTCTGGGCGAGCTCGACGACGGCCGGCGCCGGAGCCGGTTCCCGACTTGTGACGGCCAGGACCCGCGCCATGTCGTCGGTGCAGTAGCCGTGCTCACGACGCGGGTTCCGTCCCTCGGCGTGTTCGAACGTCCCGATCGGCGTCGACATCGACAGCAGGTGATCGAAGGAGTATCCGATCATGTCAGCACCGGTCGTCGGGCCACGATGAGGTCCTCGGCCAACGAGGTGTACTGCTCGGCCACCGCCGTCCACGACAGGCCCGGTGCGAGGCGCTGGGCCTCGTCACGCATCCTCTGCGCCCGACCCGGTTCGGTGAGCACCGTTCGGATCGCCTCGGCGAGGCTGACCGGGTCGCGTTGGGGGACCACGATGCCCGCGCCGCTGGCGAGAAGCTCACGGGCGTGCGGGAATGCCGTGGACACGACAGGTATTCCGGCCGCGACCGCGTCGACGAGCACTCCCGACGTGACCTGGTCCGCGGAGTCGTAGGGCAGCACGACGAGGTCCGCGGTCCGGATCAGCGCGTTGAGCGACAGGAGATCGCGGTAGGCGGGATCGAACGACACCATCGACCGGGCGTCGGAAGCGTTGGCGCGGCGCTGCAACATGTGGCGATAGGTCTCGCCCGACCGCTCGAGGACCTTCGGGTGGGTGGCGCCGGCGATGACGTAGCGGGGTCGCGGCGACAGGTCGTGCAGCAGGGCGAGGGCGTCGATGGCCCATTCGATGCCCTTGCCCGGGCCGAGCAGGCCCCACGTCAACACCTTCGGACCGCGGGAATCGGTTCCCGCCGCGAGGTGCTCGCCGACCGACGGCGTGGCTGCCCCATGGGCGATCACCCGGACCTTGGCGGCCACCACGTCGTACGATCGCACTAGCCGGTCCCGGGCCGTTTCGGTCATGACGACCACCGAGTCGGCGGCCGTACAGACCCGCTCCAGCACGGAACGCTGACCAGGCGTCGGCTCGGCGAGAACGGTGTGGGCGACAACGATGGACGGGACGGTGAGCCCGTTCAACAACTCGAGGACGTCGCGGCCATCCGTCCCCGGAAAGATGCCGTACTCGTGTTGGACGATGGCCACCTCGGCGTCGTTCAGCACCGCCAGCGCGGCGCGGGTCCCGACGCCGGGATCGCCGGCGATGGAGGCCAGGACCGAGGCATCCTCGATCGCGGGAGGGTCGCCGATGCGCACGACGTCGACGCTGCCGCCCGACGCGATGATCCCCGCGCTCAAGGCGGCCGCGAAGGTCGCTATCCCACACTCCGTGGGCGGGAACGTCGACAACATGCCGAGGCGGGGACCGTCGGCGGGGACTGACGGGATGAGACCCGCAGTCGAGCTGGGTGAAGGGATGACGAGCTCCGGTGTTCGGCTCGGTCAAGGCGTCGGACCTGCGACGGGCGACGAGGCCGTAACGGTCGTCCAGCCCAAGCGAGGCGCACTCTCCCAAGGAGGTGACGCCCAGTGTACCGCCGTCTCCCTTCGGCCCGTGGCCGGTACGGTGGCCCCTGTTCCTCTCCCTCACCAATCCATCGCCCTCGACCCGCTACGGGTCGCAGTGCTCTCGCCGATCTCCTGGCGCACGCCGCCTCGGCACTACGGACCGTGGGAAATGTTCGCCTCGTTGCTCGCCGAGGGGCTGGTGGCCCTCGGGCATCAGGTCACCTTGTTCGCGACCGCCGATTCCGTCACCGCGGGAACGCTCGCGTCGACCTGTCCGACCGGTTGGTCGGAGGATTCGACGATCGACGCGAAGGTCGCCGAATGCGTCCACATCGCCGACGTGTTCGAGCGCGCCGGAGAGTTCGACCTCATTCACAACGGCTTCGACTTCCTGCCGCTGACCTACAGTCGCCTCGTCGCCACACCGGTGGTCACGACCATTCACGGCTTCTCCGACGAACGCATCGTGGCGGTCTACGAGCGGTACAACCCCACCGCGACCTACGTCGCGATCAGCGACGCCGACCGGCATCCGCGACTCCGCTACGCCGCCACCATCCATCACGGCATCGACACCTCGGCCTTCGCCGTGGATCCCGCTCCCGGGGACCACCTGCTGTTCTTCGGGCGCATCCATCCCGACAAGGGGACCGCGGAGGCGATCGCGGCCGCCCGCCAGGCGGGCCGCCCCCTCGTGATCGCCGGGATCATCCAGGACCGTGGATACTTCGACGCTGAGGTCGCGCCGCATCTCGACGGCGAGGACGTGACGTTCATCGGTCCGGTCGGCGCCGCCGATCGCGCCGGGGTCCTCGCCGGCGCCCACGCCCTGCTCCATCTGATCGATTTCGACGAGCCGTTCGGATTCAGTGTCGTGGAGGCGATGGCCTGCGGCACGCCTGTCATCGCTCACCGACGCGGCTCCATGCCCGAGATCGTCGACCATGGTCGCTCCGGTTTCCTCGTCGACGGGCCCGCCGACACGAGCGCGGCCATCGAGCGGGCCGGATCCCTCGACCGCACGCTGATCCGTTCCGCCACCGCGGCCCGATTCGGCTCCGCCGCCATGGTCGATCGCTATGTCGACGTGTACCGATCGGTACTCGCCTGTTCGTCAACCACCGGAGGTCCCCACCATGTCCCGAGCTGACTGGGTTCAAGTGATCGTGCGCGTGGACAAGCCCTGGGGGCACGAGGAGCGTTTCGCGCTCGAGCCGGGCAAGTACTGCGGCAAGTCACTCCACGTGGACGCAGGGCAGGCGCTGTCCCTGCAGTACCACGAAGGCAAGGAGGAGACGATCGCCGTGCAGTCCGGTCGGGTGCGACTGGAGATCGGCTCGGACGAGGACCACCTGGAGATGTTCGACCTCGGTCCCGGCGATGCCGTGCACCTCGTACCCGGCACCCGTCACCGCCTCACCGCGATCGTCGACTGCGTGATCCTCGAAGCCAGCACGACCGAGCTCGACGATGTCGTTCGACTTGAGGACCGGTACGGCCGGGCGTCCGTGCCGGCACTCGTCCCTGGTGAGATGGCATGACGGCGTCGGGCCGGTCACCGCGCCGAGACGGGGATGGTGCGCCACGCTCTCGCCCAGTGCGAGACAAACCGTTCGCACCGGCCGGCGAGCCGATACTCGGGCATGCGACGAAGCAGTTCCTCGAACGCGACCCGCGCCTCCAGCCGGGCCAGTGAGGCCCCGAGGCAGTGGTGCACGCCGTGCCCGAAGCCGACATGGCGTGGCGCCAGGCGGTGGATGTCGAACCGTTCCGGGTCGGCGAATTCGCGGTCGTCGAGGTTCGCCGATCCCCACAGGAGCATCACGCGGCTGCCGGCCGCGATGGTCACCCCGTGGACCTCGATGTCGTGCATGCACGTGCGGGGTAGTGCTTGGGCCGGGGACTCGATGCGCACGATCTCCTCGATCGCCCCGGGGATCAGTGTTGAATCGCGCACGAGCTCGGCCCGCTGATCGGGGTGTTCGGCCAGAAGCACGGCGCCGTTGCCGATGGCGCTGGTCGTGGTGTCGTTCCCGGCAATCAGCAGGAGGAAGCAGAAGCCCTTCAGCTCCGCATCCGTGAGGTGGCGGCCGTCGACCTCGGCGGCGATCAGGGCCGACATCAGGTCGTCCTCCGGATGCGCCCGTCGCTGCTCCAGGAGGGGGCCGAACACGTCGTAGACGGCGGTGAAACGGCTCGCTGCCGCAGCCGCGGTCCTGGGATCTCGAGGAAGGCCTCGGTGAGGACGCGGAAGTGCTCCCGCTGGTCGTCCGGTACTCCGATCAGCTCGGCCATCATCGTGCTCGGCAGCGGGGCGGCGTAGTCGTGGGCCAGGTCGAAGTCGGAGCCACACCGGTCGAGCAGGTCGTTGGCGATGCGCCGGATGCGCGCCTCGAGGCCCGCCACCCGACGGGGTGTGAAGGCACGCGAGACGAGGGACCGAAGGTCAGCGTGACGGGGCGCGTCCATGTAGATCATCGTCGGAAGTTGCATCGCCGCCTCGGCCACGTGGTCGGACGAGAACACCGGCCAGTTGTGCACGGCGTTCCACACGTCGTCGAACCGCGACAGCACCACGACGCCTTCGTGGTCGACGTAGACCGGATGCTCGTCACGAAGCCGTCGGTACACCGCGTGAAGGTCCTCCTGGAACGCCGCGGTCGTGGGGTCGTACAACCCGGCGCTCATGGCCGAGCCCCGGGGTCGTGGCCGATCCTGACCACGATTCGACCACGGCTGCGGCGCGCCGCGATATCGGTGAGCGCGGCGGGGACATCGTCGAAGCCGATCTCGCTCGTGGTCACCGGACGGAACCGACCGTGGTGCCACAGGTCGACGACCGCCACCTGCGTCTCGGCTTCCATCGCCCGCATGACGTCGCGCGCATACCCGCCCAGCGTCGCTCCGACGAGCGTGTGGTTGGCCATGTAGAAGGCCGGGTCGATCGGTTGCAGGCCGCCGGCGTGGCCGCACAGGACCCACCGACCGTCGGGGGCGAGGAGGCGGCGGGCGTCGGCGCCCATCGAGCCCTGCACGGGATCGAGCACGCATTGAACCGGTTCCGCGCCGATGGCGCTGCGCACGGCATCGGTGACGCTGCCGCCGCCGTGGACCACGGCGTGATGCGCGCCGAGCCCGAGAGCGAACGCCGCCTTGTCGTCCGACCCGACGACGGCCACGACCTCGGCACCGTGAGCGACCGCGAGCTGCAGCATCGCCGAGCCGAGCCCGCCGGCGGCCCCGAGGATCACGACCCGTTCACCGGCCGACACCCGGCCTCGACGAATCGCCACGTGGTAGCCGGTGTGGGCGGGTATCACGAACCCCGCGGCGTCGGTGTCGGACATGCCGCCGGGGACTTCGAACACCGGCCCGATACCGACCGACACCGGCGCCAGGCCACCCCAGGGCTGCATGGTGACGGCGACGACTCGGCGCCCGATCAATTCGGCCCGCGCCGGCGGCGCGTCGGTCACGATGCCCACGGCCTCCTGGCCGGAGATGTACGGGCGGGCCACCCGTACCGGATAGGTGCCTCGGGCCATGGTCACGTCGGGCAGCGCGAGCGCGGCGACGCGGACATCCAGCAGCACCCAGTCCTCGTAGGGAGGTCGGCTCGAGATCGCGGACGCTCGATGCTGGTACAACGCCTGCTCGGCGGGATCGTCGACACCGAGCCGCACGGGGTCGACCACCCACCCGGCGAGGTCCATCTTGGCGCCATCGAGGACCTCCGGGGTCGGCTCGGGCACCTCGTCGGCGACGAAGACATCGGCCGGCTCACCGTCGCCGCGTACGACCCACGCCCGCATCACCAGCCCCCTCGTGTCGCGTCTCGGCACACTACTGCCACGTCAGGCAACGATTGCAGCTCGTCCTGCCCGCGAACGCGGACTGCGTCGCCATGGGCTGGCATCCACCACTTTCGTAGTACAGTAAGACCATGTGGAGATCCATTCGTCCGCCCGCCGCCACGGCATCGCCGACGACGACGTCCTCCACGCCGTCGAGCACCCCACAGTTGTCGACGACCTGGGCGAGGACCCGGACCGATGGTTGGTGATCGGCCCGGACCGCGCCGCGAACCTCCTGGAGATCATCGTGCTCGTCACGACCGAGGGCGATGAGCTGATCATCCACGCCATGCCCCTTCGGACCGTCTACCGGAAGCTCCTCGACCCATGACCAAGCGCACCTACGGACACACCACGTCAGGTAACCCCATCGATGACGAACTCATCGAGAAGCTGGCCGACGAGGCTGAGACGGGCTACGACATCGACTCGGTCATCGCCCGGCGCGGCAATCGCGGTCGCCCCAGGCTCGGATCCGCACCGTCAACGGTCGAATCCGTCCGGCTCGACCCAGAACTCAAGGAACGCCTCTCGCGCCGAGCAGAAGACGAAGGCGTCCCTGTTTCCGAGATCATCCGAGAAGCACTGCGACATCACCTCGAAGCCAGCTGACGCACCGCGTCTCAGACGCGCCGAGATCGTCGCGGCGCCGCGGCGCTTGGTCGGCCCCGCCGGGCGCTGCTGGGTCCGTAGCATGCGCGCGGCGGCCCGGCCCTCTGCCGTCGTCGGCTCACCCTCGCGAAGGCTTCGATGTCCAAGATCTACACCGCGCTCACGTCGCTCGACGGGTACATCGAGGACCGATACGGGCAGTTCGACGGAGCCGCCCGACCCCGAGGTTCACGCGTTCGTGAACGACCTCGAGGCGAACATCGGCACCCACCTCTACGGCCGACGCATGTAACGAGACCATGGCGGTGTGCCAGACCGTCGATGCCGCCGCCGGAGTCCCGGTCGTCGAGGCCGAGTACGCCGAGGGGTGGAGGGCCCTGGACAAAGTCGTCTATCCCGCACTCTCGACGAAGTCTGGACCCCACGCACCCGCCTCGAGCGCGAGTTCGATCCGGAGGCCGTCGCCCGCCTGAAAGAGGCAAACGACGGGGACCTCAGCGTGAGCGGCCCGGACCTGGCGCGCCACGCGTTCGGCGCCGGTCTCGTCGACGAGATCCACCTGTTCGTGTTCCCGGTCGTCATCGGCGCCGCAAGCCGGGTCTGCCCCGGGACATCTGGTTGCCGCGCCGATGACGACGTCGAGCGCCGGGTTCTCGAGGATCTCCCCGAGGTACCCACGCAGCTCCGCGGGGCGCAGCGGCATGAGGCTCTCGAGATCGAGGTTGCAGTAGACACCATCCCAGCGAGCGGCGCGGCGGAGCGGCCGCCGGTGCGGCGGAGCGGCTCACGGCAAGCGATGAGGACTCGGGTGCTCCCCGGGGAGGGACTACTGTCACGGGAGGGGGTGTTCCATGACTTCGTCCGTACCGATCGATGTCGAAGGCCTGACGCCGGCGTGGGTGACCGCGGCGCTTCAGGGGCACCATCCCGGGGCGACGGTCGCCGAGGTTCAGGTTCTGGGACAGCGCGGCTCCACCAACCACCACGTGAACCTCGGTCTCACCTACGACGTGCAGGCCGGCGCGCCGGATCGACTGTTCTGCAAGATGGCATCGCTCGATGCGGACCACCGCATGGCGATCGGATCGACCGGAATGGGGGCCCGGGAGGCTCGCTTCTACCGCGATCTCGCGCCGACTCTCCCCCTGCGGACACCCACGAGTTACTTCGCCGAGGCCGATGCGGACGGCGCGTTCGTCATCCTTCTCGAAGACCTGATGGCGACCGGTTGCACGATCTCGGACGGCATCCGGTGCATCACGCCCGACCTCGCCGCGGGAGCCCTCACCGATCTGGCCCACCTCCACGTTCGGTTCGAAGACCCGGCGCGCCTCGACACCGTGCGCCCCTGGGTCATGTCCGACCCGGCGAGCGCCAGCGAGTTCACGTCGAACATGCTGCGCCAGGTGATCGACAACAACCGCGACGTCTTGTCCTACGCCTACATCGCGGTCGGCGAGATGTACATCGCTGATCCCGCGGCGGTGATCGACCTCTGGCAGGCCGGTCCCCAGACCCTGATCCACGGCGACACCCACATCGGCAACGTCTTCGTCGACGGATCGCGCGTCGGCTTCCTCGACTGGGGCCTGACCACCGTCATGAGCCCCATGCGCGATGTCGGCTACTTCCTGTCGATGTCGATGACCGCCGAGGACCGCCGCGCCTCGGAGCACGCGCTCGTGCAGCACTACCTCGACACCCGTCGTTCGCTCGGAGGGTCCGAGATCAGCCGCGACGACGCCTGGCACGCCATTCGTCTGCACAGCGGGTACACGGTGCTGGCCTCGTTCCTGTCGTTGGTGCCGCCGTACAACGGCGAGGATCAGCGTGAGTTCTCCGACGCGTTCCGCAATCGCTCGATCACCCTGCTCGACGACCTCGACACCGTGTCAGCCATGCGTACCGCCCTCGCCTGAGCCCCGTCGCCGCGATACTGTGCTCCATGGCTGAGGAACCATTGGAGGTCGTGTCGGGCGCTCGTCACGTGTCGTTCGGGCCGGTGGAGATCGACGTCGGCAACGCCGGCGAGGCCCGCATCAAGCGGATGGTCTATCCGGCGGGGATGCGGTGGTCCGTCGACATCAAACCGCTCGTCGGCACCGAGACGTGTGCGCACGCGCACGTTGGGTTCCTGGTCGAGGGCGCACTGAGTTTCGAGTTCGACGACGGTTGTCGGCTCGAGTACGTCGCGCCCGCCGTGGTCGATGTCGCGCCGGGCCACGACGCATGGGTGGTCGGCGACGATCGCGCCGTGCTCGTCGAGATCGACTTCGAAACGGGGACCCTCGGGCGCCTCGGCGTTCCTGTGAGCCACCGCCACGATTGAGACCACGGGGACCGGCGCCGACCACAGCGACGCGGTCGATCTCGCCGATGTCGACACGGCGCTGCGCAACGACATTCGTCGGCTGGGCGCCCAACTCGGCGATGCCCTGGTACGTCAACACGGCCAGGGCCTGCTGGACCTGGTCGAGAACGTGCGCGGCCTCGCCCGTGGGTTTCGTCGGGCCGGGCAACCCAGCGCCGACCTGATCGACGTCCTGGGTGGTGTCGATGTCGTCGATGCCATACGGCTGGCCCGTGCCTTCACCATGTACTTCCACCTGGCCAACACCGCCGAGCAGGTGCACCGCATCGACAACCTGGACTCGGAGGGAGCCGCCTTCGGCAGTGAGTTCGCGGCGACGGTCGCGCGACTCGTCGAACGAGGCATCGCGACGTCCGACATCGTCGACACCACGATCGAGGCTCAGCTCCAGCCGGTGTTCACCGCGCACCCCACGGAGGCATCGCGGCGATCCATCCTCGACAAGTTGGCCGTCGCCGCGACGCTCATCGAGCGCCGCAACGAGGCCTCGTCGAGCACCGCCGAACGGGCGCGGATCGATCGGCGCCTCGACGAGCTCATCGATGCCATGTGGCAGACCGACGAGCTTCGTCGCGAGCGCCCGAACCCCGTCGACGAAGCGCGGTCCGTCCTGTACTTCCTCGCCATGATCGTGGCCGACGGTGTGCCGGAGCTGTTCGACGACATCGACGCAGTGCTGTGCTCGATCGGTGGCGCATTGCCGGTGGATCGGGTGCCGGTGCGCTTCGGTTCCTGGGTCGGGGGAGATCGCGACGGGAATCCGAACGTGACCAGCGAGACGACCTTGGCCATCCTGACCGTGCAGCGGGCGATCGCACTTCGACTGCTCGTCGCCGAGGTCGAACAGTTGTCGGCGGATCTGTCCGTGAGCACGTCGGTCGTCGGCGTGTCGCCGGAGCTGCTCACCGCGCTCGGCCGGGAGCGCTCGCTCATCGCCGGTTCCGCCGAGCTGCTCGCCGGGGTGAACCCCGACGAACCGTACCGGCTGCGTTGCACCTTGATCCACCACCGGCTGCTCCACACGGCGGCAACGCCTCCGGGGCCTGACGCCTACACCGGCGCCGACGTGCTCGAGCGCGATCTGGCCCAGATGGCCACGTCGCTCGAGGCCCACGGTGGAGGCTCGATGGCCCGCGGCCGCCTCGCCCGGGTCCGTCGGACGGTGGCGATGATCGGCTTCCATCTCGCCTACCTCGACATCCGCGAACACTCCACCCGTCACCACGACGCGCTGGCCACGCTCTTCGAACCGCTCGGAGTCGACTACCGGGCCCTGAGCCGACGCGAACGCACCGAGCTCCTCTCGGTCGAGATCGCCAGCCGGCGCCCCCTGGCGCCGCCCGTCACGTCCGGTGGTCCCGAGCCGGTCGTGCTCATGAACACGCTTCGCGCGGTCATGGATCGCTGGGGGAAACAGGTGATCGGCAGCTACATCGTGTCGATGACCCAAGGCGTCGACGACGTCCTCGCTCCCATCGTGCTCGCCCGCGACGCCGGGCTCGTCGATCTGCCCAACGGGGTGGCCCGCCTGCGCTTCGTCCCCCTGTTCGAGACGATCTCGGACCTCCGCAGCATCGGGACGGTGTTGCGTGATCTGCTCGCCGTCGACGGATACCGGCGAATCGTCGAGCTGGGTGGCCGGGTGCAGGAGGTGATGGTCGGCTATTCCGATTCCAACAAGGACGGCGGTATCACCACCTCCCAGTGGGAGATCCACAAGGCGCTGCGTGAGATCGCCGCAGTGTCCGACGAGACCGGAGTCCGGATCGTGGTGTTCCACGGACGCGGCGGGTCGGTCGGGCGAGGTGGTGGCCCGAGCAACGCGGCCATCTTGAGCCAGCCCCCGGGCGTGGTCGAGGGCGAGATCAAGGTCACCGAGCAGGGCGAGGTCATCGCCGACAAGTACGGGCTCCCGGGCCTGGCCCGCCGCAACCTCGATCTGGCGGTGTCGGCGCTCGTCGAGGCGTCGCTGACGCACCGTCATCCCCGTCACGACGCGTCCATCGTCAGCGCCTGGAACGAGGTCATGGAGCTCATGTCGGTCCGCGCCTACGCGGCGTACCGTGCGCTCCTCGACACCGAAGGGCTTGCCGACTACTTCGTGAGCTCGACCCCGGTCGAAGAGCTGGCCGCCATGAACATCGGGTCGCGGCCGGCTCGCCGTTCGAGCCCAACCGCCGGACCCGGCGACCCGGCCCGCATCGCGGATCTGCGCGCCATCCCGTGGGTCTTCGGATGGACCCAGTCACGCCAGATCATCCCGGGATGGTTCGGGGTCGGCGCCGGATTGGAAGCGGCCCGGGCCGCCGGTCATTCCGACATCCTGACGACGATGTACGCCGACTGGGAGTTCTTCGCGTCGTTCGTGTCGAACGTGGAGATGACCCTGGCCAAGACCGACCTGGCGATGAGCCGGCACTACGTCGAACAGCTCGTCGATCCTGGGCTCCACCACATCTTCGACCTGATCGTCACCGAGCACGAGCGCACGACTCGAGGGCTCGCGCTCGTCACCGGCGGTGGCCTGCTCGACTCCATGCCGCTCCTCAAACGCACGATCCGGGTGCGCGACGCCTATCTCGACCCGCTGAACGTGCTTCAGGTCGAGCTGCTCGCCCGGTCGCGAGCCGCGGATGCCGAGGACGATACGGCGCGCCTCACCCAGCGCGCCCTCCTGCTCACCATCAACGGCATCGCCGCGGGCCTTCGCAACACCGGCTGACGATTCCGCCCACGTACCCTCGAACAGGGTCAGCCCTGAGCCCGACGTCCCGAAGCGGCCTCGGACACGATCGTGGCGACGCGTGAGGCGCGGGTCTCGGGCCGTCCCGCGCTGACGATCCACCAGAGCATCTGCTTCCGAGCCGAGGGCGGGAACCCGTCCCAAGTGGCGCGAGCGGCCGGATCGTCGTCGAGGGCGACGGCGAGCTCGTCGGGCTCGAGCAGGTCCTCGACTGTGTCGTAGATCGTCCAGTACCCGTTCGCCTGGGCTCGCTCGACCGCCCGACGCCCGGAGTCGGTCATACGTCGCTGCGCCTCCATCGCCGCAACCCGACCCCGGTTCAGCCGGGTCCAGCCGCTCTTGGGTTTTCGGGGCGTCATGAGCTGCATGCCCCGCTCGTCATCGAGCACGTTGACCGTCGAGTCGATCCAGCCGAAGCAGATGGCCTCCTCGACGAGATCCGCGTACGGCACCCGCTCGCGATCACTCGCCTTCCGCCACGACGCCACCCACACGCCCCGCGACGTCTCCGCGTTGATCGTGAGCCAGGCCCGCCAAGCCGCGAGATCGGCCGGGTGGTAGATCGGAAAGCCGAACTTCCAGCTCGCTGGATGATCCGAATCGCTCGGCGGCACCGTCGTACTCCCGACATCTCGACTCACCGGCGGCATCACCCGATGGTACGACGACCCGTCACTCCAGGGCGACGATGTCGGGAACCGCCCCGGTCGCCGTCATGCCCGACGGGAACACGACGGTCGCACCGATGCCCTCAGGACCGAGCTCGAGATCGATCGTCTCTCCGATCGACATCACCGCCGCCTTCGCCGCGTCGGAACCGCCAGTATCACTTCGATACCTCCGGCTTCTCGTCGACGTCAGACCCCGCCGCGTCGACCCGGGCGGAGTCGGTGCCGTGTCATACGTAGTAGAGTCTGCGTATGACGATGCTCAGCTTCCGAGTTGACGACCGGGATGCCGAGGAGGCACGACGATGGGCGGACACGCTCGGAGTCGACCGATCCGAGCTCTTGCGAGAGGCCTTGCGCCGGCACCTCGATCGGCTGGCATCAGAGGGTGACGCCCATCGATGGAACGCCTCACCGCTCGACGACGGAGAGCGGGCGCTGGCCGAGATCGCCGATTGGGGCCCCGCCGAAGACTGGTCAGACTGGGCCGTCGATGCGGCGGGGTGACGTCTGGTTCGCCGCGACACCCGGCGGTGATCGCCCGGTCCTGGTGCTGACCCGGGATCCCGTTGCGGAACGGATCGGCGCCGTCGTCGTCGCCGCGTTGACCCGGACGCGCCGCGGTCTCGTCTCCGAACTCGAACTGACGACGGCCGACGGCGTGCCGACCGCCAGCGTCGTCAACTTCGACAACGTCCACACGATTCCTCGCGAATCCTTCCGCCGAAAGGTCACCTCGTTGCCACCGGCCCGGATGGCTGAAGCATGTCGTGCCCTACAAGCGGCAACGGGATGCTGAACCGTCGATGGATTGACGGCGCTGTCCCGTCCCCAACCGACACCAGCCCAACCGAAGCGCGCCGAACGGAGATCGACGATGACGGCGGGTTGGAGATCCTCATGTCACCGGAGCCGCCGGTCGGCAACGGCTGCGAGCAGTCGTTCGGTTTCCGAAACCATCGGGCCAGCTGAGGCACCGTGACTCCGTCGGCCGGACCGGTCCATTCCGGCCGAGTGAGCTACCCGGAACGCCGGATCCACAGGCGCACCAGTGCCGCGGCCGCGGCATCAAGCGTGTACGGGCTTGACCTCCAACTACTCTCGCCCGAGGAAGCTTGTGGCGGCCTTATGACGTCAACGAAAGTAACCGTATAGTCATGACAACTACCGGAACACGCCTCAAGCGAGCGCTAGGCCTGTCCAGCACATTTTTGGCATTGAATCCGTGGTAACCAGTGAGCGCGAGTCCTCACGCAAGCGAATCGGTTCGGCCGGCCAGCGGTCTCGAACCTCGCATCACTGCGAGGACGTACTGGTGCGAGGAGTACCTGCCCACAGGCCCATCGAGCTATGGGAGCGCCGCGAGACAAGTCGCGCGATTCGGTCGACGCGAGGTCAGGGGTGCCTTGGCCTACCGGTACCTCGATCCGGCGATCAATCCTGTGGCGGTCCCTATCAGCAGATCAAGCTCAAGCGATTCATAGGCCCCGCAGGCGCTGATGCTTCGTTCATCACCCGCACGAATCTGCCTCTGTGGCCCGTTGCGGCGTACGGAAACGCCGTGACTCAGTGGAACGGACACAAAGGTTCCAATCTCTCGCTGTCCGTACCTGCCACGAGTGGAGGTTCCTATCCTTTTGAGATAAACCCCTTGAGCTTCAAGGCCGTCGGCTATCCTAAGGGCGCGCCGCGAGACAAGCCGCGCGATTCGGTCGGCGCGATGTCAGGCGTCCCTTGACCGAGAGGCATCTCGAGCAGGCGATCAATCCTGTGGCGGTCCCTAACATCCCTGGGACGACAAACAACATTGTCCTGGAAGGCTCATTTCCGGGCCTTATCGTTCAGTCTCGTACTTGGGTCAACTCTGACTGGAGTTGGAATACATCCGGCACAATGAACCAATCAACAAAGCAGGCAGACGTTCATACCGTCGTCGGCCACGAGATCGGTCACAGCGTCGGCCTCAACCACCCTAACACTTGCCCACGAACACCTCTGTCGGACGCAGTGATGACAGTTGCGTACCGATATCTATGGAGCCTTCAAGCAGACGACTTCGCCTGGCTTGGATGCGGTTCATTGAAGTAATCGCGAAGGAGTTTCTGCGTGACTAGAGTGTATCGCCGCCGGCATCAGTCGCTGGTTACGCGTTACCTTGCTGTCTCTGCCGCCATTCTAGTCGGAGCGGGGTGCGCCAACGACGACCGTGCCATTGAGTTGGCACCACCGACCACCGGAAGTCCGGCCGACGTCCACGACGACCGCACCACCACAACGACTGTCACTGTCACTACACTCGCCGCCGACATGCCAGCATCGCAGACTCCAGAAACCTATCGCGCCGACGAGACGGCAGGCGACTGGGGTGGAATCGTGAGGTCGCTACGACCGAGCGACGCAGTAACGCTGCCGGTTCCGATCGTCGTTGTAGCCGTCCGTCTGGATGAGGGAACGACGCCCGAACAGTTTGACGTAGAAGCTGGACACGAGTCCTACACCGAGACGTCGCTCCTTGCACGGTTCGAAGTAGTTGGGGTTTGGCGCTACGCCGACGTCGATCCGACGACAGGCGTGTATGTGAATAGTGCGCCTGACGTACCTCAGGGTTCATTTCTCGAGGACGATGTGATCGAGGTACGAATATTTCGTGGCTTTGACATGCCAGGCGCTGAGTTGCCTGGTATCCAGCCTGGTCAGCGGGCTATACTTTTCACACAACTACCGTTCACATCAGCCGATGGAGTGACCGCAGCGGCACTTGAGTCGGCTTTCCCTCAACGGTCGGACGGGACGTACACCGATGCATGGGGCTCAGACCCGACGGACGCTGTCATCTCGATTACCGAATCCGAGTTCGGAGCCCTTCTCTCCGAAGGAGCTGGACAGCTGGCGGAGTACTACGAGGCGGGGGTCTACGGTGGGTGACGTTGGCATCTGCTGACGGGCGTAAGGGTCCGCCACGGGATAAGGCGCGAGGCTTAGTGTTGGTGGATGGAGTTGTCTGGTGAGGCGTTGGCGAAGTTCTTTGTGACGGTGTTGCCGGTGTTGGGGGAGCGGGATCGGCCGGTGGTGACGGGGCCGTTGTCGGTGGCGTTGGGTCGGGGTGGTCAGGTGGAGTGCCGCGGCGTTTTCGGACAGGCGAGCCTACGCCGTACCCACCTCTATACGCACACGCTCGTCACAAGACAGCCGAGCTGCCATGATGAGACCGTCACCGGATGGTTGCTACAGGACGACCCGGTCATCATGACCGGCCCGCTGCAACCACCGGTGGAGCCCGCCGTCTCGCCGCGGGCGGATAGGTGTCATCAAGCGTCAAGACTCACTCGCTAACCCTCGGCCGACAGGAGGGTCACTTCTGGGCCCTCCCGTCCTTCGATTCCGGGACTCCCCAGTCCCTCAAGCAGAGCGTGGTAGTCGGTCTCGTTGGCATAGTACGCCTGCCATGTACCATCCTCACTTGGCAGAACGATCAGGCCATAGCCCTCACGATTCGTGGGAGTGCCTACGGCAATCGTAAACGGCCGTCCGTTGTCGAATACAGACACTGTTAGCCCCTGCAATAGATCGTCATCAAAGTAGTAGCCGTCATACTGTCCTCCACCTTCAGCTCCCACTCCCGCCGTTATAACGCCGGTAGTTGACTGCACGACGACCGACCGCCGGTTAGCGTTCTCACCGAGGTCGACATAGATCGGCAGAGTGCGAAGCCCTTCTAAGACATCTGGCGGCACGACGGTTGGCTCGAGCGATCGCTCGCTAGTGGCGCTGCCGATAAGTACAGCGGTGTAAGTTCGTCCTGGTTGTTCGTTCCGTGTGGAGGTGCGTGCTGTGTCGCGTCGCTCGCCGTTCGTGGTGGTGTTGTCGGGCGAGGAACGGGCGGTGCTTGAGGAGCGGGCCGGGTCACGGTCGGCGTCGCATGGATCGGTTGTCCGGGCGCGGATCGTGCTGTTGGCGTGTGATGGCGTGCAGAACGTCGATATCGCCGCTCGGGTCGGGGTGTGCGTGGACGTGGTGTCTCGTTGGCGGAAGCGTTTCAGTATCGAGGGGCTGGCTGGTCTGGGTGACCGGCCTCGTTCGGGACGACCCCGCCGGTTCGGGCCCGAGGTGGTGGCCGGGGTCAAAGCCATGGCATGTGAGCCGCCGGAGCAGCGGGCTGTGCCGCTGTCTCGGTGGAGCTCGACGGAGTTGGCTGCTCAAGCGGTCGACGAGGGGCTCGTGGCGGCCATCTCCGCGTCGACGGTGCGTCGCTGGTTGCACGCGGATGCCATCAAGCCGTGGCGCTACCGGTCATGGATCTTCCCTCGGGCTGGGGACTTCGCGGCCAGGGCGGCACGGGTCCTGGACCTGTATGCCCGTGTGTGGGACGGGGTCGCGCTCGGCGGCGACGACTACGTGATCTCCGTGGACGAGAAGTCCCAGCTCCAGGCGCTACGTCGTTGTCATCAGGGTCGCCCGGCCGGTCCCGGCAACGTGGCCCAGGTCGAGTTCGAGTACGAGCGGGGCGGGACCCTCGCCTACATGGCCGCCTACGACGTGCACCAGGCCCGCCTGTTCGGACAGGTCGCTGACAAGACCGGGATCGTGCCGTTCATGGACCTGGTCGCACAGGTGATGACGACCGAGCCGTACGCGTCAGCGCAACGGGTGTTTTGGATCGTCGACAACGGCTCATCGCACATCGGTCAGCGTTCGATCGAGCGGATGACCGCGGCGTGGCCAACCGCCCGGCTCGTGCACCTGCCCGTGCACGCTTCGTGGCTCAACCAGATCGAAATCGTGTTCTCGATCATCCAACGCAAGGTCATCAAGCCCGCCGACTTTGCTGACCTGGCCGAGCTCGGCGACCGGTTGCTGCGTTTCCAGGACCGCTACAACACGACGGCTCGACCGTTCGACTGGCGGTTCACCACAACCGACCTCCACGCCATGCTCCAACGTGTCGACACCACCGCCGCGTCGCCGGACACGTTGGCCGCCTGAACGCGCTCGGCCTCGGCCAAGATGGCACCAATGAACGGCCCGCCCGAGTCGACCAAGACCAACCTCACCAGCCGCCTCAACACCCACGCCCGCGCCCGGTGGCCGACCCTCGCCCGCGTCGACGTGCGGTTCCGTGCCCGCTTCGCCTACATCGACGGCCAACTCCACGACGGCACCACCATCAAGCTGTGCCGGCTCCGCTACGGCGGCTCCGCCCACCGCTGGGGCTTCGCCATATACCGGGCCAGCCACGACGACTACGAAGACTCGATCCTGCCCACCGGCACCTTCGTCGGCACCGCCGAGGACGCCCTCGACTGCGCCGCCAGCGTCTACCTCACCGCCCTCGAATAGCCCCCCACATACACCGACGAACTTCCGCGCGGCACCACTAGCAGGAAGACTCCGCCACTGATCATAGTCAGGTTCGGGCGGCGCGACGAGACGGTCGTACAAATCCTGAGTCGGAGTCGGCGATGACTGATCGGCCTTTGTAGCGTCTTGCTCTCGCAACCAGGTGAGGACCAGTTCGCTAGAGAGCCCAGACCAGTCTGGGCTAGAAGTGCATCTACCAAAGCCTCGTGTCCGGCCAGGCCTGGGCTGAGAGTGCCTTCCGTACCGTCCTCGCTTACTGAACCAAGGACAGACCAGTGCGTTGGGTACTGCTCGCCAATGGCAGACCATACCTGGCCAAGAAAGACAAGCGAACGATCTCCGCTACCGAACTCCATCGATGGTTCTGCGCCATCCTCACTGAGTGGTCGATACACGTTGATGGTGGCACCAGCGACTAGCTCGTCGACGGCCACCTCGTCCCCACTGTTGCTGGTGCGCCGGGTATACTCGACGCTCGCCACCTCTACCTGAAATAGGGCGTTAGTTATGAAGCGGCTCTTCGCGTTGGAGTGGGGAGCGGGGTGAGCTGAGGGTCCGCGTGTGGGGTCAGGGGTCCCGCCATCGTTGCGGCTGTTCGACGGCTGCGACGACGAGGAGACCCCTGATGGTGAGCGACGGTATCGGCCTGGCCGAGGCGCTGCTGGGACTTGGACGGGCTTCCGGGTGCTCGACGGTGGCCGAGACGCCGAGTCGAGGTGATCGTCACGGTCGAGACGACGGCGGACTTCACGGGCTGTCGACGGTGCGGGGTGCGGGCCGAGGCGCAGGATCGGATGCCGGTCCACATCCGGGATCTTGCCGTGCTTCGGGCGGCCGGCGCGGCTGGTGTGGGTCAAGCGCCGGTGGCGTTGCCGCGAGACCGGACTGTGCGACGCGAAGACCTGGACCGAGCACTCCGATCACATCGACGCGCAGGTGGTGTTGACCCGCCGCGCCGGGCTGGAGGCGTGCCGCCAGGTCGGTGAGAACGCCCGCCCGGTGGCGCAGGTCGCCCGAGAGCTCGGGGTGTGTTGGTGGACGGTGATGAACGCGGTGATCGAGCACGGCACCCCGCTGGTCGATGACCCCGACCGGGTCGGCGCGGTGACGTCAGCTCGGGCGTCGACGAGACCTCGTTCCTGGCCGCCACCGCGGACACATCCGACGATCTACGCCACCGGGCTGGTCGATCTCGAGCGCGCACATCGTGATCGACATGGTGGAGGGCAACGCGGCGGCTGACCTGCGGCGATGGACGCGCCAACGCCGACCCGGGTGGCTGGCCGGGATCGAGGTGGTGGCCACCGACCTGGCCGAGTCGTTCCGGGCCGGGCTGTCCCCGCACCTCGACTCACGCCCGCCGGGTGGCCGACCCGTTTCATGTGGTGCGGGTCGGGAACCGCTGCGTCGATCAGGTCCGCCGCCGGGTCCAGAACGAGACGCTCGGCCATCGCGGCCGCAAGGCCGACCCGCTGTATCGGATCCGCAAGCTGCTGCTCACCGGCTCCGAACGCCTCGACGAACGCGGCCACGAACCGGATGCTGCTGGGCCTGCGCGTCGGTGACCCCCACGACGAGGTCCTCGGCGCATGGCTGGCCAAGGAATCGGTGCGCGACGTCTACCTCGCCGACGACCCCGCCGACGCCGCGGTGCTGTTGGACAAGGCCATCGTCGCCTGCGCCGACGACGAGGTCGCCGAGATCCGCTCGCTCGGCACGACGCTCGCGTCGTGGCGGACCGAGATCCTCGCCCACCACGACACCGGCGCGTCGCAACGGACCGACCGAAGGCCTGAACCTGTGCGTGAAGAAGGTGAAGCGCTGCGGCCACGGCTTCCGGACCTTCGAGCACTACCGGCTCCGCGTCCTGCTCCACGCCGGCGGCGTCACCTGGCCCGCACCGACCACCACCACCGCGGATCCGAACCCGCGTGCTCCCCACTCAGTCGCGTAGAGCCGCTTTGGTTCGCGGAAGACATCGCAACAAACGCGACGAGCATGCTCGCACCCACGCATCCGGCGGGTCTGCGACGTGAGCTGTATTCAGCCGATCTAATCACGACCAATCATGGCCGCCCGTCATTGATCACTCGCTTGGATCGAGTAGGCGCCAGTCGAACCGCTGTTCGACTCGAGAACGAGGTCGTAGCGGCCCCCCGAGGGAAAGGTGATCGCTTCGAGTTCGGTGCACACATACCGCCCGGTCACAATCGACGTCGCAGCGGCGTCAACGACGCTCCAGAGGAGATTCGACGAGAAGGACGTGCACGCGGGATCGGCTCTGAACGACATCGAGTCTCCAGCGTCGACATCGAAGGTGAAGCGATGCCGCTCCCCGGGAGTCTGAATCGAACCAATGATTCTCTCGCCGATCGTCAACGGGGTCGAGGCATCGTCAGGGACACGATGTGCGGCGAAGTGGAAATTGCCGGTTGATCCCGCGTACGAGCCAACTTCAAGGGTCAGCGTGCCCGCCTCGGTGAAGGTGATCCGTCCGATGTCGTTGCAGAGGTAGGGGTCGGAGGTGATCCGGTCGCCGGCGGCATCGAGGACGTGCCAGCTGAGCAAGGACCCTGAGCACGACTGATCCGCATCGAAGTAGATCACGTCGCCGGCGTCGGCCGTGAAGGAGAAGTGGGCCTGCTCGCCTGGCACCCTGATGGTTCCCGTCACCGGCCGAGTGAACACCAGATCGTCCGTCACCGTTCCAGGTATCTCCAAGCCACGCACCCGATACGGGCCAGTCGATCCCTGGTAGGACCGGACGACGAGCTGGTACTCGCCGCCGTCAGTGAAGTCGACGCGGCCGATGTCGTTGCAGAGGTAGGGGTCGAAGGTGACCTGCGTTCCGGCGGCATCCAGGACGTGCCAGCTGAGCTGTGAGCCGGCGCAGGATTCGTCGGACCCGAAGTAGATGGCCTGACCCGCCGTGACGGTGAAGTCGAAGGTGTGAACCTGGCCGGCGGCGACAATCTCTCCGTCGATCCAGTCGCCCAAGGCCAGCTCACCGCGGTCGTCGTCGTCCGAGGCGTTCCAGGTGACCTGATAGGACCCGGTCGAGCCGAGGTAGGACCGAACGACGAGCTGGTAGTCGCCCGCTTCGGCGAACTCGACTCGGCCGATGTCATCGCACAGGTACGGCCGCCGGGTGATCGAGGCCCCGCTGCTGTCGGCCACGTACCACTCGAGATCGGAACCGTCGCATGCAGGATCGGAGGCGAAGTACGCCGCCTCCCCGGCGGCCACCGTGAAGTGGTAGATGTCCGATTCGCCGGCGGTCGAGATGGTCGAGGCCACGATGGCACCAGGTTCGATCGAGCCGCGGTCATCGGTCGTCTCGGGCGGCGGCGGGGTGTTGCTGCGGATGGATGCTTGGGCGGACGACAGCGCCGTGGCGTACGACGCATCACCGGTGCTCGCTACGTCGAAGGCGCATTCGGTGAGCAGCTCCTCGGGCGCCCCGGCCGCCCGACAGACCGCCTCGGCTGCTGCCAGCTGCTCGGGTGACAACGGAGTGCCGACGATGGGGAAGTCGGCCAGGAAATACGACTCGGTGCTTCGGTCGTCGTCGTAGTCGAACAGCGACTCCTCGGCCGTCAGGAGCCACGACGATCCGAACGCCCCGTACAACACGGCCGAGTCTGCGAGCTCACCGATCGCATAACGGGTGCCGTCGCGGCCTTCCAGTGATCCCGTCGAGCCGTCGGACGGTCCGATCAGGCCGTGCAGGTCCGTGCCACGGCTCGGGGCCGGCTGGAAGGACAGATTGATCCGACGGCGGCTCACCAGCGCTTGGAGGGCGTCGCCGTCGGGCCAGCGGATCTCGTAGCCCCACGACAACGAGCGGATGGTTCCGCCGCCAGGCAGCACGGTCCCACCGCCCGGGATGATCGGGACGCCGTTGAGCCACAGCTCCCCGTCGGCTCGGCCGGCGTAGATGCCCACCCGGTCGGTGCCGATGGCCAGCGCCACCGCGGTGGTGAGCGAGATCGAGCCCGGGTTGATGAGCGGTTCCTGTCGCACCTGGACCACGAGATCCCGTTCGTCGGATTGGAGGAGCACGAACTCGCCGGCGGCCTGGAAGTCGTAGTGATCGCCGCCCAGGGTGATCAGGTGAGGATCGCCAAAGGTCCCTGGCGCGTTCGGGTCGAACGGGTCCTCAGGGTCCTCGCATTGCCGACGGTTCCCCGAAGTGTCGTCGCAAGGCGTCGGCGCACAGGGTGTCGGCGGGTTGGGCCCGGCACACGGATCTGGCTGATCAAGGGGCAAGCAGCCAAGGGGGGGCGCGAGTCCGCCACACGGGTCGGGTTCTTCGAGGGGGAGGCACTCGACGGGTGGAGCCGCGCCGGTACACGGGTCGGGCTCGTCGAGGGGCAGGCAGTCGACGGGTGGAGCAGCGCCGCTGCACGGGTCAGGCTCGTCGAGGGGCAGGCAGTCGACGGGTGGAGCAGCGCCGCTGCACGGGTCGGGCGGCGGCCCGGGCGGAGGCGGACAAAAAAGTATGCACACAGTGGTCTGGGGTATATCCGAGACGGCAAAGGGTGCACCGATCGAGGGGCCGACTCCATAGTGCTCGCCTTGTAGGCTCGGCCGGCCGGAGGAGTCGTAGCTGACGTCGGGGCCGAAATTGATCGGTCCAATCGCAACGTCACCAGTCGCACCGGACCCGAGTACCGAGGAAGGGGTCACGTTTGTTCCTGGGGTCACCGGGTCCATACGCCCCCCCTGGACTCCAATGCCGACGCCGGTAGGGTTGCCGCCTCCGGCACCACCCGAAGCAACGACAATCACACCCTCACCCGGTACGTAAACGATCGAGACGCTGCCGCCCGCACCCGCGCCGAGAATCCCGATGTACCCAGAGCCGCCGGCAGTGTAGACAGGACAGTCGATGCAGGTTCCCGTCGGGTCGCGGTAGGTCGTGGGCTGGTTGCCGGCGTACTGGTAGAGGTTCGTGGACCCGCCGGCCAACCCGATCGGGTCGGGGGCGGTGAAACGTCCGGCGATCGGGTCGTAGTCGCGCCGGCCGAGATGGACGAGGCCGGTTGGGGGGTCGAGCAGCCCGCCCGTGAAGCCGAGCGGCTGGAACCCCGGGTTCGTGTCCGCCACCACTCGGCCCCACACGTCGTAGTCGAGCTGCTGGGCGATCTGCCCATTGTCGACGTCGACGAGGAGCCGTGGGCTGCCGAGGTGATCGACGACGTAGGCGAAGGTGCGGCCGTCGCGCTCGAGGTAGGCGGGGGTCGTCATGTCGGGGCGATAGACGATCCGGTTCGTCACGTTGCCGTCGGAGTCGAGCTCGGCGACAGGTGCTGGCCCGATGCCGTAGAGGTAGCCCCCGACAAACGTGCCGTCGACCGTGCGGCCGACCCGTCGGCCGGACGCGTCGACGGTGTAGTCGACGGTGCGTTGGTCCGGGAGGCGCACCGACTGGAGCTCACCGGTGCGGTCGTAGTCGTAGGTGGTCGTGCCTTCGGGTCCGGTCCGTGACGTGAGGCGGCCGGCGGCGTCGACGGAATACGTGGCGTCGCCCAGGGAAAGGAGCGCGTCGCCCGGGTCGAACGTGGCCGCGGCCGTGGTACCGGCCGAGTCGGCGATCGAGGTTCGGTTGCCGTCGGCGTCGTAGCCGAACGTCTGTGTGCCGGTCGCCGCATCGACGGCTTCGAGGTTCCGGTTCGCGTCGTACCGGTAGGTCGTCGCCGAGGTGCCTTCACCGGTTTCCACGGTGACCCACTCGACGCGCCCCGCTCGGTCACGCCCGATGACCTCGCGGAACAGCGGAGAGCCGTCGATGGTCGCCGAGATGTCGGTCACCTCACCGAACTGGTTGTGCTCGCGGGCGATGGCCACGCCGCCGATCGACTCCGAGGTGATCTGGCCGGCGTCGTCGAGGTCGAGGTCGAGGGCACCGAGACCGGTGACCCGTCCGAGGGGGTCGCGAGCGATGCTGACGGTGTCGGTGCCCTCGACGGTTTCCGTGGCGACTCGGCCTTCGGTGTCGAGCAACCAGGCCACCGAGCCGGTCACCGCGCCTGACCATTCGAGCCCGGTGAGCGCGCCGGCGGTCCACGCCGGGCTCACGGTCACATCGTCGCCAATGAGTCCGTCCGGGCGGCTGATGGCGTCGTAGCTCACCTCGTAGGCGATCTCGCCATCGCCGCTGGTGACGAGTCGTCCCGCCTGATCCCGCTCCGTCGCGACGGCGATGCCATCTGACCACACGGTCACGGCGGGTCGACCGGAGGAATCCACCGTGGTCGCTGCGTATCGGGCTCCGCCCATCCCAGCCGTCGAGGCCAGGGTGCCCACGCCGCTGGCGTTGTAGACGCTCGTGAGCGAGGTGTCACCAGGCCCCTCGACCAGGGCCAGATTCCCCGCCGGGTCGTACTCGAGGTTCACCGATGGTGCACCCGATCGAGTCATCGATGCGGGCCGTGAGGCGGCGTCGTAGCGGATGGTGGTCGCCGACCCGTCTGGCGTGGTGACGGTCGACGTGCCGTTGGCGGCGTCCCGTTCGTAGCTCCACACCCGTTGATCGGCGCCCGACCCTTGGCGGATCTCCAAGAGTGCGCCGTCCGTGGCATACCCATAGGTCGTGGCGGCCCGGCCCGACGGCCGGAGCGATACGACGCGGCCCCGTTCGTCGAAGGTCCACTCGTCGGTTCGGTCGTCGCGGACGAGCCGAACGACCCGTGCCGCCGGCTCGAAGGTGAGGGTGGTCGTGGCCTCCGGCGTCGTGAAGCTACGGGTCGCCTCCGCCCCCACGACTGGATCGGGATCGGTCGACGTCGACTCGCGGGCCTCGTGGACCGTCGTGGAGACATCGGGCGCCGACACCGTGACCGTCTCCAGCACCGGCGCCTGGAGCCCCCACCTCGGATCGGGCCCCAGCTCGACATCGAACGACGTTCCGTCGGGCGCGGCAAACGACCGGTCCCCTGGGGCCTCGATGTCGACAGCGCTGATGGCGCCCACCACATCGGTGTGGGTGCGGCGGCCACCTCCGTCGGGATCAGGGTCGAACGTATCGATGGTCGATGCACCTCCGACCGACGTCGTGACCTCGACCCGGCCCTCGACCTCGGCACGGTTGAAGGTGATCGACGGGCCATCGGGCAGGTCGGCGCCGACGAGTCGGCCGTCGGCGTCGTAACGGAAGTTCGATTCACCGGCGGGGACGACCAACCGCTCGATCAACCCGTCTCCTGTCGACGCGACCCAGGCAGTCGTGCCGTCGGCGGACGCCACTTGATTTAGGAATCCGTTGTCGTCGAGGCCCAACGCCGTGACCGCACCCGTGCGGGAGGTGAGTGCCACCACTCCACGGTCGGTGTTGCGATCAACCTCGACGACGAGTCCGGTTCGGTCGTAAACCTCCTCCACACCCACGGTGCTCCAACGGACGGCCAGTGTGACGAACCCTGTCAGCGCGTCGAAGGTCCGGCGGTGACGCCCGACGGAGTCGAATTCGTAGACCTCGCCGCCGGTCTCCGATGCGACGATCAGACGACCGTCGTCGAGCTCGATTGCTGCGATCGTCCTCCGGGACCCGTCACCAAGGAGCAGCTCACCCCGCTCGACCGAATAGCCGTGAACCGCCGACACAGTCCAACCCCCGGCGAGTCCCTGCTGTGTGGCGAGACGACCCTGCCCATCCACATGACCCGACACCCTGTCGCTCGCATAGACCAACGCGAGGTCAGTACCAGCGATTGGACGTGACAGAACTGCCACCTGCAAAGCGCAGGGCAACAAGGGGAGCGGTTCGCACTCGTCGATCGAAACCGCAGCCCCAGCGGGCGTGCCCGCCGGCTCGTTCTGCTCCGCGGGCGACTCCTCGCCGGCGCCAATCGACGATGGCGAGGCCTCGCCGCTGGGCGCACCGCCGCCACTGCACGACGTGGCCGCCAGGACCAGCACAACTGCGGCGGAGCTCCTCAATCGACCTAGCAGGACTCGCCCCCTCGCCACATCCGCGGCAGCCTAGTGGTCCCTTGCGATGCGGGGATCGTGTGGCCCGTCGGCGCACCGTTCGGCGCTCCGCAGGGTGCCGACACCCCGTCCGCACCGCTGCTCTCACGACTCGGCGCCTGCACTTCGTCGTGAGCGTCGAACAGGATGACCGCGAAGTTGATCGTGGTGAAGGCCTTGACCTCGCGGAGCCCGCTTCGGCCCGGCGCTGCGTGCGGCGCCCTTGGCGGTGATCTGGCGCCGTTTGAAGGTGCTGGCATCCGGTCCGAGGTCAGGTTGGCGGATGATGTTTCATCGGCTCAGAGCAGGTGCCCGGGGCGGGGATCGAACCCGCATGACCTTGCGGTCAGAGGGGTTTAAGTTCGAGCCAGAGCGTCCAGCTGGTCCGACGGAGTCCAGAATTCCTTGTGTTTTCCGGGGTCGCAGTCCGGCGTGTCCGGCCCGGCGTTCCGGCTGGTGCTGGCGAGTCCTGTGCGCTTTTCGTGCGCTCACGTCATAAGGCTTCCATAAGTGTTCCATGCCGGTCGACCAGAAGGCTTATAGGCTCGGAGTCGTGCCGAGAACCGCCAGGCGATGGGGCCCGGGAAGGGTACCTCGGTGAGCGGCGCCGCCTCATCGACCTCCACCGCGTGCACCATGGTCCCGCGCTCGAGGTCTCCGGAGTCGCCCTGGTACTCGCTCGAGTCCACGACCGAGGCGGCGGCGACCGCCGTCCGCCACGCCGCCACCCGCAATGTTCGCGTCGCCGTGTCCGCCGACCTGGCCGCTGACCTGATGGTCCCCTGGCGCCACCCGACGCTCACCGTGATCTACGCCGCCAGCGACCTCGACCTCAGTGACGCTGGGTTCGTGCGGGCCGAAGGCCGCGTCGACGCCACCGTCGTGATCCGCGCCACATCGGACACGACGCTGCTCCAGGCGTTCGAGCCGTGGCCCCGCACCGCCGACGGCACCCCCCTCGCCGACCCGCTCCAACAGATCTGGGACCTCCACGACCTCGGCGGCGACGACCGTCTCGACCATGCCAAACGCCTGACCACCTCTGTCCTCAAACGCAGCCTCGCGCCATGACCACTGATGGCGACGTCGTCTCTTCCGCACGTTGGTCGGCGGCCTCCGGTCGCCTCGGGGTACCCTTGCCGGATGGCTCGACGTGCGACCGACCTTCGGTACCCGCCCACGGTGGTGCTCGCCAACCCCGACGAGGACTGCTCGCCGGTAGCGTTTCGCGAGCTCCTCGATCAGCTCATCGCCGGGCCTGAACCGTCCATCGAGTCGCTCGACGCTGCTGAAGTCCTCGCCGAGATCGAGAGCCGAACGCAACCTACGGTGACGCCGGTCGTCATCGACGCCTCGGCCGGTGTCGAGATCGTGAGTGACACCCGCGGGGACGCCGGCTCGCCGGGTTGCTACCGATCGACACCGAGGGTTGGGTGCCGGAGCACTTCTACGTCGAGGTGGCCAGTGCGCTTCGACACCTCGCCTTGGTGAAGAAATCGATCACCGATGTCGCCGCGACAGCTGCGCTCGGCCGCCTCCAACACTGGCACCTCCGTCAAGCCCTCGTCGCCCCCCTCCTCGACGCGACCTGGCGCTTCCGGCACAACATGACCATCGCCGACGCCATGTACGTCGCCCTCGCCCAGGAGCTCGGTGCCTCACTCCTCTCCGATGACCGGCGCCTCGTGAACTCGCCGACCTTCCCGAGCCAAGTCCGTACCCTGACGCTGCCGGTGAGCTGAGAGGACGCCGACATGCACGCCGTGCTCCGGCGGGGCGCTCGGTGCCGACGCGTCGTCAGTCAATGCGCTTGCAAGGAAACGTGGCCAGTGCTCACCTTGACCACGTGGCCGAGGGAGACCCAGACCAAGCGGCGGAGCTGAGCGGCTACGTGTTCGCTGTCTCCGACAGGGCGTTCTGTTGCTGGGAATGGGATCTCATCGATCGCACACTCCGCTTCTTGACCAGCCTCGACGTCGAGTACTACCGCCAAGTCGCTGCAACATGGGCTGAACTTCTGGGCACCGATGCTGACATGTCCGCCTCGATCGCGCTTCGGAACGCCTACCACCAGGGGATCGAGACGCTGTTCTCCCTCCTCGGCGCGTATGTCCAGGCTCCACACGCCGTTCCGGCATGGCTGGCCCACTGCCGCACGGAGGACCTTGAAAAGGTCGTCCGTGCCATGTGTGACGGGAGCGCACTGCTGACCCAGAACGGGCGGCAGATCGTCACCTTCGACTTGATCGCGGAGGACGTGTTTCGGGCCTGCGAGTGGATTGAGGCTGGCTCGGAGGCCACTTCCTCGCGTTTCGCCACGACCTGGTCAAGGCTCGCCGAGGACTTCCTCGATCCCGAGCTCCGAGACGAGTACAACTCGATCAAGCATGGACTGCGGGTCTCGCCAGGAGGATTCTCGTTCGCCATTGGTGAGGAGGAGGTTCGAGGCGTGCCTGTTTCGCCGGAGAGGATGAGGAGTCTCGGAGGTAGCCAGTACGGATCGACGTTCCTCCGCAGCGAGAAGGTCAGTAGGTCGAAGCACCACGTCCGTACACGGCGGATCTCGTTGAACTGGTCTGCCGAGGCGATGATGGAACGACTGGAGCTGATCTCGATGTCGATCGCCAACATCGTCGGCGCGCTTCGGTGCTCGCTCGGCATACCGCCTGGGACGGTGCAGTTCGTCCGACCTTCCTCGGCGGCGACGTTCGGCCATGCCTGGTCCCACCATGTGGGTACTCGTAGCGTCGCCATCGACACGATCGTCCACATCGACGCAGCGGACGAGTTGAGTGCGGAAGCACTCCTCGCCCACCTGGCAGCCAGAAATCCTGACCCGGCCCATTCCCGCCAGAAGGCCTGACCGATGCGGAACGAGGCTCGTGACGTCGCCCGTGCGCTTTTCGTGCGCTTTTCGGATGCTGGTGGACCCGACAACGTTGCGGGAACGCCGCTCCGACGATAACAACTGCAGCCCAGAGCATGTGCCCGGGGCGGGGATCGAACCCGCATGACCTTGCGGTCAGAGGGGTTTAAGCCCTCTGCGTCTGCCAGTTTCGCCACCCGGGCGGGTGCAGGAACGGTACCCGCCCGCGGGCGGAGCCGATCGCTGATCAGGCCGCCGCATCAGCCTGAGGCTCGACAGCCAACCACAGGGCAGAACGCGCCATGTCGGCTTTGGCGCCAGTGAGCCCGTTGGCCACCACGATGCCCTCGATCATGTCCGCCACCACCGCGGCCCATGGTCGCCCCCGGAGCCTCACCGACACCATCGCCGAGCCTCGGCGTCGCTTGATGCTGCGCTGCACCTCCTCGATCCCGGGCGGGCTCCGGAACGACGGCACCTCGAGACCTCGCAACCGAGCGGCGCGCCCGAGGTGCCTCGCCGTTTCGGCGAACCTCACCGCGGACACGCCGCTACCACCCAGCCCATCCCTACTCGCTGCTACTCCTGCTGATCGCCCTGCCATGACGACCATCTTGCCGACGCCCTGTGACAGCCACTGCCGAGACCCAGTGGAACGAGCAGTGCCGACCGAACAGCTGGCCAGCTCAGCTGACTTCGATCTCCGCGTACATGCCCTGCTCATAGTGGTCCGGCAGGTTGCAGACGAACACGTAGTGCCCGGCCTCGAACTGGAACGAGCCCGACTCGACGCCTCCGGCATCGAACGACTCGATCTCGCCCACAAAGGTGAGACCCTCACCGTCCTCGGGGACTCGACCGGCGTCGACCGGCAACGCATCCGCGGCGAGATCCGTGCGGAATACGACGAGCTCGTGAGCCTCCGCACCAACGTTGCTGGCCTCGATCACGTGGTCTCCTGCCGACAGGGACGACGTCGACATCGTGATCGACCACTCGTCGAGCACCGCCTCCACGTCGGTGCTGGTCGACGCGTTGCCGCCTGCATCGTCGTCGTCATCATCGCCACACGAGGCACCCAGTGCCACGAGTGCGATGGGTATGACGATCAGCGGTCGTCGGCAGGGGCAAAGGTCACTGGTCCGCCGGCCGTCGCGCACCCGCTGAGGCGAACGAGACGTGCTCCCGAACTACGCTTCGCAGCGATGACCGACGTCGCCCCGCCCGACGAACCGAGCGAACGAGCCCCAGCGGGCGCACGCGGCGGGCTGCACCGCTCACCGTCGGACGCAGCCCACAGGCCGCCTGGCCTCGTGTTGGCGGCGGTCGCGTCCATTGGCGCCGGCGCCATCCACGCCGCGGCAGCCGGCATCCACACTGAGCACGTCGGCTTGACCCGACTCTTCGTGGTCATCGCCCTGCTGCAGATCGGCGCCGGTGTCGCCGCCCTCGTCGGGTCGCGACACCTCGTCTCATTCGGGTTGATCCTCGTGAACTTCGGCGCCGTCGTCGGCTGGGCCGCCGCTCGATCGTTCCGGTGCGGCGGATCTTGCGTTGCAGCAGCAGCACGCCATAGAGCAGCGCCTCGGCCGTCGGCGGGCAGCCCGGCACGTAGATGTCGACCGGCACGATGCGGTCGCAGCCGCGCACCACGGCATACGAATAATGGTAGTAGCCGCCGCCGTTGGCGCACGATCCCATCGAGATGACGTAGCGTGGCTCCGGCATCTGGTCGTAGACCTTGCGCATGGCCGGCGCCATCTTGTTGGTCAGCGTGCCGGCGACGATCATCACGTCGGACTGCCGCGGGCTGGCGCGCGGCGCGAACCCGAACCGCTCGAGATCGTAACGCGGCATCGACGCCTGCATCATTTCGACGGCGCAACAGGCGAGCCCGAACGTCATCCACATCAGCGAGCCGGTGCGCGCCCAGTTAATGAGATCGTCGGTCGTCGTGACGAGGAAGCCCTTGTCGGCGAGCTCGTTGGAGATTTCGGTGAAGTAGGGGTCGGACGGCTTCAGCAAGCCGGAGCCGCCACTGCCCGCACCTTCCCGCGCCTTGTCGAACTGGAACTCCGGCGGAATGATCAATCCCATTCGAGCGCGCCTTTCTTCCATTCGTAGATGAAGCCGACGGTCAGCACAGCGAGGAAGATCATCATCGACCAGAACCCGAACGTGCCGATCTCCTTGAAGGCGACGGCCCAGGGGAACAGGAACGCGATCTCGAGGTCGAAGATGATGAACAGGATGGAGACGAGGTAGAACCGCACGTCGAACTTCATGCGTGCATCGTCGAAGGCGTTGAAGCCGCACTCGTAGGCCGACACCTTCTCAGGGTCGGGATTGCGCACCGCGATCAGGAACGGCACGATCAGCAGCAGCATACCGATCCCAAGACAGACGCCCAGGAACACCACGATCGGCAGATAGTCGAGGAAGAGCTGGTTCATGATCTCTCCGGGCGCCTCGATACGTTGGCCGCTGCGGGTCGTGGGTACGCGCCGGCATTCACCCCGGTCGGCGACTTGCGTCGCCAGAGCCGGCGGAAGCGGCGAACACTCCGGCAACGCCAGGGGTGCCGCCGGACGCGACGATCGACAGCCGTCGGCTGGTGTTAGCTTACGCCCCGCCCCGGCGCAAGCCGCCCCAGCCCAAAGACCAAGCCCAATCCGACCTGCATCACGGCATGGAATCAGCGGCCCGCGGCCGGGCCGGGCGACACCCCGGCTTTAAGCTCGTCGAACACCGCGGCGAACTCCACCGCGCCGGGCCGCTTCTCGTTTTCGTCCATCCGGCTCTCCAAGGCGGCCAGCAGCTCGGCCGAGGTCTTGCCGCGCACGATCGTGTTGCGCTCATAACCGCCGCGCGCGAAGAAATTGACCGTCGGCACATCGAGCCCGGCCGGCTGCATCATTTCCAGTCCCGTCCCCGGCCCGGCGAGGTTCATCAACTCCATCTCGACGGGACGCAACCGGGTGCGACCCGCCTTGACCCCCTCGTCCATGAGGCCCTGCAGCTTGACGACCTGCAGCCACGGACCAATATCGCCATCCAGATTGAGGGCATGGATGCCGTAGCCGCGCGGCGTCTTGGCGAAGGCCTGATGTTTTTCCCAGACATAGGGCACCGACTTCGCCGCCTTGACCATGGCGCGGAGGCTCGCCAGCTTGCCGGCCAGCACCGCGCGCCGCCGTGCGTCGATCCCGGACGCTGTAATCAGGCGCCGCAGCCTCTCGATGAAAGCCGGGCCGTGTTTGGCGATCTCGTTGACCGAGTTGGCATGCAGAAGCTGCGCATATCCGAGCGCCGACGAAATCGCCGCGCCCTTCTTGGTGATGGGATTGATCCCCGCCTGCATATCGGCGGTGCCTTGCCCACCGGTTTCCAATGCATAGACACGGACCACCTGCTCCTTCGTCAGTCCCAGCGCCAGCGCCTCGCGTGCGTAACGGCGCTTGAACTCACGTTCCGCCACCCGCTCCGGCTCGAAGCGGTAGTGCTCCTTGGCGGCAGCCAGGAAATCGGCGACGGTCGGCAGCGGCGCCGGCGGCTCCTTCGGCGCGGCGTCACGCGCCTGGAATTCCGACCACGCCTTCTGCAAAGCGGCCGACAGCCGGGGTCCCTTGTATTCGGGTGGGTAGGACAGCACGTAGTCGTCCCGCGTCAGCGCCTCGCCGGCCGCCCGCTTCTTCTTTCGCAGCGCCCGCATGTCGGAGCAATCGCGCCAAAACTTATCGGCCTCGAACGCATGGAAGGTCTGCGCTGACGTGTACGCCTCGAATTCGCTGCGCTGGCGTGCATCGAGAGTTTGGACGAACGCGGCGGTATCGCTTTCGGCTGCCGCAGGGGGCGCGGTGAGGATTGCCACGATGAGAAGGCTGGCCGCGAACGGCATCAGCGCGGACGCCAGCGCCCGGTGCACAAGTCTCCGTTGGGAGCGGCCCATTTCTCTAGAACGAACACCAGCCCGGGTCGGGCATCCGTCCGAGGCAGCCGTGTCGTCGGGTTGTACGAGCCTGCTGAGCATGACGGTCACGCGAGCCCCTCCCAGGCCATTCGACGGCGCATCGGCGGCCAGGGACAGCCGCGCGGACACGAGCGGACTACGTCGCGGTCCAAGCCAAACGACGCTTCGCGCGCCATTGTCAAGTTCGTTGCGCCGAAAACATGGCCAGCGCATACCTCCCGCATACCTCCCCATGAGACGTGCTCCCTGACGCCCGCACTGCTAGTCTTGCGCCATGACGATCGACCACCCCATGAACCGCCCCGCTGCGGATCGAACGACAGCGCACGAGGCGGACTTCCGCGTCCGCGCGACAGCAGCGTTGCACCGCGACGAGCCGCCCCCGCACCAGGGCGGCAGCGATTTCGACCTCAATCCCGGCCTCGCAGCCGAACTTGCCGCCTTGGCCGCGGCACCTATCCCTGCGCTGAAGCGCGCCGCCGTGCTGGTGCCGGTCGTGCGCCGCGACCCGCTCACGGTGCTGCTGACGCTGCGGACAGACGGGTTGACGAGCCACGCCGGCCAGATCGCCTTTCCCGGCGGCAAGATCGACCCGACCGACACGGACGCGGTGGCGGCGGCGCTGCGCGAGGCCGAGGAGGAAATCGGGCTCGCGGCGGCGTTCATCGAACCGCTGGGCTACCTCGACCCCTACCGCACCGGAACCGGGTACATCATCCACCCCGTGGTCGCCCTCGTCACGCCCGGTTTCACGTTATCGCCCAACCCGCACGAGGTTTCGGACGTGTTCGAGGTGCCGCTGGCATTTCTGATGGACGCGGCCAACCACCAGCGCCATGCCCGCATTTGGAATGGCCGGGAGCGTCACTTCTATGCCATGCCCTACGAGCAGCGCTTCATCTGGGGCGCGACAGCTGGCATGATACGGAACATGCACGAGAGGCTCTATCGACCATGATCCGCATCGTTATCGAGAATATCCTGCTCTTTCTGATGCCGACGCTGGTCTATCTGATCTTCGTACTGGTGACGCGTCCCGATTCCCGCAACGGAACAGCCGTGCTCGACGATGCGCCGCTGATCTGGCTTTTCGTCGCGGGGGCCTCGCTGCTGTTGGTCACGCTCGTGTTTTTCAGTTCGACGTCAGGCGGCAAGCCGGGCCAGAGCTACACGCCGCCGTCGATCAAGGACGGCCGCATCACGCCCGGCCATATCGACTAATTGCACGAGCGCGAGACGAACGAGATGCGCCCCCCCTCACAGCCGCCGCGAACGGGGCCTCAAGGTCCGTATGGGCCGCCGCAGCTCGCGGCGCAGCCATGGCTGACCGGTCCAGCCGTGCGTGCGGTGTTCGCCTGTCTCGCCTCCGGCGGGTTCGAGGCGCGCGTCGTGGGCGGCGCCGTCCGCAATGCGCTGCTGGGCCGCCCCATCGTCGATGTCGATCTGGCGACGCCGGCGCTGCCGGAGGACGTCATTCGTCTCGCGATGGCGGCGGGGCTGCACGCCATTCCAACCGGCATCGCGCACGGCACCGTTACGGTCGTCTCGCGACACACGCCCTTCGAGGTCACGACGCTGCGGCGCGACGTCGAAACCTTCGGCCGCCAAGCGCGCGTATCGTACACGACCGATTGGGCCGAAGACGCCCGGCGGCGGGACTTCACGATCAACGCCCTCTATTGCAGCGCCGACGGCACCGTCCACGACCCGCTCGGCGGCTGGTCCGACCTCGAGGCCCGGCGGGTACGCTTCATCGGTGCAGCGCGCGATCGCATCAACGAGGACTATCTCCGCATTCTGCGCTTCTTTCGTTTCACGGCCGAATATGCCGAACACGACCCCGACGCGGACGGCCTCGCCGCCTGCATTGATTTGAAGGACGGCCTCGACACGCTGTCGGGCGAGCGCCTCAGGGCCGAAACGATGAAGCTGCTGGTCGCGCCGCGGGCCATTGCCGTGACCGAAGCGATGGCGCGGGCCGGCATTCTCGATCATGTGGCCGGACCTGGCGCCGACGTCTCGGCCCTTACGCACCTTGCCGCCATCGAGGCCGCGCTCGGCCGTAACGCCGATGCCGTGCTGCGGCTGGCCGCCCTCGCCGCCGGGTCGCCACAGCAAGCGCACGCAACGCGCAACCGGCTCAAGCTGTCCAACACTGAGGCGGCGACACTGGAGGCCGCGGCCAGGCCCGCTCCGGCGTGTATGGCCACCGCTTCAGAGGAGGACGCCAAGGTCTTCATCTACCGGCATGGCCGCGCGGCGTTCACGACTGCCGCACTGCTGGCCTGGACGCGATCCGGCCGCGGACCGGATGACACCGACTGGCGCCGGCGCTTCGATCTCGCGGCCCGCTTCCCGCGTCCGGTCATGCCAGTGCGCGGCAGCGATCTCCTGGCGCGCGGGATCGCTCCTGGGCCAGAGGTCGGCCGCGTTCTCGCGGCGTTCGAAGCCTGGTGGATCGCGGCCGGATTTCCAATGGACGCGGCTGAGCACTCAGCCAAGCTCGGTGAAATCGCGGCCGGGATCGCACACCCCCGCTGACATCCGCGCCGAAACCATGCCGACGACATCCTCTAGCCAGCTGCCGGGAGCGATGGCATGGTGAATAAAGCGTAAACGTTCAGGTGTTGCGTATGTCCGGTCGTCCCTATTCCCGCGCCAAAGCAAACTCGCAAAAATTCGTCCAACTCGTATTCGGCAGCATCGCGGCATTCGCCATTGCCATGAGCCTGGGATTCCATCTCGGCCTGATCGGTGATGCCCTTCCCGCCGAGGACGTCGCAGCCGTGTCTCGTGCCTTCTTGATCCTTGGCGCCGTCGACACGATCATGATGTTCGTGTGGGAGCGGCTGTTCAACATCGGCGAATGAGCGACAGTCCGGCCGCGCCGCTGAACGAGCGCCAGGATCAAGACCGCGCCGAACATCCCGGAATAGCGAGCTGAACTCGGGACAGCGTTCCGCGTGACGACTTCACGGCGGGCATCCGTCCTCGTCGTTGGTAACGACGGATCAGTAATATTCGAACATATTGAAATATGACAAGTTACGTCGAGCCACCCGCCCCGTGGTGTGCCGCGTTGCGCTCGCGCTAATCGCAGAATGGCAATTGAGGGCTATGGCCCTTGTCAATAAGCCAATAGACAAAACTATTGATCGCTGCGTGCATAAATTCCAGCGGCGAGGAGCCATATTAACAGGATGAGACGGTCCGCAACCTTGCTTCTGGATCGCGTGAAACGGCATCCCAGGCATAGAAAAAGGCAGCCACCGCGAGGTGAGGCTGCCTTTTTGAAACACTGAAGCGGCGCAAGCTCAGACGCGCCATCGCGACTAGGACGCGGTCGATCGACGCAACGTCACTCAGATCGAAAAGTCATTGAGCTTCGCGCCTTTGTTGAGGCGGGCGACCAGCCAATTCGGCTTACGGCCACGCCCCGTCCAAGTCTCCGACTTGTTCTCGGGATTGGCGAACTTCGCCGCCGACTTGCCGCGCCCGCGGACCTTGCCCGACATGCCATAAAGATCGTGGATCGAAAAACCAGAGCCGTCGAGCAGGCGGTCGATCTTGTCCTTGATCTCGGACTTGGCCCGATCGCGAGCCTGCGTTTTGGCCTTCTGCAGCTTGGCCTCGAGATCATTGATGTCCTTGAGCGACATTTTATCGACGTTGATGACGGCCATAGCCATTCCTTTCCAGGGTGATGATCGTTCTCGACAGTGGGGATTTGGCGTGAAACTAGCATCGTTTTTATAGGATACAACCCTAAACAACTCTTTTAACGACGATATTTTTCGAAATGATCGACGCCAATACCATTGTCCGAATGATGGAACATTCACCCAATGCGGGAGTAGCAGCAGCGGATCGATCAGGCCGAAACCTTTAGGCCACCGGCGCGACGGCCAATTCGGCAATACCGGATCGACGGCCAGCGATTGCCGCACGCTATAGCCTCACAGGTCGGCGGCCCTCGCCCTGTCGGAGAACGGAGCTGAAGCGCTTCCATTTTTTGAGCGCGGTGCATGGCTGTGAACCCGCGACGTGTTCATCACGTAGGCGGCTGATGCCTGTGTCGTCATTCGACCGTCATTCGAGACGACTGCAGCGGCATTGCGATCGCCTGTTCGGCCAATTGGCAGGGCAGGCTGGCTAGGCTGCGATCGTTGCCAATTGATGCAAATGGCGCTTTCACTCGGCTGTGGGGCGGGGCGCCAACCGCTCCCTCCAACGCAAGCATGGCCGGCTTCACCGTTCTCCAAGCCCGCCATGGGCCTATGGGGCCTCGATCGTCATGGCCGCGGCTGCAGCACGGCGGCGTGAAATCGCGTTTGCAGCTTGTATCGCCCGGCCCCTCCGGTTAACAAGCGGCGAGGACGAAATTCCCCCCTACGGAGTTGGAGAAACGCCCATGACGTTCACCTTGCCCGACCTGCCATACGCCTATGACGCACTGCAGCCCTATATGTCTGCCGAGACGCTGCAATTCCATCACGACAAGCATCATCAGGCTTATGTCGACAACGGCAACAAGCTGATCGTCGGCTCAGGTCTCGAAGGCAAGAGCCTGGAGGACATCTGCGCGGCAGCTTATGCGGCCAAGAATGCCGGTCTCGTCAACAATCTCGGCCAGCACTGGAACCACAACCACTTCTGGCGCTGGATGAAGAAGGACGGCGGCGGCAAGAAGCTGCCCGGCAAGGTCCAGAAGCTGGTCGATGAGATCGGCGGCTACGACAAGGTTCGCGCCGATTTCATCAACGCTGGCGTCACGCAGTTCGGCTCGGGCTGGTGCTGGCTCGCGGTCCGCGACGGCAAGCTCGAAGTGACCAAGACGCCCAACGGCGAAAACCCGCTGATGCATGGTGCAAAGCCGATCCTCGGCTGCGACGTGTGGGAGCACAGCTACTACATCGACTATCGCAACGCGCGCGCCAAATACCTCGAGGCGTTCGTCGACAAACTCGTCAACTGGGAGCATGTCGAAGAAATGCTCGGTTGAGCAAGATCGACATTGCCGCAATGCAAGGGGATGGCTGCGCTCGCGCGGCCATCCCTTTTTCATGCGACCGGGGAAGCTCGCGCCGCACCCGCACGACGCCGCGCCTATTGGGCGGAGTGGGAAACCAGCGGTTGGATCTGACCAGGCGCGGCGTGACCGGCACCCAGTGCGCCGACCAGGGCCGACAGGGCAATGGCGATCACCATAATTCTCATCGCGTATCTCCTGGATACCGCTGGCTGGATCGGCCGCGCCGATGCCCGCGCTATGGCCGGTGCATGCTGAAGGAACCTTTAAACCCATCGCCCTGAACGTGGCCGGACAGCGCCGTTCACGCGCCATTCATCGGCTGGATGGAGACCGGAGTTGCCTCGGGTCATCCTGCCCGGTACACAATCCACCCTGGATTTCCTTGCCTCAGGCCCACCAACACATGCGTTTTTCGCCGGTCCATCTCATGCTCGTCCTGCTCGCACCGGTCATGGCCGGCTGCGCAGCCGCGGCATTACCGCGCAATGGCATCGCCGATGCCCAATTGGCCGAGCGCGCGGACGTGAAAGGGCTCGAAGGCATCCGCTTCTGGGCCGATGAGGTACCGACAGATCTCAAGGCCGAGATCCAACGCCGGCTACCCGGCCTGCCGCGTTTGGCGCAAGATGCCAGCGAGGTCCACGGTCGCCCGCTGGTCGAGACGCTGGCGCTTTCGGGCGGGGGATCAGACGGCGCCTTCGGTGCGGGACTGCTGGCCGGCTGGACCGCGCGCGGCGATCGCCCATCGTTCGAGGTCGTCACCGGCGTCAGCGCCGGCGCCATCATTGCGCCGTTCGCTTTTCTCGGGCCGCAGCACGACGATCAGCTACGACAGATCTGGACAGAGTACGGGACGTCGCAGCTGGTCACCGCCCAAATTCTACCTGGGTTGCTCGGCGGCAGCTCGCTGGCCGACACCAGCAAGCTGCGTGAGCTGGTCGCCCGCTACATCGACAAGAAACTGCTGCGTGAGATCGCGGCCGAATATCGGCGCGGGCGGCTGCTGTTCGTCCTGACCACCAACCTCGACGCGCAGCGTCCCGTCGTATGGAACCTCGGTGCGCTCGCCGGAAGCCGCCATCCTGACGCGCTCGAACTGTTCCGCAACGTGATCATGGCCTCGGCGGCGATCCCCGGTGCTTTTCCACCGGTTTCAATTCCCGTGGTCGCCGACGGCAAACGCTTCGACGAACTGCACGTCGATGGCGGCACCACGCGCGAGGTGTTCGCCTCGCCGGTCCAGGTGCCGTTCAAGGCCTATGACGCGCTCTATACGAAGCCCCCGATCCGCCGATTGTATATCGTCAAGAACGGCAAGCTGTCGCCCGAGCCCGAGGTGGTCAAGGCGCAGACGCTGTCGATCGCGGCCCGCGCCATCTCGACGCTGATCAAGAGCCAGAATCTCGGCGAGCTGTATTCGATCTATCGCCGCGCGCAGGATGCCGGCGCCGACTTCAACCTGATTGCCGTGCCGCCGACATTCACGGCCAAGCCCAAGGAATTTTTCGATCCCGACTATCAGGTCGCGCTGTTCGACGAGGGCTTCGCAATGGGCAAGGCGGGGGGCCCGTGGATGAAGAAGCCGCCGCAGATCACGGGCAACAACGTGTCCGCCCGCCGCTGACCGTCACGGCCGCCGACGACGCCCAACCCTCCCAGTATCACCGCGGAGACGGAGCTGCCCCGGGGCTCGCTGGCACCGGCGGCGAGAGCGTGTCGAGAAACGCCAGAAACTGATCGATCTCCGCTGCCGTCATGACGTACACCGGCATGTCGGGATGCCCTGAAACGATGCCTTCGGCCAGCGCTTCCGCCAGATGCTCGCTCGGATAGCGTGTCACCACGTCGCGGAATGGCGGCGCCTTCTCGTGAGGGCTCTCGCCGCCCTCGCCGATCGCATGGCACCGGGCGCAATTGGCAGCCGCCAAGGCTCGCCCCTTGGCCACCAACTCGTCGGCGCTTTGTGCCCATGCCGAGCCGCTCGCAAGCCCCAAGGCGGCGAGCAGCCACACTACACGTCGAGCCATGGATGGAATCTCCTGATCGCGGTCATCGCGACTTTAGCCGGACACAGGCGCCCTCAGGTTGACGTTCGTCAATCCGGACCCGTAAGCGGCATGCCCGCCATCGCTCAGCGGCGGCCGCCGAAGATCGACTTGACGATGATGTTCTTGATCATCGTTCCGGCCGAGCGGGCAAGCGAGCGCTGCACCTCCTTGGCGATCTGTCCGCCGAACGAGGCCGGCTGCCGCTTGCCACCGGCCGGCGCCGGACCGCCGAAAATACTGCCCCATCCGCTGCCGGCGTCGGCCTCCTGCTGCGCCGACGCTTCCGCGCGCTTGGTCAACATCTCGTGCGCGCTCTCGCGATCGACCGCCTCCTCGTACTTGCCCCACACGGGGCTGTACTCGATGACGCCGCGCCGCTCCTCGGCGCTGACGGGTCCGATGCGGCCCTGCGGCGGCCGGATCATCGTGCGCTGAACGATCGACGGCTCGCCCTTGTTCTCGAGCGTCGATACCAGCGCCTCGCCGGTTTTCAGCTCCTTGATGACTTCTTCCGTGTCGAGGGCCGGATTCTTGCGGAACGTCTCGGCCGCGGCGCGGATCGCCTTCTGCTCCTGCGGCGTGAAGGCGCGCAAGGCATGCTGCACGCGGTTGCCGAGCTGGGCCGACACGGTATTGGGCACGTCGAGCGGGTTCTGGGTGATGAAATAGACGCCGACGCCCTTCGACCGGATGAGACGTGCGACCTGCTCGATGCGCTCGAGCAGCGCCTTCGGCGCCTCGCTGAACAGCAGATGCGCCTCGTCGAAGAAGAACACGAGCTTGGGCTTGGGCAGATCGCCGACCTCGGGCAGCGTCTGCCACAGTTTGGTCAGCATCCACAGCAGGAACGTCGAGTAGAGCCGCGGCTTCTCCATCAGCTTGTCGGCGGCGAGGATGCTGACCACACCGCGGCCGTCGGGAGCGACGCGCATGAAGTCCATCACATCGAGCGCCGGCTCGCCGAAGAACTGGTTGGCGCCCTGCTCCTCGAGCACCAGCAGGCGGCGCTGGATCGCGCCGACCGAGGTCGTCGCCACGTTGCCGTACTTGGTCATGATCTCCTTGGAGCGCTCGGAGATGTTGGTGATCAGCGTGCGCAGGTCCTTGAGATCGACGATCGGCATTTTCTCGTCGGAGGCGACCTTGAAGGCGATGTTGAGCACGCCTTCCTGCACCTCGTTGAGCTCGAGCATGCGCGACAGCAGCAGCGGCCCCATGTCGAGAACGGTGGCGCGCACGGGATGCCCCTGCTCGCCGAACACATCCCAGAACATCGACGGAAACGCCGTTTGCTCGTAATCGGTGAGGCCGACCTCGTGGGCCCGCTTGGTGAGGAAGTCCTTTGGAACGCCGACCGCCGCGATGCCCGACAAGTCGCCCTTGATGTCGGCGGCGAAAACAGGAACGCCGGCGTTCGAGAAGCCCTCGGCCAGGATCTGCAGCGTCACCGTCTTGCCGGTGCCGGTCGCGCCGGTGATTAGTCCGTGGCGGTTGGCGAGCTTGAGTTCGAGATATTCCGGCTTGACGCTCATGCCGATGAAAATCTTGCCGTCCTGCAGAACCGTTGCCGATGCCGTATGGGGCGCCGATGTAGATTGGGGCATGGCCATCGTCCTCGCTGGATTGCAACTCGCTGCGGCCAACTCGGCGCGCACCGTCCAAAGCCGTCTTTGCATGGCCGACCGGGCATTGCAAACCTCGGTTGCATACGCTCCGCATGGAAAACTCTTGTGACGGCCGAAGCCAAACGGTGTCCCGGCCATGGGGTCCACATGCCCGCCCGCCGGCATACCCGCCTTTCGTCTCGGAGGCTTGATTCCCGCGCCCGGTTGCCGTCATCTGCAGGCGACCCATGCATCGGCTGCACCGGCACGCCGCCCGGCGCCTCACCGGCACTCCTGGAGACACCGTTCCATGACCGAGATACCCTCCGCGACCGCGCTGGCCGAAGGTTTCGAGCCCGCCACGCGCGACCAATGGGTTGCGCTCGTGGAGAAGTCGCTGAAGGGCGGCGATTTCGAAAAGCGGCTCGTCTCCCGCACCTTTGATGGCGTGCGCATCGACCCGCTCTATACGCGCGCCGACGAACGTCCGGGCGCCGCGTCCGAGGTGCCGGGCGCGGCGCCCTTCACTCGCGGCACGGCGTCGGCCCGCCCAGCAGGCAGATGGGACATCCGCCAGATCCATTTCGAGCCCGACCCTGCCAAGGCCAATGCGGCGATCCTCGAAGACCTCGAAGGCGGCGTGACATCGATCGCGCTGCACGTCGCGGCGCCGGGCATGTCGGGCATGCAGCTCACACCCGGAGCGCTCGAGCGCGCACTCGATGGCGTGCTGCTCGACGTTTGCCCCATCGCGTTCATGGCGGGCGAAATCTTCGATGCCGCCGCGCGCGACTTGATTGCGCTGTGGGACAAGAAGGGCATCGCGCGCGACCGCCGCGCCGGACACTTCGGCGCCGATCCGCTCGGGATGCTGGTCCAGGGCGGCAGCCTCACCAAGCCGATCGACGAATTCACGCGCGCCGCGGCCAGCCTCGCCATCGACACGGCTGGCTGCCCCGGCGTCACCGCGTTTCTCGCCGACGGCCACCCCTACCACGCCGCTGGCGCCAGTGAGGCGCAGGAACTTGCCGCGATGCTGGCGACGCTCGTCGCCTACCTTAGAAGCGCCGAAAGCGCGGGGCTCGCGCCCGCCGCTGCATTGCCTAAGATCGCAATCGGGCTCGCTGCCGACGCCGATCAGTTCACGACCATCGCCAAGTTCCGCGCTGCGCGCCGGCTGGTGTGGCGGATCGCGGAGGCCTGCGGCGCGGGCGATGCGGCGGGTTCGGTGCATCTCGCGTCCGCCACCGCCTGGCGCATGATGGCCAAGCGCGACCCGTGGACCAACATGCTGCGGACGACCATGGCGACAGCCGCCGCGGCGCTCGGCGGCGCCGACGCCATCACCGTGTTGCCCTACACGTTCGCGCTCGGCCGGCCCGACCGCTTCGCCCGCCGCATAGCGCGCAACACGCAGCTTGTCCTCGCCGAGGAATCCGCGCTTGGCCGTGTCGTCGATCCCACCGGCGGCAGCTGGTACGTCGAGAAGCTGACCGACGATCTCGCGCAGAAGGCCTGGGGCCTCTTCCAGGAGATCGAAGCGAAGGGTGGCATGGCCGCGGCGCTGGCTTCGGGCTTCGTGCAGGACCGCATCGCCGAGGTCGCTGCCGCGCGCACCAAGGCCATCGCCAGCGGCCGCATGGAGTTGACCGGCGTTTCGGCCTTCCCGCTGCTCGGGCCCGATGGCGTCACCGTCGAACCGTGGATGAGCGTCAACCCGCGCTCCGCGCCCGCTGCCGTCACCATCAAGCCTCTCTCCATGCGCCGTCTGGCCGAACCGTTCGAGGCGCTACGCGACGCCGCCGACGCGCACGCCCAGCGCGCGGGATCGCCGCCGACGGTGTTCCTCGCCAGCCTCGGCGAGATCGCCGACCACACCATCCGCTCGACCTGGGTCAAAAACTATCTCGCGGCGGGCGGCATCGCGACGATCTGGAGCGACGGCTTCGCGGACCCCGCCGCCGCCGCCAGCGCGTTCAAGTCGTCGGGTGCGCGCGCGGCGTGCATCTGCTCGTCAGACGCCTTCTACGCCGACCACGCCGCAGCCACCGCAAAAGCGCTCAAGGCTGCCGGCGCGTCGCTCGTGCTGATGGCGGGACGGCCGGGCGACCACCAAGCGGCGTTGGAAGCCGCGGGCGTCGATCAGTTCCTATCCGCCGGGCAGGATGCCGTCGCAGTTCTGCATGGCCTCCACGGCAAGCTGATCCCGTCAGCCTGATGCGGAATCGCAAGCTAGTGTGATGATCGCGAAGTTCGCCGCTGAGTGCTCGGATGAACGAAGCGAACTTCGCGATCAGGTACAAGTGCCCGTTTCCTACGGAACAGCACGTTGGTTAATGCCGCGCGACACTCTTCCCACACGCCGGGGCATTCCGCCCCGCACCTGGGAGGACCCGCATCATGACTGCCGTAACGACACCCGCCTGTTCGCCGCCATAGCCGCCGTCTCGGCGGTATCGGCTATCCTCGCCGCCCTGCCCGGAATAGCGGCGGGTGAACCCACTCTGATCTGGCCGCTGATGGGGCTCGGCGCGGTCATGCCGCTGGCCATCGTCCTGCCCATCGCCGCCATCCTGATCCCGCTCTATATCCTTCTGCGGCGTCCGCGGCCGCCTACGGCTTCGTCGGCGGGCCCTATCCCCCGCACCCGCACACTCGGCGCGCTCGTCGGCGGCACCGTCGGTACTCTGCTGGGCGTGTGCGCGGCATCGAATGGCCACATCGCGGCGATCGTGGTGCTGATTTTGGCCGTCTGCGGTGCGATCCTCGGCTATGTGGATGCCTGCTGGCGCGAGTCACCGCGGCGGGCCGCCCATTAGCCGGAGCGAGTGGCGGAGCGAAGAGCAGGAACCAGCCCTTTTGCGGGCTTGGCGCGGCGGGTCGATGATCCTACGATAAGCGGCACATGCGAACTGCGTCCGATCGCGTAGCCTTTTCCGCGATCGGGACCCTGAGCAGGATTTCCGAAAAGTGTCCTTGCGGTTTTCGGCAACAATCCTGCTAAATCAAAGGACTCTTAAGCAGACCTTCGTTGGGTGACCAACGAAGGTCTGCTTAGGGCGCAGTGCGCCCACATCGACCCGGAACGCCACCATGACCCTGATCCCCGACTTCACCAAGATCGCTCTCGCAGCCGATCCCGTTCCTTCCGGCCAGCGCGCGGACCGCGCGGCGGCAGGACCGGGCAAAGGTGATCCCTGGCTGACGCCCGAAGGCATCGAGGTGAAGCCGGTCTACACAGGGGCGGATACGGCGGGCCTCGACTTCCTCGACGGATACCCAGGCATAGCGCCCTACCTGCGCGGCCCCTACGCGCCGATGTACGTGACGCAGCCGTGGACCATTCGCCAGTACGCCGGGTTCTCGACGGCGGAGGATTCCAACGCCTTCTACCGCCGCAACATCGCCGCCGGGCAGAAGGGGCTTTCGGTCGCCTTCGATCTCGCCACCCACCGCGGCTACGACTGCGACCATCCGCGCGTCAAAGGCGACGTCGGCATGGCCGGCGTGGCGATCGATTCGATCTACGACATGCGCACGCTGTTCTCGGGCATCCCGCTCCAGGACATGACCGTGTCGATGACCATGAACGGCGCGGTGCTGCCGGTGCTCGCCTTGTTCATCGTCGCCGGCGAGGAGCAGGGCGTGCCGCCGTCGAAGCTCGCAGGCACTATCCAGAACGACATCCTCAAAGAATTCATGGTGCGGAACACCTACATCTATCCGCCCGCGCCCTCGATGCGGATCATCTCCGACATCTTCTCGTTCACGTCGCAGAAGATGCCGAAGTTCAACTCGATCTCGATCTCCGGCTATCACATGCAGGAAGCCGGCGCGACCGCCGACCTCGAACTCGGCTACACGCTCGCCGACGGCATCGAGTACGCGCGCGCGGGCATCGCCGCCGGTCTCGACATCGACGCGTTCGCGCCCCGCCTGTCGTTCTTCTGGGCGATCGGCATGAACTACTACATGGAGATCGCCAAGATGCGCGCGGCGCGTCTACTGTGGGCCAAGCACCTGAAGCGCGAGTTCGCGCCGAAGGACACGCGCTCGCTGTCGCTCCGGACGCACTCGCAGACGTCGGGCTGGTCGCTCACCGCACAGGACGTGTTCAACAACGTGACGCGCACCTGCATCGAGGCGATGGCGGCGACGCAGGGCCACACGCAATCGCTGCACACCAACGCGCTCGACGAAGCCATCGCGCTGCCGACCGATTTCTCGGCGCGCATCGCCCGCAACACGCAGTTGTTCCTGCAGCAGGAGAGCGGCACCACGCCGCACCATCGACCCGTGGGGCGGCAGCCACTTCATCGAGCGCCTCACGCATGATCTCGCGTTGAAGGCCGAAGCGCACATGGCCGAAGTGGCCGAACTCGGCGGCATGGCGAAAGCGATCGCCGCCGGCATTCCCAAGATGCGCATCGAGGAAGCCGCCGCCCGCACCCAGGCGCGCATCGACAGTGGCCGCCAGACGATCGTTGGCATCAACAAATTCCGCGTCGCCGACGAGGCCAAGATCGAACTGCTGAAGGTCGACAACAAGAGCGTCCGCGAGCAGCAGATCGCCAAGCTCGAGCGTCTCCGCGCCGAGCGTAATCCGAAAGAGGTCGCGGCCAAGCTCGCGGCGCTGACCGAAGGCGCGGCAGGCAGCACGGCCAACCTGCTCGAACTGGCCGTGAACGCCGCGCGCGCCAAGGCCACCGTCGGCGAGATCTCGGATGCGCTCGAAAATGTCTACACGCGCCACCGCGCCGAGATCCGCGCCATCTCCGGCGTCTACCGGGCGGAAGCGGGCAACGGCGGTGGCGGACGAGGAAATCCCATGCTGGAAACGGTTCAGAAGCTGGTCGAGGCATTCGAGCGCAACGACGGCCGCCGCCCGCGCATCCTCATTGCGAAAATGGGCCAGGACGGGCACGACCGCGGCCAGAAGGTGATCGCCTCCGCGTTCGCCGACTTGGGCTTCGACGTCGACATCGGGCCACTGTTTGCCACTCCCGACGAAGCCGCGCGCCAAGCGGTCGAAAACGACGTCCACGTCATCGGCGTGTCGTCACTGGCAGCCGGGCACTTGACGCTGGTGCCCGACCTCAAGGCCGCGTTGGCCAAGGAAGGCCGCGACGACATCATGATCGTGGTCGGCGGCGTCATCCCGCCGGCCGACTACGACGCGCTGCTCGACGCGGGCGCCAAGGCCGTGTTCGGCCCCGGCACCAACATCCCCGAAGCGGCAGCCGACCTCGTTCACAAGCTCAACACGCAGCTCGGCTACGACGGCAAGCAGGCGGCGGAGTGAATCGGGTCGATGCCGCCGAAAGTTCGTGAGCTTGTGGCTGAAACTCGCCACGCGATCTGTGGTTTGTCGATCGGGCGTCGGCAAAGGCAGCTCACAGGAACTTCGTCCATCCGAGCGTCGACAAACCTGTTACAATCTCAGGACGACTTGGCGACAGACGCAAAGCCTTACCAGATCAAGGCCGTCAAGCGCGCCATAGACGGATGCGCAGGAATGAAACCCAGCGACCGCTACGTCAAAATCGACGAATGGTCCGAGGCGATGGACCCGGCTTATGCCGGGCAATGCGCCCGGGGTTGCTGCTCGGCGAGCTGCCATGGCGTCGACGAGCGTGCCGCTATCTCGCCGCAACTGTGCCAGATCGTCGAAGAAGCAACGCGCTCTCACCACGGCCGACGGCAAGCGCACTGCCCCCCGCAACCCCTGGGCGTCGATCCGCAACCGCGCTGCAAGCGGCGGAATCAGGCACGCCAGCGAGCCAACCTCAACTGCATGGCGCAAGCATGACCCGTGGTGTGGCGCCGGCGCGCTCAGGCCCCGTTCATCTCGACCCGGCCAGCATTGCCCCCGTCATCCCGCGATGCGATAGTCCAGCCCGTCCGGCATGCCAGACGATCGCAGCGAGGGTGGCGCGTTGCGGCAGGCCGGTTCGCACATTCGATGTGGGGGATAGGATGCGGAAGCTCGTTCTCGGTTTTGCCGTGGCTGTCGCCGCGGTGGCGTCCATCGCCAGCGTCACGTATGCCGTCGCGCCAGACACGGACAAGCCCCGCCCATCGGCGCGCAGCCGCGCAGCGCCCGTCCCTGTCGGACCAGAGGTATGGCCGATGCCGGTCGCGCAATTCTTCGCCGGAAAGTATCTCGAGCGTTCGGACGTAGTGCTGACGCGGCGCGATGGTGACGCGGTGTCCTACCTGATCCGCTGGGCCACCGGCTCCATCTTCTCACATTCGGCCCTCGTCTTCTCCGGTCCGCAGTTCGAGACCGGCTATTCGAGCACGTTCGTCATCGAGGCCGGCAGCAGCGGCGTCGACCTGACCAAGCTCGACGACTATGTCAACGACAAGAGCTCGTTCGTCGCCATCAAGCGGTTGCGCAGGCAATGGTTCGACGAACCCAAGCAGTCGCGCGTGCGCGGCGTTTTGCTCGACAAGATCAAGGCCAGTTACAACTACTGGGCCATCGCCCGCATCGCCCGCAACATCTGGTTCGGCGTTCAGCAGAAAATGCAGGGCAAGGAGCAGACCATCGAAGCCTACCGCGTGCGCGCGTGGACGCCGCCGCAGGACTTCATCTGCTCGGGCCTCATTCAGCTTGGCTTCATCGAGGCGGCGCTGACCTATATCGAAGGCGGCCAAATTCCGCCCGAAGTCGATCACCGACGTCATTTTCCACAAGGAGGCGGCGTCGCGGCTGCCGAACGCGCCCGATTGGAAGCTGTTCGAGCCTGAGCAGGCCAAATCGACGGCAATCCAGTTCGGGCAGCAACTCGCTTCCGAACTCGAGAGCGTCACGCCCGAGGATATCGCGCGCTCCGACAAGCTCGAGTGGCTGTACTTCATCCGCCGCGGCCGGGTGCATAAGATTACCAGCTACGACGAAGCCCAAAAACTCGCCCGCTAGCTGGCCCGCCAGCGGGCACGCTGACCGAATGTGGAATACGGGTCAGCGCAGATCGGCCCGCCCGCGATCGGCCACTGCCGACGCCGAGCGCACCAGCGCTGCCAGCACGGCGGGGAGCGCCGGCTCGACCAACATGCGGCGGGCATGATCCGATACCCACGCCTGCCGTGCGGCCAGCCCGTCACGCGCATCGCCACCTGGGCTGCGGCCTCCCGCGCCATCACACGATCGGCCAGACCGCGAAGGGCGCTCTTGAGATCTTCGCTCGCGCCCTGGCCGATCCACGTCAGCCGAACGGCCTGCTGCACGACCTCGCCGGGCGCGCCGACGCAACCGGCGATACAAATGACGTCGCCGACGGGCGGCTGGGCGTGCTCTGAAATCGCCGCACCGCCCGGCGCGACCATCGTTGCGGACGCCGGCTTCAATTCACGTTGGGCGGGGATTGCCGCCGCCACGACGGCCGCCGGACGATTGCGCACGGCCACGAGCTTGGGTCCGCCACCTCCACAGCCGGCCAGGCAGATCAGCACGTCGCGATCAGGATGGGCGGCGAGGATGACACCGACGCGGCGATCGTGTTCACCGCCAGGACCGGACTGGACCAGCGGATCGATGTCGCCGGGGGATGGTGCGCTCTTGACGAACGTGCTCCGCTCGCGCGAGCCCGGCGACGGTTGCGACTGCTCGTCGTCGGAGGCTTCGTCGTCATCGGCGCGCACAGCGGCGCCCGGCGCGAACGCCAGCAAAGCCACCAGTCCCAACACGAACGCAACCCGCCCGCGAACTCTGCTCGACATGACCCGGATACCAAACTTCCGCCACTACGACCGAGCCAATTTGAACGACGTTAGCTAACAAAGTCCTCACGCGCACACCGCAGCGAAAAACTCCATTCATCTGCTCAAAAACAACTTAACGCCGTCGCAGCGCCAAAACTGCTGCGCCGCGCGGCGTTAACCATGTTCGCGCTCCCTGCGCGACTTTGGCCGCAAAGGTCTGCCAGAGGAGCCTTAACCCTAACAAAAGCGGAGTGAGATCATGATCGTCAATCATGCGACGCGGAGCCTTGCAGCAGCCGCAGCACTGCTGTCGAGCTTCGTCGTGGCGGATGCCGCACTGGCCGCATCCGGGAAGAAGGCGTCGAACTGGTCGTACCAGCTGCAGGGTGACATGGGCTCCACCGCGCGGACCAATTCCGACCTTGCCGTCGTCGATCCCGACCACACAGGCAGCCCGCAGCGGCTGAAGAAGAAGCCGAGCGGCGGCAGCCGGCCCGTGCTCGCCTACATCTCGGTCGGCGAGGCCGAGACGTGGCGCGGCTACTACAAGAACGGCAAGGGAAGCAAGAATTGGAATACCGGCAAGACCCAGGGCTGGGGCAACAACTACGCGGTTAAATACTGGGACCCGGAATGGAAGAGCATCGTCAAATCGCGCGTCCGCAAGGCGCTGGCGCAGGGCTATGACGGCGTCTACCTCGACCGCGTCGATACCTACGAGAACGTCAAGGCACCGGGCGGCTCGCGCGCCGAGATGATCAAGCTGGTCAAGGAGGTCGCCGCCGAGGCCCGCTCGGCCAAGGGCGGCGCTAAGGTCTATGTTCAGAACGCCGAGGAACTGCTGACCGACAAGGGCTACGTCGCCTCGATCGACGGCATCGCCAAGGAAGACTTGTACTATGGCATCAACCACGACGGCCGCCGCAACAGCAAAAGCGACATCGACGCCAGCGTCAATCTGCTCAACAAGGCCAAGGCGCAGGGCAAGGCCGTCCACGTCGTCGAGTATGTCGGCGGAAAGTCGAAGTCGTCGGCGGAGGGCGATATCCGCAAGCAGGGCTTCGTGCCCGCGTTCGCCCCGCGCCAGCTCCAGCGCGCCGGCGACTGAGCACTCCCAATTTCAGCATCCGTGGCGCGGATGGAATTGGGCATCCGAAGCGCCAAACAGGAGAGAATACCGGCCCGCCTGCAGTCGGGACGGTATCAATGGGCTCTCGACCGGTGGTCGGCATTGATCTGCTGGAACCACTCGCCCGATGGGCTGGCGCCGCGCCGCCGGGCTTTGGCGTGTGCCGTGCGTTTCTTGACTTTTGCTGGAGACGCCGCGGTCCGCGTGGCCGCGCGTTCGTCGCCTTCGGCCTTGGCTGACGAGGTCATCCAGCGGCTGGCGGCTGCCCCTGTCGCGCCGCGCGGCTGCGACGTGCTGGCCGGACGGTCATCGCCAGCGCTGGCCGCCAAGTTCGCGCGGGCCTGCGCATCGACCTCGGCGCGGGTCGCGGCATCGACGGCAGTCCGCGACACAGTCTTGTAGCTGCGGGGCGCACCGTAGCATCCGGCGACACAAGTAATTTCGTCGGACTGGACCGGCTCGTTCGCGGCTTCCCGGCGCGGCCTTGACCGGCTGGCGCCGCGTCGCCGTCGCATCGCCAATTTGGCGGCAGTCGGCTGCATGGTGCGCGCGGGCGCGACATTGGTCACGACGATCGGCGCGAACTGCACGAGGCGCTTCGCCTGGCCGTAGCAACCGGCCTCGCAGACCACGACGTTGTGGCCCGGATAGGCCGCCTGCAACGACAACTGCTTGGCGCTGTCGGCTGCGTCCTCGACCAGCAGCGACTTGGCGCGCTTGGCGTAATAGTCGTCTTCTGGAAGACTTTTTTCGGCTGCGACGGACGGCTTGCGTGCGACCGGACGCGGTGTCGAAGTGGCCGCAGGCGACGTAGCGACTGGCGCTTCGCCAGAGACGGCAGCATTATCCGGGGCGGCATCAGCAGCGGCTGGCGCATCGGCAGCAGACGCCGCCGCCGTGACGGCGAGGACGGCAACTCCAAGCAGCCAAGCCGCACGGCCGGGGCAAATTTTCCGAAACGCGCCGAACATCAACATCCGTTTCACCAATATTGTCGCCGCATCGATTGAACGCTCGGCGGATTGTCACAGGAAGCGGTTAACGAAACGCTCTCCGGCTTTCCGGAAAGAAACAATCGCCTCATCGCACGTGGCGGAACACGGCGTTTTCACCGGGCGGCGCATTGATCACGCGGACATTGCGGAAATCGGTTTCGGGGTGGGCCATGGGCGGCGCGACGGCCCGCTGCGCCACGCCGCTGGTGGGACCGGAGGCCGCAACCAGGCGCGGACCGATCTGGCGCTGCGGCGCAACGAGACGCGGCTGGACCTTGAGCACCGGGCCGGCATTCGGGCGTGCCGCGACCGAGGCATTCGTGCCTGCCGTGCGCACGAGGGGGAGCGTTCCAGGCGCTTCGGCAGCCTCGTCGAGCACCGGTTCCGCATCGCCCGGTTCGAGACCTGCCGCTCCATCGTCAGCGCCGGCGCCGTAGTATGCCGCGATGCACGGATCCTTACGCTTCATCGCCTCGAGCTCGCCGAACCGCACGTAGGCGACCCGGCCACCCTCGCAGACGTAGGCCTCATCGGCGAACGCGCCACCCGTGTACGGCGACACACCGAGCGTCACCGCGACCAGAACCGAAATCAACACGCCCCTCATGCGGGCCTCCCGACAGGACACTTGCTCCTGTCACATTATGGGACGCACGTTGAGAAAACGTTGATCAGCGAACGGCGGGCGGCGAACTCACTTGATCGCTGGATACCGCCAATACGCGCCATTCTCCGTCGGCACCCGCTCGAGGATCGGCACGCGCTTGTCGGGCGGTCGCTCACCGGTCTGGATCAGCAAGGCGATATCGTTGAGCAATGTGTTGTTTTCGGCATAGCCGGAGTGGTTGATGCCGAGGCCATCCATGCTCGCCGCGCTGACGTCGATGGTATCGACCCCCGGCAGCACGACCGGCCCCTGCTCGGGAACGTCGCCCGCGCGCGGCACACCGCCGTGGAAACGCCGTGACACGATCAGCGCGCGGTCGTTGCTCGCGGCATAAAGCGTCACGCCCTTGGCGAAGCCCTGAATGGTGCGCGCCACGTTCTCGAAGTTGTCGCGATCGACGTCGGGCGCGGCCGAGATCACCTGATTGATGACGACGCCAGGCGGCGCCTGCAGCTTGAGTTCCTTCAACACCTGCAACAGCGGCTGGTTGCCCATGCTGTGGGCGATGACGCTCACCGACTTGGCGCCCGTCTCTTTGACCACCATCTCCAGGAACTGGCGCAGGTGCGGCTCCGACTGTCCCGCACTTTCGCGATCATAGGTATAGCTCGCCACGGCGCCGCCCGACGGCCAGCTGTAGAGGAACGGCGCGCCGTCGAATTTGAGGTCGTAGGCGATTTGCGCGGTGCGATAGACGGCGTTGTCGAAGCCCGTGTTGTAGCCGTGCACGAAGATCAGCGCGTGGTCCTTGAAGCGCGCCGAAAGGGCAAGCCGCTCGCGCACCGCGGCGAGCATCTCGTCTTTGGTCAGCGCCTTGATCTCCTGCATGGTGAAGTGCTTTTTCGGGTCCTCCGCCTGCTCGTAGATCTTGACCTGAAAATACGGGATCTTGACCAGCCACGGCCGCTCGACCGTCGGCACCTGATGCGCGCGTGGCACCGTCACCAGCGCGCGCCCCAACGATAATTTGCGGCCACGCTCCCAACTGAATTGTAGCCGCTTGGGATCAGCCTGCACGGCGCGATCGGTGCCGAAGAACACCGGCACCACGTCCCATGCGGCCTCCTTCGAGGCGTCGGCGACGGGTGGAGGCAGGCGGCGGCGACGCCTGCGGTGCAGGAGCGGGCGCGGGTGCTGCAGGAGCCGGCGGCGACAATCCGCGTGTACGCCCGGCCCCCTCTCCGCCGGAACTCTCCGCCGCTTTGTCGGCGCCGTCGCCGGCCGCTGACGGTCGCGCGGGCTTGGCCGCGGCGGACTTCTTGCGGGCATTCTCTGCCTGCTCGGCCGCCGCGCGGGCTTCTCGTTCGGCGTCCTCTGCCCGGCGCTGAGCGGCCTGCCGCGCCGCCATCTCGGCGTCGATTTCCTCACCGGTCTTGCCGCGGGGACGCGCCTCTGGCGCGGGTTCCGCCGCGGGACGCCCAGACACTACCGGCGGCTCTGCCGGCGTTTCGACCGGCGCGCGGCCAGTAATTTCGCCCTGCCGCGCGACTTTCATCTGAATCAGAAGCATGAACGGCAGCAGCACGACGACGGCCAGAACTAGCCGCGCCAGGATGCGCGCGAGAAGCGGCATGTCGCGAACGGCCCGCCACGCGAACACGTAGAGCAGCACGCCGACAGCAGCCATCAGCGCGGTCACGGCGGCCACTGGCAAATTCGACGCAGGCCATTCCAACATAATAATTTTTCCCGCTTTGTTCGTGCAGGCCCCCAGTGGCTGCCGCACTTTATGAACTGAGCCCCGGTCGGGCAACCCCTGTGGCGGAACGCTCGGCGGGGCCATGCCGAGCGCAGGTCTCCGTTGCGCCCAACCCGCCTATACGCAAGGCGATGGGACTACACTGCCGGTCGAGCTTGGCCTCAACATGACGACGCGCTAACAGCTTGTGCTCGAACCGGAAGACCCCGACCGCGAGGACCGCCATGCCGATGGCCGACGCCCGACCCGCCCGCAGCGGCCTAGCCAGACCCAGCCTGACCATCGACGGCTATGTCGCAGGCATCCGCGGCGGCGACCGCGCCGTCCTGGCCCGCGCCATCACGCTGGTCGAGAGCACACGGCCCGAGCACACCGCGCTCGCCCAGGATCTGCTGCAGGAGTTGCTGCCGCATTCCGGCGGGGCGTTCCGCCTCGGAATCACCGGCGTGCCCGGCGTCGGCAAATCGACGACGATCGATCAGCTCGGCATCAACCTGGTCGAGGCCGGCCACCGTGTCGCCGTGCTCGCGGTCGATCCGACATCCAAACGCACCGGCGGCTCGATCCTCGGCGACAAAACGCGCATGAACCGGCTGGCGCTCGAGCGCAACGCCTTCATTCGCCCCTCCCCCACAGCCGGAACACTCGGCGGCGTCACCCGCAAGACGCGCGAAACCATGACGCTGGTCGAGGCGGCGGGCTTCGACGTGGTGATCGTCGAGACCGTGGGCGTCGGCCAGTCCGAGGTTGCGGTCGCCGACATGGTCGATTTCTTTCTGGTGCTGCTGCTGGCCGGCGGCGGCGACGATCTGCAGGGCATCAAGAAGGGCATCATCGAGCTGGCCGACATGATCGCCATCAACAAGGCCGACGGCGACAACATCACCCGGGCCCAGCGCGCGGCAGCGGAATACCGCGGGGCGTTGCAGATTCTGACGCCCCAGTCCGCCCTCTGGCACCCGCCGGTCGTCACCGTCTCCGGCGCGCAAAACCTCGGCCTCGATACGCTGTGGCAGCAGGTCACCGGGTTCCGCGACAAGCTCACCGCATCGGGTGACTTCCAGCGGCGGCGGCAGCGGCAGTCGGTGGAATGGATGCGGGACATGATCGGCAACCGGCTGCTCGAGGCGATGCGCCAGAACCCGTCGCGTGGCGGCCGAGCTGCCAGGGCTCGAGGCCGATGTCCGCGATGGGCGAATTCTCCCGACCCGCGCCGCCGACCGCGTGCTGGGACTGATGGGGCTGACTTGAAATCAGACCTGCGCCCGCCCATTCTCGGCCGATGCGCAGCATGAAGACCCTGGAACCCTCGACACCTACCGCATTGCTGACCGGCTTCGGGCCGTTTCCCGGGGTCGCTCACAATGCCACCGGCGTACTCGTGCCGCGTCTGGCCGCGGCCGCGCGCCGGCAATTCCCGGATTGGAGCATTGCAACCGCCATTCTGCCGACCGAATGGAGCGCCGCCCCTTTGGCGCTGTCGCGCCACCTCGCCCGTGCGCAGCCGCTGCTGGCGCTGCATTTCGGCGTCTCGCGCGAGGCGCAGGGCTTCGTCATCGAAACGCTCGGTCGTAACGTGTGCCGCGACACCGCCGACGCCGCCGGCATGAACCCGAACTCGGCGTTGTTGGTCGCGGACGGCCCCGCCACCCGCACTGCAAGCCTTCCGACACCTGAAATCCTCGCGCGGCTGGCACGGCGCGGCCTGCCCGCCGCCACTTCCGACGACGCCGGCGGCTACCTGTGCAATGCGATTCTTTACCATTCCCTCGGCCACGCCGCGTTGGCCGCCCACACCGCACGCGCGGGCTTCATTCATATTCCCGCCGATCTCGGCGAGCCTGGATCGGGGCTGTCGCTTCCAGACGCCGTCCGCGGCGGGCTCGATATTCTGGCGGCCTGCCTCGGCGACCTCCCGTCCGCGGGCTGATAGGAGCAAACCGGCGCGGGTGCTGGTCGGCACCTGAAGCGCAAGGCAAAGCACTTCGGCCCGGCTCTTGCTTCGGGACGGTAAGTTGCACCCTGTCCGAGAGCCGACCGCCATGACCCTCGACCGCCGTTCCCTGCTCTCGGCCAGCCTCGGTGCCGGCGTCGGCGCGGGGCTGCTGTCGATCCCCGTCGCGCACGCGGCAGCTGCGGCACCCCAGCCCGCCAAGAGCCCCGTCGATCGCACCGGCATCGCGCGAGCCACCGGCTCCGCGCTGGACGCCTTGCAACCGAATTCCGGCGGCGATCAGACCGCCGTGTTGCAGAGGCTGATCGACGACGCCGCTGCTCGCGGCACAGAGCTTGTGCTCCCGCCCGGCCGATTTCGCAGCGGACGACTCACCTTGCGGCCCGGGACACGGCATCAGCGGCTGTGGCGCGGCGACGATCCTCGAAGCCGCCGCCGGACCGACGCTGCTACATGCCGAAGCGGCGCACGACATCGTCGTAACCGACCTCACGCTCGACGGCGGTCACATCCCCGCCGGACCTGGCGCATCCGCAGGACTGGTGTCGTTCAAATCGAGCCGCAACATCTCACTTTCAAACCTCGAAATCCGTTCTGCTGTCGCGTACGCCATCCTGCTCGACGGCTGCGGCGGGCGCGTCATCCACTGCCGCATCACATACGCCGCCGACGCCGGGATACACGCCAATGACTCGACCGGCCTCACATTGGCGATGAACGAGATCACCGACTGCGGCAACAACGGCATCCAGGTCTGGCGGGCGCAAGCCGGCGAGGACGGCACGCAAGTCATCGCCAACCACATCGCGCGCATCGCCGCCCACAGCGGCGGCACCGGCCAGAACGGCAACGGCATCAACGTCTATCGCGCCGATGGCGTGTCGGTGACCGACAACCGCATCACCGATTGCGCCTATTCGGCGATCCGCGGCAACGCGGCATCCAACATTCAGATCGTCTCGAACAGTTGCCAGCGGCTCGGCGAGGTCGCGATCTACGCCGAGTTCGGCTTTGCGGGCGCACTGATCGCCGCGAACATCGTCGATGTCGCAGCCACTGGCATCTCGGTCACCAACTTCGACGTCGGCGGCCGCCTCGCCGTGATCCAGGGCAATCTGATCCGCAACCTCGTCCGCCGCGAGCACGAGCCCACAGACAAGCGCGGCGAGGGTATCGCCGTCGAGGCCGACGCCACCATCACCGGCAACACCATCGAGGGCGCGCCGACCGCCGGCATCGTCATCGGCTGGGGCAAATACATGCGCGACTGCGTGGCCAGCGGCAACCTGATCCGCAATGCGCGCGTCGGCATCATGGTGTCGTCCGACTCCAGTGCCGGGGCCGCGTTCGTCACGTCGAATATGATCTCGGGTGCGACAGATGGCGCCATCCGCGCCATGACGCGCGGGTCGGCGCATGGTCCCGACCTCGCCCTGACCACAACCGAGACGCCGCGCATCCGGATCACCGGCAACATGGCCGTATAGTTCCGGCGGGCGGGGACCTTTACCTCACACCTTGAGGCCGTCCAGCGCCAACTCGAACGCGGCGGCTGAGCGGTTGGTGCCGACCTCCATACCGCGCCAGTTGCGCATGACGCGCTTGTCGATCAAGCCGCGCGCAGCGGGCAAAAGGTGCTCGATGAGCGCCATCGCAGCGCCCGCCGACGCGCGCTTGGTGCCGTCGTCGATCTTCAGCGCGAAGCCGAGGCCGAGGCGCGGGAAGCTGCCGCAATAGACACCCTCAGCCCCGGTCTTGAGGAAGATCTCGCCGGGAAATTTCTGCATCAGCACCGAATCGGCGCGCCCCGGACCCGCCACCAGATCCGGCTCGGCCCAGCACGCCTGCATGATGCGCTCGATCGCGCGCTTGCGATCGGGCGCCAGTCCGTCGCCGGTTGCGAGCACCGCGAACACGCGCGCCAGCGACGCAAGCGGGATCGCCCACGTCGGCACCGCGCAGCCGTCGATGCCCATCACGTCGTCGCCGAGCCGCTCCCCGCTCATTTCGGAGATCACGGCGCGTACGCGGCCCTGGACCGGATGCGCCGCATCCCAGTAGCCGCCGAGCGGCTCGCCGCAATGACACGCGGTCGCCAGCATGCCGGCGTGCTTGCCCGAACAGTTGTTGTGCAATTGGCTCGGTTTGTCCCCGCGCGCGACCAGCAGGCGCGCGGCGCTGTCGCCCATCGGCACATGTGCACCGCAACCCAGCGCCGCCTCGCCGATGCCGACCCGCTCGAGCATTCGCGCGGCCACGGCGACGTGCCGGTCGCTGCCGCTATGGGAGGCGCACGCCAGCGCGATCTCTTCGTTGCCAAAGCCGAAGTGGTCGGCCGCGCCGGTCTCGATCAGCGGCACGCATTGCAGCGCCTTGATCGACGAGCGCGGGTAGACCGGGCGGCTCACGTCACCGAGCGACAGCAACAGACGTCCACGGCTGTCCGACAGCGCGACGGAGCCGCTGTGTGCGCTCTCGACCAGCGCGCCGCGCGTGACCTCGATCAGGGTGGGATTGCTCATGCCGTCGACGTAGGTCCCGATTGCGAACGGGTTGGAAGCTCCGCCCCGCCAGTCCGGCCTCTGCCGCACCGCACAATTGCTTAAACCTTTGAACCCGCCCGGCGGGCAAATCAAGCGCCGTGAGACGGACGATCCACGCTGGGTTGCTTGAACTGCAATGCCGCGGCGGGCACGTAATCGCCTACGAATCGCCATCTTATCGACGTGGTTTCGTCGTTCGTTAGACGCCGATCCGCCGCCTGACCAGCGCGGCGACCGAGGGGGTTTGGCATACATCGTGCTGTGAATGGGGGCACGGCTCATCCCGAATGACGGCCGCCGCGAGGATCGCGGATGAGCTTTGCGCTCATCGGATCGCGTGTATTGTGTGTCGGCAGGACGTTCGAATGGGCGCGGTTCTCTGAACGATCGAGTCGAAAGCGGCCGCCGTGCGGTGAGGCGGTTCTAGTGTTGTTTCGTACCGGCGCTGCGGGGTGGCCGGCTGTTGTTGCGTAACCGAGGTCGCGTCATGACCAATCCATCCGCCAGTGCGGGGCCCGCGCGCCCCCGCCGTATCACCATTTCCACTCTTCTGGTTCCGTGCGCGCTCCTGGTGCCGGGGGCCGTCCTCGTCCAGGCGATCCTGTCGCCGAGCCTCGCCGACCCGGCACATGACGCGTCCTCGCTGACCGTTCAACCCGCCGCATCCGCCACGCAGCCGGCTCCGCAGGCTCTGCCGTTTCCGACCTTTCTCGACGATCGCCGGCTGCAAGCCATCGAAGGCCAGGCCAAGCCGCGCCTGGAGGCGATCGAGCAGCGCCGGTCGGAGAAGCTCAAGCGCAAGGCCATCGAGGCCGATGTCAAACGCAAGGCCGAGGACATGCGCCGCAGCGTCGAAGCCTCCGCCGCCTCCGGCGAGGCCCCGGCTTCGGCTTCGGCTTCGGCTTCGGCTTCGGCTGGTCGAGACGATCGTCGACCTGATCAAGCCCACGCAAGCCAACGCCGCCCCGATGCCGCCTGCCGGAACGCGATCGGGCGCACCAGCGCCGCTGCGGGCGACAACTGGTCTGACCTTGCCGTTCATGGCGGCCCCGGCTCCGCCACGCAATTCCGCCGACTGCAAACCCGGCATCGCCACCACATCGCCTTTGCCGGGCGGGCGCGTCGCCATCGACGTCGTCGAGCCCTGCCGCAAAGGCGAAATGGTAACCATCCGCTACGCGCCCTACGTCTTCTTGCGCCCGCTCGATGCGGACGGCCGGCTTCGTTTCGTGCTCGACCTGTTCCAGGGGCCCGATGCGGCGCTGTCGATCGTCTTCAAGTCAGGCGAAAGCCGCACCGTGGCGATCGGCCCGACCGACATCGATCGCGTCTCCAAGGTCGCCGTGATCTGGGGCAAACCGGTCAATCTCGACCTGCACGTCTTCGAATACGCCGCTGCCGCGGGCACCGCTGGACATGTCTGGTCGAAGTCCCCATCCGAGGCGGGAGCGGCCCAGGCCGAGAGCGCACGCGCCCAGCGCGGCCGCGGTTTCCTCAGTTTCTCCAGCGACGGCTCGCAGCCGGGGCATCAGGTCGAGGTGTATACGCTCTGGCATCACGCCGGCCAGGTTGGCGGCGTCGTCGCCACAGCGCTCGACTACGAGACCCGCGGCACCGCACTCGGCGGCGCCACCTGCGGCGATGGCGAGTTGGCCGAGATCCCGTTCGAAACCATCACCCTGATCCCGCGCCGGCCGACCTTGCGTGAACGCGGCCTGATCCCCCGCGCCGCCTGCGGCGACAACCTGATCGAGAAAGCCCGCTACCAGGACGACGCCATCGCCGATCTGCCGCTCGCCCTCGACTGACCTTTCCCGAATGCCGCGAAAATCGGCGGCTTGATCTTTTCCTCGATCTGCCTGCAACCTCGGACCCGTACCGCGCGTATCTACCCGAATGCAGCAGGCCCTCGAGCGACTGGAAATAATGCCACCCACGCCGCAACACTTAGCCGAGCTCATCGGCCGCGTCGCTCAGCGTGATCGCGCCGCGTTCGCCGAAGTCTACCGCGCCACCTCCGCGAAGCTCTTGGGCATCATCACGCGCATCGTGATCCGCCGCGACATCGCCGAGGAGATCCTGCAGGAGGTCTACGTCACGGTGTGGGAGCGGGCGCGCGACTTCGACCCGGCCCGCGCCTCGCCCATCACCTGGCTCGCCACCATCGCCCGCAACCGCGCGCTCGACAGCGTGCGCCGCCGCCAGATGCTGTCGATCGAGGACACCCCGGCGGCGCTCGACGCCCCGACCGACGATCCCCACCCGCTCGACGGGCTCGAACTGTCGGAGGATCTGGCGCGGCTGTGGCGCTGCATCGACAGCTTGGAGAGTGAACGGCGCGAGGTGGTGATCCTCGCCTACATCGAGGGCGAAAGCCGCGAAGCGCTCGGACGCCGCTTCGGCCGGCCGGTGCCGACCATCAAGACATGGCTGCACCGCAGCCTCAAGCAGCTCAAGGAATGTCTCGGGACATGACAGAGCGCGCCGACATCGACATGCTGGCGGCCGAGTTCGCCCTCGGAACGCTCGACAGCGCCGAACGGGCGGACGTCGCCGCGCGCCGTGTCGTCGAACCCGCTCTCGATCGCGCCATCGAGGAGTGGGAACGGCGGCTGGCGCCGCTGGCCGACACCATCGCGCCGGTCGAGCCCACGGCCGATCTGCTGCCGCGGATCGAGGCGCGCATCGCCGCCCGCGGCATCGGACATGACGCGACGCCGGCATCGACCGCTCGGCCGCGCCCAGCCAGCGCCGACGTCGTCGTCGCTCGAGCGCCGGCTCTCGCGCTGGCGGAGCGCGGCGGTTGCTGCCTCGGCCCTCGCCGCCTCGCTGGTGCTGGCTGTCGGTGTGCGCGAGGCGTGGCGGCCGGTGCTGCCCAAGACGTTCGTCGCCGTGATGCAGAAGGACGACGCCTCGCCGTCGTTCCTGGTCACCGTCGATCTCGAAACCAAGCTGCTCACGGTGCGGCCGGTCGCCGCCGAGCGCGCGCCCGGCAAGAGCTATCAGCTGTGGATGGCGCACGAGAGCTTCCAGGGGCCGCGCTCGCTCGGCCTCGTCGGCGACGCCGACCTCACGCCGCGCGCCACACTCGCGGCTTTCGATCGCCGCGTCATCGAGAAGGCGACGTTCGCCGTCAGCCTCGAGCCGGAGGGCGGCTCGCCGATCGACAAGCCCACCGGTCCGGTGCTGTTCCACGCCAAACTCGTTCAGGTCGTCAACTGAGCACCCACGAATTGGATCACCGGCGATTGCTCAACAGTTCGTGAAATCGGACGCCGAAACTCCCGTCCACCCCGGTCGTAGCTCTGTCAGCTCCGTCATGGAGTGACAACCGACTGGAGGATTTCGTGTCCACAAGCCCGCGTTTCAACATTTCCCTCGCCGTCGCCGCCGTGGCTGCATCCGCCGCCGCCGCACCGGCTTATGCCGCCAGCGTAGCAGCGCTCGTCGATGGCACCTCGATCGCCGTGGTCGATACCGCCGCCATGAAGGCCGTCTCGATGGTCAAGCTCGACGGCGGCGCCAGCCTCGTCGGCATCGACGTGCGTCCGGCCGATAAGCAGCTCTATGGCCTCACCGCCGTCCGGCGACGTCGTCACCATCGACTGGAAGACCGGCAAGTGGAGCAAAAAGAGCTCGCTGTCCGAGAAGCTCCCGGCCGGCGCGATGTTCGCAGTCGACTTCAACCCCGCCGCTGATCGGCTCCGCGTCATCGGCAGCGATGGCACCAGCCTGCGCATCAACGTCGACGACGGCAAGACCATCGTCGACGGCAGCCTGAAGTTCGCCGACGCCGACGCCATGAAGGGCCAGACCGCCAAGGTCGCCGCCGCCGCCTACACCAACAGCGTCGCCGGCACCAAGGAGACCGCGCTCTACGACATCGACTGGAACTCGGGCGCGCTGCTGAAGCAGGCCCCGCCCAACGACGGCATCCTCAACACGGTCGGCAAGCTCGGGGTCAAGCTCGACGGCGCGGCCGCATTCGATATCGCCACCGACGCCCAGGGCAAGAACTGGGCGTGGCTGATGGCGGGCAAGACGCTGCATGCGGTCGATCTGACGACCGGCGCGGCCAAGGCGGCAGGTGACGTTGCGGGTGTCACCGGCAAGGTGCAGGACATCGCGGTTCTCCCGGTGATGTAATGCGCCGCGGCGCCGGCTGGCCGGGCGACCTCATCGCCCGCAGCCGGCGTCTCTTTTTCGAAGATTGCAGAAGTACGGCGGTGCCGCTGAGGCAAGCCAATTCACTGAAACATTGGCTGGGGCGGAAGGGTTCGAACCTTCGCATGACGGAATCAAAATCCGTTGCCTTACCACTTGGCTACGCCCCAATGCCGCTCACCCGATCCATCCTCGTCGGACCCTGCGCGAGCGATCGGCACCATAATGAGTTGCACCCCTCCCGGCAACCGCGTCTCCACGCTTGGTTTGTCACCCTCGTCGCATTGTGTCGATGGCCGAGCGTCGGGGTCCGATCCGCGCCGTTGACCCTGCCCCGAGATTACCTCGAACATTCCAGCCGACCGCCCGAGCAACGCCGGCCTTGCAACGCCGGACCATGGCCGCTATAACGCCGCTTCGCTCGCATCGAGTTCAACTCGGCGCGGGTGGCACGCCGGCTTCACCTCCTCACGGGACTGACGCCGGCGGAACGGTCGGGCGGAGCGTAGCGCAGCCTGGTAGCGCACTTGCTTCGGGAGCAAGGGGTCGGAGGTTCGAATCCTCTCGCTCCGACCAGTTCCTCGCCGCAGGAGTTCCTCGTCCTGAACCGGCTTTCCGTGTGGGCTTCCTCCTCGCGACGCGATAGAACGCGGGCATGACAGAAAAGCTCGCCTTTAAGTCCGCGATGCAGTTCGCCTATGGCGTGCCGGCCGAGATGGTGCCGGGCGTCGTGCGCATTGTCGCCGAAAATCCGGGCCCGTTCACCTACAAGGGCACCAACACCTATCTCGTCGGCACGCGGCGGTTGACCGTTATCGATCCCGGCCCCGACGACGACGCCCATCGCGCGGCGATCCTGGCTGCGGCCCAGGGCCGGCCCATCGATCATATCGCCGTCACCCACACCCACCGCGATCACGTCGATGGCCTCGCAGCACTCGTCGCGCTCACCGGTGCGCGCACGGCGGGCTTCGGCCGGCCGGCGGTCGCTGCATCCGAGACGTCCGGTCCCTCGCCGTCGGGCGAAGCCTTTACCGCGACCCTCACCCCCGACATCACGCTGTCTGATGGCGACCGGCTGGAATGCGGCGACCACGCCCTGTCCGCCATCCACACGCCTGGCCACGCGCCCGATCACTTGTGCTTTGCGGTCGAGGCCGGACGCGGTGCGGAGGCGTTGATATCGGGCGATCACGTGATGGCGTGGAACACGTCCGTCGTCGCCCCGCCTGAGGGCCGCATGGCCGATTATCTCGCCTCGCTCGAGCGGCTGATCGGCCGCCCCGAGGCCGTCTATCTGCCGGGTCACGGTGGCCGCGTCGAGGAGCCGCAGCGGCTGGTACGCGCCTATCTTCTGCACCGGCGCTGGCGCGAGCAAGCCATCGCCGCCGCGATCAAGGATGCGCACGCGGGCGGGCGGGCCACTATTCGAAAGATTGTCCCGGTCGTCTACCCGGAGCTCGACGCTCGCCTGCTGACGGCGGCGACACTTTCGGTTCAGGCCCACGTTGAGCACTTGATGGAGCGAGGCCTCGTTTCGTCGCCGTCTCCCCCGGCTTCAGGAGACGGGTCTTGGGATCGAGAACTTTGCCCCGCTTCGGCACCAGCCGCTCGCCCTTGAGCCGGCCGCGCGAGTAGCGCTCGCCACTGGCCGTCGGCACCGTGGCCTCCAGCCGCGCCACGATCTCGCGCATGATGCGGCGCATCCGCTCGGCATTTCGGCCGAGATCGTGCCGGCCATAGCGCGAGGCCGAGCGCAGATCGACCCGCGCGCTTTGCGCATTGCCCACGACGCGGATCGCCACGTCGTCGTAGAATCCCAGCACCAGCGTGCGGTCGACCGCCTCGATCGAACCCGGCGAGGTGCCCTCCGGCGCAGCCTCTCTGACGATCGTCATTTTGAGCCGGCGCAGCGCCTCGGCCACCACTTCGAACGTTTCCTCGCTCGACCGTTCGATGACCAGCGGCTGCAGATCGGGATAGGCCGCAGCCTGCGCCTTGGCGAAAACAGCACCGGGATAGACGGGCTTGTTCGCGCCCGCGTCGCGCAATGTCGCGAGCTTGACGAACGCCGGTGGCGATGCGGCATCCGTGGTCACATCGTTGATCTGCGGCAAGCGGTCGAAGCTCAGCCACAACACGACCGGCGAGGCCAGCATGGCGATGCCGATGATCAGGCCGGCGACGACCCGCGCCGTTCCCCCGCTGCCCTCGGACCAGATCCGCGCCGCCGCAAACAGGCCGAGCACCACCGCCGCCGCCGCGACGACATAAGCCGCCCCCGCGAGATAGATCGCGGTCGGCGTCGGCATGGAAAATACGCGATGCAGGAAGATGGCGCACAGCAGGACGCCAACGCTGAAAAAGGCCAGCCGGCTGGTCCAACGCGCCGACGCGGGCGCCCGTTCGCTGGCCACGAATTTCATCGGCCAGCCGCCCTCATGCGGCCCGCGGCGTGACCGCTGCCAGTAAGTCTCGATGGTGGCGCCGTGTTCGTCCGCATCAGGTCCGGTCTGGCTCTATTCTGCCTCGATACATCCGTTGCGGCGGAGCATACCCGAGAATCAGTCGAAAACGAGGGGCGCGACTGATCTCCTTTGGCGGATCGAACCGAGGCTCGAAAAAGCGTGCGATGGCGATTGCCGCCTCAAGGATATAGCCGCGACATCGACCAGTCCGCGTTCGCGCTCGTCCGGCGGAACACCACCCGGTCGTGCAGCCGGAACGGCCGGTCGTGCCAGAACTCGATCTCGGTCGGCGAGACGCGGAAGCCCGACCAGTGCTTCGGACGGGGAATGTCGCCGATCCCGAATTTCGCGGTGTAGCTGGCCACCGCCGCCTCCAGCGCGAAGCGTCCCTCGAGCGGGCGCGATTGCGCCGAAGCCCACGCCCCGATCCGGCTCAACCGCGGGCGCGAGGCGTAATAGGCATCGGCCTCCGCCGGATCCACTTCCGTGATGAGGCCGCGCACCCGCACCTGCCGCCTGAGGCTCTTCCAATGGAACAGCAGCGCCGCCCGCGGCTGGGCGATCAGTTCGCGCCCCTTCGCGCTCTCGAAGTTGGTGTAGAACACGAAGCCGCGCCGTGCCGTACTCTCCGGATCGAGCCCTTTCAGCAGCACCATGCGCACATTGGGCAACCCGTCGCGATCGACCGTCGCCAGCGCCATGGCGTTCGGGTCGTTGGGCTCCGTCCGCGACGCTTCGTCCAGCCACGTCTCGAACAGACGGAACGGCTCGCCCGCCGCCGTGAAATCCGCGTTCTCGCCTGGCGCTCCGCCGTTCTCGCCTCGCGTCCCGCCGTCGCGCTCACCGTCCCCCATCGACGTCACCTTGGTTTCTCCACTGCTCGATGTTGTCCCCGCATGATACGGGCGGCACGCTTCGTGTCAGCTCGTCTTAACCGTCTTCGCGCATCATCGGAACCGTGTCCCGCCCTTCGCGGCTTGTTGCGTCCCTGTCGGAAAGTATCGCGTCATGCGTTCATCGTCGCCCCTGCTGGCGGTCGCCGCCACGTCCATTACGGCCCTTGGCCTCGTCGCCGCCGTCTTCCTGTCGCCCGATTTTGCCACCGCGGCGGAGACCGCAAAGCCGGGCTCGGCCACGCCCGGCGTCCAATCCTCGCCGCACCAGACCGCGCCGCAAACCCTGCCGCAGAACGCACCACAGCAGTCCCCGTCAGACGGCAAGTCCGGCGGCGCGTCGTGCGGTTGCCCGCCGGCCAAGGAAAAGCTTTGGCACCGGCCGAAGTTCGCCGATTTCCGCAGCCAGCTCGACGAAGCCGACGAGGTCGCCGCACTCGAAAGCGTGCAGTTGGCGCTGTCCGAAGTCGGCGACGGCGCGAGCTACGTCTGGCACCGCCGCCACGGCCGCCTGTCGGGGATCGTCCAGCCCACCAGCTCGTTCAAGGACGCCGGCGGCGGCGTGTGCCGCCATGTCGTCGTGCTGCTGTCGGCCGGCGACGCGACCAAGAAGACCGAAGGCATCGCCTGCCGCCTCGCCGACGGCCGCTGGCAACTCGAAGGCTGACGCGGCCTGCGCCCGCAAATTCGCATGCCATTGATCGCTCTGGTTTTCACGACGTATTTTCAGCATGTTGACAGCCCCGCCTCGCACCGAGGCGGGGTTTTGCGTTGCCCAACCGTTCTCAATTGACCTGGGCGTCCGGCCGCCCTACCCACAGCCGCACCACCGGCTATCTGGACCACCGGGGGCTTTTGTGTAGGATGCCCGCCGATAACAAGGAACAAAAAGGGATAATCGAGCGATGACCGACAGCGGTGCGAACGCAGGCGTGGCCACAGGCACCTTGATGGCCGGCAAGCGCGGCCTCATCATGGGCGTCGCCAACAACCGCTCGATCGCCTGGGGCATCGCCAAGGCCGCCGCCGCGCAGGGGGCCGAGATCGCACTGACCTACCAGGGCGACGCTTTGAAGAAGCGCGTCGAGCCGCTGGCCGCCGAGCTCGGCTCCGGCATCGTGCTGCCGTGCGACGTGACCGACGCGGCGTCGATGGACGCCGTGTTCGCCGATCTCGCCGCCCGTTGGGGCAAGCTCGACTTCCTGGTCCACTGCATCGCCTTCTCCGACAAGAACGAGCTCGACGGCCGCTACGTCGATACCAGCGAGAAGAACTTCACGCAGACCATGCTGATCTCGTGCTTCTCGTTCACCGCCCTCGCCCAGCGCGCCGAAAAACTGATGCAGCCGGGCGGCTCGATGCTGACGCTGACCTACTACGGCGCCGAGAAGGTCATGCCGCATTACAACGTCATGGGCGTCGCCAAGGCCGCGCTCGAGGCCTCGGTGCGCTATCTCGCCGCCGATCTCGGCAAGACCGGCATCCGCGTCAACGCCATCTCCGCCGGCCCGATCAAGACGCTCGCCGCGTCGGGCATTTCCGACTTCCGCTACATCCTGAAGTGGAACGAGTACAATTCGCCGCTGCGGCGCACCGTGACCATCGAGGAAGTCGGCGCGTCGGGGCTCTATCTGCTGTCCGACCTGTCGCGCGGCGTCACCGGCGAGGTGCACCACGTCGACTCGGGCTATCACGTCCAGGGCATGAAGAACGAGGACGCCCCCGACATCTCGGTAGCCAAGGCCAGCAACGACTGACGACTTCCAGAAGTCCACCATGATCCGCGAAGATGTGACCGTCTATTTCATCCGTCATGGCCAGACCGACTGGAACGCCGCACGCCGCTATCAGGGCCAGCGCGATATTCCGCTGAACGACAAGGGTCGCGCGCAAGCCCGGCGCAACGGCCTGACGCTGGCGCGGCTGTCGCCCGCGATCGATGCCGCCGACTTCCTGTCGAGCCCGCTCGGCCGCGCGCGGGAGACGATGGAGATCGTCCGCGCCGCCATGTCGCTCGACCCGGCCGCGTACCGCATCGAAAATGAGATCACGGAAATCCACTACGGGCATTGGGAGGGGCAACTCGCCTCGGACATTCCCGACCAGGATCCCGATGGCCTCGCCGAGCGACGCCTCGACCCGTTCCACTGGCGTCCGCGCGGCGGCGAAAGCTATGCCGATCTGACCGCGCGCATCGGACGCTGGCTCACCCGCCTCGATCGCGACACGGTCGTCGCCTCGCACGGCGGCGTCGGCCGCACGCTGCAGGGCATCGTCCTCGATCTCGAACACGCCGAGATCCTGACGCTCGAAGCGCCACAGGACCGCATCATGGTGCTGCGCCACCGCGACATCAGCTGGCTCTGACACGTCCGCCGTCGCATCCGGCCGGTGGCAGCCCCCCCCGGCGCTGGCGGCCGGCGCGTCATCGCGGAGCGATGCTCCGCATCGACGCAGGGCTGTCGGATGCGACAAACAAAAAAGAGCCGAGGCAGCGGCTGCCCCGGCTCTTCTCTCGTCATAGAAGGCGCGCTCGAATGCGGTTGCTCAGACCGCACAGGAACAGCCGCCTGTGTCACGCCGCCCCTGGTCGAAATCCGCTCTCTTGGGGAGCGTATCCCGGTTGGTTCGCGGCCACTCAGCCAAGGCAGTTGGGACTGCCGAGGTCGCGCACGACACGTCAAGCCAAGCCGTCGCCGCTGCCAAACAGATCGGGCCGGACAAGCGTGTGCACGCGAGAATCACCAGATACGCGTGGCATCCATAAGCTGCGTCGGGCCAAGCTGTCACTCATAATGCCGGGGCGTAACACCTTGCGGCGGTTCCGGCACGCTTCTAAGAGTGAATCAGACACACTCCAGCGCTTCGGCCAGAACTTCGGGTTGCAGCGGCCTCGTTGTTCCTTCCGCCCCGCTCGACCCACGAGGCCCGTCGCCCGCCCCACCCGACCGAGAGACCATGTCACACAACACGTTCGGACATTTGTTCCGCATGACCACCTGGGGCGAAAGCCACGGCCCCGCCATCGGCTGCGTGGTCGACGGCTGCCCGCCCGGCATCCCGCTGACCGCAGCCGAGATCCAGGTCTTTCTCGATCAACGCAAGCCCGGTCAGTCGCGCTTCACCACGCAGCGCCGCGAACCCGATACGGTCGAGATCCTGTCGGGCGTGTTCGACGACGACAAGGGCCGCCAGGTGACGACCGGCGCACCGATTGCGCTCGAGATCAGGAACGTCGACCAGCGCTCGAAGGACTACGGCGAGATCCGCGACAAGTTCCGCCCTGGCCACGCCGACTTCACCTATTGGGAGAAGTACGGCATCCGCGACTACCGCGGCGGCGGACGCTCGAGCGCGCGCGAGACCGCGAGCCGCGTCGCCGCGGGCGCGGTGGCCCGCAAGATCATACCCAACGTCGTGATCAGAGGCGCGCTGGTGCAGATGGGCCCGCACAAGGTCGACCGCTCCCGCTGGGACTGGGATGCCGTCGGCGCCAATCCCTTCTTCTGCCCCGACGCCGAGACCGCGCACACCTGGGAAGGCTATCTCGACGGCATTCGCAAATCCGGCTCGTCGATCGGCGCGGTGGTCGAGGTTGTGGCCGAAGGTGTGCCCTCGGGCTGGGGTGCGCCGCTCTATGGCAAGCTCGATCAGGACCTTGCGTCCGCGCTGATGAGCATCAACGCGGTGAAATCGGTCGAGATCGGAGCCGGCCTCGCCGCCGCCGAATTGACCGGCGAGGACAACGCCGACGAGATCCGCATGGACAACGAGGGCAACCCCGTCTTCCTCAGCAACCACGCGGGCGGCATTCTCGGCGGCATCTCGACCGGGCAGCCGGTCGTCGTGCGTTTTGCGGTGAAGCCCACATCCTCGATCCTGACGCCCAAGCTGACCATCGACCGTTTCGGCCAAGAGACCGAAATCGCCACCAAGGGCCGCCACGATCCTTGTGTCGGCATTCGCGCCGTGCCGGTCGGCGAAGCCATGGTGGCCATGGTGTTGGCCGATCACTTCCTCCGCCACCGCGGCCAATGCGGCGTCTGAGCGCGCGTGCCCTGCTGTGCCTGAGCAGGGCAAGTCGAACGGCTACGACACTTTGCAGCATTCTGCCTCGGGCCGCCGTCTGATAGAGATCAACTTATGACCATTCAGATCCTCGACGACGCAGCACCCCAAAACCTCGCCCCGCCTCATGCGTTCGCGCAGAGAAGCGTGCCGGAAGCGATGCTGCGTGGTGCCGCCATGCATTGCCCGGCCTGCGGCAAGGGCAAGATCTACCACGGCTTCCTCAAGGTGGCAGCGACGTGCCCGTCCTGCCACGAGGAGTTGCACCATCAGCGCGCCGACGACGCGCCGCCCTATTTCACGATGTTCATCGTCGGCCATATCATCGTCGCGGCGGTGATGGTCGTCGAGAAGGCTTACGCGCCCGAACTGTGGGTGCACGGGCTGATCTGGACGCCGCTGATCCTGGCGTTGAGCCTGCTGCTGCTGCCGCGCATCAAGGGCGCGCTGATCGGCCTGCAGTGGGCGCTGCGTATGCACGGCTTCGGCGGCGTTGCGCCATCCGATGACGTCGTCGCCGAGCCCGCGCCGACACGCCGCTGAGCCTCGCTAACCCTGGCCGGGAGATGCCGATGAGCGGGCCGCCCGAACAGCCGTCCGCCGCGGCGGCACCGCCGTGTCGGAGACGCGCCTCAGCAAGAGCGCTCCGTCCACGTGATGCCGCGACACTGGTCGTCGTCGAGACGTCGGGCGCCGAACCACGCGTGCTGATGGGCCGCCGCCGCGCCGATCTCGTGTTCATGCCCGGAAAGTTCGTGTTCCCGGGCGGCCGTGTCGATTCCGCCGACCGCCAGATTGCATGCAGCGATGACCTCCCCGTGGTGGAGCAGCAGAAGCTGCTCTCCGGCATGAAGGGACCACCGAGTTCCGGCCGCGCCCGGGCCATCGCGTTGGCCGCCATTCGCGAGACGTTCGAGGAGGCAGGCCTGCTGATCGGCACCCAAGATGCCGACGCGGCGGAAGCGGCAACCAAAGCGCGCTCGCTGCCGTCCTGGCAGCCGTTTCTCGCCCACGGCGTCATCCCCAAGGTCGGCGCTTTGAGCCTGTTCGCCCGCGCCATCACGCCGCCGGGGCGGCCGCGCCGTTACGACACGCGCTTCTTCACGGCCGAAGTGGATGCCATTGCGCTGCGTGTGCCCCCGCCCGAGACCGAGTTGCAGAGCCTCGACTGGTTTACGCTCGACGAAGCCCGCAGCCTGGAGCTGCCGTCGATCACCCGCGCCGTGGTCGAGGATCTCGCCGATCGCCTCTCGGCCGGCATCGCCACGCGCCATCACCCGGTTCCGTTCTACTATTTTCGCAATGGGTCGTTCCGTCGCGAACTCATCACTGTTTGAGCGGGCCACCGTCCTTGACAGACCGGCGCACGGCAGTATGGTGCGCACTCCAAATTCATCCCCGCTTCCGAGCGAGACCGAGATCCCATGGCCAAGCCCGTCACCCAGAAAATCAAGCTCCTGTCGACCGCCGGCACCGGCTTCTTCTACGTTACGAAGAAGAACCCGCGCACCTCGACCGAGAAGATCGTGTTCAAGAAGTACGATCCCGTCGTGCGCAAGCACGTCGAGTTCAAGGAAACGAAGATCAAGTAATTGCTGCCGGCGCCATCGCGCCGACGATTGTTTCGACAGCAGATTTTTTTAAAGGTGGCGCCGGATATCGGCGAACACCTCTGAGCTATGTTGCGCTCGAAAATCGATGATTCACGCGACAGCGTTGACGTCCGCGCCGTGGCTAGGCCCGACACTCAAACTAGCCGGTGATGTAGTGGTTTCGAAACGCCCAAGCCCCGAGAGATCTGATCTCTGAGAGACAGAGCCAGGGCAGCACAACTCTTATCGGCAGCGGGGTAACGTTTCCGATTAAGTCGTGCGCCCTGGCCGTCCAAATGGTTCGTCAAAGAGGGCGTTGACTTGCCATTTGGTGTCGTGACTAGCCGCGTGCAGCTGTATTGAGGAGGCCACTCGAGCCGCTTGCACCAGTCACATTTTCCCGCTCGCCACCGAGAGATGCGGCGGACCCGATGGCCCGCGGGAACCTACTGTCACAGACCAAACCGATCCCGATCTCACGAAACGGAACGCCTCGGTCGTGTGACGAATTGTCTGACTACCCTCCTACTAATTCCCGCAATCTGGCAGATCGAGCGGCTTCACGCAAGTTTTGCGCTTGACCTATCGTCGGCGCGACACACCATGAGTCATTTAGCGTTACCATCGCGGCGTGATCACGACGAGGATGTGTCACGATAAAGACGCCAACCCGGCAACTCATTGCAACTCATGGTTGCCCTGTCAAGGAAGCTACAGCGTGTGCGATAATGTCGGCGGCGGCGCTGTGGCTGGCGGGCAATAGCCGCGCCCCACCCCCCACGCAAAAGAGGCCCATCAGGCCGCGTCGGCGACCACGCGGTTGCGGCCGCGCCGCTTGGCGGCATACAGCGCGTTGTCCGCGCGCTTGAAGATGGTTTCCGGCGTGTCGTCCACGCGCTCCAGTGTGGCGAGGCCCACGCTCGCGGTGACGCGGATGCGTGTCGCGGCATCGACAGTGAACGTGTCGGCGGCGATGCACGCCCGCAAGCGCTCGCCGACCTGATAGGCCCGCGCGATATCGGTGTCGGGCATGATGATGAGGAATTCCTCGCCGCCCAACCGGCACGCCAGATCGATGCCGCGCGTGTTGCGCTGCATGCGGGCCGAGAACTCCTTCAGCACCGTGTCGCCGCCGTCATGGCCGTAGGTGTCGTTGACGTTCTTGAAGTGGTCGATGTCGGCGATCAGGATCGACAGGGCCGGCCCGATTGCAATGCCTCCGCCAGCAGCGTCTTGAGGTGGCTCTCCATGTAGCGGCGATTGTGCAGCCCCGTGAGCGGGTCGATGATCGACAACTCCACGCTCTCCTCCAGGCTGTTGCGGAGGAAATCGGAGTGGAGCTTACGCTTGATCTGCGTTTTCACCCGCGCCAGCATTTCGTGGCGATCGACGGGCCGCATCAGGTAGTCGTTGACGCCCATGTCGAGACCGCGGAGCAGGCGCGCTTCATCGCCCGGCTCGACCATCACGATGATCGGCAGATGGCGCGTGCGGTCGAGCGAGCGAACCTGCGAGCAGAGCCGCAGTCCATCCGCATTGGACAGGCTGAGGCTGACGATCAGCAAATCGAAGTTGTGCTCGGCCAGCTTGATCAGCGCGGCATGCAGATCCGGCTCGACGGTGACGTCGTGCTGGAAGCGCGCCTGCGGCACGTCGTGATGAAAACGCGCGTCTGGCACCATCTGCGATTTCGAAAGCACCTCCGACAGCCGCGCGGCCGAGCGCGGATGATCGTCGACGATCATGATCCGACCCGACCGCCCCGACAGCGCCTTCTCGAGCGCCGCGTTCTCGGCGATGCCCATCTGGCGGCCGGTGGTGGCGCGCATCAGCATTTCGTCGTTGAGAACCTTCAAACGCGCCAGGTTCTTGACGCGGGTGATGAGCGCAATGTCGTCGACCGGCTTGGTCAGGAAATCGTCGGCGCCGTTCTCGAGGCCCTGCACCTTGTCCGACGGCTGGTCGAGGGCTGTGACCATGATCACCGGCACATGGTGTGTGCGGGGATTGCTCTTGATCCGGCGGCAGGCCTCGAACCCGTCCATGCCCGGCATCATCACGTCGAGCAGCACCACATCGACACGCTCACGCGCCAGGATGTCGAGCGCTTCCTTGCCGCTGTACGCCGTCAGCACCTCGAAATATTCGGCCGCCAGCCGCGCTTCGAGCAGCTTCACATTGGCCAGAATATCGTCGACCACCAGGACGCGGGCTGTCATTTCTCAACTTTCCAACTGCAGCAGGATTTCAGGCGTCGCCCGCGAACCTGCGAACGGTATCGAGGAAGGTCAGCACCGAGATCGGCTTCGAGATGTAGGCCTCGCAGCCCCCCGAGCGGATGCGTTCCTCGTCGCCCTTCATCGCGAAGGCCGTCACGGCGATGATCGGTATCGCGCGGAGGTCGTCGTCGTCCTTCAGCCACTTCGTCACCTCGAGCCCCGAGACTTCCGGAAGCTGGATATCCATCAGGATCAGCGACGGCCGGTGCGCGCGCGCCAAGGGCAGCGCATCGAGGCCGTTGCGGGTCTGGATGGTGTGATAGCCGTGCGCGTCGAGCAGATCATGAAACAGCTTCATGTTCAGCTCGTTGTCCTCGACGATGAGGACGCTCTTCGGCTGCCGCCGCGCGACGCCCGAATGACCCTCGACGGCCTTGATCGTGTCCTGATAGGTCATGCGATAAGAGCCCGCCCATTTTCCCCGCTTGGTTCTGCACCAATTCTGGGGGACCACTGCAGCCGAGTTTGCGCAGAAATGCGTAACAAACTGTTTAAAGCCGCCCTGCACTGGGGCCTGCACTGGGCGCCCCGGCCGGCTGCCGAGGGGCTAATGCAGGCGCTCGTTCGCCCCGCAAACGTTGGAGAATTCGATGTCCCGCAAGCCCCCACCGCTCGATCTCGATGGCGCGGAGACGATTGCCATCACGGCCCTCGGCTTCCTCGCCTCGGACGGGCCGCGGCTGGGGCGTTTTCTGGCGCTGACCGGCATCGGCCCGGCCGAACTGCGCGAGGCGGCGGCGACGCCCGGCCTGCAAGCCGCCGTGCTCGATCACCTGCTGAACGACGAAAGCATGTTGCTCGTCTTCACCGCCGAAGCCGGCATCGATCCGCAACGCATCGGCTTCGCCCACGCCCTCTTGGCGCGCGAGCAGCATCTGAGGGACGACGCGTGACCCACGACCAAACGCCGCCCGCCCTGCGCATCGGCATCGACCTCGGCGGCACCAAGATCGAAGGCGTTGCGCTGGATGCCAGCGGCCAGCCAGTGGCCCGCGTCCGCTTACCGAGCCCGCGCGACGGCTACCGGGCGACGATCCGCGCCATCCGCGATGTCGTGGCCCAGCTCGAAGCGGACGCCGGCGCATCCAGCCGGACCCCGGTTGGCATCGGTATGCCCGGCTCGCTGTCGCCCCACACCGGCCTCGTGCAGAACGCCAACTCGACCTGGCTCAACGGCCAGCCGCTGGGCATCGATCTGTCGCTCGCGCTCGATCGTCCCATTCGCTTCGCCAACGACGCCAACTGCTTTGCATTGTCAGAAGCCGCCGATGGCGCCGGCGAAGGCGCGGGTTCGGTGTTCGGCGTCATCCTCGGCACCGGTTGCGGCGGCGGGCTGGTGTTCGGCGGGCGGCTGCTCGACGGTCCGCGCGGCATTGGCGGCGAGTGGGGACACAACCCCTTGCCCTGGGCCAGCGCCGAGGAGCACCCCGGTCCCCGATGCTGGTGCGGGCGGCGCGGCTGCATGGAAGCCTGGGTTTCGGGACCCGCGCTGGCCGCCGATCACACGCGGGCGACGGGCGTGACTTTGGATGCCGAGACCATCGCTGCTCAGGCGAAAGACGGGAACGCCGCCGCGCGCGCGACGCTCGACCGCCATGCCTCGCGGCTCGCACGCGGCCTCGCGCACGTCGTCAACATCGTCGATCCCGAGGTGATCGTGCTCGGCGGCGGGCTGTCCAATCTCTCACATCTCTATGAGATGCTGCCGCCGCTGATGGCGCCGCACATCTTCTCGGACGTGACCGACGTCGACATCCGTCCGCCGAAATGGGGCGACGCCTCGGGCGTGCGCGGCGCCGCGCGGCTGTGGCCGCTTCCATGACCGCGGCAGGCGGGCACGACTGCTATTGTGGGCACTTCGACGTTTCGAGGAACTCGAGCTCGGTCATCTCGCCGCGGATGGCGAACTCGCCATAGTCGATCCGGAGGCCGGTGGTGACGCCGTTTTCGAAGAAGCGGTAGGCCAGCTCATAGGTCGGCACCGCGTCCTTCTTGTCCGTCCCTTGCTCGAAGTAGCCGATCGCGATCGGCCAGGACGGAAGCGCATCGAGCTTGGCGGCAGTTCTTGACACCGGCTGGCGCCTTCGACGCGCCCGGCGGCATTTTTCGGCCGATCACGGCGTTGGTGGCGTAGACTTTTTCGCCCTTCTCCGATCCGTCGAAGAGATCGGCCTTGAACAGGCCCTTTTCGGCGCGCGCGGCCTCGATCAGCGCGATCGAATGCTGGATCGGGAAATACACCTCGCCCTCGACCTTCAGCGCCTTCGACGCCGGCTTGTCGAGCTGGATCTTGATGCCGCCGGCCTCGCGGCCCGCGTCGCCCTGTGACGCCTCCGCGAGCTTTTCGTCCTGGTATTGCGTCGTGGTGAAGCGCAGCCGCTTGCCGCCGGCCTCCTCCCAGCTCGAGGTGCGCAAATCGCTCAGTCGGCTGCCGCCGTCGGAGCCGCTGCTGCGCGTGACGAACCGCATGTTCTGCGTGTAGCCCTCGCAGGCGCTGCCGGTCAGCTCGTAGACCATGCGCCCGCTCATCTCCGACACGCCCGACCCCGGCGCCGAACGATCCAGCGCCACGTCATAGACCGCACGATGGGGCGCAAGATGCACGGCCTGCGCGGTCGACACCACTGGCGGCGCAGCCGACGCCGCTGACGTTGCCCCATGGACGATGGCGATCACCGACACCGGTATCGTCACCAGAGCCGCGGCCCGCGCGTAACCCATCGTCGGTCTCATCGTCGCCTTCCAGGTTGGACGCCACATCCGCGCTTTGCTGCGGTGCACATCTCGGACATTACGCAGGCTCGCGCCTCATTGCAAAGCCGGACACGCCGGGTCAAAATCGGTGCAGCCTCCAATTCTGGAGTCGTGCCGGCCATCGCTTGACGGTCCGCCCGCCACCACCCACGCAGGAGAACCCAATATGAGCGGCGAAATAGAGGCGCGCCTGACGGCGCTCGGCCTGGAGCTGCCTGCAGCACCACCGGCCGTCGCCAACTACGTGCCGTTCGTCGTCTCGGGCGATCTGCTGTTCGTTTCCGGCCAACTCGCCAAGGCGGCAGACGGCACGATGATCACGGGACGGCTGGGCGCGGACGTGACGATCGAACAGGGATACGCGGCCGCCCGGCTTTCGGCGCTCAACATCCTCGCCCAGGCCAAGGCCGCGCTCGGCGACCTCGCGCGCATCGGCCAGGTGCTGCGGCTGAACGGTTTCGTCGCCGCCACGCCCGAATTCACCGACCACCCGAAGGTGGTCAACGGCGCGTCGGATCTGATCGGCGGCGTGCTCGGCGATGCCGGCCGCCACACCCGCGTCGCCGTGGGCGTGCCGAGCCTGCCGATGAACTCCGCCGTCGAGGTCGATGCCGTCATTCGCATCCGCGGGTAAGAGCCATGTCGAGGCTCGACCGCGCCGCCTTCATCCGCGCCATCGCCCACCGGGGGCTTCACGATGCCACGCACGGCATCGTCGAGAACACCGCGCCGGCATTCGAAGCGGCGATGGCACGTGGCTGCGGGATCGAATGCGATCTGCGCCCGGCGAGCGGCGGCTGGCCGATCGTCTTTCACGACGAGACGCTCGACCGGCTCGTCGATGGCGCGGGGCCGGTGGCCGCGCTGACGCCCGGCGACCTTGCAAGGCTCCGTTATCGCGGCGCGCCGGCGACGTCGCTCATGTCGTTCGCCGACCTGCTCGATCTGGTCGGTGGCCGCGTGCCGCTGCTGGTCGAACTCAAGAGCGAGTGGACGCCGCCCGACGCCGATTTCCTCGGGCTCGTGACCAGCCTCGCTTCCGGCTATCGCGGACCGCTGGCGCTGATGTCGTTCGATCCCGCTGTCATGGCCGCGTGTGCTGCGCTGGCGCCGAAGATCCCGCGCGGCATCGTATCGGGGCTCTATCGCCGCGGCGACGCCGTGCCGGAGGCGCGTCTCGACACGAGGGCTGGTGGGACGATCGCCTCACGCCCGAACGCCAGGAGCGGCTGTCACACCTGCTCGAGAGTGCTGACGCGAAGCCAGATTTCTTCGCCTATCACGTGGCCGCGCTGCCGACGCCGGTCACGCGCTATGTGCGCGAGGTGCAGGGTCTGCCGCTGTTCACGTGGACCGTGCGCAGCGACGCCGATTGGCAGGCGGCGAACACCTGGGCCGACGCCGCGATCTTCGAGGGCGAGCCGCGCTGAACCCGGCACGTAGCGTTAGGGCTTGCAATGGCCGAGCAATGCGCTCATATACGCACATCGATTTGGCCGGACAACCGGGCCGCTACGCCTCGTCACTCTCGGGTTCGCCCCGACACCGTCGAGCGCATGTTCAGAACCCCTCCAAAATTCGATAATCAGAGCCGGTGTGCGCATTCGCGTGCGCCGGCTCGTTGGCACATTTCCGATCTCACGAGGACATCAATGGATACCGGCACCGTCAAATTCTATAACGAGCAGAAGGGCTTCGGCTTCATCGCCCCCGACAACGGCGGCAAGGACGTGTTCGTTCACGCCACCGCGCTCGAGCGCGCGGGCATGCGCAGCCTGGTCGAGGGCCAGAAGGTCCAGTTCGACACCCAGGAAGATCGCCGCACCGGCAAAATCGCCGTCGGCAACATCCAGGCCGCTTGATCGCGACCGCTTCGGCCATGTTCGGCCGCGCCGGAACGCCCGATAACTTCGAAAGCCGCCCTCGATCGAGGGCGGCTTTTGCTTTTCCGGCGCCATTCTGAATGATCATGCGCGGCGACCGTTACGCGGGGATAACCCGACCCGCTATCCCCGATTTCATGTTCGTATGCGCGACCGACATGAAGGCCCGCCGAGGGCGAATGCGGGGTGAAGGACCATCCCGCCGACACCTGCCGAACGCATGTTCGGCGACTAACGGAGCCGCTATCACAGCTCCCGCCCTCACGGGGCGCCGAGGATGCGGACTTGGGAGTGGCCGTCGGCGTCGCGCACGAACATTTTGACGGGCTTGCCCTGCCATTGCGTTTCACCAAGCTGGCGGAGAAGACCGGGCAACGTGCCCTGATCGCCGAACACATCGACCAGCCAGACGTGCGGACCACTGCGCCATTCGGACCGCTCGAGCTTGATCTCGCCGCCGTCGTCGCCGGACAGGCGGCGGTCGACCTCGTCGGAAACGCTGGCCCACAGCAGCGCGGTAACCGGCCTTTGCAACCCGCTCTTTTCGTCGCGCCGGCTGGCCAGTGCAAACTGCCCGTTGAGCACCGCCGGAACGACGCGAACCCGAAACTCCGCGAGCTTCATCGCCTGATGCTGCTTCGAGTTCATGGCTACGGAAGCGACCTGCCCCAAGGCTAGAGCGAAATGGCGCGCCTGCTCGATGCTCGTCTGGCGGTCTTCGTCGGTCGGGCCCGGCTGTCCATGCCCGGCTGACGGCGCGGCTGGAGCCACGGCCTTCACGGCCGCAGGCGCGGCCTTGGCTTGGACGGGAACCTCGCCGCCCGTATTGGCGAGGGAACCGGCGTGCTGCGGCGCCTGGCCGTTCGCCGCGCGGCCTGCGTCGTGCCCGTTCGTTTTCGACGAACCGTTGGGCGGCGAACTGCTGCTCGCGAGCGAAAACCAAGTTCTCGCAGGTTCCGGTTTCACTTCCGGGCCCTTATTCGGAACTTCGGACTCGACGGGAGCTTTGGCTTTTGACCGGAAGAACATCTGAGACCTCCGACGCTCAACAAACAGGCGATCCAATATTGCGAGGCGATATGACGACCCGGCGACACCGATAGGCGACGCCGGTTATTTCAATTCGGCGAAAACAATCGGGCAATTGTTTCGACACTGACGCCCGAGTTCGCCTCGGCCAGCAACGCAATCGCCAACGCGACGAGATAGGCCGGGCCGACGACCCACAGCCAGGGCTTCAACTGGTCGATGCGGCGCGACGGCCGCTGATGGTGTTGGTCGATCATCCACGATACTCCACGCCACCGGCGTGCACATCGATGCGGCCCGCTCAGGAGCCAACGAGGCAAACAATAGTGCTGCTATTGAGCAAATGAACTTTTCAATTCGCGGCTGACAAGCATTAGCGTCACCGCTTGGGTCTGCCGAGCGGGCATGGCCGCAAGAAACAGTCAGCATCAAGAAATAATGATAATACCATTCTGATTATGTAACAAGTGGCGCTGCACGTATCACCCCCGCCGCGCCTTTGCCTTTTCATAGAGCGGCAGCACATCGGGGAGGTTTTTCTCGATCGTCTGGATACGCGTCGAGCCGGACGGATGGGTCGACATCCATTGCGGCGGCGCGCCTTTCGCGGACGCAGACATCTTCTGCCACAACGTAATACCGGCGCGCGGATCATAGCCGGCGCGCGCGGCGAGTTCGAGCCCGATCAGGTCGGCCTCGGTCTCGTCGGAACGCGAGAACTTGAGCACCGCGAGGCTGGCGCCAGCGGCGCCGATGACTTCGCCCGCCTGCCCGAACAAGAGCCCGCCGACGACGCGGCTGCCGATGTTGGTGATGTTGGTTTTCGCGGTGCGCTCGCGGGCGTGCTCCCACAGTGCGTGGCCCATCTCGTGGCCCATGATCATCGCCACCTCGTCATCGGTGAGTGCGAGCTTTTCGAGGATGCCGGTGAAGAACGCGATCTTGCCGCCGGGCATGCAGAATGCGTTGATCTGCGGCGACTTGATGAGCTGGACCTTCCAGTCCCACGCCTTGGCGCGCTCGTTGAATTTGATGGTGTGGGGCTTCAACTCGTTGAAGATGCGATTGAGCCGGCGCAACTGGGGATCGCCGTCCTCGGCCAGCACGCGCTTCTGGAACGCCTGACGGGTCATGGCGTCGTATTGCAGCGAGGCCGACTGTTCGATCTTTTCCGCCGAGAACAGCTTGGCTAGATAGGATTTGCGGCCGATCTTGACGCCGCCGTCGTCGGGTTCGCGCGCCACCACCGGCATGGCGGCGAGAGCGGCGAGCAGCGCCAAGGCGATCCCAAACTTCCTCGAGAACATGATCCGTCGCTCCTTGCGGCTGGGCCGCACTGTGATCCCACGCACCAGCCTTGCGTATCCTATATAATGCACGACGGCCGGGTTCGCGACAGGCGGCCACAGCATGATCGAGGGTGGAGCGTGGACGACAGCGACCGGGCGACACTGGAGGTGCACCCGCGCATCGGCGAGATCGACGCCGCGGCGTGGGACGCGTGCGCCAACCCGGACCCGGCGGTGCATGACCCGTTCGTCAGCCCACGCGTTTCTGGCGGCCCTCGAAGATGCGGGCACGACCGGCGAGCAGGCGGGCTGGATACCGCAGCATCTCGTCCTGCGCGAGGCCGATGGCAGCGTCGGCGGCGTGATGCCGCTCTATCTCAAGACCCACAGCCAGGGCGAGTTCGTGTTCGACCACGCGTGGGCCGACGCCTATCGGCGGGCGGGCGGGCGGTATTACCCGAAGCTGCAATGCGCGGTGCCGTTCTCGCCGGTACCGGGGCGGCGCGTGCTGGTGCGGCCCGGCGACGACGCCGACGAGCGTGAGCGGATGATGGTGCATGGCGCGGTCGAGGTCGCGCGGCGGATGGGGGTATCGTCGCTGCATCTGACGTTTCTCGGCGAAGGCGCGTGGCAGCGGCTCGGCGCGATGGGGCTACTGCAGCGCACGGGGCAACAGTTCCATTGGACCAATCAGGGCTACCGCAGCTTCGACGATTTTCTGGCGACGCTGGCCTCGCGCAAACGCAAGAGCATTCGAAAAGAGCGTGAAACGGCGGTGGCGAGCGGGCTCGTCATCGAACGGCGGTGTGGCGCCGAGATCACCGAAGCCGACTGGGACGCCTTCTATCAATTCTACACCGACACCGGCGACAGGAAGTGGGGGCGGCCGTACCTGAACCGGCGGTTCTTCTCGTTGCTCGGCGCGGCGATGGCCGAGCGCTGCCTGCTGTTCCTCGTCAAGCGCGACGGCCGCGCGATCGCAGGCGCGCTCAACCTGATCGGCGGCGATTGCCTCTATGGCCGCTACTGGGGCGCGATCGAGCAGCATCCCTGCCTGCACTTCGAGGTCTGCTACTATCAGGCCATCCAATTCGCCATCGAGCGCGGATTGAGCCGCGTGGAGGCTGGCGCGCAGGGCGAGCACAAGCTGGCGCGCGGGTATCTGCCGGTCACGACGTATTCCGCGCACTGGATCGCGGATGCTGGCTTGCGGAAGGCGGTGGCGCATTTCCTCGATCACGAGCGCGCGGCGATTGCAGAGATCAACGCCGACTTGACCGCGCTTGGACCGTTCCGCCGCGGACCCGGCGGCAAGGAGGAGAGCCGCGGACCCGGCGGCAGGAGGACGCCGCGAACGGAGGATGGCGGGACGCCGCGAACAGAGGACGGGGGCGGCGGCATCGAGATCCGGCCGGATGCGGACGACAGCGCGGCCGAGACCCGCGAGGGGGATTGACCGCGGCCGCATCCTCGGTTTGATGGCGGCGAGAGACCAGAGGGGCCGCCGATGAGCTACGACAGCAGCAATATCTTCGCCAAGATCCTGCGCGGCGAGATCCCGTGCCACAAGGTCTACGAGGACGCCGACGCCATTAGCCTTCATGGATATCATGCCCCAGTCGCCGGGCCACACGCTGGTGTTGCCCAAGGCCGCGTCGCGCAATCTGTTCGATGCCGATCCGGCGACGCTCGGACGGCTGATGGCGGTGGTGCAGAAGGTGGCGATCGCGGCCAAGGCGGCGTTCGAGGCCGATGGCGTGCGTATCGCCCAGTTCAACGAGGCGCCGGCCGGGCAGACGGTGTTCCACCTCCACGTCCACGTCATCCCGATGCGCGAGGGGCATCGCCTCAGCCATCACGGCGGCAGGCAGGAGGACGGCGCGGTGCTGGCGGCCAATGCCGAGAAGCTGCGGGCGGCGCTGGCCTCGGGCTGAGGCGGCTCGGCCGGAGAAGGTTGGCGCGCGGCTATTTTTTGCGCCGGGCCGGGTCGTGCTGCTCGGGCGAAAGGCGCGGCTCGAGCACGTGGGCGGCGTCGTCGGCGTCGACCGAGAGGCCGCGGCCATCGACCAGCGGCAGGTCGCCGTCGTTCCAGCCTTTGACGCCGAGCTTCAGCGACGCGACGTTCTCATAGCCGATCTGGCGCATGACGAAAGCAGCGAGCGCGCTGCGGTTGCCGGAGCGGCAGACGACGACGATCGGGCGCGCGCGCGCCTCGACCAGATCGGGCTCGGTTTCGGCGTAATCGTATTCGCACGCGGCTTCCAGAATGCCGCGCGGCACGTTGCGCGAGCCGGGAATGTGGGCGGCGTCGAACTCGCTGCGCTCACGCACGTCGAGCACGATCAGCCCGGGCACACCGCCGATCATCGCCTTCAGATCCCACGGCATCAGCTCGCGCACCTCGCGCGCGGCCTTCTCGGAAAGCGTCTGGTAGCTGTCGCGCGTCACGTGTCCTCCTGAGCCCACCCGGCAGCCATCACGGCGTGGCGCGCACGCGGGGTCAAGCGCAGGATTGCCGCAGCGGCGTCATTGGGAACGGCTGCCGAGGTGCTTATATTGAATGCGGACGCGGCGGCAGCACACGAAAGATAAGACATGAAACTGCTCATTATCGGGGCGAGCCGGGGCATCGGGCTGGCGACGGTCGAGGCGGCGCTGGCGGGTGGGCACGAGGTGCGGGCATTCGCACGCTCGGCAGCGGCGATCACGGTGGAGCATCCGCGGCTGGAGAAGGTCGCGGGCGATGCGCTCGACCGCGCCAGTGTCGAGCGCGCGCTCGAGGGCATGGACGCGGTTGTGCAGGTGCTGGGACTCGCGATGGGCCCGGCGTACATCGGCGGCACGGATCTGTTCTCGAACGGCGACGCGGGTGCTGGTCGATGCGATGGGCGCACGCGGGCCGAAGCGGCTCGTGGTGGTGACGGGGCTCGGCGCCGGCGACAGCCGTGGCAGCCTCGGACTGTATGCGATCCCGTTCATGATCGTGCTGAAGCGCGTCTATGACGACAAGGACGTGCAGGAACGGATCGTGCGCAATTCCGCGCTGGACTGGACCATCCTGCGGCCGGGCATCCTGCAGGACGGGCCGGCGACGGGCACCGCGCGCGTGCTGGCCGAGGCCAAGGATTGGCGGCCGGGGCCGGTGCGGCGGGCGGACGTGGCGCGCGCAATCGTCGAGGAGCTCGAGACCGGGCGCAACCTGCGCCGCACGCCGGCGGTGGTCGGGTGACCGCCCTGCGTACCTGCTGAAGATGGGAGCAGTTGGGATCGGGCGATTACGAACGACCTAGGTCTGAGACTTGTGACAATAGGCGCGCCGCTCACCATGTCCTATTCGATAGGGCGGACGCAACGTATCGCGTCCGAACGCAATCGGGATCGAGGAGTGTCCGATGTTCAATCTGACCAATTTCACTGTGACTGCGGCCCTCGCACTTGCGACGCTGGCGGGCGCCGCCCACGCCGACGGCAAGAGAGAATGCACGACCGAGCCGCAGGCCAAATGGAAGCCGGCTGCAGAAGCGGAAGCAGCCGCGAAGACCGCCGGATACACCGTGTCCAAGTCGAAGATCGAAGGCACCTGCTACGAAGTCTACGCCGCCAAGGACGGCAAGAACTTCGAGCTGTTCTACAATCCGATCGACCTCAAGCTGGCCGACACGGTGGCCAAGTAGGCTGATCGCGGGCGCCGCGTCGCGCGGGGCCGTGCCCCGTGCTGCGGCGCCCGTCGGTTTCGCGGCGGGGGCCGTCTCCGGCCCCATCTGTGCGCCCTCTCACGTCCCGCAGAAGGTTTCCTGCACGATCTCGTGCGGCGCGGGCGGTTCGGCGAGATAGGCGAACGCGGGCTGATCGTCGAAGGGGCGGGCGAGCACATCGACGAGGGTGTGGAACGGCGCGAAATCGTCGGACCCGATGGCGGCGGCGATGGCCTGCTCGATGCGGTGGTTGCGCGGAATGAAAGCCGGGTTGACTGCGCGCATCTGCGCGGCGCGCGCCTCGGGCGTCACGGTGCCGGACGCCGTTCGCGCGCGCCAGCGGACGAGCCACGGCGCGACATCGACGCCCTCGCCGAACAGCGCCGCAAGCGAGGGATCGGCTGCCGGGTCGGCCGCAGCGTCGGCGAGGCGGCGGAAGGTCAGCGTGAAATCGGCGCGGCCGTGCGCCATGAGATCGAACAGCTCACGCACCAGCGCGATGTCGTCGGGCTGCGCGGTATCGGTCAACCCGATCTTGCGCCGGAGACCCGCGCCGTAAGCCGCTTCGAATTGGGCGGCGAACGGGTCGAGCGCGGCTTGCGCGGCGGCCACGGCGCTGTCCTGATCGTCGCCGAGCAGCGGCAGCAGCGTCTCGGCGAAGCGGACGAGGTTCCAATGCGCGATGGCGGGTTGGCTCGAAAATGCGTAGCGGCCATTGCGGTCGATGGAGCTGAACACGGTGTCGGGGTGATAGGCGTCCATGAACGCGCACGGCCCGAAGTCGATGGTCTCGCCCGCGACCTGGCAGTTGTCGGTGTTCATGACGCCGTGGATGAAGCCCACGAGCATCCAATGGGCAATGAGCGACGCCTGCCGCGCGACAACGCCATCGAGCAGCGCGCGGTAGGGATGGGCCGCGGCGGCGGCATCGGGATAATGCCGCGCGATGACGTGGTCGGCGAGGATGCGGACGGCGTCGACATCCTGCCGCGCGGCGAAATATTGGAAAGTGCCGACGCGGATGTGGCTGGCGGCGACGCGCGTCAGCACGCCGCCCGGCATCGGCGTTTCACGCAACACGACATCTCCGGTTGTGACGGCGGCGAGCGCGCGCGTGGTCGGGATGCCGAGCGCGGCAAAGGCCTCGCTGACGATGTATTCGCGCAGCACCGGACCGAGCGCGGCGCGGCCATCGCCCCGCCTCGACCACGGCGTCGGGCCGGAGCCCTTCAATTGGATGTCGCGGCGGATGCCATCCTTGCCGATCACCTCGCCGAGCAGGATGGCGCGGCCATCGCCAAGCGCGGGACTGAACCCACCGAACTGGTGGCCGGCGTAGGCGGCGGCGATCGGCTCGCTGCCGGGCGCGATGCGGTTGCCGGCGAGGACCGCGATGCCAGCGGGCGAGGCCAGCGCTGCCGGATCGATGCCGAGATCACGGGCGAGCGCGTCGTTGATGCGAATGAGGCCCGGCGCCGAGACGGGTGTCGGATCCTGGCGCACGAAGAAACGATCGGGCAGCCGCGCGTAGCTGTTGTCGAAGGGGATGACGATGTCGGCTGTGTCGGGCGAGGTCATGCGGGTTCCGCTGCGTGGCGCGCCGGTGCGATGGTGTCCGGCTGTCTCGGTTAGCACGGACCGCCCGCGGGTTCCAATTCCGCCACCTGGCCTCCGGAGCCTCTCAGGCCGAGAGCCCGCCGAGGAGCAGGACCAGCGCGCCGCCCGCGACACCCGCCGCGAGGTTGCGCCGCGCCGCATAGAACACCGCGATGCCCGCAGCGAACGCGACGAACCGCAGCGTCAGCGACACGCCGGCCAGCGCGCCCGCGGGGTAGATGAGCAGCCGCATGACGAGGCCCGCGACCATCGCGGTCGCCACCGCGCGGACCCAGCGGAACACCTCGCCGTCGATGTCGAGATCGCGGCCGACGTAGAGGCCGAGCCAGCGCCACGGCTCGTGCGCCAGGAAGGCGATGACGACGATGAGGGCGGCCGTGCCCCAGCCGCTGCCGAGCTCGCTCATGCGCCGCCGCCCGGCATGTCGTCGTGATCGTGGAGATCGGGCCGCCACAGGCCGTGCCAGCGGCGGTCGATGACGTATGCCGCTGTGCCGCCGACCACGCCAGTCAGCAACAGATCGAACCCCGGCGCGAGTGCAAAGGCGACGGGGCCGAGCAGCGCGCCGACGACGATCGCCAGCATGTCGCCGCCGCGGCTCGCCGTCTGCAGCAGCGACAGCATGAAGTAGAGCGGCGTCAGGAACAGCAGCGCGGCAGCGAACGCGGGCGGCACGGCGGCGGCGAGGCCATAGCCGATGGTGGTGCCGGCGAGCGCCGCCGCGATCAGCCCCGTGCCGATGCCGAGGAAATGCGGCATGCGCTGCGGCTCGGCCACGGCGGGCAGGCGGCGGAAGCCCTCGATCCAGGCGGTGATGGCGATGGCGTGGACGGCGATGATTTTCGCCCAGCGCCCCGAATGCCGGCCGCCGAGATAAGGCACCAGTACGACGGTCATGGGCAGCAGGCGGATGCCGATCAGCGTCACCGCCAGCACAGCCCCAACGAGCGAGCCGCCGCGCGCCAGCTGATCGACCATGACCACCTGCGCAGGCAGCGCAAAGAGCGCGCCCATCATGATGTTGGCGTTGCCGACCGACAGTCCGGCGTCCCGCGCCAGCGCGCCGAAGCCGGCGGCCGACGCGAACAGGATGAGGCCGGGAATGCTGAGCGCGGCGGAGAGACCGGAACGGAACGCCGCGGCGTCCGTCGGCCAACTACCGTCGCGTCCGCTGCGATCGTGCACGGGCAGCTCCTTGGGTGACGCTGGCCTCATACATGGCCAGCGTCGACGGCGCTAGTCGTCCCGAGCGCAGAGCTGCATTGCGGGGGCGTTCGACAACGCCGACGCCGTATCCCACCCACCGACGCCGGCACGCTTGCCCCCACTTCAGTCGTCGCTGAAAAACGTCTACAGCTGGCAAATGTGCGTAATCGGAAGGACGTCGGCCTCGAGGGGACCAGAATGCCGGATTTCATGAAGTCGGCCTCAGATGCGACCAAATGGTTCGAGCGCAACTTCGCCGACTGGCCGTGGGTGCGGTCGGCGACCATCACCGCGCCGCTCGCCGGCGCCGTCTTCTATCTGAATGACAGACTTCCCGCCGACCTCAAGATCGACATCTCCAACGCCAACACCTACGTCGTCTTCGCCTGCGCGATCGTCGCCGTCTACCTTCTGCTCGTGGCGGTGCTGTTCAATGCCAAGCTGATCACCGAGCGCCGCCTGCGCGCCGCCGAGGACGGCTTCCGCTACGACAACCGCGGCACCTTGTTCCACGGTACGCAGCCCGCTATCGCCTTCCGCGTGATTACGTTTCGCGGCATGATCGAGGGACTTGCCGCCCCGCTCGATCCGACCGCGGCCCGCCATGCCCTATTCCAGACCGGGACCCGCGCATCCCTCGACTTCGCCCGGAAATTGCCGACTCTCTACGACGAGAATGTCCATCGGCTGCGCGGTGGCAATCGCTGGATCGACCTGTCCTTTCAGGAAAAGCTCGTCAAATGGGCCGACTACGACAGCGCCACAGGCTGGGAAATCATCGCCGCGCAAGTCGATGGCAACCGTGCGACCATCACGGTGACGCACTATAACGAGTTGTTCGGCCAGCCTTCCCTGTTCTGCTGGTTTCTCGCCGGCTATTGCAACACCGTCATCCAGACCATTCTGGCCGCCGAGCAGCGTCCCTACCGCGGCTTTCGCCAGTTGCGATGCATGATCATCGACGACAAAAGTGGCGAGACCATCCGCTTCGTCTACGAGTTTTCGTGACCAACCAAACCGTTGCTCAGGAAGACCTCACAGAAACGCCGGGCGCGGGGCCCGGCGTTCGGAGAGATCGTGGCGAGAGGGAGTGCGTGGCGCGCGCGTCAGTCGTCCTTCTTGCGCGGCACGCTGGGGACGGCGCCGCCGGACTTCGGCGAGCGTTCCTTCTTCTCTTTCGGTCCCGGCAACGCCTTGCGCGGCTCGGGCTCGGCGAGCACGGCGATCGGCTCGGCGTCGTCTTCCTCTTCCTCCTTCGACTTGGGCTTCTTCGAAGGATCGGTCGAGATGTAGGAGAACGCGAGCTTCTTCTCGAGCCCCTCGCCTTCGACGCCGATCTTGACGGTGCCGCCGTGCTCGAGGCGTCCGAAGAGCAGCTCGTCGGCAAGCGGCTTTTTGATGTGCTCCTGGATGACGCGGCCCAACGGACGCGCGCCGAACTTCTCGTCGTAGCCGATCTCGCCGATCCACTTGGCCGCGGCCTCGGTCAGCTCGATGGTGACGCCACGGTCGGCCAACTGCGCCTCGAGCTGGAAGATGAACTTCTCGACCACCTTCTGGATCACGTCGGGACCGAGACCCGCGAACGCGACGACGGCATCGAGGCGGTTGCGGAACTCGGGCGTGAACATGCGGTTGATGGCGTCGTTGTCCTCGCCTTCGCGCTTGGAGCGGTTGAAGCCCATCGGCGGCTTGGCGAGATCGGACGCACCCGCGTTCGTCGTCATGATCAGGATGACGTTGCGGAAATCGACCTGCTTGCCGTTGTGATCGGTGAGCTTGCCGTGATCCATCACCTGCAGAAGGATGTTGTAGAGATCGGGATGCGCCTTCTCGATCTCGTCGAGCAGCAGCACCGAGTGCGGGTGCTGATCGATGCCGTCGGTGAGCAGACCGCCCTGGTCGAAGCCGACGTAGCCCGGAGGCGCGCCGATGAGACGAGAGACCGTGTGCTTCTCCATGTATTCGGACATGTCGAAGCGCAACAGCTCGACGCCCATCAGATGCGCGAGCTGCTTGGCGACCTCGGTCTTGCCGACGCCGGTGGGGCCCGAGAACAGGTAGCAGCCGATCGGCTTTTCCGGCTCGCGCAGGCCGGCGCGGGCGAGCTTGATCGCGGCCGACAGCGTCGAGATCGCCGCGTCCTGGCCGAACACCAGCCGCTTCATGTCCTTCTCGAGATTGCCGAGCACCTCGGCGTCGGACTTGGTGACCGTTTTCGGCGGAATGCGCGCCATGGTCGCGACCGTGGCCTCGATCTCCTTGGTGGTGATCTTCTTCTTGCGCTTGCCCTCCGGCACCAGCATCTGCGACGCGCCGGTCTCGTCGATCACGTCGATCGCCTTGTCGGGCAGCTTGCGGTCGTGGATGTACTTGGCCGACAGCTCGACCGCGGCCTTCACGGCCTCGTTGGTGTACTTGAGCTTGTGGAACTCCTCGAAGTAGGGCTTCAGGCCCTTGACGATCTCGATGGCGTCGGCGACCGAGGGTTCCTTGACGTCGATCTTCTGGAAGCGGCGCACCAGCGCGCGGTCTTTCTCGAAGTGCTGGCGGTACTCCTTGAACGTGGTCGAGCCGATGCAGCGGACGGTGCCGGACTGCAGTGCGGGCTTGAGCAGGTTCGACGCATCCATGGCGCCGCCCGACGTCGCGCCCGCACCGATGACGGTGTGGATCTCGTCGATGAACAGCACGGCGCCGGGATAGTTCTCGATCTCCTTCATCACGGCCTTGAGCCGCTCCTCGAAGTCGCCGCGGTAGCGCGTGCCGGCCAGCAACGCGCCCATGTCGAGCGAGAAGATGGTGGCCGAGCGCAGCACTTCGGGCACCTCGCCCTTGATGATCTTGCGGGCGAGACCTTCGGCGATGGCGGTCTTGCCGACGCCGGGATCGCCGACGAACAGCGGGTTGTTCTTCTGCCGGCGGCACAGCACCTGGATGGTGCGCAGCACCTCCTGCTCGCGGCCGATCAGCGGATCGATCTTGCCGTCGCGCGCCTTCTTGTTGAGGTTGACGCAATAGGTGTTGAGCGCGTCCTGACCGGGCTTCTTTTCCTCGCTCGCGGCACTGCCCTCCTCGTTCTCGTCGACGCCGCGCACGGGTCGCGGCTCGCTCATTCCCGGTCTCTTCGCAATGCCGTGAGAAATGTACTGGACGGCGTCGAAGCGCGTCATCTCCTGCTCCTGCAGGAAGAACGCGGCATGGCTCTCGCGCTCGGCGAAGATGGCGACGAGCACGTTGGCGCCGGTCACTTCCTCGCGGCCCGACGACTGCACGTGCACCACGGCGCGGTGGATCACGCGCTGGAAGCCGGTGGTCGGCTGCGCGTCGGTCGCGCCCTTGGCGGTCGGGCGAGCCGAGCTCGCTGTCGAGATACTCGGTGATGCGCACCTTGAGCGTCTCGAGATCGACGTTGCAGGCGCGCATGACGGCCGCGGCGTCGCGGTCATCGATGAGTGCGAGCAGCAGATGCTCGAGCGTGGCGAACTCGTGACGCCGTTCGTTGGCGTTTTCCAGCGCACGATGCAGACACGTTTCGAGGCTTTTCGAGAATGATGGCACTCGCCTTACTCCTTCTCCATGGTGCACTGCAGAGGGTGACCGTGCTGACGCGCAAAGTCCATCACTTGCGTCACTTTGGTCTCGGCCACCTCATAGGTGAAGATGCCGCAAATTCCTGAGCCCTTGTGGTGGACGTGCAGCATGATGCGCGTCGCTTCCTCGCGGCCCTTGCTGAAATATTTCTCGAGCACGTGCACGACGAACTCCATCGGCGTGTAGTCGTCGTTCAGGATCAGCACGCGGTAGAGCGAGGGCTTTTTGGTTTTCGGCCGCGTCTTGGTGACGAGCCCGGTGCGGCCGTCCTCGTCGCCCTCGCCGTCGCCGCCTTTGCCACCTTTGCCGCCTTTGCCGCCGCCACCCTCGTTACCGCCCTTGCCGGCCGCACGGATGCTGCCGACGGCCAAGCCGCTGAGGCCGATGCCCTCGCCGATTTCGCCCCAGCCCGTCATTTCTCGACCCGCTCGATGCTTCGACACGTTCCGTCCATCCGCCGCTTGCCGCCGATCCGTGCTCGGCCATTTCCTGATCCTACGCGAACCGCCGCACCGCGCCCATAGCCTCCCTGATGCTGGGCCTCCCTGATGCCGGGGATATGTGTCCCGCTCTCCAAGCATGCACCGTGCCGCTTACCAAGCCGTGCAGTGGACCAGCCCTCCGGCGCATTGGCAATATCGTGCGCCAACGCGACGCAAAAAAGGCCCGGCTTGCGCCGGGCCTCCTAAATCTTTCGACACGTTCGAAGATCGTATCGCCATCAGCGCGCCTGCTGCAGCGTCCGCTCGATCGGCTTGTAGGCTTCCTTGGTGAGGGTGGCGTACATGCCGCCGATCTTGGTCATCTGTTGCATGTAATCGTCATAGGCACGCTTGGCGTAGCTCTGCTGGATCTCCATCGCCTGATCGAGCGACTTGGCCGACAACAGGCGCTCGAAGGTCGCCGTGCCCTGCTCGAAGCTGCGCTTGGAGTAATCGTTCATCTCGGCGGCGATGGCCTGCCAACCGCGATTCCACTCGCCGAACATCTTCATGGCGAGATCCATGTTGGTCTGGTTGAGCTTCTGGATATCCTGGAAACCGTTGATCATGGCGTTCACTCGTTCCTGATAATGCGTTGCGACCGGTGCAGGCAAATCGACCCCGGCGAAAATGGCGGCCGGGCCGTTGGTAGCCAGTGCGGGGGTGACCATTGCGGGGAGCCGGCCGAGGGAACCCGGCACGTTCAGGTCACTGCCCTTAAGAGTTAGCCGCACTGCACAATTTTTCAAGAGGTATTTTGCAGCGCACCATTCGTCCGTCGTCGTATGTTAATTCTGTTAACTATACCACTTAACCAGCTTTGAAGCCTACCGCCGTATTCTCGCAACCGCAAATTCGCTCGACGCACGCCCAAAAGGCGCCGCGAAACCATGGTCTTGAGACTGCAGGCCGGGGGTGCGGGCGGAGTGTCCGGTGGAGGTCGTCCAGGACCCCGTCGAACCGGCCAACAACACCCGAGCCGCCACAAGCGCCCGGTACGAGGGAACGAAACATTTTCATGCGCTTGGATAGGCCAGCCATAGCCGCCCTGCTCCTGGCCGTCGTCAGCGCCGCTGGCGTGGCGTGGTCGCCGACCGCGCGCGCCGAAGCCAAGCACGCGGCGATGGTGATCGACGCCAACACCGGGCAGGTGCTGCATGCGCAAGCCGCCGACGAAGCCCGCTTCCCCGCCTCGCTGACCAAGATGATGACGCTGTATATGGCGTTCGAGCTGATCGACATGGGACGGCTCACCTATCAGTCGAAAATCAAGATCAGCCAGGAGGCGGCATCGGCCGCACCATCCAAGCTCGACCTCGACCCCGGCGAGGACATCACCGCGATCGACGCGATCAAGGCGCTGGTGACCAAATCGGCCAACGACATCGCCATCGCCATCGCCGAGCACATCGGCGGGACCGAAGCCAACTTCGCCCGGCTGATGACCGCCAAGGCGCGGCAGATCGGTATGAAGAGCACTACATTCCGCAATGCATCGGGCCTGCCCGACCCCGGCCAGGTCACCACGGCGCGCGACATGCTGACGCTGGCGCTGCGGCTGCAGGACGACTTCCCGCGCCACTACGGGCTGTTTGCGACGCGCGCCTTCACCTACAACGGCGGCACACACCGCAATCACAACACGCTACTCGGCAGCTACGCCGGAACCGACGGCATCAAGACCGGATACACGCGCGCATCGGGTTTCAACCTGGTGTCGTCGGTCCGCCGCGATGGTCGCCACGTGGTGGCCGCCGTCTTCGGCGGCTCGAGCGCTGCCAGCCGCAACGCGCACATGCGGCTGCTGCTCAACCGCGCACTGACGCAAGCATCGGCTGAGAAGACCCGCAAGCCGATGCTGATCGCAAAGCCCAAGCTGGCGCCACGGCCGCAAGCGGTGGCAGTGGCCGCCGTGGTGAAGCCAGCCGAGCAAAAGCGCGAAACAATCAAGGTCGCAGCCGCGGTCAGCGCCGCCGGTCCGCGCGCAAGCGCCCGTAATTCCAGCCGCCGCCCCTGAGCGCCGAGACGCCGGACGCGCCCGCCAATGAGGCGGCACCGGCACCGGTTCGCTTCGAGATCGCCAAGGTGCGCCGCGTGATGGTGGCGCCGCGGCTGAAGCCGAGCCTTGCGGACAAATCGGCCGACACGACCGAGGAACCCAGCGCCGATGAGGCAAGGGGCGACGCGGAACGGCCGCTGGTCCGACTATCCGCCGGTCCGGCACCCGCCGCCGAGACACCGGCGCGCGCCGCCGAAACGATCCTGACCAAAGCGTCGGTCCGCCGCACGATTGCGGAGCCGCCAAAGCAACCGGAAGCGGCGCCCGCGCCAGCCTTCGTAGCGGCCACGACGGCGCCAGCCGTCCGCGCGCCGTCCACGTTGCAGCAGCAGGCCATGGCGATCGGCACGACCAACGGCACGGCGAGCCGTGAAACGGGCGCGCGCGTGGCCGCCGCCGCACCACAGCCGAGCTATCGCCTGCAGGGGCCCCCGCGCGCCAATGCGGTGGCATCGGCGCCTGCGCCGGCCGGCGCGGCGTCGGGCTTCCAGATCCAGGTCGGGGCCTATGCGACGGCTGCGGAAGCCGAGCGGCAGCTCGCAACGATCAAGAGCCGCGCCGGTGCGCTGCTCCAGACACGGCCGACGCTGGCGCTGCCGGTGCGCAAGGGCGACCGTCAACTGTACCGCGCCCGCTTTGCCGGTTTCGATGCCAACGGCGCGGCCAATACCTGCCTGGAACTGCGCCGCATCGGCGTCGATTGCTTCGTCATGCGCGCGGAATGACTTGAGCTGAAGTGCCGCAGTGTTGCGGAGTATGTCGCGTCGAACCATCCGAAATTGCAGCCGCGTGCAACATGTTGCGCGGGCCAGAATATTCAATAATGCTAATATGCCTATTGCCGGAGCCGCCGGAACGGCTAGCATAGCTCGAATGCTATCGTGGGAATTGGTCGACCGGACCATCGGCCCGCGCGGCGCTTTTGCTCTCTCCGCACTGGCGGCGGCGAGTTCATAAACGGCCTCTTGGGAGTGACGCCACATGCGCTTTCTGAAGAACGTCCTGGCCCTGATCGGGCTCGTCGCCGTGCTCGGCGCAGGCGCGATGTACGCGCGGTTCTCGTCGGCGATCAGCCAGTTCGACCCCAAGGCTTTGGGCGTCTATCGCAACATGACCATGCGACTCCTGGAAACGGGCAATGCCGCCGAAGCCACCGTGTGGAAGCGCCAGGTGAAGGACGGGCTGACCTACGAGGACGTAGATCAGGCCATCAAGACCGTCGCCGCCGAGATGAACATCAAGGACGTCGGCGCGCTGCCGCTCGGCGATCAGGTTACGGCGATGCAGGGCAAGCCGTGGCGCAAGCTGAAGATCTACCTCTATTGCAACCCGCTGACCGCAGCCAAGATGATCGACTACTCCGACGCGTTCGCAGCCTATCTGCCGTGCCGCGTCAGCCTGCTCGAGGACAAGACCGGCAAGCTGTGGCTGTACTCGCTCGACATGGACATGATGATCCATGGCGGCAAGCCGTTGCCGCCGGAGCTGAAAGCGGAAGCCGAGAAGGTGAAGGAGATCATCCTCGCCGTGCTCGAGCGCGGCGCCAAGGGCGAATTTTAGAGTCTTTAGTGGTCGCATCCGACTCCCCTGCGGGGAGCCGGCCGGATGCGACGTGACCGTGTGGCGGGGCCGGATACGACGGGCCTTGCCACAGCCATCGTGCGCGGCGGCCGGCGCGCCATCGCGCAGCGATGCTCAGCATCGACGGAGGCGTCGTGTCGCCCCGCACCACTCAAGAGAGCCGGCCGCTGTCCATGTGGAGCACGCGGTCGGCGTATTTTTCGGCGAGTTCGGGCTGGTGCAGCGTGGTCAGCACGGCCATGCCGCTCGACCGGGTCAGCCCGCGCAGGATGCCGAGGATCGCGTCGGCCGTCGCCGGATCGAGGCTGGCCACCGGCTCGTCGGCGAGGATGATGCGGCTGCGCTGCGCGAGCGCCCGCGCGATGGCCACGCGCTGCTGCTGACCGCCCGACAGGGTATCCGCCCGCTGATCGAGATGCTCGGCGAGGCCGACCGCGATCAGCGCTTCGATCGCCAGCCGCTCGTCCTTGGCGTCGAAGGCGCGCAGCATCACCCGCCACAGCGGCGCTGCCGCCAGCCGTCCAGCCAGCACGTTGTCGAGCGCGGAGAGCCGGCGCACCAGATTGAACTGCTGGAACACGACGCCGATCTGCCGCCGCGCATCCGCCAGCCGCGCGCCCGAGAGGCCGGAGAAGCGCTGGCCGCCGAGCGTGATCTCGCCGGCGTCGGGCTCGACGAGGCGCGTCAGGCAGCGGAACAGCGTGGTCTTGCCGGAGCCGCTGGTGCCGAGCACGGCGACGAGCTCGCCCGGCTTCACCTCCAGCGTGGCGCCTTGCAGGGCGCGGCGGGCACCAAAGCTTTTCGATAAACCTGCGGCGGCGATGACCGGCGTCATACGAGCCTCCGCCTGAGCCACGCGCTGGCCGCGTCGATGGCGGTGACCATGATGAGCACGATGACGATGATGGTCAGCACGCGATCGAACTGCAGGAGATCGACGCTGTTCTTGAGTTCCTGCCCGATGCCGCCCGCGCCGACGACGCCGAGCACCGTCGAGGCGCGGATGCTCCACTCCCAGATGTAGAGCGTGATCGACGCGAGGCTCGGCAGCACGTCGGGAATGAGTGCGTAGCGGATCACGCGCAGGCGGCTGGCGCCGGTCATGGTGACGGCGTCCATGGGGCCGGGCTCGACCGTCTCGATGGCTTCCGACCACAGCTTGGCGATGGAGCCCGCCGCATGCAGCGCGACGCCGAGCACGCCGGCAAACGGACCGAGCCCGACGGCAGCGACCAGGATCAGCGCGAACACGAAGCTGTCGATGCCGCGCAGCACGTTGAGCACGGCCCGCGCCGGCACCGCGAGCCACGGCGACGGCGTGATGTTGCGAGCGGCGAGGAAGCAGACCGGGAACGCGATGATGGCCGCGAACGAGGTGCCGATGGTGCCCATCGCCACCGTCTCGGCGGCGCGGACCCAGAGCGTGCCGACCTCCGACAGATCCGGCGGCCATGCCCGCGCGGCCCAGTTGGCGAGGCGCGGCAGTCCCGCCCACAGCTTGCCGAAATCGACCTCGGCGACACGGAAGCAGACGATGTAGAACGCCACGCCGACCAGCAGGTAGGCCGCGAACCGCAAGCGGTCGCCGGCCCTCCTGGTGCGAATGATCTGCTGGTCGGCGGTGCCGTGCATATCGCTATTTGCTCGCCTGCTGCGGCTTGATGCGGCCGACGGCGATGCCGGCGTCCTCGATCAGCTTATAGCCTGCGTGCGTGTTGGCGACCCAGCCGGTGTAGTTCTTGGGCATCAGCGTTTTGGCGTCGTCCTCGGTGATGGCGAGCACGGCGTCCTGGATCTTCTTGGTCATTGCCGGATCGAAGCCCTTGCGCACCACCAGCGGGTCGTTGGGCAGCGGGTCGGACGTCCACACCGTCTTGATCTGATCGGCCTTGACCAGCCCGCGCTCGATCAGCGCGTTGAGATTGCGGTCGTAGTCGGAGGCGAAATCGGTCTGGCCGTTGATGACCGACAGCACCTGCGCGGCGTGGGACGCGCCGTCGCGATACTGGAAATAGCTCTTGGGGTCGATGCCCTGGGTCTTGAACCAGTGCGTGGGGATCAACCAGCCCGACGTGGAACCGGCGTCGGCCAGTGACAGCTTCATGCCCTTGGCGTCGTCGGGCCACTTGGCGATGTTGGTCTCGGGCTTCGAAACGATGATGGCGTGATAGGTCGGCTTGCCGTTGTACTTGACGGTGGCGATGGCCTCGGCGCCGCCCTCGGCATGCGCCAGCACATAGCCCCACGGCCCCATCCAGGCGACATCGGCCTGACCATTGGCCAGCGCGACGGCGATACCGGCCCAATCGGTGGTGACGACCAGCTCGTATTCGCGGCCGAGCTTGTCGGCGAGGTGCTTGAAAAACGGCTCGTAGGCCTTCTTGGTGTCCGACGGCGACGGCTGGAACGGCCCGACGGCGAAGCGCAGCTTTTCGGCGGCGACGGCCTGCAGCCCACTGGCCAAGAGAGCCGCGGCGGCCACGGCGGTTCGCGCAGCCCGGGTCCAAGTGCCTGTCATGTCGGAGTACTCCGTCGTTGGATGGTGTGAAACACTGGCCGAAGCGGTGTGACGAACTGGTAGCCCACAATCGTGGCCGCAGGGAGGGGATGCGGCGATCACACCGCATCATGATCGCGTGAGAAGCACGTCCTTGGCCTCGTTGATCTTGGCCGCGAGATAGGTCGAGCCGCCGCGGTCGGGATGCAGTTTCAGCATCAGATCACGATGCGCGCGGCGGATTGCGTCCTCGCCGGCGTCGAGTGGCACGCCGAGGATTTCGGCGGCCTCGGCGCGCGTCATGCGGCCGTCGGGGCCCTGCGCCATCTCGGCCTCGCCGCGCGCCATGTCCTCGCGCCACGTCGTATGCGTGCGGTCGAGATAGGCTTCGATGATCTGGGCGGATTGGGGGTCGGTGAAGCGGCAGTCCTGCCACAGCAGGGCGAGCTCGGCGGGCTTCAGCCGCGAGATCTCGCGACCCTTGAATACGCCCTTCAGCACGCGGCCGCTGACGTCGCCGCTCTCATGATCGAGTTCGACCTCGAGATGATCGGTGACGACGCGGGACGATTGCCCCGACGATTTGCGCCCCCAGCGCGGCCAAGGCGATGCGCCGCCGCCACCCATGCCGGAGAACAGCCACATCGACAGCATGACCAGCGGCATCGCATAGCCGACGCTGCCGCGCGCCATGAGCCCGACCGCGACGGCCATCGCCACGATGGCGGCGACGGTGCGGATCTGACGCGCGAGCACGGCGGTGTTGGCCAGCGTGAACGCCCGCGCCGCGATCAGCGCCACGACCAGAGCCGCCAAACCGAACAAGATGTATTGCATAGGGTGTCTAGTGTCCTGATCGCGAAGTTCGTCAGAGTCTTCAGTACATTCCGAGCGAACTTCGCGATCAAGAGGACACTAGCCAACCGACGGCTCTAGTGTGCTTCAGATCGAGAAGTCCGCCGACAGACCTAGCCGCGCAACTGTAGCGGACTTCTCGATCATCACACTAGCGGCCTCCGGGCTTCATCTGCTCGAGCAGGAGGCGCGCACCGGAACCACTCGTCTGGTGGCTCAATGCCTCGAGTGCCTTGCGCCCGCCCGCGGCATAGACCGCGACCGCCGACAACAGCGCGCGCAACTCGGCCGCCGAGCCCTGGCCGAAGCGGCACCAGGCGCCACGCGTCAATCGCGCGATCTCGCGGAACGCCACCTCGGCGCGGCTGTCGTGCCCCTCCTGGAACAGAAACACCGGCACGCCGAGCAAGGCGAGCGCGCCGGCGCGATGGCACAGATCGTCGATATCCTCCTCCATGCAGTCGCCGACGTAGACCAGCGCATTGAGCTTCCGCGCCTCGCACTCCGACCGGGTGTGGGTGAGCACCTTGCCGATCTGCGTATGCCCGCCCTGGCACGAGACCGTGGTCATGAGGCGCGCGAGGGCCGCCGGGTCGGACACCCATTTCGAGGCGCGGCACTCGCCGTTGCCACGGAAGTAGACGAGTTGCACATCGAGCAGGCCTACCGATTTGACCACCTCGAACATGTCGGCCTGCGTGGCCAGCGCCATGTCCCACGTCGGCTGCCGGCTCATGGTGGCGTCCATGGCGAACACGAGGCGGCCGCGGCCGGTGGTCGTGGCCGGCGCGAGCGATTTCATCCTGGCGAGAAAGTCGGCGACCTCGGTCGATGAGGACGGTGGGGCGGACGGGAGATTTGCCAGTGGCGGGCGTGGTCGCGGGCGGTTGGCCGGCGCGCGGATCTCGCGTCGGAATGCCGGTCGTGTCACTCGAGCGCGCGGCATCGGCTTTGTCCGGCGCGCGCAGATCAGAGTCCGGGGGGCTTCTTGCTGGTGGCCATGACGGCAGTGAAGCACGGCGTGGCGCGAAGGCCAAGGTGTGGTGGTGCGCGGCCGAGATCGAGTTGGCAGACGGCCGAGCCCCCTACTCCGTGATCTTGAGTTTCGGCGGGGGCTCGTTCTTGGGGCGTTTGGGGCTGGGGCCGTCGGAGAAGCTGTTCCACACCATGTCGGGTGAGGATTTGTTGTGTTGGCTGGGGGCGAGGCGGCCGGCCCAGATGTCGGTGGCGGTGGCGCCCTTGAAAGCCATGATCGGGTCCTCGCGCCATGCCTTCGCGCCCTTCTCGCGGACGGCGACGCGGGCCACGTCGTTGTTGAACTCGGTGACGTACATGGATCTCATCATCGCAAAAGGCCGGCCGCTGATCGGCTTGTCGAAAGCGATGTCTAGTGCGAGGCGGTTCTCGTCGGCCTCGCGGATGGCCAGCGTGCCCTTGCCGCCGCGCTCGAAATCGAGGCTGAAGGTGCGCGACTTCGGATCGAACACGATCTCCTTCAACTTGACGATCGGGCGGCCCTCGACCTCGACCGGGCCGATGAGGAACGACGAGCCGTAGGCGGTGTTGCGCATCGGACGGGGAGCAAGCGGCCGCGCGCGCCAGTAGCCGTCCTGCGGATAGAGCACCAGCACCTCCTCGGCGCCGTCGGTGCGCAGCATCCACACCTGGATCAGGTGCAGGCCCTTCTCGACGCGGTCGCCGATGCGGACATTGGCCGTCGCCGGGCGCCAGAACGTCGGGAAGCGGTAGCCGACGACCCACATCTCGATCTCTTCGTAGATGGTGAAGCGGCCGGGCGCGCCGGGGGCTGAGTGGACCGGATCGGCGGACATATCGCACGCGGTCCAATCGGCTTCCCAGTTGTCGCGCATTCCGGGCGCGAGATAGACCGGGTGCGCCGCTTCGATGCGGAACGAGCGCACGTCGGGAGATGTGAACGACAGCGCGACGTTGTCCTTCTCGGCGCACAGCACCGGCTCGCTCTCGTTCTTCACCTCGACGGCGATGCCATCAAGGGAGGCTGAGCGGGCGGGGGCGAGCGGGGCGGCGAGGAGAAGAGCCAAAGCGAGTGCGGCGCGGAGCATCGTGAACCTTTGTTGTCCCTCTCTCCCAGCGAGCGGGGAGAGGGGCTATGCGAGTACGGCGTAGACATCGCCGGAGTTGGCGGCGTGGGGCAAGCGGGCAATGTGGTCGCCCATCTCTTCGGCGGTGACGAAGCGGCCCAACTGCAACTGATGGCTTTCGCCGAGCGAGAGATCGAAGCGGTAGGGGCCGATTTCGGCGAGGCGTGCGAGGCACTGAGTGGCGACGTCGCGCTGGATGGTGGTGAACTCGAACGACAGCGCCGGCACCTGCTGGGTGAGACCCGCCAGCACGTCGGCCTCGAAGCCCTCGACGTCGATCTTGATGAAGGCTGGCTTGCCATGACGTGCAATGAGCGCGTCGAGCGTGGTGACGGGAACCTCGATGGCGCGGTCCCACACCTGCCCCTCCCAGCCGCCGGCGCCGTCGGCCGCCTCGACGAACTCGCGGGACGCGGTGGAGACGGTCGGGTTCAGCGAGTTGATGTGCAGTGTGAGCGTGCCGGGCTTGGGACCGCAGGCGGATTCTTCCAGCGTCACCGCGCCGTCGCAGCAGTAGATTTCGCGGATGACGCGGGCGCAATCGGGCTGCGGTTCGAGTGCGATGACGCGGGCGCCGTGGCGGCGGAAGCTGGCGATGCGGTCGCCGACATGGGAGCCGATGTCGAAGGCGAGGCGGTTGCGGGGAGTGACGTCGGCGAAGAAGCGGCCGTAGAGCGCGTCCATGGCGAGATCGCGGGCGTCGTCACCGTAGTAGACGTCGAGCGAGCGGCGGAGCCCCGCAAGCGCTGGATCGGATTTCAGCCGCGCGAGGGTGGAGGCGAGGCGTGGTGCGGTCATGGCTTCGGCCCCATCACGGCTACGATCTCCTTCGGCGGGGCGAAGTCCTCGGGGATGGCGCAGAGGCCCATGCGCTTCATCCATTTGCCGAGTGCGGGTGAAGCGGTCGCCACGGCGAACGGCACTGCGACGAGATAGCCGAGCGTCAGCGGCAGCGACCACGCGAGCGTCGCGGGCGAGATCACGTAGAGCGCGCCGCAGACGACGACGCCGAACAGCATCTGCGGCCACAGGTCGGAGATCGCCGTGCGCCAGGAGATGCCGTAGACGTCGCGGCTCTGGCCACCCCACACCACCGATTTGCCGACCGCGAGGCCGGCCATGAAGATGGTGGTGCGGATGGTGGAGACGGCGCCCTGAAGGAACGAGAACACCAGCTCGATGACGGCGCTCGCGCCGAACCGCAGCGGCCCGCCGTAGCTCGCCACCGCGCCCTTGGTCAGCATGGCGTCGGCGAGGCCGGCGAACTTCGGCATCAGGTACATGACGAAGAAGGTGATGTAGAGCGCCTGCGCCGAGGCCACCGGATAGCCGGCAACACTGCGGGCCTCATAGGCGGCGACGGGCGACAGCGCGATCATCAGCGTCCAGGCGGGAATGCCGACGAACATGAGAATGGCCCAGACGAGCTGGAAGCGGCTCATCGGCTTAAGGCCGGGAAGATCCAGTAGCTTTACATACTGCATGTTGCCCTGGCACCAGCGCACGTCTCTCTTTGCAAAGTCCAACATGGTTGGCGGGTTCTCTTCCCAGCTGCCGCCCTCGACCGGGTAGACGCGCACCTCGAAGCCGGCCTTGCGCATCAAGGTGGCCTCGACCTGATCGTGGCTGAGGATGTGGCCGCCGAGGGGAGGCTTGCCCGGCAGCATCGGCAGGTGGCACTGGTCGCGGAACGGCTCGATGCGGACGAGCGCGTTGTGGCCCCAGAACGGGCCGCAATCGCCGACCCACCACGCCTGACCCATGGTGTAGGCGCGCATGCCGTGGCGCATGCCGAATTGGAAGATGCGGGCGAAGGCGCTTTCCGACGGCATGCCGACGACGAGGCTCTGCAGGATGCCGAGCTTGGGATGGGCCTGCATCATGCGGGTGAGCTTGACGATGACCTCGCCCGACATGAGGCTATCCGCATCAAGTGGCAACATCAGCTCGTAGTCGCCGCCCCAGCGCTCGCAGAAGTCGCGGACGTTGCCGGCCTTGAAGCCGGTGTTGTCGGTGCGGCGGCGGTAGATGATTTTGTTGGCGTCTTCCGACACCCCTGCGGGGACCGGGCCGAGGCCGGAAGACGCGGCGACCTCGTTCTGCCACGCGGCGATCTCGGCTTCCTCGCGGACGGCAACGGCAGGATCGTTGGTGTCGGACAGAATGAAATAGCTGAAGGCCGTGCCCTGGCCGGTGGCGTCGACGCTGGCCTTGACCGTTTTGAGCCGCAGGATGGCGCGGGCCGGGTCCTCGTTCCTGAGCGTCAGCAGGATCGCGGTGCGGATGGTGAGCGGGGCCGGCACGTCGCCCGCCGGCGCGAAGGGCGCGACCGCGGCGATCGGGTCGGGGTGGATATGCAGCAGCCACAAACCGGCCAGCGCGTTCCAGAAGCCGACCACGGCCCACGGCGTGCCGGCGATGAAGCAGACCATCATCACCGCATCGACCGTCGTCCAGCCGCCCGCCCCGAGCACCGACGCGGCCCAGGCGACCATGCCGAGCCAGGTGGCGACGTTGAGAGCGAGCATGAGATAGCGCCGCTTCGCCAGCTCGGCGTTTGCCTGCAGCCCGGCGGGTGTCGTATGCCTCTCGTCCTCGGCGACGCGGGCCGCGAGGGCCGAAGTATCTATGGTGTCGGTCATGCGCGTTCGGGATGCTCTGATGAAAACGGTGGGTTGGATGCTCGGACAGGCTTCTCGGGAATTGGCGGCACCATGACGATACGGCGCTCAACCGGCAAGATGCTGATCTGCCGCGCGGTCTGGTACGCGAAACCGGGGGTGGTGGAGCTGCGCAGCGCGCCCTCGCCGCCATCAGGCCGGGCGAGGCGCGGGTCAGGACATTGTGGAGCGGGGTCAGCCGGGGCACGGAACGTCTCGTTTCAGGCGGTCTGGTGCCGAAAAGCGAATGGGAGCGAATGCGCGCGCCCCTGCAGGACGGCGCGTTCCCTTTCCCGGTCAAATACGGCTATTGCGCGACCGGCATCGTGGAAGATGGCCCCGACGACCTCAAGGGGCGCGCGGTGTTCTGTCTCGCCCCGCATCAGGACCATTTCATAGCGCCTGTGGCCATGCTGGCCCCCATCCCGGACGATGTTCCGCCGCGGCGGGCGACGCTGGCCGCGAACATGGAGACGGCGCTCAACGCCCATTGGGATGCGGCGACCGGGCCGGGCGACCGCATCGTGGTGGTCGGTGCGGGCATCGTCGGACTGCTGGTGGCGGCGATCGCTGCGCGGATTCCGGCGGCCGAGGTGACGGTGATCGACACCGACCCCAGCCGGGCCGCGATCGTGACGTCGCTGGGAGCGAAGTTCGAGCTTGCTCCAATCGCGCCCGGCGGCCGGCCCGAACTGGCTCCAATCGCGAGTGGCGGCCGGCTCCCCGCAGGGGAGTCGCCAGGCGCAAACCATAGCGACGCCGATGTCGTGTTCCACACCTCGGCGTCGGCGGCGGGGCTGGCCACGGCCATCGGCTGCGCGGGGATGGAGGGGACGGTGGTCGAGTTGAGCTGGTACGGCGACAAGGAGATCGCGGTGCCGCTCGGCGGGCCGTTTCATTCGCGCCGGCTCAGGCTGATCTCGTCGCAGGTCGGGCAGGTTTCGGCCTCGCGGCGTGTGCGCTGGAGCTATCGCCGCCGCCTGGAGGCCGCGTTGGCGCTGCTCGCCGATCCCGTGCTGGATGCCCTCGTCACCGAAGAGATCGCTTTCGACGACACGCCCAAACGCCTGCCGGAGATCCTGGCGCCGGGTGCCACTGGGCTGGCGCCGGTGATCCGCTATCCGGGGGCGTGAGTGGTTGCGCCTAACTCCGCGTCAATCGCGGTCTGGTGCGCCGAGGGGGAAGAAGGGTCGGAACGGGCGCGCCTCGTCTACTGCGCGGGCCACCGACGGGCGCGCCAGCAGCCGGGCGCGGTAGGCCCGCAGGTGCGCGTGGCGGGCGTCGATCTCGTGCGCCCAATCGGCATAGAACAGCGACGGCGCGGCGGCGCAGTCGGCGAGACTGAAGGTTTCGCCCGCAGCCCAGGTCCGGCCCGCCAGCGTGCGGTCGAGCCAGCCATAAGATGGTATCGAGCATCGCGCGCGCTTCGGTCACGCCGTAGGGGTCGCGGTCGGCTTCGGGGCGGATCGCATTCAACACCAGCTTCTGCATCGGCGTCATGACGTAGTTGTCGAACACGCGGTCCATCATGCGGACATCGAGCGCCGTGGCCGGGTCGGCGGGGAACAACGGAACGGCGCCCGGATGGGCACGGTCGAGATGCTCGATGATGATGCTCGCCTCGATGAGCGTGCGGCCGTCGTCGACGAGCACGGGAAAGCGCTTCAGCGGCCACAACTCGGCAAGCTCTCGGCCGGCGTCGGGATCGTCGGGGCCGAGCACGCGGTAGTGGAATGCGATGCCCTTCTCGTAGAGCGCGATCAGCACCTTCTGGCAGTACGACGAGAACGGATGGGCGTAGAGCATCGGCGTCATGATTTCAGGTCCTCGAGTTGTGCTGGCGCATTCATTTATCCGAACTTCGCCGCCGCGTGGCCGGCGCGCCGCCGTCATGGCCGCCCGCTAGTGCCCCAAGCGCCTTGACGGCGCCGCGTTTTGCCGCGAAGACCGGCCGTGCATGGGCTGGCGGGCCGCTCCAACGCGAGATCTCCCGCCACCGCCCGCACCGTCACCTGTTACAGTCCCCTCCCCAGACCACCCGACCCCGAGGCATTCTATGTTTTCCGTCGAAGTCCGCGACCGCATCATGATCGCCCACTCGCTGCCCGACCCGTTTTTCGGTCCCGCCCAGAACATGCACGGCGCGACGTTCGTGGTCGATGTCGCTTTCTATCGTGAGACGATGACGGCGCAGAACGTGGTCGTCGACATCGGCGCGGCACTCGACGTGTTGCATAAGACGCTGAAACCGCTCGCTTATCAGAATCTCGACGCGATCCCCGAGTTCAAGGGCAAGCTGACCACCACCGAGTTTCTGTGCAAGTACATCTTCGATGCGGTGGCCAAGGCGGCCCGCGACGGCGCGCTCGGCGCCGACGGCAAGGGGCTGTCGAAAATCCGCGTCACGCTGTCGGAAACCGATCTCGCGCGGGCCGCGTTCGAGGGGAGCGTTGGTCAGGGTGTCGGCGGTGCCTAGCGTCGTCTTCGCCATCCCCGGCGACATCGAGACCGCTTCGGGCGGCTACGAGTATGACCGCCGCGTGTTGGGGCTGCTGCCGGCTTATGGCATCATGGCCGAGCATCTGACGCTGCCGGGCTCGTTCCCCGCGCCGTCCCAAGCCGACCTCGACGAGACGCGGCGGCTGCTGTTCTCGACGCCGCGCGACGCGGTGCTGCTGATCGACGGCCTCGCCTATGGCGCGTTTCCCGAAACGCTGATCCGCGACCTGTTGGCCGAGCCGGGGCGCGAAATCGTGGCGCTGGTTCATCACCCGGTCGGGTTCGAGACCGGGCTCGGCGAAGTGCGCGCCGAGGAGCTGATTGCGACGGAACGCGTGGCGCTGGCGCTGGCGCGGCACGTGGTCGTCACCAGCCGCGCGACCAAGCGAACGCTGGAACGCGATTTCGACGTGCCGGTGAAGAAGATCACGGTGGCCGAGCCGGGCACCGACCCGGCCCTGCGCGCGACCGGCACCGGCATGCCGATGCAGCTGTTGGCGGTCGGCGCGGTATCGACGCGCAAGGCCTACGACATCCTGGTGCGCGCGCTGACGCCGCTCGCCGACCACGACTGGCGGCTGATCATCGCCGGCGCGACGGATCGGGACCCGGCGGCGGTCGAGGTGCTGGAAAACGAGATCGCGGCGTCGGGCCTCGGCGACCGCATCCGGCTCGCCGGCAAGGTGGTGCCGGCGACGCTCGAACGCTTCTATGAATTCGACCGACCTGTTCGTGATGCCGTCGCTCTACGAGGGATATGGCATGGTGCTGGCCGAGGCGATGGCGCGCGGACTGCCGATCGTCTGCACCACGGGCGGTGCGGCCGCCGACACCGTTCCCGACGCGGCGGCGTTGAAAGTCGCGCCCGGCGATCCACAGGCGCTCGGCGACGCCATCCGGCGGGCACTGGACGACAGAAAGTTGCGCGCCCGCCTCGCCGACGCCGCGTGGGACGCGGGGCGCACGCTGCCGACCTGGAACGAGACCGCCCGCCGCATCGCCGCCACCGTGCTTGGGATGAAAATATGACCGGATTTTCGCCGGACTGGCTGGCGCTGCGCGAGCCCGCCGACCACCGCGCCCGCAACGCCCATCTGGCCAACATGGTGCAGGCGCGGTTCAACGCGCGCGACCACGTGACGGTGATCGACCTCGGCTGCGGCACCGGCTCCAACCTGCGCGCCACGTACTCGCTGCTGCCCGCGCGGCAATCGTGGACGCTGGTGGACTACGATCCGGCATTGCTGCAGGCCGCGCGCTCGACGCTGGCCCGCTGGGCGGACACGGTCGAGATCGCCAATCATGGGCTGCATCTGGTCAAGGACCGCCGGACAATCACTGTCAACTTCCGCCAGGCCGACCTCGCCCGCGATCTCGACGGCGCGCTCGCGGGAGACGCCGACCTCGTCACCGCGTCGGCGCTGTTCGACTTGTGCTCGGCCGATTTCATCCGCCGCTTCGCACGTGCGGTCGCCAGCAAGCGGGCGGCGTTCTACACCGTGCTGACCTACAACGGCGTGCAGAAGTGGACGCCGCGCCAGCCGTCCGACCAGGCGATCGCGCAGGCGTTCAACCAGCATCAGATGAGCGACAAGGGTTTCGGACCCTCCGCCGGGCCGATGGCGCCGTCGGAACTCGCAGATGCCTTCCGCGCATCAGGATACATCGTGAGCGAGGGCGAAAGCCCGTGGGTGCTCGGCGCCAACGACGCGCAACTCGTGTCGGAGCTGGCCGAGGGAAAGGCGCACGCTGCGGTGGAGACGGGGCTCGTCGACAAGAAGACACTGGCAGCGTGGACGGGCGTGCGCCGCACTGCCGCCGAGATCGGCCACACCGACACCCTCGCCGTACCCGGTGACGGCTGGAACGCCAAGATGGACGACGACGACGGGGACGACGACGGCTGAGCGGCGGATACGGTGCGCTTCATGGCTCGGCGCTGTCGCGAGGTGACGTCGCCACGCCCATTGCCGGGGAGGCGGGGCGTCCCCATGTCGAGTGTGTGACTGACTTCAACGATGGAGTTGAGCATGCACAGAACATCATACACGTTGGCGTGGACCGTTGGTGCCGGCGTCCTCGCCCTGGCGATCATGCTCGTGCTGATGATGGCGTATTGAGCCCAAACAGGCACCACGAAACGGGTGCCACGGCATGGGCCGCCGAGACGTGGGGCCGCTGGCGCGCGGCCTTGACGTCTGGGATATCTCAGCCGAACGAGGTGCGCCGGCCGCCCGGACAGGGCGACCGGCGGAGGCTTACTTCGGTGTGCCGATCATACGGCGGAGCACGTTGTCCTTGCGGATCAGGTGGTGGAACAGCGCCGCGCCGATGTGCATGGCGATGAGGCCGGCGAGGATCAGCCCGCCCGCGCGATGCAGCGCGAAGATGGCGTTGGCGGTATCCTCGTTCTTGGCGACGAACACCGGCAGCTGAATGCCGAACGGCTTGGCCGCGCCGTAGTAGGACACGCCGAGATAGCCGCCGATGGCGACGATGATCAGCAGCGCGTAGATGGCCCAATGGGTGATGTGGGAGACGAGCTTCTGCCACGGCTCCAGCGTCGGCTCGTCGGCGGGCGCGCCGTTGGAAAGCCGGTAGGTGAGCCGCGCCAGGACCAGGAAGAAGATGGTGACGCCGATCAGCTTGTGCGTGTCGTAGAGCGTGTTGGTGGTGCCGTCCCAGATGTTGAGCGTGGTGCCGCGGTAGACCATGAAAATGCCGACCGGGATCTGGATCAGCAGCAGCGGCACCATCAGCCAGTGGTACATGCGAGCGCGGGGGCTGTAGACCTCGACCGGCCCAGACTTTACCGGCGCAGATTTCGAAGCGGGGGCCGTCGAACGGCTCGGAGCGGATGACGTTTTCGGCATCGGTCGGCCTTTCCTCGATTTTGATCTCGGCAAGCGGCGAACTCCCTGCGGGGGAAACGGACCGGCGACCGGTCAGGGTTGCGTTTCCCTCAGATTGCAATCGAATAGCACGTCGCCGTCGTCGAGCACATGGACTTGGCAGACCGGGCGGCGGGCCTGATCGAGCCGCGAGATCGGCGACAGCGACAGCCCCGATTTGCCCGAGCCGAGGATCATGGGCGCGACGAGCACATGCAGCCGGTCGATGGCTCCGGCGTCGATGAACGACGAAACGGTCCACGCGCCGCCCTCGATCAGCAGCCGCCGCAGACCCAGCGCATGGAGTGCCGCCACGATGTCGCGCGGGTGCATCAGGGCGTGATCGGGCATGACGTGAACCACCTCGACGCCGGGGGGCGTGGCGAGCTGTGGGCCCGGTCCATCGCGCCTGACCACCAGCCGCCGCGCGCCATCCTCGGCCAGCAGCCGCGCGCCGACGGGCAGACGCCCGTGCGGGTCGATGACCACGCGGGCGGGCGGACGCCCGGGCGAACGGGGGCGCACGCGGCGGACGTTCAGCATCGGATCGTCGGCGATCACCGTGCCCACGCCGACCACCACCGCATCGACGGCGTCGCGCAGCCGGTGCAGGTGGTCGAGCGCGGCGCCGCGGTTGATCCAGCGGCTCTCGCCGGTGGGGGTGGCGATGCGGCCGTCGAGCGACTGGCCGAGCTGCGCCACGACGAACGGGCGATCGGGGGGCGAATTGACGATCGGGCGGAGGATGTCTTCCGCCGTTCCCTGGCTTCGTGGTTCGTGTTCCGCCGTCATCGCCCCGTATTCCCCTTTGCCCCGGTATCCAACCTCGAGCGGGCGCGTGCTCGCATAGCACCTCGGCCGGAGTACGGCGAGGGGAATGGGCGACGTGGAGGGCCAATGCGAGGTAGCCAGAAGGATGCGGCGAGAGGGAGCGCGACGGGCCTGCCGCCATGCTATAGACCCTGCGCTCGACGTCCCCGGCCCAGCCGGTCCGCCTCAGGTTTCCCACACCCAGATCGATGACCATGCGCCGCTTTCCCTTCGACGACGACCGCGGGCAGCCGCCGTGGCCCGCCCTGCCGGTCGTGCTGGCGCTGGTCGCCTGCTGGCTGGTGCTCGGCTGGCCGTGGCTGTCGGGCGCGGTGACGGTGCCGTGGGACGCCAAAGCGCACTTCCAGCCGCAGATCCAGTTTCTGGCGTGGAGCCTCGCGCATGGCGAAAGCCCGTTCTGGACGCCCTATGTGTTCTCGGGCCACCCACAGATCGCCGACCCGCAATCGCTGATCTTCTCGCCCCCGTTCCTGCTGCTGGCGCTGTTCAACGGCGCGCCGAGCCTGCGCGCGGTCGATACGACGGTGCTGCTCGCCATCCTGGCCGGCGCCATCGGGCTGATGATGTATTTCCGCGACCGCGGCTGGCACGGGGCGGGAGCGCTGCTGGCGGCGCTCGGCTTCGGCTTCGGCGCGGCGATGGCGTGGCGCATCCAGCATACCGGGCAGGTGTTGAGCCTCGCCTATCTGCCGCTGACGATGCTGTGGCTGGAGCGCGCGATGCAGCGGCGCTCGGTGGGCTATGGCGTGGCGGCGGGGCTGGCGGCGGCGGCGATCGTGCTCGGGCGCGATCAGGTGGGTTTGCTGTCGGTTTATCTGCTGATCGGCTTCGTCGCCTGGCAGTGGGCTACGGCGCAGAAACCGCTGGCCGAGGCGCGGGCGACATTGCCGGCGCTCGCAGGCGGCGCGATCGCCGGCGCGCTCGTCATCGCGTTGCCGATCCTGATGACTATCCTCGTCGCGGGCGAATCGAACCGCCCGGAGATCGACTTCGTGGGCGCGGGGCGGGGCTCGCTGCATCCCGCGCTGCTGCTGACGTTCTTTGCGCCCGACGTATTCGGATCGTCAGGCGAAATGTCGGAATACTGGGGTCCGCCGAGCATGCGCTGGCAGGGCACGGACCTGTTCATCGCGCAGAACGTCGGGCAATTGTATATCGGCGCGGCGCCCGTGCTGCTGATCGTCATCGGCGCAGTGTCGGGCGTGTTGTGGGCGCGCCCAGTGCGATTCTTCACGGTCGCGTTCGGGGTCATGCTGGTCTACGCGCTCGGCTGGTATACGCCCGCGTTCCGGGTGATGCATGCGGCGCTGCCCGGCGTCGATCTCTACCGCCGGCCGGCGGATGCCGTGTTCCTGGTCGGCTTTCTGGCGTCGGTCATGGCCGGATACACGGCGCACCGGCTGCTCACGGCAACGCTTCCCATCCTGGCACGCTGGCAGTGGGCGCTGGTCGCGGCGGTGCCGCTGGCGGCATTCGGCTATGCCATTCATCTGGCGATGCACTTCGAGACCATGCTGCGGGCGGTATCGCCGCTGGAAGAGGCCGCGGCGTTGATTGCGGGCGGCGCCATCGCGATTGCGGCGGCGGCATGGGTCTATCCGCTGCGGCCGGTGGTGGCGGGCGGCATCCTCGCCGCATTCACCGTGCTCGACCTCGCCATCGCCAACGGCCCCGGCGGCGCGACGGCGCTGCCGCCCCAGGTCTACGAGGTGCTGGAGCCGAAGAGCAAGAACGACACCATCGCGCTGCTGAAGGCCAAAGTTGCCGCTGGCAATTCCGATACCCGCCGCGATCGGGTCGAGCTGGTCGGCGTCGGCTTTCATTGGCCCAACGCCAGCATGACGCACCGGCTGGAGAATACGCTCGGCTACAATCCGGTGCGGATGCGCGACTACACCCGCGCGACGGGCGTCGAGGACCACAGTGTTTCGACCCGAGACCGTAAATTGCCGCCCGCTTTCCCGTCCTACCGTTCGGTGCTGGCCGACATGCTGGGGCTGCGCTGGATCGCGTCGGGGTCGCCGATCGAGGAGGCGGACAAATCGCTGAAGCCGGGCGACCTGACGCTGGTGGCGCGCACCGCAGATGCCTACGTCTACGAGAACCCCCGCGCGCTGCCGCGGGTGATGTTCGCGGCCGACGCCGAGCCGGCAGATTTCGAGCGGATCATCACGACGGGCGAATGGCCGGCCGCCGATCTGACGCGGACCGTGCTGATCGACGGCGCGGGCGTCACCGGCGCCCCGGCGCGATCGGTTCGCGCGCCCGCAGGTGCCGACCGTATCGGCTCCGTCCGCATCGCGCGCTACCGCCATGACGCCGTCGAGATCGAGGCCGACAGCCCCGCTGGCGGCTATGTCGTTCTGAACGACCTCTGGCATCCGTGGTGGTTCGCCGAGGTCGATGGCCAGCCCGCGCCACTACTCAAGGCCAACGTCTTGTTCCGCGCCACTGCCGTGCCGCCGGGCCGGCATCGCGTGAGGTTCGTGTTCCGTCCCGTGGCCGGCGCATTGGCCGAGGCCAGGCAGCGCTGGTTCGCGCCCATCCAAACCATCAAAACCGGAGGCCGCGAGCGATGACACTCGTGCAGCTCTATACCCGCGCGCTCGGACTGCTTTCTGCGGAAAAGGCGCTGGCCATCTGGCTGACGCTGGCGGGGGTCGTGATCGCCATCGTGCACCTCGCCGAGCCGGTGCTGTTCGGCCGCGTCGTCGATGCGCTGTCGAAAGGCCAGAACGCATTCCCGACCATCAGCCTGTGGGCGGCCATCGGCATCTTCGGCATCGTCGCCTCGACCATCGTCGCGGTGCTGTCCGACCGGCTGGCGCACCGCCGCCGCCTCGCCGTGATGGGCAGCGCGTTCGAGCAGGCCATTACGCTGCCGGTGAGCTATCACGCCGAGCGCGGCTCTGGCGCGGTGGTCAGCGCCATCATGTGGGGCACGGACAACCTGTTCTGGCTGTGGCTCAGCGCGCTGCGCGAGCAGCTGACGGCGCTCGTCGGCATCATACTTCTGGTTCCCACGGCAATAAGCATGGACTGGCGCATGGCGCTGATCCTCGGCGGGCTGGCCGTCGCCTATACGGTGCTGAACGTGGTCGTCATCAACAAGACGTCGAACGGCCAGGACGAAGTCGAGAAATACCGCTACGGGGTGTCCGGCCGGGTCGGCGACGTGCTCGGCAACGTGCTGATCGTGCAGAGCTATGGCCGGCTGGCGGCCGAGGTCGAGGCGATGCGCGGCATGATGGGGCAGCTGCTGTCGGCGCAATATCCGGTGCTGACGTGGTGGGGCGTGCTGACCGTGCTGCAGCGGGCGGCGGCCACCATCACCATGGTGCTGGTGTTCTCGGTCGGCGCGGTGCTGGCCGCCCGCGGCGAACTCACGGTCGGCGAGATCGTCGCCTTCGTCGCGTTCGCCAATCTGCTGATCGGCAAGCTCGATCAGTTGTCGAGTTTCGTCGTCCGCATTCATCAGGGCGCGCCGACGCTGCGCACCTTCTTCGCGCTCATCGACGAGAAGCCGACAATTGTCGAGGCGCCCGGCGCGCCGGCGCTGCCGCCAGCCCAGGGCGCGGTGGCGTTCGAGGATGTCTCGTTCCGCTTCCCGAAGAGCGAACAGGGCGTGTTCGGCATCTCGTTCGAGGCCAAGCCAGGCCAGACCGTGGCCATCGTCGGGCCAACCGGCTCGGGCAAGACCACGACGCTCAGCCTGCTGCAGCGACTGCGCGCGCCCGGCTCCGGCCGCATCACCATCGACGGCCACGACATCGCCGGCGTGACGCTCGACAGCCTCCGCCACCAGATCGCGGTGGTGTTCCAGGACGCGGGATTGTTCAACCGCTCGATCTCCGAGAACATCCGCGTCGGCCGCCCCAGCGCCACCGACGCCGAGGTGGAGCGCGCGGCGAGGCTGGCCGAGGCGCACGAGTTCATCATGCGCAAGACCGAGGGCTATGGCTTCGTGATCGGCGAGCGCGGCGCGTCGCTGTCGGGCGGCGAACGCCAGCGGCTGGCCATCGCGCGCGCCATTCTCAAGGACGCGCCGATCCTGGTGCTCGACGAGGCGACGAGTGCGCTCGACGCCGAGACGGAAGCCAAGATCAAGCGCGCACTCGACGCGCTGCGCAAGGGCCGCACGACGTTCATCATCGCCCACCGGCTGTCGACGGTCGCCAATGCCGACCAGATCCTGGTGCTCGATCACGGTCACATCGTGGAGCGCGGCACGTTCCGCTCGCTGGTCGCGGACAAGCGGCTGTTCGCCCGCATGGTCGCGGAGGGCGGCTTCACGGTGCCGACCGAGCCGGTGCAGGACCCGATCGCGCGGAGTCTAGGCGTTCAGTTGCGAGCGTGCGCTTCAGTTGCCCACGCAGCAAACCGCGCGGGTTGCGCTTCGGTTGCCCACAAAGACAAACCCGCCCCGGTGAACCGGAGCGGGTGAAAATTCGCGCGAAATATTGAGCGGTTCAGATCTTGTGGGCCATGCGGGCGCGCTTGGTTTCGAGGTAGCGCTTGTTGTAGAGGCTCGGCTCAGTGACGACCGAAACCTGCTCGACGACCTTGATGCCCTGCGCCTTCAGCGCCTCGACCTTGGCCGGGTTGTTGGTAATCAGCTTGATCTCGGGCATGCCGAGGTCGAACAGGATCTGCGCCGAAAGGTCGTACTCGCGCGCGTCGATCGGTGCGCCGATCTCGATGTTGGCATCGACCGTGTCGAGGCCCTGGTCCTGTAGCGCGTAGGCGCGGATCTTGTTGACGAGGCCGATGCCGCGGCCCTCGTGATAGGGCAGGTAGATGATGACGCCGAGCGGCGCGTCGGTGACGAGCTTGAGCGCGGACTGCAACTGCGCATAGCAGTCGCACTTCAACGAGTGAAAGATGTCGCCGGTCACGCAGCCCGAATGAACCCGTACCAGCGGCATTTCGTTGGCGGACGCGTTTGGAGAACGGTGGATGAGCGCGAGCGCCTGCGACGCGGCTTCTACGCCCTGATAGGCGCGCGCGTCGAGCTGCAATTCACGGCCTTCGAACTCGATCGGCAGCATCGTCTGCGCCGACCAGTCGATATCGAGCACCACGGACTTGACCGCGTTGGACTTCATGGACCTCTCCAAGGGACGTCGCGAATTTGGGCAGGATCAATTGAACGTCATAGGTGGACGATCGAGCTTGAACGCCGGATGAATGGAATTGTCAGTTGCCGCTACTTCCACTCCCGGGCGCTTGCCATCGCTGTACTTTCTACTGCTTGACGCAGTATCCGGATCAGCAATGCCTCGAAAATGGGACCCTCTCAAGGCACCACATGCCTTTGGCGGGCGTGACATTTACGCCCAAGCATCGCGTAACGCACGCGGTAGACGGTCCCTACCGGTTCAATAATTCGCGACGGTGAAAATAGTTGCTGCCGGGCCACATTTTTCATGCCGCGGTCATTGGACGGGCGTGCCTGTCGTACCCTATGAGGCTAATCAGGGGGCAAACCGGCCGCCCCATTGTTGCCGCCGCAGCTCGATCGGACCCCATGCCCGCCCCCACGCCCGCCCATGGCCCCACGCCGCGCCGCACTCGCCTCTGCGCCATGGCGCTCGCATTTACGATGTTCGCCCCGGCGGCGGTCCCGGCAGCAGCCAGGGATCAGAACGCGATCGAGGCACGGGTTGAGGCGCTGCTCGGGCAAATGACGCCTGCCGAGAAGATCGGCCAGGTCAATCTGGTCTCCCGCGGCGACCCGATCGACGGCCAGCTCGAGCGCGTCCGTAAGGGCGAGATCGGCCTGATGCTGAACGTCGTCGAGCCGGGCGAGGTCCGCGCCTATCAGGCCGCCGCGCGGCAGTCGCGGCTCGGCATTCCGCTGATCATGGGGCTCGACGCCATCACCGTGTTCCGCATCGCCATGCCCCACGCGCTGGCGTTGGCCGCCACCTGGAACCCGGCTCTGGTGGAGACCGCGAGCCGGGCCGTCGCGGCGGAAACCGCGGCCAATGGCGTCAACTGGACGTTCGCACCGATGGTCGACCTGTCGCGGGATCCCCGCTGGGGCCGGGTCGTCGAGGGCGCGGGTGAGGACCCGGTGCTGGCGTCGGCCATGGCTGCGGCGCGGGTGCGCGGCTATCGGGCGGGGGGCCTAGCGACGGCGGTCAAGCACTTCCTCGGCTATGGCGCGCCGGAAGCCGGCCGCGACTACAACGGCGCGACCATCTCGACATCCGAGCTGCACGACCGCTATCTGCCGCCGTTCCGCGCCGCGCTGGCCGCCGGGTCGGAGACGGTGATGGCGGCGTTCAATACGGTCAACGGCGTGCCGGTGTCGGCCGACCGCCGGTTGCTGACCGGGCTGCTGCGCGAGCGCCTCGGGTTCAGCGGCTTCGTCACCTCCGACTTCAACGCCATCGGCGAACTCGTCAACCACGGTGTCGCCGCCGATCTGGCGGAGGCCACGCGCAAGGCGATGACGGCTGGCGTCGATGTCGACATGGAAGCCGCCGCCTATGAGCGCCACCTTGCCGACGAGGTCGCCGCCGGCCGCGTGCCGCAAGCCACGCTGGATGAAGCCGTGCGCCGGGTGCTGCGGGTGAAGATCGGCATGGGACTGCTGGATCGGCCGCAGCCGCAGCAGCCCACGCCGCCCGCCGAAGGCGAGGTGCGTGCCGTGGCGCGGGAGGCGGCGCGGCAATCGCTGGTGCTCTTGAAGAACGAGCGCGGCACCCTGCCGATCACGACCGCGACGCGGAAGATCGCGGTCGTCGGCGCGTGGGCGGAGAACGATTACGACATGTCGTGGTGGGGGCCCGCCGGCCTGACACGGCCAGCGACGGAGACGCTGCTGGCGGCGCTCAGGACGCGGCTGCAGCCGGGGCAGACGATCGAATACGCGCGCGGGTTCGGCGACGCCTGCGGCTACCAGCAGGGCGACGTGGACGGCGCGGTGGCTGCGGCGCGGCGGGCCGACCTCGTGGTGATGGTGGCGGCCGAGGATTGCGACATCTCGGGCGAGGGCACGTCGCGGGCCTATCTCGGCCTGACCGGGGCGCAACAGGGGCTGCTGTCGGCGCTGGCGGCCGCCGGCAAGCCCATCGTCCTGGTGGTCGCCACGGCCCGGCCGCTGGCGCTGACCGCGACCGAGCCCTACACCGCCGCGACGCTGATCGCGTGGTACGGCGGCACCGAGGGCCGCACGGCCATCGCCGAGGCACTGATGGGCGAGGTCTCGCCGTCGGGCAAGCTGCCGATGACGTTCCCGCGCTCGGTCGGCCAGATCCCGATCTCGCACGACGCGCTGCCGACCAGCCGGCCGCCGGGCGAGGACCGCTACACGTCGCGCTACATCGACGAGGCGACGACGCCGCTCTACCCGTTCGGTCACGGACTGTCGTATGCACGGTTCGACTATTCGGACCTCCGCACCAGCGCGCCGGGACTGCCGACCGCGGACGGGGAAATCGAGATTTCAGTCACCATCACCAATGTCTCGGCGCGGGCGGGCGACGAGGTGGCGCAGCTCTACGTCCGCCAGAAGGTCGCCAGCCGGTCGCGGCCGGTGCGGCAGTTGAAGGCGTTCGAAAAGGTGCGGCTGGAAGCCGGGGCGCGCCGCACGGTCACTTTCCGGCTGACAAGCGCCGACCTCGGCTATCACGACGACGACGGCCGCCTCGTCATCGAGCCGGGACCGTTCGACGTGTTTGCCGGCGGCAGCGCGACGGCGGCGCTGACCACGGGGTTCGCGCTGACCGGACCGATGCTCGTTGCGACCTTGCCCATGATGCGCGCCGTCCGGCGTGACAGGGCGATGACGGAGGGTTCACCACATCGTGTGTCGAGCGGCGGTGAGAGGGCGGCTAGTGATGCACCAGAGTCCCCCCGGTCGTGACCGCGCCCCGCCGCCCCGCATCGAGACGTCGATGAACCACGCTTCTTCCAGTGCCGGCGCATCGTCTGGGGTCAGCCCGGTGCTCGGCATTGCGGCACTGGCGATGGCGTTTGCCGTGGCGCAGGCGGCGCTCGGCATCGACCACCATGACGGCGCCCCCTATGCCCACGCGGCGTTGCTGCATGGCGCATTGTTCGCGGGCGCTGCCGGATACGTGCTGTGGCGCGGCGCGCGCGCGCTGGATCTCGTGTTCATCCTGGCCGTCGCGCTGCTGCTGCGCGGAATGGCGATGACCACCGAGCCGGGCCTGACGACCGATGCCTACCGCTATGTCTGGGATGGGCGGCTGACGCTCGGCGGCTGGAGCCCATATCTCTACATCCCGGCTGACGAGCGGCTCGCGGCGTTCCGCGACCCGGCGATCTACCCCCACCTCAATCAGCGCGAGACGGCCTACACGATCTATCCGCCGGTGGCGCAACTGGTTTTTGCGGCGGGCGCGGCGCTCGACCGGCTGGTCGGGACCGCCACCGATGCCGGCCACAACGGCATGAAACTGGTGATGCTCGGCTGCGAAGCGCTGATCGTGTGGGGCCTCATCCGCTGGCTCGATGCCGTCGGACTGCCGCGCGAGCGCGTGCTGATCTATGCGTGGCACCCGCTGCCGATCTGGGAGTTCGCCGGACAGGCGCACATCGACGCCGCGGCTACGGCATTGCTCGTGCTCGGGATCGCGGCCGCCGTCCGGGCGCGTCAGGGAGCGGCGGGCGCGCTGCTGGCGGCAGCGGCGCTGGTCAAATACTTCCCCGTGGCGCTGCTGCCGGCGTTGTGGAAGCGGGGCGACTGGCGGATGCCGGCTGCGTTTGCCGCCACGGCGCTGGCGCTCTATCTGCCGCACCTGATCGTCGCCGGTCCGAAGGTGATCGGCTTCCTGGCCAACCACCTCGACAACGAGGGCTACAAGGCGGGCTGGGGCTTCCATCCGGTGTGGTTGCTGCGCGACTTCGGCCTCGGCGACGCCTCGGGACGCGCCTATGCCGTGACCGCCATCGCCATCCTCGGCGGCGTGGCGCTGTGGACGCTGTTCGCCCGCCGCCGCGACGAGATCCGGCCCGAGCACCTCGTCGCACTGTCGGCGGCGTTCATCTGGCTCACCTCATCGCACTACCCGTGGTACTTCGGCTGGCTGGTGCCGTTACTCGCGGTCTATCCCCATCCAGCGGCGCTGCTGATGACGCTGACGGCGGCGAGCCTGCACCTGCCGCGGCCACCCGACGGCATCACCTGGACCGGCATATTCGCGCTGACCTACTGGGCGCCGCTCGTGCTGCTTTTGGCCTATGAGGGCTGGCGGCGGGCTGGGCCGAAACCGTCCCGGCCCGACGCGCGATCGTGAACCCCGCGCCCGAAGAAGGTGTTTTCTCACGAACAGCGTCCGGGCCGCCGATCGTGTTTACGGTGCGCTAACCACGAAAGCGCAGGCTCAAGCTGTGGCCACGCCTCTCGCCAACGCGACGCGACGGCACCCCGTTCCTGCCACAGTCGCGGTGCAGAACGGCTCCGAAGTCCCTGCTCCCCAACGATAAACGCGCACTTGGATTGTCTCGCTCATGGTTCGGCCCACTCTCGTCACCCGTTCCGCTCTCGGCGGATCGCTCATCATCGGGTCGATAGCCGCTTCATGCGCCGCGCAAGCGGAGTGGACGCCAGTTCCCGGCCGCGTGCTCAGCCAGATGGTGGCGGGATCGACCGTCGTGATCGATGCGCCGATGGGCTTCAAGCTTCCGATCCAGCATGCCGACGATGGCTCGATGACCGGTGAGGCGGGTGGGCTGTCGTTCTATCTCGGCTCGGCCACCGACACCGGCCGCTGGTGGATCGCCAGCGACCGGCTCTGCTACAGGTGGGCGCGCTGGTTCAAGTCCGAAGCGCGCTGCATGAAGATCCGTCGCGACGGCACCCGCATCGAATGGGAGAAGGAAGACGGCGAGAGCGGAACCGCCTCGCTGACGTTGCGCAAGGTCCAACCCGTCGCGCAGCAGATCGCCGAAGCCGAGCCACCGAAACAAGCGGCTGCCACCAGGCCGGTGGCGACCGCGCCGGCCGCCGCACAGTCTGTGCAGCACACGAACAATCAAGCCGCCGCGCCCGCCCCGAAAGCCGCGCCCGTGGCAACTGCCAAAGCGTCGATCGCAGCGGCCGCGCCGACGAAGGCGCCGATGCCGACGCGCGCCGCCGCAGCAGCATTACCAGCCGCCAAGCCGTCGCCGGGCCCGCGCATCGCCATGCAGCAGACCACGCCGCCCTATCGCGTCGGTGGCCCGCCGCCGCCCGCCTATCGCGTGATCAGCGTCGCCGCGGACGACGTGCTGAACGTCCGCCAGGGCCCCTCGGCCGAGCATCCGGCCATCGCCGCCCTCGAGCCCGAAGCGCGCGGCGTGCGCATGATCGGACCCTGCCAGGGCGACTGGTGCTTCGTCCGCCACCAGGACATCGTCGGCTGGGTGCACCGCTATTATCTGGAAGAGATGCAGACGAGCCCGTCGCGGTAGACGGCACTCCCACTTCGCTCCGCAAACGAAGCTTACACGACGCTGACAAGCGCCGTCAGGCAGCCGTCATGCCCCCTCGGGCAGTTTCCTCCCACACCACGGCTGATGCCGCGCGACAAGGGGAAACACGATATGAGACGGGACGCGAACAAGTACGACGGCGTGATGATCATGCTGCATTGGGTGATCGGCGTCGGCATCATCCTGCTGGCCGGTACGGAACTTTTCCGCCAAGAGTTTCCCAAGGGCCATTTCATCCGTGAGGGCCTGAAGTTCATTCATCAGCCGGCCGGCACCGTGTTGTTTGCGCTCATCCTGGTTCGGCTGGCGTGGCGCATGACCCTGGCCAAGGTGCCGTCACCGCAGCAGCCACACGGGTTCGGCGAGCTGGCCGCCAAGATCGTGCATACGGCGCTCTACGGCCTGATGGTGGCGATCCCGCTGCTCGGCCTGCTCTATGTGTTCGGCAGCGACAAGGCCATCGACTTCGGCGCCTTCCAGCTCGTGCTGCCGCTGAAATCGGCGATCGGGACGGTGGCAAAGTCGATGCGCGACCTGCATGAGACGCTCGGCATCGGCATCCTGCTCGTAGCGCTGGTCCATGCCCTGGCGGCGCTCGGACATCACTACGTGCTGAAGGACGGCTTGCTGTCGCGGATGCAGTTCCGCCAGCCGCACCGCCACGCGATCGAAGCGGCGGAGTGACCAGAGTGGATGGGTGACGAGAAGGGCGGGCGGTGGCGAATGGCCAGCGCCCGTTATACCGTCCCGCCAAAGTTCTGACTGATGATGTCGACGGCAGGCGGGACGGTAATCTCTCTTGTTTGGCGCTTCGGATGCCCGCCCGCGTCGGCGCTTGCGCCGGAGCGGCAAACAAGCATCCGCGCCGATACCGACCCGCATAAGCCAAAACTTATGCGGGTCGGTATTACTTGTCGCCGATCAACTGGCTTTGCACGCCGAGCGGGGCGAGCTTGGGACGCGTGCTGGTCAGCCGCCCGGTGTTGATGCCGGCCCAGCCGATCTCGCCTGAGAGCCGCCCGTATTCGATCTTCGGACAGCGGTTCATCACCACCCGCAGACCGGCGGCCTCGGCGAGCCGCGCCGCCTCGTCGTTGCGGACGCCGAGCTGCATCCAGATCACCTTCAGGCCGAGCGTGTCCTTCAGAGCAATGGCCTCGCGCGTGATCTCGAGCGCAGCGTCGGAATTGCGGAAAATGTCGATGACGTCGACGGGGGCCACGAGGTCGCCGATGCGCCCGACGGCCTTCTGCCCCAGAAGCTCCTGTCCCGCGAGACCGGGATTGACCGGGATGACCGTGTAGCCCTTGAGCAGCAGATACTTCATCGCGAAGTAGCTCGGCCGCGACGTATTGGCCGACGCGCCGACGAACGCGAACACGCGACAATCGCGCAGGATGTCGGCGATGTAGTCGTCGGAATAGCTGTCGTGGCTCATGCCGTTGGGAAGAATATGGCCATGTGGGAGGCATCTGGGCGTCGGTCGTCATGTGGAGAGGCTCCCGCTGAATGCACACGGCTTGATACATAGTCACCTGCCGCGCGACGGGTACGAGTGCGATCGTCGCGCGCGGCCGTCAGCACACTTGTGACAGTCTGATTTACGCCCTCGATGCCCGCGCAAGCGCACGCATCTCGGACGACCGGGCTCTGATGCTGTGGAGGTGCCACACCGCGACGGCGAACACGATGGCGCCCCAGCCCTGGTGGGCGAGGCCGAGGCCGATGGGGATAGCCCCCTTTGCGGCAAGAAGCGTCGCGATGCCGAGCCCGGCCTGGGCCAGCGTCACGCCGAACAGTACCACCGCCGAGCGCACCGCTTGCCCGCCATCACCGGCGCGCAACAGCGCCACCATATGCCAGAGCGCCAGCGCCAGCACGACATAGGCGACGAGGCGATGATTGAACTGGATCGTCGCCACGTTCTCGGTGACGTTGAGATACCACGGCTGCATGGCGAGCAGCCCCGACGGGACCAGTTGGCCGTCCATCAGCGGCCAGGTGTTGTAGGTCAGCCCGGCTTTGGTGCCGGCGACGAATGCGCCGAGCACGACCTGTGCGAGCACCAGCGCGGCGAGAATGGTCGCGCGGCGCTGCGGAGCGGGCGCGATGGCCTCGGGCCGCGCCGTGCGATCGTCGCGGCCGAGCGACAACGCCAGCCACACGACGGCGCCGAGGATGACGAAGGCGATCGTGAGATGCAGCGCCAGCCGGTACTGGCTGACGTCGACGCGATCGACCAATCCCGACTGCACCATGTACCAGCCGATGCCGCCCTGCAGCCCGCCGAGCGCCAGCACGCCGACGAGCTTCGGCACGAGGCCCGGCCGCAGCCAGCCTCTGACCCAGAAGACCGCCAGCGGCAGAGCGAAAGCGAGCCCGATCATGCGGCCGAGGAAGCGGTGGCCCCACTCCCACCAGAAGATGGTCTTGAAGGCGTCGAGCGACATGCCCTTGTTGACCAGCTTGTACTCGGGGATTTCCTTGTATTTGGCGAAGGCGATCTGCCAATCGGCGTCGGACAGCGGCGGGATCGCACCCATGATCGGCCGCCACTCGGTGATCGAGAGACCGCTGTCGGTGAGCCGGGTCGCGCCGCCGACGAGGATCATCGCGACGACGATTGCGGCGATCGCCCACAGCCACGCCGCTACCCAGGCGTCCGTCGTGCGCCCATCACCCGTAAGCGGGCCCTGCGTCGCTGCGTGGACTTGCGTCTGGGACAGTGCCATGTGTGATTTCCGCTGCTCTGGCCGGATCCGCTGGCGGGGACCTCGACCGCTGGCCGACTGGATGGTGTGTCAGTTACGCTGGGCGGCGTCTGCACACAATGCGCCCGACAAGCGCAGTGCTGGGCGCCCGACAGGCGCAGTGCGGGGTGCCCGTCGGGCGCAGCACGGCCTTCAAACCAGGCGCGCACCGACACCGGATACGCGCGACAGCAGGATTAGGATGACACAACGCAATCGCAAGCTCGTCGGCACTCTGCTGCTGCTTCTGCTGGTGCTGGTCTACGCGCTGCTGGCGCTGGCCGCCGCCGTGGTGCTGCAGGTCAACTCGGGCAAATTCGTCGAACTGGCGTTCTATGTCGTCGCCGGTCTGCTGTGGGTATTGCCCGCCGGCTGGCTGATCAAGTGGATGTCGAAGCCCGACTCGTCAGGCTGAGAGCGGGCCGCGCACGCGGCGCACGGCGTTCCACATCGCGAACGGCAGGCCCGACAGCATCACGTCGACATACTTCTGGGCCTGAAAATCGCCGTTGAGCGACAGGCGCGGGATCGAAGTCAGCGCAGCTGAATGCTCGCGATGCACCAGCCCCTTGCGAGTGGTCACCGCCGTCGTGAACCCCAACTCGCGCGCGAGGGCGAATTCGCGCGGACCCGCCGCCATCTCGCAACCGTAGGGGTAGCTGAAGTGCCGGCACGGGCGGCCGATCTCGGCCTCGATGCGCTGCTTGCTCGCGGACATCTCATGGCGTGCTTCGGCCTCTGCGAGCTTGCTCAGTGCCAGATGACGGCAAGTGTGGGCGCCGATCGTCAGCAGCGGGTCCTTGGCGGCCTCGCGCAGTTCGTCCCAATCGAGAATGAGATCGGAGCAAAGGCCGGCGGCGTCGAAACCAGCGGCGTCGGCCATGGTGGCCACGATCCGCCGCGCCTCGACTTCCGGCAGCGCACGCAACTGCCAGTAAATGGTGTCGTAGGCGCGCTCCTTCTCGGCCGCCGTGCGCGTCGGGTGGACCACCCGCCGGCCAGCGCATTCGACGACGACTTGCGTGGCCTTGCCGATGGCGCCTTCGAGCACCAGCCACCACAAGTCGCCACGGCCATCGGGATAGTCGGTCGGCACATAAAGCGCATGCGGTACGCCGTAGCGGCGCAGAATGGGGAACGCGAAGTCGCGATTGTCGCGATAGCCGTCGTCGAAGGTGAAGCAGGCGAACGGCCGCTCGCTCGGAGGTGCGGCGAGGCGCTGCGGCAATTCATCGAGCGCGATGCAGTCGAACCCGCGCTCGATCACCTGGCGCACGGTGGCCTCGAGAAAATCCGGGGTCACGCGCAGAATGCGGTTGGGCTCGAAGGCCGCGTTCGGCTGCGGCGAGACCCGATGCATCATGAAGACGACGCCCGCGCCCCGGGTCAGCGGCGACATCAGCTCGCCGGCCCCCGAATAATAGAGCGCCGACAAACCGGCCTTCAACATCCTGGTGGCGTGGCGGCTCATGAACTTGCGGCGTGATCCCATTGACGTCGTGGCCGGGCGGACAGTGACAGAAAGGACAATGGCTCCGTCTGAAATATGCGAGGCGCCCTGTGCTGAATATCCTGTGCCAAATATCCAGTGCCCTACCTCATGCAATTGCCGTGCAGCCTTTCACGCGGCCGTGACTGAATGCGGCATCCAATGACATCGTGTGGTTAACCAGCGCGGTCACGAGCCGCCCAGGCACCCGGCGCGGGCGTAACGGCGGCACACGGATGGTTGGCGCGATCCTTGCTGTTTCAACGTACAGCCACGGCCCGCGCCGTAGCCTCAACGAGTGGCGCAGATGCACGAGATGACTGCCGGATACCGGATCGGACGCGCCAACGAGCAGCGCGGTGGCTCCCGTGTGTCCGCAGGCGGGCTGGCGCTGACTCTGGAGTTGCACAGTGATATCGACGCACACGCGCCATTGTGGGACGAAATTACCGCCGCGGGCGCGCGCGCCTCGATCTTTCAATCGCACGGCTGGCTATCGGCTTGGACCAGGACCGCGGCGGCGCAATCGGGCGAAACGGCCCTTGTCGTTACCGCCCGATGCGCCGACGGCCGGTTGCAGATGTTGCTTCCGCTCGGCATTACGCGAGTGGCGGGCCAGCCGGTCGCGGGGTTCCTCGGCCAGTCGCACTCCAACTATGGACTGGCGCTGGTCGAGCCGCAGTTCGCCGAGCGCCTGACTGCCGCCGACGTGCGCGGCCTATTTCGCGCCATCGCCCGCACGGTGCAACTCACGGCCGTCCGCCTCGACCGCCAACCCGCAAGCTGGAACGGACGGCCGAACCCGTTCGCCGCCGGAGGCATCGTCTCCGCCAACGATAGTCATGTCCTGCCGATGACGCAGCCATTCGACGAGTTCTTTGCCGAGCGGTTCTCGGCGCGGACCCGTTCGACGCTGCGCCGCAAGGCGCGCAAGCTCTCAGGCCTCGGTGGCTATCGTATTTCGCCGGCCAGCGACGCCGCCCGCCGCATGGAGCTGATCGCGCTGTTTCTGGCGGCCAAGAGCCGGCAGCTTCGCGACGGCGGCATACCGGACGTGTTCGGCGATCCCGGCGTCGTCGCATTCTATCGGGCGCTCGCCGGCCAGCCGCCGGGATCGCCGCAGGCAATCGAGATCACCGCGCTCGAAGCGGGCGGCATGATCGGCGCCATCGCACTGACCATCGACGAGGGTGACCGCCGCTATCTGCTCAACACGGCGCTTCTGGACGAGAACCTGCGCGAAAGCTCTCCGGGGCTGTTGCTGCTGACCGGCGACATCGAGGATGCCTGCGCGGCAGGGCGCACGCACTATGATTTCGGACCGGGCGCCGCCGCCTACAAATCGGCATGGGCGCCCGAGGTGGTCCCGCTGGTCACGTCAATCTTTCCCATATCGAGCGCCGGCGCGCCTCTCGCCGCCTGGATGACCGCCGCCGCCATCGCCAAGCGGACGATCAAACGCAATCCTAAGCTTTGGTCGCTGGCGCGCGATACGCGACGCAGCTTGTTTGGAACCGGGCTCAACGGAGCCGGTAACGGGGCGCTGCCGCCGCGCTGACGGCACCGAGGCTCAGCTCGTACGAATCTCCGAGCCGTTGCCGGCGCCGCCACGAATGATGCGCTGCAGGCCGGTCGGTGCGGCGGCGGGCCGCTCGAAGCGCAAGATGTCGATGTCGGTGACCTCGAAGCCGAGCATCGTGCCGGGCGGATCGGCGAGCGCATGTCGCCCGCTTCTTGCCGTCGCCGACCAGAACGCCAGCGTCGAAGCGGCCCTGGATGGCCTCGAACAGCTGCCGGCTAGCATCGTGGCCACCCGTCACGACGATCATGTCGTAGGCTTCGTCGAGGGCGTCGAGCACGAGGTTCAACTGATCGTCGTCGATGTTGCCATCGGCCTCGTCCATGCTCGCGCCGGCCGAGAGCACGTGGAACTGGCCCGACGGCTCGCGGCGGATCACGTCCTCGAACCGCGCCGCGCCCTGCAGGAGATCGGTCAAGCCGGGCGTGCGCTGCACGCCGACCTTGGATGAAAGCCCCGTGCCGTCGAGCGCCCAGTCGACCAGGATCACCTGCTTGCCGGATATCGAAATGGCCTTGGCCAGCTCGATCGCCTCGGCCGCTGCATCCACATCGTCTGTCTCGCCCGCAACCAGCACCCGATAGCCACCCTGCGCCGGAGCCTTCGCGACGATACGGGTGGCAATGGCCTGAATGCTGGACTGCTTCTCGCCGCTCGACAGCGCGGTTGCCGCTGGTGGGGTGGCTGCAATCGGCGCGGCGGATTTCGCTCCTGTAATCGGGGCTCCCGCAATCGGGTGCTCAGCGTCACGGGCGATAGCCAGCGCCGGCTCGGCGCGCGACGGCGCGGTGGACATCACGACCGGCCGGCCCGCTTCCGCGGCGCCGCCCTGCGAGCGGGCGCCGACGAACAGTGCTTTCGAAATCGTCCATGCCAGCCCGAACAGGAACATCGCAGCGGCGACGAGCCCCGAATAGGGACCCTTGCGCGGGAACGTCGGCACCGACGACGCCCGGGCCTGGGTGATGAGCTGCGCCTCGACGGGGACGGCACCCGGCGTCGTCCGCGCCTTGTTGGCCTCGTACTGAGCCTGAAGCCGGTCGAGCTCGGCGCGCTTCGACTTGGCGGCGGCTTCGAGGCCGCGCAGCTTGACGTCGTCGCCGCCGGTGTTGACGACCTTGCTCTTCAGCGTGTCGATGCTCTTCTGCACCGACGCTTCGCGATTGATCGCGGCCTTCGCTTCCTTCTCGAGCCCTTCGACGAGCTTGCTGACCTCGTTCGCGATCTGCCGCTTGAGACCGGCGAGATCGGCGTTGAGCTGCTGCATGCGCGGATGACCGGGCAGCAGCGACACCGACAGCTCGGCGATCTGGCGCTCGGCGCGCACGCGGCTCTGCACCAGGTTCTGGATCAGCGGCGAGCGCTGCACATCGGGCAACACCTCGGCGGAACCGGATTTCAGCAGCTCGCGCGCCGATTTGGCACGGCCTTCGACCTCGCTGCGGGCACCCGACGTCTTGGTCAGCTCGGCGGTCAGCTCGCCCAGCTGCTGCTCGATGAGCGCCGTGCGCTGCGGACCGCCGACGAAGCGGTCGGACTGACCGCGAAACTTCTCGACGTCAAATTCGGCGGCTGCGACGTCCTTCATCAGCTCGGCGATCTTCGGCTCGAGCGCCTTCTGCACCTCGTCGGTCTCGCCCACGCGCAGCGACGCCAGCGAGCCGCGATAGGTTTCGGCCATGCGGTTGGCGATATCGGCGGCGAGCTGCGGCTCGTTCGAGGTGAAGCGGATGCCGATGAAGCGGCTCTCTTTCGGCGAGTAGACCTCGAGGCCCTTGAAGAAGGCGCCGAGCACGCGGTCCTGTTCGCTCTCGCCGGGACGCGGGCCAGCGAGGCCGGCCAGCCGCAGCAGCCCGCCGATGGCGTCGAGGCTGCCGAGCGCGTTGTTGAATTCCTTCTTGGTGTTGAGCTTCATCTCGTCGGCGATGCGACGGGCGAGGTCGGGCGACATCAGCGCGCGGACATGCGTGTTGATCGCCTCCTTGTCGACCGAGGTGGCGATCGAATTGGGCGAGGCGCCCTCGCGCTTGGGGTCGGAGAACGGGTTCTGCGATCCCTTCGCGACGACGGACAATTGCGCTTCGGACGTGAAGCGCGGCGCCATCATCGACAGGACGCCATAGGTCAACGCGCCGGCCACGGCGCTCAACACGAGGATGCGCGGGAGACTGCGCTTCAATGAGGTCCACAGGACACCGATGTCGATATCGTCCGGCGAGGCGTTGGTCGGCGTGCGCATGGCTCGAGCCCGAATCAAGAGTTGTCCGTGCGGAGATTAGAGCCCGGTTCGGTAAGCGAACCCTTAACTGTCGCAAAATTATACGTGGGGTGAGCTTTTCTTAACCTCTCTGGGGCTAAATCGGAAAAGTCGCCCTTCGTCAGGAATAGATACGATGTCCCTGCGCCTCGCCCTTCTCGGTGTCACACTCGCTCTTACATGCGCCGGCTGCGCCCACGATCAGGACTGGGCCGGATACGACGGCGCCAGCGAGGACGCGCGGATCGCAGTCGCCTCGGAAGGCGGCGGCGTCCACAACGGGTACCCCGTTCCCGTCGGCCCGGCGGTGCAGACCTCGGAGCACGGCGCATGGGGCGAACCGACGGTGATCCCGGCCGCACTTTCGGGCGCGCCGCACGCGGTCGCCGAAAGCGATGGTCCTTATCTCCTCGATACGGGCGACCGGCTGCGCGTGTTCGTCTACGGCCAGCCCAACCTTTCGCGGCTTTACACGGTCGATCACAGCGGCAGGATCACGGTTCCGCTGATCGGCGCGGTCAAGGCCCGCGGCCTGACGACCTCGGCGCTCGAAGGCGCGATCCGGGCGCAGCTCGGAACGCAATATGTGCGCGATCCGCAGGTGACGGTCGATGTGCAGCAGAACCGGCCGTTCTTCATTCTCGGCGAAGTACGCAACTCCGGCCAGTATCCCTACGTCTCCGGCATGACGGTGGAAACCGCCGTCGCCATCGCCGGCGGCTACACCGAGCGCGCCTCCGATCGCAAGTTCCGCCTGACCCGCCGCATCAACGGCTTCGTCGAGCAGATCGAGGCCCCGTCCGACTACGTGGTGCGGCCCGGCGACACGGTGTTCGTCTTCGAGCGCATGTTCTGAGGGCCGCCATGGCAGCTCAGGCGCTCGCAATCGAGGATCGCCATGTGGAGGCTCGAGACGGCGGCAGGCCGCTTCGAATTCTGCACTGCATGCGCGCGCCCGTCGGCGGCCTGTTCCGCCATGTCCTCGACCTCGCGCGTGAGCAAGCGGCACGCGGACATGCCGTCGGCATCCTCGCCGACGACACGACGGGCGACCGCCTGACCGAGGTGCGGCTCGACAGCCTGCGACCCGTCTTGTCGCTCGGCATCTCGCGCACCGCGATGTCGCGCCATCCGAGCCCGCGCGATCTCCGGGCGGTTCGCTTCACCGCAGATCTCGCCACCCGCCTCGGCGTCGACGTGTTGCATGGCCACGGCGCCAAGGGCGGTGCTTATGCCCGCCTCGCCGCCCGCGCGATCAAGCGCCAAGGCCACTGCGCCGCTGCGTTCTATACGCCGCACGGCGGCAGCCTCAACTATGCCCCCGGCACCGTCGAGGCCCGCGTGTTTCTCGGTTTGGAAAAGCTGCTGGTGAGCTTCACCGACGGCGTGGTGTTCGAAAGCGCGCACGCTGCCCGCATCTTCGATCAGCGTGTCTGCCCGATCGACGGGCGGTCTCGCGTCATCCCCAACGGCCTGCAGCCGGCCGATTTCGTCGAGCATGCGCCCGCGCCCGATGCCGCCGAGTTCCTGTTCGTCGGCGAGCTGCGCGACATCAAGGGCGTCGATGTAATGCTGGTGGCGCTCGCCGAACTCAACCGCTCCCGCCCGGCCCGCGCCGTCATCGTCGGCTCGGGACCGGACGCGGCGAGCCTAGCAGGCGCTCGCCCATGACCTCGGTCTCGGCGGCGTCGTGCGGTTCCCTGGTGCGATGCCGGCGCGAGACGCCTTTGCGCTCGGACGCACGATCGTGGTGCCGTCACGGACCGAAAGCTTCCCCTACATCGTGCTGGAGGCCGGGGCGGCCGGATTGCCGCTTTTGACCACCGGCGTCGGCGGCATTCCCGAGATGTTGTCCGGAACCGATACACCGATGCTGCCGGCGGGCGATGCGCAGATACTGGCGCAGCACATGCGGTTCGCCCTCGACAACGCCGCGGAAATGCAGGCGCGCGCGGCCCGCTTCAAGGCGGTTGTCGCCAGCCGTTACACGGTCGCGGGCATGACCGGCGACATCGTGGCGTTCTATCGCGAAAGACTTTGCTAACCATAACGGCCCCGCGGCGACCCGACTGATCAGCCGTCGTGCGAATTGGCACGGGCGATGCTTTCCATTGGACACGTTCCACGTTGTCCTATGGCCGAGCACCCCCACCGCATGTCGAAGCACCTCAACTCCGTCGCCCCGTCCGCAGTCGTCAAGACCGCAATGGCTGGTTCAGCGGGCGCGCTCCCGGTCGAGGTTGGGGCCGGACATGGCACGCGGACGCCGCGCCTCGCCGATCTGCGCCTCAATGACAAGTCGAAGCTGATCTCGGCCACGGTGGTGCGCGGTCTGGCTCGCGCCGGCGACTTTCTGACCGCGACGATCCTCGGCCTGGCCATCGCACTCGTCTACGTCAACGAGCCTGAAGTCGGCTCCAACCCCGTCTATCTCTCCGCCATCGCGGCAACCGGCCTGTTCGTGGTCGGCTCGTTCGAGGTGCTAGGGCTCTACACCATCGCGGCCTTCACCTCGATCCTGCGTCAGATGCCGCGCATCGTCCTCGGCTGGACGATCGCGTTCGGCCTGTTCGTGGCGTCGGTGTTCTTCGTCAAGATGGGCGCCGAGCTGTCGCGCGTCTGGCTGGCCGTGTGGTACACCGCGGGCGCGGCGGCGCTGGTCGGCGAGCGGCTGATCCTGTCGACGGTGACGCGGAGCTGGATGCGCGAAGGCCGGCTCTATCGCCGCGCGGTGTTGTACGGGGCCAATGACGTCTCGGCAGAGGTGATCGCCGAACTCGAAGCCGACGCCGAAAGCGACATCCGCATCTCGGGCATCTTCGACGACCGTATCGACGAGCGCAATCCGCGCGTCATCGCCGGATATCCCTACCTCGGCGGCATCGAGAGCCTCGTCAACTTCGCCCGCGCGACGCGCATCGACCTGATCGTCGTCGCGCTGCCGATGAACGCCGAGCAACGATTGGCCGGCGTGCTGCGCACACTGTCGGTGCTGCCGGTGGACATCAAGCTGCCGGCTCGCTCCAGCACGGTTCGCTTCAGCCGCAGCGTCTATTCGCACATCGGCCGCGTGCCCATGATCGACCTCTGCGACAAGCCGATCGCCGACTGGGGCAATGTCGTGAAGTGGCTGTTCGACAAGACCATCGCCGCCGTGGCCCTGGTGCTGCTGGCGCCGGTGATGCTGGCCGTCGCCACAGCCATCAGGCTCGAAAGCCGCGGGCCCGTGCTGTTCCGCCAGAAGCGCTATGGCTTCAACAACGAGCTGATCGAGGTGTTGAAGTTCCGCTCGATGTATACCGACCGCTGCGACGCCGGCGCGACCAAGCTCGTCACCAAGGACGACCCCCGCGTTACCGGCGTCGGCCGCTTCATCCGCAAGACCAGCCTCGACGAGCTGCCGCAGTTGGTCAACGTGCTGTTCGGCGATCTCTCGCTCGTCGGACCGCGCCCGCACGCCCTGCAGGCCAAGGCCGGGACCGAGCTCTATGACGCGGTGGTGGACGGCTACTTCGCGCGCCACAAGGTCAAGCCCGGCATCACCGGCTGGGCGCAGATCAACGGTTGGCGCGGCGAGACCGACACCGAGGACAAGATCCGCAAGCGCGTCGAGCACGATCTCTACTACATCGAGAACTGGAGCATCTTCCTCGACCTCTACATCCTCGTGAAGACGCCGTTCGCGCTGCTCAAGACCGAGAACGCCTACTGAGGGTCTTTTTGCTGGACGCAATGCCCCCTTCTCGCCCGCGGCACGCCTCTTGCGATGCCGCCCGGAAACTTGCGCGAGGACCGCCTTGAACACCCGCTCGACGACAATTGAAACGATCCGGCCTCGCGCGCTGCCGGCAGCCGTTGGCCACGGCCGCAGCGTGGTTCACGCCGGGTCGCTGGCCCTGGTCTGGCTGACGTTCGTAACCAGCGGCATCGTGTTCGCCGAGCCGGCGCCGGTCGACCTGATGCTGATGGGGCTGGTGCTGCTGTTGCCGCTGGTGGGCCTCGTCGTGTTCACACCCGCGCCTCGCCGGCTATCTCGTGCTGTGGATCGCCATCGTCGCGACGGGCTTCCTCGCCGCGCCGTTCGCGGCCGACCCCTCACGCGCGGCCTCTCATACGGCGGTCACGTTGTATCTCGCGATCGCCTCGTTCGTTCTCGCAGGGTTCATCGCGCGCAATCCGCACCTCCACGCCCGCATCGTTCTCGGCGGCCTGGTGTGGGCCGCCGTCGTCGCGACGCTCGCCGGGCTCGCGGGCTATTTCGATGCTCTGCCGGGCGCAGCAGACTTGTTCACCCGCTTCGGCCGCGCCAGCGGCACGTTCAAGGACCCTAACGTCTACGGCGCGTTTCTGGTGCTGCCGGCGATCTACTGCCTCCAGCTCGCGATCGAGCGGCCGTTGCGGCGGGCGGGCTGGCCGCTGGCGGGCGCGGCGGTTCTCTCACTCGGCATCCTGCTCAGCTTCTCGCGCGGGGCATGGATCAACCTCGCCGTCGCGGCCGTCACGTTCGGCTATCTGGCGTTCTCGACGGCATCGAGTTCGGCGGCGCGCATGCGGATCACTCTGCTGGCGCTCGTCGCCGCGCTGATGATGAGCATCACCGCGATCGTCGCTCTGCAATTCGACCGCGTCGCCGACCTTCTGGGCGAGCGGGCCTCGCTGACGCAGAGCTACGACGTCGGTCCGGAAGGCCGTTTCGGCGGACAGGAGAAGGCTTTGCGGCTCATCTCGGAAAATCCGCTCGGCATCGGCGCGCAGGATTTCACCGAGCAGCACCACCACGAGGAAGTCCACAACGTCTACCTCAGCATGACGCTGAATGGCGGCTGGCTGGGTGGCGCGCTGTTTCTGGTGCTCAACGCGCTGACGCTCGTCGCCGGCGTATCCACGCTGCTCTCCGCCACGGCGCTGCGCCCGCTGCTGATCGTCGCCGTCTCGGCCTTCCTCGCCACCGCGCTCGAAGGCGTCATCATCGACACCGATCACTGGCGCCACCTCTATGTCGAGCTGGCGCTGGTTTGGGGCCTCGCTGTCGCCGCGCGACGCAGCAGCCCGTTGGCGCACTCGACCGAGGGATGGGGCGCGTGATGCAGAAAGCGGCGGTCATGCCATTCGTTCCGCCGCTGCGCGGCTTTCCGGGACAGCGAACCGCCAATGGAATGCGCCTGGAGCGCGCAGACCCGGCGAAAAGCCTCGTGCATCGGCTGGCCTTGGCGCTGGTGTTCATCGCCGTCGCCTCGAGCAGTCTCGTGTTCTCGGAGCCGGCGCCGGTCGACGCACTCAACATCGCGCTGATCTTCGGACTGCCCATCGTCGGGCTCGTCGCGTGGAAGCGGACGCTGGCCGGCTACCTCAGCCTGTGGCTGCTGATCGCCGCGTCGGGCTTCCTCGCCGCAACCATGGCCTACGACACGCCACGCGCCACCGTCCATTTCGCGATTTCGCTGTACCTCTATCTGTCGGCCTTCATTTTCGCGGGCTTCGTCGCGCGCGCGCCAGCGGCCCACGCCCGGCTGATCTGCAACGCCTATCTGACGGCCGCGCTGATCGCGGCAGCGGCGGGCGTGATCGGCTATTTCGGCCTCGTGCCAGGATCGACCGAGCTGTTCACGCTCTACTCACGCGCCAGCGGCACGTTCAAGGACCCCAATGTCTTCGGCGCCTTTCTGGTGCCCGCCGTGGTCTATGTCATTCACCTCTGGCTGGAACGGCCGGTGGCCCGCGCCATTCCTATGGCGCTCGCCGGCGGGCTGCTGGCGTTGGGCGTGCTGCTCAGCTTCTCGCGGGGCGCGTGGGCGGTGTGCCTGCTCGCTGTCGCCGGCTACTGGTATCTCGCGTTCGCGACCGCACCGACCAACCGCCGCAGGCTGCGGCTGCTCGGCCTGCCGCTGCTGGCCGCCGTCGCGACCGCCGGGCTCGTCGCCATGGCCATCCAGAACGACAGCATCGAACAGCTTGGCGAGCGAGCGCGCGACGCTGACGCAGACCTATGACGAGGGGGCGGAGGGCCGCTTCGGCGGACAGTTGCGCGCGCTCGAAATCATCGCGATGAGCCCGTTCGGCATCGGCGCACTCGAATTCACGCCCGGCTTCCACGTCAACGGCATGATGATGCCGAACCAATCCGATGGCCGCGGTTTCGGCGACGATCCGCACAACAGCTACATTTCGATGTTTCTCAACGCCGGCTGGCTGGCCGGCGTGATCAACATCGTCATCATGGCGCTGACGGTGACGCTCGGCCTGCGCCACGCCGTCCGCCGCACGCCGTCGCAGCCGCTGTTCATCGTCGTGTATGTGGCGGTGGTCGCGCAATTGATCGAGGGCGCGATCATCGACATCGATCATTGGCGGCACCTGCACCTGCTGCTCGGCGTGCTGTGGGGACTGATGGCGGCAACCGAGCCGATGGTGCGCGCGCCGCGCATCGTCGCCGACCATCGCCCGCTGCTGCGGCGTCCGGTCCTGGTCATTCCGCCATCGCGGCGCGACCGCCGGATCGTCCGCGAGTTGATGCGGCGGCCGCCGCTCAAGGGGCTGCCAGGCGTCCATCGCGCGGTGACGCGGCAGCGCCGCCCGCGCCGCATCTCGTCACGGCATTGACGGCTTGCAGTTGCGCGGCACCGCTGCTCATCGCTTCTTCTTGGGCGGCGGCAGATCGGTGCAGGTGCCTTCGAATACTTCGGCGGCCATGCCGATGCTCTCGCCCAGCGTCGGGTGGGGATGGATGGTCTTGCCGATATCGCCCGGTTCCGCGCCCATCTCGATGGCGAGGCAGATCTCGCCGATGAGATCGCCGGCGTGCGTGCCGACGATGCCGCCGCCGACGACGCGGTGCGTGTCCTCGTCGAAGAGCAGCTTGGTGAAGCCCTCGTCGCGGCCGTTGGCGATGGCGCGGCCCGACGCGGCCCAGGGAAAGACCGCCTTGCCGACCTTGATGCCCTTGGCGGTGGCCTCGGTCTCGGTCAGCCCCGCCCAGGCGATCTCGGGATCGGTGTAGGCGACCGACGGGATCTGGCGGGCGTCGAAGGCGCTGTTCTGGCCCGCGGCGGCCTCGGCCGCGACATGCGCCTCGTGCACCGCCTTGTGCGCCAGCATCGGCTGGCCGACGATGTCGCCGATGGCGAAGATGTGCGCCGACGTTGGTGCGCATCTGCTTGTCGACCGCGATGAAGCCGCGATCGGACACTGCGACGCCAGCCTTCTCGGCGGCGATCAGCTCTGCCGTTCGGCGTGCGTCCGACCGCGACCAGCACCATGTCGTAGCGCTGCGGACCACTCGGCGCTTTCTCGCCCTCGAAGGTGACGTGGATGCCGTCCTTCTTGGCCGCCACCGCGACCGTCTTGGTCTTCAGCATGACGTGATCGAAGCGCGGCGCGTTGTGCTTCTCCCACACCTGGACGAGATCGCGGTCGGCGCCGGGCATCAGCCCGTCGAGCATCTCGACGACATCGACGCGGCGCCGAGCGTGGAATAGACCGTCGCCATCTCGAGGCCGATGATGCCGCCGCCGATGACCAGCATCTTTTTCGGGATCGCGCGCAATTCGAGCGCGCCGGTCGAAGTCGACGATGCGCGGATCGTCGGGAATGAACGGCAGCTTCACCGCTTCCGAGCCCGCGGCGATGATCGCCTTTTCGAAGCGTACGGTCTTCGCCTGAGCCGTCCGCCAGCGTGACCTCGAGGTGGTTGGGATCGAGGAAGCGGCCGGTGCCGGTGACGACCGTGACTTTGCGCGCCTTCGCCATGCCGGCGAGGCCGGTGGTCAGCTTGCCGACCACCTTGTCCTTGTGCGTGCGCAGGGCTGCGAGATCGATCTTCGGGCGCGCCGTAGCCGATGCCGTGCCCGGCCAGCGCCTTGACCTCGTCCATGATGGCGGCGGTGTGCAAGCAGCGCCTTCGACGGAATGCAGCCGACGTTGAGGCAGACGCCGCCGAGCACGGGCCAGCGCTCGACCAGCACCGTGGTCATGCCGAGATCGGCGGCGCGGAAGGCGGCGGAATAGCCGCCCGGCCCCGCGCCCAGCACCAGCACCTGGCATGTCGATATCGGCTGCACCGGTATGCTGGCGCGGCCGGGCGCGGGTGTCGCGGCGGCGGCGGCGCGCGGCGGCGGCCGGCGCGGTCTTCGGCGCGTCGGCAGTGCCGCCCGCCTCTCGAGCGTCAGAAGCACCGATGCCTTCGGACACCTTGTCGCCGACCTTGACCTTGACTGCGGCGACGCGGCCGGCGGCGGGCGACGGCACCTCCATCGTCGCCTTGTCGCTTTCGAGCGAGACCAGCGGGTCCTCGGCCTTCACCGCGATCGCCCGGCTTCACCAGGATCTCGATCACCGGGACGTTCTTGAAGTCGCCGATATCGGGAACGCGGATTTCCGTTGCTCATCGGCCATGCGTGCGCGATCCTTCGCGGCGGTCACAGCACCAGTTGGCGCACGTCGCCGAGGATGTCGGCCAGGCGGCGGGTGAAGCGGGCGGCGAGCGCGCCGTCGATGACGCGATGATCGTAGGACACGCACAGCGGCAGCATCAGCCGCGGCTTGAAGTCCTTGCCGTCCCAGACGGGCTTCATCGATGCGCGCACGACGCCGAGGATCGCCACCTCGGGCGCGTTGACGATCGGCGTGAAGCTGGTGCCGCCGATGCCGCCGAGGCTACGAGATCGAGAACGTCGCGCCCGAGATGTCGGCGGGCGTGATCTTGCCGTCGCGCATCTTCTGCGAGACCTCGCCCAGCTCCTTCGACAATTCGATGATGCCCTTGGCGTTGACATCCTTGATGACGGGCACGACCAGCCCATCGGGCGTGTCGACCGCGACGCCGAGATTGTAATACTTCTTGAGGATCAGCGTGTCCTTCGTCCGGCCCGAGCGAGGCGTTGAAGGCCGGGAATTCCTTCAGGCACGCCACCGACGCCTTGAGCAGGAACGACAAGCAGCGTGACGCGGTAGCCCTTGTCCTTGGCGGCCTCGTCGAGCGACTTGCGATAGTCTTCGAGCTCGGTGATGTCGGCTTCGTCGGTGTGGGTGACGTGCGGGATGTTGAGCCACGCGCGATGCAGATGCGGGCCCGACAGCTTCTTCAGCCGCGACAGCGGCTTGTTCCTCGATCGGGCCGAACTTCGAGAAATCCTGCGCCGGAATTTCGGGAATGCCGAAGCCGCCGCGCCGGTGCCGCCGCGGCTTGCCGGCAAGCGCGCGCTTGACGTCGTCCTTGGTGATGCGGCCCTTCTCGCCGGTGCCCTTCACCTTGCGTCAGATCGACGCTCGAGCTCGCGCGCGAGGCGGCGCACCGCGGGGCTCGCATGCACGCCGCCGAAGTCCTCGGGTCCGGCGGCGGCAATGCCCGTCGACGGCCGCGTGCCGCTGCTCGGTCGTGGCCGCTGCGGCGGTAGCGGCAGGCGGCGGCGCGGCGGCGTGCCGGGCGCTGGCAGCGGCGGGTTTCTCAGCCGCGGCCGGTTCTGGCGCCGGCAGCACCTTCCATGGCTGCACGATGGCCGAGCCCTCGCTGACCTTGTCGCCGATCTTGACCAGGATCTCGACGACTTTGCCGGCCGCGGGCGCGGGCACCTCCATCGTCGCCTTGTCGCTTTCGAGCGAGACGAGCGGGTCGTCGGCCTTCACCGTGTCGCCCGGCTTCACCAGGATCTCGATGACGGGCACATTCTTGAAGTCGCCGATATCGGGGACCTTCACTTCGATCGGGGGCATCGCGGGCTCCTCCTGGCAGGCGCGTGTGAAATGAAGTTGCTGCGGACGAGACGTGCCAAGCGCGTCAGGCACGCGATGGGTTCGGCTTGTTCGGATCGATGCCGTATTTCTTGATCGCCTCGGCGACCTTGGTCGACGGCACCTTGTTTTCGTCGGCGAGCGACTTCAGCGCCGCGACCGCCACGAAGTGGCGATCGACCTCGAAGTGCTGACCGCAGCTTCGGCGATAGTCCGAGCGGCCGAAGCCGTCGGTGCCGAGCACGCGATAGTTTGCCGGGAACGAACGGCCGGATCTGTTCGGCGAACATGCTTCATGTAGTCGGTCGAGGCGATCACCGGCCCATCGCCGCGCTCGGCGAGCTGCTGCGTGACGTAGGGCACGCGCGGCGTCTCCTCCGGGTTCAGCAGGTTCCAGCGCTCGACGTCGTGCGCCTCGCGCGCCAGCTCGGTGAAGCTCGTCACACTCCAGATGTCGGCGGAGATGCCGAAGTCCTTCTCCAGCAGGTCGGCGCCGGCGATCACCTCGCGCAGGATCGCGCCCGAGCCCATGAGCTGCACCTTGTGCGCCCTTGGCCTTCGCGGCTTTCGCGCCGGCTTCAGCAGATACATGCCCTTGATGATGCCCTCCTCGGCGCCCTCCGGCATCGCCGGATGCTCGTAGTTCTCGTTCAGCACGGTCAGGTAATAGAACACGTCCTCCTGCTCGGCGAGCATGCGGCGCAGGCCGTCATGGACGATCACCGCGACCTCGTAGGCGTAGGTCGGATCGTAGGAGACGCAGTTCGGGATCGTGGCGGACAGGACGTGGCTGTGGCCGTCCTCGTGCTGCAGGCCTTCGCCGTTCGAGCGTCGTGCGCCCGGACGTGCCGCCGACCAGGAAGCCGCGCGCGCGCATGTCGCCGGCCGCCCAGGCCAGATCGCCGATGCGCTGGAAGCCGAACATCGAGTAGTAGATGTAGAACGGGATCATCGGGCAGTTCGACGTCGAGTAGCTCGTCGCCGCGGCGATCCACGACGACATCGCGCCCGCCTCGTTGATGCCCTCCTGCAGCATCTGCCCGCTCTTGTCCTCCTTGTAGTACATGAGCTGGTCGGCATCCTGCGGCCGGTAGAGCTGGCCGACCTGGGAGAAGATGCCGTACTGGCGGAACATGCCCTCCATGCCGAAGGTGCGGCTTTCGTCGGGGACGATCGGCACGATGCGCTTGCCGAGGCTCTTGTCGCGCAGCAGCGTATTGAGCACGCGCACGAACGCCATCGTGGTCGAAATCTCGCGGCCCTCGCCCGATGCCTTGAGCTGCGGCTTCGAACGCCGTAAGCGGCGGCACCTCGAGCGCGACGTCGGTCTTGGGCCGGCGCTGCGGCAGATAGCCGCCGAGCGCGGCGCGGCGCTCGTGCAGGTATTCTTCGGCCTCGGAGCCGGGTTCGAGCTTGATGAACGGCAGCTTCTCGAGATCGGCGTCCGCGACGGGGATCTGGAAGCGGTCGCGGAACTTGCGCAGATCCTCGAGACCCATCTTCTTCTGCTGATGGGTGATCATCTGGCCTTCGCCGGCCTCGCCCATGCCGTAGCCCTTGACGGTCTTGGCCAGGATGACGGTCGGCTGGCCCTTGTGCTCGACCGCCGCCTTGTACGCGGCGTAGACCTTCACCGGATCATGCCCGCCGCGCGTCAGCGACCAGATCTTCTCGTCGGTCCAGTCTGCGACCATCGCCGCCGTCTCGGGGTAGCGGCCGAAGAACTTCTCGCGGATGTACGCGCCGTTCTTGGACTTGAAGTCCTGGTACTCGCCGTCGACGCACTCTTCCATGAGCTGCCGCAGCCGGCCGGTCGTGTCCTTGGCCAGCAGCTCGTCCCACTGCGAACCCCAGATGCACCTTGATGACATTCCAGCCCGCGCCGCGGAAATCACCCTCGAGCTCCTGGATGATCTTGCCGTTGCCGCGGACCGGACCGTCGAGCCGCTGCAGATTGCAGTTGATGACGAACATGAGGTTGTCGAGCTTCTCGCGTCCGGCCAGCGAGATCGCGCCGAGGCTTTCGGGCTCGTCCATCTCGCCATCGCCGCAGAACACCCAGACATGGCGGTTGTCGGTCTCGGCGAGGCCGCGACCCTGCGAGATACTTGAGGAAGCGCGCCTGATAGATCGCCATCAGCGGCCCGAGGCCCATCGACACGGTGGGGAACTGCCAGAAGTCCGGCATCAGCCAGGGGTGCGGATAGGACGGAATGCCCTTGCCGTCGACCTCCTGGCGGAAGTTCTTCAGCTGCTCCTCGGTGAGACGCCCCTCGATGAAGGCGCGGGCATAGATGCCGGGCGCCGAATGGCCCTGCACGAACACGAGGTCGCCGCCGTGGCCTTCGTGCGGGGCGTTCCAGAAATGCATGAAGCCGGTGTCGTAGAGGGTCGCAGCGGATTGGAACGACGCGATATGGCCGCCGAGTTCGGAGCTTTCCTTGTTGGCCTTGACGCACGATCGCCGCCGCATTCCAGCGCACGGCGCGGCGGATGGTCATTTCGACCGCGCGCAAGCCCGGATGCTTGGGCTGCTGATCGGGCGGGATGGTATTGATGTAGGCGGTGTTGGCCGCGAACGGCAGCCGCGCACCGGAGCGCCGCGCGGTCGCAACGACCTCGGTCAGGATATCGTCCGCCGCGCCCGTTCCCTCGAAGGCGATCACCGAATTGATCGCGTCCTTCCACTCCTTGCGCTCGGCTACATCGTCGAGCTTGGCCATGTGATCCTCGTGAGCGCGAATGATCCGGGGGAACCGGGTCCGCCGCGCGGCGGGGACCGGTGAGGACTTGGCCGCGGCTAAACTACGCGCGACCGGGTCCCTCATTGACAAACATAGACCGGCCTTTCGCTCCGCGCCAATCCCTCTGTGCCGATCCCTGCGCTGAATGCGTGGCAGCCATCCGGCGGTTGCCCCCCGGCCGGAAGTCAGTTAGCGGTTGCAGCAATTGCCCCGTCCGGCCGAAGCGCGCCCCTCCAGCCGGCAGCAGCCGAAGCCGGGCTCGAGGCCCGCCCGCCCCAGGTTTCCATCCATGACACGACCGATCCTCGCCGCCGACCACCGTGGCATCCCACCGATCATCGCGGGCGCCGGCCCGTTGCTTGCGCAGTACGATGTCGTGTTTTGCGACGTGTGGGGGGTCATCCACGACGGCTATACCGCCTATCCGGCGGCCTGCAACGCGCTGCAGCGGTTCCGTGCAGCGGGCGGCACGGTGATTTTGGTGTCGAATGCTCCGGTTCCGCACGACACGGTGGCGGCGATGCTGGAGGGGCGGCGGGTGCCGGCGGACGCTTATGACGCGATCGTGTCGTCGGGCGACATCGCACTCGCCCACGTCGCCGAGCGCGGCTTTGAGCGCGTACACAATATCGGCCCGCGCGACCGCGACGCGGCGCTGTTCGACCGCCTCACCGCGCGCCACGCGCCGCTCGCGGATGCCGAGGCCATCGTCTGCTCAGGGCTCGAAGACGACATCAACGAGACCGCCGACAGTTATCGGTCGCTGCTCGATGCGGCGCGAGATCGCTCGCTGCCGTTCGTCTGCGCCAACCCCGATCTGGTGGTCGATGTCGGGGGCCGGCTCTATCTCTGCGCGGGCGCGATCGCGGCACTGTATGAGGATCTCGGTGGCGATGTGTTCTGGGCCGGAAAGCCGCACGCCTCGGCCTATGATGCGGCCGCAAAGCGCGCGGGCGAGGTCCGCGGCGCGGCGATCGACCGGCGGCGCGTGCTGGCGATCGGCGACTCGCTGCGCACCGACCTCGCGGGCGCCGCGCAGGCCGGCATCGGCGGGCTGTTCATCGGCTCGGGTATCCACCGCCACGACAGCATGAGCGGCGCGCTGCTCGATCCCGGCAAGCTCGCACGCCTGTTCAAACCCGGCAGTCCGCCCGCCGTCGGCGCGATGCCGTTCCTGGCCTGGTAGCGCGGCAACTGGACGAGACCAGCCGTCTTAAATCCCGCCCTCGCCGCGGCCGAGGAGCGCAATGTCGCCACCGGTCGCGGTGATGTCGGTCGAGCGCACGCGCTCGGTCATGAAGCGCAGCAGGTAGTTGGGTCCGCCGATCTTGGGGCCGGTGCCCGACAGCCCCTCGCCGCCGAACGGCTGCACGCCGACCACCGCGCCGATCTGATGGCGATTGACGTAGATGTTGCCGACGCGCGCATGCTCGGAAACGTAGTCGGCGACGGCGGCAATGCGGCTGTGCAAGCCGAGCGTCAGCCCGAAACCCGACGCATTGACGGCGGCAACCACCTTGTCCAGGTGCCCGCGCTCCCAGCGCACGACGTGCAGGATCGGGCCGAACACCTCGCGGTCGAGACGATCCAGCCGGTCGATCTCGTATGCAGCGGGTCCGACATAGGTGCCGACGCGCGTCGCCTTGGGCAACTCGACGTCGACGATCTGCCGGCCCTCGCGCTGCATCCTGAGCTTGTGGCCCTCGAGCGTGTCCTGCGCGGTCTCGTCGATCACGGGGCCGATATCGGTCGCGTAGTCCATCGGGTCGCCGACGTCGAGCGCGGCGGTGGCGCCCGCTAGCATGGCGATGGTGCGGTCGGCGATCTCCGATTGCAGAAACAGCACGCGCGCCGCCGAACAGCGCTGGCCGGCGCTGTCGAAGGCCGAGCGCACGGCGTCACGCACGATCTGTTCAGGCAGTGCGCTACTGTCGGCGATCATGGCGTTGAGGCCGCCGGTCTCGGCGAGGAACGGCACGATCGCGCCGCGGCGGTCGGCCAGCGCCCGCTGGATCGCCCACGCCGTGTCGTTGGAGCCGGTAAAGGCGACCGCCTTGATGCGATGATCCTTGACCAGCGCGGCCCCGATGCGGCCATCGCCCGGCAACACATGCAGGACGTCGGCGGGGACGCCGGCCTCGTGCAGCAATCGCACCGCGAGAAACGCCGTGACAGGGGACTGCTCGGCCGGCTTGGCGAGCACCGGATTGCCCGCCGCCAGCGCCGAAGCGATCTGGCCGACGAAGATGGCGAGCGGGAAGTTCCACGGGCTGATGCAGGCGACGGGGCCACGGCCGCGGTAGTCCAGCACGTTGGCCTCCCCTGTCGGCCCGCCGAGCGTGATCGGAGCCGACAGCAGGCGGCGCGCTTCGGCAGCGGCGTAACGCAGGTGGTCCACCGTCTCGCGCAGTTCGCCTTGCGCCGCGTCCAGCGTCTTGCCCGCCTCGCGCACCAGCACGGCCATGAAGCGCGCCCGGTATTTTTCGAACAGTTCGGCGGCGTGATCGAGAATCTCGGCACGCCGCGACGGCGACACGCGATCCCAGCCGTGCGCCGCGGCGGTCGCCGCCGTGAGGGCAGCATCGACATCGGCCAGGGTGCTGGCTGTGACGGTGGCGATGCGCTGGCGGCGATCGTGCGGGCACAGCGCGATCTCGTAGGGGCGGCCGGCGGACACGAGCTCCCCGCCGACGATGGGGCCGACAGCGAATTCTCCAGCCAACTCCGCCGCCATGTCGGCCGATAGCGTTGCCCGCACGGCGGGTTCCGACAGCGCCAGACCGGCGCTGGCCTTGCGCGCGGGACGATAGATCTCGCGCGGGCGCGGCAGCGGCGCCACCTTGGCGGCGCGGCCCACACCCGCGTCGGCGCGCTCGCGTTCGGCGGCCTCGACGGGATCGCGCACGATAATCGCGACCGGCGTAGTGTCATCGGCGAGGCGGTTGACGAACGAGGTATTGGCGCCGTTCTCGAGCAGCCGCCGCACGAGATAAGGCAGCAGATCCTCGTGGCCGCCGACCGGCGCATAAATGCGGCACGGACGATCGAGCTTCGACGGTCCCACGACCTCCTCGTAGAGCGCAGCACCCATGCCGTGCAGCCGCTGGAATTCGAACGGCGCGTTGCCGGCCGACACCAGCGCGGCGGATAGCGTGTGCGCGTTGTGGGTCGCGAACTGCGGATAGAAGGCTTGGCTGTCCGAAAGCATCAGCCGCATCGCCGCGAGATAGGACACGTCGGTATAGAGCTTGCGCGTGAACACCGGGTAGTCGGCGAGGCCGCGCTCCTGCGCCGCCTTGATCTCGCTGTCCCAGTAGGCGCCTTTGACCAGCCGCACGGGGATGCGCCGGCCACCGCGCTCGGCCAGTCGCCTGAGCCAGCGCAGCACGGGAATGGCACGCTTGCCGTAGGCCTGCACCGCGAGCCCGAGCCCCGTCCAGCCGTCGAGATCAGCGTGGGCATAGGCACGCGCAAACAGCCCGAGCGTGAGATCGAGCTTGTCCTGCTCCTCGGCGTCGATGGTGATCATGATGCCCTGCGCCCGCGCCGCGCGTCCGAGCGCCAGCAGTCGCGGCAACAGCTCGGCGGCAAGCCGGTCTTCCTTGCCGGGCTCGAAACGCGGATGCAGGGCCGAGAGCTTGACCGACAGGCCGGGCCGCGACAGCAGCGCGTCGGCATGATCCGATTTCGGCGCGCCTGCAGCCTTGCCGATCGCCTCGATGGCTGAGAGATAGCGCTCGAAATAGCGCGCGGCGTCGGCGTCGGTGCGCGCGGATTCACCCAGCATATCGTAGGAAAAGCGGTAGCCCTTGGCCTCGAACGCCTGAGCGCGCGTGATCGCCGAGCCGATGTCGCGGCCGAGCACGAACTGGTCACCCATCACCTTGACGGCCTGCCGCACCGCCTGCCGGATCACCGGTTCGCCCGAGCGCGCGACGAGCCGCTTCATCACGCCCCAGGGGCCTTGCTCGGTCGCCTCCTTGAGCTTGACGATGCGCCCGGTCAGCATCAATCCCCAGGTCGAGGCGTTGACGAAAGTGCTTTCGGAATGTCCGAGGTGGCGGTCCCAGTGGCCGGCCGCCATCTTCTCGGAAATGAGGTGATCCGCCGTCTCGCTGTCGGGAATACGCAACAGCGATTCGGCGATGCACATCAGTATGACGCCCTCCTCGCTGGAGAGGCCGTACTCGCGCATGAAGGCGTCGATACCGGACAGCTGCTGCGTGCTGGCGCGCGCAGTGAGCACCAGACGGCGGGCGATCTCGGACGTGCGGCGGCGCTCGTCCTCGGTGAACACCGCGCGCTCGACGAGGCCGCCGACCAGCCGGGTTTCATCCAGCAAGTGACCAGCTGCGATCTCGTCGCGACCATTGCCGAGAGTGACCGCGGCGCCATCGGGCTCGACGCGCCGGGGGTCTGCGCGGCCGCGGATTTCGACTTCCGTGCCAAAACCATAATGATCTCCGGTCGAGAGCGGACGATAGGGAGCGAGAGCTGAACGCCACACGATTCGGATGCGCTATCTTACCAGATGTCGAACCGTCGTGCGCCTGCATCGCTAGTGTCCCGTTTCCGAATTGCCGACCAACTTGCGGCAGGTTCTCATCGGCAAATCGGAAACTAAGGGACACTTGCAACATCAGCGATCTAGTGTGGTGCTCGTCTCGCAATTGCCGTCTAAGAACCAGCCGCAATCTCTGGTCGGCAATTGCGAGGCACCACACTAACTTGACGGGCGGCGCGCAATTGGACGATCTGCTTCGGACTGCCCCGAGGACAGGAGAACGGACGTTGGCTGGCCAGAGCGCACAAATCCCCGAAGCCCATCCGAACCTTGAAAGCACTGCGTCAGGTGATCGCGGCGTGCCGCGCGCAAGGCGCGACCATCGCGCTGGTGCCGACCATGGGCGCACTGCACGACGGTCACATGGATCTGGTGCGGCTGGCGAAGAAGAAGGCGGATCGCGCGGTCGTCTCGATCTACGTCAACCCCAAGCAGTTCGCCCCGCACGAGGATTTCGGCCGCTATCCGCGCGACGAGGCGGGCGACCGCGCCAAGCTGGCGACCGCCGGCGCGGATTTCGTTTGGCTGCCCGACACGGCGCTCATGTACCCGGACAGCTTCGCGACGCGGATCGTCGCCGAAGGTGCTGCGCGCGGGCTGGAGACGGATTTCCGCCCACACTTTTTCGGTGGCGTGACCACCGTCGTCGCCAAGCTGTTCAATCAGGTGACGCCCGACGTCGCGATCTTCGGCGAAAAAGACTTCCAGCAGCTCGCCGTGATCCGCCAGATGGTGCGCGATCTCGACATGCCGTTGACGATCATCGGCGCGCCGACCACGCGGGAACGCGACGGACTGGCGCTCTCGTCGCGCAATGCCTATCTCTCGGCTGCGGAACGCCAGATAGCACCGGCGATGAACCGGGCGATCCGGGAAGCGGCAAAGCGGGCCAAGGCGGGCGACGAGCCTGACCGTATCGCGTCCGACGCCGCGACGAGCGTCGTGTCAGCCGGATTTGCGAAAGTGGACTACGTGGCGATCCGCGACGCAGCGACGCTCGGTCCCTACGACCACACTGCCGGCCGCCCTGGTCGCGTCCTCGCCGCCGCCTGGCTCGGCAAGACGCGGCTGATCGACAACATCAAGATCTGACGCCGCCGCCAGCACGTAACTATTGCCATGCGGCCGGCCGCCCCATCGGGCGTGCGTTGCGGCCGGCAGCCACACCAAACGTGCCGTGCGGCCGGCTCCGCGCAGCGGAGTCGGCACGGCACAATCAAAAACTGTATCCGGTGGGCCACGTCGCCGCGGGGGCGCGACTTGCCAATCCACAGGCTGGTGTGCGACCTGTTCGGCCTGAGCGTAAGAGTTCGCCAGAATTTCCGGGTTTCTGCCGGGTCACCACCGGCTTTGCGCCGTTTGCCTGCGCGCCGCGCGGCAGACGCCAAGGCCGTAGCTGCGTGTTCGATGTGTTCGCAACGGGGTTCAACCTGTCAACCGGACCGGGCGCCATGGCCAAGCCGCAAACCGACTTCTTTCCAGGTTTTGAGAGCGAAATGAACGATAAATCGTCGCGTGCGAAAAAGGTCTCCGAGAGCCACGGCAGCGGCTATGACGAGGGCACGATCGAGGTGCTCGAGGGTCTGGAGCCCGTGCGCCGCCGCCCCGGCATGTATATCGGCGGCACCGACGAGAAGGCGATGCACCACCTGTTCGCCGAGGTGATCGACAACGCCATGGACGAAGCGGTGGCCGGTCACGCCTCGCGCATCGAGGTCGAGATGGACGCCGAGGGCTACCTCGCCGTCACCGACAACGGCCGCGGCATTCCCATTGGTCCGCACCCGAAGTTCAAGAACAAGAGCGCGCTCGAGGTGGTCATGACCATCCTGCACGCCGGCGGCAAATTCGACAGCAAGGCCTATAATACCTCGGGCGGCCTGCACGGCGTCGGCGTGTCGGTCGTCAACGCGCTGTCGGAGGTGCTGGAAGTCCAGGTTGCGCGCGATCAGCAGCTCTATCGCATGGTGTTCTCGCGCGGCGAGCCGCAGACCAAGCTCGAAAAGCTCGGCCCGACCATGAACCGGCGCGGCACCAAGGTGCGCTTCAAGCCCGACGAAAAAATCTTCGGCAAGGGCTGCGCCTTCAAGCCCGCGCGAATCATGAAGATGGCGCGGTCGAAGGCCTATCTCTATGGCGGCGTCGAGATCCGCTGGACGTGCGATCCGTCGCTGATCACCGACGACACGCCGGCCGAGGCGGTGTTCCACTTCCCCGGCGGATTGAAGGACTATCTGACCGCCACCATCGAAGGTCAGACGCAGGTGACGAAGGACATCTTCGCCGGCCGCGTCGAGAAGGAAGGCGGACACGGCTCGGTCGAATGGGCAGTGGCGTGGATCGCCGACGAGGACGGCTTTTCGTCGTCGTACTGCAATACCATTCCCACGCCCGAGGGCGGCACGCACGAGAACGGTCTGCGGCAGGCGCTGTACAAGGCGCTTCAGCGCCTACGGCGAGCTGACCGGCAACAAGAAAGCCGTGCAGATCACGTCCGAGGACGTGATGGGCACCGCAGCCTCGATGCTGGCGGTATTCATTCGCGAGCCGGAGTTCCAGGGCCAGACCAAGGACAAGCTGGCGACCGTCGAAGCCACGCGCATTGTCGAGAATACGGTGCGTGACGCGTTCGACCACTGGCTGGCCGACAGCCCGCAGCAGGCGACGAAGCTCCTGGAGTGGACCGTCGATCAGGCCGAGGAACGGCTGAAGCGGCGGCGCGACAAGGAAGTCTCGCGGCAATCGGCGACGCGCAAGCTGCGTTTGCCCGGCAAACTCGCGGACTGCTCGATCCAGTCGGCGGCGGGGACCGAGATCTTCATCGTCGAGGGCGACTTGGCCGGCGGCTCGGCGAAGAGCGCGCGCTCGCGCGAGACCCAGGCCATCCTGCCGTTGCGCGGCAAGATCCTCAACGTCGCCAACGCCTCCTCCGCCAAGCTTGCGCAGAACCAGTTGCTCGGCGACCTGATCCAGGCGCTCGGCGTCGGCACCGGCGCGCGCTATCGCGACGAAGATCTGCGTTACGAGCGCGTGATCATCATGACCGACGCCGACGTCGATGGCGCGCACATCGCCTCGCTGCTGATCACGTTCTTCTATCAGGAGATGCCGGAGCTGATCGAGAACGGCCATCTGTTCCTGGCCGTGCCGCCCCTGTTCCGGCTGACGCACAAGGGCGAGGTCGCCTACGCCCGCGACGAGAAGCAGCGCGCGGCGTTGCTGGAGACGACGTTCAAGGGCAAGAAGCCCGACGTCACGCGCTTCAAGGGCCTCGGCGAAATGGACTTCAAGGACTTGAAGAGCACGACCATGGACCCGAGGAAGCGGCTGTTGCTCAAGGTCGAGGTCGATCCGGCCGACAAGGCCGCGATCTCGGATGCGGTCAACGCGCTGATGGGGTCGAAGCCCGAGGCCCGCTTCCGCTTCATCCAGGAACGCGCGGCGTTCGCGAAGGATCTGGATATCTGAGCTGGCAAGATGCCGTGACGGATAGACCGATGCCCATCCGTGACGAGAGCCCTGCCGATCGAGCTCTTGATCCATGCGCTCGTGACGGATGCGTTTGGCCGCGAGGTTGAGGCGGACCTCGTCGATACCTTGCGCCGCGACGGCGATCTGGTGCTGTCGCTTGTCGCGGAGATCGGCGGCGTCATCGGCGGGCATATCGCACTCTCGAAACTGACGTCACCTGTCGGCGCACTTGCGCTCGCGCCAATTTCAGTTGCGCCCCATCTGCAGCGACAGGGCGTTGGTTCGGCGCTTGTCACAGCCGCACTCGAGCGGGCGGCTGGACTGGGCTACGCCATCGTCTTCGTACTCGGCGATCCCCGCTATTATGCGCGTTTCGGCTTCTCGACCGATACCGCCGAGCAATTTGATTGCGAATTCGCGGGCCCATTTTTCATGGCGCGGTGGCTATCGGATGCGCACGCCACAGGCACTGCCGTGGTCTACCCGGCGGCATTTGCCGGGCTAGACTGAGCGGGGCGTTCCGCACTCGCGCTGTGTCCGTCTCCATTTCCCCGGCAGGACTGTTTCTCCGCGACCACCTCAAACCCCGCGAAGTGTTGGGTGTAGGCGGGAATGGCCGTCGTCCGCGCTCACTGAGTTGCGGCATCTGCGGCGTGTTCGACAACAGGGGAAGAACCGACATGCACGCTAAAGCATTGGGTGCCGAGTTCATCGGCACATTCGCGCTCGTCACCGCCACCTGCGGCTCGGCGCTTTTTTCCGCGCCTTCGGGCGGTGGCCTCATCGGCGTTTCGATCGCTATCGGGCTCTCGGTGCTGATGATGGCGTACGCGGTCGGGCATATCTCCGGCGGGCACTTCAACCCCGCGGTGACGCTCGGCCTCGTCGCGGCTGGCCGTTTCGACAGCGCCAAAGCGCCGCTCTACATCGTCGCGCAAGTGCTCGGCGGCATCGCGGCCGCGGCGATCTTCGCGGTCATCCTCAGCGGTCAGGTCGGCGGCGGCAAAGTCGTGTTCAACACCTTCGGTGCGATCTCGAACACCTATGGCGCGGCGGGCGGCTTCAGCATGGGCGCGGCCATCGCAATGGAGATCGTCATCACCGCGATTTTCCTCATCGTCATCGTCGGCTCGACTTCGAAGGGCGCGCCTGTTGGGTTCGCGCCGCTCGCGATCGGCGTCGCGCTGATGGTGCTGCATCTGGTATCGATCCCGGTGACGAACGCCTCGCTCAATCCGGCACGCTCGACCGCACCCGCGCTGTTCGCCTCGGGGCCGGCGTTGAGCCAGCTGTGGGTGTTCTGGCTGGCGCCGATCATTGGCGGAATCATCGGCGGCATCCTCGGCCGCTGGCTCCACGACGAGTGAAATTGGATCGGCTGCCGGAATAGTTGACGACGCCGGCAGCCGCCGATCACGCCCCCAGCCACTCCGCCAACATCGCCGTCACCGCCTCGGGCTCTTCCATCGTGCTGAGATGGCCCGCCCCCGGCACCACGGCGAGGCGCGCACCGGGAATGCCCGAGCGGATCTCCTCGGCGACCTTGAGCGGCGTCAGCTGATCCTCGCCGCCCACGACGACGAGCGTGGGGCAGCGGATGCCCTCGAGCAAGGGGCGGTTGTCGGGACGGCCCATGATCGCCGCCTGCTGACGCGCGAAGCCTTCGACGCCGGTGTCGTCAGCCATGGCCAGGATGCGCTCGACCAGCGGCGTATCGGCCAGCACGCGCGGCGCGACCAGCATCGGCAGCAGCGTCTTTTGCACGATGCGCACGCCACGCTTGCGGGCGATGCCGACCATCTCGCGACGCCGCTCCGATTGCTCGGGCAGGTCGGCGCGGGCGCTGGTGTCGAGAAGGGCGAGGCGGGTGACGCGATGCGGCGCCTGCCGGATGATTTCGAACGCCACATAGCCGCCCATCGATAGCCCCGCCAGGGCAAAAGTCGAAGGCGCCGTGGCCAGCACATCCGCGGCGATGCCGGCCATGGTGTCCGAGCGCGTATGATCGGCGACGATCACCTCGCGGCCTTCACCCAGTGCGGAGATCTGGCCGAGTGCGGAGATCTGGTCACGGAACAGATCGGCCGTGCACATCAGGCCGGGAACCAGCAAAAGCGGCTCGCGGGGGAGGTCGGTCATGGTCGCATTCCTCGCGTCGGATGTTGCTTGGAAGGGGGTCGGCTGAGCTGCGGGCCGGCTCGTCAGGTAACGCGCCGGGGAGGGGGCCGGTTGCCGGGCTTAGTGTCTTCCAAGTCTCGTCCAAGTCACCATAATCCAAGGCTCATTGTCACAGCGAGGCCGGTTTTTCTTGCGTTTGCAGTAAGGTTGTGTCAGCAGCTTCTTGGCTCGAGCGCAGGGGGATTCGATTTATTCGATCCTTTTCGAGCACGCCCCATACATTTGGCCCTTTGCCGTCAGTTCTCCCCTGCGCTCTCCACCCGCCATGCAGCGCCCGCCCGAGCGGCGGTGTGCGCGCAGCTGCGGGACCGTGGGAGTGCAACTGGAGAGACGTTTTTTGGAAACAAAAGCCTTCGCTGAGCTCGGTCTCAGCCCCAAGGTGTTGGCTGCCGTCGAGGCATCCGGCTATACGATCGCGACGCCCATTCAATCGGCCGCCATCCCCATCGCCATTTCCGGTCGCGACGTTCTGGGCATCGCCCAGACCGGCACCGGCAAGACAGCGGCGTTCACGCTGCCGATGATCACGCGACTGGAGACGGCCGTGCCCGCGCTCGGATGCCGCGCTCATTGATCCTGGCGCCGACGCGTGAGCTTGCGGCGCAGGTGGCGCAGGCTTTCGAGAAGTACGGCATCAATCACAAGCTCGACGTGGCGCTGCTGATCGGCGGCGTGTCGATGGACGAGCAGGTCAAGAAGCTCGATCGCGGCGTCGACGTGTTGATCGCGACCCCGGGCCGCCTGCTCGACCATTTCGGGCGCGGCCGCATCATGCTGATGGGCGTCGAGATCCTCGTCATCGACGAGGCCGACCGCATGCTCGACATGGGCTTCATCCCCGACATCGAGAAGATCTGCAAGCTGCTGCCGCCGCGGCGTCAGACGCTGTTCTTCTCGGCGACCATGCCGGCCGAGATCACGCGTCTCGTCGACCAGTTCCTCAAGGACCCGGTGCGGGTCGAGGTGGCGAAACCGGCGACCACCGCGAAGACCATCACCCAGCGCTTCCGGCTGTGCCGCGACGGCGAGGATTACGCCAAGCGCGAGGCGCTGCGGGATCTGATGCGGGTCGAAGACGTCCGCAACGCGATCATCTTCTGCAACCGCAAGCGCGACGTGGCGATCCTGCTCAAGTCGCTGCTGAAGCACGGCTTCAACGCCGGCGCGCTGCATGGCGACATGGAGCAATCGGCGCGCACGGCGACGCTCGACAAGTTCCGCTCGGGCGAACTCACGTTCCTCGCTGCGAGCGACGTGGCGGCGCGCGGCCTCGATATCCCCGACGTCAGTCACATCTTCAACTACGACCTGCCGTGGCAAGCTGACGACTACGTGCACCGCATCGGCCGCACCGGCCGCGCCGGCAAGCTCGGCTACTCGGCCTCGCTCGTCACGTTCGACGACCTCAAGCTGCTCAAGGACATCGAGAAGATCACGGGCGAAGCGCCGGTTTGGCTCGGCGACGAGCCGACCGAGGAGGACGTCGCCAGCGCCGGCAAACGTCGGCGCGGTCGCGGCGGAGACGCGCGGAAGCCAAGTGGCGGAGACGCGCGGAGAACGAGCGGCGGAGACGCGCGTACGGCGAGCAGCGCGGAGCCGCGAAAGCACGGTGCACCGGACGTGCGTCGTGAGGGCGGCGGTGACGCCAGCCGGACCGGCGGCGGCAGCGAGCGCGGCCCCGACCGCAGTGCAGATCGGGGCGCACGTCGTCCGCCGCGCGCCGAAGGCGAAGGCAACCGCGGTGATCGTCCGCCGCGTCCCGAGCGGTCGCGCCGGCCAGAGCGCGGCGAGGGCTTGCGGCATATGAGCCCGGAGGGTTCCGAGATCGGCGCGCCGCTGCTCGACCAGCCGCACACCGAAGAGCATGCGCCGCGGGTCGTCGAAGTGGCCCCGGAGCGCGCTGTCGAGGCACGTCAGCCCGATCGTGAGGGTGGCCGTGACCGTCCCCGTCGCGACAGCGGCGCCCCGCGCGCGCCGCGTGAGCACCACACGCCGCGACCACAAGGCGAGCCTCGCGAGCCGAACGAGGCACGTGAACATCGCGAGCCTCGTGACGCTGGCCGCGAGCCTCGCGAACCGCGGGAAAATCGCGAGCCGCGGGCGCGGCGCGACGAGCGCCAGCCGCGTGAGCAGCGGGAACAACCGCGCGAACAGCCGCGTGAGCAGCGGGAACAACCGCGGGAGCCTCGCGGCGAACGCCGTGAAGTCCGCGATCACCGCGACGAGCGACCGCAGCGTGAGCAAGCGCCCCGCCAGGGTGGCGGTGAGCGTCAGGGCTCCGATAGACAAGGCGGGGGCCGCGCCAAGCCGGCCGGCAGCGCGCCGGGCGGCGCGGGCGGTTTTGCCGACAACGTGCCGGCATTCCTTCGCAAGCCGCCACGACCGTTAAAGATCGCAGGCGAGTAGGCCGGCGACACACGATCGAAATTCTGCAAGGACGGGCGACACGGTTGCCCGTCCTTTTCATTTTCGAGGCTTGGTTTTGGCCTTTGGCGTGGGGCGATCGGTGGTCGGCCCCGAGGCCTCGGGTGTGGGTTTCGGCTTGGTCTTTGACTTCGGCTTCCGGGCCGCTGCACTCCGCGCAACGCCCAGCGCGCGACGCGCCCATTCCACCATCTCGTCGGGGTCGTCGTAGAGCCGCTCGGGCACGCGCCACAAGCTCATGACAGTCACTGGACCGCCGGCTCCGTCGTAAACAAACGGCCCCTGCCCTTCGTCCTCGAACGCGCTCTTGGTCGCGCCGTCGGCCTTCAGATAGAGCTGGTCGCCTTCGACGAGCCCGAACATCACGCCATCCGCGTAGACGCCAGCGCCGCCGAACATGCGCTTGACCGTCACGGGGCCGAGCCCACGCAGCACGTCCAACAGCATTTCAATGAAACCTGCGCTTGCGGTCATGCGGCGATATTAGCCCGTACCCAAACAGTCCGCCAGTTACGTCGCGGCCTGGAGCCGACGGCCACGACCGCATGCCAGCACAGCGGAAAGCTCGAAAGCGCGGATGTTGCGCTCGCGACGGCGGCGAGTGACAGGCTTCGCGGCACTTGCAGGCGCCCGTTATCGTATGTCAGTGTTGCCCGCATAACATAAGCTGGGACGTCAACCAAAGGGTAGAAGTTGTCATGAACGCCAAGTCCGCCGCAATCATGAGTATGGTTCTTGTTGGTTCAGCATTCGCGCTGTCCAACGCATCGTTCGCGTTCTGCGGCGTCATCAAGAAGACGGCAACCGGACCCACGGCGAATGCCGCGACCCAGAAGGCGAACAATGCCGGGCTGATCGAGGTCCGGAAGCTGGAGAAGAGCTATGGGGCGAACAAGATCGCCTACAAGCCGGCCAATGTGACCTGTGCCGGCAGCGCGAAGTTCGGCGCCAAGGCGAACCCGGTCAGCTGCACGATCACGCAGAATTTCTGCACGAAATAAGAGAATAATCGAGAGATCTGTCAATTTCGGCACCGGGTCAGCTGAGCTGGCCCGGTCCCTGACGCTTCTCATTTTCCGAAGTTCGCTCGTTATCGACTGCGAACACGGCCGCGCAGCAGCATCCGCCGCAGGATGCTGTCGCCCTTTACATAATGGTGCCACAGCGCGGCCAGCGCGTGCGCCGCGGCGAGTGCGATCAGCATATCGGCGGCCAGCTCGTGCACTTCGCGGATCAGCTTGCCGCCGTCCAGTCCTGCAGCCGGAACCGGGATCAGCCAGAATACCTGCGACACGACCGGCGGTTTGACCGCTCCGGTCGCCAGCCATCCGGTCAGCGCGACGACGAAGGTCAAGGCGTAGAGGGCGGCGTGGGCGAGGTGGGCTGAGCGCTTTTCCCAATCCGGCGTGGCGGCGGGCATCATCGGCGTGCGGTTGACGAAGCGCCACAGCATGCGCGCGATCATCACCGCCGCAAGCGTCATGCCGGCGGCGGCGTGCCACGACAGCGCGCCACGCCCGGCCGCTCCAGCCTCGTCCCAGTCGTCGAGCCAGATGTTGCCGTGGACGAACAGCACGAGCACGAGGATCGCCGCCAGCCAATGCAGCACCTTGGCCGGAATACCCCAGTAATAGGCCGAATTCCAGATCATCCCCGTCTCCTCGCGCGATGCGAGGAAATGCGGGCACGTCGGCGGATTGCGCGTTGATCGAGGTCAAATGGGACGGGGATCGGGCTCGGGCGATACGCCGCGCGTCAACCCTTCATCGCTTCGATCGCTTCCTTGGATACGGGGACGATGTTGACGCTCTCACCGCAGCCGCAGGCGCTCTTCTGGTTGGGGTTGTTGAACACGAACTGCGAGGCCAGCTTGTCGGTCTTGTAGTCCATCTCGGTGCCGAGCAGGTACATGATGGCCATCGGCTCGATCAGGAGCTTGACGCCCTTGTCCTCGACCACCTCGTCGAAGCGGTCCTGCGTCTCGGCCCAGGTCATGGTGTATTCCATACCCGCGCAGCCGCCCTTCTTGATGCCGAGACGGAGCCCGACGACGCCCGGCTTGCCGGCCATGATCGCCTTCAGGCGCTCGGCGGCGGCGTCGGACAGCGACATCACCTTGGGCTTCGCGCGGGCCGGGGTCGCCGGCTTCATATCGGGGGTCGGTGCGTTCATCGTGGCAGATCCTGGTTCAAGGCCGAGGGTGCGGGATCGGGTCGATATCGACGTGCATATAGTGTGCCGCGCGCAGGTTGCCATGCCGGGGCCGCGGCGTCGAGAGCACTCAGAACATGCCGATCGCCAGACGTGCTTCGTCCGACATGCGGCTCTGGTCCCACGGCGGATCGAACACGATCTTGACCGTGGTGCCCGCCACGCCCGGCACGATGTTGACCGCGTTCTCGACCCACACCGGCATTTCGCCGGCAACCGGACAGCCCGGAGCTGTCAACGTCATGTCGATGTCGACCCACCGGCTGTCGTTGATGTCGATCTTGTAGATCAGGCCGAGCTCGTAGATGTCGGACGGGATTTCAGGATCATAGACCGACTTCAACGCCGCCACGATGTTGGCGGTGAGCTGCGTCAACTCCTCCTCCGACAGCGCCGAGCCCTCGACGGGCGTGCCGCCCTCGGCCAGCGACGGAGAGTGCGCGGCATCGAAGGTCGCAGGCGTGGGAGGCGGGCGCGGCGACCCGCTCGATTGCTCGGCCAACCGCCGCGCGGCGGCCTTAGCCTCCATCACTGCGTCGCCGTTGCGGGCTCGCCGTCTCGGTGTCCTCGATCATGCGAACAGCTCCTTTGCCTTGACGAGGGACGCGGCCAGCACGTCGACCTCGGCTTTGGTGTTGTACATCGCGAACGACGCGCGGCAGGTGGCCGGCACGCCGAGCCGCTCCATCAGCGGCTGCGCGCAGTGGTGTCCGGCGCGGATGGCGACGCCGGAGCGGTCGATGATGGTCGAGACGTCGTGCGGATGCAGACCCTCGACCGAGAACGACAGGATGGCGCCTTTACCGGGCGCCGTGCCGTGGATCTTGAGCCACTTGAACTGGCCGAGCACGTCGTGGGCGTAAGCCGATATTTCCGCTTCGTGCCGCGCGATGCGCTCGCGGCCGAGCTGCATCATGTAGTTCATCGCGGCGCCAAGCCCGACCGCCTCGACGATCGCCGGCGTGCCGGCCTCGAAGCGGTGCGGCGGCACATTGTAGGTGATGCGGTCGACGTGCACGGCCTCGATCATTTCGCCGCCACCCTGGTAGGGCGGCATCTTCTCGAGCAGCTCTCGCTTGCCGTAGAGCACGCCGATGCCCGACGGCCCGTAGACCTTGTGTCCGGTCAGCACGTAGAAATCGCAATCGAGGTCCTGCACGTCGACCGGCATGTGGACCGCCGCCTGGCTGCCGTCGATCAGCACCGGAATGCCGCGGGCGTGGGCGATGCGCACGACTTCCTTCACGGGCACGACGGTGCCGAGCACGTTCGACATCTGCGTCAGCGCCACGATCTTGGTGCGCGGCGTCAGCAGCCGTTCGAACTCGTCGAGCAGGAACTCGCCGGTGTCCGAGACCGGCGCCCACTTGAGGACGGCGCCGCGCCGCTCGCGGTGGAAGTGCCACGGCACGATGTTGGAGTGGTGCTCCATGATCGACAGCACCACTTCATCGCCCTCGCCGAGCACCATCCCGCCGTAGGAGCTGGCGACGAGGTTGATCGCGTCGGTGGCGTTGCGGGTGAAGATCACTTCCGCCGTCGAGGGCGCGTTGAGGAAGCGGCGCGCCGTTTCACGCGCGTCCTCCACACCCTGCGTCGCGGCGTTGGCGAGATAGTGCAGGCCGCGATGCACGTTGGCGTATTCGAAGCGATAGGCGTGGTCCATCGCGTCGAGCACCGGGCGCGGCTTCTGCGCCGACGCGCCATTGTCGAGATAGACGAGCGGTTTGCCGTAAACCTCGCGGAACAGGATCGGGAAATCCGCGCGAATGCGTTCGACGTCATACGCCGCGCCGAGCGCCAGATGCGCACCCTCCCGTGCCTCGCGAACTTCGATGCTCATCGTGCCTCAGTCCTCGCTTGGTCGTCTTCGACGTTGTCGTCGGTCGAACTGTTCTTCCCCTCCCCGCAAAAATGGGGCGAGGGGATATCCTGCCTACTTCCCGAGCTTCGCCAACCAGCCGCGCGCGTAACGCGGCCGCCACCTCGCGCACGCCCTCGTGCTCGATGCGGTCCAATGCCTCGCCGGCGAAGCTCTCGATCAGCATCGAGCGGGCCTCGGCCAGTGGAATGCCGCGCGCGCGAAGGTAGAACAGCAGATCGCCGTCAAGTTCCGCCGCCGTCGAGCCATGGCCGCACACCACGTCGTCGGCATAGATCTCGAGCTCGGGCTTCGACGAAAATTCGGCGTCCGGCGACAGCATCAGCGCCTGCGCCATCTGCTTGCCGTCGGACTTCTGCGCGTCCGGCCGCACGATGACCTTGCCCTGGAAGATGCCGCGCGCCTCGCCATCGAGCACGCCCTTGAACAACTCGCGGCTGACGCAACCGGGCACGGCGTGATCGACGACCAGAGTCGTATCGATGTGTTCCGACGCCCGGCCGAGGAACAAGCCCGACAGATCGAGCGTCGCACCTTCGCCGTGGTAGGTGATGAAGATCTGGTTGCGGGCGAGGCCGATGCCCTGCGTGAGCTGGAAGCCGCGGTAGTCGGCGTCCGCGCCGAGCCCTGCCATCCAGTTCGACAGATGCGTCGCCTTGCCCGCGTCGGCGGCGATCTTGACATGCGTGACCTTGGCCGCGTCGCCGACCACGATCTCGGTCGCGGCGTTGTGCTGGCCTTCCGTGGTCGCGCCGGGAAGCCCGACGAACGCCTCGACCAGCGTCACCGCGGCGCCCTTGCCGATGCTGACGACGTTGCGGGTGGCGACGAAGCGGCCTTCGCTGCCGGCGCGCAGATTGACGATCAGCAGCGGCTTGTCGAGCGTCACACCATCACCGACGCGCACCACCGCGCCGTCGGTCATGTAGGCGGTGTTCAGCGCCAGCACGGCGTCATTATCGGGGCCGGTGGTGCGCGCCAGCGCCGAGCCGACCTTGTCCTGGGCCGAGCCGAGGGTTGCGCTGAGCGACGCCACCTCGATGCCTTCCGCGCCCTCGAGGTTGGAGAGATCGCGGCGGTGCCGCCCGTTGACGAACACCACGCGCGCGGCGTCGAGGTGAGCAAGAGGCCCGAGCGCGACGATCAGATCGGCGACCGTCAGCTTGACTTCGTCCTCGACACCGACGGCCAGCGGCTCCTTCAGCGCGTTGCGCAGATCGGTGTACTTCCACTCTTCCACCCGCCGGCTCGGCAGACCGAGCGCGCCGAACCTGCCGATCGCTTCACGGCGGGCGTCCGCCACTGCCGCGCCGCCAGGCAGCTTCGCCGCCACGCGCTCGAACTGCTCCGACAGCGCCTGCTCGACCTTCGTCTTCATTATCGCCACGTTCATCGTTGTCGCCTTTTAAATCGCGTCTGACATTCCTTGCGCCTTCCGATGCCGACCCGCATCCGGCGCGGGATGCGCCTTCCGATGCCGACCCGCATCCGGCGTTGCCGCCCGTCGCGAGAAACGCGGTGGCGGCGAGGCGCTTGACGGGTGCGTCAAGCGGCCTTGCCCTGGAACTCGGCATAGCCGGACTTCTCGAGCTCGAGCGCCAGTTCCTTGCCTCCCGAGCGCTGGATGACGCCGTGCGCCAGAACGTGCACGCGATCGGGCACGATGTGGTCGAGCAGCCGCTGATAATGGGTGATGACCAGCATCGCGCGATCGGGCGAGCGCAGCGCGTTGACGCCCTCGGACACGATCTTGAGCGCGTCGATATCGAGGCCTGAGTCGGTCTCGTCGAGCACGCACAGCGTCGGCTCGAGCATCGCCATCTGCAGGATCTCGGAGCGCTTCTTCTCGCCGCCGGAGAAGCCGACGTTGACCGGGCGCTTCAGCATCTCGACGTCGATGTTGAGTTTCGACGCACGCTCCTTCACCACCTTCATGAACTCCGGCGTCGTCAGCTCGGCCTGGCCGCGCTTCTTGCGGATCGAATTGGTCGCGGTGCGCAGGAACGTGAGACCGGCGACGCCCGGCACTTCCATCGGATACTGGAAGGCGAGGAACACGCCCTTGGCCGCCCGCTCGTCGGGCTCCATGCCGAGGATACTCTCGCCGTTCCACAGGATGTCGCCCGCCGTCACCTCGTAGTCCTCGCGGCCGGCAAGCACATAGGCGAGCGTCGACTTGCCCGATCCGTTCGGTCCCATGATGGCGTGGACTTCGCCCTTCGGCACGGTGAGCGAGAGACCCTTGATGATCTCCTTGTCCTCGTCCGCGAGCTTCACGTGCAGGTTCTTGATCTCGAGCATTTTGGTGACCTTCTTGTCTCTTTGAATTGGTTAGCCGACCGAGCCTTCGAGCGAGATGCCGATGAGCTTCTGGGTTTCGGCGAGGAACTCCATCGGCAGCTGCTGCAGCACGTCGCGGACGAAGCCGTTGACGACGAGCGCCACGGCCTCTTCCTCGCTGAGCCCGCGCTGGCGGCAGTAGAACAGCATGTCGTCGGAAATCTTCGACGTCGTGGCCTCGTGCTCGAAGTGCGCCGACGAGTTCTTGGCCTCGATGTAGGGCACGGTATGCGCGCCGCACTTGTCGCCGATCAGCAGGCTGTCGCAGGCGGTGAAGTTGCGCGCGCCCGTGGCCTTGCGGTGCGCGGACACGAGCCCGCGATAGGTGTTCTGCGAGAAGCCGGCGGCGATGCCCTTCGAGATGATGCGGCTCGACGTGTTCTTGCCGAGGTGGATCATCTTGGTGCCGCTGTCGACCTGCTGATGACCGTTCGACACGGCGATCGAGTAGAACTCGCCGCGGGAATTGTCGCCGCGCAGGATGCAGCTCGGGTACTTCCAGGTGATGGCCGACCCGGTTTCGACCTGCGTCCAGCTGATCTTCGAGTTGCGGCCGCGGCAGTCGCCGCGCTTGGTGACGAAGTTATAGATACCGCCCTTGCCGTCCTTGTCGCCGGGGTACCAGTTCTGCACCGTCGAGTACTTGATCTCGGCGTCGTCGTGCGCGATCAGCTCGACCACCGCGGCGTGCAGCTGGTTCTCGTCGCGCGAGGGCGCCGTGCAGCCTTCGAGATAGCTGACGTAGGAGCCCTTGTCGGCGATGATCAACGTGCGCTCGAACTGGCCGGTGTTCTTCTCGTTGATACGGAAATAGGTCGAAAGCTCCATCGGGCAGCGCGTGTTCGGCGGGATGTAGACGAACGAGCCGTCCGAGAACACCGCCGCATTCAGCGCCGCATAGAAGTTGTCCGACTGCGGCACGACCGAGCCGAGATACTTCTTCACCAGCTCGGGATGCTCGCGCAGCGCTTCCGAAATCGAGCAGAAGATGACGCCGGCCTTCTTGAGTTCGGCCTTGAAGGTGGTGACCACCGACACGCTGTCGAACACGGCGTCGACGGCCACGCGCGAGCCCGTCACGCCGGCCAGGATCTCCTGCTCCTTCAGCGGAATGCCGAGCTTCTTGTAGGTCTCGAGCAACTTCGGGTCGATCTCGTCGAGCGACTTCGGACCCTCGGTGCTTTTCGGCGCCGAGTAGTAGTAGAGATCCTGGAAGTCGATCTTCGGATAGGAGACCTTCGCCCACGTCGGCTCGACCATCGCCTTCCAGCGCTCGAACGCCGCCAGCCGCCATTCGAGCATCCACGCCGGCTCGTTCTTCCTCGCCGAGATGTAGCGCACGGTCGACTCGTCGAGGCCCTTCGGCGCCTTGACGCTCTCGATCGCCGTCTCGAACCCGTACTTGTACTGGTCGACGTCGATCTTCTTGACCTGTTCGATCGTCTCCTGGACTGCGGCCATCTTATCGCTCTCCTGCTAATGCCGTGGACCGTGCCCGCGCCTGTGACGCCGCATCGGCCGTGAGTTTCGTTTCGCTCCGCGCCGCGTGGCGCGCGAAGGCTGCGAGAAATGCATCGATGTCGGCGTCCGTCGTCGCGTGGCCGAGGCTGATACGGATGGCGCCGCTGGACAACTCGGGCGCGAGGCCCATGGCCGCCAGCACATGGCTCGCCCCGACCTTGCCCGATGCGCAAGCCGAGCCCGCACTGATCGCTATGCCGTCGAGATCCAGCGCGATCACGAGGCGGTCGGCGCTGACGCCGCGGAGCGCGATCGACGCCGTGTTGGGAAGACGCGATGCACCCGCGCCGATCACCACCGCGCCGGGTGCGATCCGCAGCGCCTCGCGCTCCAACCGGTCACGCAGCGCGGCCAGACGCGCCATGTCCGCGAGATCGCGCGCTGCAGCCGATGCCGCCGCGCCGAAACCTGCGATCGCCGCAACGTTTTCGGTGCCGCCACGACGCCGCCGCTCCTGCCCGCCGCCGATGACGAAGGGCGGCAACGTCGCGCCGTCGCGCGGGCCGTCCTTCAGAAACAACGCGCCGATGCCCTTCGGTCCGCCGATCTTGTGGGCCGACAGCGACAGGTAATCGACGCCGAGCGCTGTCACGTCGAGCGCGATGCGCCCCACGGCCTGCACCGCGTCGGAGTATACGAGACACACCATGCGCACGCGCGGTCGCCGCCATTTCAGCGACGGGCTGCAGCACGCCGGTCTCGTTGTTGGCAGCCTGTACCACCAGCAGGCTGTGACCGGCCCGATCCGCCTGGGGACGCTCCGCCACGACCGCCGCGAAGGCCGCCGCATCGATCACGCCATCGGCTCGCACGGGCAACCGCACCAGCTTCCCATCGGACGCCAGGCACGGCGCGCGCACCGCCGCATGTTCGATGTCCGCATTGTAGATCGTCCGCCACGAGCGGTGCAGAACCGAGTTGCTCGCCTCCGTCGCGCCCGAGGTGAACACGATCTCGGACGGCTTCGCGCCGATCAGCCGTGCAATCTCCTCGCGCGCCGTCTCGACCAGCGCCCGCGCCGCGCGGCCCTCGGCATGCACCGACGACGGATTGCCCACGACGTCGAGTGCAGCGACCACGGCCGCGCGCGCTTCCGGCCGCAGCGGCGCCGAGGCGTTGTAATCGAGATATGTGCGCGTGCCGTTCATCCCGCCGCCAGCCATCCGATCGGCTGCTCCGACTTGGCTACCAATTTCTCCTGCGGGATGCCGGAAAGCACCTCTTGCAGGGTCACGTTGGTGAGGAACGCTGCAATGTGCCCGCCGAGCGCATGCCACAAGCTGTGCGTCAGGCAGCGCTCTTCGCCGAGACAACCGCCGCCGCCGTCGAGGCAGCGCGTCATCCGCGTCTCTTCCTGGACAGCCGCCATGATCTCGGCGACGCGGATCTCGCTCGCCGGCCGCGCCAGCACGTACCCGCCGGAGCGGCCGCGCGCGCTCTCGACGAGCCCCGCCCGGCGCAAGTGCTGAAAGATCTGCTCGAGGTAGGCCAGCGACAACTGCTGACGGTCGGCCACGGCGGACAGCGGCACGGCGGAGCCGTTGCTGTGCTTCGCAAGGTCGGCGAGCGCCATGACGGCGTAGCGGCCTTTGGTGTTGAGTTCCAAATTGCTCTCCTCGCGATCTCGAAGTCCGGCCGCCGATGGATCGGCACCGGTAGTCCTTGCGCCGCACGGTTCGCGGCAGTCTTTGCGCCGCACGGTTCGCGGCCTGGAACAATGTCACGCTTGCATCCGACCACCCCGATCGTGTTAAGAAGCGCAACCATCGTCCGAAGGGACGGGCTGGGGTGGCGCTTCCGCACTTTCGAATGGTTCTAATCTACATGGGGGAATATGTAAATTCCGATCCCCCAAGTCAAGTATGGATCGCACCCTGTGCGCTCGCACCGCATGGCGCACCGACGCTGCAGGCGTCGCACGGCAGCTTCCGCCATCGCCTGCGTCCTTGCCGCCGCCCGTTGTTCCTCAATCGGACCCAACAGATAAAGGCACCATGCCCGAGTTGATCATCAACGGCCCGGCCGGCCGCATCGAAGCCCGCTATCACCACGAAGGGGCCTCCGACAGCCCGATCGCGCTGATCCTGCATCCGCACCCGCAGTTCGGCGGGACGATGAACAATCAGGTCGTCTATTCACTCTATTACACCTTCGCCAAGCGGGGATTCTCGGTGCTGCGGTTCAATTTCCGCGGCGTCGGTCGCAGCCAGGGCTTCTGGGACGGCGGACCGGGCGAGCTGGCGGACGCCGCCTCTGCGCTCGACTGGCTGCAGATCGTCAAGCCCGACAGCAAGACCTGCTGGATCGCCGGCGTCTCGTTCGGCACCTGGATCGCCATGCAGCTGTTGATGCGGCGGCCCGAGATCGACGGCTTCATCTGCGTCGCCCCTCCGTCGAACCTCTACGACTTCTCGTTCCTGGCGCCCTGCCCGTCGTCGGGCCTGATGATCAACGGCGACAAGGATCGCGTGGTGCCGACGCAATCGGTCGCCGACCTGTCCGCCAAGCTCAAGACCCAGCGCGGCATAAAGATCGACCACGAGGTGGTACCCGGCGCCAACCACTTCTTCGAGAACAAGACCGACGAGCTCGAGGGCGTCGTCGGCAGCTATCTCGACATGCGGCTGGCGAAGGATGCGATGGACCGCGAGGCGCGCAAGGAGAAAGAGCGCGAGCGCGAGCGGATGCGGACCGAGAAGGACCGTGAGCCCGAGCCCGAGCCGGTGGCCGCCGTGGCGGCCGACGACGGTGACGACGACGAGTGAGCGGCGGCCGCGTCCGATCCGGCGACAATTGCCGACAATTGTCAGAATTCAAAGTTGGTCGGCATTTGAACAGCCGTCTTAACCCCCGTGCAACGCGGTCCAAGATACCGTGAGCTGACGATCGATCCCGTGCTGTCGGCGATATCGCCGGCCACGGCATCGGCCAGCAGCCGGAGGCACGGGTACGTGACGGTCATCCTCCTGGTCTCGAGCGTCGTCACCGCGGCCGTTGCGTTTGCGGCGTTGCGCTATGCGCTGGTGTTTCCGCTCATGCCCGCACGACGCAGCGCCGCGGTCGCTGCGGGCACGGGCACGCACTCGCCATCAGATTCCGACGGCCTCGCGCGGCGATTGCGCGCCCATGTCACCGCCATCGCCAGCGTGCCGCACAACATCGCGCACTATCCCGCGCTCGAAGCGGCAGCCCGTCATATCGAGACGACGCTCACCGGCTTCGGCTACCGGCCACAGGCGCAGATCTACAAGGCCAACGGCGTGGCGGTGCGCAACATCGAAGTCGTCTTCGCACCCGACGGCGCGGGACCCGATACGCCGACCTACGTCATCGGCGCGCACTACGACAGCCCCGACGACAGCCCCGGCGCCAACGACAACGGCACCGGCGTCGCCGCCACGCTCGAACTCGCGCGGCAGCTCGTCGGGCTGATGCCGCGCACGCACCGTCTCCGCATCGTGTTCTGGGTCAACGAGGAACTGCCCTACGGCAAGACGCCCGACATGGGCAGCTGGCGGCACGCCAAGCAGCTCGCGGACAGCGGCGAGCGCGTCGATGGCATGATCGCGCTCGAAACGCTCGGCTACTTCTCCGACACGCCGGGCAGCCAGCAGTTCCCGTTTCCGTTCGGCCTCGTCTATCCCGACCGCGGCAACTTCATCGCCTTCGTCGGGCTGCCCGGCTCACGCGCGTTCACGCACCGCGTCACCCGCGCGTTCCGCCGCGGCTCCGAGTTCCCGTCGATCGGCGGCGTCGCGCCCGGCTTCATCCCCGGCATCGACCTGTCCGACCACTGGGCCTATCACCAGTTCGGCTATCCGGCACTGATGGTCACCGACACCGCGCCGTTCCGCAATCCCTACTACCACCAGCCCGACGACCTGCCCGGCACGGTGGATTACGCAAGCCTCGCGCGCGTGACGGTGGGACTTGAGCGCGTGGTGCGGGAGCTGGTGGGGTAGGCCGCACACCGCCGATGATCGCGCGCCAAATTCAAGCGGCCCGGCGAGCGGAGCGCGCCGGGTGTCCACAGCCTGCGAGGGGCCGGCATCGAGGGGCGGGGCGGCGGAGAGCCGCGGAGTGAGGAAGTAGTCAGCGGCTCGCCGCCGCCCCGTTGCAGTCCGTCTGTCCCATTCTCGCCGCCTATTGTGGCTTTCCCTTACGTGAGGAGCGGGATTGCACCGCCGGTCGGCGCCGGTTCCGCGGCACTGGCTGCGTGAGCCAGCAGGCGCAAAGGGCGTCCGCCCTCTGCCGCGTTCGGGACGCGCGTCACCGCACACCCCTCCCGCCCCGCGAGACTGCATCCGTCCCCGTCAGCAGACGCCTCTAGAAGACGACCCCTCATGGACGGACGCGGTGAGTATGCGGGCGGGCGGAGGGGGCGGGGATAAGGTTGGGTGGTGAAGCGCGGGTGCTGCGGTTCCCTCTCCCCTCGGGGGAGAGGGTTAGGGTGAGGGGGCTGGCTTCGATCGCCGCGCGCGCATCGCCTCACCTGTCATCCCGGGGCTCGTCCCCGGGATCCAAGCCGCCACACGCATTGCGTCGTGAGGATAGCTGGATCCCGGCAATAAATGCCGGGATGACATGTGTGTGGGCGGAGGGGGTGGGGGTATTCGGAGGCTAGGCATAGGGCGGGGCAGGCGCGCAGCTTATGCGCATTATGCGCAGCAGGAGCGAGTACCGTAACCCGCCTGCTCAAGGGAAAGCAGGATGACGCGCAGCCGTCGTGTATCCCCGGCGCAATACGCTGCGCTATTGCGCCCAACAGGCTACGTGCTTTTGTGCAATGTGCAGTGATTTCCCAGCGCACCTACGACGCTTTCTCGGGTGGCGGCACAATGCCCGCACCCGTCAACGTGATGCCCATCCTGCGATAATGGTCGGCTAGATATTGCGGGAAGCCATCGACGAGCTTCGTCTCCGTCAACTGGAACAACTGACGGCCGACCAAAGTGAACCGCACATGCCCGGTTTCCAGCTGCTTCTGGCCGCTTTCCTTTTCAAAGGTCAGCTCTCTCGGACCATAACCGCGCCTGGAACTTCAACGCCGTCGGCTGAAAAGCCCTGCCTTCGTGTACCCAACCGCCTCGCACGAAATCAAGCCCAGGGCTTCGAGTTGGGAGATGACATCGAATGACACGCCATGCTGCTTGTAGATTTCACCAATTGAGCGTGAACACCATAGGCACGACGTCGCCCAGGATATGAACGACAAACCGTGACAGGTTAACAAACGCCTCGGCGTCCTCCTTTTCAAGCATGCTGAGGATCTGCAGAACGCTCCTGCGGAACGAGCCGGGCTTGTTGGCCTCCTTCGCAAGGACGCGCGCCCACAGAGCCTGCATCTCCTCCTTTGAGACCCTCGCCGCACGCTCCGACCACTCGTGCAGCCAATCCTCATCGAGCGCCTCAGGTTTTGCGTGCTCGTCGAGCTCTTCCGTCGCCATCTTAATGGTCTTCTCAAGGTTTTCCTGCTTACGTGTCTCCTGGACGAGGAACCGCTCGAGCGCCCGCGTCTGGATTGCGCTGGCTTCTGCCACCGCTTCCGCGCGAACTACTATCGCCTTCGCCTCGGCGCGCGCTTCGCGCAGCCGGTGGATTGGCTCGTAGAGTTTGCCCACACCGCCCGCGATACCGCCAACAGCATTTCTCAAGCTTGTCCAGCAAGCGGTTGGCAACCGATGCGACGTCCTTGCTATCCGCGCGCACATCGATGTTGCCCTTTACGCTCGGTAATACAGACACCCTCGACCCTTTGGATTTTTCGTCGCTACTCGTATCATCCGGTGTCATGTCAGCACCTTGCTATTGTAGAGGATGCGTTGCGTCTTACCCCACGCATCCACTTTGCTTTCGGTATGCCCCGCCGGAAACCAATCGACGTCACGTCCGCAGTCGGCGGTTGTCCGGACATGATTGCGCACTGGCGCAATGGGCGCTTGTCGCGTTTTCTCCCTCCGCATTTCGGCACTAAACTCCGAACACACCCTACCCCACGACCTTCCCCCCCGTCATCGCTTTCGCGACGCCGGTGGTGCCGGGGAATGAAATGTCGAGGCCCTTTGTCGTGCGGACGGCGAGGTAGGCCCAGGCTTCGGCTTCCATGCTGTCGCCGTCGAAGCCGACGGCTTCGGCGGGCACCACGGCGTTCTCGACGCGGCCGGCGAGCATGCTCATCAGCGTGCGGTTGCGCCGCCCTCCGCCGCAGACGATCCACAGCGCCGGCTGCTCGGGCATCAGCTCGCGCGATCGCGCAATCGCTTCGACCGTGAACGCGGTCAGCGTCGCCGCGCCATCCTCGACCGACAGGCCGTCCACCAGCTCGCGCGCGAACGCGCCGCGATCGAGCGACTTCGGCGGCGGCGTGCTGAAGAACGAATGGCTGAGGTAGAACTTCACCACGTCGTCGTGCACGCGCCCGCGCGCCGCCGTCGCGCCGTCCTTGTCGCACGGCGTGCCGGTGTGGCGCATCATCCAGTCGTCGAGCAGCGCGTTGCCGGGCCCGGTGTCGAAGGCGAGCAGCTCGCCGTCGCCGTGATAGCCGTCATGCCCGATGCCGCCGCGGCCGATCCACGTGACGTTGGCGACGCCGCCGATGTTGAGCACCGCCAGCGGCCGCTGCGGCAGCGCCACGGCCAGCGCCCGGTGATAGACGGGGACAAGGGGCGCGCCCTGCCCGCCCGCCGCCACGTCGGCCGCGCGCAGGTCATAGACCACACGCAGTCCCGTGAGGTTCGACAACAGCGGGCCATCGCCGAGTTGCACCGTCAGCCCGGCTTCGGGGCGATGCAGCACGGTCTGGCCGTGGAAGCCGGCGACGTCGATCGCGGACCGCGGTATGGCTTGCTTGCGCAGGAAGGCCGCGACGGCGGCGGCGTGCTGCTCGGTCAGCTCGCGCTCGACGACGGCCAGCATGCCGGGCCGCTCGACGCGCTTGCGGATCAGGCGCGCGTCGGCCATGGCATCGACCAGGCGGCCGCGCATCTCGGCGGTGTAGGGGAAGGTCATCGCCGGGCCGCGCCGCACCGTGCTCTCGCCGTCGGTGTCGATCAGCGCCACGTCGATGCCGTCGAGCGAGGTGCCGCTCATCAGGCCGAGCGCACGAACGAGCGTTCCCATCGACTGAGGCTCCCCCCGGATTTGACGCCTGAATTTGACGATCCCGGCCCGATCCGCCACCTTGCCCGAACCCCGCAACGTGTGCATGGTCCGGCGCGAAGTGACGGCGACGAACCGAGACCGGCGCGAAGCGACGGCGACGAACCGAAACCCGCGCGAACCGAAGCGTCCAGGCGCGACCCTAATCAACAGAAGCACCCATGTCCAAACCGAAGTCCGAATTCCTCAAGGTCCTCCACGAGCGCGGTTTCATCCACCAGTGCTCGGACACCGACAGCCTCGATGCGCTGGCCGCTGCGGGCAAGGTCACGGGCTATGTCGGCTACGATTGCACCGCGCCGTCGCTGCACGTCGGCAACCTGTTGTCGATCATGATGCTGACGTGGCTGCAGAAGACCGGGGCGGGCAAGCCGATCGCACTTATGGGTGGGGGAACAACACGAGTCGGCGATCCATCGGGCAAGGACGAATCGCGCCAGCTGCGCTCGGTCGCCGAGATCGACGCCAACAAGGCCAGCCTCAAGGGCGTGTTCGCAGCGCTTCCTGAGCTTCGGCGACGGCCCGGCCGATGCCACGATGGTCGACAACGCCGACTGGCTGGCGCCGCTGGTCTACATCGACTTCCTGCGCGACGTCGGCCGCCACTTCTCGGTCAACCGCATGTTGACGATGGATAGCGCCAAGCTGCGGCTCGAGCGCGAGCAGGAGTTGAGCTTCATCGAGTTCAACTACATGCTGCTGCAGTCGTATGACTATGTCGAGCTGGCGCGGCGCTATGGCTGCAACCTGCAGATGGGCGGCTCCGATCAGTGGGGCAACATCGTCATGGGGCTCGACCTCGGCCGCCGCATGGGCGTGGCGCATCCGCTGCACGCGCTGACCTGCCCGCTGCTGACCACGTCGTCGGGCGCCAAGATGGGCAAGACGGCGGCCGGCGCGGTGTGGCTCAACGAGGCGCAGCTGTCGGCCTACGACTACTGGCAGTTCTGGCGCAACACCGAGGACGCCGACGTCGGCCGCTTCCTCAAGCTGTTCACGATGCTGCCGCTCGACGAGATCGCGCGCCTCGCGGCGCTCGAAGGGGCCGAGATCAACGACGCGAAGAAGACGCTGGCGACCGAGGCGACGGCGCTGGTCCATGGCCGCGACAAGGCCGAGGCGGCGGCGGAAACCGCGCGTAAGACGTTCGAGCAGGGCACGCTCGCCGACGATCTGCCGACCATCGAGGTGCCGCGCTCCGACATCGCCAACGAGCTCGGCGTGCTGGCCGCATTCGTCACGGCGGGGCTGGTCAAGACCAACAGCGAGGCGCGGCGGTACGTGGCCGGCGGCGGCTTGCGCGTCAACGATGCGGCGGTCACCGACGAGAAGGCCAAGCTGCGGCTCAGCGACGTCACCGCCGACGGCATCATCAAGCTGTCGCTCGGCAAGAAGAAGCACATCCTGCTGCGGCCGGTTTAGGCAGCGGCGCTACTTCTTCTTCGGCGGGGCGGTGGTTTCGGACGACCAGCCGTCGATGGTGGTGCCGGCTTTGGCCGGGGGCTCCTTGGCCGGGGCCGCGCCTTTCGCGTTGGGCGCGCGTTGCGCCGCGGCGGGCGTGCTCGACGAGCGGGTGCGCGGCTCGCCCTTGCCGGCGGCGGGCGCGCGCTCGTCGCGTACCTGCACCGAGGCGTCGAGCGGCGCCATCTGCGTGAGCTCGCGCGTAATGCCCGGCGTCAACAGCGACAGCGGATTGACGATGACCTGCGGCGACGCCATCGCGCCCTGGATCGCGAACGTGATGCCGAAGATGCCCTCGCTGCGCGGCCCCGACAGGATCTGCCCGAGCAGCGGAATATCGCCGAGCACGTTGTTGAGCCCCTGCAACGGCACATAGGTGCCGCCGAGATTGACGGTGCGCGCCTGGAAGTCGACCTTGCCGCGGATGTTGGCGCCGAGGATCGGGCCCTTCACGTAGGTGTCGTCGAGCACGAACTGGCCGTGTCCGACCGAGAACGGCGCCTTCATGCGATCGAAGTTGAACGCCTGGCGCACCATCCGCTGCTTGGTGCGTGCGCCGGTGCGGTCGATGGGATCGTCGCCCGCGCTGCCGACGACCTCGGCGACGACGGGGTCGCCCAGCACCACGAAATCCTCGACCCACAGAATGCCGGTCTTCTCGGCCGCGCCCTTGCCGTCGAGATTGACCTCGAGCCGCGCGCGTCCGCTCTGCAGGTTGGGATAGAAGCCGATGAGCTTGAACGCGAGGCCGGCGTCGGTGGTGTCGGCCAGCAGCCGGCGCTGGTCCTTGCCCTCGTTGCGCAACGACGCCACCAGCGGCTTGCCGCTGTCGAGCGTGCCCTTGGCCTCGAGCGTCACCAGCTTTTCGGCGCGCCGCGACAGCTTGACTTTCAAGCCCTTGAGCGAGGCGTCGGCGAACCCGAGCACGGTATCGATATCGGCTTCGAGATCGACGCCACCGCTGCGCTTCTGGGCCTTCTGGGCACGATCCGCGTTCTGCCCGACCGAGAACAGCGAGCGAAAGAAGTCGCGGCCATCGAAGGTGGTGCCGCGCGCCTTGATCTCCCACACGTCGCCTGCCGCCAGCTTGCCGCGCACATCCAGGCGCGAGACCACATTCAACGTGAAATCGGGGAACGTGAATTCGCGCAGCTTGTTGTCGGGCCCGAGCGCCGCCGCGCCCTCGATGGCCACATCGTCGCCGGCCAGCTTGAGGTTCGACGAGATCGGTGCGGCCCTTGCCTTTGACCACGTCGAATTGCAGATACGCGGCGCGACCCGCGGGCTTCTTCCACGCCACCGCATCGAGTGCGATCTCAGCCTTGGTCAGATCGGCGCGGAGGCGCACGGCGGGCTCGCCGCCGCCCGCGCGCGTCGCCGTGACATCGACCGGAACTTCCCCCTGCACGATCTGGCCGAGATCGAGGCCCAGCTGATTGCGATCGGAGTTGTCGAGTACCGCCGTGATGCGCAACGGCGGCTGGCGGTCGTCTTCGGCATCGTAGATGTGCTGCCAGCCGATTTTCGCGAGCACGCCGGCGACCAGCATCTCGCCCTTGGCGTCGATCGACTGCTCGGCGAAGTCGAAATTGACGGTCGCGCCTTGCACGTCGTGTCCGCCGAGCAGCTTGCTGCCGCGCGCGTCGAAGACCCGCGCCTTGCCCTCGATCTTGACGTCGTGCGCGTCGATCTGCGGGGCCAGCGGCAGCCTCAACTTGATCTGGCCTTCGACCTTGCCCTCGACGCCATCGAGCGTGTGCCCCGACTTCTGCAGGATCGACAATGGCTCCTGATCGAGCACCGCCAGCACCGGCTGCAACGCACTCTGCACCTTGAACGAGATCTCTCCGTCCGGCACCTTGGGATCGAGATCGGCGACCGCGAACCGGCAAGCCTTCAGCGGAATGCGGCGGCCCGGTCCGACCACGACCGCGGCATCGGGCAAGCTGATCTCGAGTGACGCGTTCTCGATGTTGACCAGGGCCTTGGGCGCTTCGATCGGCGACATGGTCCGCAGCGGCTGCAGCACGATGTCCGCCGCCTCGATGGTCATCGACAGCCTGTCCTTGCCGATGCCCGATGCAGCCGGGGCCTGCCCGGCGAGATGACTGCCGGACAGATACTTGACCGCGCTGTTCCTGATATTGGCCTTCTGCAGCTTCTGCCCGACCCAGACGCGCGCATTAGGCGATACGGCTTGCGGCCACAGCGTCTTGAACGTGTCGAGCGGCATCGGGCCGGCACGCGCTTCGATGCGCATTCCCGGTTCTGCCGGCAGCGTGTCGATCTCGCCGTCGACCGCGATGTCGGCGCCGCCCGCGCGAATGGCGAGGCGCGACAATTGCAGCCGGCCATGATCGGGCAGCCAGTGGCCCTGCGCCTGCAGCAGATCGAGCGGAAGTGGCGGCAGCTTCAGATCGTCGGCGCGCAGCGTGCCGTCCGACCCCGCCACCTGGAATGCCCAGCCGGGGCGCCCGTCGGTGGTCACGCCGCCGGTCATGGTGCCGGTCAGCGTCACACGGCTGCCGCCCCATTTGAACTGCGACGGCTTCAGATCGAAGCGGCGCGCGCCGGCATCATAGTCGATGTGCAACAAGCCGCCGTCTACGCCGAAGGCCGGGGCATGGGGCGTCTGGCTGCCGATGCGTCCGCGTCCGAGTTCGATCGACGCCGTGCCCGACTTGATTTCGCCCTCGCTCGACAATTCGATCGTGGCATCGCTGGCGAGCGGCAGATCGAGCGCCTGCAGCAGCCCCGCCGCAGGCAGCGCACCCTCGACCGATCGCGGCACAAAATCGCGGATCGTCGTCTTCAGTACGAGCGTGCGCGTCTTGTCGCTCTCCTCGGTGCGGAATGCGATCGACCAGGGCCCGTGCGACGACGCCACCTTGATCAATCCGGCAATGACACTCGACCGCTTCTTGTGCTCGAGATCGATCGAGACTTCAGGCACCAGCCATTGCGTGACGTTGCGCCGGCTTTCGAGCGTGATGGTCGCATCGCGCATGCCGACCTCGCGCAGGTACGACGTCGCGTCGAGCCCGCGGCGCGCCCGGCGGGAGGCGTCGGTGAGCACGCGGGCGAGGTCGATCCGCTTGAGCGACGGCGGAGAGGCTGTCGCGGATGACTCCGCCGTCGCGGCGGATGGCGCGGTTTTCTGGGCATCAGTCTTATGGGCATCGGTCGTGGTTGTCAGCCGACCGGCGGGCTTCGTGCTGGCCGCCGCCGCCTCCGCCTCGTCGCCCTTGGGCACCGGAACCGGCGTGAAACTCAGCGCGATCGTGCCGTTGTCGTCGATGTTGAGATTGAGTTTCGGCTCGATCAGATCGACCCGCGACGGCACGATGCGGCCGGCCCATATGCCATCGACGCTGAGCTGAGCCGCGGCTTCCGGCGCCGACGCGACGAGGTCGCCGTCGTGCTCGTGCAGCCGCACATGCTTCAACCGGAACTCGAGCCGCCCATCCGGCGAAAGCCGCAGCACCGCATCGTCGATCCGGATATCGAGACCCGGCAGTTCCGATCCGATGGCGCGCGCGATGGGACCTGCCAGCGGCTTCAGCGAAATCGGTCCATGCATCAGCCGCACGTAGCCGAGCCCGACCGCGAGGCCCGTCAGCAGAAAAATCGGCAGAATCACCACCAGCAGGCCCCAGCCGATGCGGCCAATGCGACGCCAGACGCTATCGGGCGCATCCACGGATTCGTCGTGGCCGGGCTCCAAATGGCCGGTATCGCGCACCGCAGGCAGACCCCGCTTTTCGGGGCCGGTCCGTATTGCGGGCCGTCCGGTGCTGTGATCCCGTGTCTGCAAACCGGCTCTTCCTGCCTCCACCGGCCATGCCCCCGGCCCGCGGCCATGCCCGGGGCCGTATGCGGCACACCTTAATTGCGTTCGACCGGCGCTGAGCCGAAGTCCCGGCCCGCGGTCGCCCGAGCCCGACAACTGCTGTCGATCGTCGTGGGGCGCCTCCCCCGGGATTGACGTGAGTCGACCCGTCCGGCAACGCGCCACCTTGCACACCGGCGTAGCGCCGCGCTAGCACGGCCCAGTATCCGATGCGCACTACGGACACGCCCGATTGCGGCAGCGCGTATTCGGTGATGTGGATGGCGGAAAAGCGACCAAAGGAAGGCACTTTCCAACATGATCAACGATGGCGACAAGGCACCGGACTTCACCCTGCCCACCGACGATGGCGAGCCGATCTCGCTGCGTCAGCTCAAAGGCAAGCCCGTGGTGCTCTATTTCTATCCAAAGGACGACACGTCGGGCTGCACGCAGGAGGCGAAAGAGTTCTCCTGCCTCATCGACCGCTTCGTCGCGGCAGGCGCGGTCGTGGTTGGCGTTTCGCCCGACAGCGCCAAGAGCCACCAGAAATTCCGGACCAAATACGACCTCAGCGTCCGCCTCGCCGCCGACGAGGAAAAAACCGTTTCGGAGCTCTATGGCGTGTGGGTCGAGAAATCGATGTACGGGCGCAAATACATGGGCGTCGAGCGGTCCACGTTCCTGATCGACAAAGCGGGCAAGATCGCGCGCAGCTGGCGGAAGGTGAAGGTGCCGGGGCATGCCGAGGAGGTACTCACCGCGGTCGAGGCGCTGAAGCGCTGAGCCGGTGTTGAGGCGAAGACGGCGGGGCCGGACGTGGACGCCGCCGCGGTCTTGCCGCAGTTGGCCTCCGTGGCCAAAATCACACTTGGGGAAAACGACGGCTCACCACCCCGCTTCCGCCACCGTTCAGCATGACCAATGCCTGGATATATGGTATGAAAACGTGTTTTGGGTCGGGGAAGGGGCTGGGCGGTAGGGTCGTCACGAATTTCGGGGCGATTTTATGCTGATTCCTCGATGCAGCCGGTGATTGCCGTTCAAGTCGTGGTCCAATGCGTGGAGGTCCAGCGTCATGCTGCCAAATTTCAAGAAGTCCGAGCCGGAAATGCCCAAGTCATCACCGCCGGCACCCTTCGCCGCAGGCAGCAGCCGCCCCGCACCGCTTCAACCTCGCGCCGAACGCAACGCGCCGTCCGTCATCGCGGCCGACCTTCTGATCAGCGGCAATCTCGTCTCCAAGGGCGAAGTCCAGATCGACGGCGAAGTGCAGGGTGATATCAGCGGCACCCACGTCGTCGTCGGCGAACGCGCGCGCATCACCGGCAGCATCGTCGCCGACGAGGTCGTCGTGCGCGGGCACGTGATGGGCTCGATCCGCGGCCGCCGCGTCATGTTGCAGTCGTCGTGCCACGTCGAAGGCGACGTCTATCATCAGGCGCTGGCGATCGAGCAGGGCGCCTTCTTCGAGGGCAAGTCGCGGCGCTCCAACGATCCGCTGGCCACCGAAGCGCCGCGCGCCGAAGCCGCGCCGGCACCCATGGTTGCGCCGTTCCCCGCGGGTTGAGGCCATGCCGGCGGGCCGGCTTCGCGGGTTGATCGCACTTCGATCATTCCAACACCGGGACGCACTTCATGACCGCCGACGTCGAGACCCTCGTGATCGGCGCGGGCGTGATCGGGTTGGCGTGCGCACGATCGCTCGCCAGTCGCGGCCAAGACGTCATGGTGCTCGAGCGCAACGACCGCATCGGCGCCGAGATCTCGTCGCGCAACAGTGAGGTTATCCACGCCGGCCTCTACTATCCGCCCGGCAGCCTGCGCGCGCGGACGTGTGTCACCGGCAAGGCCCTGCTCTACGCGTTCTGCGCCGAGAACGGGGTCACGGCGCGGCGCTGCGGCAAGCTGCTGGTGGCGACGTCGGAGGTCGAGTTGCCGCGGCTTGACGCGATTGCGGCGACGGCCGCACGAAATGGCGTCGGCGATCTGGTCCGTCTGACCGCCGCGGAAGCCCGCGCGCTGGAACCCGAGATCGCGTGCGTCGCGGCGCTGCTGTCGCCCTCGACCGGCGTCGTCGACAGTCACGGACTGATGGCCGCGCTCGAGGGGCACCTGACCGCGCGCGGCGGCAGCGTCGTGTTGTCCACCGCCGTGACATCGATCAAGCGCGGGGCCGACGGCGATTTCATCGTCGAGACGGCATGCGATGGCGTGACGACACCGATCTCGGCACGCCATCTCGTCATCGCCGCCGGGCTTGGCGGGACCGACATCGCCCGCACGCTATTTCCCCCCGGCGGCTACAGCCCGCCCGCGACATATCCCGCCAAAGGCCACTATTTCGCGCTCTCGGGCCGCGCGCCGTTTCGCCACCTCGTCTATCCGATGCCGGATGGCGCATGGCTCGGCGTCCACCTGACGCTCGACACCGCGGGACAGGCCAAGTTCGGGCCGGACCTCGCCTGGACCGATCGCGTCGCCTACGATTTCGAAGACGCCGATGGCCGACGGGAAGCGCAATTCACCCGCGAGATCCGCCGCTATTGGCCGGGCCTGCCCGATGGCGCGCTGCATCCCGGCTACACCGGCATCCGCCCGAAGATCTACCGCGAGGGCGAGGCAGCCGCCGACTTTGCGATCCACGGCGCAAAGGTGCACGGCATGGATCGGCTCGTCGCGCTCTACGGCATCGAAAGCCCCGGCCTGACCGCATCGCTATCGATCGGCGAGATGGTCGCGGACATGCTGGCGTGACCGGGGAGACGGCGGCTCACGTCCGCCGGTCACCCGCGCCGAGGCGGCGCTCGATGAAGCTCGAATAGCGGCTCATGCCGAAGCAGAAGATCCAGAACACGAAGCCGGCGAAGAAATAGCCCGTGGTCGATGTCGATGGCGAAAACCATTTGGCGTCGGCCTGCACCGACTGCTGCACGATGCCCAGGAGATCGAACAGGCCGATGATCAGCACCAGGCTCGTATCCTTGAACAGCGCGATGAACGAGTTGACGATACCTGGAATGACGAGCTTCAGCGCCTGCGGCAGCACGACGAAGCTCATCTTCTGCCAATAGCTCAAACCGAGCGCGTCCGCCGCTTCGAGCTGCCCGCGCGGGATCGCCTGCAGGCCACCGCGGATCACCTCGGCGAGATAGGCGGCCGAGAACAGCGCAACCCCGATCAGCGCGCGCAGCAGCTTGTCGAACGTCACGTTCTCGGGGAGGAACAGCGGCAGCATCACAGAGGCGAAGAACAGCATGGTGACCAGCGGCACGCCACGCACGATCTCGATGAACCCGATCGACGCCCAGCGCACGATCGGCAACTCCGAGCGCCGCCCCAGCGCCAGCAGGATGCCGAGCGGGAACGACGCCGCGATGCCGACGCAGGCGACGACCAGCGTCACCAGCAGCCCGCCCCACAGTTCCGTCGCCACGACCGGCAGACCGAACACGCCCCCGCTCAACAGTCCGAACGCGACGAGCGGAAAGACGCCGAGCATATAGACCGACAGCCACAGCTTGCCCCGCACACCGCGGGATCATCAGCGGCACGAGGCCGGCGAGAGCGAGGCCATAGGTCAGAGTGATCCGCCAGCGCTCGGCGTCGGGATAGCGGCCCGACATGAACAGCCCGAACTTGTGCCATATGAACGGCCAGCACGCCCCCGCGCCGTCGCGCGAGCAAGCCTTGCCGTCGGCGCCGGTCCAGGTCGCACTCAGAAGTGCCCAGTCGATGAAGCCGCCGAGCAGGCGATAGACGATGTAGAGCCCAGCGAGCGTCAGGAGCGCATCCACTGGGGTCGCGAACAGGTTCTTGGCGATCCACGCGACGGGACCGGCGCCGGCCGGCGGCCGCACGGTCTTGGCTGAGGTCGAGGGTGCGTGCGCGGTCATCGCCTTACCTCTCCACCAGCGCCATGCGCGCATTGAACCAGTTCATGCCGAGCGACGTCATGATGCTGAGCACCAGATAGACGCCCATGGTGATCAGGATGCACTCGATCGCCTGGTTGGTGTTGTTCAGCACCGTGCCGGCAAACACCGAGACCAGATCGGGATAGCCGATGGCGACCGCCAGCGACGAGTTCTTGGTCAGGTTGAGATACTGGTTGGTCAGCGGCGGGATGACGATGCGCATCGCCTGCGGCAGCACCACGAGCCGCATCGACTGTCCCGCACTCAAGCCGAGTGCGGCGGCAGCCTCCTTCTGCCCCTTCGGCACGCCGGAAATGCCCGCGCGCACGATCTCGGCGATGAACGCGGCGGTGTAGACCGTGAGCCCGAACAAGAGCGCGATGAACTCCGGCTGCACCACCATGCCGCCCGAGAAATTGAACCCCTTCAATTCCGGGTAGTCGAACGCGACCGGCTGACCGGCGGCCATGAATGCCAGCAGCGGAAGGCCGAGCACGAGGCCGAGGCTCGGCAACAGCGTCGGAAATTGCCGCCCGGTGGCGACCTGCTGCCGTCGCGCCCAGCGGCCGAGCAGCAGCGCGGCGGCGAAACCGACGGCCAGCGCCGCGACGATCGCCCCGCTGCCATCGAGCCATTGCGGCCGCGGCATGTAGAGCCCGCGCACGTTGAGATAGGACGACAGCGGCAGCGCGATCGACTGCCGCGGACCGGGCAGCGTCTTGATCGCGGCGAAGTAGACGAGGAACAGCGTCAGCAGCGGCGGCATGTTGCGCACCACCTCGACGAACGCCAGCGCCAGTCGCGAGATCAGCCAGTTCGAGGACAGCCGCGCGACGCCGACGGTGAAGCCGAGGATCGTCGCCAGCACGATGCCGAGACCGGCGACCAGCAGCGTATTGAGCAGCCCGACCACGAACGCGCGGCCATAGCTGTCGGTGGCGGTGTAATCGATCAGCCGCTGCGAGATCTCGAAGCCTGCCGTGCGATCGAGAAAGCCGAAGCCGGACGCGATGTTCTGCCGCTGCAGGTTGACTGCGACGTTGCTGGCGAGCGACCACGCCGCCGCCGCCAAGGCGACGACGAGCAGGACTTGCACGACGATCCCGCGCGCCCTCGGATCGTAGAGCAGTGCCGGCAGCGACAGCGGTGGCCTCTGGCGCGGCATGGCCCGTTTCCTCAGCGGATCGGCATGGCGTACTGCAGCCCGCCCTTCGTCCACAGCGCATTCTGTCCGCGCGCGATGTTGAGCCGCGAGCCGGCGCCGACGTTGCGGTCGAACGCTTCGCCGTAGTTTCCGACCTGCTTGACGATCTGGTACGCCCAATCGTTGTCGAGCCCGATCCCCTTGCCGAAATCGCCCTCCTTGCCGAGCAGGCGCTTGATCTCGGGATTGGCCGACGCCAGCATCTCGTCGACATTCTTCGAGGTGACGCCGAGCTCTTCCGCGTTGACCATGGCATAGTGCGTCCAGCGCACGACGTTGCCCCAGCCGCTATCGCCCTGGCGCACCACTGGGCCGAGAGGTTCCTTCGAGATCACGTCGGGCAGCACCACGTTGTCATCTGGCTTCGGGCTCTTCAGCCGTTCCGAATAGAGCTGCGAGTGATCCGAGGTGAAGGCGTCGCAGCGGCCGGAGTTGTAGGCGGCCACCGTCTCGTCGAGCTTCTCGAACACCACCGGCTTGTAGTTGAGCTTGTTGGCGCGGAAGAAGTCGGTGACGTTCAACTCGGTCGTGGTGCCGGTTTGAACGCAGATGGTGGCGCCGTCCAGTTCCTTGGCGCTTTTGAGACCGAGCGATTTCTTGACCATGAAGCCCTGGCCGTCGAAGTAGTTGACGCCGACGAAGTTGAGCCCCGCCGCGGTGTCGCGGCTCATGGTCCACGTGGTGTTGCGCGACAGCATGTCGACCTCGCCCGACTGCAGCGCCGTAAAGCGCTCCTTGGCGGTGAGCGGCACATATTTCACCTTGCTCGCATCCTTGAACACGGCGGCGGCGACCGCCCGGCACAGATCGACATCGAGCCCCGTCCACTGCCCCTTGTCGTCGGGCATCGAGAACCCGGCGAGGCCGGTGTTGACGCCGCAGTTGAGCGCGCCGCGCGCCTTCACCGTGTCGAGCGTCTTGGTCTGGGCCGCCGCCGCGCCCGCCGTGAACGCAAGTGCGGCGACCGCGGCCAGTCCTCGTCCGAGAAAGGCTGTCATGAGGTCCACTCCAAGGGTCAATGATCGAGGATCTGCGACAGGAACGCCCGTGTCCGCTCGGAACGCGGGTTGTCGAAAAATTCGCGCGGCGGCGCGTCTTCGACGATCTCGCCGCGGTCCATGAAGATCATGCGGTCGGCCACCGCGCGCGCAAAGCCCATTTCATGGGTGACGCAGAGCATGGTCATGCCCTGCCGCGCCAGCTCGGTCATGGTGTCGAGCACCTCTTTCACCATCTCCGGATCGAGCGCCGAGGTCGGCTCGTCGAACAGCATGATGCGCGGGTTCATGCACAAGGCGCGCGCGATGGCCACGCGCTGTTGCTGGCCGCCGGAGAGCTGGCCTGGATACTTCGCGGCCTGCTCGGGAATTTTGACGCGCTCGAGGAAGCGCATCGCCGTCCGCTCGGCGTCGGCGCGCGGGACGCGCCGCACCCACATCGGCGCGAGGCACAGATTTTCGAGCACGGTCAGGTGCGGGAACAGATTGAAGTTCTGGAACACCATTCCGACTTCGGAGCGGATGCGGTCGATCTGCCGGAGGTCGCTGGTCAGCTCGTGGCCATCGACCACGATGCGCCCGCTCTGATGTTCCTCGAGCCGGTTGATGCAGCGGATCAGCGTCGACTTGCCCGAACCCGACGGCCCGCAGATGACGATGCGATCGCCGCGCGACACCTTGAGATTGATGTCACGCAGGACATGAAATTCACCGAACCACTTGTTGACGCCCTCGAGCTCGATCGCCATGGCGGACGCCGCCTGTCTCCATTCCGACGCGGCGGTCCCGATCATTCAGCCTCCGATCCGATCACGTTCCGAGCTGGCTGCGGCGCAACAGGCCGACCGCGGCTGCGAAGTATGACCGAGACGACCCGTGCCCGCAACGCATCTGGCGAAGCGCGTCTGCGCGCGCTGGCCGTCGCGATCACACATCGGCAATCAAAGCGTGCGGCCGAGCATGACCAGTTCGCGATCACGCCAGATGACCGAACCAACCTCGACGAACCCGCACGTGGTGTAGAAGCGCACGTTGCGCACGCCGCGTCCGGTGACGACGTGAACGCCGGGCGCGCCCGCTGACCGTGCATCCTCGACAAAGGCGGCGACGAGCCGCTCACCCCAGCCGCGGCTGCGGAACTGCGGCGCCAGATTGATGTGCAGGTGGGCCGGGTAGCGGGCAGTCAGATCGGCCAAGTCGGGAAAGTAGCCGATGTCGGCGAAGCGGGGCGTGCGGGCGGGGTCGTCGAGCGAGCCGGCGAGATAGCCGGCCACCACGCCTTCCTTGCCGATCGCACCGGGGGCGAGCGCGACATAGAACCAGCGCGGATCATGGGTGAGGTAACGGCCGAGCCAACGCTCCTGAAAAGCGGCGCGATCGGTATCGGACGCGAACGACTTGGTGGCGCTGGCTTCGTAGAAGATCGCCTCGAGCTCCGAGAGCCGCTCGACGTGGCCGCCGATCTCGCTCCAACGGCGGATCGCTGGAGTGCTTTGCCAAGCGTCGGGCGCGTCATCCGGCATCGATCACCTCCACAGCCGCCACTAGTGTCCTATCGGGTCCAACCAGAGTGCTCGATCACAGAGTGGGGTGCCCCCGCCTTGCCCGCCACGGCAAGCCGTTCTCGCCGCGCCATCCGCTCGATTGCAATGTGATCGCTGTTTATTTCGCATTTGCACAATCGGGTGGCGCGGCACGACGGGCACAACTCCGAATGGCCTCTATCGCTGTAAACACTTGATTAATGCGCCATGCAGCCGCCGCAGACCACCCATGCTGGAGCCCCGAATGCCTTGAATGGACTCATTGGCATGCCATATTCCTTATCGCAACGCACAACACCGGCCAAGCCGGGCCCGCAAGCCGGATCGAACCAGCTGCGGGCGAGCGAGCAGATGACGAGCAAAGGAATACATCACATGGCCACTCAGTCCTACGACAGCGCCCTCGACTTCCTTCCGGACGTGGAGACGCGCAAGCCGCGCCGCCCCGCAGGCTTGATCGAGAGCTTCAAGACGTTCGTTCGCGCCATCAATGACGGCCTCAAGGCGCAGCATGATTACAAGGTGCTGACGTCGCGCGGCATCCCCTCCGCGGAAGCCGCTCAGGCTGCCTTCCGCGATCACCTCAAGAACGACTGATCCGCTGCGCCGGAGCCGGGCACAACGGCCGGCTTCCGGAGCGCGCGCACACCGACGTCCCTCCCGGACGCTTCAGGACCGGACGCCCCTCGGGGCCCCGGTCCTTTTTTGTGCGCCGCTCACTCGTCGAAGGCGCTGGCCAGACGGCGGCGGAAATCCGGCGGCAGATCAGCAGGCACCGGCCCGCGGACCACAGGCCCCAAAGCGGCCACGGCAGGCGGCGCGACAACGTCGGCGCGTTGCACGGGCGTTCCCTTTCCGTAGTTTCGGCTCCACGGCTCGCGCGGGTCGTCCGGCTCCGGCTGCGCCTTTTTCATCGGCGGAATTTGCGCCTCCCGTCCATCGTCCTCGAGATCGGGCTTGCGGCCCGTATCCGGCGAGACATGGGAAGGTGGCGCGGCGACGCGCGGATCATAGGCGGCGGTCTGGGTGGTATGCTGCGCGCAACCAGCAAGGGCGGCGGCAGCGGCAATCACGAGCACGCGCGGCAGCGCGGGGTACGCTCGCATCGGCACGGACAACAGCCCGCAGCCGGAACGCAACAACGACATGGGACACCTTTCACTCGACGCAACGGTCACAGGACGCAACTGAACTGGCGTCAGGGAACCACGGGCCGGGTTAACACCGGCCTAAAGCGCGTCATGAAATGGTGCGGCGGAATGCGCTCGTCACTGCGGCGGGGACGGGGTGGCAGATTGGCCATCCGGCCGCATCGCCAGCCCGCTGCGCAGCAAGCCGATCACCGTGCGCGCATACCCCTCGTCGAACGGGCGAGTGGTGCCCGACAGCATCCGGTACCAGCTCGCACCGTGAATAAGGTGCGCCACCGTCTCGATGTCGATATCGGGCCGGATCTGGCCGAGCGCGATGCCGTGGCGAAGGATGGCGTGCACCGCCTCGCACCGCTTCTTCCACACCGCCGCGTAAAACTTGGCGCGGAAATCGCCGTCGAGCTGAGCTTCCGCCACGAGGCTGCGGACACCCTTCGACACCATTTCATGCCGCAGCACCGTGAAATAGCGCACCAGATCGTCCTCGAGATCGGCGAACGCGTCGCCCGACGGCAGGTGCGGCGGCAGCTTGTAAAGCGACCGCTCGGTATAGGCTTCCAGCACCAAGTCCGCTTTCGACGGCCACCAGCGATAGATCGACTGCTTTCCCACCTTGGCCCGTGCCGCGATGCCTTCGACCGTGATGTCGCGATAGGCCTCGGTCGCCATCAGCTCGACTGCCGCGTCCAGAATGCCCTGCCGCGTTGCGTCGCTGCGTGGCCGCCCTGGCGCGCGCCGCGGGCCGGCTGTCGTCGTCGTCATCGAGCATCCCTCCACCCCTGATGCCAGCAATATAAAACGGATCGTATCGTATGCAAATATACGATTTTGAGAAAGTGGCCTCCCCGCCCACCGGGCTTCGGCTGCAGGATCAGCCACCATTCAGCAATGACACACGTGTGGTGAACGCGCGCGTGATCGGCCAATACATGTTGTTTTTATTATATTAAATACGTGATTTCGATCACGATGCGCGCTTTTGGTTCACGCCGTTCACACCAAACTTCACCACGCGCTCTCGCTCAAGTGAATACGAGACGGTTCGTTTTATATTTACGGCGGCGCTGTTCTCGCCTACCTTCAGGACATCGAGACGGCGCCGAGCCAACCGGGGCCGCGAGATCAAAGCAGACACCGAAACCGGACCACCGACGACATCACTCAACCGCAACCCACGCAGGAGACCAACCATGAAGAACCTCGTCCTCGCCGCCATCATGGGCGTCGCAATCGCCACCACCGGCGCTGTCTCGGCCAAGGCCGACAAAGTGACCAACGACCTCGTCCGCACCCAGTCGATCATCACCGTGCACGGCATCTTCGACGCCCGCTGACCCACTCACGAGCGTCCCACGACCAACCAACCATCCCCCAGGAGACACACCATGAAGTCGATCATCGCCACCGCCCTCGTCGCTCTCGCCATCGCCACCTCGGGCGCTGTCACCGCCAACGCCTCGACCTTCGCCGAGGACTTCTTCAAGCAGCTCCAGGAGCGCAGCGGCGGCAACTTCCCCGACAAGTTCTTCGAGGATCTCCAACTCAACGGCCACTGATCCGCCCCTCGACCGACCACAACCATCTCAACATCTGACATCCCCCAGGAGACACACCATGAAGTCGATCATCGCCACCGCTCTCGTCGCTCTCGCCATCGCCACCTCGGGCGCGGTCACCGCCAACGCCTCGACCTTCGCCGAGGACTTCTTCAAGCAGCTGCAGGAGCGCAGTGGCGGCCTCGTCCCCGAGAAGCTGTTCGAGGACATCCAGCGCAACGGCCACTGAACCAAGCCGAGACGTTCAACCCCCGTGTCCGTCTCGACAGCGAGGCCTGGCCCCCAGCCGGGCCTCGCACTTTTGCATCACCGCGACGAGCAGGCTTGTTAGCAACGATTGCCGCATGCTGCTAAAACGCTGAAATTATTGTGATTTATGATGCCGCTATAGCGAATCTCGCTTAGCCTCGGAGGACGTGTGTCACTCCACCGCCCCGGCAAGCGAGAGGCAATCGACGATGGCGCAATCTGGCCGAGAACGACGCGACGCAAACGACTTTCTGGCAATGCTCGAAGGCTACCGGCTGACGACCGCCGAAATCCTCTACCGGCTGCCGGACCATCCCGCGCTGATTCAGAGCTACATCTGGCAGGATTACGATCTCCACCCGCGCTTCCCGAAGCTCAAGTCGTTCCTCGATTTCTGGGCGGCCAAGCTCGAAGGGCCGCTGTTTCGCGTGACCGTCGCCCATTCCGGCCTCGTCAAACCTGCGGAAATCAAGCTCGTCGGCCATGAGTTCAGGCTGAACTGAGCCGTCACGGCGCCCCGAACAACCGTTGCCAATTGAAGAAGCGCGGCACCGACTGGCAATAAGAGCGATAGGCGTCGCCGTAACGGGCGGCGAGCCACGGCTCCTCGAGCAGAACCATCAGCGCGTAGACGAGCATCGTCGCTCCGCAAAGCACGTACGCCGGGCCGCTGTCCGCTGCGAGCGCGAGGGCTGCGTAGACAAGGATGAGCATCGCGTTCTGGGGGTTACGCGACCACTGGTAGATGCCGCCTGTCACCAGCCCGTCCGTTGCGCCGTAGCTGTTGTCGCGTCCGAGCACGCGGAAGGCATAGACGAAGATGGCGATCGAGCTTGCGAATGCGAGCGCTGCGAGAACGCGGGTCCACACCGGCAGCCCGAGCGCGCCGCCCGGCCCAACGCCCAGCCACGTCACCGCCGCGGCGAGCACCGCCAGCACGTTGAGCCCGCGGAACAGCGGCCAGAACACGAAGCTCTGCCACGACTTCTCGCCGGGCGTCGGCCAGATCCGCAGCGCCGGCCGCGCGAGCGTAGCGAGGAGGAGTGCGATCAGCACGACGGCCACGACGAGGCCGATAGTAAAAATACTGCCGGCCGCTCCCCCCGCCAGATTACTCACCATGCCGTCCGCCTCCCCGCTGCCGACGCAGCGTTAGGGGGTGATGGGTGGAGAGGCAAGTGGGTGGATGGGGACGGGGCTATTGCGTTGAGAACCACGACGCTCCCGGCGCGGACCGGACGTGCGGCGGGGTGAGGCAGTCGAGACTGAACCAATGCGGACATGTTGCACAAAGGTAATTCGTGCAACCGCATAGCGTCTCGGTGTTCACGAACTAACTGACAACCCACAGTGACGGCTGAGGGTGATGCGATGAGAAATTTCATGATGGCAAGATTGCATCCCCTCGGAAAGGCCTTGAGCGGCATCGAAAAATCGAAACCGCTCATTGCGGCGGACTCCTGATCACAAGCCTGTTCTTCAGAGAACAGCAGAGTTCGCGCGGAACAGCGACACTCTCGATGTAGACGATGGCGGCAGGTGCTCCATCGTGATCACCAACAGGAGAACCGACATGAACACGCAGCCGGCGACGAATAGCGCAGTTCGCGAACTGAGCAGTGACAAGCACCGCGAGCTTTCGACGGCAGAAATCGAAGAAGTGGCGGGCGGGATGTGGGGTTACGTTATCGCTTCGAACATCGCTGCGGGCGTCGCATATTATCGGTGGCTCAAGGCGAATGACAAAATTTAGTGATCACCGAGGAGGGGGCCGACTACAAAATCGGCTTCCTCTACGGTCGCTTTGATCCCGACTTTGACATGGAGCGCCTCAATGTGGCGGCGGTCGCCGCGCAGGTGCGCCGGCCATCAGACGCTCGCCGATGCAATACTTGACCCTCGTCGGCGACATGGGCTCGACCTTGCCCTGCGGCCAGTGCCGGCGCGTCCTGCTCGCTCGGGCGGCCTACCGACAGTCGAGGATTCTGTTCCTCGGCGAAGGGACCGCCAACCTCGAAGAGAGAACGGAGGACGCGATCCCCGAGCTCATCGCCCAAATGGCGATCACGCGCATCATCGTCGCCCATCGCCCGGCGCACATCCGTCGCGCCCAGCATCTTTTCCACGTCGAGGGGCGGAAGATCAAAGCGGTGGAGCCCGCGCTTCCGCCGAGCGAGGCCGCGCAGTAGTGTTGAACGACAACGTGAGAACGCGTCGCGATCCACTTACTCGGTGCCGAGACCGAGACCGTGGTCTGCCCGAACGTTTGTTGCTCGCGGGCTTCACCGTTCCGACACCGGGCTAATGTCTTCTCCTGACCTATCGCGGCGGCTGATCGATGTCGGCTTTCCGAGTGCTGCCGACGAGCGCCGGAAACGGCGATAACATCGCTCACCTCACCCCGCCCCTGGCAGTGCGAACCGCTCGCCGCAGCTTTCGAGATGGAGGTGACCGCTTTCGTCGGCCACGGCCAGGGCGACGAGGTCCATGACGAGGGCGCGGGTGACGAGGGCTTCGAGCCGCCCGCGGACCAGAAGATAGGGCTTGAGGCCGCCGGTCGCGGGATCGACGGCGAAGCGGAGGGGGTGACCGGGGCCGGCGGTGACGATGTCGTCGAGGTTGGTGCGGAACACGATCTGGCGCCCCGCACCCACCTCGCGCACATCCATCTCGACGGCGAGGAACGGCGCGTCGGCCACCGCCACATCGACCTTCTCAGCCGGCGTCACCAGATAGTGCCGCCCGTCGGCGTCGCGCCGCAGGACACGGGCGAACAATTTGACCAGCGGCAGCCGCCTGATCTCACTCCCGCGATAGAGCCACGTCGCGTCCGGCCGGATCGCCAGCCCGATATCGCCACAATAGGGCGGATCCCAGCTTTCCACAGGCGCGTCCGTGCGCCTGGCTGCGTCATTCAACAACGCTTCCAATCCACTGATGCGGCTCGGGTCAGCTTGGCCACTGTCGTCTTGCATACACCCGTCCTGATACCGGCGCTCGGCTACCCGCGCTCTGGCCCGGAAAACGGGCTGTTGCGCGATCCTCGTTACGTAACATTCACTTGACCTTGCGCACCCCCGCCCCCGATCGTCCAGCACCTTAGTAGAGCCATGTTCGACGGGACAGAGTTCCCCTGCGACGCATGCACAAATCTGGCCTCGCTGGCCAATGCACACGGGCTATAGTCGATCCATGACAACGTTGACCCAGACGCTCACGACCCAGGCACATTTCGACCCAGGCTGGCGCCGACATCATCCCCCGTCTCGAAGCGGCGGCCGAAAAGGTGCAGCGGGCCCACAAGGCGGCGGCAACGCAGATCTTCGGCCAGGATGACGTGATCGAGCGCACGCTGATCACCATTCTTTCCGGCGGACATGCGCTGTTGATCGGCGTGCCCGGCCTCGCCAAAACGCTGCTGGTCGACACCCTCGGGAAGGTGCTCGGCCTCGACGCCAAGCGCATCCAGTTCACGCCCGACCTGATGCCGTCGGACATCATCGGCGCCGAGGTGCTGGAAGACCAGCCCGGCAAGGCACGCTCGTTCCGCTTCATCAAGGGTCCCATCTTCACCCAGCTGCTGATGGCCGACGAGATCAATCGCGCCAGCCCGAAGACCCAGTCGGCGCTGCTGCAGGCGATGCAGGAGCACCACGTCACCGTCGCCGGCCAACGCCACGACACGCCCGCGCCGTTCCATGTGCTCGCCACCCAGAACCCGCTCGAGCAGGAGGGCACGTATCCGCTGCCCGAGGCCCAGCTCGACCGCTTCCTGCTGCAGATCGACGTGACGTACCCCGATCTCGCCGCCGAGCGCCGAATGCTGTACTCGACCACCGGCACCGAAGAGCGCCGCGTCGAGACCGTGCTGAATGCCGCCGAGTTGCAGTCGATCCAGCGGCTGGTCCGCCAGATCCCCGTGCCCGACAAGGTCGTCGAGGCGATCCTGGGTCTCGTCCGCGCCGCCCGTCCCGGCACTGGCGCCGACGCCGAAACCGACAAGTACGTCGCATGGGGTCCCGGTCCTCGCGCCAGCCAGGCGCTGATGCTCGCCGTACGCGCCAAGGCATTGACCGATGGCCGGCTTGCGCCGTCGATCGACGATGTGGTGGCGCTGGCCGAGCCCGTGCTCAAGCACCGTATGGCGCTGTCGTTCGCAGCGCGCGCCGAGGGGCAGGACGTCAGCGGCATCATCGCGCGTCTCGCCGGCAAGCTGGAGTAGCCGTGGATGGCGGGCGTCATGTCCCATTCCGGACGGCCGACAGGTGAGGCCGCCGAACTGTTCACGCTCGAGCGCGATGCGCACGGGCTTGCCGACCGCTTGCCCGATCTGCTGATCGACGCCAAGCGCATCGCCGCAACCGTCGCGCATGGCATTCATGGCCGCCGCCGCTCCGGCCCCGGAGAAACGTTCTGGCAGTTTCGCCAATTCCAGTCGAACGACGGCGCGCAGCTGATCGACTGGCGGCGATCGGCCAGCTCGGATCACCTCTATGTGCGCGAGCGCGAGTGGGAAGCGGCGCTGACGGTGTGGCTGTGGGCGGACATGTCGCCGTCGATGGGCTTCCGCAGCCACCTTTCGCAGATCACCAAACGCGAGCGCGCGCTGGTGCTGATGCTCGCCGCGGCCGAACTGCTGGTGCGCGGCGGTGAACGTGTGGCCGTGCTCGGGCTGACCACGCCGACCGCGAGCCGCAAAGCGACGACGCGCATCCTCGAAGCGCTCCTCACCAGCTTCGCCTCGTCCGCCGTGCAAAAGAGCCGGCCGCCCAAAACGACGCCGAGCCGCCATTCGAGCGTCTTGCTGTTCGGCGATTTCCTGGCGCCGATCCCCGCGATCCGAGAGCGCCTCGACGTGCTCGCCGCCGCCGGCTGCACCGGGCACATCGTGCAGATCCTGGATCCTGCCGAGGAAACGCTGCCCTACGAGGGCCGCACCGAGTTCTATGGCCCGTCGGGCCGCGAACGCTGGGTCGCTGATCGCGCCGAAAGCGTGCGCACGGCTTATCGCGCGCGGCTCGAGGCGCACCGTGCCGAGGTCGCCGCACTCGCGACGCGGCTCGGATGGACCTTCATGCTGCATCATACCGACCGGCCCGCATCCGAGCCGCTGCTTGCGCTCATCACGCAACTACATGGCGCGGCAGGCGGCTATCGCTGGCAGACGCAGACCCGCGCCGACGGCAGCGAGGGAACGCCATGACGGAGGGCACGCTATGACAATGGGCGCGCTCGCCTTCCTCAATCCCTGGCTGCTGGCGGCGCTCGCCTCGCTGCCGGTCATCTATTGGCTGCTGCGCACCGTGCCGCCGCGCCCGAAGCAGGTCGAATTTCCGCCGACGCGCATCCTGGTCGGCATCGAGAACATCGACAAGCAGCCGGCCAAGACGCCGTGGTGGCTGATGCTGATCCGGCTGCTCGCCGCGGCGCTGGTCATCTTCGCGCTGGCCGAGCCGATCCTCAATCCGTCGCAAGACAAGGCGCTGCAAGGCTCGGGCCCCGTCGTCATCGCCCTCGACAACGGCTGGACGGCGGCTCCCCGTTGGACCGAGCGGCAGCGCATCGTCGAGCGCATCATCACCGAGGCCGAGACCCAGCGCCGGCCCGTCGTCGTGCTCGCCACCGCCAGCTCCGCCAAGACCATCACAGCGCGGATCGAAGCGCCGTCGGCGGCCCGCTCGACGGCCGCCGCCATCGTACCGCAGCCGTTCGCGCCCGATCGCATCGCCGCGGTCACGGCGCTCGACACCGCACTCGCGGGCGCGGAAATGGCGAGTATCCTGTGGCTCGCTGACGGCGTCGATCACGGCGGGCTTGCCAAGACGTTTGCCGACCGCCTCGTCGCAGCAGCCAAGGGCGGCACGGTTTCGCTCGTCGATGTCGGACAAGGGTCTGCCGGGTTCGAGCCGCTCGGCGCAGTCGGCGGCGTCGGCCGCGACGGCAAACTCGAAGCCCTCGTCGTGCGCACACCGGGGCCCGCGCGCGACGGTTCGGTGCACGCCTTCTCGGTGCGCGGCCAGCAGCTCGGCGAGGCGCGTTTTACGCTCGGGTCGGGCGAGACCACTAAGACCGTCGGTTTCGAATTGCCGCTGGAGCTCCGCAATCAGGTCACGCGCATCGAGATCGCCGGAGAGCGCTCGGCCGGCGCGGTCAGCCTGCTCGACGCGCGCTCGCAGTGGCAGCGCATCGGGCTCATCTCGGGCGAAAGCCGCGAGCAGGCGCAGCCGTTGCTGGCGCCGCTCTACTACATCCAGAAGGCGCTGGCGCCGTTCGCCGAGATCGTGCGGCCGCAGGATTCCAATCTCGCCGCCGGCATCGACACCGTGCTGAAGCGCGGCGTTACCGTGCTCGTGCTGGCCGACATCGGCACGCTGACGGGCGAGGTCAAGGAGCGCGTCGACGCCTGGGTGCGCAAGGGCGGCGTGCTCGTCCGCTTCGCCGGACCGCGGCTTGAAAAGGGCAGCGACGATCTGCTGCCCGTTCCGCTCCGGCTCGGCGGCCGCACGCTCGGCGGCGCGCTGAGCTGGTCGCAGCCGCAGCCGCTCGCCGCCTTCGAAGACTTCGAGCCTGTTCGCCGGCCTGCCGATCCCCGCCGACGTGCTCGTCAACCGCCAGGTCCTCGCCGATCCCTCGCGGATCTCGCCCGAGTCCGCCGTCTGGGCGCGGCTCAAGGACGGCACGCCGCTTGTCACGACCAACAGGCGGGGCCAGGGTCAGCTCGTGCTGTTTCACATCACCGCCAACTCGGATTGGTCGAACCTCCCGATCTCGGGACTGTTCGTCGAGATGCTGCAGCGGGTCGCGACGCTCGGCCGGCCCGGCGCCGGCGGCGAAGGCGGCGCGGCCGACGTTGCGGGGCAAGCCGAGGGTGTCGAGGCGGACGTGCTGCCGCCGGTGCAGACGCTCGACGGCTTCGGCATTCTGAAGCCACCGCCGCCGACGGCGCAAGCGTTCGCAGCCGCCAAGCTGCGCGATCTCGTGCCCTCGCTCGATCATCCTCCGGGCTACTATGGTCCGTCCGGTTCGCCGCGCACGCTCAATGTGCTCGGGCCGAAGAGCGTGCTCACAGCACTGCCCGCACTACCCGCCGCCGTCGGGCGGCTCAACTATGCCACCGAGACTTCGACCATGCTGAAGCCGTGGCTGCTCGCCATCGCCCTCGCGCTCATCTTCGCCGACATCATTGCGATCCTCGTGCTGCAGGGGCTCGGCACGCTACTGCCCAAGCGGCGGCGCGCGCCCGCAGTCGCCGCCGCCATGCTGCTTGTCGCGATCACCGGTCTCGCCATCGCTGCAGTCAGCACGTCAGCATTCGCGCAGACACGCAGCGAGCCGCGCCGCCCGCCGCCCGCCGCAGCGCCCGCATTCAACCCCGACGTCGCCACCGCCATGAAGGCGACCGGCAAGGTCACGCTCGGCTACGTCAAGTCGGGCGACAGCACCACCGACGAGACGAGCCGCCTCGGCCTCACAGGCCTCGGCACCATCCTCAAGCTGCGCACCGCCATCGAGCCGGGGGAGCCGATCGGCGTCAACGTCGAAACCGACGAGATCGCCTTCTATCCGCTGCTCTACTGGCCGGTGACGGACCGCGCGCGCCCGCTCGACGAAGCGACCCTCGGGCGCATCGACGCCTACATGAAGCAGGGCGGCCTCATCATCTTCGACACCCGCGACCAGGGCCAGGGCGTGCCGACCGGATTTGCGCTCGGCGGCCAGGACGGACCACCCTTGCAGCGACTGCTCGGCCGTCTCGACCTGCCGCGGCTCGAACCGGTGCCGCCCGACCACGTGCTGACCAAGGCCTTCTACCTGTTGCGCACGTTCCCCGGCCGCTGGGACGGCGGACAACTCTGGGTCGAGGCCGCGTCCGACAACGGCAGCGACGACACCCGCAAGGCGCGCCGCGCCGACGGCGTCACCTCGATCCTGGTCACCTCGAATGACTTCGCGTCGGCGTGGTCGCTCGACGATCGCGGCCGGCCGCTCTACCCCGTCGTGCCCGGCGGCGAGAACCAGCGCGAGCTGGCGTTCCGCACCGGCGTCAACATCGTCATGCACGCGCTGACCGGCAACTACAAAGCCGATCAGGTGCACGTGCCCGCGCTACTCGAACGGCTCGGGCAATGAGGACCACCGGATGAACTGGTCGATCGATTTTGCGCCGTTGCTGCCCGCCCCGGTGTTGTGGGCCGCCGCCGCCATCGCGCTTGCGCTCGTCGCGCTGCTGGCCGTTCGCCGCTCGCGTGGCGCGCTGTTCCGCGCCCTGGCACTCGCTGCGCTGTTGCTCGCCCTGACCAACCCGACCCTGCGCGAGGAAAGCCGCGAGAGCCTCGCCAATGTCGTCATCGCCGTCGAGGACGCCTCCACCAGTCAGGCGCTCGCCAGCCGGCCGGACCAAAGCCGCGCCATCCGCGCCGATCTCGAACAGAAGCTCGCCGCCATTCCCAATCTCGAAGTGAAGTGGGTGACCGCGGGCCGGGCCGCCGAGACCGCGGGCGCATCGGGCGGCAACGGCACCAATCTGTTCGCCGACCTCAACAAGGCACTCATCAACACGCCGCCCGACCGCCTCGCCGGCGTCGTCATGATCACCGACGGTCAGGTCCACGACGTGCCGAAGTCGGTGTCGAGCCTCGGCTTCGACGCACCCGTGCACACGCTGCTGACCGGCGCGCCCGGCGAGTTCGACCGCCGCATCGAAATCCTGAAGGCTCCACGCTTCGGCATCGTCGGCCAGACCCGCGACGTCGAGGTCGCCATACGCGAAACCGGCCGCCAGAACGCTGCAGGCGATACCGTCAACTTGAAGGTTCGCCGCGAAGGCCAGCCCGACGAGACCCGCCGCGCCGAGATCGGCCGCACCATCACGCTGGCCATGCCGTTCCCGCACGCCGGCACCAATATCGTCGAAGTCGAGATCGAGCCCGCGCCGGGCGAACTGACGCCCGCCAACAACCGCGTCGTCATCGCCGCCGAGGGCGTGCGCGAGAACCTGCGCGTGCTGCTGGTCTCGGGTGAGCCGCATGCCGGCGAGCGGGTGTGGCGTAACCTTCTCAAATCCGACGCCGCCGTCGATCTCGTCCACTTCACCATTCTGCGCCCGCCCGAGAAGCAGGACGGCACGCCGATCAATCAGCTGTCGCTGATCGCGTTCCCGACGCGCGAGCTGTTCTCGGAGAAGATCAAGGACTTCGACCTGATCATCTTCGACCGCTATCAGCACCGCGGCATCCTGCAGATGCTCTATTACGACAACATCGCCCGCTACGTGACCGGCCACGGCGGCGCGCTGCTGATCGCGGCCGGCGACGACTATGCCGGCAGCCTGTCGCTCTACCGCACGCCTCTTGCCCCCGTAGTTCCGGCTCAGCCCACGGGCCGGGTGATCGAGACGCCGTTCAAGGCATCGCTCACCGTCGATGGCGCGAAGCATCCGGTCACGCGCGGGCTTCCGGGATCGGGTGCGGCGGACCCTGGCGCTGCGGGCAGCATCCCGACCTGGGGCCGCTGGCTGCGGCAGGTCGAGGTGCGCCCCGATCGCGGCACGACGGTGATGAAGGGCGCCGAGGATCAGCCGCTGCTGGTGCTCGACCGCAAGGGCAAGGGGCGTGTCGCGCTTCTGACCTCCGATCATGCGTGGTTATGGGCGCGCGGTTACGACGGCGGCGGCCCGCACACTGATCTGCTGCGCCGGCTGTCGCATTGGCTGATGAAGGAGCCCGACCTCGAGGAAGAGCGGCTGATCGCATCGGCCAAGGGCATGAAAGTTTCGGTCGAACGCCGCTCCATGGAGGAGACGGTGGGGCCAGTGACGATCTCCGGTCCCGGCGGCGAGAGTTTCGAGGTTTCGCTCGAGAAGGCCCGGCCCGGCCTGTGGACCACCACCGTCGAGGCCAAGCTGCCCGGCCTCTATAAAGTCCAGACGCAGGCGACGTCCGGTCAACTCACGGCCGTCGCCCACGCCGGTGTCGAGGACGCGCGCGAGATGAGCGAGGTCACCGCCACCGAGGATAAGATGAAGCCGCTCGTGGAGGCGACGGGCGGCGGCATGTTCTGGACGCGGCCGACGGGGTTGCTCGCTTCGGCGGCGCCCAGCGCCGTGGAATTGCCGCGCATCTCGATGATGTCCAACGCCAAGGTTCTGGCAGGCACGGGCTGGATGGGCCTCAAGGACCGCGAAGCGTTCGTGACCAAGGGCGTCAAGCTGACGCCGATGTTCACCGGCCTCCTCGCACTCGCGGCGCTTCTTGCTCTCATGGCGCTCGCCTGGTGGCGCGAAGGGAAGTAGCGCCCCCCTGTCATCCCGGCATTCATTGCCGGGATCCATCTCTCCTCCCGCTCTGGCGAACGCGGCAATATGGATCCCGGGGAGTCATGACGGAGACATGCTCCGCATTGGCCCCGGGATGACACGATAAGTGGCCCCCTACAGTCCGAACCACGACGACGGTGCGTCGTTGCCATCCACACGCGGCCGGGCCTATCCTCGCTGACGCGGAGGGACAGCGGATGAGCAGCGACCATGACCACTGAGCCGGCCACGACGGCAACGCCGCGCAGCCTCTTTCCGTGGTTCAGGCTCACGGTCGGTGCGCTCTGCCTCGCCGGGCTGATCGGGCTGTTGTTCGTGCCGCAGTTCCTGCCCTGGGTGCTGCGCTTCGAGCACGCGACAGCCGACTGGCGCACCGCGTTGCTGTCCGACCGCCTGACGACGCCCCACCCCGAGATCGCCGTCGTCACCATCACGCCCGCCACCCTGCGCGACTACGCCAACTCGCCGATCGATCGCGGTCTGCTGGCGCGCACGGTATCGGCCATCGACGCTGCCGGGGCCGCCGTCATCGGCCTCGACATCTACTTCCTCAAGGCCACCGAGCCGCAGAAGGACAAGGCGCTGATCGATGCGCTCAAGTCAGCCAAGGCCAAGGTCGTGCTCGGCGCGTGGGACGAACGCGGCCAGATGGAGGTTTTTCAGCGCGAGTTCCAGAAGTCCTTCATCGAACGCATCGGCCACCCTGCCGGTTATCTCAATCTTCGCCACCAGCGCGACGACGTCGTGCGCTATCGCGCCAGCCCGCACCCCAGCTCGGCCTATCCCGAGAGCCTTTCGAGACTGCTCGCTCGCGCTGCCGGCCACGATGGCGCCGACAGCGAGCGGCCGATTGCGTGGCTGCTGCCGCCCGCGAACGGCGCGCAGACGTTCGAGACGCTGCCCGCGCACACATTCGTTGCGGGCGAGCATGGCCTGTCGGCCGAGAAAGCGGCAGCAGCAGCCAAACCGCTGGCCGGCAAGATCGTGCTGATCGGCGGCGACTTCCCCGAGCGCGACCGGCACCGCACCCCGTTGTCGGCATGGACGTCGGAGAGCATGTCGGGCGTGTTCATCCACGCCAACATGATCGCCGATCTGCTCGACCCGAGGCGATCCATCGCCGAACTGCCGCCGAGCGTCGCACGCAACCTCGTCGGCCTCGTCGCCGTGGTGTCGTGCTTCATCGGCTGGCTGTTGTGGCAGAGCAGCATCGTGCAGTATCTCGGCTATACCTTCGCAACCGGCGTGCTGGTCGCGGTCGATGCATTTGTCTATAGAGAGTTTCGATTGCTCCTGCCGATCACGCTGATCCTGGCAGCATGGTTCCTCGGCGTCACCGGCGGGCGCGCCATACGGTTCTTCATTCATTGGTTCCTCGGCAGAAGCAGGATCAGCACATGACCCATTCCGTTGCTTGCCCGCTGCGCACGGCCGCTCTGGGCGCCGCCTTCGCCACCGCCACGACCATGAGCGCGCTCGTTGGTCTCTCGACCCCATCCGCTGCCCAGCGCGCGACCGAAGACGCCCGGCCCGGCGGCGTTGAATTGCGCCCAATGGCGCCGCCTGCGCCGGCGGGTGCCGACATGGCTCCCGCGCCGTCGATGCTGTTCAAAAAGCCGACGCTGACGCCGCCCGTATTGCCGGCCCCCGCGCCGGCCGTAGCGCCCGCAGCAGCCGCCGCACCCGTCGTGCAACCGGCGACGCCGCCGCCCGCAGCAGTGCCCGCCGCCGAGAAGCCCGCCGCCAATCCTGCACCGGTTGCGCCCGTCGCCCCGCCCGCCGTCGCGCCGCCGGCCTCCGGCGAAAAAACTGCGCCGGCTAAACCGGACGCGAAGAAGAAAGCCGTTGCACCGCCGCGGGAAGGCGCCACCCGGTCGTTCCGATACGAGGCGCCGGGGTCTGGCGCGCCCGCTGGCGCGGCCTCGGAAGCAGCGCCCGCGCCGCCGTCGGGCAGAATGAAAGGCGACGACCGCCTGCCGGGCGGTGTCGAGCGCTCGCCCGGCCGCGAATAGCCGCGAAGTTGTTTGTTTGCCGCTCCGGCGCAGGCGCCGACGCGGGTGCTTGCTTGCCGCTCCGGCGCCGACGCGGTGCGGGCACCCGAAGCGCGGACAATAAGCGCGGTTGGTCCTGCCGAAGGCGGGCTCGCCTCCGGCAAGACTGGGCAACCGAAGCGCAAACGCAAAGTGCGCCGCCGGGCTGCATCAAGTTGTTGACGAGCGGCGACTATTGCCGCGTTGGCATTGTCCCGGCTCCCCAACTCGCGGTTGCCTGTGGCCAAACCTGTCGAACAGGCGCCGTGGCGGTCTTGTTTGCCGCTCCGGCGCAAGCGCCGACGCGCCCGGAGGCCCCATGAGCCTGATCTACCGCATTCTTCGCGCCGCCCATGCCCGCGGCACCCATCACAAGCTCGCGCTCGATGCGCTGCACCGGATGCAGTCGCCCGACGCGGCCGCATGGGAGCGGCTGTTCCTCAAGCACGCCGAGCTGTACATGACCGGCGCCAAGGCGCCCGACGACGAATTCAAGGATTTCAAGAACCACGTCCTGCATCCGCGCGACAAATATTGGGGCGGCGCGCCGGAAAAGGTCGCGAGCTGGTACGAGCATCTGGTCGCCGCACTGCGCGCCGAGAACTGGAGCGAGGCGGTGTGGTGCGCGGGCGTGCTGTCGCACTATGCCACCGATCCCGTGCATCCCTTCCACACCGCGCAGTCGGAAGCCGAGAACAACATCCACCGCGCCGCCGAGTGGAGCATCAATCGCAGCTACGACGCGTTGTGGGCCGATGCCATCGCCCGCCACGCCGACCTCGACGTCGCCGTTCCTAAGGGGCCGCACTGGATCAAGGACCTCGTCTGCGCCGCCGCCGACCGCTCGAATGCCGACTATGAGAAGCTGATCGCGCATTACGACATCACCCGCGGCGTCGTCGAGCCGACCGAGGGTCTCGACGCCATAGCGCGCCCGATGGTCGGCGAACTGCTGGTCCACGCGGCAACACTGCACGCGCGCCTGCTCGATCGCGCCATCGCCGAGGCCGGCGTCGCCGCGCCGCACGTGTCGCTGACGCTCGAAGGCATCCTCGCGCTGATCACGATGCCCATCAAGGCGCTGATGAAAAAGCTCGCCGACGGCGAGGACCGCCGCATCGTCGAAGCCATGTACGACGAGCTCAAGACCACCGGCCGCGTCGAAGCCAATCTTCCCGAAGATGATCGCGCCGTGCGCGACCTCTACGCCGCCGAGGTGGTGGCGCCGCGTTCGGCCAAGCTGGCCCAGGTGCGTGAGGCACGATTGCCGATCGCTCCCGAGGCCGCCGCAGCCCAGAGCCGCTTGGCCGCGCTCGCCGCGATCAAGCCCAAGCCGCCGACCGCCATCGCCAAGGGCGGCATCAGCATCGCCCATACCGTGCCAGTCCGGCCGTGCCAGTACCGGCAGAAGGCATCGACACCGCGCCGCCGCCCGCCGCCGCGCCTGTCGCGGAACCCGCCTCACCCGCAGCAGCCAAACCCGAAACAGCCATGCCCGCGCGCTCGCTGCAGGAGGCGCTGTCGAGTGTGCCGCTCATCCCGCGTCCGGCGCCGCCGCGTCCAGCGGCCACCGTTCCGTCCATCCCGCCCGTCGCCGAGCCGCTGTCGCGCCTCGCCCCGCGCCCCGCTGCCGCACCTGCTTCGCGCGACACGGCCGCGGCGGAACGCTCCGCCCGCCGCACCCTCGCCGCGACCGACGACCTCGAAGCCGCGCCCTCGATCGGCCCCAAGACGGCCGAGCGCTTCGCGATGGCCGGCATCCGCACGGTCGCGGACTTCCTCGTCGCCGACCCCGACGCCACCGCCTTGAAGCTCGGCGCGCGGCACATCACGCCCGAAGTCATCGTCGAGTGGCAGGACCAGGCACGGCTGGTCATGAGCATCCCCGGCCTGCGCGGCGGCCACGCCCAGCTATTGACGGGTGCGGGTTTCCGCTCCGTCGCCGCCATCGCCGAGGCCGGCACCGACGATCTCTGCGTGCGCATCCTCGAATTCGCGACCACGGCCGACGGCCAGCGCATTCTGCGCGACGGCAATCCGCCCGACGTCGAAAAGATCAAAAGCTGGATCGACAGCGCCGCGACCGCGCTGGCCGCCTGACCGGCGACCGCGCGCCACGATTTCCGAGAATTGCTTTCAATCGTGCGCGGGCTTGCCTGGAACGCGCCATTGCCCACATGCTGCCGCTGAAGGTTCATGCGGGAGCGGCCGGGCATGGCGCAGTCGATCATCGGTATCGTGGGGCTCGGGCCGGCAACGTCGGCCATCGCACGGAGGTTGTCGGCCTCCGGCGCGCGCGTCCTCGTCCATGATCGCCAGCCCGACCGCTGCGCCGCTCTCGCCGGTTATCGCCCCGGCATCGAAATCGCCGGCTCGCTCGCCGACATCGGCGCGGAGTGTCGCGACGTCATCGTCTGGCGGCCGACGCTGGACGCGCTGACCGAAGCGCTGTTCGGCTCGCCCGACCGCAGCGGCCTCGGACACGAATTGCCGGCTGGCGCGCTCGTCATCGACATGAGCCCCGGCTCGCCCGATATTCCGCCACGCCTTCAGGGTGCGCTCGGCCAGCGCGCCATCGGCGTCGTCGATGCCGGCATTCTGTCGGGTCATGTCGGAGACGCGCGCTTCCAGCAGCGACCCTGAAGCGGCGCTGAGCGGTCAACTCCAGATCGCGATCGGCGGCTTCGATGCCTTCGTCGACCGCGCGGCCGCCGTGCTCGCGCCGCTCGGCCGCATCCACCGCACCGGCCGGCTCGGCTCTGCGCGCGGCGCCCTGCACCGTCGCGGCATCTCTCCGCGCCGTTCTGCTCAAAGCCGCGCGCGAGGCCGAGGCGCTCGGGCTCGCGTCGGGTCTGTCGCCGGAGACAGTCGCGGCGATGATCGAGTTGGCGCGCCTGCCCGACGGCGACCGCGACGCGGCAGCCCTCGCCATCGACGCGGCGGCGGCGGTGACGCTGGCGCGGGAACTCGGCCTGCAAGCGCCGCTCGCCGAATGCGCGACGAACTGATTTGATCCGCATTCCGCGTGCCAGGCCCTTGAACAGCAGTCGGCGGGCTCCCAGCTTTTAAGATAGACATACGCTGCTCCGCGGGATCGGGCCGCGGAATCGGTACCGGAGTTCCCGCAAGATCCCGCCCCACCGCGCAGCCGACGTGTGCCGTCACATTCGTGAGAACGTGGAGGCTGTCATGTCACGATCTGCAGTGCTGAATTCGCATTACACATGGGAAGACTGGTTCGGCATCGCGCTCGGCGCGCTGGTCATCGTCAGTCCATTAGCCGCGGCGCAATCGGTGTCCGAGACCACGCTGCTCAACGCAATGGTCGTCGGAACTTTCGTCGTCGCCTTGTCGGCGCTGGAACTCGTCGATCTGCGCCGCTGGGAGGAATGGCTGTTGCTGCTGCTCGGCGCTTGGCTCGCCGGATCCCCAGCGATCTTGGAGTACGCGAACGACGGTGATCTGCGCTTCTGGCACGTCGGACTCGGGCTGACCATCATGGCGCTCGCGGCGCTGCAATTCTGGCAGGACCGCACGTCGAGCGACACCGATCTGGCGAAGCACGGCCGCTGACCGGCATGTGCGATTTTGTAAGTCAGAGTCCCGTCTTCCCACTGTGGTCGGACGCGAAAAATGCTCTTCGCGTCCGCCTGGACGTGGTGCCGCGCGCTCACTCTGCACCGGGTATTCGCGTCAGCTGCGCGCCGTTTCGTCAAATCCTCGGAAAAGCGTGACGCGAACGCAACAAGGCACGCCCTTGCACGCCAATCGCCTCACCCGCGCCCCATTGTCTCCACGTTCGAAGGCTTTGCTATTCCCTACTTGCTGAGGGCGCCGCGACCGTGACGGGGCAGGCGATCACGAAAGGAACTTTCCACACATGACGGCTCAGGAACTGGTCCGCGACCGCATTCTCACGCACGGCCTCGGCATCGCCAGCGCGCACGGGTTGCACGCGTTGTCGATGGGCGATGTCGCACGCCAATTGGATCTGCCGCGCTCGGGCCTGTTCGCACACTTCGCCACCAAGGAAAGCCTGCAGCTCGCCGTGCTCGATCAGGCCGCCGACATGTTCGTCCGCGACGTCATCGAGCCGGGGATGGCGGCCGCGGCAGGCGAGGTGCGCGTCGGCGCACTGTTCGGCAAATGGATGCAGTGGTCACGCTCGCCGCGTCTCAAGGGCGGGTGCCCGTTCGTGCAGGCCAGCGCCGAGAGCGACGCTCTGCCCGAGCCGGTGCGCGTCAAGTTGAAAGAGGTGCTCGACCACTGGTCGGGCGTGCTCGCAGAAGCGGTGCGCGAGGCCAAGGAGAGCGCGAAATTTCGCGGCGATCTGGACGAAAGTCAGGTCGTGTTCGAGTTGTACGGTCTCTATCTCTCGCATCACTTCTGGCACTGGTCGATGAAAGACCGCAGTGCCGGCGAGCGGACCATGAAGGCTTTCGCCCGGCTCATCGACGCGTCGCGCTGACGGTGGCCTAGCCGGCGCTGCCCCCTGCTCAATCCGGGAGACATTGCCCTTCAAATCGGGAATATATCCTGATCGGGCAATCAACTCCGCAGGGGACCGCACGTGCGATCATCGAATGGAACGGGCTTCGTCGCCGCTATGGCGGCAGCGCTGTCAGTGGCGCTGGCCGGCGCTGATGCCGTCCTTGCCGGTCCCGCCGTCAACCAGTTCGAGGTCAAGAACCTCTCCAACGAGCCGGGCGAACTGGAGTTCCAGAGTCAGAACGCGCACATCTTCGGCCAGCCGCGACGCAAGTTCCTCGAAACCGCCCCCGGTAACTTCGAGTACGACGGCAATGCCCTGGTGCGCCAGCGCCACGCTCTCGAAATGGAAATGACGCTGACACACTTCCTGCGAACCCGTGTCGGCATCGAATACGAAAGCGAGCGGCTCGACGATCCGGCGACGTTCGCCGACGCCAACCGCTTCGCGCCGTTGTCGCTGACCGAGATCGCGTTGGAAGGCGTGGTGATCCTGGTGCCCGTCAAGACACAGGGCATCGGCTTCGGCGCGCTCGTCGAATATCAGCATCCCATCGGCGACCCTGGAGAGGCCGCAACGCTTTTTGCCGGCCCCATCATCCAGGCCAAGAGCGGCGCATGGGACTTTGTCGCCAACCTCATGCTGGTCAAGCATCTGCGCGGCGGCGAGCCGGGCCCGGCGCATCTTGGCCGCGATGAAAAGTGGGACTTCGCCTACGCCACCCATGTGCAGTACAAATTCTCGGATGCCTGGACGTTTTCGCTGGAGGCCTACGGCACAATCGATCGGCTCGGCAATTCTGGCACGCGCAGCGACGAAGCGATCCTGTTCGGCGACCACGATCAGCATCGCATCGGCCCCGTCGTCTACTACACGTTCAAGACCGCAGCGTTGGCTGGCAGCCCTGCCGGTGGCGCGAAGCCGGGCAAGATCAAAGCACTCTCGGGTGACGACGGCGATGACGACGACGGCGCGTCGGTTCGTGTCGGCGTCGGCTTGCTGTTCGGTCTCAACGACAACACACCCGATCACAGCTTGAAGTGGAGCGTCGAAGTCGAGTTCTGACCACGGCACGCACGATGCGCTCGTCTATCAGACACATGACGCCCGGTGCTTGCGCGCCGGGCGTCATTCGATGGTGTGGACGTCAAAAGGAACGCCGCAGTATCGGAGGCCAGCTCAGAACGTTCCTGCCGCCGGCATCGCGACTGGCCCGCCCGGCAGCTCCGGGCTCGAGTAGACTCGGCCGGGTTTGGAGTGGTCGACCTGGATGACGATCCAGCCGTCCAGGTGTTCGCGATCCCGATACCGTCCGGCTCCTTCCGGAGACGCGAACCGCTCGGCCATCAGCGTGCGGAAATCCCGTGTGCCGACCGTCCAGAAAATCTGCCTGTGCTGTCGCTTGGGCATAGCTGGGCTCCTATCGTTGTCTGTCGAGGATAACTCGGCGAACTCGATTGCGTTCCCGCTACGCATCTCCCGACTACGGGTGATTCGTGGCATTCCTGCGGCTAATCAAACACTTGCGGATGCTCAAGATGGTCATATCGGGGCGCCACTTGCATTTTGAAGCGCGTCATCCCACTCTCCATTCGTTCCGAGGGGCGCCGGTCAACCGGCTGAGATCGAGCTATCGGCTCGAGCACCCTTCGAACCTGATCCGGGTCATGCCGGCGAAGGGACGGACATGCCATGAATAAGAGTTCTGACTCTCGTCGCTCTGCCGTCGAAGCTGCGCCAGCGGCATCGAACGCACCCGTTGATCTGCGTTCGGCGCGCATACTCGTGGTCGATGACGAGCTCGGCCGCCAGATCCGCTTCACGCTTGAGCAGGACGGCTGCAGCGACGTCACGCTGGCATTCGACGGGTTCGAAGCACTCGAGTACGCCGAGAAAAGCCGCTTTGATCTGATCCTGCTCAATTACCGAATGCCGCGCATGAACGGCGCTGACGCACTGCGCATATTGCGCAATCGGGGAAGCGACACGCCGGTCATCATGATCTCGGCGTGGGATCGCGACGAAATCCCGGAGTCGCTCGACGACCTCGATCTGGATGAATACATCGAGAAGCCCTTTTCAACCAAGCTGCTCGTCAGCCGCGTCGAGCAAGTGCTTGCCAAGCACAGTCGCGGCAGCGGCGGAGCCAACCCCAGACCGCCGATCGACAGGAGCACGCAATGAAGTACTACATGGCCAAGACCGTCTCGATGACCTACGACGACGCGCTCATCGCCGCGACGGATGCGTTGAAGGGCGAAGGCTTCGGCGTGCTGACCGAGATCGACGTTTCCGCAACTATGAAGGCCAAGCTCGGTGTCGATTTCCCCAAATACAAGATCCTCGGCGCCTGCAATCCGACCCTCGCCTTGAAGGCGCTGACCGCCGAGAACCAGGTCGGCGTGCTTCTGCCGTGCAACGTGGTCGTGCAGCAGCACGCGGACGGCCGCGTCGAGGTGTCCGCGATGGACCCGGTTGGCGCCATGAGCATGGTCGGCAACGCCACCCTCACCGAGATCGCCGCCGACGTGAAGAGCCGCCTCGACCGCGTGCTGGCCAAGCTCGCCTGACGTTGCGGTCGTCGCTCAATACAGGCCCCCAGAAAAAGACTTCCGGATAAGGACGACGACGATGAACAAGATCACCCGCTCGACCGATCTGATGCGACCAGAGGTGACGACGGGGCCTATTCATGGCTCGGCCAAGCTCTACGACAGCCCGCAGGGCCACCCCGACATCCGCGTCCCGTTCCGCGAGATTGGGCTGACCGATCCGGCCGAGCCGACATTCCGCGTCTACGATCCCTCCGGCCCCTACACCGACAGCGCCGCGACGATCGACGTCGAAGCCGGCATGCCGCGCATCCGCGAAAGCTGGATCCGCGAGCGCGGCGGCGTCGAGAGCTACGAGGGCCGCGAAATCCGCCCCGAGGACAACGGCAACGTCTCAGGCCAAGCGCTCGCTCGCGACTTCCCCAACAAGGCCGCACCGCTGCGCGGCGTCGGCAGCGCCCCCGTCACGCAATACGAGTTCGCCCGCGCCGGCATCATCACCAAGGAGATGATCTACGTCGCCCACCGCGAGAACCTCGGCCGTGCGGCGGCGCTGGCCCGCGCCATCGACGCACTTGCCGACGGCGAGAGCTTCGGCGCGTCGGTTCCCGCCCACATCACGCCCGAGTTCGTCCGCGACGAGATCGCCCGCGGCCGCGCCATCATTCCCGCCAACATCAACCACCCCGAGCTGGAGCCGATGATCATCGGCCGCAACTTCCTGGTGAAGATCAACGCCAACATCGGCAACTCGGCCGTCACCTCGTCGGTGGAGGAGGAGGTCGACAAGATGGTGTGGGCGATCCGCTGGGGCGCCGACACGGTGATGGACCTATCGACGGGCCGCAACATCCACAACACGCGCGAGTGGATCCTGCGCAATTCGCCCGTGCCGATCGGCACCGTGCCGATCTATCAGGCGCTGGAGAAATGCGGCGGCGATCCGGTCAAGCTGACTTGGGAGATGTACCGCGACACGCTCATCGAGCAGTGCGAGCAGGGTGTCGACTACTTCACCATCCACGCCGGCGTGCGCCTCGCCTACGTGCCGCTCACGGCAAATCGCGTCACCGGCATCGTCTCCCGCGGCGGCTCGATCATGGCCAAGTGGTGCCTCGCGCATCACAAGGAGAGCTTCCTCTACGAGCGCTTCGACGAAATCTGCGATCTGATGCGGCGCTACGACGTGTCGTTCTCGCTCGGCGACGGCCTGCGTCCGGGCTCCATCGCGGACGCCAACGACCGCGCGCAGTTCGCCGAGTTGGAAACGCTAGGCGAACTCACCAAGATCGCCTGGGACAAGGGTTGCCAGGTGATGATCGAAGGCCCCGGACACGTGCCGATGCACAAGATCAAGATCAACATGGACAAGCAATTGAAGGAGTGCGGCGAGGCGCCGTTCTATACGCTGGGGCCGCTCACCACCGACATCGCGCCCGGCTACGACCACATCACGTCCGGCATCGGCGCGGCCATGATCGGCTGGTTCGGCTGCGCCATGCTCTGCTACGTGACGCCCAAGGAGCATCTCGGGCTCCCGAACCGCGACGACGTCAAGACGGGAGTCATCACCTACCGCCTCGCCGCCCACGCCGCCGATCTGGCCAAGGGACATCCCGCGGCGCAGCTTCGCGACGATGCGCTGTCGCGGGCAAGGTTCGACTTCCGCTGGGAGGATCAGTTCAACCTCTCGCTCGATCCCGATACCGCGCGCGCGATGCACGACGAGACGATGCCCAAGGAGGCGCACAAGGTGGCGCACTTCTGCTCCATGTGCGGCCCGAAGTTCTGCTCGATGAAGATCACGCAGGACGTGCGCGACTACGCCGCGACGCTGAATGAACAGGCGACCGGCATGGCGTCGGAGCGGAACCACGACCGTCAGGGCTTGCCCTGGAGCGGGAAGCAGGCATGGCGGAGATGAGCGAGAAGTTCGCCGACATGGGCGGCAAGCTTTACGTCGAAGCGGAGACGGCCGGCACCGTGAAAATGCAGGCCCATCTTCCGGGCGAAGCGGGCAGCTCTCGCGCGGCGGTGAAGAAGAGCAACGAGGCGTTGGGGTAGTTGCGAATCCAAACCATGAGCCGTCAAAACTGAGCGACCATGCCCAAGTTCTTGTTCAAGGCCAACGACGACGTGATCTCGCACTGCAAGTGCACGGATAGCCCGCCGGCCATGTCGACCGGCCAGCTCGACTGCCCGTGGTGCGGGTGCGGCTGGTTGATCTCGTGCTCGTCATGCAAGAAGTCCTATACGTATGCCGTGGTGCGCGAGATCGACACGCCACTGGACGAACTCGCCCGCCGCGAGCGCGCAATCCGCAAACTCGAAGATTACGTCGACGAACAGGGCATCACGGATTGGATCGAGTTCATGACGGCCGAGCTCGAGCCGTTCGATGAAGGCCAGATCGTAGTCTATCTCGACGGCGGCTACTTCGCCGTCGATGCCCAAGACGTCGCATTCACCGGAATCTATGCGAAGCACGAACTCCCGGTGCTGCCGCACTTCGAGGCACTGGCCGAGCCGGCCTTGCTCGATCGCGTCCTCGGCAATCCCACGTACTGGCGGGAGCGCGAACGTCCGGATCGAAGCGAGGCGGGTTGAGACGAGCTTTTACCCCGGCACGCTCCACTTGAGGCTCGGAAACCTCGCGCCGTCGCGGCCTCGGATTTTCCACTGCGAGCCACTTCCCTGCAAAAAAGCGAAAAGGCGGGCCGCGGGCGCCCGCCTTCTCGTACGCTGGACTGGGGAGAACTGGTGTTCCCGTTACCGGGGTTATTGAATGTTGAACCGCAGGCCGGCGCGCAGCTGGTGCTCGTTCGCCTCGCCGATCGTCACCTTGGATTGGCTCGTATTTCCGGTCAGCGGGTCGGTGATGTTCAGCGTGACGTCGCTGCCGCCGATGTGGACGAAGCGGTAGTTGAAGTCGAGCGCGGTGATGTCCGACACCTGATAGGTGACGCCGGCGGTCAGGGCTGCAGCCAGCGCGAAATCGGTCTGTACGCCGGACGCAGAATACTCGGTGCGGTTGGCGCTCTCGGTGTTGCACGACGGGATCGTGGTCAGATCGCACGTCGTCTCGCGGGTTGCATGATGGCGGTTGAGCCGGTGCACGGCAACGCCGAGGCCAGCGCCGACGTAGGGCGTGAAGCCACGGGTATTGCCGAAGTCGTAGTAGGCGTTGACCAGCGACAGAACCGAGCTGAGCTTGGTCACGTCCTGGGTGTAGACGTTGACGCGTTGCTGGCCGACACCGAAGCCATCTTGCGGGCTAGGACCATACCCGTCGGCATAAAAGACGTCGTAACCGTGCTGCACATAGTTGGCGCTGCCGTCGATCGTCACCTTGCCGGTCGAAGTGGCTTCGACCGTGATGTCGGTGCGGACGCGATCGCTCCAATAGAAGCCGACGCCGGCACCGGCGCTCACGAATGTATCGAAATCGCTGTTGAGCCACGAAGAACTCGTGCCGAACGGCACCGGGCCGGTCGCACCGGGGCTGTCGTCGATGCCGTAGCTCATGCCGCTTTCACTGCCTGCGCGGCTGCTGCCGATTGCGAGGCCCGCGTCGAGGCGCAAGTACCAGTTGGGCTGATAGATCGGGATCGGCGTCGGGGCCGGCACCGGCACGGCGGCCGAGCCGCGCATGTCCTTGATGCTTCCGGAACCATCGTTCCAATCGGCCGCAGCAGCCGCCACGCTCGACGCACCGAGCATCACGAGGCCGACGGCCGCGCCCTTGAGCATGTGTTTCATCGCATTCGATCCCTGTTCCGATCTCTACTAGATCCTGGGCGACGACATCTGCTGTCCCGCCCGGCCGCAATCTCGTCGTGACGTCACCGGCGACGGCGCGCTCGACACGAGGCGGGGGTTCCTTCGCGTGAAATCCTGGGCGCGATACAAATCGCGCCAGACGCATACGGGAACCAGGAAATCGAACTGAAGGACCCGGTCCGCTCGACGCGCGATGCCTGGTCCGTGGGGCGGGCCGGTCGACATGACCAGCCCGGCCGGAGCGTGTATCGCGCCGGATGCTGTTGGGCATCCAAAGCGCAACTAAGAGGCCTTCCTTACTGCACGTTGTAGCGCAGGCCGACGCGGAACTCGTGAGCGTGGATGCTCTCGACGGTCGGGTCCTTGGCGACCACGTCAGGCGTGCCGGTGAAGCGCACGGCCCCGGTCTCGGTCTCGCCGAGGTAGAGGAAGCGATAGCCGACATCGAGCAGCAGATTGCGGCCAGAGGGTGCAGCCATCACCATGCCATCCTTGGTGCTGCCGACGTACTGATCGCGGCGGCCCAGCAGATCGACGCTGAAGCCCGCCATCAACGCGCCAGCGACGTGCGTCGACGAGTTGGCGTCGATGGTGCCCGTGCAGAGGCCGCAGGGATCCTCGACCGTGCCCGCCTTGACGCTGTGGCGGACAAAGCCGAGGCCGACGCCGACATACGGCGTGAAGCGCGAGGCCGAGGCGAAATCGTAGTAGACGTTGGCGAGCGCGACGGTCGACGACATGCCGAAGCGGCGGACGCCTTCCAGCGTCGCGGCGTGGTCGGCGAGGTTGCCCTGAGCATCCGCCTCGAAGCGGTGATCGACCGTGATGTCGGCGCGGACATTGCGCGAGAAGTACATGCCGACGCCGCCGCCGATCGTCCAGGTATTGTCGATCGAGGTCTCGGTCAGGTCGTAGATGCCGTCCTCGACCATCGTCGGGTCGTCGTGGAAGGCGTAGCCGCCGTCGACGCGGAAGTAGAAGCGGGGCGCGGGGGCGACCATCGGCGCGGCATAGCCGCCGTCCTTGATGCTGCCGCCGTAATTGATATCCGCGGCCTCGGCACCGGCAACGCTGCCAAGGACGAGGGCTGCGCCCAGGAGGGTTCCGCGAATGGTGGTCATGACTGTCCCTTTCAAGATCTGACGGACGCCCCCCTGCCGCGATCGGCTCGGGTACGCAGGACGTCCTCGGAAAGGACTTTGAACGAGAACGTTTAAAGAGCGCTTAATCGGCGTCGCATTCCAGGACAGCGCCACGCACGCTGGAGTGCTATCGACCTGGATGAGATCGCCAGGGCGATCCATCGAGGTCGTGAATGGCACTCTGAATCATAGGTGGTAGGGTGCGGCTCACGCTTCAGATCGAAGCGCATCGCGTCCATCTGCACCGATCGCACTCTGATCTTCCACCGAGCGTCCGCTGATCGAGAGCGGTCATCGTTGCGGGAATTCTGGACCAGCCCCCCGGCATTCGCTGCCCCATCGGCGACAAGGCGTCGTATAATGGGCAAACGACAACGGAGGACGCGTGGCCGCCACCATCAATATCGCCGCCTACAGTGATGCACTCGTGGTGCTCGGAACCGCCGGCGTCGTGGTGCCGCTGGTGCGCCGTTACGGCATGAGCCCGGTGCTCGGATATCTCGGCGCCGGCGCGGTGCTCGGCCCGCTCGGCCTCGGGTCATATATCGCCGAGTTCCCGATCCTGTACTGGTTGACGGTAGTCGACGCCAAGAACGTGGCCGGCATTGCCGAGCTCGGCGTCGTGTTCCTGCTGTTCCTGATCGGCCTCGAGCTCTCGTTCGAGCGGCTGATGGCCATGCGCCGCCTCGTGTTCGGCCTCGGCTCGCTGCAGATCGGCGTCTCGACGGTGCTCATTGCCGCGGTGGCCGCGTTCGCCGGGCTGAAGGGCGCCGTCGCGGTCGTCATCGGCGGCAGCCTCGCATTGTCATCGACCGCGATCGTACTCGAGGTGCTATCGGCGCAGGGGCGGGTGGCGACGAGCCCGGGACGCGCCAGCCTCTCCGTGCTGCTCGCGCAGGATCTGGCCGTCGTGCCGCTGTTGATGCTGGTGTCGATCCTCGGCGCCAACACCGGCGGCTCGTTGAGCACGACCATCATCAGCACGATGGTCCACGCGGCTGTCGCCGTCGGCATCATCGTGACGGTCGGCCGCGTGCTGCTTCGCCCGCTGTTCCGCCTCGTCTCCGGTACGCGCTCGAGCGAGCTGTTCATCGCCGCCACGCTCTTTGTCATCGTGGCGACGGGCGTGGTCGCGGCGCAGGCTGGACTGTCGATGGCGCTCGGCGCGTTCGTCGCCGGCCTCATGTTGGCCGAGACCGAATATCGCAAGGCGATCGAGGCGACCGTCGATCCGTTCAAGGGGCTGCTGCTCGGCATCTTCTTCTTCACGGTCGGCATGTCGATCGATGTGCGTGTCTTGGCGCGCGATCCGCTGCTGTTGGTCGCAGCCGTGCTCGGCATCGTCATCCTCAAGGCCGCGGTGCTGGTCGTCCTCGCCCGCGTCTACAAGCTGTCGTGGCCTGCCGCGATCGAAACCGGCCTGTTGCTCGGTCCTGGAGGAGAATTCGCGTTCGTCGCTATCGGGCTCGCGTTGTCGCTCGGCCTCGTCCGGCCCGAGGTGGCGAGCTTCACGCTCGCCGGAACCGCGCTGTCGATGGCACTGATCCCGTTCATGCCGGCGCTGGCCCGGCGGCTGGTCCCCTTGGTCGAGACGCCCAAGGCCCCCGACCCCATGCTCGCCGTCTCGCCCGCGACGCGCCGCAAGCACGCAATCGTGGTCGGCTACGGACGGGTCGGCAAGGTCGTCTGCTCACTGCTCGCCGAACATGGCGTGCCCTATACGGCGACCGACCACGATGCATCGACCGTCACCGACGAGCGCCACGCCGGACATGAAGTGTATTACGGCGACGCCACCGAGCCGGCGTTCCTGTCCGCGTGCGGGCTCGCCGATGCGGCGGGCGTCATCCTCACCATTCACGCCCGCACCACCGTCACCGACATCGTCGCCGCCATCCGCCGCTTGCGTCCCGACATTCTCATCGTCGCCCGCGCGCGCGACGCCGAGCATGCCCGCCAGCTCTATGCGGCGGGCGTCACCGACGCCGTTCCCGAGACCATCGAGGCCAGTCTGCAATTGTCGGAAGCCGCACTCGTCGGCCTCGGCATCCCGACCGGCCCGGTCATCGCCTCGATCCACGGCAAGCGTGACGAGATGCGGCACGCATTGCAGTCGGCCGCGCGCGAAGCCGGCGTCACCGCCGCGCACTCGGTCCGCGCCCGCAGCCGGCCCGCGGGTTGAGACACGTCGATCAGGCCGCCTGGGCGGCCGCGCGCACGGCTTCGCAGATGTCGCCGACCACGGTCGAGACGAGGCCCTCGTCGTCGCCTTCGGCCATGACGCGGATCACCGGCTCCGTGCCCGACGGCCGGATCACGAGCCGTCCACTGCTGCCGAGCTTCTGCTTGGCGCCCTCGATCGCCGCCCGCACACGCTTGTCGTCGAGCGGCTTGCCGTTGGCGTAGCGCACGTTCTTCAACACCTGCGGCAGGCGCTCGAAGCGATTACACACTTCCGACACCGGCTTGCCGCACGAGACCGCCACCGCCAGCACCTGCAGCGCCGACACCAGACCGTCACCCGTGGTCGAGAAATCCGACAGCACGATATGGCCCGACTGCTCGCCGCCGACGTTGAAGCCGTGCTTGCGCATGTGCTCGACGACGTAGCGGTCGCCGACCGGCGTGCGCGCCATCGACAGCCCGATGTCCTTCAGATAGCGCTCGAGCCCGAGGTTCGACATCACGGTCGCCACGATGCCGCCCGCCGCGAGCTTGCCGCGCCGGTGCCAGCTCTCGGCGATCACCGCCATCAGCTGATCGCCATCGACGATGTGGCCTTTCTCATCGACGATGACCACTCGGTCGGCGTCGCCGTCGAGCGCGATGCCGATATCGGCCCGCACCTCGCGCACCTTGTCGACGAGCGCCTCCGGCGCGGTCGAGCCGCACTTGTGGTTGATGTTGCGGCCATTGGGATCGACGCCGATCTTGATGACCTCGGCGCCGAGTTCCCACAGCGCCTCGGGCGCGACCTTGTAGGCGGCGCCGTTGGCGCAATCGATGACGATGCGCAGCCCGTCGAGACGCAGGTTCTTGGGCAGCGTGCGCTTGGCGAATTCGATGTAGCGTTCCTGCGCGCTCTCGACGCGCGTCGCGCGGCCGATGCGATCGGCGGGAGCCAGGAGCGACGCCGTGTCGGCCTCGATCAGTTCCTCGATCTTGCGCTCCATCTCGTCCGACAGCTTGAACCCGTCGGGATCGAACAGCTTGATGCCGTTGTCGTCGAACCGGTTGTGCGACGCCGAGATCATCACGCCGAGGTCGGCGCGCAGCGACCGCGTCAGCATCGAGATGGCGGGCGTCGGCATCGGTCCGAGCAGAAACACGTCCATGCCGACCGAGGTGAACCCGCTCATCAGCGCCGCCTCGAGCATGTAGCCCGACAGCCGCGTGTCCTTGCCGATCACCACCCGGTGGCGATGGTCGCCGCTCTGGAACAGCTTACCGGCCGCCATACCGACCTTGAGCGCCACCTCCGACGTCATCGGATGCGTGTTGGCGAGACCGCGAATGCCGTCCGTCCCGAAATAGCGCCGTGTCATGCCGTCCCTCGCGTTTGCATCGTCTTCAAGTGCGACCACACTCGGCCAATAGAGACTGTTGCATCGATCGGTTGACCGATCGTGACAGCGAAGCCGAGGGAAGCAACCTTTGCGCCGGTTGCAGTGTCATCGCAACCCCGCCGCTCCCCGCCCCGGCATTGGGGTTGTGGAATGCTCCGCCGGCCGCTCAAAAAGCGGGAACTCAATGCAAATACTCTATCACAGGTTGTGTTGATGCGCTTTTTCGATCACAGACCTCCGGCATCGAATCGTCGCATACCCTTGCTCAACTCGCTGGCAGAACCGGAAACATCTTACAGATCAGAGCATTACAACTACTCCGTGTAGCCGCGACCGACTCACCGATCCACTCGAGCCGATCTGCCATCCGAGCGAAGAGGAACCCCATGGCATTCTTCACTGCGATCGCCAACCGCAAGGGCGGCGTTGGAAAGTCCACCATTACCGTCATGCTGGCGCACGCGCTCGCCGTCTGGGGCGGCAAGCGCGTCCTCATCCTCGACCTCGACTCGCAGTGCAACACCTCGCTGATCCTGCTCGGCGGCCAGGGCTGGAACGAGGCTCGCAAGGCCGAACGCTCGATCGCCGACTACTTCTTCGACCTGTTCGACGGTAACGACGCCAAGCCGAAGGACTACCTCGTGCACGGCGCGGGCGACGTGGCGGGCGCCAACGGCAAGGCCCCCACCATTTCCCTTCTCCCCGGATCATTGCTGCTCGAGGACGTCCAGGGCGAGTTGTACCTCCGCCAGGCCAAGCAGAGCACCGATCCCGACATCGTGGCCAGCCGCGTGCGCGGGCGCATCGAGATGCTGCTCCGCAAGTTCGAAGGCAGCTACGACGTGGTGCTGCTCGATTGCCCGCCGGGGCTGTCGTTCGCGGCGCTGGCCGCCCTCAGCATCGCCGACCGCGTCGTGGTGCCGTTCCGCCCCGACTACGTCTCGGAATTGGCCGTCGACCGCATCGCGCTGATCATCGAGGACAAGCGCAACCAGGACGACCTCGATGCGGTTGCGATCGAGGACCGCCGCTACGTCTGCCTCGCCAACTACGTGCGCGACAACGGCCGCGACCGGCTGCTGATCGAGGAAATCGGGCTGAAGCATCCCGTGCTCGAGACGCAGCTGCCGATGCGCGACGGCATCGCCAATGCTTTCGACTACATCGGCGGCAGCCGCCAGACCATCGAGGCCAAATACGGCAACGCCATCGGCGATCTGAAAAAGCTCTACGACGAGATCGCGCCGCTGCTGGTCGACGAGGACGCCAAGGTCGCGGCGCAGTAGTGCGGGGTCCGGCCCGCAGCCCGATCTGCCTCTGGACGCGCGCGCGAACAGGGGTCAGGGTTAGGGACGTGGGTTGGGCGGGGCAGATGTTTGGACCGGGGCCGCGGCGGCGGCCCCGCGACGTGATGAAACAATGACCACAGGATCGATGCAGCCGATGTCTCGCGCCACTCAGATTGCGGATCGCAAACGGATCGAGGCGTTTTTCCGCGAGATGTTCCGTGCTGAACGAGGGATCGCGGCGGACACGGCGGGCACGTTGGCGCAACGCTGCGCGCGCCGCATCAAGCGCGTCGTGGTGTGGGACGACGAGCAGTCTCCGGAAGCAGCCGACGCCGCAGCAGCCCCCGTCGAGGCGAGCGCAGCGGTTCCGCAGCAATCCGCCACATCAACACCGGCCCCCGGTCCGGAAGCGACCGTGGCACGGGCTCCGCCCCGCGCGCCCGCGCCGGACGCTGCGACCGCGCCAGAACCTGCGTCCGCGCTGGCTTTCGACCCCTACGCCTTCAGCGTCGTCGTCGTGCTCACCAAATCGGGCAAGGACGGCCTGATGAAGCGCCTCGCCGCAATCGAGCGGCCCGAGCACCTCCGCAAGCTCGCGGACGCGCAGCATCTCGCCGTCGATGGTGCGCTGTCCTCGACCGCGGAACTGCGCTCGGCCATCGTCAAGGCCGCCGAGCAGCGCATCGCCAACCGCCGCGCCGCGGCGTCGTGACGACCGAGTGCGGTAGGAAGTGAAGGCCAGGGGACCATGCTGGAAGCATGCCTTCGTCATGACTCCCCTGGACCCCTACTGTGATTGCGCGGCTCAACCGGATTTGCTGATCCGCGCACGGCGGACTGAACGAACGGGGCCCGGACTTACGCCGACTTCGCCTGCCAAAGCCCGAGCACGGCGCCCGTGGGATCGGCGATGATGCTGAACCAGCCCATGCCGGGTACCTCGGTGACGTCCTTGTGGACAACCGCTCCAAGCGACATGGCCTTCTTCGTTGCCGCTCCGATGTCGTCGACGAGCACATAGGCGAGCCACATCGACGGCGCGCCGGGCATCGGGTGCTGCATCATGCCGCCACCCGTGCCTTTGCCGACCTCGATCAACGTGTAGCTGCCGCCTGGCATCGGCAGGTCGTTGAGCTTCCAGTCGAACAGCCCGGAATAGAACGCCTTGGCCCGATCGAGATCGGTCGTGTCGAGCTCGATATGAATGAACGGATTGGGCATGGGATAGCTCCTCTCATGTTGCACGAGCGCGGCCGTGGAGGAGGACGGCAAAGCCCGGAACCGGGATGGCCGCCGTCGCTATCCGATCCCCTGCTCCGTCCCCAGCACGCTCGCCAGCCACACCATCAACGCCTGCCGCGTCGCCGCCACGTCGTGCACGCGGAAAAGCTGCACGCCCTGCGCCGCGCCCGCCAGCACCGTCGCCAGCGAGCCCGGCACGCGGTCCTTGGGGTCGGGTATGTCACACAGTTGCCCGATCATTTTCTTGCGCGACGCGCCCAAGAGGATCGGCACGCCGAGACCATGATAGATCGACAGCCCCGCCATCACGGCGACGTTGTGATGCAGGTGCTTGCCGAAGCCGATGCCCGGATCGGCGACGATCCTGGCGCGCGGAATGCCCGCCGCCTCGCACGCCTGGATGCGCCGCTCGAGAAAATCGAACACGTCGAGCACCACGTCGGAATACTTCGGGCTATCGTTCATCGTCTTCGGGTCGCCCTGGGCGTGCATGAGCATCACCGGCAATCCGCTGTCGGCTGTGACCTCCATGGCGTCCGGGTCGTGGGTCAGCGCCGAGACATCGTTGATGATGTCCGCGCCCGCCTTGGCCGCGCGCTTCATCACCTCGGCCTTGCGCGTATCAATGGAGATCAGCTTGTCGGTCTTGCCGCGCAGCGCCTCGATCACCGGAATGACGCGGCGCAATTCCTCGTCGAGCGCGACCGCATCCGAGCCCGGCCGCGTGCTCTCGCCGCCGATGTCGAGGATGTCGGCGCCCTCGTCGGCCAGCCTGAGCGCGTGATCGACTGCCGACTGCACCGACCCGAGATTGCCACCGTCGGAGAAGCTATCGGGCGTGACGTTGACGATGCCCATGATGCGCGGCCGGTCGAGCGATAGGCCGGAAAGTCGCGGGCGCGGCGTGCGCAGCGTCTCGACCAGATCGGCGGCGGCCAGCGTGTGACGACCCCAATCGCGCTCGAACACGTCGCTCAACGATACCGTTCGCCGCATCACGCCACCGCCTTCGCGGGCGATCACCTCCAGCGCCGCGAAATCGAAGCGCGTGCCCGCCAGCGGCAACCCGCCCCAGGTCTCGGCCGGCGCGTATTGCTGATTGCGCGCCTCCGGCACGTATTGCCGATTGCGCGCCTCCGGCACGACCTCATCCGTCTTGGCGGCGAGCGCCGGAAACAAGCCGACGGGGCGGACATAAATCGAGCGTTGCATGGAGAGGCGTCCTCGAAATGGAAACGGCCGCAGATCGCTCCGCGGCCGTTGGTCTATCGCAACACCTGCCCTGAGCCTAGGGTCTCACGCGCTCGGCGCGGGCTCCATGCTGCCGGGGCCCGGCTCCTCGCGCGGCTTCGACTGCCGGCCAGCCACCGGAACCGCCGAGCCGATCGGGCCCTTGGTGCCGTCGTCGTCGGAGCGGCGGACGATCTTTTCGCCGCGCATCAGCCCCATCACCTCGTCGCCGGAGAGGGTCTCGAACTCCATCAGCGCCTGCGTGATCGATTCGAGTTGAGCGCGGTTGGCGAGCAGCACGTCCCACGCCTTGGCCTGCCCGCTGGTCACGATGCGGCGCACTTCCTCGTCGATCAGCTTGGCGGTGTCCTCGCTCATCGTCTGGCGCTGCGTGATCGAGTGGCCGAGGAACACCTCCTGCTGGTTCTCGCTGTAGAGCAGCGGCCCGAGCTTGTCGGACATGCCCCACTCGGTCACCATGCGCTTGGCGATGTTGGTCGCCTGCGTGATGTCGCTCGACGCGCCGGTGTTGAGATGCTCCTTGCCGTAGACGATCTGCTCGGCGACGCGGCCGCCGAACGCCATGGCGATCTTGGCCTCGCACCACTGCTTCGAATACGACAGCTTGTCACGCTCGGGCAGGCTCATGGTCACGCCCAGCGCGCGGCCGCGCGGGATGATCGTGACCTTGTGCAGCGGGTCGTTGCCCGGCACCACGACGTTGACGATGGCGTGGCCCGCCTCGTGATAGGCGGTGGCGAGCTTCTCCTCCTCGGTCATGGCCATCGAACGCCGCTCGGCGCCCATCATCACCTTGTCCTTGCTGTCCTCGAACTCGCTCTGCGTGACCAGACGCTTGTTGCGGCGCGCGGCCAGCAGCGCTGCTTCGTTGACCAGGTTGGCGAGATCGGCGCCCGAGAAACCGGGCGTGCCGCGCGCGATCACCTTGGGATCGACGTCGGGTGCGATCGGAACCTTGCGCATGTGAACGCGCAGGATCTTTTCACGTCCGCCCACATCCGGGTTCGGCACCATGATCTGGCGGTCGAAACGGCCGGGACGCAGCAGCGCGGGATCGAGCACGTCGGGACGGTTGGTCGCCGCGATGATGATGATGCCTTCGTTGGCCTCGAAGCCGTCCATCTCGACGAGCAACTGGTTCAGCGTCTGCTCGCGCTCGTCGTTGCCGCCGCCGAGGCCCGCGCCACGATGGCGGCCGACGGCGTCGATCTCGTCGATGAAGATGATGCACGGCGCGTTCTTCTTCGCCTGCTCGAACATGTCGCGAACGCGCGACGCGCCGACGCCGACGAACATCTCGACGAAGTCGGAGCCGGAGATGGTGAAGAACGGCACGTTCGCTTCGCCGGCGACAGCGCGCGCGATCAGCGTCTTACCCGTTCCGGGAGGACCAACGAGCAGCGCGCCGCGGGGGATGCGTCCGCCGAGCCGCTGGAACTTCTGCGGGTCACGCAGGAACTCGACGATCTCGACGAGATCGGACTTCGCCTCGTCGACGCCGGCCACGTCCTCGAACGTGACGCGGCCGCTGCGCTCGGTGAGCAGTTTTGCTTTCGACTTGCCAAAGCCCATGGCCCGGCCCGAGCCCGACTGCATCTGGCGCATGAAAAACACCCAAACGCCGATCAGCAGCAACATGGGAAACCAGTTGAGCAGCACGCTCATGATCGACGGGACGTCCTCGTCCGACGGGCGCGCCTTGAACTTGATGTCCTTCTTGCGCAGCCGCTCGACCAGCCCCGGATCCTCGGGCGCATAGGTCGTGAACGAACCGCCGCCCTCGCGCATGGTGCCGTGGATGCGGTTGCCCGCTATCGTCGCCTCGCTGATCGCGCCGGATTCGACGTGATTGAGGAACTCCGAGTAGCTGATCTCAGAACCGCGGCGGGTCTGGGCCGGGTTGTTCACCACATTGAACAGGAGCACCAGGAGAACCAGGATCCCGCCCCAGATCATCAATTTCTGAAGATTTGAGTTCATCTCATGTCCTGCTGAGCGCCGACGCCGGGCGAAAACCCGAGGCCGTACGCAATGACCGGTGCGCCAAGCTGGCCCCGGAAGATGGCATTAAGATAGGCGCGCCAAAGGTCTTTGCCAAGTTTGACACGTCGATATACCCCGGCCCCCGTCACCAACCCCTGAACGCCGTCCGGCCGCAACTCATAATTGGCATCGGGAACAGTGACATGTATCTGCACGGCCGGCATTGTCCGCAGATCGCCGCCGCCAAACACCCGGTGAAATTATACGACATGATGCCACGTTTGGACCGAGCAACGTTTGGACCGATTAGAACGGCGACTGAAGCGGGCGCATCCCCGTCAATCGAACCTGCGCACATGCGGCCAGATGAAGTCTGCCCGAGCATCAGCGGACGGCGCGAAGCCGATCCCTGGTGCCGCGACCACCACGCCCTCCGCATCCCGGAATGCCGGAACAGCCGCGATTGCCGCAGCTGGCCAATCCGCCACCCTACCGCCCATCGCCGCGCGCAACGTTCGGCCGTCGGCCGCACCCAACGCGCCAACCTCGAGCGCGGCCGGCGCGGCCGCCGCCAGCGAGACCTCGAATCGGCCATCCCAGATCGCCCGTGCTCCCGGCTCGAGCAACGCCACACCAAGTCCGCCGCGCCCGGTTTCGCGATAGATCATGACTTCTTCGCCGCGCAGCCGGACCATCGCACCGCCGAGCGTCTCGCCACGAAAGCCGGGCTCGCCCAGACGCGCGACGAGATCCTCGACCTGATCGAGCCGCGCTGGACCGCCAGCGCCGCCGAAGCCCGCGATCAGCGCCAGCATTGCCCGCAGACGGATTTCATCGGGTTCGGCCATCAAGACCGCGCGATCGATCGTCGCGTGAACACCGCCATGAACATCGGCCGCACGCGCCAGCAGCGCCGCCGCCGCATGATCGAGCGCCGTCCGCGCTCGCGCCAGCCGCCGCGCACTCTGACCGATGACCTTGGCGCTGAGACCGACCTCCGCCAACCGCGCGAGGTCGTGGCGCACCCGCACCCGCTCGAAGGTCAAATCGTCGTTGCTCGGATCATCGGCCCATCGCATCCCCGCTGCGACAAGCGTCGCCATAAGACGCGCTTTTGCGACATCGAGCAGCGGCCGCACCAGCGTGACGCCAGCGTGCCCGCCAAATGCCCGAACTCTCGGAATACCCGCCAGACCGTCGAGCCCGCTGCCGCGCTTCAGCCGCATCACGACCGTCTCGGCTTGGTCGTCCTCGGTATGCGCCGTCACCATCGCCAATGGCCGCTGCGCGATCGTATCGGCCACATCCGCCAACAGCGCGTAGCGCGCCGCCCGCGCCGCCGCCTGCAAGCCCGCGGCACCGCGCGCCGCAGCGCCTTGCGTCCAAGTGACCGTGCGATGAGGCAGCCCCAACCGCGCCGCGGCCGCGCCCACCATGCGCGCTTCGTCGGCGGCGGACGTGCGTAACCCATGATCGACGGTGACGACGAGAAATTGGGGTGCCGTCTGGCCCAGATGATCGCGCCAGCGCGCCGCGAGCAGCATCAGCGCCATGCTGTCCGGCCCGCCCGACACAGCCAGCACGATAGCGCGGTACGGCCGCAGTGGCGTCAACAAGCGAACGGCTTCGTCATCGCGGATCGGCTCCGCGGCAGCCGCCGCCTCGGTCGCGCGCATGGGATCCGGATCGGATCGCGACGCGCTCATCGGATCACGAGCAGCCGATGCGCTGCCGCTCGCTCTGCGCGCGCGCCTTCACGTGCGCGGGCGCGTTCGGAAATTTGGTTCCGAGTTCGCCGTAGGACAGGCACGCCTGATCCTTCTGGCCGAGCCGTTCGAGCGACATGGCGAGCTTGAGCAGGCTATCGGGCGCCTTGGCGCTGCGGCCGTAGGTCTGGTAGCCCTTGAGGAACGCGCCGGCCGCCGCCTTGTACTGGCCGCGCGACGTAATGCGACTCGCCGAGCCAGTACTGTGCGTTGCCCGCGAGGCCGTCACTCGGATAGCGCTTGATGAAATCGTCGAACGCCGATTCCGCCGCGCCGTAGTCCTGCTGCAGCAGATGGCCATAGGCCGTCTCGTAAAGCTGCTTGGCGCCGGCATCGCTGGCCGCCGATGGCGCCAAGGCAGCGGGCTGCCGCGTCGCAGGCGGCTGTGCGCCCACCCTGGGCGCCACCCTGGCCGGCGATCAACCCGCCGATGGCATCGCCGTCCGCGCCGTCCGGCGTGACGACCGTGGACCCGAATCCGCCCGCGCTGCTGCCTTGCGGCTCCGGGGTCCGGAACCCAGCGACATCGGTTCGCCGTGACGGCGGGGGCGATGCGGCGGCCGCGCTGCCGTTCCCACTCCCCGATCCCTGACGACCCTGTCCCGACAATTGCTCGATCTGCGCGGTCAGCGCACGGATCTGTGTCTCGACGCCTTCCAGCCGCGCAGCGTCCGCACCCGACGATGCTCCTCCCGCGCGCCATGCCGGCGCTGCCGCAGCCGAGCCGCCGCCGGACTTGGCGAGCGATTCGAGCGTGCCGATGACGACCTGCAGATCGACGAGCTGTTCTTCGAGCGCTTCCACGCGCTGGCGCAAGCCCGCGTCACCACCCGACGGCGCTGCCGCCGCATCACCCTGCGGCTTGGCTGGCGCGCGCTTCTGGCCGGTGGCGGGTTGCCCTGCGGCGGCCCCGGCCGCGGATTGGCCGCCCGCCTTGGGTTGCGCCTGAGCGAGTTCGATTTGCCGCCCCGCCACAGGCGAGCGGTCAGCCGCGACCTGCGCGACAGCATTGCTGCTCGTGCCTGCAACGAGTTGGACGGCGGCGATAAGCGCCGCGACCCCGAGGCCGGTTTTCTGCTGCGTCTCTGCCGTCATCTGGTTCCCGTTCCGCCTCTAAGCGCCGGTCGCGCCGTCATCCGACGGCCAGTCGTTCGCGCGTCCGCCGAAAATATGCACGCTCGGCGGCAATACGCAGGCGCGCATCCACAGCCGGCCCCAAGGGTTCAATCGTTCGGCGCATGTTGTCAACGTGGCACCGGGCCTTTTCGGCCTCCACCCACCTCGGGCTGTTCCGGCGAAGCTGCTGGCGACGCCCGTTGCCGGTCGAAGCCGATGCGCTCACCCGCACCTGACGCATGGACCACCGTCACCGTGCGCCGGTTCTGCGCCATGCACACGGGGTCGCCGCACACTGCGACGCGATCCTCGCGCCCGCGCGCTACAACCGCAATCCGTCGCGCCTCCACGCCTTCCGCGACCAGCCGCTCGCGCACGGCCTCAGCCCGCTCGACCGACAACTTGACGTTCTGATCGGCAGTGCCGCCGTCGTCAGCATGGCCCTCGATCGTCAGGCGCAGAACGGGATTGCGCTTCAGCCATTCGGCCTGCGCCGACAGCACCGTTCGCGCGCGCGTGCCGATTTCCGCGCTGCCCGAACCGAAGAAAATGCGATCCCCAGCATCGCGCCGGAACGTGTCCTCGACCGAATGGGACACCGATGCCTCGCCGGTGAGGAAATTGCGCCGTCCCGCGCCGCCTGCCGCTCTTGCGCCACCACGACGATCGACACTGTCGGCTTCGCCCGCCCGCCCATCGTCGCGCGCCACGCCTGGACGGGTCGTGAAGGTGCCGATCAGCTTCTCGCCGTCGGCCGTATCGCCGGCGATCGCGGGCCCGGACAGCCAAAGCGCGCCGGCCAAAGCGGCGACCCGCAGCACATCACGGTGTCGCCGCATGCCTGCGAGACCCGTCTGCTGCTTGAAAAATTGCGACAGAACGTCGAGCGGCCAAATCATGGCAGTCCTGCATGTCTCTGCACGACAGCGCCCCGCCGTCACGATCGACCGTGCCCGGGCATTGCGGCCAAACTTTGCCGCGCTGCGCGACGCGGACCCGACGAAAAGGCCAGCGCGACCTTTCGGTCCGCCGGCCAATTTCAATCGTCGAAAAATGAACCTGCGCCCTCTGGTACGACCGGTCCGGTCAGCTTGCCGCGCCGCGCCCATTGAGCACGGTCTGCGCACGCCGGTTCTGCGACCAGCACGAAATGTCGTTGCAGACGGCGACCGGGCGCTCCTTGCCGTACGAGATCGTCCGCAGGCGCGACGCCGTGATGCCGTTCTGGGCGAGGAAACCGCGCACGGTCGTGGCGCGCCGGGCGCCCAGCGCGATGTTGTACTCGCGCGTGCCGCGCTCGTCGGCGTGGCCTTCGACGGTGATCGTGAACTGGGGATACTGCTGCAGCCAACGCGCCTGCTTCTGCAGAGTGGCCTGCGCCTCAGGCGTCAAATCGCTCGAGTCGCTGGAGAAGTAGACGATGTCGCCGACGTTGACCGCAAAGTCGCGCTGCGTGCCGGGGGTCACTGGTCCGCCCTTGCCGCCGCGCCCGTTCAACTCCGCGCCATCGGGCTGCAAGTCCTTGTTGGCGCAGCCCGTAACCGCCACCGCGGCCAACAGCATTGCGGCGATACGCGCGGCACCCGAATGCCGAAGCCCTAGGTGCCTGCCACCCGGCTGCTTGATCGACACGTGCCAGCTCGGCGCTGCCATAGTGAACCCCTTTCATTCCGTATGGCGCGCCTGCAGGTGTCCCGCACGCTGCGCCCTGTAAAATGTCCCGACTGTCGAGCATCTAACCCGCCCGCCGCGCGAAAATGTGGCCGACGTCACAGAAAATGCGATGCCAAACGCCGCAAGCGTGGAAAACGACTGCCATGGCGCAAAGCCGTGCGCCGGGACCGTGAAATGACATACGAATTCAGATCCACCGACGCCACCCGTCGCGGCATCGGATCTGTGGATAGCCGACGATCGAAGCCGTCAGCGTGCCCAATCCGCCATGCGCCGCCAAGGGCATCTGGCGGGCCCCCAAATACAAAAGACCGACCAGTTCCCGCGGAAGCGGACACTGGTCGGTCTTATGTCACGTCGGTCATCCACCGCTTGCGCGGTATCGAACCGGAGCCGCTTAGCGAGCTGCCTGGGCAGCCGCGGGAACCTCAGCGCCGAGCTTCATCGGCGTATGGGGAACCTCTTTGCGGCACGCGCCAAGAGCAACAGCCGCAACGATCGTGGCGACGATAATAGCGCCCTTCATTGTCAATTCTCCTTTGCTGTTCTTGGCTATCGGGCCGTACGTTAGCGAGCCACCTGCGCAGCGGCAGGCACGTCGGCGCCGAGCTTCATCGGCGTATGCGGCACTTCACGACGGCATGCCCCAAGAGCAACAGCCGCGATAACCGCCGACATAATGATCAGCCCCTTCATACCCTGCATGGTCAATCTCCTGATACTTGTTCGGCACTAGCCACGTATTGGGGTAAAGGCAGCCGCCCTTGCGATCAAGAACTGAGGGCCGCATTCCCCTGTTTTGCACCGCCGGAGATGCGAAAATGCCACGCGCGCGCACACCGGAGACACCCCGGCAAACGGGTCATGCAGCTAGGTCGCAAACTGTTGATTCGTATTAAGGAAGCATCAACGCCGACGCGCACGCCGAGGGGCTCGGACCCACTCGGACGGGATATGCTCCGCTCAGTTGAGAACGGGCGACCATGCCGGGTCGGAGGCGTACGACGGCGTCTGCACGACCCGCTCATTGTAGCCCGTGAGGTCCACCGAGTAGATTCGCGGCCCGGCTGCAGCGCCTTGTCCTTCACGGAAGAACATCAACACGCGACCGTTGGGCGCCCATGTCGGACCCTCGTTGTGATAGCCCTCGGTCAGGATCCGTTCGCCCGAGCCGTCAGGCCGCATCACGCCGATCAGAAACCGCCCGCCGAGTTGCTTGGTAAAGGCGATATAGTCGCCGCGCGGCGACCAGACCGGCGTCGAATAGCGACCGTCGCCCGAACTGATCCGGCGCACGCCCGACCCGTCGGAATTCATCGTGAACACCTGCTGCGTCCCGTCGCGGTCGCTTTCGAACACGATGTTGCGGCCATCGGGCGAATAGCAGGGCGCGGTGTCGATGGCGTTCGCGCTCGTCAGCCGTCGCGTCTGCTTGGTGCGCAGGTCGAGTTCGTTGATCGACGAGTTGGCGCCATCCTGCAGGCTCATGACGATCCGCTGGCCGTCGGGCGAGAAGCGCGGCGCAAACGTCATGCCCGGGAAGTCGCCGACCACCTGCCGCTGCCCGGTTTCGAGGTTCATCAGCACCACCCGCGGCTGGTCGCGCGTGTACGACATGAACGTGATTTCCTGCGTCGTCGGCGAGAACCGCGGCGTCAGCACCAGCTCCTGGCCCTGGCTCAGCAGCCGCACGTTGGCGCCGTCCTGGTCCATGATGGCGAGGCGCTTGATGCGCTTGTCCTTGGGTCCTGTCTCGTCGACATAGACGACGCGGGTGTCGAAATAGCCCTTCTCGCCCGTCAGCCGCTCGTAAACCTGATCGGCGATGATGTGGCCGACGCGCCGCCAGTTCTGCGCCGCCGTGGCGAACCGCTGCCCGGCCAACTGCTTGCCCGACGCGACATCCCACAGCCGGAACTCGGTCGCGAGCCGGCCGTCGGTCCCGCGCGTCACCTTCCCGACGACGAGCGCATCGGCGCGGATGGCGCGCCAGTCGGGAAACCGCGGCGCGGCGTTCAGGTCGCGGATCTGTTCAAGGTAGGACGCGCGATCGAGCGGGCTGAACAGCCCCGAGCGCTCGAGATCGCCGACCACCACGTTGGCCACGTCGCTGGCGAGCTTGGGATCGTCGCCGAGAAACAGCGGCACCGCGATCGGGATCGGCGCGATGGTGCCCTGCGTGGTGCGGCCGGACAACCCGCCGCCCGCCGGCACGCCGACGCCCGTTTGGGCCGCCGCACCGTTGCCGCCGGACGGCGGCGCAACAGGCGTCCCACCTTGCGCCCGCAATTGCCCGTCGAGCCCGCCGCCACCTACGCCGCCGCCCTGGGCCGCCGGCGGCCGATAGCTGTCGTCGCGCTTTTGGGCCTGCGCTGCCGTCCCGACAGCGATCATCCCGAAGCACAGCGCGGCCAGAACCGGCGCACGTCGCGCCACCCGTCTCGTCAGCAGACGAGCGATGGTCGTTGCGAAGCTTGCGGCGTCGGTCATGTCGGTTCCTGATGTGCTCGTCATCGTCATTTCACTGCGTAGCTGATTTCCGCGACGGCGGATGCCTCAAAACATCTGGCGCGGATCGAACTCCCAATCGGTGATGTTGCCCCAGGCTGCGTATTTGTCGGACGGCAGCCGGAACGGCGCGCAGGTTCGGACAGCCCGCAGTGCCGCCTCCGCAGCAACCTGGAAAGCGGGGCTATTTTGCGGCTGCAGCACGCGCGGCTCGCCGTCGAGGGTGCCGTCGGGCCGCATTTTCCAAGCCAGACGAACGATAGGCGTATCGGGCCCGCCGCCGCCGCCGGGCAGCCGCCAGCACTGCTTCAACTGGGCGTTGAGCTGTCCCTTCAGCAGATCGGCCTCGCGCGCCGACAACACGCTGTCCTTGCCGTCCGCCGTGCCCGCCGTCTTGCCGGTGTGCTTGGTGTCGGCGCTGGTGCCTGCCGCCTGTTGCCCGCGTTTGGTCGGGTCCTTGTCGAGCAGCGCCTTCTGCGGCGCATCGTCAGGCGACTTGGCGATCGCCTGCGCCAACTGCTCGAGGTTGAGCTCCTTGGTCTTGGCGTCCTCCTTGGCCTTCGCCAGCGCCTTGGCCTTGGCATCAGCCTTGGCCTTGGCGTCGGCTTTCGCTTTCGCATCGGCCTTGGCTTTGGCGTCCGCCTTGGCCTTGGCTTCGGCGCGCGCTTTTTCCTCGGCTTCCTTGGCTGCTTCGCGCTGCTCCTGCTCGAGCTTTTCCTCGAGCGCCTGCTTCTCCTCGGGCGTCGGTCCTGGAGCCGGCTCCGGCGGTGGCGGCGGCTCCTTCGACAGCGCGGCCATTTTGTCGGCGATGGGATCGGCTTTGGGCGGCTCCGGCTTCGGGGGCTCGGGCTCCGGCTTGGGCGGCTCGGCCTTGGCGGGTTCGGGCGGCGGCGGAGGAGGTTCGGCGGCTGGCGGCGGCGGGGGTGGCGGCGCGGCGGTCAGCTGCGGCTTCTTGGTGTCGAGCTTGGAGGTATCGGGCGACGGCTTGTCCTTGGCCTTCGCCTCCAGCTCCTTGGCGTTCTCGTCACCCTGTTTCATGCGCGTCAGCTCGGACGGCGTCACGATCGCCACCGAAATCGGCACGACCTCATCCGCCTTCAGCTCGGGCGTTCCCTGGATCGTGACCAGCGCCCACGCCAGGATCCCAAGATGCAGCAGAAACGAGATGGCCAGTCCCACCTGCACCGCGCCTCAGCCTCCGTCTTCCACCTCGGTCACGAGCGAGACTTTCTTGAACCCGCCGGCGCTGATGCGCCCCATGACCTTCATCACCACGCCATACGTCGTGCCTTTGTCGCCGCGCACGTAGATCGGCTCTTCTTCGCCCTTCCGGTTCTGCGCGATCGACTTGAGCTTCGCGGAGAGGTCCTCGAGCTTGACCAGGGTCTCGCCGATGAACACGTCGCCATTGGCCTTGACCGAGATCGCGAGCGGCTCCTGCTTGGGCTGCTCGAGCTGTTTACCCTTCGATTGCGGCAATTCGATCGGCACACCGACCTGCAGCAGCGGCGCCGCGACCATGAAGATGATCAGCAGCACCAGCATCACGTCGACGAACGGCGTGACGTTGATCTCGCTCATCGGCGCGCTCCGGCGGCCGCGCCGTCTGCGCCCGCCGCCACCGCCACCGGCCTTGATGCTCATGCCCATCGGGCGTCAGCTCCTGACGTCGATCTGGCGCGACACGATGGCCGCGAACTCGTCGGCGAAGGCTTCCAGCCGGTGGCTGATCTGCGCCGAATCCGCCTGGAACTTATTGTAGAAAACAACGGCGGGGATGGCCGCCAGGAGGCCGAGCGCCGTCGCAAAAAGCGCCTCCGCGATGCCTGGCGCGACGACTGCGAGGTTGGTGTTCTTCGACACCGCGATGGCCTGGAAGCTGGTCATGATGCCCCAGACCGTGCCGAACAGTCCGACGAACGGCGCCGTGGAGCCGACCGTCGCGAGGAACAAGAGCCGGCGATCGAGCCGCTCCATCTCGCGGCTGATGGTGACGTCCATGACTTTCTCGACGCGCATCTGGATGCCGCCCAGCGCCCGGATATTGCCCTCGACCGAACGCTTCCATTCGCGCATCGCGGCGACGAACAATGCGCCCATGGTGATGGTCCGCCCGCGCGACAGGTTGGTGTACAGCTCGTCCAGCGACTGCCCCGACCAGAACAGCTGCTCGAACTTGTCGGCTTCGATGCGTGCGCGCCGGAACGCGAACAGCTTCTCGATGATGATGGCCCACGACCAGATCGACGCCACCAAGAGGCCGATCATCACGCCCTTGACGATGGGCGAGGCCTGCATGAACAGCTCGACGAAGTGGAAGCCTCCCGCTTGCGCCGGAGCCAGCGTCCCCTTCAGAAGTTCCGACGGATTCATGATTTTGCCCGTGTTGTAGCCGGGGCGTCGCGGCCAACGCGACCCCCGCCGGCCATGCCCGCACCGGCCCGTGCGCATACGCACCGGCCACTCTTCATCTCAACCTGAGCAGAGGTGCCCCGATCCGCTGCCGCCACCAAGCTGGCATGTTGCCGCGCAATATGACCAAACAACGACGCGCGGTCCCATCCTTTCGGCACCCAACGCCGCGTCTTTTCAACAGAATAGCGCCGCCGGATGGCAAACTGGGCGGTTATCCCCCGTGCGTCTCGACGAGGCCGCGCCACGACCCGTCCTCCGGGTCGTAGGCCAGGATCTCGCCGCTCTCCATGTCGTAGACCCAGCCGTGGACGTTGATTTTGCCGGCCACGAAGCCCTGGCGCACGATGTCGTAGGTCATCAGATTGTCGAGCTGGAACTGGACGTGCGCCTTCACGGTCTCGGTCAGCCGCTTGTCGGCCGGTACGTTGGCCGCGCCCATCAGCTTGTGCGCCGGCCGCGTATAATCGACCCAGCGGCCGAGATGCGCCTCGCGCCCCGGCGGAATGGGCTCCAGCAGCGCCCCGATGCCGCCGCAGCCGGTGTGGCCGCAGACCACGATGTCGTCGATGCCGAGATGCCCGAGCGCGTACTCGATGGCCGCGCCGACCGCGTCATCGGCCGCATCCGCCGGCGGCACGCAATTGGCGATGTTGCGCACCTCGAACAGCTCGCCGGGGTCCGCCTGCGTCAGCTGCGCCGGCACCACGCGGCTGTCCGAGCAGCCGATCCAGAGCAGCCGCGGCTTCTGCTTCTTGGTCGCCAGCGCCTTGAAGAATGCGCGGTCGCGCTCGAAATGCTGGCGGAACCGCTGATACCCTTCGACGGCGTCCTTGATGTCGAGATCGACGCCGCCCGCGTCCTTGTCCGTCGTCATGCCCGTCCCCCTGCAGCCATTGCACCCGCTTCCCCGGCGGCTATCATCGGCGTGCAGACGTGGCGTGTCTACTGACGACTGACGCAGTTCGAGCTGTCCTATCCAGCGCTTGTGGCCGCTTGTTGCCCGAACGCCGCGCGGATCACCTCGGACAGCCTGAGCGGCTTGCCCGATACCGCCACCAGCACCAGCACCACCTCGGCCTCGAACAGCCGTTGGCCGTCACGGAGCACCGTCTGTGTCAGCGTCAGCGACGCGCCGCCCAGCTCCTTTACCCGCGTCTCGACCTCCAACAGGTCGTCGATGCGGCCGGGTCGGAAGTAATCCATGTTCATCCGCCGCACGACGAAGGCCGCCGGCTCGTGGCTGTCGCTGCCGTCGATCAACCGCCGCGCGTCATGGCCGAGCAGCCGCAGGAAATCCGAGCGGCCCCGCTCGCACCAGCGCACATAGCTGGCGTGGTAGACGACCTGCGCGAAGTCGGTGTCCTCGAAATAGACGCGCACCGGCAGCACATGGTGGCGGCCGGCAGCGTCCTCCACGATGCGGCCGGCGATGTCGGGCCAATGGTGCGGGACACGAGGCGGGGCGTGGGGCGCACGGGCTTTGTGTGATTTGTCTGTCATCGCGCCCGTGTCGCATCCGGCGCGGCCGGAGGCAAGGCCCCGCTTAGGCGCAAGCACGCGCCGGATGCGCGTGGGCATCCGAAGGCGCAAGCAAAGGAGCCCTCAGCGTTTGCGCAGGATCACCCGGCAGCGGCGGTTGAACTCGACCCGCGGAATGCGCGTCGATTTCGACCAACCCTCCTCGCACTGCTCGACGCTGATCGGCACCGGCAGCGTGTTGCTCGGCCTGCGGGTGATCGGCACCTCGGGACGCGGCGCCAGCGCGTTCGGCTGTTGGTAGGGCTCGATCCGCGGCCCTGACGGCGTGCCGATCGCTGCGCCGGGTTTGCCGGAATAGTTCGGGATCGGGCGCGCATTGGGGTCGGACGGCACGCCCATCGGCGACGGCACGTACTTTCCATCCCGGTCGTACTGCGCGAGGCCAGGATTTGCAGCGGCGGCGAGCGCGATCAGCGCGAAGACGGAACGATGTAAGCTGCGGGTGTGCATGTCCGGCATATGGGGCTCGCGGGCGAGGTATCAAAGCGGGAGGCTCGTCAACTTAGCGCGCAACGCCGGCCGGGTGGTTCAAGTCCCGGCCGAACCTGCGCCCAATTCCACCACCACGATCTCCGGCGGCGAGCCGAACCGCAGCGGCAAGCCCGAAAGCCCAAGACCACCAGACACGACGAGGTTGCGTCCGCCCTCGACGATGTGACCGTAGGCATAGCGGCGGCCGAACTTCGACGGCACGATCGGCGCGAACCCGGCAAAGCGCACCTGTCCGCCGTGAGTGTGGCCCGACAGCGTCAGCGCCACTCGCGCCGGAACGTCGGGGAAGATATCCGGCTCGTGCGCCATCAGGATCACCGGCGCATCGTCCGTCACCTGCCGCAGCGTGCCGGCGAGATCGTCGACGCCGGTGTAGTCGCGTTTGCCGCGCAATGCGAAACGTGCGATAGTCCTCGGGCTTCGGCCAGAACGCCCACTGATCGCCGAGCCCGGCGATCCAGAATGGCCGGCCGTTTTTGCGGAACTGCACGGCCCTATTTTCGTAGACGGGGATGCCGGCAGCCTCTAGCGCGCGGCCGGCCGAGGTTGGCCCCTTGCGCGCGCGCTGCACGTCGATGTCGGCCCACCAATCGTGGTTGCCGAGCACCGCGTGGACGCCTAGCGGCGCCTTGAGCCGCGCCAACGCCGCCGCCCATACGATATCCGGCACCGGCCGGCCAAACCGGCCGATCCTGTATCCAGCCACGAAGTCGCCGAGCAGCAACACCGCGTCGGCGCCGAGCGCGTTGGTCTCAGCGACGATCTGCTCGATACGCGCCTCGCCGCGTCCACGGCTCGACCGCATGCAGGTCGGCGACTATGGCGAGTTTGAGCGACAATCCCGGCGGCCAGCCGCGGCGGCGCAATGCGATAGCGCGTGACGTTCAACCGGAACGGCTCGGCCAGCGCATAGCCGCCGAGCGCGAACCCGGACACGCCGAGCCCCGCCATCCACTTGAGCATCGTCCGGCGATCGATCATCACGCTAGATGCCCGCCTGGCTGGAGCCGTCGTCGCCGTCGTCGAACATCGGCAACTCCGGGAACCGCACCACGCGAGGGACCGGACATTCCGAGGTGGCGATAGGCCTTCATGGTCAGCACGCGCCCGCGCGGCGTCCGGCCGATGAACCCCTGCTGCAACAGATATGGCTCGACGATCTCCTCCAGCGCGTCGCGCGGCTCCGAGAGCGCCGCCGCCATGCGTCTCGATGCCGACCGGGCCGCCGTCGTAGGTCTTGGCGATGCAGTTGAGGTAGCGATGATCGAGTGCGTCGAGGCCCTCGTTGTCGACCTCGAGCATCCGCAGCGCCTTGTCGGCCACGGCCGCATCGATCATGCCCGCGCCCGCCACCGCCGCGAAATCACGCACGCGACGTAGCAACCGCCCGGCGATGCGCGGCGTGCCGCGCGCCCGCCGCGCGATTTCGCGCGCGCCATCCCGCGCCATCGGCGCGCCCAGCACCCGCGCCCCGCGCGAGACCACGAGTTCCAATTCGTCGATGGTGTAGAAGTTGAGCCGCACCGGAATGCCGAAACGGTCGCGCAGCGGGTTGGTCAGCAACCCCGCCCGCGTCGTCGCGCCGACGAGCGTGAACTTGGCGAGATCGATCCGCACCGAACGCGCCGCCGGACCTTCACCGATGATGAGATCGAGCTGGTAGTCCTCCATCGCCGGATAGAGGATTTCCTCGACCGCCGGATTGAGGCGGTGGATCTCGTCGATGAACAGCACGTCGCGCTCTTCGAGATTGGTCAGAAGTGCCGCCAGATCGCCGGCCTTGGAGATCACCGGGCCGGATGTGGCGCGGAAGCCGACGCCCATTTCCTTGGCCATGATCTGAGCGAGCGTCGTCTTGCCGAGGCCGGGTGGACCGGCGAACAGCACATGGTCGAGCGCGTCGCCGCGGGCCTTGGCTGCTTTGATGAAAATCTCGAGGTTGGCGCGCGCCTGCTCCTGGCCGATGAACTCGGCCAGCGATTGCGGGCGGATCGTCGCCTCGAAGGCGTCCGCTTCCTTCTTCGCACCGGTCACGAGGCGATTGTCGGTCATGGTTTGTTCGTGACCCTATTCGCGCGCTCCGTCAAGCGCACGCCGGCTATAGCCAACCATGTTGGGTCGCGCGAAAGCTTGACCCAACCTACGCCGGACACCATGACGTGAATGGCTCTGGGATCAGCGCTTCTTCGGCGGCTGCAGCTTGCGCGGCTTCATCGGCAGATGGCGCATGCTCGACAGGAACCGCACCCCGGCCTCGCGCTCGTTGGTCCACTGCAATTCACAATCGACCTCGATCTGTTCGCGGTCGAGCAGCATCTTGAAGTTCGGCGGCAGTGCGGACGGTGCGCCGATGACGCTGGAGCGCTGGACTTGCAGCGCGATCCGCGCCCCCGTCGCCGACAGATCGCGGATCACACACGGCACCACGCCTTGCAGCCGGTCGCTGATGATCGAGCCGCTCAGGATCGACGACTTTCGCAACGCCCAGCGGCGTTCATCCGGCGCCGCGGACATTCGCGCGGCAGCTGCGCGCGCAGTGATCGCCGCGATCCGATCTGTAACCGACATGTGATCCTCCGCGCGCAGGGCTACCCTGCGCAATTATCACGGTGTGCGGATCATACACCGGACACGTTAACGAACGGCAACATGAGGCGTCTGCTGATGAACACATCTTGGCGGCCAACGGAATGAGACGAGCCGGCGGCGGACCGAAGCCGCGCCGCCGACAGATTTCCAATACGTCCCGACGTCAGTTCACCCGCTGCCACGTCTCGCCGGTGCAGAGGACGCCCCCCAGCGCGCAGCCTTCGAGCTTCAGTCCGCCGCCTTCGAGCGTGACGTAGCCGGAATACGTGTTGCCATTGTCGGTGTTGAGCAGGTTACCCTGCCACTTGTTGTCGCCGGTCTTCTTGGCCCCCGACATGATCACCTTGCCGACAGTGGCCTTCTTGGCCGCGTCCTTGACAGCGGTGATCTTGGCGCACAACCCGCCGCCGCAACTGTAGAAGTTGACCTGCGTGCCCGTCGAAGGCCGGACCCACGTGCCATAAGGCTCGGCGGCCTGCGCGGACCCGCCAGCAACAGCGAATGCCAGCCCTGCGAGGGCGGCGACTGCACTCTTGTTCATGACGTTTTCACTCCCGAGACGATGAAAGGTCGCTCACGCGGGCGGTTTCGACCGCCTCTGGGCATTTACCTTAACGTAAAGCCCGCCGCCTGTCCCGTCCCCGTTCGCTCGCTCCGCGGAAAGACTGTCACCACGCTGCGGCATCAGCGTAATACGGACGGCCCCGTCTACCGGCCGCGCTTGATGTCCTGCACCGATTGCTCCAGCGCCTCGAGAAAACGCGAGCGGTCGCGGGCCGTGAAGCTCGCGTTGAAGCCGCGGCTTTCGCCGGTCTCACGCATATGCCGGTTCAGATCGCGCATCGCCAGGGCCATGCCGATCGAGGCGCCGGTAAACGGCCGGCCGGTCTTGTCGATCACCCGCGCACCGGTTTTCAGGCAGCGCGCGGCGAGCGGAATGTCCTGCGTCACCACGATGTCGTCCGCCCCCGCGCGCTCGGCGATCCAGTCGTCTGCCGCGTCGGGGCCATCGGCCACGATCACCCGGTTGACGCGTTCGCCTTCCGGCAAGCGCATCCAGCTGTTGGCCACATAGCTGATCGCGATGCCGTGCCGGTCGGCGACTTTCAGCGCCTCGTCCTTCACCGGACACGCGTCCGCATCGACATAGATGTGCACGTGGCTGGGCTCCTCAGCGCAGCTCGACCAAGCGCTCACCAGCCGCAGTGCCGTGAGCACCCGCTCGAAACGAACGTCGAACCTGGCGAGCAACACGTCAGTCCTGACATTTCCGATACGCACCCAGACAACCGCCGGTCCAGAGGGATCTTTCGCCTGCAAGTACACGAAATCCTCGTCCTTACTGATGATGACGGCTCCAGTCCGAGAGGCATGTTCCCAGATCGTGCGATCACTGAGACCGGATAGGCCTATGCTATCGACGTGATCTGCCGCCACACCTCGTTCCACCAGCCACTTTGCCAGCGCCGCTGGAAGCTGTTCATCGATCAGAAACCGCATCACCTATTCCGCAGCGATCACGGGATGATCCATCTGGTGAACGGCAAATTCGAGTGCAGCCGTGATGTCGGCATCCGTCAGGCGCGGATAATCCCTCAGGATTTCGGACCGTGCTGCCCCGGCCGCGAGCAATGCCAGCACGTCGATGACGCGGATGCGCGTGCCACGGATGCACGGCCGGCCACCGCAAACTTCTGGATCAATACTGATGCGGTCGAGATGATGTGGCATGCTTCGACGTCCTGCGCTTAAAGCGGGAACCAGCTTAATCGATCCGGCGAAGCAAAGCCACGCCCGCTACCAATCACCCCTACCGCGCCAGTTCCTTCAGCCCGCGGCGGATGAGCTTCGCGGTATCGGCGTCCGCCCCCAACTCCTTGCACGCCACGGCCACGGCCTGGCTGGCCTGCATCGGGTTGTAGCCGAGGTTGGTCAGCGCCGACATCGCCTCCGCCGCTGCGTTGCCCTCGGGCGGCGACGTCATCGTGCTGCCGGCCGCCCCGCCGCCCGCCTGAGTTGAGCCCCGCCACCGACAGCGCCGGCGCCTTGTCCTTCAGCTCCGACACGATCCGCTGCGCGAGCTTCTTGCCGACGCCCGGCGCCTGCTCGACCGCCGCCCAGTTGCCGAGCGCGATGGCGTTGGCGAGATCCTGCGGCGACAGCGCGCCGAGCACGCCGAGCGCCACCTTGGCGCCGACGCCCTGCACGTTCTGCAGCGTGCGGAACCAGCTGCGCTCGACCTCGCTCGAGAAGCCGTACAGGCGGATCGCATCCTCGCGCACGTGCGTGTCGATGGTCAGCGTCACCTCGTCGCCGGCCTTCAGGTTGCGCAGCGTCCGCGACGACGCCTGCACCTCGTAGCCGACGCCGTTGACGTCGATGATGGCGATGGCTCTCGCCGATGGCATCGACCTTGCCGCGCAATTTGCCGATCATGTGCGTGCCGCTCTCCTTCAACTGCGCGTGCAGCGCGACGCGCGTGCGGGCTGGTGCGATGGTTGGCGTGGCAGATGGCGATGGCCAGCGCGTCGGCCTCGTCGGCGCTCTCGAACTTGGCCTTGGGCAGCAGAAAGCCGATCATCGCCTGGATCTGCTTCTTGTCGGCGTGGCCCGCGCCGACCACGGTCTTCTTGATCAGGTTCGGCGGATATTCCGCCACCCGCAGCCCCTTCATGGCCGGCGCCAGCAGCGCCATGCCGCGCGCCTGTCCGAGCTTCAAGGTGGCGCGCGGGTTCTCGTTGACGAAGGTCTCTTCGACCGCGGCTTCGGCCGGCTGTGAATGCCGCGAGCACGCTCGACAGCCCCTCGAAGAGCTCGCGCAGGCGATAGGCGAGGTCGTCATCGGCTGCGGACGTGATGTGGCCCGACGCGACGTAGACCAGCCGCACGCCGTCGCTCTCGACGACGCCCCAGCCGGTGCGGCGCAGGCCTGGATCGATGCCGATGATGCGAATCGCGCGTCCGTTCATGCCAACGCGCATATCACAGCCGCAGCAGGCTTGCGCGGGTCACGATGCGGCCCCGCCGGTACCGATGCCGCGCACACGCACCTTGCCCGCGCCATCTTGGCCCGTCATGGTGCGCTGCGTCCAAAGCTTGCTGAACCCTGCGGGAACCCGTGCCATGCCCTCGATCGCCAATCCGACGCTGCTCGCTATCGGCGTCGCCGTGTTCGTCCTCGGCCTGCTGCTGCGCCGCTGGTCGAACCGCCACAGCCTCACCGATCAGCTCACCGATGCCGCCTGGGAAGCCGTCAAGGCCCGCGATGCGGCGTCATCGGCCGCGAGGTGCAGGGCAAGCTCGACGACATCAACCGTGCTGGCAGCCACTTCGGCAAGGCCAAGGCCGTGGCCGGCTACGGTGTTCGCCACGCCATCGCGCAAGTCGTCGGCATCGCCGGACTGATTGCGCTGCTCGGTGGGCGTCGTTCTCGCCGGTCTCGGCATCTACTGGCGCTGACGGCCCGGCGCCTCGGCTGCCGGTCAACCACCCGTCAGCTTGCTCAGGATCTCGTCGGAGACCTCGAAGTTGGCGAACACGTTCTGCACGTCGTCGTCGTCCTCGAGCCCGGCGATCAGCTTGAGGATCGCCTCGGCGTGGTCCTCGCGACGGCCGTGGTCAGGTTGGGCTTCCAGACCGCCTTGACGCTCGACGCCTCGCCGAGCTTGACCTTCCAGCGCCTGCGCCACCGTGCCGAGACTGTCGAACGAGCACAGTGACCAGATGGCCGCTGGCGTCCGACTGCACGTCGTCGGCGCCCGCCTCGATGGCCGCGTCCAGCACCTCGTCGGCCGAGCCCGCGCTGTGCCGGATAGGCGATCTCGCCGACGTGGTTGAACATGTGCGACACCGCGCCGGTCGCGCCGAGGTTGCCGCCGTACTTGGTGAACACCGCGCGCACCGCACCGCCGGTGCGGTTGCGGTTGTCGGTCAGCGCCTCGACGATGACCGCCACGCCGCCCGGCGCATAGCCCTCGTAGCGCACGCCCTCGAAGTTGGCGCTGTCGCCGCCCGTGCGCCTTCTTGATCGCGCGCTCGATATTGTCCTTGGGCATGTTCTCGGCGCGCGCCGTCTGGATGGCGAGCCGCAGCCGCGGGTTCATGTCCGGGATCGGGCGTGCCGGCCTTGGCCGCCACCGTGATCTCGCGCGCGAACTTGGCGAACAGCTTGGCCCGGACCGCGTCCTTGCGGCCCTTCTGTGCATGATGTTCTTGAACTGGCTGAATGGCCGGCCATGGCGGGTCTTGCCTGCTGTGTGGAATGGAAATCTGCCCGACTATTGCGCGAGCGCGGTGCGTGCGGTCAAGACAGACGGCTCGAGGCGCGGCGCTCACGCCACCCAGAACTGGGGCTCGAGCGGTTTCAGAACGCCGCCGAGCCGCAGCGCGCCGACATCCGTCGCGAGCCCCGTGTCGTCGTCGATCTCGACCGCCAGGCCCGACAGCGTCGCCGGGCCCACTGGCCGGCTCGAAGCGCCCGCGCGGGATGCGCGTCAGGAAGCGGTTGACCGGCTCCTCGGTCTCCATGCCCAGCACCGAGTTGTAGTCGCCGCACATGCCGGCGTCCGACATGAACGCGGTGCCGCCCGGCAGGATGCGCTCGTCGGACGTCGGCGCGTGGGTGTGCGTGCCGACCAGCACGCTGGCGCGGCCGTCGACGAAATAGCCCAGCGCCTGCTTCTCGCTCGTGGCTTCCGCATGGAAGTCGATCAGGATGGCGTCGGCGCCCTGCTTCAAGGGGCACGCGCCAAGCTCGGCGTCGATGGCGCGGAACGGGCAATCGAGCTCGGTCATGAAGATGCGGCCCATGGCGTTCATGACCAGCACGTCCATGCCGTTGCGGGCGCGGAACAGCCCCGATCCCCGGCCCGGCGTGCCCTTCGGGTAGTTGAGCGGGCGGATCAGCCGCTCCTGGCGGTCGATGATAGACGAGCGTGTCCTTCTGATCGAAGGCGTGGTTGCCGAGCGTTACCGCGTCGGCGCCAGCGTCGATCAGGTCGTTGAGGATCGCCTCGGTGATGCCGAACCCGCCGGCCGCGTTCTCGCCGTTGACCACCACGAAATCGAGATCATAGCGCGCCCGCAGACCGGGCAGCGCCTCGACCACCGCCGCCCGGCCAGAGCGGCCGACGACATCACCCAGAAACAGTAGTCGCAAGTTCTTCTCCTTCTCCCCGCTCTCATGAGTGGGGAGAGGGAGCATTGCATTTCATCGGGCCCGACGGCGTCAGCACCCAATCGAGCGGCTCGTCATAGTCGAGATGGGGAACCGCGTCTATTCCGAGCTCGTCGTAGGCGAGACCCACAGCTATGACGGACTTCATCGCCCTGAGCCGCTGCAGCGAGCGATCGTAAAACCCGCCGCCGTAGCCGAGCCGGTAGCCCGCGCGGTCGAATGCCAGAAGCGGCACCAGCACGACATCCGGCTCGATCACCGGCGCCGAAGGGAGCGGCTCGCGGATGCCCCACATCGTCTCGGCCATGGCGTCGCCCGGTGTCCAGCGGCGGAACAGCAGCGGCATGTCCTTGCCCTGCATCACCGGCAGCGCCAGCACCATGCCCGCACCGTGGAGCTGCTTCAAAAGCGGTGCCGGGTCGATCTCGTCGCGGATCGCCGCGAACGCTGAAATCATGGTCCCAGGTGCCAGCCCGAGAAATCCCAGCCCATGCGCAGCCAGACGCTCGGACGCCGCCACGCCGTGTTTTGCGTAAGCGGCCTTGCGCCGCTCGACCGACAATGCGCGAAGACGCTTCTTCTCGGCGCTGGTCGGATCGTCGCTCATCGCAAAAACCATGGGGAAATCGTCGGGCGGTGCGATCTGGCCTATCGGTGGGGCCGGGTGAGTTGAGTGCCGCGGAAGCCGTCGGAACGGTTGATCTCGCCGGGTCCCTACAAATGTAAGGTGGGCGCCATGTGTCCGGAACCACGGCTCCGGCCAGGGACAGCTCCCAGGCAGATCTTATAGGCCCTGGAGAATCATGTGTTCCTAACGCGCTCCGCAGCGCCGCGAATGTAGGCGCATTCGCCCAAAACGCAACCTGTCTGCGTGGCAGCAGCCGTGGCGGCCGTCACGCGGCCGAAGACTTTGACCGGTTGGTGTGGCCTTGCGGCATTGCCGGGTGTGCTGAACCGGCAGCGGCTCCCGTGGCTGCAGCCTGTCCGCTCGATTGAGATGCGCCCTGGGATGCGGAACTGGACGAGCGCTGCTCGCCCTTGCCATCGGGCTTCGCCGCGTCGGCCTTCGCCTGCGCCGGCTTTGTCGGTTCAGGTTTGGAATTGTCGGGCTTGGACGGCGCGCCCGCCGATGGCGTTGCGGCGGCTTCGCGCAGCACTTCGGCAGCGGCCGCCAGCATCGCCTCGTGCGCCTCGCGCAGATCCATCAATTCATCGGCCAAAAGCACCGCCGCCATCAGCAGAATGCGCTCGTCGGCGGGCTGACCGAATTCGCGGGCCAGGGTTTCGACCCGCGACTTCACGTCGCGCGCCAGCTCGGTCAGCCGCGGCTCCTCGCCGTCGTTACAGGCTAGCCTGTAGGTTCGATTGTTGAGCGTGACCGAGACCTGCCCCATGTCGTTCTGGTCCCATCCTCGTGCTCATGCCGCAGCCCCGACCGCGATTCTGCGGCGACCGACACCGATCGATGCTCGAACTCGGATGCACGACCGCGGTGCCGATGGCCGAATCGCGCCGACCTACACGTCGCCTTCGAGCACGTTATGAAGCAAATCGATAGCCCAATCAATGCGGTTGAGCGCCTGCGTGCGGAGCTGTTCCAGATCGGCCACGCGCCCCTGCGCCGCCTTGAGCTGGCGCTCGAGTTCGGCCACCTGCTTGCGCAGCGCCTCGACCTCGCCGGCGCTGGTCTGTGTACCCGCACCTGACGCCGCCCGCGGCTTCGCCGCAGCCGCCGTCGTGGCCGCCCCACTCGTCGATCGTCCTGCCGGACGCTTGGCTTTCGCCGTAACCCGCTGTTGCACCATAGGCCGTCCTTCCGGCTTGAACCCGCCAGTTTGCCCTCTCGCTGGGTTCTGTGCTTCGACTCGAAGAATACGAGCCTCGTCTCCGCGGCGTCAACGTTCGAACCGCGTGAAGTTATTATCCCTGTCGCCTAAAACATGAACACAATCCGCGCATCCCCCGCCGATGACGCATTGACAGCACGGGGTCGCGAAGAATTAATGGCGCCGCTTTGCGGAACGCCTTCGCAGACAGTTTTGCCACCAGCCGGGATATGGATCGCGGGTGCCGTCCCAGCCGTGCTGCAACTTGCCTCTCACACGAGCACCCGCCGGAGGTCAAGATGGCTGTCAAAGTCGCAATCAACGGGTTCGGGCGGATCGGGCGGAACGTACTGCGCGCGATCGCGGAGAGTGGGCGCACCGACATCGAGGTCGTGGCGATCAACGACCTCGGGCCGATCGAGACCAACGCGCATCTTCTCCGCTTCGACAGCGTGCACGGGCGGTTCCCCGGCACGGTCGAGGTCAATGGCGACACGCTGACCATCAAGTCGGGCGCGTGGTCGATGGGTCCGATCAAGGTGACGGCGATCAAGAACCCGGCGGAGCTGCCGCACAAGGCGCTCGGCGTCGACATCGCGATGGAGTGCACGGGCATCTTCACCGCGAAGGAGAAGGCGTCGGCGCATCTCACGGCCGGCGCAAAACGCGTGCTCGTGTCCGCGCCCGCCGACGGCGCCGACCTGACGGTGGTCTACGGCGTCAATCACGACAAGCTGACCAAGGACCACCTCGTGGTCTCGAATGCGTCGTGCACGACCAACTGCCTGGCGCCGGTGGCCAAGGTGCTCAACGACCTCGTCGGCATCGACAAGGGGTTCATGACCACCATCCACTCCTACACCGGCGACCAGCCGACGCTCGACACCATGCACAAGGATCTCTATCGCGGCCGCGCGGCGGCGCTCAGCATGATCCCGACCTCGACGGGTGCGGCGAAGGCCGTGGGTCTGGTGCTGCCGGAGCTCAACGGGCGTCTGGACGGCACCGCAATCCGGGTGCCGACGCCGAACGTGTCGGTGGTGGACTTCAAGTTCATGTCGAAGCGCGAGACTACAGTGGCCGAGATCAACGCGGCGGTGAAGGCGGCGGCAGCGCAGCAACTCAAGGGCGTGCTCGGCGTCACCGACCAGCCCAACGTCTCGGCCGACTTCAACCACGACAGCCACTCGTCGATCTTCCACCTCGACCAGACCAAGGTCATGGACGGCCGCCTCGTCCGCGTGCTGAGCTGGTACGACAACGAGTGGGGCTTCTCCAACCGCATGGCCGACACGGCTGTCGCCATGGGCAAGCTGATCTGAGGCAAGGCGCGCATCGACCGCGCCGCGCGACCCGACGAACTTTGCATCGAGGCCGCTCCGGGTGATCCCCGGCGCGGCCTTTCCTTTTGTGGGGGGCCAACCTACGATGTCGTGACGATAATCGAGGGGAGCGCCAGATGCCGACGCCGGAAGTCCACGCCAGCAAGGCCACCGACAGCCTGCATCGCGTGGTGGAGCCGATCGGCAATTTCCTCAGCGAGGCGTTTCACCTGATCGGGCTGTTCGCGATCGGCGCGGCGACGGTTTGGTCGGGCGCGGTGTTCTTTATTGGGCTGATGAGCAAGTCGCACGCCTCGATCGAGGATCTGCTGCTGCTGTTCATCTACCTCGAGATCGGCTCGATGGTCGGCATCTACTTCAAGACCAACCGGATGCCGCTGCGATTTCTGATCTACATCGGCATCACGGCGTTGACCCGCCACCTGATCGGTTGGGTCAACCACGAGCCCAAGCCCGACGTCGGCGTGCTGATCCTGTCCGGCGGAATCCTGATCCTCGCGGTCTCGGTGCTCGTGATCCGTTATGCCTCGTACAAGTATCCGTCCGGCCCCGCGTCGTCCGACCGCGGCGACCTGACCGACGCCGACCCGGGCGTCAGGGATTAGCGAACACCGGCCGCCCGGTCCCTGCGCGGCACATCGCCATCAACGAATGGCGATATTTCTATTCATCATTTTCACCGGCATCCGACGTTCGTGAACTGGCAATCCCGCGGCTTCTGCGCTATCCGGCCCTCAGCAGCGCACCATCAACTTCGCACTCCCGCACGAGGTCCCCATGTCCAACAAGCTCGAAGACATCGCCCGCGCCATGGTCGCACCCGGCAAGGGCCTCCTCGCCGCCGACGAGAGTTCCGGCACCATCAAGAAGCGGTTCGACAAGATCAATCTGGCCTCGACCGAGGACAGCCGGCGCGATTATCGCGAAATGCTGTTCCGCTCGGCCGACGCCATGAAGTCCCACATCTCCGGCGTCATCCTCTACGACGAAACCATCCGCCAGAAGGCCAAGGACGGCACGCCACTGGTCGACATCATGAAGGCCGCGGGCACCATTCCCGGCATCAAGGTCGACATGGGCGCCAAGCCGCTGGCCGGTCCGACCGCGAAGATCGAGACCGTAACCGAGGGTCTCGACGGCCTGCGCGAGCGCCTCGCCGAGTACTATGAGCTGGGTGCCCGGTTCGCAAAATGGCGCGGCGTCATCGCCATCGCCGACCGCTGCCCGTCCTACAACTGCATCAACGCCAACGCCCACGCGCTCGCCCGCTATGCCGCACTGTGCCAGGAAGCCGGCATCGTGCCGATCGTCGAGCCCGAGGTGCTGATGGACGGCGAGCATTCGACGCACGACATCGACGCCTGCGCCGAGGTGACCGAGTGGACGCTGAAGGAAGTCTTCCAGCAGCTCTACTACGCCAACGTGAAGCTCGAAGGCATCATCCTCAAACCCAACATGATCGTGCCGGGCCAGAAGAGCGCGAAGCAGGCATCCGCCGACGAGGTTGCCGAGAAGACGGTGAAGGTGTTGAAGGCCTGCGTGCCGTGCGCCGTTCCGGGTGTGGCGTTCCTGTCGGGCGGCCAGTCGGACGAGCTCGCCACCGAGCATCTGTCGCGCATGAACGCCATCGGCGGCCTGCCCTGGACGCTGACCTTCTCCTACGGCCGCGCACTGCAGGCGGCGGCGATCATGGCCTGGGGCGGCAAATCGGAGAACGTCGCCGCCGGCCAGCGCGCCTTCAGCCACCGCGCCCGGATGAATGGCCTCGCCGCCCTCGGCAAGTGGGAACAGAAGCTCGAAAAGGCGGCCTGATCCGCCGGCGATTTCTCGTAACGCGCCATCGAACCCCGCGCCCGCTCATCCGTGCGCGGGGTACTGCTTGTCTGCCGCATCGGCGCCGCAAATCACGTGCTTTGTCTCCTCACCGCTGTAACGGGCCGCAGCTCACCCCGCGCCCGGCGTCCGGGCTGCTGCGCAACATCGCCGCGGCATCCGGCCCGCGCTTCCCATGAGGATCTCCATGACTGCCATCTACTCGCCGGGTCTCATTGCGTGGACGCTCGTCTCGGCGCTCGCCACCGCATCCGTATCAGCGGCAGCGCTGACGGCCACCGCCCGCGCCGACGACGTCACTGCCGCACGCATCGTGATCGCGCAGGCGGCGCAGCCGCAGACGAAGGAAACCGAGGAAGAGGCAAAGAAGCGCGAGGGCAAGGACGGCAAAGGAAAAGGCCGCGGCGATGGCCAGCGGCCATCCACGCCGCCTGCCGCTGTGACCAAGCCGGCAGTTGTTCAGCCGCCGCCCGCCGCTGTCATCAAGCCGGCTCCTGTGCCGCCGCCCGCTGCCATCACAAAGCCCGCGACTGTTCCGCCGCCCGCGTCGACGATCGCTCCGCCGCCGGCCATCCAGCCCAAAATCGTCAATCCGCCACGGACCGAAGACGATCCGCGGCGTGAACGCCGCGAGCGTCGCGACCCTCGGGATCAGCGCGCCGCGCCGCCCGCGACCCCGCCGGCCACAATAACTGCTCCCCCGACGCCGCCGCCCGTCACGAAGCCTGCGCCGGTCGTTCAGCCTCAGCCGCCGGCCACGCCGCCGCCCGTTCAGCCCTCGGGCGAGCGCACGCGGTCGCGCGACGGTGATCGTCCGGCATTCCGCGCACCCGTTCCTGCCACCGCGGCCCCCGCCGCAATCCCGCCCGCCGCCGCCCCGTCCACCTCGCCCCCGGCGAGCGGCGACCGCATCGACACGCGCCGGCAGGACGGATCGGGCAGGGATGGCATCCGCAGCGAGTCCGGCCGCCCAGACGTCCAGCGCCCAGACGTCCAACCGAGCTTCCGCCGCAGCGACGCCGACCGGCGCGAGCGCCGAGACGGCCCGCGTGGTCTCGACGCCGTCAAGGGTAGCCGCAGCGAGAGCGTCGAAGCCGGCGGCCGCCGCACCATCATCAAGGAATCCGACAACCGCGTCATCGTGCGTGAGAACAACCGCATCTTCATCCAGTCGAACCCCAACCGCCGCTTCGAGCGCTTCAGCCGCGACGCCCGCACACGCACTCTCGGTGACGGCAACAGGCTCAGCATCGTCAGCCGTCCCGGCGGCATCACCATCCACACCGTCACCGGCCGCGACGGTCGGCTCGTGCGCCGCTTCCGCCGCGATCGCGACGGCCGCGAAATCACGATCCTCGACAATCGCCGCCGCGACCGTTTCGGCCGTCCGATCGCGATCGGGCTCGGCCTCGGCATCGGCGCGCTCATAGCTCGTTCGATCATCGACGTGCCGCCGCCGCGCATCCGCATGCCGCGCGAGAAATACATCGTCGAATACGATCGCGCCTCCGACGACGACCTCTATGAGGCGCTGTCCGCGCCGCCGCTCGACCGCCTCGAGCGCGCCTACACGTTGGACGAGGTGCTGGTCTCGCGCGGGCTGCGCGACCGCATGCGCCGCATCGACCACTCGTCGATCAACTTCGCGTTCGGCGCGTGGGAAGTCGACGAGGCGCAGGTCGGCAAGCTCGAACGCATCGCCCGCGCCATGCTCCGCGTCATCGACCGCAATCCCGCCGAGATGTTCCTCGTCGAAGGCCATACCGACGCCGTCGGATCGGACGTCGACAACTTGACGCTGTCGGACCGCCGCGCCGAAGCCGTCGCCGAGATCCTGACGGAAGAGTTCGGCGTACCGCCCGAGAACCTCACCACTCAGGGCTACGGCGAGCAGTACCTCAAGGTCGAGACGGAAGAGCCCGAGCGGCTCAACCGCCGCGTCGCCTTCCTCAGGTTGACGCCGTTGCTCACCCATCGAGATGGTCGCGACGAGCGGAGCGACCGCTATCCTCGTGACGATCGTGACGACCCTGATGCCCGCGACGATCGCGATGAGCGCAATCAGCGGGACGACCGAGACGGCCGCTGACCGGCGCTTGTCACCGACATAGCTGCACGAGGGCGCGGAGATCCACTCCGCGCCCTTCGCCGTTTGACCGGTGCCGCTTCGGGGTGCGTTTACCCCGACCCCAGCATGGCGTTGCCCGCAGGCTGCATCCGCCCCACTCTGTCGAACCGCCGGAGTAACCCGCATGTCCGCAACGTCGCCCGCACGAATGCCGACCCTGCCTCTCGCCATCGGCATTGCGGGGCTGATCCCGTTCGTCGGCCTCGCCGGCATCATCGTGCTCAACCCGCGCCTGCCCGCCGCCGATGCCTGGCGCGCGCTCACACTCTATGGCGCGGTGATCTTGTCGTTCATGGGCGGCGTGCACTGGGGCCTCGCCATGGCGCGTAACGCAGACCTCGGGGCGCGTGGGGCCGCCGAAGTTGGAGGGCGCGGGGCGGTATCGGGCTACATCGCGAGTGTCATCCCGGCGATGGCCGGGTGGTTCGCCGTCGCCATTCTGCCGCCGCGCCCGGCCACGTCCGCGCTCGCCCTCGGCTTCGGCCTGCTGCTGATCTACGATCTTGCCGCCGTCGGCCGCGGTGACGCGCCGGACTGGTACGCGCGGCTCCGCCGCTGGCTCACCGCGATCGTCCTCGCCTCGCTGGCCACGGCTCTGTTCGCGACATGGCGTTGAAGCGCTCTGACTTCTACCTCACCACCTTGTCGGCGTTGACCGCACCGGCCAAGCCCTTGACGGTGTCGAGCCCCTTCGCCCCCGTCAGCACCGCGTTGTAAACGTCAGCACCGGTGAAGTCGGCGCCGGTCAGGTCGGCGCCCGTGAAATCGACCTTGGACAGCGCCGCGTCGACCAGCCGCGCCCCGCGCAGATCGGCACCGCGGAACGTCGCAAACTCCAGAATGGCGGTGGTGAAGTTCGCCCCCTCGAGCCGCGCTCCCGAGAAATCGCAACCGATCAAATCCGTGCCGCGCCGCGTGGTCAGCGTCCCCTGTCCCGCGCGCGGTTCATACGACGAGAAATCCGCGCCCGTCGCATCGGCCGCCCGGAAGCTCGCGCCGTCGAGCTTGCCCGCGAAGCGCGCGCCTTTGAGATTGGCGCCATCGAAGCTCGGCGCGTCCTTCCACTCGAACGCGAACGACGTGTGGATGGTCGGCCGCAGGATCGTTGCGCCTTCCAGGTTCGCACCCTTGAGCTTCGCGCGCGTCAGCGACGAGCGGTTGAGCCGGCTCCGCGACAGGTCCGCGCCCGACAGATCGCTGTCGGTGAGATCGATGCCCCACAGATCCGCGCCGCCGAGCCGTGCGCCCGCGAGCCCGAGACCCGCGAGATCGAGATAGCGCAAGCTGCGGCCTGCGAGATCGAGCGGCGCGCCGGCCCTGACCTCGCTCAGCGCCAGCGCCACCTCGCGCGCCGACAGCTCCGGCTTGCCTTCGGGCATGGCGGCGGCGATTTCGTGCGGCTCGTTGGCGACCGCGTTGTAGTTCACACGCGACCGCTCGCCCTCGGCCCCGGCCTCCGCCGTGGTGACGAACGTCTGGCCAGCGGCCGTCAGCGCCGCCACCAGCGCCATCGCCCTCACGTACCGTCCGCCGCCCACCGCCTGTCCATCCATTCTCGCGCTCCGCGCGGCCCGAGTCGTCATGCGGCGATGATCCGCGACGTTTCCCGCCGCAACAACCTGTTATGATGTTACGTTGCGGCCATGGCGACACACCCGTCAGCACGCCGCGCCCTCGTCTCTTTTCCGCCGCTTTCCCGTCCAATAGCCTCCGCCCGAGGGAGCATTCCGCCGTGGCATCCGAACCGCACACCCAACTCTATATCGTCGTCACCGTTCCGGCAGATCCGGCGCGGATGCCGGCGCTCGGCGGCACGCTGGCCCACGTCCTCGACGCCCCGCGCGCGCACGGCCTCGTCTCGGCCGTGCTTTTCGCTCCCGCGTCCGGCATGTCGCTTGACGCACGCATCGGCCCGCTGGTCGAGCTGGTCCAGAAGCGCGCGATCGCCGCCCTCGTCTCCGATGACGCCCAGCTCGCCCGCACGCTCCGCGCCGACGGCGTCCACATCGGCCCCTCGGACGATCCGCTGGCAGCCTATGAGGAGGCGCGCGACATCCTCGGCACGCGCTTCATCGTCGGCGTCGACAGCACGGCCTCCCGCCACGACGCCATGAGCCTCGGCGAGGCGGGCGCAGAATACTTGGCCTTCGGTCTCACGGGCGGCGACGCCGCCGCCGCAGCCGTCCGCCGCGACCTCGTCGCATGGTGGAGCGAAATCTTCGAGGTGCCGTGCGTGGCGCTGGAAGCGGGAGCCGTCGCCGACACCGCCGAACTGGCTGCCGCCGGCGCCGATTTCGTGGCCGTGCGGCTGCCGCCGGATCTCGCACCCGCCGACGCCGCCCGTTGGCTCGACAGCCACGCCGCGGCGGTCACCGCGCCAGCCATCGTTGGCTGAGACAACCGAGGAGACGACGATGCGCCTTCGCGGCCGCCACGCCCTTGACCGCACGCTCGTGATCGCAGCACTTGCCGGCGTTGCTTCCGCCGTCGCCGCAGCTTCTGCGGTCCGCGCCGATACCAGCTCGTGGACCACGCGCACCGACCAGCCGCCGGCCCAGGGGGCCCCGAAGGATCAGGCCGCTCCGAAGGCGCAGCAGCCGCGCCCGGCCGCCAAGCCCGCCGTTGCCGCTCCCTCGGCCGCACCGGCTGCCGCGCCGCCGACGGCCAAACCGGCTGCCAAGGCCGCTGCACCCGCCGGCAACGCCAGCAGCCACCAGAAATCCACCGCACCGGCGAGCGGCGACGACGACGCCTATCTCGCGTTCGACCAGGGCCGCTATCTGACCGCGCTCGAACTGGCCGAGCGCCGCGCCGCCCTCGGCGACGCCACCGCCCACACGCTCATCGGCCGCATCTTCGCCGAAGGCCTCGGCGTGCCGCAGAACCTCTACACCGCCGCCAACGCCTACGCCCGCGGCGCCGAACTCGGCGACGTCGAGGCGCAGTTCGCGCTCGGCCTGATGATGGCGAGCGGCCGCGGCGTCGAGAAGGACCCCACCGCCGCCGGCAACTGGCTGGAGAAGGCCGCCGCCACCGGCCACGTGCTCGCCAACTACAATCTCGGCCTACTCTTCCTCAACGGCAACGGCAAGCCCGAGAACCCGCACCGCGCCGCCGCCCACATCCGCTATGCCGCCGAGAAGGGCGTCGCCACCGCGCAGTACGATATCGGCTCGCTCTACCAGAAGGGCCACGGCGTCGAGGCCAACGCGGTCGAAGCCTCGCGCTGGATCCGCCGCGCCGCCGACCAGGGCCACGCCGAGGCCGAGCTCGAATACGCCGTCATGCTGCTGCGCGGCCTCGGTCTCACCGCCGACGAGCCGCGCGCCATCGAGTTCCTGAAGAAGGCCGCCGACAAGGGCTTGCCCGTCGCGCAGAACCGCCTCGCCCACGTCTACGCGGAGGGCATCGGCGTCGACAAGAGCGCGGTCGAGGCGGCGAAGTGGCGCCTCATCGCCAAGTCGGGCGGCCAGCTCGACGACGCCGCTCTCGACAAGCTCGTCGCGTCGCTGCCCAAGGCCGACAAGCAGAAAGCCGAGAAGGCCGCCGCGGAGTGGCAGGAGAAGAGCCAGGTGCAGCGCATCGAGTAGCGGGGGCGTGGTCGCCTGCCGCCGTTTCGAACGTCAATTCACCCCGACGCGCTCATGGCGATCCGCGGAATACGCCGTCCTTGAAAAAGATGCGGAACGGCGTCGTGCCCGAACCGCCGCCATCGAAAGCCCGCCAGCGACCATTGCTGCACAGCGTGCCCCCTTGAGCTTGGACCGCGTCGAACTCGATATAGTTCGGATAGACGGTAGGCGGCGCGTCGGACGTGACGGCCATGAACGTCGTCACGCACTTGTTCCCGGTTATGACCGGGTCGTAGCCCTTGATCGTGATGCCCCCTCCACCCGTTGACGGGAACGTACTCTCGAGGACCGGCCAGTCCGCGAATTGCTCGGCGGGTTGCGCCCAACCGCTGCCCGGCCATGCCAGCAGCAAAAGTCCAACGATCAATCGGTGGGGCACGGCGAGCACTCCAATGAGATCACCCAAGATGGCAACGAAGCTACGGGTCAGCTTGCAGCGAGTTTCAAGCCTCGTGCAGCCACGAGGTATCGCGCTCCGGCTTGGCTTCGTTGGCTCCGAGCCGTTCGGCGTGTCACGCGCGGAGGAGGGTTCGTGTGCTCACAGGAGTTTTCGCGGGCACCACCCGTGAAATCGCCCGATCCACCTTTGTCTGCTAAGAGGGCGATCGAACCGGCCGCAAGCATGGAGCCCGCCCCATGAAGATCACTGTCGAGACTGTCGTCGCCGCAACCATCGCGGAGGTCTGGAGCGCCTATACGACCCCCGCCAGACATCGTACAGTGGAACGCCGCCTCCACCGATTGGCACACGACGCGCGCGACCGTCGATCTGCGCGAAGGCGGCGCCTTCTCGTCGCGCATGGAGGCGAAGGACGGCAGCGTTGGTTTCGATTTCGCCGGCACTTACACGAAGATCGAGCCGATGCGGCGGATCGAGTACGCGTTCGGCGACCGCAACGCCACGGTCGAGTTCACGCCCGTCACCGGCGGCGTGTCGGTCCGCGTCACCTTCGATGCCGAAACTGTGCACTCCGTCGAGATGCAGCGCGGCGGCTGGCAGGCCATCCTCGACAATTTCGCGCGCCATGTCGCGTCGAAGCGCCCGGCTTGAGCCGGCTGGCGCCGCATTCCCCACACCTTTATCCGGCACTCACCTGTCATCCCGGGGCTTGACCCCGGGATCCAGTTCTCCGCGCGCTGCGGTGTCAGCGGCGCGATGGATCCCGGCAACAAGTGCCGGGATGACAAGCGCGGGGTGATACGCCCGCCGCGTCGATCCCGCTCGGTCCGCTGCACGCCGTCGCCCCCCGCACTCTTGCCATCGCCGCCTGAACCCTCTACTGCCGTCGCTCGCTCTTTGTCAGCGCCTGCCCGCGATCCGTCGCCACGGCCGGCCGCACCGCACCTCAACCCCAACGGACCCGGTTCAACCCGGCTGTCTGTCCGCACCGGAGCCGAGCCATGGCCGCCACTGCCCTGATGAACGTCATGATGTCCGCCGCCCGCAAGGCCGGGCGCGGTCTGACGCGCGACTTCGGCGAGGTCGAGCAGTTGCAGGTGTCGGTCAAGGGTCCGGCCAACTTCGTCTCGGCCGCCGACCACAAGGCCGAGGAGATTATCTACAAGGAACTCACTAAGGCCCGCGCCGGCTACGGCTTCCTGATGGAGGAGCGCGGCATCGTCGAGGGCGATGACAAGTCGCACCGCTGGATCGTCGATCCGCTCGACGGCACCACCAATTTCCTGCACGGCATCCCGCTGTTCTGCATCTCGATCGGGCTCGAGCGCGACGGCCAGATGGTCGCCGGCCTCGTCTACAATCCGATTTCCGACGAGATGTTCACCGCCGAGAAGGGCAAGGGCGCGTACCTCAACGATCGCCGCCGCCTGCGTGTCGCCGCCCGCCGCGACATCGGCGACGCGGTCGTCGCCACCGGCATTCCGCACCGCGGCCGGCCCAACCACCCGGTGTTCCTGCGCGAGATCAAGAGCGCCATGGCCGACGTCGCCGGCATCCGCCGCACCGGCTCCGCCGCGCTCGATCTGGCGTGGACCGCCGCCGGCCGCTTCGACGCCTATTGGGAGCGCAACCTGAAGCCGTGGGACATCGCCGCCGGCGCGGTTCTCGTGCGCGAGGCGGGCGGCGTCATCACCGACCTCGATGGCAGCGACAACTTCCTCGACAGCGGCAATATCGTCGCCGGCAACAAGGCCATCCACCGCGCACTCTCGGCATTGGTCACGGGCGTCCCGGCCGCCCCCCAGCGCGAACGGCTGACGATCGGCCGCCCCGCGCCGAAGGACGGGACCGAAGGCGGCTGATCCGCCAAAACCTGATACCCAGCGCGCCTGATATCCCGCGCGCCCACTCTATGAACCGGGGGCCGGGGCCATTCCGCCACGCGCCGGTGTCGCCAATCCGCCACGCATTTGCCAACTTGGGCACGATGTTGCCGATTTGCGATGCTAATCAGCTAGCTTAAGGTCGCGACCGCCTGACCAGGAAGTTCGCCGGAGGGAAGAGATGGCCAAAGAGCGCGCCAGCAAGACCACGACGGTCGCGATGCATCGCACGATGTCGCCGCCCGGCGTGTTCCTCGTGCGCATGCTGATCTTTCTCACGCTCGTCGCCTTCCTCTCAGCCATCCTGCACCAGCAGCTGATCTCGGCGCTGACCACCAACCCTGGCCTCAACGGCCTGATCGTCGGCGTGCTCGGTCTCGGCATCCTCTATTCGTTCCGGCAAGTGATCCGCCTCTACCCCGAGATCCGCTGGGTCAACGCCTACCGCATCGCCGATCCCGGCCTCGCCATCGCCCATCGCCCGGTGCTGTTGTCGCCGATGGCCACCATGTTGCGCGACCGCACCGGCACGCTGTCACTGTCCACCGCCTCGACGCGCTCGATCATGGACACCATCGGCTCGCGCCTCGACGAAGCGCGCGACACCGGCCGCTACATGGTCGGACTGCTCGTCTTCCTCGGCCTGCTCGGCACCTTCTGGGGCCTGCTCGACACGATCCAGTCCGTCGGCAAGGCGATCAACTCGCTCGACACCAAGGGCGGCGAAACCACGGCCCTGTTCGACGAGTTGAAGAGCGGCCTCGCCGCACCGTTGAAGGGCATGGGCACGGCGTTCTCGTCCTCGCTGCTCGGCCTCGCCGGATCGCTGGTGCTGGGGTTCCTGGAGCTGCAGGCCAGCCACGCCCACAACCGCTTCTACAACGAGCTCGAGGAATGGCTCGCGGGCATCACCGAGCTGACCCCCGGCGGTGGCTCGGCCGACGGCGCCAACGTGCGGCTGATCATGGCCATCGAGGACATGCAGCGCGCGGTCGGCGAGCTGACCCAACAGCTCGGCAGCCGCCCCGCCGCAACGCCAGCGGGTGCGCGAGGAAAGCGTCCGCGACCTCGCCCGCGGCGTCAATCAGCTCGTCACCCAGATGCGCGCCGAGCAGAAGGTCGTGCGCGAGTGGGTCGATGAGCAATCCCACCAGCAGGCCGACGTCACCAGCATGCTGCGCGACCTCGCCCAATCCGTGCAGAAGCGGGGAGGCTGACGCATGGCGCGCGGACGCAACCGGCGCGGCGGCGAGTATGGCGAGTTCTGGCCCGCCTACGTCGATGTGCTGTCGACGCTGCTGCTGGTCGTCACCCTGCTCATGTCGATCTTCATGATCTCGCAGTATTTCGCCGCCCAGGAGAGTAGCGGCAAGGACAGCGCGCTGAAGCGGCTGACGCGGCAGATCTCCGAGCTGACCAGCCTGCTCTCGCTCGAAAAGGGCAAGGCCAAGTCGAGCGAGGACGAGCTCTCGGCCCTGCAGGCCTCGCTGTCGGCAATGCGGGAAGAGAACACGCGGCTGACCAGCCTGTCGCTCGAACTCGGGCGATCAGGCCAAGGCCGCCGCAACCGCAGCCGGCCGCATCGCTTCGCTTTCGAGCGACCTCGATAAGGAACGCGAAGTTTCGAACGAGGCGCTGGCCAAGGTCGATCTGTTGAACCAGCAGTTGCTCGCACTCCGCCGCCAGCTCGCCGCCTTGAGCGAGGCGATCGAAGCGAGCGAGAAGAAGGACAAGGAATCCCAGGACCGCATCAAGGACCTCGGCACCCGCCTCAACGCGGTCCTCGCCCGTCAGGTGCAGGAGCTGCAGCGCTATCGCTCCGACTTCTTCGGACGCCTGCGTGAGCTGCTCGCCGGCCGCAAGGACATCCGCGTCGTCGGCGACCGCTTCGTGTTCCAGTCCGAGGTGCTGTTCCCCTCCGGTCAGGCGCAGATGACGCCCGAGGGCCTCGCCGCCATCGACCAGCTCGCCTCAGCCATCGTCGAACTCGAACGCCAGATCCCCAAGGAGATCGACTGGGCGCTGCAGGTCGATGGCCACACCGACGCGCGGCCCATCGCCAGCCCGCAATTCCCCTCGAACTGGGAGCTGTCCACCGCGCGCGCGTCGTCCGTCGTCAAATACCTGATCGCCCGCGGCGTACCGCCCCGCCGCCTCGTCGCCGCCGGCTATGGCGAGTTCGCACCGCTCGAAGAGGGCGCCACCGACGACGTCCTCCGCCGCAACCGCCGCATCGAGCTGAAATTGACCAACCGGTAACCAAGGTTGCACTCGGCGGCCGCGGCGCGCCGCGAACCGCGCCCGCGTCCGCGAACGGTTAAGCCGCTCCGCGGTATCGTCGTCTCCGTAGTCTGTGGACGGGGTATTGCGCATGGCGGCTTGGGGTTTGTTGCGGCTGATCAGCTGGTTGGTGGCTGTGCGGGCTGCGCTCGGCGATCGCGTCACGGCTGCGGCTCTCGGCGCGTTCGGCCCCGACGCCGCCCAATGGACCGCCGCCGCGTGGTCCGACATTCGCGCTTTCCTCGCCCACAACGACCGGCCCGTCGCGCAGCTCATCAGTGTCACCGGCGTCGTCGGCACGCTCTTTTCGGGTGGCTGGGCCGTCTACAAGATCTGGCACTTCGCCGAAGTCCGCATGCCGCAGCGGATCGCCGAGTTTCTCGCCCACAACGACCAGCGCCTCGATGCCGTGCGCCCGATGTTGATCGCCGCCATCGAGGCCCCTGGGTCCGCCAAACCCATGCGCGCGCCCATCGCCTTCGTCGGCCCGCTCAACGATGCCCTGCGCAAGATCGGCTTCGGCCACGCCGACGCGACCGGCGACGATCTGGCACGCGCGATCGAAGGGCTCGAAAAGCAGCGCACTGCCGCCGCCCTCTACGACGCTCAGGTGCGCCGCCAGCTCGCCGCCGCCCATCTGCTGCGCGGCATGGTGCTGACCGCTCAAGCTGGGCAACAAGCTGCCCCCCACGCAGCCGAACGCGACTTCGCCGCCGTCGATCACTTCTCCGCCGCTCTCGATATCGACCCAGCCGACGCCGACGCACTGTTCTATCGCGGCCTGGTCTGGGCGCGCCTCGGCCGCACCGACGCCGCCGAGACCGACTTCCAGCAGGCGGTCGAGTTGACCGCCGGACGCCAGGGCGTGGTCCGCGCCCGAGCCAATTATTGCCTCGCCATCCTCGTGCAGCAGCGCAGCGGCGGTCAGCGCGCTCCGCTCGCCCACATGGCGCAAGCCATCGCCAGCCTGCCGCCCGAGCATGCCCACACCGAGGAAGCCGGCGAGATGCACCTCTATCGCGCCGCCACGCAGGAGCGTCTCGGCTACGTCGGCGCCGCCAAGACGTCGTACCAGGACGCCGCGAAGGCCGTGCACAGTCTCGGCAGCCGCCGCGCCCGCGCTGCCATCGACACGGCAGAGGCCGCGCTGCGCCGCCTCAATCAAAAGGCCGATGCCGGCGACGCCGCCGCTATCGCAACAGTCGCCGCAGCATGACGACCGCGCTGCGCGACGCGTGGTTCGCCGTCGCCGTCCTCATCGCGCTGGCCCCTGCCCCGCTGCGCGCCGAGGTCGTCTACGACGAGCGGATCGAAAACTTCGAGATCGGCATCCGCGACGGCACGGCCGAGGACATCTGGACCGCGATCCGCCGCTATGGCCCATTCATTCAGGGTCAGCACGCCGTCGGCTCCGCAACCGGACGTTTGAAATGGTCCGACCTGTCGATCGCCCGCCGCGGCCACGATTGCCGCCTCGAACGCCGTGCCGTCAGCGTCTCCGTCGTCATGACGTTGCCCGAATGGTGGCGCGCGCGCTCCGCTCCTGCCGATCAACTCGACTACTGGCGCTGCATCGAACGCACCGTCACCATCCACGAGAAACGCCACGCCGAAATCTGGCGCGAGACGGCGCACGCCATCGACCGCGCCCTCGGCCGCCTCGACGACTGGATGCCATGCGACGAGCTGCGCGCCAACATCGGCGCCACGGCTGACCGGCTGTATCGGGAGGGCGTCAGCCGCCAGCATGGCTTCGACGCCGACGATCGCCGCCGCCAGCGCTACCAGCAATGCCCACGACCGGCGATCCCGGCTGCGCAGGACGCCATCGGCGCGCCGCGCCACAGTCCCCCATCCTCGCTGACGAGCCTGACCAGCGGGGATCCAGCGGCGCCCGCGCGCGGGCACTCGGCCGCAAAGGCCAAGGTGGGTGTATCGCAGACCACCGCCCGCATCGGTGAGCGCGACCAGGAGCCGAACTCCGAAGGCCTCGCCGAACGCAACCCGCTCGAAGACCTCGGCGGCGCCGCGGCCGCCCTCCTGGCGATCCTCGCCGCAGTTGCCGGCTACGCGGGCGCCATGGCCGCCGCGATGGCGCTGGCCGCTCGCCGCGCGCGCCTCACCGGCCGCCCCGAAGCGGACTGAGGAGATCGCCTCCCCTGAACGCAAAAAAAGCACGGGGCGCTGCCCCGTGCTCGCTTGTCGTGTCTAGCCGATCACGCCGTTGCCGGCACCCGCACCGGGATGTCGACGCCATGACTGCGGCCGCCGTGCTTCTTGCCTTCGCGGTCGATCTCGACCTGCACCTCTTCCGTGCTCTTGTGCAGCAGACTGTCGGCGCTGGCGCCCGACGTGCGAACGCCGAGATTGAGGAAGAACTTGAACAAGCCGAACAGGACCACCCACCACAGCACCAGGATCAACTGCTGACCGGCGACGCTATTGGGGAAGATCAGGTCGTAGACCTTGTACGGCTCGATCAGGATGCTCGACTTCAGGAAGCCCTCGTGGCCCTTGTAGTAGAGCGAGTACGGCAGGTAGCCGACCGCGAAGCCCATGAAGCCGACCCAGGTGTTGAGGTAGCCCATGCCGACGCGCATGTAGGAGCGGATCTCGCAACCGACGAGCATCACCGCACCCGCTCCGAGCAGCAGACCGCCGATGAGGTTGCCGACCGTCGTCTGATATTTGATGTCGCCGACGAAGCCGGGTTTCACGCCGAAGATGACCCACGCGACGATGACGAAGCCGAGCAGCACCAACCAATGCGCGATGATGCCGATCATCGGCAGGTACGACCGCATCAAGGTCCGCGTGATGCGCGGCACGCCGATGCGCGCATAGAAGCTGTCGTTGTCCTTCATCATCTGCCCGGCCTCGGCGGCGACCAGCGCGCATTCGGTGCCGAACCCGCTCTTGGCCATGCCGAAGCCACCGACGATGCCGGCGAGCAGCGTCAGCGTGACGTAGAACCAGCCCGAGCCGTCGAGCGACTTGCCGAACGCCACGAGCTTGCCCTTGCTCAGGTGCTGCAGCGCTTCCGGGTTGAACAGCCCGCCATAGATCGCGACGCCGAACAGCGCGACGGAGAACAGCAGCGATACCCAGTAGATCGGACGCAGGTGCCCCTTGTAGCCTTCGCGGTAGGTCATCGCTTCGCCGACATCATTGCCGACGACATAGGCGCGCGTCTCCTGATGCTTGAAGTAGGGCGCCATCTTGACCCGGCTCAATACGTAGAACGCCGCGGCGCCGCCGATCGCCATGAAAACGACGGTGATCATCGAGTGGATATTGAGAAGCGGAAGTCCGCCGAGAAGATGGTTCAGGGTGCAGCCACCTGCGAGGCGCGTGCCGTAGCTGAACACGATGCCGCCGAGGAACGAGATGACCAGCACGTGCGTCGGATAATAGACCCAGGTGCGGCTCTCTTTCTCCGCCCGCGCCACCAGCCAGCCGCCGATCATCATGCCGACGATGGGCCAGCCGACGCCGGGCACGAACGCGCCGTCGGAGGTGGCGACGCCATTGAGCGAGGTGCCGTAAATCTGAAAATCCGGAAGCGCGAAGAGCTTGTAGATGCCCATCTCGAGGGCGCGAAACATGCGGCCCAGGTCGGTCGTCACCGTGATCGGCTCGAGCGAGGGCGTGCGCCCCTTCTGCACCGCCGCGATCCAAACGCCGACCATGTAGATGATCTGGGCGATGCCAAACGTTATGCCCGCCCAGAAGAACGACCACTGCCTGGTCAATGCGCGGTTAACTGCCGAATACGAATTGCTTTGCATGAACACCTCTCCATTCTCTGATCGAACGGCAGGTCGCAAAGCCCCGCCCATAGTCTCGCATTTGAGACTATGGACGAGCGTATCGAATGGCGCTTTTGACCAAGCGCAATCATGCCCGCACCTCATCTCATCGATCGAGACCGCGCGCCAAAACAAAAGCGCGAGGGACATTGCCCTCGCGCCGACGGATTTAAGTCTCTGGGTTGGCTTAGTCAGCCACTGACTACGCTGCCGGCTCGCCTTCCGGCCGAACGGCGCGGCGATAGAGGTGCCACGTCGCATGGCCGAGCACGGGCAGCACGAAGATCAGTCCGACGAACATCGTCAGCAGCGACACCACGATGAGCAGCGCGATGAGCGCGCACCACGCGATCATCGGGCGCGGGTTCTCGAGCACGACCCGCACGCTCGTCGACATCGCGGTCACGAAGTCGATGTCACGGTCGAACAGCAGCGGAAACGAGATCACCGAGATCGAGAACACGCCGAGCGCGATGACCGCGCCGACAGCATTGCCGATGATCAGGAAGATCAGACCCTCAGGCGTCGTGAACAGCTCCTTGACGATTTCCGGGCCCAGGCTCTTGAAGCCGAGGAACGCGAACGTCAGGATTGCCGCGATATCCATCCACAGGATGAGCACGAACCCTGTCACCAGCGCCATCCACCTGAGATCGCGGTGCCGTGTGCCGCCGACAGCGCCGAGCACGCCGTTCCAGTCGAGCTTCTCGCCGTTCGCGAGCTTGCGGCTCACGTCGTAAAGCCCGGTCGCCGCAAACGGCGCGATGATCGCGAAGCCCATCGCCAGCGGATAGGCGAAATAGGGCATCTGGAAGTACCACAGCAGCGCCAGCAGCAGCCAACCCGCCGCCGCATAGGCGAAGCCGAAGAACAACCCGAACTGCGGCGCGGCGCGGAAATCGCGCACGCCCTGCTCCAGCGAGCCGACGATGTCCTCGATCAGCACCTTCCGCGTCACCGGCGCCTTCGCCGCCTGTGCTCCCCGGCTGGCCGGCTGAGCGGGCATCGATGCAGTCGTCGGATCGGCCATGGATCGCAGCTCCCGTTTCGGCATCGGCGCGCACGGGCTGCCAATCCGTCGAAGAAATTCGAGCACCGGACGACAACAGGCAGGGAAAGGGTCGCGCGGGACGCCGGTGCTCGCTCGCAAACCTGCAAGACTGAAACTCTTGTCGCAAGGCTTGTAGTGAAGAATTGATCGGCGTCAATTGTGCGGTGCACAGCTAGGTCACTGGCACAAGACCGCAACCGGCGCTATTCCGCCGCCTGCTGCGCGCCGTCGCGGCCGAACTGCAATTCCGCCAGCCGCTTGTACAGGCCGCCCTTGGCGACCAGCTCCGCGTGCGTGCCCTCGGCGACGATGCGGCCGCCGTCGAGCACGAGGATATTGTCGGCCTGCTGCACGGTCGCCAGCCGGTGCGCGATGACCAGCGTGGTGCGGTTCTGCATCACGCCGTTGAGCGCCTTCTGCACCAGCACCTCGTTCTCGGCGTCGAGCGCGCTGGTGGCCTCGTCGAGAAGCAGCACAGGGGCATCCTTCAGGATGGCGCGCGCGATGGCGATGCGCTGGCGCTGGCCGCCCGACAGCGTCACGCCGCGCTCACCGAGCCGCGTCTGATAGCCCTCGGGCAGCGCGCGGATGAACTCGTCGGCCTGCGCCGCCGCAGCGGCCTTGCGCACATCCTCGTCGGACGCGGCGGGCGTGCCGTAGCGGATGTTTTCGGCCACCGTGTCGGCGAACAGCGCAACGTCCTGCGGCACCAGCGCAATGCGGTCGCGCAACGCATCCAGCGACGCCTCGGCGACGCTGACGCCATCGAGGCGCACCGTACCGGCCGCCGGATCGTAGAACCGCAGCAGCAGATTGAAGATCGTCGTCTTGCCCGCGCCCGACGGGCCGACCAGCGCCACCGTCTCGCCTGGCAGGATGCGGAACGTCACACCTTCCAATGCGCTCTGCTCGGGCCGCGAGGGATAGTGGAACGTCACGTTGTCGAATGTGATCTCGCCGCGCGCCGGTTCGGGCAGCGCCACCGGATGCTGGGGCGAGCGGATCTCCGGCACCACGTTCTTGAGTTCGACCAGCCGCTCGGCCGCGCCCGCCGCCTGGCTGACCTCGCCCCATACCTCGGCCAGCTCGGCCAGCGCGCCGCCCGCGAACAAGGCGTAGAGGACGAACTGCGACAGCGTTCCGCCGCTCATCTCGCCCTTGACCACCGACGAAGCGCCGATCCACAGCACGCCGACCACCGACGAGAACACGATGAACATCGCCACCGCCGTCAGCCCCGAACGTGCCTTGAGCCGGTCCTTGGCGGCATCGAACGCGCGCTCCACGGCGACGCCGAAGCGGCTCATCACCGCGCCTTCATGCCGGAACGCCTGCATGGTCCGCACCGCCTGCAGGTTTTCAGCGGCGTACGCCGAGGCTTCGGCCAGCATGTCCTGCGAGCGCCGCGTCAGTTTCTGCACCGAGCGGCCATAGGCCATCAACGGCAGAACGATTGCGGGAATGACCAGCAGCACGAGACCCGAGAGCCAGGCGCTGGTGACGAACATCATGCCGAGCGCGCCCGACCAGCATGATCGTGTTGCGCAGCGCCTGACTGATGGTCGAGCCGGCCGCCGACTTGAGCAGCGTGGTGTCGGCCGTCAACCGGCTCATCACCTCGCCCGAGTGCGTCTTCTCGAAGAACGCCGGGCCGAGCGACGTCAGATGACCGAACACGTCGCGGCGCAGATCCGCCACCACGCGCTCGCCCAGCCAGTTGACGAAATAGGCGCGGAACGCCGCCGCCGTCGCTACCACGCCGCCGATCAGGATCATCATGCCGAAATAGCGGTCGATGAACTGCCCGTCGCTGGCGCTGAAGCCGTTGTCGATCATCCGCCGCACCGCCAGCGGCAGCACCAGCATCGCGACCGCCGATACCACCAGCGCGAGGCCCGCGCCCGCCAGCACCGCCGGATAGGCCATGAGATAGGGTTTGAGCGACATCAGCGGACCGAGCGCGCGGCGTCCATGCGGGAGCATGGCTCCGCCATGACGCCCGGACTGCCCGTCCGCCCCCGGCGCGCCGCCCTGCGCCAGGGCTTCGGTTTCGTCTCGGCTCTGTCGGCGGCTGCGTCGGCTCAACGGGAGGTTCTCTCTCAGCTTTCGAGGGTGCTCTCTGCGGGTGTCACGGTGACGAAACCTGACCAGCGAACGGCGAAATGCAAGTGAAATTCGTGAAATGACCGAAGCTTGAGCACTACAGGACGAAGCCGGCCCGCCCGGTGGACGATCCACCCTCGTCGGCTCTGCTTACCACAAAGCGGCGGCGGACGCCTTCAGCCCCCGATCACGGGCGCCGCGCTGCGCTGACGGGCCGCAGCAAGGATGATTTTCACTCAACCCCCAATCTTGTGCCGCGACGCCATCTCGACTATAGAAGCCGCATCGCGACATCCGCGCCCCCGATATGCCGAGGCTTTTCGCCACGGCGCACCGGGGCCGTCGGGCGTGCCGCCGCCGTTTCCGGCCATTCCATGGCCAACGCATCTGGCCATTCTGCATGGCCATCGCCAAAGGGCTACGACGATGAAGAAAGACGCCGATTTTCACCCGAACTACCACCAGATCAAAGTCGTGATGACCGATGGCACCGAGTTCATGACCTACTCGACCTACGGCAACGAGGGCGACACGCTGACCCTCGATATCGATCCGACGACGCACCCGGCCTGGACCGGCGGCGACCAGAAGATGATGGACCGCGGCGGCCGCGTATCGCGCTTCAAGAAGAAGTTCGAAGGCATGTTCTGAGGCTGGTCTCTCTCTGCACCGCCGCCACCGCGCGTCCCGCGACGGGCGGCGGTGCCGGGCATCCGAAGGCGCAACACGCGCCGGGTGCCACGTCGGCATCCGAAGGCGCAACAAAAGAGGCCCGGATCATCTCCGGGCCTTTCGCTTGTCCAACACTCTGACGCAGCTCAGCTCTTGGGCGTGAACGCCTCATCCCTTCGGGGAAAAAGCCTGGGCCAGCAGCGACATCTGCTGACCGACCGGATTGGGCAGATTGGCCGCTGCCTCGACCGGCGTCGTACCGACCGCGATGGCGCGGTCGAGCTGGACGATGCGGTCGTGCAGCTTGAAGCTTTCCTCGATCAGCCCACGCAGGCCCTCGGGCAGCTCGGCAAAACCTTTGACGTGAGACGGCCGGCCGAAGCTCTGCAGCTTGACGCGCTGGCGCTTTTTCTTGGCTTCGTCCTCGCTGATCTCGCCTTCCTTGAGCGAGCGGCGGATCAACAGCCACGACGCGAGATCCAGCAGACGCGTCGTCAGACGCATGCTTTCGGTCGCATAGAGCACGGTCGACGAGCCCTTGAGGCCCTTGGCCTCGCGGCGGCCGGGGCCGTCGAGATAGGCGGCGGTGCGCTCGACCAGCGCCATGCCTTCCTTGAATACGACCTCGAATCCGTCGGACGCCTGGAAATGCGCTCCGAACGAAACCGTGACGCTGCCTTCACCGAAGGCACCACTGACGCGACTGCTGCTCATGTTCACCGTGACACACTAACTCGAACATTTTTCGCGAGGAACGCTTCCGCACCGTGATGCTGGAAACCTACCTCCGGTAAGTCGTAGACCGAAACACCGAACGATCCTAGAGGGCCATAGTTAACAATCCGGCCCAAAACGAGGCACTTTCCGGCGTCGTCCACGCTCACGCATCCCACCAAGCAAAAAAAGAGCCGCTCTCGATGAGCGGCTCAGAAGTCGATATTGAGGCGTCAAACAGAGCGGACAGAGCCACTCACGATCCAGGATGACTGGATGCCCAATAATGTAGCGGCCCATGCTTAATCGACAGTTAAGCGCGATCACCGTTCAGCAAACCGCGCCGTTAAACTTTGCTGGGCGCTTCAGGTGCCGACACGCGCGGAGGCTTGCCCGCGGAGCGGTCGGCGGGGCGTCTTGCCGCTCGCGCCAGCGCGCGAACGAAAGCATCCGGCGCGGCTATCGCTTGAACAGCGACGCCGCGGCGGCCTCGTGCTTGCGCTTTTTCTCGATCTCGGTCCGGGTGCGTGCGATCTCGGCATCCAGCGCCGCCACGCGATCCTCGAGCTCGGCAATGGAGTGCGTGTCGAGTATCTCGCCCACCGTCACCGTCCGTTTCGGCTTCGGCCGATCGTCGTCCCAATCCATGTCCACCTCCGTCGCGGGCGCACCGTCCCCATAACCCAATCGTAGCATGGCGTCCCGGCCGTCACGCCCGCGCTTGTGTCCGATCCCGCCGTGAGGCATGGAGGAACGGCCGAAACAACAGCCCGGGACCATCCGATGACCACGCTGCCCGAGACCATGACCGCCATCGAGATCCAGGGCAAAGGCGGACCCGAGGTGCTGGTGCCCGCGCGGATCGCCGTGCCGCAGCCGGGACCCGGCCAGCTCGTCGTCAAGGTCGCCGTCAGCCGGCGTCAACCGGCCCGACGTGCTGCAGCGCAAGGGCCTCTATCCCGCGCCCAAGGGACATTCGACCATTCCCGGCCTCGAGATCGCGGGCACCGTCGCCGCGGTCGGGCAAGGCGTCACGCGCTACAAGCCGGGCGACCAGGTGATGGCGCTGGTCAACGGCGGCGGCTATGCCGAATACTGCCTCGCCGAGAAGGCCGCGACGCTGCCCATCCCCGCCGGACTTTCATTGGCCGAGGCCGCTGCCGTCCCCGAGACGTTCTTCACCGTCTGGCACAACGTGTTCGAGCGCGGCGCGCTGAAGCCCGACGAGTGGTTCATGGTCCACGGCGGCACCTCGGGCATCGGCGTCACCGCCATCCAGCTCGCCAAGGCGTTCGGCGCGCACGTCATCGCGACTGCTGGATCGCAAGCAAAATGCGACGCCTGCCGCAGCCTCGGCGCCGACCGCGCCATCGACTACACCACCGAGGACTTCGTCGAGGCGGTGAAAGCGGCGACCGACGGCCGCGGCGTCGACGTCATCCTCGACATGGTCGGTGGCGATTACGTCGACCGCAACATCCGCTCGCTCGCCGACGACGGCCGCCTCGTCAATATCGCCTATCAGAAGGGCTCGAAGGTCGAGGTCGACATGATGCGCGTCATGCTCAAGCGCTTGACGCTGACCGGCTCGACGCTGCGCATCCGCCCCAACGAGGTCAAGGGCCGCATCGCGCGCGGGCTCGAGACCGAAGTGTTCCCCAAGCTCGCGTCCGGCGCGGTCAAGGTGGTCATGGATCAGACCTTCCCGCTGACCGAAGCCGCCAAGGCCCACGCCCGCATGGAGTCGAGCCAGCACATCGGCAAGATCGTGCTGAAGGTGGGGTGACCTTTCGGCGCGGGTCCGACCCACACCTCGCGCCGCATCCAGACTGTTCTTCACTGACACGTCTGCACGAGTGTCCAGCTGACGATGCGGCAGCGCTCGCGGCCGTTGACGACCGTGCACTTGCGGTTCGGGTGGCGCTGGTAGTCGCAATAGTAGCGCCGCGCGCCGAAGCCCGCGAAGCCCGAATAGCCGCGGACCGGCCCCGCGTGCTCGCTCGACCAATAGTGATAACCGCGCCGCGCTTCGGCAACGCCCGCCGTCAGCAGCGCTGCGAGCGCCATCGGCGCCAGCACCGCGATTGCGCGCAATCCTGCTCGTGTCGTCATGATCGGCTCCCGGTTGTTGCCGGACGCCATGCGCCCGTCCGATATCGTTGGCATATGGGCAGCCGCGCCATCGTGCGCTAGGTCTTAGTTCACGCGCCGGCACAGCGCGCGTGCCGGCGCTCACGCCGCGAGAAAGCGCGCGACGATCGGATTGACCAGCTCCGGATGGGTCAGGGGCGCCATATGGCCGCCTGTTGGCAACGCCTCGAACGACCACGGCGTTCCGGCCTGCATCAGCTCGACGATCTCGCGGATCGGCCGCACAGTGGCGGGGTCCCAGACCACCAGCGTGCGCGCCGGCATCTCGGCCGCCCACCGGGCCAGCGGGACGCGATCGCCCAGCACCGCGTCCCATTCGTGCAGATTATGCGGCAGCACCTCGGCAAACGCCGCGCGTCGCTCTGGCGACATGCCGGCCCAGGTGCCGGCGCCGCCCCAGTAGTCGGCGAAGATGTCGGCCGGCCGCCTCCCAGCCGCTCTCGGCGACGCGCGCCTTGATCGTGGTACTCAAGGCGCTGATCTCGGCGTAGGCCGCCTCGCGTCCGTGCTCGGCCAGCAGCTGGAAGGGATTGGGCTCGAGCAGCACCGAGCCGGCTCACACGGCGGCCAAGACGGGATGCGGCGGTCATCGCGACCGAACCGCCGAGCGAGTGGCCGACCAGGGCGACATCCTCGTCCTCGGCCGCCACCACGGCTTCGACCAGCGCCGCCTGATCGGCAAGCGTCTGTCGCCGCTCGGCGCGCCAACCCGGTGTGTTGCCGTAGCCGTAGAGATTGACCGCCTTGACGTGGAACGACGGGGCCAGCAGCTCGATCAGGCGCCGCCACTGCCGTGCCCCCGACACACTCGAATGGACGAGGACCACCAACGGGCCGGAACCGGCCTCGATCACATCGACGTCGGCGGCCGCACTCGGCATCTGGGGACCCTCCTCGTGCCTACCACGCCAATCCCGTCATCGCCGCCACTGGACGCGGCGTGCCCGGCGGAAATAGCGTGTCGAGCGCGGCACCGTCGAATGGTTTGTCCGCTGCGACGTGGATGCCCGACGCCACGAACACGCTCGGCACCCCCGCCGCCGCCGCGCCCTTGATGTCGGTGCGGATGCCGTCGCCGATGGCCAGCACGCGCTCCTTGCCGACCGCCGCGCCGCGCAGCCGCGCAGCCGTCTCGAACGCCATCGCGTAGATCGGCGGATGCGGCTTGCCGGCGTAGACCACCTGACCGCCGATCTTCTCATACGCTGCCGCAATGGCACCCGCGCAGTAGACGATCTTGCCGCCGCGCTCGACCGTCAGGTCGGGGTTGGCGCAGATCATCGGCACGTTGCGCCGCACGAGGACGCCGAGCCGCACGCCGTAATCGTCGGGCGTTTCCGTCTCGTCGTCGAACAGCCCCGTGCACACCGAAACGTCGGCCACGTCGAGAGCCACAAACCGCGCGCCGAGGCCATCGAACAACGGGCGATCGCGTTCCGGGCCGAGGTGGCCGATGCTCCGCCCCTCGGCCACCGCCGCGGCGATCGACGCCCGCGCCGCGTCCCCCGACGAGACGATGGCGTCGTAGGAATTGCGGCTGACGCCGATGCGGTCGAGTTGCTGCGCCACACTCGCCGCCGGACGCGGCGCATTCGACAGCAGCAGCACCGTGCCGCCCGCCGCGCGGAACCGCTCGCAGGCGTCCACCGCGCCAGGAAACGGCCTGACGCCGTTGTGCATCACGCCCCAGATATCGACCAGCCACAGGTCGCTGATCGCGGCGAGGTCTGCGATGTGGGTGACGACGGGAATCGCGGGTGCATGTGCGGCGACCCCGGCATGGATGCGTGTCTCTGTCATGCCGCTTCCCTACACGCTCGGACGAACGCTTGGAAGCCGCGGCAGGCAGAACGCGGCTCGACTGTCCGCCACCTGCTTCGCTGAGTGGAGCCGGATGCATCAATCTAACGCACAAAAAAATCGGGAGCCCATGGGGCTCCCGAGGTGACCAAGCAGTCGTCGATCTTACCGCGCCCCGCGTCCGGCCTCCATGACGAGGCCGGACGCGCTCCCCCTGGGGGAGGCTGGGACGCAATCAAACAGGCGCAAAGCGCCATCTCACGCCGCATCATCCGTCACTGCCGAGGCAGAGCAAGACGACACGGCAAACTTAAGCAGCCACCGTCGAATCGTTGGGATCGCGCAGCACGTAGCCGCGCCCCCACACCGTCTCGATGTAGTGCTGACCACCGGTCGCCACCTGCAGCTTCTTCCGGAGCTTGCAGATGAACACGTCGATGATCTTGAGTTCCGGCTCGTCCATGCCGCCGTAGAGATGATTGAGGAACATCTCCTTGGTCAGCGTCGTACCCTTGCGGAGCGAAAGCAGCTCCAGCATCTGGTACTCCTTGCCCGTCAGGTGCACGCGCGCGCCGTTGACCTCGACCGTCTTGGTGTCGAGGTTGACCTTGAGCTCGCCGGTCTCGATGACCGACTGCGCATGTCCCTTCGAGCGGCGCACGATGGCGTGGATGCGAGCGACGAGCTCGTCCTTGTGGAAAGGTTTCGTCATGTAGTCGTCGGCGCCGAAGCCGAGACCCCGAACCTTGTCCTCGATCTGGGCGAGCCCCGAGAGGATCAGGATCGGCGTCTGCACCTTGGAGACGCGCAACGTCTTCAGAACCTCGTACCCGCTCATGTCGGGCAAGTTGAGATCCAGAAGAATGATATCGTAATCATAGAGCTTGCCGAGGTCGACCCCCTCCTCGCCAAGATCCGTCGTGTAGACGTTGAAGCCCTCCGACTGCAGCATCAGTTCGATGCTTTGAGCGGTGGCGCTATCGTCTTCGATAAGAAGGACGCGCATTCTCGAGTTCCTCTCTTCCCTGCCCCGATTTTGAAGAGAACGCTGCAACCAGCCTCAGCTAAATCATTCTTAGGAATTTACGGCTCAGAAGTTAACAAAGCCTAATTTTGTCTTGCCCCGGCGAGAAAGTTACCAATCGGTCGACGTTCCCCCTCGACCCATCGGCTCGACATGATCAGCCTGCGGCAAATAGCTCCGCCGCTCGCCGGCATGCCGCCGTCGCAGACAACCTCGGATTGCATCTGAGTCCGTGCCCACACCCACACCAGACACACGATTCTGGCCCGCGGCAGATGTTGCCGTCGGCCTGTTCCCCACTCTCGTGGCCTGATTGCGTTACGAATCAACAGCTAACAGAATTCGCGACCGCCCCCTAGGGGCCGCTGCGCAAAATATTCCCCAGTCAGCTGCTCCGCACGCAGACGACGGCTGCGGCGTTGCTTTACCGCAACTTAATGGCGTCGTGGCATGATCGATCCAACGTGCGAGTGACGATTGGTTACCTTGACCTTCCTCTGCGGTCAGATCAGGTTAGCGGATCGAGTGACGATGTGACGTTAAAAGGGTGAGTGCAGAGCCGTGTGGCACGGTTCTTGATTAACTCGCCCTCGTGGTTCGAACGAGTTAGGGGTATCGAACAATGAAATCGCGTGACACGGCGCTGCGCTTGCGGCGCTTCGAAGCCGACGACAAAGCCCGCAAAGTGGCCGATCTCGAGCACATGATTCGTGACTTCGAGACCATGGCCGCCGATCTGGAGCGGCAGATCCAGGCCGAAGAGGAGCGCACGGGCATCCGTGACGCCACCCACTTCGCCTATTCCACCTTCGCCAAGTCGGCCGCCCAGCGCCGCGACAACCTGCGTTCCTCGGCCTCCGAGCTGCTGCAAAAGCTCGAATCCGCCCAGCGCGAGCGTGACGACGCCCTCGAGCAGCTGTCTCGCACCACCCCGGCTCAGGCCCCGCGTGACGAACATCGTGGCGCCCGCCGCCGCGGCGACCGCTCCAGCGGCGCCGCCTTGCGCTGACAGCCGACCGCCTTCCACACCTTATCACGGGCGCTTCCGGTCCACGGCGGCGCCCGCATTGCGTTCGGCGCATCGCTATGTCAATCAAAGACATGCGATTCTGCGACACGTGGCGGTAACGCTCACCCGCCAACTGCCGGCGGCAATCATTTGGCCCGCATTTTTGGCCCCAAAAGCATTGGTTCGAGATATGACGGCCGGATACGGCACGGTCCACAGCATCGTCCCCAAGACGGCCGCGGCCCCAGCGGCGATCGGTGCGCGAGCCCTGTTTCGCCTGGCCCTCCCCGTTGCCGCAGCATTTACGCTCGGCGCTTGTGCCGGCGGCGGGCTCGATACCGGCAGCTTGACACTACCGTCGGTTTCCATGCCGAAAGTCGAGCTGCCCAACGTCGATATCAGCAAGATCGAGCTGCCCAAGGTCGAGTTGCCAGAGGCCGCACTCCCCGTCGTCGGCACACCGACCGAGGTGTACACCCGCGTTGCGCGCGGCGCGGTCAATTGCTGGTTCGGCGCCAGCGGTCCGCTGAAGGGCCGTTATATCTATCACGCCTCGGCCGAAAGCCCGGCACGTGGCGGCCGCGCCGAGATCTCCGTACACGAGCGCGACGAAACCTCGAAGGACCCGCGCGGCGGTCGCGCCTTGAAGATTTTCATCGCGCCCGAAGGCGAGGCGACCAAGGTTTCCTACGAGAACAACCGCATTCCCGCCGATCTCAGCGACGCCATGCGCCGCGACGTCGACCGCTGGGCCGCCGATAAGATGGGCTGCCAGCCGATACCCGACCAGACGGCGTGGAGCGCCGAGACGCAGAACACGCCCGCTGTGGCAGCGCCGGCTGCCAAGCCGCAGCCAAAGGCCGCCGCCCGCACGGCCAAGGCGCAGCGCTGATCTCGAGTTGATCCGTAATCCTGAAACAGCAACGCCGCCGAGGCCTGGGCCTTCGGCGGCGTAAAACTGTTCAGGTTGGCGCGCTTTTACTCGCGATAGTCCTGGATCCGCGTGGCGCGCAGCCCCGGCAGGCCATGGCGATCGATCGACCGCTGCCACGACAGGAACTCGTCCACCGTCAGCGTGTACCGCTCACAGGCTTCCTCGATGCTGAGCAAGCCGCCGCGCACGGCCGCCACGACCTCCGCCTTGCGGCGAATAACCCAGCGCTTGGTATCCTTCGGCGGCAGATCTGCGACAGTCAGCGGACTCCCATCGGGGCCGATGACGTATCTGACGCGGGGCTTCATGTGTTGGTCGGTCATGGAACTCGTCACACAATTACTCACTCTCAGGATCACACTAGCCGAACGCCATTAAGTTCAGCCTAAGTCGAAGAGTGAACCCATCATGAATAACCGTCCGGAATCATGCAAGATTTTTGATTAATCTTGCTGAATGTGCCGGAATGACCACAACCGCCGCCCGGGCGTGCCGTCCAGGCACAGTCGCCCCTTAAAACCCATTGATTAATATGGCTTTCCTCGCACCCGTCACGCGGCGATGCCCGAAAAGATTTTGATGTGGGCGACTTTGCCGAGGCCGGCGGCCATCGCCGCGCCCGCGTTTTGTGCCGTCGCATTGCGCCGTGGTTTCGCCATCTGCGCGTGCAGATTGAGCGCGGGGCTGCGTTGCCGTGGCGGCCGGCGTACGCCAGTCAACCTTACCAAGAGCGGATGGTGCGATGCGCCGGCGGCACTCGAACCTCACGCCAGACATCGGGAACCCGCGGGGAACAGTTGCCGGATTTGTGACATTGGTCCACAAGTGAGACGGCGCGCTTTCGCAGGTGCGATGTTCCCGCCCGCGAGTTGTGCGCGGACCTGCGCAGCAAGTTCAATGCGGCGATAGAGAAACGCGGCGATAGATACGTGGCAGTCGAACTCACATCGTCCGAACTCCCAACCTTGCGCCTGCCGCCGCAGCAGCAGCCCCCGCGTATGACCCCGCCACCGAGACATTGATCGCCCGCGCCGTCGCCGCCGCGCGGGGCAGCGGGCCGGCGCGTGTCGTCGTCGCCATGTCGGGCGGCGTCGATTCCTCGGTCGTCGCCGCGTTGCTGCACCGCGCTGGCCACGACGTCGTCGGCATCACCTTGCAGCTCTACGACCACGGCGAGGCGACCGGCCGCAAGGGTAGTTGCTGCGCCGGCCAGGACATCCACGACGCCCGCCGCGTCGCCGAAGCCATCGGCATTCCGCATTACGTCCTCGACTACGAGGCGCGCTTCGCTGCCGCCGTGATCGACAGCTTCGCCGACAGCTACGTCGCCGGCGAGACGCCGATCCCGTGCGTGACCTGCAACAGCCAGATCAAGTTCCGCGACCTGCTCGACACTGCGCGCGATTTGGGCGCCGAGGCGCTCGCCACCGGCCATTACATCGCCCGCCGCGACACGGCGGAGGGGCCCGGCCTCTACCGCGCCGCCGACGCCGATCGCGATCAGAGCTATTTCCTGTTCGCCACCACACCGGAGCAGCTTCGCGACCTGTGGTTTCCGCTCGGCGGCCTGCGCAAGCCAGAGGTGCGCGAGCTGGCGCGGGCCTTCGCATTGCCCGTCGCTGAAAAGGCCGATAGCCAGGACATCTGCTTCGTCCCCCACGGCCGCTATGCCGAAGTCATCGAAAAGCTCAAGCCCGGCGCCCTGAAGCCCGGCGAGATCCGCCACGTCGACGGCCGCCTGATGGGCCGCCACGATGGCATCGTCAAATTTACCATCGGACAGCGCAAGGGCCTCGGCATCACCGGCAGCGAGCCGCTTTTCGTGGTCGCGCTCGACGCCGATCGAAATGTCGTGGAGGTGGGACCACGTGACTTCTTGCGCACCGTCGGTCTCATGGTTAGGAATTTCAATTGGCTTGGTTCTGCTGGCTCGCTGCCGGCGCGTGGAGACGGCATGGACGTCCATGCCCGCATCCGTTCGTCGCAGCCGCCGCGACCTGCAACCCTCTTCGTCGAGGGCGGCGGGATCGCACGGGTGGTGTTGACAGGGGGGGAAGACGGTGTGGCCACCGGTCAGGCCTGCGTCATCTATTCCGACGACAGCGCCACGGCGCGAATTCTCGGCGGCGGGTTCATCGCCGAGACGATCCGCGCTGCGCCGCAAGGCGAGGCCGGGCGCCGGAATTGAGCCGGGATTACGGGTCGCTGGCTTCACACGGCCAGCACATTTCAGTACCTCGCAGGCCCCGCCGGGCCAGCCGGGTGCGAGTTACTCACGATGTCACACGGCGACATGACGCTGGCGTGACAGTCCAATCGGCGGAGTAGACGATTTGGAATTGGGTCGCAGAACGACGTGGGTCGCAGAGAGGAGCAATTGAGAACGATGTCATCGGGCCTCAAAAGGTCGGAACCGCGGCGGGCGCCAGAGCTCGAACGCGAGGATGGACGCATCGTCGGCATCGGTCGCATCGACGAGGACGCGGTCAAGGTCGCGTACCGCCGTTGGGCTCCGGTCTATGACCACACCTTCGGCCGCATCGCCGCCGAGGGCCGCAAGCACACCGTCGAGATCATCAACAAGCGCAAGGGGCGGGTGCTCGAGGTCGGCGTCGGCACCGGGCTGTCGTTGCCCAGCTACGGCCGTCATCTCGAGATCGTCGGCATAGACCTGTCGCCTGAGATGCTCGACAAGGCCCGCGAACGGGTCGCCGAGGAGCGGCTCGACCACGTCACCGGCCTGCACGAGATGGACGCCGGCGAGTTGAAGTTCGAGGATGGCGCGTTCGACACCGTCGTCGCCATGTTCGTGATGACCGTGGTGCCCGAGCCCGAGAAGGTGATGAGCGAGCTGGCGCGTGTCTGCCGCCCCGGCGGCGAGGTCGTGCTGGTCAACCACTTCAGTCAGGAAGACGGAATGCGCGGCTGGGTCGAGCGCCGCATGGCGCCGTTTGCCGAGCATCTCGGCTGGCGCCCGGTGTTCGACGTCGGCCGCGTCATGGGCTGCGAGGATCTGCGCATCGTCGAACGTCGCGCGCTGCGCCCGTGGGGCCTGTTCACCATGATGCGCTTCAGCAAGCAGGCCGACGCCCAGCTGATGGCCGCCGAATAACCCTGGCCGGATAACGCTGGCCGGTGCGCCGTCGCACCCGCCACCTCGATCGAGACGCGCGCCCCGGCACACGCGGCGCGCGCGTTTCTTTTTCCCCTGGCGGCTTGGCCGCGATACCGCGGCTCGACAGAGCCCCGACTTGACAGAGCCCGACTTGACAGAGCTCAGCGACGACTTCATTAAACAGCGCGCCCACGTTGGTGCGCCGTGGCGGGATAGCTCAGGTGGTTAGAGCGAAGGTCTCATAATCCTTAGGTCGGCGGTTCAAGTCCGCCTCCCGCTACCAAATTTCGCTTGCCGAGCCACGAGCAAGTTCACCGCTGCCCCAGCGACACCCCTAGCCTCTCGGCCCAGCCGAGGCCGGCGAGCGTGCCCGCGCGCGGCTTGTATTCGCAGCCGACGAAGCCGTCGAACCCGTTCGCATCGATCAGCCGGAACGCCTCCGCGTAATCGACCTCGCCGTCGGTCCGGCTCGCCGCGGTCCGGCGGGGAAGCGATCTGGTAGTGCCCGGCGATCAGGCCGTATTCCGCGATCGCCGCCGCCACGTCACCCTCCGCGATATGCCGGTGATAAAGATCGAGTTGCAGCGCCAGATTGGGCGCACCGACCGCCTCGATCACCGCCCGCGCATCGGCTGTCCGCGACAGCAGATAGCCGGGCATGTCGCGCTGGTTGATCGGTTCGATCTGGATCGAAATGCCGTCGTCCGCTGCCCACGCCGCCGCCAGCCGCAAGTTCTCGACATAAGTCTCGCGGCACGCGCCCATCGTCGTCAGCCCGGCCATGGCGTGCAGCCGCTGGCAGCCGAGCGCCTCGGCGTAGCGCAGTGCAAGATCGACCGAATGCGCGAACTCGTCCTCGCGCCCCGGCACGCCCGCGTAGCCGCGTTCGCCCTTGTCCCAGTGGCCGGGCGGCAGGTTGAACAACGCCAGTTCCAGCCCATTGGCGACGAGCCGCGCGCGGATCTCGGCCGGCTCGTAGGCGTAGGGAAACAGAAATTCGACGGCCGTGAAGCCGGCCTTCGCCGCCGCCTCGAAGCGGTCGAGGAAGCCGACCTCGGTGAACAGGAAGCTCAGATTGGCGGCGAAGCGCGGCATGGAGCGTCTCCGATCAATCCCCATCCGCGCGCGACTGCCGCAGCCGCTTGGTCGTCGAACGCACCTTCTTTCCTTCGAGACGCCGCTCCTTCGAGGCCCGCGTCGGCTTGGTCTTCAGCCGCACCTTGGGCACTACCGTCGCCTCTCGGATCAGCTCCACCAGCCGCTGGCGCGCATCCTCGCGGTTGCGTTCCTGCGTGCGGTGACGGTCGGCGCGAATGACGATCACACCCTCGTCGGTCAGCCGCCGTCCCGCCAGCTTCTGCAGCCGGATCGACACGGGTGCCGGCAGCGACGGCGAACGCCGCGCGTCGAACCTGAGCTCGACCGCCGTCGAAACCTTGTTGACGTTCTGCCCGCCTGGTCCCGAGGCGCGCACGAACCGCTCTTCGAGCTCGCTCTCGTCGATGGTGAGCGTGTCATTGATGCGCATGAGCCGGCCTACCGCTCCCCGATATCCCAATAGTCGCCGCGGAAATAGAGCAGCGGCTGCGCTTCTGCGCGAAACTGCCCGGCCAGCACACGGCCGATGAAAATCGAGTGCGTGGTGAACTCGTGCCGATCGATCAACTCGCAATCGAGGCTCGCCAGTGCGTGCGCCAGGACAGGCGCGCCCGATTTCAGCGTGGTCCAGTCCAGGCCGTCGAACTTCGCGTCGCCTGCCGCGCCGTGACGCCCGGCGAACCGTTCGGCCACCTGCTGCTGGTCGCTGGCCAGAACGTTGACCGAGAACGATTTCACCGCCGCGATGCGGTCGTGGGCTCCGGCCTTGCGCTGGATGCAGGCGAGGATCGTCGGCGGATTGTCCGACAGCGACGCCACGGCTGTGGCCGTAAGCCCCGCGCGCGCGCGTCCGCTACCGGCGGCGATCACCGTCACCGCGCCGGCCTGATGGCGCATCAGCGCGCGATAGTGGCCCGAGTCCATGCCGTCACTGGCTGCGGTATTTTTCGGCACGATGGTCAACGCCTCTTCCCTCCCGGACGGCCTCGAAAGTTCCGGCCCGAACGTCGTGCCGGAGGTGCGCTTTCAGCACGTCGAACGTCTCGAACAAGATCACGCGATCACGCGGCCGGTCAACGACGGCGCGCGCCCGCGATGCCTGCAGCCTCACCGCCACCGCCGCTTTTTGAAGTCGCGGATGATCTCGCGCGCCGCGTTGTGGCCGGGCACGCCCGTCACGCCGCCGCCGGGATGAGCCCCTGCCCCGCACAGGTAGAGCGCCGGCACCGGCATCCGGTAGTCCGCATGCCCCAGCACCGGCCGCGCCGAATACAGTTGATCGAGCGTCAGCTGGCCGTGGAAGATGTCGCCGTCCGGCATCCCGAAGCGCTGCTCGAGATCGAGCGGCGACAGCACCTGCCGCGCCATCACCGCACCCTTGAAGTTCGGCGCATGTCTCGTCACCGTATCGATGACGAGATCGGCGAACGCTTCCTTCTCGTGCGCGTTGGCCCAGTTGCGTCCATCCGGCAATCGCGGCGCGACGTGTTGCACGAACAGGCTCGCCACGTGCTGGCCTTCCGGCGCCAGCGTCGGATCGATGGTCGAGGGGATCAGCATCTCCACCACCGGCTGCTGCGACCAGCCCGTCATGCGCGCATCGAAATAGGCGCGTTCGAGATAGTCGAGCGTCGGCCCGATGACGATCCCCGAGCCATGGTGCTGTTGCTTGTCCGTGCCGGGCCGGCAGCTGAAATCGGGCAATTCGCCGAGCGCGACGTTCATGCGGAACGTGCCCGAGCCCGTCTTCATGCCTGTGAAATGACGCCGCAGCTCCGGCTCCACGGCGCTTTCAGGCACCAGCTTCGAGAACAGAAGTTTCGGCGCGACGTTCGACGCCACGACCTTGGCGCGGATCTCCTCGCCCGTGTCGAGCACCACGCCCGCGGCCCGGCCAGCCTCGACCAGCACGCCCGCCACCGTGGCCCCCGCGCGGATCGTCGCGCCGCGCGCCCGCGCCGCCCGGCCGAGCGCCTCGCTGATCGCGCCCATGCCGCCGATCGCGTGACCCCACACCCCCGACTTGCCGTTGGTCTCGCCGAACGCATGATGCAGCAGCACATAGGCCGTGCCCGGCGTCGATGGCGCGGCATACGCGCCGACGATGCTGTCGAATGCCAGCGCGCCCTTGACCACCTCGCTCTCGAACCACTGGCCGAGGAAATCGGCGGCACTCATCGTGAACAGATCGAGCAACCGCCGCTGGTCGGCGACCGGCATGCGGATCAGATCGCGGCCCAGCTCCAGCCCGCGAAATACGCTCATCGCGCCGCCCTTGGCGTTGGGCGGCGTGCGCAGCAGCAGATCGCGCACCACCAGCGCGCCATGCTCGAGCACCCGGTCGTAGTCGGCCAGCCGCTCGGCGTCGTGCGCTGAGAATTGGGCGATGGCCGCCTTCCTGCCTTCGAACCCATACGGCATCAGCAGCCCACGCCGCTGGTCGACCGGCCAGAAGTTCGCCGCCGGGCGCTCGACGATCTCGAGACCATACGTCTCGAGCTCCAGATCGACGATCACCTTGATGTTGAGCAGGCTGACCGTGTAGGCGGCCACCGAATTGCGGAAGCCGGGCGCGAATTCTTCCGTCAGTGCGGCGCCGCCGATGCGGTCGTTCTTCTCCAGAATCAGCGTCTTGAGACCGGCCGCGGCGAGATATGCGCCGGTCACGAGCCCATTGTGTCCGCCGCCGAGGACGATGGCGTCATAGGCGGCCGGCTTGGCCGGACCCGAACTTGTGGACGGAACCGAGGATGGCGATGGCGTGGTCATGACGCGGCTTTTGACCCGGAATTCGCTGACATGCAACGCGCTTCGCGCACCGGCCGCGTCGAAACACTCAGATCAGGCATAAGCCATCTCCTTGCAGCGCAGCACAAATCTCGCTTTGCAGCACCGGCGATGCATCGCGTTAACTGCTGATTTACGGCATCCCGTTTCGGGCAACGCGCCGCCGCCGCTGAAAGCAAACTGTTTACGATTGACGATTTAACGTCAGGTGCAGGTAGCCGCCGAGTTCGACCTCAGGCGCGATGAACGGAGACGCTCGATGATCACGGCGGTTCAGTCCTCCACCACCCAGCGCATCGCGACCGCGGTTTCCAGCGTCCAGATCTCCGACAGGGCGCTCGGCGTCGCACTCGCCTCTCTGCTGCCCGCATTGTTCTGGACGGCGATGTACGCCCTCGTCGGCAGCGCCCTCGGCCAAGCGCCCGACACGGCGACCCTCCTCACCGTGGGGCTTTCGATCGCAACCTTCCTTGCCATCGTCGTCAGCAGCCTGACCGCGCGCCAATCCTGAAGCCGGTGAGAGCCTTATCCTGAGCAGCCCGCGCCGTTGGTTGCCGCGGAATTGGAATTCACGCGCCCCAACTGCAGCGGAACTCCCGGCACTTGCGTCCCACCTGCCCCACGGAGCAGCGGGCACTGACCAGCTTGCACGACCGGCAGCTATAGGCCGAGATGCAGCCGCGATACGATCCGCCCTTGGCGAACCGGCACTGCACGACTGTCTGGCAATCGCGGCCCGGATTGATGGACCCGCCCGGCCCTTCCTGCGCCCAAGCCGGCGACACGGCCAAAACTGCGGCGAACCCTGCTGCGGCCAGCCCCGACACGGCGATCAGCATGACCCGGCGCATAGCTCGTCTCCCCGTGGCACATAGCTTCGCAGCACCCGCACGCGCGGCCACTGACGCTCCAGGGACAGTCGGATAGTTTCGCGGACGACGCAACCCGCGAAGCGCCCGCCCAACCGCTCCGGCGCGGCAAACAGCGCCCGCTGTGCCGCCCGTGCCACGCTCTCTTGGTTGGCGCTTCGGGTGCCGACTGAAGCACCCGCGCCGGGTTGGCGCTTCGGATGCCGACACAGCATCCGCGCTGGTAAGGTCTCTCAAGCACACGGCGACCGTGTTGTCGCCGCTGGCGGGCGCGGGTGCGTCCAAGCGGAGCTTGGCTCCGCCAAGACGTCGGCACCTGAAGCGCCAACTAAAGACTCTTCCCTATTCCGCGGCGGCGCGCGAGGGATTGACCTCGGCCATGTAGTCGTTGAGCAGCGTTTCCGAGATCCGGCCCGGCTGATAGTTGGTGCCGCCGATCTCGCGCACCGGTGTCACTTCCGCCGCCGACCCAGTGATGAAGCACTCCGAGAACGAGCCGAGTTCGTCCGGCATGATGCGCCGCTCGATCACCTCGAAACCGCGCTTCTTGGCGAGGTCGATGACCGTCGCCCGCGTGATGCCCGAGAGGAAGCAATCGGCGATCGGCGTGTGGATCTTGCCGTCGGCAACGAAGAACACGTTGGCGCCGGTGCACTCCGCGACCCGCCCCTGCCAGTCGAACATCAGCGCGTCCGCATAGCCCTTGCGCTCGGCCTTGTGCTTGGACAGCGTGCAGATCATGTAAAGCCCCGCCGCCTTGGCGAACGCCGGCGCGCAAGCCGGATCGGGGCGGCGGTAATCCGCGATATCGAGCCGGATGCCGCGCATACGCTCCGCCGGATCGAACATCGATGGCCACGTCCAGGTGGCGATGGCGACGTGGATCGGGTTCTGCTGCGCCGCCACAGCCATCATCTTCTCGCCGCCGCGCCACGCCACGGCGCGGATGTACTTGTTGCCGCCGCCGTTCTTCTCGAGGATCTCGGCCTTCGCAGCCTCCAGCGTATCGACGCTGTAGGGCAGCGTGAAATCGAGGATGCCGGCGGAGTTGTGCAGGCGCTCGGTGTGGATGCGCGACTTGAACACCCGCCCGTCGTAGGCGCGCTCGCCCTCGAACACGCACGACCCGTAGTGCAGTCCGTGCGTCAGCACGTGGATCGATGCCTTCTCCGAGGGCATCACCCGGCCGTCGAACCAGATCAGCGGGTCACCGAAATACGTGAGGTCCGTGGGCATGGGAAGGATGTCCTCGAGAGGCGTAGGGTTGTACGGGCTCGACCATAGGGCGGGCCGTGGACAGGTGGCGTGGACAGTTGGTCGGGGCGCGGCTGGCCCGTGGCGTCCGCATCGTGCCGCCGGGCGCTCGAAATCCGCTCGCTGCGCCAACCGAAACCACTTGCAACGGGTAACAATCGCCTGCAAATAAGTCAACATGACTGACGTAAGTTCGCCTGACGCACCAGACACCCCCGACCGTCGCGTTCCGGCCTCAGCGAGCCCCGGCCGCACCGGCGCGCCACCGGCGACCTTGCCGCCCGATCGCGACGAACTGATCGCCTGCGTCGAGCTGTTGTTTTTCGCCTATCGCGATTTCACCGGCGACGCCGACGCCGTGCTCGAGGAATACGGGTTCGGCCGCGCGCATCATCGCGTGCTGCACTTCGTCGCCCGCAATCCCGGCCTCACGGTTGCCGAACTTCTCGATATCCTGCGTATCACCAAACAAAGTCTCGCCCGCGTCCTGAAGCAGCTCGTCAGCGAGAGCTTCGTGATGCAGCGCGCAGGCGCGGTCGACCGGCGCGAGCGCCGTCTCTATCTGACGGCCAAGGGCACGCGTCTGGCCGACAAGCTGACGTCGCTGCAGATCAAGCGGATCGAGGCGGCACTGGATGCTGCCGGCCCCGATGCCAGCGGCGCAACGCGGCGGTTTCTGTTCGCGATGATCGCGGACGGCGATCGCCCCCAGGTGGAGGCGCTGATCCGGTTGCCGGGCGATCCCGTCGCTCGTCCAGCCGGCCGCGACGAACCATGACGACGATCGGCACCGACCAGCGGCGCGCCGTTGCCCGACGACGCACCCCACGTCCTCGTCGTCGACGACGACCAGAAGATCCGCGACCTGCTCGCCCGCTATCTGTACGAGAACGGCTTCCGCGTTTCGACCGCCGAGAACGTGCCGACGGCGCGCGCCGCCATGCGTGGCCTCGCCTACGACATCGTGCTGCTCGACGTGATGATGCCCGGCGAGAGCGGCTTGACCCTGGCGCGCGAACTCAAGGCCACCACCCGAATCCCGGTCTGCCTGCTGACCGCGCGCTCCGAGCCCGAGAACCGCATCGAGGGTCTCGAGATCGGCGTCGAGGACTACATTCCAAAGCCGTTCGAGCCGCGGGAGCTGCTGCTGCGCCTGCGCAACATCCTGCGCCGCGGCGAGCCGCGCGCCGCCCCCCGCGACGAAGTGCAGATGGGCGTCTACGTGTTCAATCTTTCGCGCGGCGAACTCAAGCGCGACGACGAAACCATCAAGATCACCGAGCGCGAGCGCGACCTGTTGCGCCTGTTCGCGTCCAAGCCCGGCATCCCCATCGCCCGGCATGAGCTGTCGAGCGACGACTCGACCGGCAGCGAGCGCGCCATCGACGTGCAGATCAACCGGCTGCGCCGCAAGATCGAATCCGACCCCTCGAACCCCGTCTACCTGCAAACCGTCCGCGGCAAGGGCTACATCTTCTACATCGATTAGCGGCTCGCGAGCCCAGAGGGCGACGCCAGCCCATCGACGATCACTGCCGGGTCCGACCTGTTCCGGCCATCCAGGCCGCCAGTCAATCGGCGCGGCGTAGCTCCTAAGGAATTCAACGCTTCGGTCTCGCCGGCATGCGCTTTACAACTGCCCTATCGTTTGGCACTCGGGAACACGTCTGAATGGCCTATCTGGACGAGCAGCAGGTGCGACGGTGGATCGGCGGTTGGATGCCGGCGCTGCCCGACCGCGGCTTCCGCGCCATGGCATCGACCGTCCTGCGCGTCATCAACGAACTTGTGCCCAAGGGCCTCTATGCCCGCACGCTGCTGATCATCATCGCGCCCATCGTGGTGCTCGAAGGCGTCATCGCCTTCACCTTCATGGAGCGCCACTGGCAGGCCGTCACCCGTCGCCTGTCCGAGGCGACCGCACGCGACATCGCGGCGCTCGTCGACGTCTACGAGGGCTACCAGCACGACGACGACTATTCCCGGCTGATCGAGATGGCGCGCGACACCCTCAACTTGTCGATGCAGGTGCTGCCGGCCGGCGAATTGCCCGCGCCCGGCCCCAAGCCGTTCTTCTCGTTCCTCGACAAGGCGCTGTCGAACGAGGTCCGCCGCCACGTCAAGCGGCCGTTCTGGATCGACACCGTCGGCGACAGCCGCCGCGTCGAGATCCGCGTCAAGCACGACCACGCCATCCTGCGTTTTGGCGCCACGCGGACCCAGACCTATGCGTCGAACTCACACATCTTCCTGCTGTGGATGGTCGGCACCTCGGTCATCCTGCTGACGGTCGCGATCCTGTTCCTGCGCAACCAGATCCGCCCCATCCTGCGGCTGTCCGAGGCCGCCGACGCATTCGGCAAGGGCAGGCCGTTCCCCGAGGACTTCAAGCCGCGCGGCGCGCGCGAGGTGCGCCAGGCCGCCGAGGCCTTCATCGAGATGCGCGACCGCATCAAGACCCACGTCGACCAGCGCACCACCATGCTCGCCGGCGTCAGCCACGACCTGCGCACCGTGTTGACCCGCTTCAAGCTCGAACTCGCGTTTCTGCCCGACAGCTCCGACACCCGCGCCTTGCGTTCGGACGTCAACGAGATGCAGCACATGCTCGAGGACTATCTGGCGTTCGCGCGCGGCGACGGCGGCGAGGAAGCCAAGCCGACCAACCTGCGCGAACTGCTGGAGGAGATCCACGACGAGGCGCAGGTGTTCGGCACCCAGATCGAACTGAAACTCCGGAAGCGCCGCAAGGACCTCGTGCTGCCGCTGAAACGGCAGGCGCTGAAGCGCGCGATCACCAACCTCGTCTCGAATGCCGCCCGCTTCGGCGATCAGATCGTGATCCGCGCCGCCACCGAAGGCCGCTGGGTGCGCATCGAGGTCGACGACAACGGCCCCGGCATTCCCGCCGCCGAGCGCGCCAACGTGTTCAAGCCGTTCTACCGCCTCGACCACGCCCGCAACCAGGACGAGGGCAACACCGGCCTCGGCTTGGCCATCGCCCGCGACATCGCCAAGAGCCACGGCGGCGACGTCACGCTCGGCGAAAGCTCGATGGGCGGCCTCAAGGCCATCATCTCCGTGCCGCTGTAACGGGGCAGATCCTCACATCGACGGCGGCGTGTCTGCCGTGGTCGAAGAGCCCTTATTGTCGGCTTCACGCGCCGTGGTCCCTGTCGCGCTCGTCGGCGCGTTTCGACCAGGGCGAGAAGATCGTGGCCATGCGCTTGGCCGCCGCCGCCATCTCGTCGAGCGACGACAGTGTCTGCTCGCCGCGCCTGAGCCGCCGGTCGAGCGCCGCCATGGTCCGCGCCAGCCCGGGATCGTCGTCCTCGAGCCACGTCGCGAACACCGACGCATAGACCGACGCCAGCCCCGCCACCCGCACGCCGCCGCCGAGCCCGTCCGTATCGACGCCCGCCGCAGCCAGCATCCAAGCCTGCGACGCGAGCAACGCACGCAGCAGTGCCGGGTCGGCCGCGCCTGCCGCATGGATCGATTTGAGCGCCGCGCGGTGTGGCTCCAGCGCGTCGAAGCGGCTCATCACCACCTCGAACAACGTGTCGCGTGCCGACTGCCCGGCCGGTGGCCGCACCGCCTTGGCCAACACTTGGTCGTCGATCGTGCGCGCAAACGCCGCCAGGATCGCCGATTTCGAGCCGAATGCGCGGCGCATATCGACCAGCGTCACGCCCGCTGCCGCCGCGATGTCGAGCAACGTCACGTCGCCCCACGGCCGTTCGGCGGCAAGCCGGAGTGCGGCGGCAATGATGCGTGCCTCGGGTCCGTCCGGGCGTCGGTGGCGTCGGTCATGGCGGTCTCCTCGTCGGCGCGGCATGTCTGCGCACGACCGTAGACGTAGGCATTCGCCATCCGGATTGCCAGCCGCTTTCAGCGCGCCGGCTTGGCCGCGGGACCCGGCACCACCTCGCCGTCCTCCTTGGTAAACGCACCGATATCCGGATCGTCGAGGATCTCCAGCACGACCTCCGACGGCCGGCACAGCCGCACGCCTTTGTCTGTCACCACGATCGGCCGATTGATCAGGATCGGATGCGCCATCATGAAATCGAGAAGCTCGTCATCGGTCCATTTCGCTTCACCGAGGCCGAGTTCGGCATAGGGCGTCCCGCTCTCGCGCAGCACGTCGCGCGGCCGCAGGCCCATCCGTCGCAGCAGATCGATCAGTTCCGCCCGCGCCGGCGGCGTTACCAGATACTCGATCACCGTGGGCTCGACGCCCGAGCGGCGGATCATCTCGAGCGTGTTGCGCGACGTCCCGCACTTGGGGTTGTGATAGATCGTTATGGTCATCGCGCGTCTCCCCCGGCCTCCGCCGCCCGCTCCGGCGTCTGCGGCAGTCCGCGCTCATACCAGCCCTTCGAGCGATTGACGATCGCCACCACCGACAGCATCACCGGGCACCTCGATCAACACGCCCACGACCGTCGCCAGCGCCGCGCCCGAGTCGAACCCGAACAAGCTGATCGCCGCCGCCACCGCCAACTCGAAGAAGTTGCTCGCCCCGATCAGCGCCGACGGCCCCGCCACGCAGTGCGCCTCGCCCGCGGCCCGGTTCAGGAGATAGGCGAGGCCGGAATTGAAGTAGACCTGGATCAGGATCGGCACCGCCAGCAGCGCAATCACCATCGGCTGACGCAAGATCTGCCCGCCTTGGAAGCCGAACAGCAGCACCAGCGTCATCAACAGCGCCACGATCGACACCGGCTGCAGCGTCTTCAACAGCCGCGCCAGACCCGCCTCGCCGTCGCGCGACAGCACCCACCCCCGCCAGACCTGCGCAATCACGACCGGAATGACGATGTAGAGCCCGACCGACAGCAGCAGCGTTTCCCACGGCACGGTGATCGCCGACAGCCCGAGCAGCAGCGCCACGATCGGCGCGAACGCGAAGATCATGATGACGTCGTTCAACGCCACCTGGCTCAGCGTGAAATGCGGCTCGCCATCGGACAGATTGCTCCAGACGAACACCATCGCCGTGCATGGCGCCGCCGCCAGCAGGATCAGCCCGGCGATGTAGCTGTTGATCTGGTCGGCTGGCAGCATGTCGCGGAACAGCGTGCCGATGAACAGCCAGCCGAGCAGCGCCATCGAGAACGGCTTCACCGCCCAGTTGATGAACAGCGTCACTCCGATACCGCGCCAGTGCTCGCGCACGCCCGACAACGCCCTGAAGTCGATGCGCAACAACATCGGGATGATCATGAGCCACACCAGCACCGCCACCGGCAGATTGACCTTGGCGATCTCGGCCGCGCCGATCGACTGGAATGCACTCGGAAACGCGTGCCCCAGCGCAATACCGGCGACGATGCAAAGGGCCACCCACAGGGTGAGAAAGCGTTCGAAGATGCTCATGTCTCAGCTTTCACCGGTGGGCTGCAGCAGGCCGCAGCGCTGGCGATGAGACCGCCGCCGCACAGCTCTGGCCGGCCCTGACAGCAGTCGTCGATCAGAAAGCCGAACAGCCGGCGCACCGCCTCGACCTCGACGCTCGAGCGCACGAACCGCCCGACCCGCCAAGACCGCACGAGCCCCGCCCGGTCCAGTTCCTTCATGTGGAACGACAGCGTCGTCGCCCCGATGCCGACCGCGCGCGCCACCTCGCCAGCCGAAAGTCCCGACGGCCCGGCCTGGATCAACGTTCGGAAAATCGCGAGGCGATGGGTATGTGCGAGGGCCGCGAGTGCGCGGACGGCTTTGGTTTCATCCATGCCGCTCAGTCCCATATTTCAATATTTCTTGCAATATCGAATATTGACGGAACACAGGGAAAACTTCCCATGAACACGAGTGCGTGAGGGGTGGCTGTTGGCGCTTGCCCTAAACGTTACAACGTTGCATCGTGTGTGTAACAACATAACACACGTCCTCAGCGCAGCACCGCACCAGAGGAGCCGTCACATGGTCCGTCGCGATACACGCCTCGCCTCCGCGCTCGCCGCTGCCGTCCTCGCCGGCGTCGCTTTCATTCCTGCGGCCAGCGCTCGCAACGCCGCGCCAAGTCAGGCCGACGCCTTGGGCACCTGCCAGCGCGCGGTCAGCCGCATCGGCGCACAGATGGGGCACACCCAGCACAAGAACAGCGACGGCGGCGATAGCTTCGTTTTCGTCGTGCGCAGCGATGGCGGCGAGTACGCGGTCCGCTGCGACGGCGCCACCGGAACCCTCGGCGCGATCGAGTCGTGCTGGAAGCGCGCGTCTTCGACATGCCTCGCCCAGGCGAGCGGCAGCGCGCACGGGGAGTAATTCACGACGACGCGCCTGCGCCGACACAGAGTTTGCGTTGTGAGGTTCCTCCAGGCAGCACGTCCACTCTCTCCTCCTTGAGCGGTCGTGCTGGGACCCGAGCGACGAACGAACCCCGGCACGCCGGGGCACTGGTGGGCGGTCACGCTCCCATCGGGCCCGCCGAGGTTCTCTGACGGTCGGCCGCGGGCCGGCACAGTAGGGTCTATCCTTCTCCCCTATTTGCCGAGTTCGCGGCCGCGCCTCGTCGCCGCCGCCACCGCCCGCCTCAGCAGCGGACCCATCCCATCGTCTGCCATCAGGACCGCCAGCGCCGCAGCCGTGGTCCCGCCGGGCGACGTCACGTTGCGGCGGAGCTCGGCCGCATCGAGCGCGGACTGCCGCATCAATTCGCCCGAGCCAGCAACCGTCGCCCGCGCCAGTTGCCGCGCCAGACCCGGCTCCAGCCCCTCCGCGATCGCCGCCGCCTCCAGCGCCTCCGCCATCAGGAACACGTAAGCCGGACCCGACCCAGACACCGCCGTCACCGCGTCCATCAACGCCTCGTCGCCGATCCAGCCGACCTCACCGACCGCGCCGAGCAGATCCGCGCACAGCGCTTTCTGAGCCGCGGTCACATGCTCATTGGGGCAGCACACCGTGATGCCGCGGCCGACCGCCGCTGGCGTATTGGGCATGGCGCGAATGACGGCAGCGCGCTCGCCGAGATGCTTTTCGAAGCTCGCCAGCGCCTTGCCCGCGGCGATCGAGATGACCAGCGTCTGCGCATCGGCGTGGCGGGCGAGCGCGGGAAACACCTGGTCCATCACCTGCGGCTTGACCGCGACGACGATCACCGCCGGCGGCCGCGGAAGCGTCGCCAGCGTGGGGGTCGCTGCAATCTTGTGGCTGTCGAGAAACGCCGCAAGATCCGGCGGCGGTCCGGGGTCCTGCACCAGCACTTGCGCCGGGTCGAGACCGCGCGCCAGCCACCCGGCCAGCATCGCGCCGCCCATCTTGCCGCAGCCCGCCAGCACCAGCGGCCCGTTCAATTCGAGTGTCATGCTGTCGCCCCGGCAGCTTGATCAGGACACTCGTGCCGCCCGGAAAGCGAGCGGCGGTTAAGCCCGGCCCTCGGTCTCGAACATCGTCGACACCAGCGCCTCGCGGCTTTCCTTACCGGCCCACACCACGAACTGGAAGGCCTGATAGTAGCGCTCGCACGCTTCCAGCGCCGCCTTCAGCATCGCCTCGCACTGCTGCGGCGTGGCCACTGTGCCGTTGAGCAGGATGGCGTGACGGAACATCACGAGGCCTTCCTGGGTCCAAAGATCGAAATGTCCGAGCCACAGCTGCTCGTTGATCTGCGCGACGAGACGATACATTTCGTGCAGCCGCGCCTCGGGCACGCGGAAATCGAACGCGCAGGCGAGGTGCAGAGCCTCGAGATCGCCGCGCCAATTGAGGGAGACGTGATAATCGGTCCACGTACCGGCGACGATCAGCGTCATCTCATCGTCGCCGGGGCGATCACACGCCCAGTCGTGCGCCTGAGCGAGAAGCTCGACGAGGTCGATGGGATTGGTCACGCGATCGTTGCCCTGCTCTGCCGATGCCATTCTCGCTCCTCGGGTCTTGCCCCTGGTCTCGGGCCCTAGCGCCGGGCGCTCCGGATGGAGACGCCTGCCGTGGGCTCGTCGTGCCGGCGTCGAGCGATGTATCCGCTTCCAGCCGTCTGACGTGGGCACGAAAACAGAGGGGGTCACGAGTCGCAAGCATGCGCCCCTCTTGTCCACGACGATCGTGATTGAGCCCCGCGATCAGGCGCGAAATTGCGGCGTGCGGCGCGCGCGTGTTGATAACCTGGGGTTAAGCTGTGGACGCGGCACGGCTGCACTCGACGGCAGGGCGATTTTTTGCCGCCACCGATTCACCGCGAGTTTGCACGCCGCTAGCCGTCGAGCGAGAATCTCATGCGACGCCGAGCCGCGCCTCCAGCGCCGCAATCCGCGCTTCCAGCCGTTCGTTTTCGGCGCGTGCCTTCTCGGCCATGCCGCGCACCGCCTCGAACTCCTCGCGCGACACCACGTCCATCGACGACAGCACCTTCTCGCCTTGCGCCTTCATCAGCGTCTCGACCTCGCGCTTGACGCCCTGCGCCGCGCCGGCCGCATCCGTCATCAGCTTGGCGAACTCGTCGAGGAATCGATTGGTGGTCTGCGTCATGGCTGGAACTCTCGATCTTGATTGCACTCGGCGGCTCGCGCCTCGCCTTTGCCGGTACTATGGGCGGTATGACCGCGCCGAACAAGACCACCGCATCGCACCCGCTCTTGACATATCGGCGCGGGTGCCGAAATCGTCCGCCCGTCACTGTGCAACGAACGGGGACCGGCGCCAGCCGGGTCAAGCCGCCATGAGCCTGCTCGCCATCCCTTTCGCCATTCCATTTCCGGGGCTCGATCCCGTCGCCTTCGCGCTCGGTCCGATCTCGGTCAAATGGTATGGCCTCGCCTACATGGCAGGGTTGCTGCTCGGCTGGCTCTATATCCGCCGTCTGCTCACCACGCCGCGGATCTGGTCCAAAGACACGCCGCCATTCGGCATCGAGCGCGTCGACGACCTCCTCCTCTATATGACGCTCGGCGTCATCCTCGGCGGCCGTCTCGGCTTCGTGCTGTTCTACGAGCCGGGATATTACTTCTCCCATCCGCTCGACATCCCCGCCGTCTGGAAGGGCGGCATGGCGTTCCACGGCGCGCTGCTGGGCTGCGGCCTCGCCATCTGGCTGTTCGCGCGCAACAACGCCGTCTCGCCGTTCTCGGCTATGGACCTGTGCGCCGCCGCCGTGCCGATCGGGTTGCTCTTCGGCCGCCTCGCCAACTTCATCAATGGCGAGTTGTGGGGCCGCGTCACCAACGTGCCGTGGGCGATGGTGTTCCCCGAGGCCAAGCTCTATCTTCCCCAACAGCGAGCCGCAGCCGCGCCATCCGAGCCAGCTCTACGAGGCCGCGCTCGAAGGCTTGGCGCTGTTCCTCGTCCTGCGCGTCCTCACGCACCATTTCGCAGCGCTCGAGCGTCCCGGCCTCGTCACCGGCAGCTTCCTCGTCGGCTATGGCATCTTCCGCTCGTTCGCCGAGTTCTTCCGCCAGCCCGACATGCTGCATCCCTTGACCTACTACTGGCTGACGCCCGGCATCGCCTACTCGATCCCGATGATCCTGCTCGGGCTGTGGTTCTTGCGCCGCGCCAAGCGGGAGCCCGTCGCCGCGTGACCGATCTCACCTACGATCCGCCAGCCTATGATCCGGGCGCGCGCCGCGACACGCCGCTCGCCGCCAAGCTCCGCGACGAGATCCGCCGCGCGGGTACTCTCAGCCTGCCGCAGTTCATGTCCGCCTGCCTCGCCGACCCCGAGCATGGCTATTACCGCACCCGGCAGGCGATCGGCGCGCAGGGCGATTTCATCACCGCGCCCGAGATCAGCCAGATCTTCGGCGAGTTGATCGGACTGTGGTCGGCGGTGACGTGGCAGCAGATGGGCTCGCCCGCCCGCTTCCGGCTGATCGAACTCGGGCCCGGCCGCGGCACGCTGATGGGCGATGCGCTGCGCGCCGCCCGCGTCGTGCCGGGCTTTCTCGACGCCGCCGAGATCTGCCTCGTCGACATCAACCCCACGCTCCGCGCCGCCCAGGACGCCGCAATCGCCACCGCCTTGCCCGGCAAGCCGCCGCGCGTGACCTGGCACGACACCGTGACCAGCATCTATTGGGACAACCCCGAGGCCCTGTCCGAGCCCGCGATCCTGATCGGCAACGAGTTCCTCGACACCTGCCCGATCTTCCAGTTCACCCGCCGCGGCGATGGCTGGGTGTCGCGCCGGGTCGGGCTCGACGACGACGGCCAATTGCAGTTTGCCGAGCCTCGCACCGCCCAGAGTCTGGGGCGCCCGCGTCCCAATTCCACGCTCGACGCACTGTTTCCATCCGCCCGCGATGGCGACGTCGTCGCCAAACCGCAGTTCGAATTCCTCGACAGCGACGTGATGCCCTGGCAACGGCTCGCTGCTCTGTTCATCGATTACGGCCACGACGCCCCTGCCCCCGGCGACACGCTGCAAGCCGTGCGCAATCACGCGTTCGAGCACCCGCTGACCTCGCCCGGCGAAGCCGACCTCACCGCGCACGTCGATTTCTCCGCAATCGCGCGCCGCCTCGAGGGTGCGGGCTCGCCGCTCGCCATCGACGGCATCACCACGCAGGCCGAATTCCTCGGCTCGCTCGGCATCATGGAACGCGCGTCGCGGCTGATGGCGGCAAACCCCGCGAAGGCCGGCGCGATCGAGCTTGGCGTCGCGCGGCTCATGGCGCCGCAGGGCATGGGCACCCGCTTCAAGGCCATCGGCCTGCGCTCGCCCGACCTGCCGCCGCTGCCGGGCTTTTGAGGTTACAGGTTCGAGGTGACAGGTTACAGGGATGCTCTGCCTCACCCCTATCACCTGTAACCTGTCACCTGTAACCTCATCTCCATGCTGAACCCACTCACCGCCGACTGCCTGTCCGAGATCCCCGGCATCCGCCATGGCTTCTTCACGCGTGAAGGCGGGGTGTCGGCCGGCATCTATCAAAGCCTCAACTGCGGCCTCGGCTCGAACGACGACCGCGACGCGGTGATCGAAAACCGCGCCCGCGTCGCCCGGCATCTCGGCGCGCCGCGCCCGGACGTCGTCACCGTGCATCAGACCCACAGCGCCACCGCCATCGTCGTCGACGCGCCGCTGCCACGCGACAATCTGCCCAAGGCCGACGCCATCGTCACCCGCACGCCGGGCCTCGTCATCGGCGCGCTCGCCGCCGACTGTACGCCTGTGCTGTTCGCCGACCCCGAGGCCCGCGTCGTCGGCGCGGCGCACGCGGGCTGGCGCGGCGCGACCGGCGGCGTGCTCGAGGCCGCCATCGCCGCGATGGTTTCGGCCGGTGCCGTGCAGGCTCGCATCCGTGCCGCCGTCGGCCCCTGCATCAACCAATCGGCCTATGAAGTCGGGCCAGAGTTCGAAGCCGAGGTGCTGGCGCTCGATGCGGCCAATGCGCGCTTTTTCGCCCGCGCCACACCGTCGAGCCGCCCGCACTTCGATTTGCCCGCATTTGTCGCAGCCCGTCTCGGCCGCGCTGGCATCGGCGCCATCGAGCGCCGCACACCCTGCACCGACCGCAACGAATCGGAATTTTTCAGCTACCGGCGCTCGCAACGCCTCGGCGCCCCCGATTACGGCCGCCAAATCTCCGCCATTGTTGTGGCCTAGCTGCACAATCCACAGTTGCGTGCCTCCCGACGCCCCGAAGACGGGGGCTAAGTTAGTCACGATCACCGGCAAATGCTGAAATCCATCTGGACGCAACTGCCGCCGATAGTTACAGAATCCATCGAGAGGGTACCGGTTGAAGAGGAGTTGGGCCGCAAAGTATGTACGCCGGCCACCGGACAACAGCGGGTCATTCAAAGGGGGGACGTCATTGTGACGACCGTCGACACTGCTGCGGCCTGGCAATCGAAGAAGCCCGTCGCGCTTGCAGCCATACTGATTTTCACGGCCACCGGCCTCGCGGGATGCGAAACCGGCAGCAGCCTCCTGGGTCAACCGACCCCAACCACCAACGTCGCCGAGCAGCTTGCGCCGTCGGCTCCGGCCAGCCGTAAGCTGGCCACCGTCGCCATTGCGCCCGTCATCGGCGCGCCGGACAACGTGGCGAAGCAGCTTCAGGCCCAGCTCACCAGCGCGGCCGAGCGGCAGAACATCGGCTTCGTCAAAGGCCCCAACGACAAGCTCGACTACACGCTGCGCGGTTACGTCGTCAGCGCCCGCGAGAAGGCCGGCATCAAGGTCTCCTACATCTGGGACGTGACCGATCCGTCCGGCCGCCGCGTCAACCGCATCGCCGGCGAGGAAACGGTCACCGGCGCCGAGAGCAAAGATCCCTGGGTCCAGGTCTCGCCGCAGGTCACGCAGTCGATCGCCGACAAGACCGCGCAGTCGCTCGCCACCTGGTTGCCGACCCAGTCGGGTGCAGCAGCCAGCGTGCCGGTCGCCGCCGCCCAGCCCGCCGCATCAGGGGCGCTCGGTGGTCCGTCCGCTCCGCCTGCCGCCACGGCACCTGCCGTCGCAGCCGCATCGACCGGGCCGTCGGGCAGCCCGACCACCGGCAGCATTGCGCCGTCCGGCAGCGTCACCGCCTCGATCCCCAGCGTCGTCGGCGCACCGGGTGACGGCGGCACCGCGCTCACCAGCGCCATCCAGCGCGAGTTGACACGCGGCGGCATCGCCCTGGCCGCCAACAGCGCTGCGGCCAGTTCCTACAAGGTCGAGGGGCGCGTCAAACTCGGCGAGTCCCGCGACGGCAAGCAGCCGATCACCATCGACTGGGACGTCAAGGACCCCAAGGGCAAGAAGCTCGGCACGGTGTCGCAGAAGAACGAGATCCCGCAGGGCTCGCTCGACGGCCAATGGGGCAAGACGGCCGACGCCGCAGCTGCAGCGGCGGCCCAGGGCATCCTCAAGCTGTTGCCGGCGCAGAAGTCGACCAACTGACGCTCGTGCGGCGGGGTGACGATCCTCGCCGCCGCGCCATCGCCGATACGTCGGTCGACCTTTGGCCCGCCGAGTTGACCCGACTTGTTCCAAAGTACTGGTAAGCCATGTTGGGCCCGGGAGGTTTACACTCCCGGGCCCACTTGCTAGAAGCCCGTCACGCAGCCGTCGTGGAGATCGCGGTCATGCCTTTCGATGCGCGCGATAAAGAGGGTCGGAGCCCGCCACACATGAAGCTGGTTTCCGGCAACAGCAATCGCCCCCTCGCCGAAGCGATCTCCACCTATCTCAAGATCCCGCTGGCCAAAGGTCAGGTGCGTCGCTTCGCCGACATGGAGATCTTCGTCGAGATCCAGGAGAACGTGCGCGGCCAGGATGTGTTCGTCATCCAGTCGACCTCGTTCCCGGCCAACGACAACCTGATGGAACTGCTGATCCTGATCGACGCGCTGCGCCGCTCGTCGGCGCGCCGCATCACCGCCGTCATCCCCTACTTCGGCTACGCCCGCCAGGACCGCAAGCCCGGCCCCCGCACGCCGATCTCCGCCAAGCTCGTCGCCAACCTGATCGAGCGCGCCGGCGTCGACCGCGTGCTGACGCTCGATCTGCACGCCGGCCAGATCCAGGGCTTCTTCGACATCCCGACCGACAACCTGTTCGCCGCGCCCGTGATGACGCGCGACATCCAGGAGCATCTCGGCACCGAAAATCTCGTCGTCGTTTCGCCCGACGTCGGCGGCGTGGTGCGCGCCCGCGCCCTGGCCAAGCGCATCGATGCGCCGATCGCCATCTGCGACAAGCGCCGCGAAAAGCCCGGCGAGAGCGAAGTGATGAACGTCATCGGCGACGTGAAGGGCAAGCGCTGCATCCTGATCGACGACATCGTCGACTCGGGCGGCACGCTCGTGCAATGCCGCCGAGGCGCTGTTGAAACACGGCGCCACCGAGGTGTTCGCCTACATCACGCACGGCGTGCTGTCGGGCGGCGCGGTCAACCGCATCCAGAACTCACGGCTCAAGTCGCTGGTCATCAGCGACTGCATCCTGCCGACCGAGGCCGTGCGCGCCGCCAAGAACATCCGCCTGTTGCCGATCGCCGCGCTGATCGGCGAAGCCATCCTGCGCACCTCGCGCGAGGAAAGCGTGTCGAGCCTGTTCTACTGATCGCTTGCGGCTCGTCGCCTCGATGATCAACCTTCGGACGCCGCCGGGTCGCGGCAGTCCTTGCAGCGGCCGCGCAGCTCGATCGCCATTTCCTTGACCGCGAACCCGCCCGCCGTCGCCGCCGCTTTCAACCGCTGCACCGCGTCGGCCTCGTGGAACTCCCGCACCGCTCCGCACTCGCCGCAGATGGCGAACACCGCCGTGCCCTCGTGGTGCGGATGCCGGCAGGCCACGAACGCATTGAGGCTTTCCAGCCGATGCGCCAGCCCATCCTCGATCAGCCGGTTCAACGCCCGGTACACCGTCGGCGGCGCGCTGAGGCCCTTGTCCTTCAACTGATCGATGATCTCGTAGGCGCTGAGCGGACGGCCGACATCGCGCAGCGCATCGACGATGAGCTTGTCCTGGTCCGGGGCACTGCGGCGTTTCGACTGTTTTCGGGGCATCATGGCCTTCTATCGAGCGATGGCGGGGCGGTCCTGCCGAAGCGGGCGCGCGGTTGCCCGGTACTTTCTGCAATCTTAACACGATCCGCGCCACGGCCCCACCCGGCCCCAGCCTTTGCCGCAGCGGCGGCGACGCCACCCGGCAGGCAATTGCCAACGCCCTGCGACACCGCTATAAGCCGCTGATCTCAAGCCAAACTGCGTGAGATGCCGCCCGGCACCCTTGGAGGCCGTCCGCGGCTATTGGGCCATCCATAAGGCCTTTTCATCTGGAGAATCAATGCCATGGCAAGCAACACCGTCTCGCTTGAAGCCACGGCGCGCCCACGTGCAGGCAAGGGGGCCGCACGCCAAGCTCGTCGCGACGACAAGATTCCCGGCGTCATCTACGGCGACAATCAGCCGCCGACGACCATCGCCCTCGACTACAAATTGCTCTGGAAGCAGATCCAGAAGGGCAAGTTCCTCGCCACCGTGGTCGAGCTGAACCTCGACGGCAAGATGAACCGCGTCCTGCCCCGCGACGTCCAGTACGATCCGGTCAAGGACACGCCCCTTCACGTCGATTTCCTGCGCATCGGCAAGGACGGCGTCATTCGCGTCAAGGTGCCGGTCCGCTTCGTCAACGAGGCTCTTTCGCCCGGCCTGAAGCGCGGCGGCGTGCTCAACATCGTCCGCCACGAGGTCGAGGTGTTCTGCCAGTACGACAAGATCCCGGCTCAGTTCGAGGCCAGCCTCGAGGGCCTCGAGATCGGCCGCTCGATCCACATCTCGGCCTTCAACCTGCCGGGCGACGTCAAGCCGGTGATCCGCAATCGTGACTTCACGGTCGCCACCATCGCCGGCGCCGTCAAGCCGGAGGAGGAAGCGCCCGCGCCCGGCGCCGCCGCGCCCGCCGCTGGTGCTGCACCCGCAGCCGCTGCTGGTGGCAAGGCTCCGGCCGCCGCGGCCGCCAAGGGTGCTCCGGCCAAGGGCGGCGACGCCAAGGCTGCCGCGCCCGCCGCGGGCGGCAAGGCCGCTCCGGCCAAGCCCGCCGCCAAGAAGTAACGACAGGACTATGGTAGTGCGGGCCGCACTGGTCCGCACTGCTGTCCCCTGGGCCGTTCACCCCCTGGGCCTCTAACCCGCGGGCCATCGCCTCATGAAAATCTTCGTTGGGCTCGGCAATCCGGGCGATCGCTACGCCCGGAACCGCCACAACATCGGTTTCATGGCCGTCGACGCCATCGCCGAACGGCACCGCTTCGGACCCTGGAAAAAGAAGTTCGCGGGTCTCGCCGCCGACGGCGAAATCGCGGGCGAGCGCGTGCTTCTACTCAAGCCCGACACCTACATGAACGAGAGCGGCCGCGCCGTCGGTGAAGCCTGCCGTTTCCACAAGGTGGGAATCGGCGACGTCACCGCCTTCCATGACGAGCTCGACCTCGACCCCGGCAAGCTCAAGATCAAGCTCGGCGGCGGCAATGCCGGCCACAACGGCCTGCGCTCGATCACCGCACTGGTCGGCAACGAGTTCTGGCGCGTGCGCCTCGGCATCGGCCATCCCGGCTCCAAAGACCTCGTGTCGCACTTCGTGCTGTCAGACTTCGCCAAGTCCGACAAGGTTTGGCTCGAGCCTCTCCTAGCCGCGATTGCAGATGAGGCCGCCGCTCTGGCCGCAGGCCAGGACGCCAAATTCGTGATGGGCGTGCAGCGCCGCCTCGCCCCCGCACCGGCCGCGAAAGCCACGGCCGCCGCATCCGAGCCCGCGCCGTCGCCGCACCCGAAGCCCGCATCCGGCGGCGCCCGCCACCCAGCGGGCGAACGCGCCAACAAGCGCCAGTCGGCCATCGCCGAGAACCTGCGCAAATGGCTTGCCGGCCGCGACAGCGGGGCGGCAACACCGGCGAATGAGTTTCGCCGCGCCGCCGGTCAGCGCCCGCGCCGAACTCCATCATTCCGTCACGGCGGCTCTCTATCCGTCGCCTGAAGACCATCCGGAGCCTATTCGATGACCGACACCGCCGACACAGCGAGCGACGACGATAGCGGCAAGACCCGCCGCCGCGCCTGGGGCCTCTACTCGTGGGGCAGCCGCGCGCACTGGATCTCGACGCTGTTCGCCACCCGCGCCGACGTTGCCGTCACCCTCGGCGCGCTCGGCCTCATCGGCGGCGTCGCAGCGACCACTGTCACCGACGCCGTCACCCGCCCCGACCGCGCTGCCGGCCGCACCGCCGCCATCGCCCAGCGCGCTGGCGACAACGCCATCCTGTTCGGCATCGACGGCCGCGACGAGGCGGGACTGCGCGGCGCATTCGATCTCGTGGTGCTCGACAAGCGTTTCGACTGGGTGCGCGGCTCGACCAGCGAGATCGTCAAGGATGGCGCCACGCTGTCTGACAAGGACATTGCGGCGAGCGTGCTCACGCCCGAAGTGCGTCAGAGCCTTGCCCGCGCCAAGGAAGTGATCGCCGTCGGCACTGCCTCGCACGAAGGTGACATCGTCGCTGAAATCCACCGCGCCGGCTTGCGCGCCAAGCAGACCGCCGACTGGATCGCGGCCGCCGTGCCTGCGTCGGTGCCGATCCACACCCTCAATCTGGGCCAATATCGCGACGCCTGCACCGATTGTGAAACGGCAGACACCAGCTGGCAGCGGCCGTTCATCATCGTCACGGTGCGCAGCAAGGACGACGGCGCCGACATCGGCCAGGCGCTGGCCGCCGCCATGAGCGACAAGTCCAACCTGCCGAGCCTGTCCGCCTATTCCACCTTCGGCCTGGCGCGGCACAGATAGACGTTGCAGGCGCATTTCGCATCGCGCCCGCGCGCGCGGATCTCCGCACCTAGGTCCCGCGAACCTGCGTCTCGAGATAGCGTTTCAACGACACCTCGGCCGAGACATATGCCTCCTGCCGCTCGACGCTCCAATAGCGCAAGTCGGCCAGCGCAATCGGCTCGCCCGTCACCGCGCAGCGCACGAAATCGCCAGGCGATGTCACCTGGAACTCGCCGTCGAGAAATTTGACTTTTGCCTCACCCTTGAGGCCGAATAAGCGTTCGAAGCGGTTCATCTCGGATCCTGGTCGGCGATCGTGTCCGGCTGCTGCACGTCACAGGCGTCATGGCTCACGGGCCTCGTGCGTCAGCCTCGTGCATCACTGGCCGCCCGCGCCCCCGATTTTCCCCTCACATTGCCTGCCACCCCGCCGACGTCAAGCGCTCGCGCGGATGCACTTTTGTTTGGCGCTTGAGATGCCCGGCGCGGATGCCGTGTGGGCATCTGAAGCGCCAGCCAAGAAGCGCCAACGACAACATCCTATGTGCGTGTATCCCGTGATCTCGCCGCTGGCCGGCGCGGTTGCTGGTGGGCAACCGAAGCGCCAGCCAAAGAAGCGCCCTTCAAAAGAGCGAGCCCTGGTCCGTGCCGCGTCCGCGCGCCCGTGTCGGCCGCACGCCCGGCTTGCTTTCACGCGCGGCCGCCACCTCGCCCGCTGGCGTTGCCCCGGTTCCGCCACGCCCCGGCCCGCCGCCCGCCTCACCCGACGCCAGCGCAGCCACCCGGCCATCCGCGAACTCGATCTCGATCGCCAAGCCCGGCGACACCGACGCCGCCTGCCGCAGCGCGCGCCCATCTGCGTCCCGCACCAGTGCGAAGCCACGCTTCAGCACGCCCTGATAACTCAGCGCCGCCAGCATCTGGCCAAGGCCGCGCACGCGGTCGGCGCTGCGGCTCATACGGTTGCGCAGCACCTGCGGTTGCAGCCGCCCCGCCACCCGTTCGAGCCGCGCCCGCCGCTGGCCCGCGCCGCGCCCCAGCGCTGCCGCCGCGCGCTGGCCGAGCTTGCCCAGTCGTTCCTCGGCGCGCTCGATGCGCACTGTCAACAGCCTTGGCGCCAGCCGTCCCGCCACGCGCGCGTGGCGCATGCCGTGCACGCGCGTGTTCGACAGCAGCGCGCGACCCAGCCGCCGCTCCACCGCGTCGAAGCGCTGCCGTGGAAGGGCAAGCAAGTCCTCACGCCGAGGCAGACCGCGCACGGCGGCCTTCAAGTGCGTGCGCGCGCTCTCGATCACGCGACGCACCGCCGTGCCGAGCCGCAGTTCGAGCTTGCCGGTCTCTGTCACCAGTTCCGCATACTTCGGCACCGCCCATTCCGCCGCCTTGGTCGGCGTCGGCGCGCGCGCGTCGGCAACGAGATCGAGGAGCGTCCAGTCGGTCTCGTGGCCAACCGCCGAGATCAGCGGAATGCGGCTCTCGGCCGCCGCCCGCACGACGCTGTCCTCGTTGAAGCCCCACAGGTCCTCGAGGCTGCCGCCGCCGCGCGCCACGATCAGCACATCGGGACGCGGCACCCGGCCGCCGGGTTGTATGGCGTTGAAGCCGCGGATCGCTGCCGCCACCTCGGCCGCACTCGTTTCGCCCTGCACGCGCACCGGCCACACCACGACGTGGGTCGGGAACCGCTCGGCGAAACCGTGCAGCATGTCGCGGATGACCGCGCCGGTCGGCGACGTGATGATGCCGACGACGCGCGGCAGGAACGGACGCGGCTTCTTCCGCGCTTCATCGAACAGCCCTTCGGCGGCGAACTTGCGCTTGCGTTCTTCCAAGAGAGCCATCAGCGCGCCGACGCCCGCCGGCTCCAGCGCCTCGATCACGATCTGGTACTTCGACGAGTTCGGGTAGCTCGTGATCTTGCCTTGGGCGATGACCTCCATGCCCTCCTCGGGCTTGAAGCGCAGCTTGCCGAAGCACGCCGCGCCAGATCACCGCATCGATCTTCGCTTTCTCGTCCTTCAACCCGAAATAGCAGTGTCCCGAGGCGTGCGGCCCGCGATAGCCCGAGATCTCTCCCCTCAACCGCACGTAGCCGAAGCCATCCTCGAGCGCCCGCTTGATCGCGCCCGACAGCTCCGACACCGTCATTTCGGGCGCATTGCCGCCCGGGCGGGCGGCGCAGATCCCCCCCGGCCGCGCGCCCCCGATGGCATCGTCCCTTGTCACTATCCTGATGTCGAGTTCCAACCGCGCGCCAATGAGGCATAGGCTGCGCGAGGTCCTCGATCAGGTCGACTATCGTGCCCTGCTCACTTGGCTATTGTTCGGGCTTGCCTTCATCGCCCTGATCGTCATTCTGGCGCGCGTCATAGGCTGAGCCGGGCATAACCCGGGTAGTAAGGAACGACACTCCGTATGAACGTCCTCCTGATCGGCTCCGGCGGCCGCGAGCACGCACTCGCCTGGGCGCTGTCCGCCAGTTCGCTCGTCGATCGCCTGTTCTGCGGTCCCGGCAACGCCGGCATCGCCGAGTACGCCGAGATCGTGCCGCTGACCGGCGCCGACCACCGGGCCGTCATCCAATTCTGCCGCGATCACGCCATCGGCTTCGTCGTCATCGGCCCCGAAGCCCCGCTCGTCGCCGGACTGTCCGATGCCCTCACGGCGGCCGGTATCAAGCACTTCGGCCCCTCCAAGGCGGCGAGCCGGCTCGAGGGCTCCAAGGGCTTCACCAAGGACCTCTGCCGCGATCTCGGCATCCCCACCGGCGCCTATGGCCGCTTCACCGATGCCGCCTCCGCCCGCGCCTACCTCGCCGGCAAACCGATGCCGATCGTGGTCAAGGCCGATGGCCTCGCCGCCGGCAAGGGCGTCGTCATCGCCACCAGCGCCGACGAGGCCGAGGCCGCCATCGACGCCTGCTTCTCGGGCCAATTCGGCGATGCCGGCTCCGAGGTCGTCATCGAGGAATTCCTCGACGGCGAGGAGGCGAGCTTCTTCGCGCTGTCCGACGGCATCCACGCGCTGCCCCTCGTCGCAGCCCAGGATCACAAGCGCGTCGGCGACGGCGACACGGGGCCCAACACCGGCGGCATGGGCGCCTATTCGCCCGCTCCCGTCATGACGCCCGCCATGATCGCCCGCACCATGGACGAGATCATCCGCCCGACCATCGCCGGCATGGCCGCGCGCGGCACGCCGTTCAAGGGCGTTCTCTTCGCCGGGCTCATGATCGGCGCGGACGGGCCGAAGCTGATCGAGTACAACGTCCGCTTCGGCGATCCCGAGACGCAGGTCCTCATGATGCGGCTCAAGTCCGACCTGCTGACGGCGCTGATCGCATCCGCCGACGGCACGCTCGACACAGCTCGATCTGCGCTGGCACGACGACGCCGCGTTGACGGTCGTGCTCTGCGGCGCGCGGCTATCCCGGCACGCCCGAGAAGGGCGGCGAGATCCGCGGCCTCGACGCCGCACGACAGGTCGAAGGCGTCGAGATCTTCCACGCCGGAACGCGACGCGACGGCGACCGCATCCTCGCCGACGGCGGCCGCGTCTTGAACGTCACCGCACGCGGACGCACCGTCGCCGAGGCTCAGGCCCGCGCCTACGCGGCCATCGCCATGATCGACTGGCCGGGCGGCTTCTGCCGCCGCGACATCGGCTGGCGCGCCATCGCACGGGAGCGCGCAACGACAGGGACCTGACGGACATGACCGAATTCTTTCCCGGTTTTGCGTCGCGCACCATTGCCACGTCAGGCGGCGCGATCTTCGCCCGCGTCGGCGGCAGCGGCCCGCCACTGCTCTGTCTGCACGGCTACCCCGAAACGCATGCCATGTGGCACCGGGTGGCCCCGCATCTCGCCGCGCACTTCACCGTGGTCCTCGCCGACCTGCGCGGCTACGGCGCCAGCGACATCCCGCCCGCCGATGCTCGCCGTCGCCGCCTACTCCAAGTCGCGCGATGGGCGGCGACATGGTCGAGGTCATGGCCGCGCTCGGCTTCGACCGCTTCCGCGTGCTGGCGCATGACCGTGGCGCGCGCGTCGCCTACCGCCTGATGCTCGAACGTCCCGCGGCCGTCACCCGCGCCGTGCTGCTCGACATCATCCCCACGCTCGACGTGTGGCGCTCGTTTGCCGATCCCTCAGCCGCGCTCTGCATGAGCCACTGGACGTTTCTCGCACTCGCCGCCGCCGCTGCCGGAACAGATGATCGGCGGCAATCCCGACCACTGGCTCGAAAGCCGCTTCGTGCGCGGTCTTGCGGAGGCGAGCAAACAACAGTCCGTCTTGCCGGAGGCGAGCAAGTCGGCGAGCCTGCCCCCTGGCTCGACCGCGACGTCTACGCGCATTACCTCGCCTTGCACCGCGATCCCGCTCGCCACACCGTCCACTGCAACGACTATCGCGCCGGCGCGACCGTCGATCTCGACGCCGACATTGCCAGCCGCGCGCGCGGCGACACCATCACCCAGCCCTTGATGGTCCTGTGGGGCAGCCGCGGCAATCTCGCCACCCACACCGCGCCGCCAGGGCGAGCCCTTGGCGGAGCCCCTCGCCGTCTGGCGCGGCTGGTGCCCGCACGTCGTCGGCGGCCCTGTCGACGCGAGCCACTACATCCCCGAGGACAACCCCGACGCACTTCTCGCCGCCTGCCTGCCCTTCCTCCGCGACGGTTGACGCCTTACATGGGAGGGCAACACCGAGGCCAATTGCAACCACCCACTGTCCCTCACCACCATGTCCCGCGCGCTCATCCGAACCCAGCCGACCCCGCCGCCGCATCGCGGCCCGACCATTGCGCTGGCGCTCGGCGGCGGCGGCGCGCGCGGGCTCGCCCACATTCTGATGCTCGAAGCGTTCGACGAGCTCGGCCTGCGGCCCAAAGTCATTGCCGGCACCTCGATCGGCGCGGTATTCGGCGCCGCCTATGCGTCGGGCATGCGCGCCGCCGAGATCCGCGCCCACACCGAGGAAGTTCTCGCCCAGCGTTTCGATCTGCTGCGCGAGCTGTTCCGCGCCCGCGCGCCCGCCATCGGCCGCGTGCTCGGCCTGTTCAACACGCGCTCGGCGTTCCTCGAACCCGCGGCCCTGCTCGACATCGTGCTGCCCGGCCGCTTCCCCTCGGACTTCGCAGCGCTGCCGAATTCCGCTCAAGATCGTCGCCACCGACTTCTACGCGCAGGAAGCGCATGTTTTCACCTCCGGTCCGCTGAAGCCCGCCATCGCCGCCAGCATGGCGCTGCCCGTGGTGTTTCAGCCCGTGTCGATCGACGGCCGCGCCATGATCGACGGCGGTCTGTCGAACCCGCTGCCGTTCGATCTCGTCGCTGGCGAGGCCGAGGTCGTCGTCGCCATCGACGTCACCGGTGCGCCGCTGCCGTCCGCCGACCGCGCCCTGCCTTCGGCCTCGGAGGCGCTGTTCGGCTCGGCGTTTCTGTTCGAGCGCGCGCTGATCCGCGAGAAGCTGAAAAGCCAGCAGCCCGACATCCTGATCGACGCCGGCATGAGCCGCTTCCAGGTGCTCGATTTTCTCAAGGCGAAAGAGATCCTCGCCGCCGCCGAGCCGGCCAAGGAGCTGCTCAAGCGCCAACTCGGCCGCCTCATGGACGCCGAGACGCTCGACGCTCTCGCGCCCCCTGCGCCGCGACCACCGACGGCGTCGCCGCCGGCCAAACCCAAGCGCCACCTGTTCAAGCGATCCCGCCGCCGCGCCGATCCGGCGTAAGCCGACATTCCTTTGCGCCGCTGTCCGCCCAGTCTCTCCGTCGAGACTAGCCGCGCGGCTCCTCCCTGCGCTCGGCGAAAAACGCCTTCAGCAGCGCCGCCGCATCAGGCTCGCCGATCCCCGCATACAGCTCCGGCGCGTGATGGCAGGTCGGCTGCGCGAACACCCGCGCGCCCTGCTCGACGCCGCCGCTCTTGGGGTCGCTCGCGCCATAGTAGAGCCGCCGAACCCGCGCGAACGAGATGGCGGCCGCGCACATCGGGCACGGCTCCAGCGTCACATAGAGGTCGCAACCCGTCAGCCGCTCTGCGTCCAGAACACGGCAGGCCTCGCGGATGGCCAGCATTTCGGCATGCGCCGTCGGATCGCGCGCCTCGCGCGTGCGGTTGCCAGCCACCGCCAGCACCGCCCCATCCGGTCCCACCACGACCGCGCCGACCGGCACCTCGCCGCGCTCAGCCGCCGCCCGCGCCGCGGCCAATGCGCGATCCATGTGGCCGATCTTCGCGTCCGGTGTCATATAAGGCCCGCTCCATCATTTTCTCGGACACCATGCCAGATCATAGCGACGACGACCGCCCCGATAAGCCCCGCCGCGACAAGCCCCGCTCCGGTACCCGACCGCATGGCCCGCGCCCTGCCGGCCCGCGCCCCGCTGGAGACGCCCCCGATGGCAAGGGCCGCACTGGGCCGCCGCGCACTGGGCGACCAGGGGCGCAGCGCCCCCATGCGCCGGCCAAGCCCGCCGCGCCACAGCCCCCCGAGCCGATGCGCATCGCCAAGGTCATGGCCCGCGCCGGGCTCTGCTCGCGCCGCGAGGCCGAACGTTGGATCGCCGAAGGCCGCGTCCGCGTCAACGGCACGTTGCTGACCACACCCGCGCTCGACGTCGGGCCGCGCCACAAGATCCTGGTCGACGGCCAGCCCTTGCCCATGGCCGAGCCGCTGCGCCTCTGGCGCTACCACAAGCCGCGCGGCCTCGTCACCACCCACGCCGACCCCGAAGGCCGCGCCACCGTCTTCGACAAGCTGCCGCCGGAGCTGCCGCGCGTCATCTCCATCGGCCGGCTCGACTTCAACACCGAGGGCTTGCTGCTGTTGACCAACGACGGCGAGCTGGCCCGCCATCTCGAACTCCCTGAAACCGGCTGGCTGCGCCGCTACCGGGTGCGCGCACGCGGCCGCGTCTCGCAGGCCGATCTCGACAAGCTGAAGGAGGGCATCGAGATCGAGGGCGTGCAATACGGCCCGATCGAGGCCACCATCGACACCTTCCAGGGCGCCAACGCCTGGCTGACCATCGGCCTTCGCGAAGGCAAGAACCGCGAGGTCCGCAAGATCCTCGGCTCGCTCGGCCTCGAGGTCGGCCGCCTGATCCGCGTCTCGTTCGGCCCGTTCCAATTGCTCGACCTGCCCGAGGGCGAGGTGGAGTTGATCAAGCGCCGCGTGCTCGCCGACCAGCTCGGCCCCAAGCTCGCCGCCGAGTTCGACCTGCTGGGCGAGCTCGAACCGGAGAAGCCCAAGCGCTTGCAGACACCACGCCCGCCGCGCCCCAACGCTACCCACGCGACCACGGGTGACGAACCGGCGTCCCGCGCCGGCAACCGTCCCGGGCGCTTCCCGCCAAAATTCGACCCTAAGTCCGCAGGCGGCGAGCGCAGCGCGCATCGGCGGCCCGAGACCCGTGGAGGACCTGAGACGCGAGGACGGCCGGACTCCCGCAGTCAAGGCCAGCGTGGCGGTGGCGGCAGGTTCGAAGTGCTGGGACGCCCCGAGCCGGGCAGCAGCGGACGTGAGCGTGGTCCCCACCGCGGACCCGGCGGTAAGCAAGTGCACTTCGGACCCGGCGGTAAGCAAGAGCGCCGCGGACCCGGCGGCAAAGGAGAGACGCGCGGACCCGGCGGCAAAGGAGAATCGCGGAGCTGGCGGCAAACAGGAATATCGCGGACCCGGCGGCGAACGACGATCAGGCCCCGGCGGCAAGCCCTCGCGCGGCTTTGGCCGGCCGGCCGATCGCGGCCCCTCGCGAGGACCGTCACGCCCCGGTGGCGGCGGCAAACCCGGTCGCGGACGCCCGTAGTCATTCGGCCCAGAATTTTTGGCCTGTTACCAAACGCACAGAGTTCTGACGCAGTGCGTTTGGTAAAGGCGCGGATGCGAAGTGGGCATCCGAAGCGCCAGCAAGAGAGAAATACCGTCCGGACACCGTCAAGCATCCGAGTCAAAACTTCGTCCGGACGGTATGAGCCCCAACCCCAGCGAACGTGCCACCTGGTCCAGACCCATGCGAATTGTCGGCGGAACCCTGCGCGGCCGCGCCATCGCCGCACCCGAGCACGGCAGCGGCGGACCCGGCGGCGAAAAGGCGCCCGTCCGCCCGACGTCCGACCGCGTGCGCGAGAGCGTGTTCAACATTCTAGCCCACGGCATCGACGGCTTCGGCCTCGGCGGCATCCGCGTCATCGACCTGTTCGCCGGCACCGGCGCACTCGGCCTCGAAGCCCTCTCGCGCGGCGCAGCCTATGCCCTGTTCGTCGAGGACAACGCCGACAGCCGCGCGCTCGTCCGCCGCAACATCGAGGCCTTTGGCTTGACCGGAGTCACGCGCATCTTCCGCCGTGACGCGACCGGCCTCGGCCCTGCCGGCAACATGGGCCAATTCTCGCTCGCCTTCCTCGACCCGCCCTATGGCAAGGGCTTGGCCGACAAAGCGCTGACCTCGCTCGTGAGCGGCGGCTGGCTGACCCCCGGCGCGGTCGTCGTCGCCGAAGAGCGCACTGGAACCCGTCTGACGCTGCCGCCCGGTCTTGCCCTCATCGACACCCGCACCTACGGCGACACCGCGATCACGCTTGCCCGCAACACTGCCGCACAAGTCTGAGCGCTCGACCTATCACTCCAGCATTCACGGTTCCCCCCACGCTGGTATCGATTATGGTGGTCGTCTCGGCCGGCTGAAGGCCGCTCGCGTCCTGCCTCGATGCAACCGAAGGACCACGACCATGCCGGTGACGCAGATCGTCTATGCCTCGAGACCGTTCGGCTTCGACGAACTCGCGCTGCGCAGCATCCTGCTGACCGCCCGCCGCAACAACACCCGCGACGGCATCACCGGCGCGCTCATCTGCCGCGAGGATCTTTATCTGCAGCTGCTCGAAGGCCCCCGCGACAAGGTCGAGGCGGCGCTCGACCGCATCGCGCGCGACGATCGCCACACAGATCTCCGCGTGCTCGTCGATGAGGACGTATCCAGCCGATTGTTTCCCTCGTGGGCGATGCGCCATGATCCGGCCCGGTCGTGGATGTGGACGGCGGCGCAAGTGACCGCCGGAGCGGTCCACGCTGCGACCGCCGAAGAAACGCGCAAGGTGTTCGAGCGCCTCGCCGCCGAGCCCGCACCCGACCAGAAGGCCGGCTCCTGACCGCCCGCACGCGACCTGCTCACCTCGTGCCCGCCAGCCGCCGCCATGCCGCCAGCGCCGCGCTGAACGTCGCGTGTCCCACCTGGCACTCGTGCTCCTTGGTCTCTCGGATCGCCTGATTGGGCAATTGGTCGGCCAGCCACAGCTCTCCTGCCGCCACCAGCCGCGCCACGTCCGCCGCGCCGATGGCGTCGAGCTCGAGCTTCTGGATAGCCAGAAAATCGTCGATGCCGAGCCCGTCCGGCAGCCGCCACTTGTCGTTCGGGCTGGCGCGAACCGGCCGGATCACCGGGCTCATCCGCACCACGGTGCCCGCCACCGGCGGCTGCAGCGGCGGCTTGGCGTCGGGATCGGGCAGCGGCTGGCCGAGCAGCACGTGCGTCGTGAACGTCGCACTGTCGGGCGGATCGTCGAGAATGCTCATCGCCAGCTGTTTCAGATCGCCGAACAGCGTCGGCTGCTGGCGCTCGGTGGCGACGAGCCGCTTGTCCATCGCCCGCCCGCGCGACGGCCGCGATACCGTGCCGGTGCCGAGCGACAGCACATGGATGTCGTCGATCCGGTAGCGGCCGCGGTTGGCCAGCGCCTCCGTCACCGCAGCCAGCACCGGATTGTTGTAGCCGCCGATCGCGCCGTCCCAATAGCGCTCCTCGCCGACCTCGGCAGGCGACATGAAGAACGTCACCGGCGCATTGCTCGATGCGTGGATCGCCTCCGCCAGTGTCGGCACGTGCTTGGCCTTCGGGCTCGCCATGTCGCGGCGCAGATTGGCCCCGAACGCCGTCGACGCCGCGCTCCCCGACAGGCTGGCGTCGTCCGAGCGGAAGAACTTCGCCCGTTTCATGTCGTAGTCGAAGCCGACGATGACGAAATGCGGAGCGCGCCCCTTGCGCTCCTTCACCCACGCATGAAGCTCCGAAAGGGTGCGATCACCCTCGGGCGCGAGCAATGCGCGCAAACCGTCGAGCTTGGCCTCCGTGCGATACTTCGCGCCGACGTTGGCCACCCGTTGCATCAGCCGGTTCCAGATCGACCGCAGCGGCTTGTCGCCTTGGTCGAGCTGGAACGGCAATGCCGCAAACACGCGGCGCCGCTGGGCTTCGTCCAAAAAATTGCGATCGAGAATTTCCGACAGCGGCTTGTCGGTCAGCAAGCCGCCGAGCGTCAGGCTGCCGCCCGAGTTGGCCGCGACGAGATCGAAATCCGCGAGCACGTCATGGCCGCGCGTCTCCGGCCCATACATCCGGATCAGCGCCATCACCTGCAGCAGCGCCCACGACCCGCCGCCGTCGAGGCTCAAAATGCGAAACGCCGACTTCGCCCCGACCATCACGCCACCCCAAGCCAACCCAACCTCCGTGGGATTAGCCTACCAGCGTGACAGCGCAGTCACCAGCGGCACTGGCACCAGCGGCATAGGCACCGCCGCTCATGGCCGCTTGTCGCGGAGTGTGTCGAACAGTTCGAAATGCTCGGCACGGACCACGTCCGCGCACCCGCGACCACCGCAGTCGATCCAGGTGCCGCCGGGTAACTCGACCTCGGTCTTGGTGAAGCCGCCGCCCTCGACGGTGCGCGTCCTCAGCGTCATGCGCTGGCCGGTCCGGGGGTTGGTGACGTCGATCGTCGCCATGCCGGTGACGCGCGGCGGATGCGCCCGCTGCATCGCCAGCCCATAGGCGACGATGCCGAGCCCAACCACTGCGATCACCCACGGCGCCCACTTCATCATCGGTTCTCTCCCGCACCCGACGCGATGGAGGCGCAAGGCGCTTCCACCTGAACCGGTCTCACTCAAAACTTATGATGTGAAGAATAATTCACGTTTGCGATGGGTTCGCCACGCGGTTCCATCGCAAACGATCATGCTCTAAACGCCGAGCATCAGGCGGATGTTCTGCACCGCGGCCCCCGATGCCCCCTTGCCGAGATTATCGAGGCGGGCAACGAGCACGGCTTGGCGATGGGCGTCACTGCCGAACACGCGCAATTCGAGCCCGTCGGTATGGTTCAGCGCTTCCGCCTCGATGCGGCCGCCGGATTTCGGTTCGTCCGCCGCGCGCACGACCTTGACCAGTGCAGCACCGCGATAGTGCGCGGCGAGCGCGTCCTCGATGTCCGTCTTGAGCGGCTTCCCCGGCAAGTCGTCGAGATGCAGCGGGATCGACACCAGCATGCCCTGGCGGAAGTTGCCGACCGACGGCACGAAGATCGGCCGCCGTGCGAGCTTGGCGTAACGCCATCAGCTCGGGCACGTGCTTGTGCTCGAGGCCAAGTCCATAAAGCTCGAACGCCGGCGCGGTCTTCTTGACCTCGTAGGCCTCGATCATGCTCTTGCCGCCGCCGGAATAGCCCGACACGGCATTGACGGTGATCGGATGGTGAGCCGGCACGATGCCCGCATCGACCAGCGGGCGCAGCAGCGCGATGGCGCCGGTCGGATAGCAACCGGGGTTGGAGACGCGCGACGCGGCGCGGATTTTCTCGGCCTGATCCGCCGCCAACTCGGGGAAGCCATACACCCAGCCCGGGCTGACGCGATGCGCGGTCGAGGCATCAACGATGCGAGGCGCGGCGGCGCCGAGGCTCGCGGCCATGGCGACCGCCTCGACGGCGGCGTCATCCGGCAGACACAGCACCACGAGGTCGACCTCGCGCATCAGCGCCAGCCGCGCGGCGGCGTCCTTGCGCTGGTCGTTGGCGATGCTGCGCACGGTCAGCGCCGCGAGGCCCGCCAGCCGGTCGCGGATCTCGAGTCCGGTGGTGCCGGCCTCGCCGTCGATGAAGACGGTCGGGCCGATGACAGGGCTTTTCGGCGGCGGGACGTTCGGCCATTGCGTCCTTCTCCAAGAGTGCATTCAGGGCCGGGGCTTTAGAAGCGGCCACCTCTGGTGTCAATCCTGGCCCTGTCAATGTTCGCGAGGCGCCGCAGTCGCGCCGGCGCTGAGCATGGTCGTTTGACATGGAAATCGCGCTGCGATCCCATATCAAACGTGAATCATGCTCTAAATCATTTAGTTGGAGTGCAATTCACGTTCTTGATCGAAGCGCGTCGCGCTTCGATCAAGAACGATCGCGTCTATGGTCCTATCCCCAGCCGGTGGCCGATCGCCTGCAGCAGCGTCTCCGAGCAGCCCACGCCGATCGACTTGCACGCCACATCGTGCGAGCCGGCATAGATCATGTCGAGCGCCACCCAGACGATGACCGCGAGGCCAACCCAGCCGATCCACGGATGATCGACCAAGAGCGCGGCGATGTAATGCGATGCGACGGCCATCAGGATGATTGCGACGGCGAGGCCGATGACGAGCACCAGGGCCGAGCCCTTGGCCACGCCCGCCACGGCCAGCACGTTGTCGAGCGACATGGTGACGTCGGCCAGCGTGATCTGCCACACGGCCGCGCCGAAGCTGAGCTTGTGCTGCGTCGTTTCCGGCGGCGACTGGGCCGTGCGCGCTGGCACCTTCATGGCCGCCTGGTGCGCTCAACTGGCGGTACATTTTCCAGCAAACCCATAGCAAGAGGAGTCCGCCCGCCAGCGTCAGGCCGACGATGGCGAGCAATTGCGTGGTGATTCCAGCGAACAGGATGCGCAGGCCGACAGCGGCGGCGATGCCCCAGAAGATCACCTTCGAGCGGATTTCGGGGGCCACTTGCGAGGCAGCCAGACCGACCACGATCGCGTTGTCGCCGGCCAGCGTCAGATCGATGATCAGGATCTTGACCAGCGCGTCCCAGTTGGCGATCCACCAGCCGGCCGAGCCGAGTTGCGTGATCTCGCTCAAGAAGCCCGTCACATCCATTGGAGGTCCTTCCACCGCACGTTTCGTCGAAAGGACCCGCGTTCGTCGCCGCCTCGCCCCCCGCGCATTTGGTGACCGGCCTCTCCGACTGCAAGGCTCGGAATTAAAGGGCGCGTCGAATTTTAGGGCTTCGACCCGCCACCATGGGGCGAACGGTCCTGGCGCAACGCAAATCGGCCCGAACCAAACCGGCTTCGGGCCGATGAGACGCGTGATCATCTTGCGGGCGCGGTCGCAGACAAGTCGTCCCGCGCGACGACGTGCGTAGGCCTACGGGAACCCGAGCCGGTGCTTGATGCCCTGCCACAAGGTTTCGGAGCAGCCGAAGTCGTACATCTTGCACGAGACCTCGTGCGAGCCGCCGTAGATCATGTCGAGCGCGACCCAGACGATGATCGACAGACCGACCCAGCTGATCCATGGGTACTTGACGAGCAAGCCCGCGATGAAGTGCGAGGCGACGGCCATCAGGATGATCGCGACGGCGAGGCCGATGACCAGCACCAGTGTCGAGCCCTTGGCCACACCAGCCACCGCCAGCACGTTGTCGAGTGACATCGACACGTCGGCGAGCGTGATCTGCCATACCGCCCCCCAGAACGACAGCTGCTTGTCGGGCGGCACCGCGGCGATATTGCCGCTTTCGATATCTTCGAGCGAATGCTCGGCCGGTCCGGAAATCTGGCGATACATGCGCCAGCACACCCACAACAGCAGGATGCCGCCCGCCAGTGTCAGGCCGATGATGGACAGCAGCTTGGTTGTCGTGGCGGCGAAGAGGATGCGCAGCACGACAGCGGCGGTGATCCCCCAGAAGATGACCTTGGCGCGAAGCTGCGGCGCCACTTGCGACGCGGCGAGGCCGACCACGATGGCGTTATCGCCCGCGAGCACGACGTCGATCAGATGATCTTGGCCAGTTCGTCCCAGTGGACGCGCCACCAACCTGCCGATGCGAGTTGCACAATCTCGTTGAGGATTAGGCTCAGCTCCACGCCTCGGCCTCCCTGTCCGTCCAGTGTCGTCCGAGCCGCTGACGTCCCGGCGTCCGCTCAATCGCATTTGATAGAGGTGTAGGCGCAGCAAATCCCGAATTCAAGGACTGCGTAAGTGCAAAATGCGCACGACACAACAACGCGCCTGGAAGGTGCTCCGCGCCACATATCGGTACAACACGCCGGGACCGGATGGTCGTCGCCGAGCAGCATCCGAAAGCGCCGCGAAGCGGAACTTTGGTGCCTGGAGCGCGACGTTCGAGATGGGACAGCGATGCAATTCCATCTCGAACGATCATGCGCTATGTGGCCCTGCCGAGCAGCAACTGGAACCTATGTATGATGCCGTCGAACAGCGTTTCGGAGCAGCCGAAATTGTACATTTTGCACGTCACTTCATGCGAGCCCTGGTAGATCATCTCGAGTGAGACCCACACGATCATCAACAGACCGAGCCACGCGATCCAGTGATAGCGGACGAGCAGGCGGGCCAGTGCGTGCGACGCCATCGCCATCAGCAGGATGCCGACCAGCAGACCGACGACCAGCACCACCGTGGATTGGCGAGCGGCGCCGGCAACAGCAAGAACGTTGTCGAGCGACATCGACAGATCGGCGACCGTGATCTGAAGGATCGCGGACCAGAAGACCCATGTCGGAAGCGACCGCTGAGACCTCGCCGCTTTCGACCTCTTCGAGCGTATGCTCGGGCACCGGAATCGAGCTGGCGGTACATGTTCCAGCACACCCAGAGCAGCAGGAAGCCGCCGGCCAGCGTCAATCCGACGATGAGCAGAAGCTTCGACGCAACGAGTGCGAACATAATGCGCAGCACCACGGCGGCGGTGATGCCACCGAGTATGACTTTACCGCGGATCGACTTCTCGACTCGAGAGGCCGCGAGTCCGATCACGATGGCATTATCGCCCGACGAGAACGATGTCGATCATCGTGATTTTGACCAATTCGTCCCAGTTCGTACACCACCAGGACGGCTGAGAGCGACATCGGAGTTCGTCAAGGAACGCCACGAGATCCATGTCATGTCCCCAACTACTCCCAAACGCCTAGCACGCACACACCACACGACATAGCGCCGATCGGCAACGAGCGCTTTTGTGATCGCTCTCAACCGACACGCCATGGCGAACGGTCCCGCGGGCTGGACGACAATCGTAACAGACTTGCCCCTGGTATGCCATATACCAGATCGCAGCCGCTCAGGTCACGCCGTTCTAAAACGAAAACAGCCCGCCGTTGCCGGCGGGCTGTCGTGTCGTCATGCGGCGCCAGAAGGCCCGGCCAGTGGCTACATCAGCGCTTCGAGAACTGGAAGCTGCGGCGGGCCTTCATGCGGCCGTACTTCTTGCGCTCGACGACGCGGCTGTCGCGGGTCAGGAAGCCGCCCTTCTTGAGCAGGCCGCGAAGGCCCGGCTCGAAGTAGGTCAGCGCCTTGGAGATGCCGTGACGGACGGCGCCGGCCTGACCCGACAAACCGCCGCCATTGACGTTGACCATGATGTCGAACTGGTCGGCGCGGTTGGCGAGCTTGAGCGGCTGCTCCAGCAGCATCTGCAGCACGGGGCGCGCGAAGTACTGCTGATAGTCTTTCTTGTTGACGACGATCTTGCCCTTGCCGGGCTTGATCCAGACGCGGGCGATGGCGTTCTTGCGCTTGCCGGTGGCATAGGCGCGGCCGAGCTTGTCGAGCTTCTGGACGTGAACGGGTGCTGCGGCGGCCTCGGGCGTCGAGCCCTTGAGGCTTGCGAGATCGCCCAGGGTCTTGGTCTCCTGAACCATGATATCAGGCCCTCACATTCTTGGAGTTCAGCTTGGCGACGTCGAGCGCCACCGGATTCTGGGCCTGATGGGGATGCTCGGCCCCCTTGTAGACCTTGAGATTGCGCATCAGCTGGCGCTGCAGCGGACCGCGGGCCAGCATGCGCTCGACCGCCAGCTCGACCACGCGCTCGGGATTTTTGCCGTCGAGCAGCATCTTCGGCGTCCGCACCTTGAGCCCGCCCGGATAGCCGGTGTGGTGCTCATAGAGCTTGGCGCTGCGCTTTTTGCCGGTGAACACGACCTTGGCCGCGTTGATGACGATGATGTTGTCGCCGCAATCGATGTGCGGGGTATAGAGGGCCTTGTGCTTGCCCTTGAGGCGCGTGGCGATGATGGTCGCGAGACGGCCGACGACCAAACCGTCGGCGTCGATCACGATCCACTTCTTGTCCACCTCGCCGGCTTTGGCCGAGTAGGTCTTCATCAGATGTCTCCGGAGGGGCGTCAGACGACCGGCGGGAGGCCCCTGCTCCCGGCCGGCGGCGGACGAGCCCCCTGCGGTGCCGACGCCAATCGCCGTTGTCTAAAGCTGCTTCGAGCCAAAGTCAACTCGACGCATCCATGAATAATTGTGCAAAATCAAACTGTTGCATATTAGGTATTATAATACCCTATTGCGGTATCATGCCACCTCATGGGGGCGGTGGCATCGCATAGGTCGCCGTGGCGTGGGCCACCATGTCCGCCTTGCCGTCGGAGTAGATCGCCACCTCACCGAACGCCAACCTCTTGCCGGTCTTCAACAATCTGACGTGCGCCACCAGATCGCGCGGCTCCGGACGGGCGAGAAAACTGATCGAAAGATTGCTGGTGACAGCCTCCAGAGCGGCCGCGCCGCGGACCCCGAGGATGGCGATATAGATGGCGACGTCGGCGAGCGTGAACATCGCCGGCCCCGACACCGTGCCGCCCGGCCGCAGCATGTCGTCATTGGCCCGCATCCGGACTTGGGCCGTGCCGGGACCAGCCGCCTCGATGACGATCCGCTTGCCGGGCGGGCCGAGTTGAGGGAAATGTTGTGCGACGAGCTGTGTGATTTCAGCAACCGAGAGCACCGGCTGCGCGTTCGGTCGTGTGACCATTCTTAATCTCGACCAAGTCGTGGGATCGAATCCCGTTGTGGCGGCACTCTGCCGCGAGAGATGATTCTAACAGGGAGCCTTGTGCGATGCTGCACGGCCAAAAGACGATCAAGAGCATGCTGGTGGCGCTGATGGCAGGATTGTTCGGGCTTGCGCTCGGCACCACGGCCACCCCGTCGCACGCCCAAGACATCAAGCAGATGAAACTCAGCGACAAGCAAGTCGAAGGCTTCATCGCCTCGCAGAAGGACCTCGCGGCCATCGCCGGCAAGCTGCAGTCGGCTGGCGACAAGCCCGATGCCGCGCTGCAGGGCGAGCTCGAGCAGATCGCCAAGAAGCACGGTTTCGCCAGCTTCGCCGAACTCGACGACGTGGCCGCCAACATCTCGATCGTGATGGCCGGACTCGATCCGCAGACCAACAACTTCATCGACCCGCTCGAGGCGCTGAAGAAAGAGCTCACCGACGTCAAGGCCGACGCCTCGATCCCCGACGCCGACAAGAAGCAGCTCGTCGCCGAGCTCGAAGACGCGATCAAGACCACGCCGCCGCTCGAGCACAAGGAGAACATCGACGTGGTGAAGAAGCACCGCGACGCGATCGAGAAGGCGATGCAGTAAAGTTGTAGCTCGCGCTTCTGATCCCCAACCGCATCGGCGCCGGCCGCCCCTCGCATGTTCGTATGCGCGACCGACATGAACATGCGAAAAGACCGGCATGACATGATGATCGCATGCCTCCGGCATGACATGATAATCGCATGCCTTCGGCATGACATGCGGCTCCAGGTGGGCCGCATGTCGCTTTTCCGGGCGCCGCAATCGACCTGGCAAAAAGCACGAGGGAGGACAACTCTTGCAGAAAAAATCCCAGCCCCCCTCCCCCGTCGCGATCACACGACCCGAGCCCGGCATCGCCGTCCTGACCCTCGACCGCCCCGCCGCGCGCAACGCGTTGTCGATGGCGATGCTCGAAGCGCTCGGCCAAGCCATCACCGCGCTCGGCCGCGACGACAGCGTCAAGGCCATCGTGCTGGCCGCGAACGGCCCCGCCTTCTGCGCCGGACACGACCTCAAGGAGTTGACCGCGCACCGCGCCGACGCCGACGGCGGCCGCGCGTTCTACCGCGCCACCATGACCCTCTGCGCCGACGTCATGCAGGGCATCGTCACATGCCCCAAGCCGGTGATCGCCGCGGTCCACGCCATGGCCACGGCGGCCGGCTGCCAGCTCGTCGCCACCTGCGATCTCGCGGTTGCCGCCGACGGCGCCAAATTCTGTACGCCCGGCGTCAACATCGGGCTGTTCTGCTCGACGCCGATGGTGGCGCTCGCCCGCAACGTGCCGCGCAAGCGCGCGATGGAGATGCTGCTGCTCGGCGAGATCATCGGCGCGAAGGAGGCCGCCGACTATGGCCTCGTCAACCGCGCGGTCGACGGCGGAGCAAGGTGATGGACGAGGCGCTCGGCATGGCCCGGCAGATCGCCGCCAAATCGCCGCTCACTGTGTCGATCGGCAAGGAGGCGTTTTACGCCCAGATCGAGAAGCCGCTCGGCGACGCCTACGCCTACGCCACCGACGTGATGGTGCAGAACATGATGGCCGAAGACGCCAAGGAGGGCATCGGCGCCTTCATCGACAAACGGCATCCGACCTGGAAGGGGTGCTGAGGCGCGGCCACGACGCTGCTGTTCCAAATCTCGCGGCTGGTTTCCGTGTCATCCCGGTGCCAATGCGGAGCACGTCTCCGACATGACACACCGCGATCCATCGGGCCGCAAACGCCGGAGCCCGTTGCAACATGGATCCCGGCAATAAATGCCGGGATGACATGGGAGGGGAGGCAGCCACGGAGCGTTGGGTTACGACCGCGAGTGAAGAGCGGCGTCGCTGAGCAGTCGAGCCTTGTCGCCGCACCTCGCACGCGGCGGTCGTCGTGGCATATCCATATTCGACTGGTCCCGACCGAAATGGCCGTATACCTTCGCTAGTATGCAAGTGGGCTATACGGAGGGAACGGATGCGCCGCAGGCTTCTTTCCATTGCGCTTGCATTGCTGGCGACTCAGTTCGGTGCAATCGCTACCGTGCGTGCGCAACTGGTGTTGGACCATGACGGCGACGCCAGCGTGCGCGGGTTCCACGGCGCCAAGCCGTCGGGCGGCGTCAAACGCAGCTTCCAGTCGGACAGCGAAGCACGGGCCGAGCTCGATCGCATTCTCAAGGCCGTGGGGCTCAACTTCATCGGCGATCGCATAGCGCTGCGCGCCAGCGCCGAGACAGGCAACGCCGAGGCCGGCATCACGAAAAAGGGTGACCGCTATATTTTCTACAACGCCACTTTCATGCAGAAGCTGAAGGAGCGGACTACCGAGCAGTGGTCGCTGGTCAGCGTGCTGGCCCACGAACTCGGGCACCACGTGGCGTTCCACACCGAGCTCAGCGGCAACGACCACAAATACGAGCTGGAGGCCGATTACTTCTCCGGCTTCGTGCTGCGTCGGCTGGGTGCCAGTCTCGACCAGTCGCACGCTGCGATGCGCGCCATCAGCCCAAAAGAGGCAACCGCGACACACCCCGGCCTCGATCAGCGGATGCAGGTCATCACTATCGGCTGGACCGACGGCGGCGGTCAGGGCGCACCGCGCGGACTAAAGGAGCGTGCTCCGGATCAACCGTCGCCGCCGGTCGCCATCGCTCCGCCGCCGATTCCGCCAGTTACGAAGAAGCCGCCAGATCCGCTGAAGCCGCGGGCGACAGATGCCGAGCCCAAGGCGGGCACTCTCGCCCACGGCGAGTGTATTGTCCTACGCGTTCACTATGCAGTTTGCGCGTCGGGCTTGCGCGAGGTATGTGGCGCACCGGACCGGCAGACCGAGCGCAAGCGCCGCTGTCTGCCGGCACAATGATCGGAAGAATAAGCACTTGGGGCGGTTCGGGCGTACTGATCTCGCAGTAAATGCGTCCGGCAAGACACGCCGCAGTCCTCCGGGGCTTGCACAGCCGAGGCCACACGGAATTGGCACGACGTTGCTCTCGGCCTTCGCCGGGATGACACGGGAGGAGTGGCAGCCACGGCGCGTTGGGTTACGACCGCGAGTGAAGAGCGGCCTAGCCCAACCTACGGAACGGTCGTCTGGTCGCACACCTCTTGCTGGCCGACGCAGGACAGGCCATGAGGTGGGAACAGTCATCAGCACCGTGAAAGACCGATCATGACCATCGACGCACGCGAGGCAGTTGCCGATGCGGGGCGCGTGACGGCCGCGCCGGAAGCCGCTGCATACCGCCTCATGAGCGGGGGCGTCCGAGCCGTCCTCGCAACAGCCGTCCCCGCAGCCTTGGCGACCGGCCTCGCACTTATCACCGCAGCACCCGCCACGGCGCAGGACTTCTTCGCGACGCAGCGGGACTTCGTCATCGAGAAATCGTGCGAGGCCTACGGCTCGTTCAAACGCAGGACCAATGCGACGCCGCTGGTGGTGGGCCGCGCCTATCCGGCGCGCGGCGTCAACAAGAGCGACGCGCCGAGCCACGCCTTCATCGTCATCGCAGGCGGTGGCAACAAGTGGGTCGATCTCTCGTGCGGACGCTTTGCCGACGGCGGCGCGCCGGGCTCTCTTGCGTGGCGCTTCGGGTGCCGAGACTTGCCAAGGACAAGCCTGCCTTCAGCAGGACCACCCGCGCGCGGTATCCGAAGGCGCAAGCAAGACCGCGCCGGATGCTTTGGTTCCCGCTCCGAGGCAAGCCTCGACGCGGGATGCGCATCCGAAGGCGCCCGCGCCGGATGCCGCGTGGGCATCTGAAGGCGCAACAAAAAAGTGCCTGCCGTTCTTCGACGCGGTCGACAATCCGGTTAAGGTCAAGGTCGGCGGCAAGGTCGATATTTCGCCGCCGGCGCCGACCCTCGACGCCTTCGATACCGCGCTCACGACAGCGTGCGGCGCGCCGGGCAAGGTGGTCGCGGCCGACGAGTTCAAGGCGCTGCTGAACGCTAACCCCGAGGTGACGGCGCGGATCAAGGCGTTCACCGGATCGAAGAGTGTTCGCGGACCGTCCGGCGCGATCGGATACGGCGGGCTACATCGACGACCTCGCGGAAGCGTGGTTCGCCGTGAAGGCGTTCGACCACATCATGTGCGGCGAGCCGGGCGCGGGGCGCGGCAAGATCGGCGGCATGCATTTCCACGCGCGATATCTGCAGCTGCAGAACAGCGGCGAAGCCTGCCTGATGGGCAACTACGGCCAGAACGAGGTGGTGCCGGGCGTGCTGTACACGACGGGCGTGGTGATGCGGCTGGCCGATGGCCGCGTGATCCGCGACGCGCGCAAGGGCTATGGGCTGACGCTCGGCGGCGAAGATTTGCTGAAGCTCGTCACCCGCGCCTTCGCCGAGAACCCGACCGCGAGCGGCGACAGCAGTGGCTGCCTGCTGCCGGTCGAGGACGACGGCAGATCTTTCACGGCGGTGTTCGTGCGGCGCGCCGCGGGCATCCGCACATTCTATCCCGACGCCACGCCACAGCCGCGCGATGCCAAGTGCCGCGCGGCGATATCGTTGCAGTAGGGGGAACACGTCATGCCCGAGACCAAAATCACGCCGTTGCCGCAACACCTGTCGCTGGTGACGCTCGGCGTCGCCGACGTGGCGGCGTCGCGCGCGTTCTACGAGGGGCTCGGGTTCAAGGCGTCGCCGTTCGACAGCACCGAGGTGGCGTTCTTCGACATGAACGGCACCATACTGGCGCTGTTCGGCCGCGCGGCGCTGGCCGAGGACGCGAGCGTGGCCGAGGCGGGCGCGGGCTTTCGCGGCGTGTCGTGCGCGTTCAACCTCGCGAGCGAGGCGGCGGTGGACGCGGCGTTCGCATTCGTCGAAGCCAAGGGCGGGCGCATCGTCAAGCCGCCGCACAAGGTGTTCTGGGGCGGCTACTCGGGCTATTTCGCCGACCCCGACGGCCACCTGTGGGAGATCGCGCACAATCCGTTCTGGCCGTTCGACGCGCACGGGCGCCCGCAGCTGCCGAAGTGACAGCCGCGCGTCGTCGCTTCCGCGACAGCGCCAGACTACTTCCGCGACAGCGAGAGCGTACCGGCCCCCCGCGCGCTCGACAGCGTGACGGTCTGGCTCGAGCCGGAGACGACGACGCGGACGCGGCCGGCGACGTCGAACTCGGCGTTGTAGAAGTCGCCGACGAATCGATTGGCGCCAGCGCGGGATACGGTGCCGGTCTGCACCAGCTTCACCGATTGGCTGGCGCAAACGGCGTGGACGCCGAACACGTCGGCGCCCTCGCGCGTGTAGCGCACGCGGCAGCTGACCCGCTCGCGATGGCCCGAGATCGCCTCGGCATAGCCGCCGCCGGTCCAGTTGCCTTCGAGCGACGGCGATTGCGCGGAGGCGGAGCTCGGGACAGCTTGCAGCGCGACAGCAAGGGCGAATGCGATGCGCAGCCTGGAACCGGTGGTGAACATGATCGTCTACTCCAATCCGGCGGGAGGAATCGCGCCGGAACATGATTGCCATTGGAGCACGTCGCCGCTGTCGCGCGTTGAGCGGCGTCAACTGCTGTGCGCGCGCAAGGCGTAGAGTGGTGCCGCTAGCGAAGCGCCCGGCGCGGTTGGGTGTTTGTTTGCCGCTCCGGTGCGGGCACCGACGCGGTCTTGTTTGCCGCTCCGGTGCGGGCACCGACGCGGCGCGGGCATCCGAAGCGCCCGGCGCGGTTGGTCTTGCCGAAGGCGGGCTCGCCGTCAAAGCGAAGCTTGGCTCCGCCAAGACCGGCAAGACTGGGCAACCGAAGCGCCAAAAAAGAGAATAACTCACGTCGAGGTTCGGCCATGATCACACTCGAGGACTGCTTGGCATTCTGCGGCCTCACGGAGGCCGAGGTGATGGCCATTGCCGAACACGAGCACATCCCGGAGGTGGCGGCAGCGGGGATGGCCAACTACCTGCTGTGCAGCGACCACGGCGCGGAACGCATCCGGGAGATGATCGTGGACGATCTCGTCGAGGCGCACCGGCGCAACGACACCACGCACGCCCGCGAGCTGGCATGGTGCTGCGGCATTTTCTGGCGACGCATCCCGAAGCCGGAAGCAGCACGGAGGCGTGAGGACGGAAGACTCTTTGGTGGCGCTTCGGTTGCCCACCAGCAACCGCGCAGGCTCTTTGGTGGCGCTTCGGTTGCCCTCGCCGCCGCCCGTCGCGATCGACGCGGTGGCGGCGCGCTCTGTTTGTGGCGCTTCAGGTGCCGACGTGGCACCCGCGCTCTGAATTAAGGCTGGCTCCAGTGCTTGGCGACGGCGGTGGAGAGCGCGCCCGATACGACGCACGGAATGCCGAGCGCGACCTGACCGGCGACGCTGGCCGCCACGCAGGCGAGGCCGATGACGGTGGGTGCGGCGCCGACGGCGGTGGTCCACACTGTCGGCTTCGCGGCCGGCGCACGGCGGCGCGCGTCGTCGATGGCGGCCAGCGCGTCGCGGCGCAGCTTCGACACCTCGAAGCTCTCTGCGGCGACGACGACCTCGCGCAGTTGCGCCGCGACCTCCTTCGATTTGCCCGCGCCCGCCTCGCGCAGCCAATCGAGCAACGCCTTGTCACGCATGGCGTTGGAGGCGAGCGTCCATTTGGCCATGCTGCCGATGGTCAGCTTCTCGGCGTCGGACTTGTCGGCCGCCCACGCCAGCGCGCCTACGATACGTTCGACCGGCTGGAACGAGCCGGTGGCGAAATGATAGCCCCACAGCGCGTCGATCGGCGCGGGGCCGGTTTCCAGCGCGACCGTTTCCAGCGTCTCGGGCTTGACGTAGAGCTGCGTCTCGATCTGCTTGCGGCGCGCGGGCATGCGCTCGACGAACTTGGACAGCAGACCGCGCCAGTCCTCGAGCCCGGAATAGGCGATGGCCTTGATGATCAAGCCCTGTTCCTCGGGCGGGCGGGGGAACATCTTGGACACGAGGTCCTCGGCGAGCGCGGGGTTCTGGCCGAGCACGCCGGCGGTGAAACCGATGTAGAGGCCGGCGCCGTCCATGTCGCGCAACAGGCCGAGGCGGCTCATTGCGGCGATGGCTTGCGGCAGGCGCTTGGGCTCGGGGTTCTCGCGATAGCCGTTGATCCAGCCGAGCAGTTGCTCGGATTTCTCGAAATCGGGATAGACGGGATCGGCGGCCTTGGTCTTGGTCGCTTTTTGCGGTTTGGATTTTGCGGCCGGCGGCGCGGCTTTGGCGCGTGGCACCTGGATGACGGTAGTCGGCCCCGTTGCCGGGCCAGCCTGCATCGCGGGCGCGACGCACGGTCGCGGGGGCCGCCTGCGGCCCGGTGCCGGGCTTCACCGTCAACACCTCGACCGGGCGACCGGCGAACTCACGTTCGGCAGCAACGACGGGCGCGACCAGCGCGAAAGCAAAGACGGGCGCGACGAGCGCGAAGGTCGCGAGCGAGAGGGTGATCGCGGTCTTCCAACGGCTGTGGACGAGGGACCGCATGGCGTCCTCCGTGGCTCGATCCTGAGGTGTTGTCGGCCGAGAAGGCCTGCCAAGTCGGGCCATTGTGGGGCAGTGGCGGCCACACATCCCGCGCCAGCGTCCGCCCGAGCGCTCACATAGTCGCGCGTTGACGGTGCGCCCCCCCGCCGGTAATGATCGGTCCCCCGGGCCAGCGAGGCCCGAAGCAGCATGGAGTGGCTTGGACGCGAACACGTCGGCCGCAAACGATGTGATCGACCTTCTGATCGTCCTGGCTCTCATTTTCCTCAACGGACTGTTTGCGCTGTCGGAGCTGGCGGTCGTCTCCGCGCGCCGTCCGCGGCTGAAAGCCATGGCGGCTGCGGGCCGTCCCGGCGCCGACAGCGCGCTGGCCTTGGCCGCCAATCCCGGACGCTTCCTGTCGGCGGTGCAGATCGGCATCACGCTGATCGGCATCGTCAACGGCGCCTATTCCGGCGAGACGTTCGGCGAGTACGCGTCGGGCTGGCTCGAAGGCGCGGGCTTTTCCAAGAAGGTCGCCGCGCCGCTCGGCTATGGCCTCGTCATTCTGGTCATCACCTATCTGTCGGTCATCATCGGCGAGCTGGTGCCGAAGAGCGTGGCCTTGCGCAACGCCGAGGGCATCGCCTGCTCGGTCGCGCCGGCCATGGTGCTGCTGTCGAAGGCCGCCGCGCCGGCGGTGTGGCTGCTCGACGCCTCGACGCGGTTCGTATTCCGCCTGTTCGGGCAGACGACCGAAAGCGAAAGCCGCGTCACCGACGAGGAGATTCGCACGCTCATCGTCGAGGCGGAGAATGCGGGCGTACTGGAAAGCGGCGAGCGCGAGATGATCGCGGGCGTGATGCGCTTGGCCGACCGTGCAGTGGTCGGCCTGATGACGCCGCGCACCGACGTCGACTGGATCGACATCAACGCGTCCGATGACGTCATCAAGGAGCGGCTGATCTCGACACCGCACTCGCGGTTGCCGGTGGCGGAAGGCTCGTCGGACCAGTTGATCGGCGTGGTGCAGACGCGCGAGCTGTTGGCCGGCATCCTCAAGGGCAGCCGTTCGAGGTCCGCCGCCACATCCGCCACGCGCCGATCATCCCCGAGACGACCGACGCGCTCGACGTGCTCGCCATCCTGCGCGAGGCGGAGGTGCCGATGGCGCTGATCCACGACGAGTATGGGCATTTCGAGGGGCTCGTCACGCCCGCCGATATTCTCGAAGCCATCGCCGGCGTGTTCAAGTCCGACACCGAGGGTCACGTCGCCTATGCGACCGAGCGCGACGACGGCTCGTGGCTGCTGTCGGGCGCGATGCCGGTCGACGAGATGTCCGACCGCATCGGTTTCGCGCTGCCTGCGAACCGCAGTTACGAGACGGTGGCGGGGTTCGTGCTGGCGCATCTGCAGCACCTGCCAGCCACGGGCGAGCACATCACCACCGGCGGCTGGCGGTTCGAGGTCGTCGATCTCGACGGCCGCCGCATCGACAAGGTGCTGGCGACGCGCAACAAGCCGACGCGGCGGGTCACGTAGTAAAGGGCTCAGACGGCAGTCGATCAATCACCCATGTCATCCCGGGGCTTGCCTGCCCCGGCGAAGGCCGGGGTCCCCGGGATCCATGAATCCGCTGGCTCCGGCATTCGCGGCGAGCTGGATCCCGGCAACAAGTGCCGGGATGACGGTCGCGTGCAGGTGCGCTTCGTGGCGCAACGCTATCCGTTGGCCCGGCGCTGCCACAGCTCGAGCACGGCGATCAGCATGACGAGCAGCCCGGCGACGACGTGCCAGACGCGGAGCGCGCCGCCCGCACTGTAGCCGAGCACCGCAGGCGAAACCGCGACCCACGCGCCCGCCGCGAGCTGCGCGACCTCGGCCCAGCGCCGCGACGACACCAGATCCAACTCGGCCAGCATCAGCACCACGAACCCGGCGATGGCGGCGTTGACCACGGCCGGCCGGTTGGCCGTCTCGTCGATGATCCACGGCGCGAGCGCAATGGTCAGTCCCAAGGCGATGCCGAGCCAATCTTCCCACGTGCGATGCGTACCGAACATCTTCGAACCGGCCATGGCATTCCCCTGTCGCTGGCACCAAGCGTCGAGAGTGTCATATCGCGCGCACGGCGTCCAAGCGCTCGTTGCGCGGGCGGGTGATGGAGGTCAGGATGGGCGCATGGCGCAGGCGATGTGCGCCGTCGAGGGCCGCAACGGGCACTTGACCTCGGGCCGCCATCAGCCATTGTGGCTGCGGTGCATTCTCGCGGCCACCGAGGCATGGCGATGACATGGCATGTCAAACTGCTGGCGCTGGCGATGTCGGCTCTCGCGCTTGCATCGCTTCCGGCGTCGGCTAGCAAGCGCGTCGCGCTGGTGATCGGCAATTCGAGCTACCTGCATTCCCCCAAGCTCGACAACCCCGACAACGACGCCGCCGACGTGGCTGCGGCCATTCGCAAGCTGGGCTTCACAGTGATCGAGGGGCGCAATCTCGACAAGCCGGCCTTCGAACGCCAGGTGCTGGAATTCGCCCGCGCCCTCAAGGGCGCCGATGTCGGCTTGTTCTTCTACGCCGGCCACGGCCTGCAGGTTTCCGGCGCCAACTATCTGGTGCCCGTCGACGCCCGGCTCGACGACAGCCTGGGCCTCGATTTCGAGCTGGTGCGGCTCGACGTCGTGCAACGCGAAATGGAGCGCGAAGAGCGCACCAACATCATCTTCCTCGACGCCTGCCGCAACAATCCGCTGGCGCGCAATCTGGCGCGCGCCATGGGAACGCGCTCGGCTGCGGTGGGGCGCGGATTGGCGCCGGTCGAGTCCGGCATCGGCACCCTGATCAGCTATTCGACGCAACCGGGCAACGTCGCGCTCGACGGCACCGGGCGCAATTCGCCGTTCGCCGGTGCGCTCGTCAGCGAAATCGTCAAACCGGGCGAGGATCTCGGCAGCATCCTGATCAATGTCCGCAACACCGTGATGAAATCGACGTCGAACAAACAGGTGCCGTGGGAACACTCGTCGCTGCGGGCACGGTTCTATTTCTCGCCGCCGGTGGCCGGGGGCTCGGGTCCGGCTCCCGCGCCAGCACCCGCGCCGCCCCGCATCGCGATGCTCAACCTCGATATGGCGCCCGGGAAGTCGGAGTTCGTCATCCCGTCACTGGAATTCCGCACCGGCCCCTATTCATCCATCGGCATCCCGATGGCCAATGGCTGGAACGATTATTTCACGCTGCTCAACGAGCGCGACGGCGGCATCAACAAGGTCAGGATCAAGGTCGTACCGTGCGAAACCGGCTATGCGACCGACCGCGGCGTGGAGTGCTATGAACGGTTGAAGGGCTCGGGACCGCTCGTGGTGATGGCGCCATCGGCCGGGCACGTGTTCGCGCTCGCGCCCAAGGCCGCCGCCGACAAGATCCCGGTGCTGACGGCCGGCGTTTCGCGGTCGCTGTTTGCCGACGGCAGTCTGTTTCCGTGGCTGTTCGCTGTGGCCCCGACGAGCTACAGCCAGGCTTCCGCCAGCATCGAGTTCATCGCGCAGAAACGCGGCGGCAAGGACAAGCTCAAGGGCTTGAAGATCGCGCTGCTCCACCACGACTCGCCGTTCGGCAAGGAGCCGATCCCGGCGCTGCACGCATTCGCCGCCAAGTATGGCTTCGCCATCGAGCTGCTGCCGGTTACGCATCCCGGCGTCGAGCAGCAGGCGCATTGGCTCGCGATCCGGCAGCAGCAGCCCGATTTCGTGCTGTTGTGGGGGTTCGGCATCATGAATGCCGTCGCCTTGAAGGAGGCCGCTGTGGCGGCGTTTCCTCGAGACCGGATCATCGGCTCGTGGTGGTCGGGCTCGGAAAGCGACGTGCTGCCCGCGGATGAGGCCGCTAATGGGCTGCTCGCCGCCACGTTCCACGCGCCAGGGGCTGCGTTCGAGGTGTTGGATGACCTCCGCACGCACGTCCACGGCAAAGGGAAAAGCATGGCCGCGACGGACGAGATCGGGCACGTGCTCTACAATCGCGGTGTGGTGGCGGCCATGTGGACGGCGGAGGCGATCCGTCAGGCGATGGACCTGCACCGCACGACGGCGATCCAGGGCGAGCAGATGCGGGACGGGCTCGAAGCCCTGGCGATCGACGAGCGGCGGCTCGCCGAACTCGGGTTCGCGGGGCTGACGCCGCCGGTAGCGATGACGTGCAATTATCACGACGGCGGCGGCCGCGTCGCGATCCAGCAATGGAACGCGGCGACCAAGACCTGGGCGCTGGTTTCGAAATACTTCGAACCCGACTATTCGGTGCTCCGGCCGATCCTGACGCAGGAGTCCGCTGCGCACGCCAAAGAGAACAAACTCACACGGCGCGTGTGCAGCCGCTGATCCGGATCTGTGCGGACAGCGCAGGCTCCGCGGCGGAGCAGCCCGGCATTTCAAGCGAGCTTTTGAGGGGGTCACCCGGCGCCGTTGGCGGACGGTGGGAAGGCGCGTATGAGAGGGCGGCCCGACCAGAGCGAAGACCAGGGCGAGAACAGAAAGATCGAGGATGGCGACGGACGAGACATTCGACGCCATCGTCATCGGGGCGGGCGCTGCGGGGCTGATGTGCGCACTGACCGCGGGCCAGCGCGGACGCCGGGTGCTGCTGCTCGAGCATACCGACAAGGCGGGCGCCAAGATCCTGATTTCCGGCGGGGGGCGGTGCAATTTCACCAATCTCGACAGTGCGCCCGATCGCTTCGTCTCCGACAACCCGCATTTCTGCATGTCGGCGCTGCGGCGCTATACACAGCACGATTTCATCGCGCTGGTGCAGCGGCACCGCATCCCGTTTCACGAGAAGACTTTGGGGCAGCTGTTTTGCGACGGCTCGGCGCGGGCGATCATCGCCATGCTGCTCGACGAATGCGCGCGCGGGCAGCGTCGATCTGAGACTTGGGCGAGACCGTCACCAGCGTGAGCCGGCCCGGTCACTTCCGCGTCGAAACGGCGTCCGGGGTGTTCACCGCGCCGGCGCTGGTGCTGGCGACCGGCGGGCTGTCGATCCCGAAAATGGGCGCGACCGGCTTCAGCCACGACGTCGCCCGGCAGTTCGGGTTGGCGATCACCGAGACGCGGCCCGGACTGGTGCCCTTGACGGTGGGTGCGGGACCATCGGGGTTAGATCCGGCGCTGGCGGGGCTGTCGCAGGAGGCGGTGGTCTCGTTCGAGAAGCGGCGGTTCCGCGAGAACATCCTGTTCACCCACCGTGGACTGTCCGGCCCGGCGATCCTGCAGATTTCCACGTACTGGCGGCCGGGGGCGGAGATCACGATCGATCTGCTGCCCGATCTCGATGCGGCGGCGTTTCTGGTCGAGCGCAAGCGGACACGGCCCAAGGCGGCGATGCAAACCGTGCTCGCCGACGTGATGCCGGCGCGGCTGGCGCAAGCGCTGACGACGGCGCATCTGTTGCCGGACGATTTGGCGCCGGGCGAACGGGCGCCGGCCGAATTGGCCAATATGCCGGAGCGCACGCTCATCGGCTTTGCCAGCCGGTTGAAGGCCTGGACGGTCCGCCCCACGGGGACCGAGGGTTATGCGAAGGCCGAGGTGACGCGCGGCGGCATCGACACCCGCGAGCTGTCATCGAAAACGATGGCGGCGCGCAACGTCGGCGGGCTCTTTGCCATCGGCGAAGCGGTCGATGTGACCGGCTGGCTCGGCGGCTACAATTTCCAGTGGGCGTGGTCGAGCGGCCGGGCGGCGGGCGAGAGCCTATGAGCGTGGCCTACCGCGTGGCGGCGGGAAGGCTGCCGAGGTCGGCGATGTACCATTCCTCGGTGGGCACGACGGCGGGGTTCTCGCCGTTGCCGTAGATCCAGCTGTCGACGGCGAAGCGCTTGCGGGTGACGTTGTCCTCGAGCACCGCGGTCCAGTGGGTCCAGCCGGCGACGCCGCGCAAATAGTTCTCCTTCGCGAAGGGCGTGCCGACTTTGTGGTGCTTCAGCAGCCCGGCGTTGGCGAGCACGGTCAGATAGCTCGTGGTGTTGGTCGCTTCGTCGACGCAATCCTGCTGGGTCGGGTCGCCGGACGCCGCGAAGTCCATGCCGGGGCGGTCGTCCTTGGTGCCGATCAGGTTGCCGACGCGGGTCTCCATCCAGCCGATGGCGTAGGCCGTGCCGCGGCGCTCGTCCTCGGCGGTGTCGGTTTTGCCACGCCACTTCTTCATGATTGCGGCGAGTTCGGCGACGTCGGCCTCGCTGAACTTGACGCGGGTCTTCATCTGGCAGCCATAGGCGTGGCAGACGTGGACGCGTCGCGCCCTTCGGCTCCGGCACCGAGAACGTAGCGAAATGACCCTCGGCCGAGCCGAAGCCAGAATGCGTGCAGCCGCCGAGCCATAACGCCACGACCAGCGCTCCCGCAGCCCTCGTTCTACCGGCCATGCCGCGTCCCCCCGACCCGATCCCTGCACCGGGGACTAGCACCGGAGTGATTTGCTGCAAAATGCCGTGCAACGGGGGGCAGCAGTTATCCTCGCAACGCACGCGCCAAGGCAGGCAACCCGGAATTGCGTCGGCGGCCGCTGCGTTCTAAGTGTCAGCCATGACCAAGATCGACCCCATACACGTGATCGGCGGCGGCCTCGCCGGATCGGAAGCGGCCTGGCAGATCGCCGAGGCGGGCGTGCCGGTGGTGCTGCACGAAATGCGCCCCGCACGCATGACCGACGCGCACAAGACCGAGGGGCTGGCCGAACTCGTCTGCTCGAACTCGTTCCGCTCGGACGAGTGGGAGACCAACGCCGTCGGGCTGCTGCATGCCGAGATGCGGCGGGCGGGATCGCTGATCCTGAAGGCGGGCGACGAGACCAAGCTGCCGGCGGGCGGCGCGCTGGCCGTGGACCGCGACGCATTTTCGAACGCAGTGACGGCGGCGCTCGCGGCGCACCCTTTGGTCGACGCATCGTGCGCGGCGAGATCGCCGGGCTGCCGCCGGAGGATTGGGACAGCGTCATCGTGGCGACGGGACCGCTGACCTCGCCCGCGCTGAGCACGGCCATTGCCGGGCTGACCGGGGAGACGGAACTCGCGTTCTTCGACGCCATCGCGCCGGTGATCCACCGCGACAGCATCGACACCTCGGTGGCGTGGTTCCAGTCGCGCTACGACAAAGCCGGTCCGGGCGGGGCGGGATCGGGCGGCACCGGCGCCGACTATCTCAACTGCCCGATGACGCGGGAGCAGTATGAAGCGTTCATCGATGCGCTGCTCGCGGGCGACAAGACCGTGTTCAAGGAGTGGGAGGCCTCGACGCCCTACTTCGACGGCTGCCTGCCGGTCGAGGTGATGGCCGAGCGCGGACGGGAGACGCTGCGGTTCGGGCCGATGAAGCCGGTCGGGCTCGACGATCCGCGCACCGGGCGCTGGCCCTACGCGGTGGTGCAGCTGCGCCAGGACAACGCGCTGGCCACGCTGTGGAACATGGTCGGCTTCCAGACCAAGCTGAAGCACGCCGAACAGGTGCGCGTCTTCCGCATGATCCCCGGTCTCGAGAACGCGGAATTCGCGCGGCTCGGCGGGCTGCATCGCAACACCTATCTCAATTCGCCCAAGGTGCTGGACCGGAGCCTGCGCTTGAAGGCGATGCCGCGGCTCAGGTTCGCCGGACAGATCACCGGCGTCGAGGGCTACGTGGAGAGCGCGGCGATCGGGCTTCTGGCCGGCCGGTTCGCGGCGGCTGAACGGCTGGGCCGGGCGAGCGCGCCGCCGCCGCCGACCACCGCGCTCGGCGCGCTGATCGACCACATCACCGGCGGCCATGTGCTGGCGGATGAGGACGCGAGTGCGGGACGGCGCAGCTCGTTCCAGCCGATGAACATCAACTATGGCCTGCTGCCGCCTTTGGACGACGCGCCCACCCAGGGCGCGGACGGCAAGCGGCTGAAAGGCAAGGAGCGCGGCTTCGCCAAAAAGCGGCTGATGTCGCAGCGCGCGATCAGCGACGTCACGGCCTGGCTGGCGGGCCGCTGAGAGCCCCGGCCGCTCAAGAGTGGGCCGGGCATATCAAGGATATTTCAGAAAGACTTTCGCCGCTTTCATTCTCAATCAGGCCGCGTGTTGAACTTAGTTTTCATTCGGGACGATTCAACATCTGCGTCTGCCGGCCCCGCAGTCGTGTCCCGGCTCAAACGTGTTGTCGAGGGAACCGCGCGGGCGGCACCGCGATTGTGCATGTGGGACAGCGAGCACCCAGGGGCGGTGCGCGTCCGCTGCGCCGCCTAGGGTGTTATCGACTTTGATGGTTCAGCCGCAACGATCCGTCAAAGTCGTGAATAGCACCCTACATCAAACATTCAGGGTGCGATTCACGCGTCTGATGAAAGCGCGATGCGCTTCCATCAAAACCGATCGCACCCTGGCGAGCCGAGGCTGGCGTCCGTGCCAAGTCAGGCGACCGTGGAGGATTATGGTGCTGAGATTTTCCGCCGACGACTTCGGCACCGATCACATGCGGTCGCGCAGCCATCTGGCCAAGCTGGTTCGCCAGCTGCCGCCGCTCGATGATTTTCTGATCATCGACGACGAGATGGCCGATGCGAAGTGGCTGGTGTCGTCGCTGAAGCTGGTGTGCGGCCACGACGTGATGATCCGGCATGCGCGTTCGCTCGGCACGGCGCTCGACGCACTCAAGCAGGCTGTGCCGCAACTCGTGTTCCTCGACGACCGCCTCTCGCCTGTCGACAGCGCGACGACGACCATCCCGTTCATCCGGCGCGCGGGCTATGCGGGACCGCTGGTGATTATCTCCGGCGCAATGACGCGGCATCGCATGGCGGAGCTGACCGCCCTCGGGGCGGCCGCTGTCCTGCACAAGGACGACATCGAGAGCGCGCGCGTGGCATCGCTGCTGATCGAGATCTTCGGCAAGACCGGTACGGCGGAATAGCTGTCGATTCTCAACGATAAGCACCCGATGGCATCCCAGGGATCGCCCCTTGATCCATCTCACTGCTGCCATCGGACCGTGAGGACGGCCGGATCCCGGCAATGAATGCCGGGATGACATGGAGGGGAGGCGTCCGCCGAAGCCCTCTCGAACAAGATCGATATTGTAGCTCGGTGTCATCCCGGGGCTTGTCCCCGGGATCCATGGATCTACTGGCTCCGATATTCGCGGAGAACTCGATCCCGGCAACAAGTGCCGGGATGACAGCAGTGGGGTCACTGCGGCCGAAGGGGACCTAGCGATCCGCGATCATGCGCGGACCTTGGCCGTGGCGGTCGAGCACGGTGCGGGCTTTTTCGGCGACGGCGTCGGCGATGGCGGCGTGCCCCTCGGCGGTCGGGTGGAACGCGCCCGAATAGGTCGCCGCCAGCATCAGCTGGAACCACGAGAACGTCTCGAGCTTCAGCGCCTTCTGCAGCACAGCGCCGGCGACGTGGAAGTTGCCGGTGAGAAACGCGTCGTTGGGCGTGCGGAACCAGCGCTGGCGCGAGGCATAGGGCGGATAGTCGGCAGGGTTGTAGGGGTGCCAGCCATTCTCGGTGCGGCGCGGCAGGCGCAGATCGTCGGCGAGCGAGAAGGCGTTGTCGGTAAACCCGGCGCAGATGCCGCGGCCAAGGAACTCCGGCCGATGGCTGTCGACGAACGTCCAGCCGTGCGACTTCGCGCTCTCCCGCATCACCGCATCGAGGCGGTCGGCGATGACCGAGCCCTCCCGCGCCTTGGCCGAGGAGAGTTTCAAGGCCGGCGCGACTTCCATGCCGGCCCAGCCGTCGGGACACACCGCCTTGCCGTCGGACAGCAGCGCGAGCCCCGGATAGGACGTGAGGATGACGCGGTCGCTCTCGTTCCACGGCACATGCAGAATGTTGTGCAGCGCGCGATTGAGCGCCTTGTAGCGTTCGTCGAGCGAATTCAGCGCGGCGCGCGCCTGGGCCTGACCGTGAACGTGGCCGACCCAGCCGCCGAGGCTTTTGAGCATGGACTTGTCTTCGAGCACGGCATTGGCGACGAGACGCGAGAAGCCGATGTCGTTGCCGCCGACCGAGACCAGTACGAGGTCGATCTTGCGGGCATCGTCGGGCGCGCACTTGCGCAGCACCAGCCCGCCCTTCAGGTCGGCGATGGCGCCGCCCATGTGATAGGCCTCGGGCAGATCCTGCAGCGGCGCTTCGCGGCCGGCGCACTGGGCTTCGGCGATCGCCGAGATCTGCGACAGGTCAGGCGGCTTCGGCACCCATTCGTTGCCCTTGTAGCGCAGGAACAACCCGGCCGTGACCTCGGCGCCCGAGCAGGCGACGCCGACATAGGTGACGGCGCGATGCGGGTCCTCGACGGCCAGCTGCAGCGCCGAGCGCAACTGATACGAGTACACCGAACGATGGCAGGCCTGATCGAGCCAGCGCGCGTTTTCGGTGATGAACTCGTTGTCGCCGATCTGTTTCCAGGCGCCGACGCGGGCGGGATAGCCCATCAGATCGGCTTTGCCGTAGTCGGCAGCACGCTCGCGCGAGAACCGCACCGGCTGATCGGGATTGCCCTCGCCGGAGCCGAAGCTGTCGCCCATGCCGGCGATCAAAACGTCACGCACCCGCACCCGCGTCTCGGCGATCTCACGGCCGCCGATCTCGACGCGCACCTCGAGCCCCTTGGGATAGGGCACTTCGAGGCGCATCGGCTCGGCGCAGGGTTGCGTCACCGCCCCACCACGCGCCTCGCCGCCGCCGAGCGGCGCGGTGAGCCAGGTGCAGTTGACGGCGGGATCGTCCACGCCCTTGATGCCGGCGACGATCCAATGGCTCGCCGGATTGATGTAGTCGCCGCCGTCGGGGCAGGCGTGCAGGTTGCGCAGATTGTGCCAGCAGGTCTTGCCGGCCATGGCCGCCGCCCAGCCGTCGGGGTGGTTTGCCGAAAGCGCCCGTTCGGCCTCGAGCACCGGCTGACGCTTCTGCTCGCCATCGAGCGACAGATAGGTCTGGCGATGGATTTCGGTGTCCTTGGGATCGACGAAGAAGCGAAACGGGTTTTCGACCCGCCAGGTGATCCCCGGCGCGGTGAGCTGAGTTGCGAGCGTCGATGGTGCGGATGCCGGCGGCGGCAGATCCTGGGGCGCCGCCGTTTGCGCGGCGAGCGGCGCGGCCCACGACGCAAGGGCGAACGCCACAGCCAAAGTTCCGGTAACGCCACGTCGCATTTCGATCTCCCGCAGATTGATCCGCGACCGCGCTTCAAACGCGGCCGCGCCGGTGCGCGCGCCACAACCGCCAGACCCGTGTCAACGGCGTGATGAGCGGCGCAATGTCGGCAGTCTGGCCGTGACGCCGACACGTCCCACCTTTCAAGAGCCTGCAATTGGGGCCCGACAAGGGCACAGGGCAGAACTGCGGCATTGAAGCTGTGGGCGGCCCAGGCCGGGCAATGTGCCGGAAAATCATGCACGATCTGCAGGTTGGAGCGTGCAAGTGATGCGCCGCGGGCGACCAGCGCGCGCACGGCGGCATCCGGGTACTCATCGCGGGACAGGCTCCGTGCGAGCGCGGCAGTCTCCGGCCAGCTCGCCGGCAGCAGCAGGCGGCGGTGCGCCATCTGGCGTGGCAGCGAAGCGAGCACGCGAACGAGGCCATAGGCGACGCCCGCCGCATCGAAGGCGGCTCGCGCATCGGGGCTATCACTCCCGGCGAGGACACCGGCGGCGAGGCGGAAGCCGCCACCTTCGGCGCGCGCGAGGGTGTGCAGCATCGCCGCCTCGTCGGGAAACGGCGCGTCGTCGAACTCGGTGAAACGCGCGTCGATCGCATCGGCGAGCACGGATTTGGCGAGCCCGCGCCGGAGCATCAGCTCGCCCAGCGCGTCGGCCAATGGATGGCCGGTCGGTGGCGCACCTTTGCCGAAGCCCTCGACCGTGTCGGCCCACCATTGCAGGCGGATCGCGCCGAGGCGCGGATCGCTGACGATGCGGGGAATGCGGGCGATGTCGCCGAGGAAAGCGGCGATGGTGATGAGGTCGTCACGGGCGGCGCGGGGGGCGAGCAGCGCCGACAGATAACGGTCGCGCTCGGTGGCACGGGCCGCCGTGTCGATCTCGGTCGTCGTCACGCCATCACCGTTCGGTACATGCTCAATGGAAATGCGCGACCGCGATCATGAGGACGGTCACCGGCAGCGCCAGCACCAGATTGATGCGCGCCAGGACGCGGATCGTGTTCGCGGCGGATGACTTGGCTTGGGGCGTGGCGGCGGCATCGCCCAACAGCTTGATGCGCGGCGCGATGCCGAACTGCACGACGGCCCACATGGCGAGGCCGCCGGCGATGGCGAGCCACAGCGCGAGCGCGCGCGGCGACGCGTCGAGGCCGCCCGACCTCAGCACGCCGACCAGCATCACCGCGCCAGTCGCAATCGTCAGATGAGCGGCACCGTGGAACGTGCGGGCGACGCGCGGCACCACGAGGCGGACGAGCGCGCCGCGGTCGGCATCGCTGGCCGCCGCGATCAACGGCAGCTGGATGAAGTTGACGAACCAGATCAGCCCCACCCACAACGCGGCGGCAACGATGTGCATCGCCCGCACGGCAAAGTGCGCGAAGGCGGTGCCATCCAGCATCTGCCGCGAGAACAGCGCGAGCAGCACGAGGACGGTGACGACAAGTCCAGTGGCCAGGGCTTTGATTGGGCTGGTCAGCATGGTTGGCTCACTCCACGGCGACGAGTGCGGCGGCGACCGGGCGGCCCTCGGCCAGCATGACGTTGTAGGTGCGGCAGGCAGCGCCCGTGCTCATCGGCTCGAGCCCGATGCCGGCGTCGGCAAAGGCGGCGCGTAAGCCGGGCGCGGGGAACACCTGCACGCGGCCGGTGCCGAGCAGCAGAAAGCCGATGTCGGCGGCCTCGGCGAGGACGGCGGCGAGGTCATCGGGCGTCAGCGCCGCGCCGTCCGCCGCGTCCCAGCCGTGAACACCGGACGGGAGACACAGGATCGAGCCGCGGTGGCTCATGTCGGCGAAGCGGAAGCCGCCATTGCCATACGCGTCGATGGGCGCGCGGCCGGGATAGAAGCGGGCCGGCCGGGTACGGCGCCGCTGGACATGGCTCAAGCCTTGCTGGTGGCGCCGGAGGGTGCCTTGGCGCCGGTGCCAGACCAGTCGCGCTTGATGCCGAGATAGCCGAGCAGCGGCGCGGCGATGAAGATCGACGAGTAGGTGCCGATGACGACGCCGAACAGCATGGCGAAGGTGAAATTGCGCAACACCTCGCCGCCGAAGATGTAGAGCGCGATCAGCACGGCGATGGTGGTGGCGCCGGTCAGGATGGTGCGCGACAGCGTCTCGTTGATCGACAGGTTCAGAAGCTCGGTCAGATCCATCTTCTTGAACTTGCGCAGGTTCTCGCGGATGCGGTCGGACACGACGACGGTGTCGTTGACCGAGTAGCCGAGAATGGTCAGCAGCGCCGCGACGATGGCCAGATCGAACTCGAGATTGAACAGCGAGAACAGTCCGACCGTGACCAGCACGTCATGGGTCAGCGCGACGACGGTGCCGAGCGCGAACTGCCACTCGAAGCGGAACCAGACGTAGGTGATGATGGCGAGGATGGAGGCGAGCACGGCGATGACGCCGGTGGTGCGCAGCTCGCTCGACACCGCGGGGCCGACGACCTCGACGCGGCGCTGCGTGAAGCCGTCACCGAGGGCCGTCGACGACCTTGCCCAGCGCATCCTGCTGCGCCTTGTCGCCGCCGGGCTGCTGCTCGACGCGGATCAGCACGTCGGACGGCGCGCCGAAGCTCTGCACCTGCACGTCGCCGAGGCCAAGCCCGCCGAGCTTCTGGCGCACGGCGGAAATGTCGGCGGTGCCGGATTTCGCCTGCACCTCGATCAGCGAGCCGCCCTTGAAATCGACGCCGTAGTTGAGGCCCTTGACGAAGAACAGCCCGAGCGACAGCGCCATGGCGAGGAACGACAGCGCCAGAAGCAGATGCCCTTCCAGCGCATGAAGTCGAGATGCGTGCCGTGCGGGAAGAAGTCGAAACCCTTGAAGTCGGGGACTAGAAACATTTCTCGGAACCTTTCTTACCGGAGTGCCCGGACAGCGGCGCGCCTGCGAGAACTCCCCGCGTCGGGGCTTGCCCCGAGCGGAAAACCAACAAGCGTCGGGGCTTGCCCCGGAGCGGCCAACTCAGATCGGAACTTCGATCTTGTTCGACTTGGCGCGCGCGCTCTTGAGCCAGAGCGCGACCAGCAGCCGCGTGACGGTGACGGCGGTGAATACCGACGTGAAGATGCCGATGGTCAGCGTGACGGCGAAGCCGCGGATCGGACCCGAGCCGAGCCAGAACATGATGAAGGCAGCGACCAGCGTGGTCAGCTGACTGTCGGCGATGGTGACGATGGCGCGCTGGAAACCGGCGTCGATGGCCGCAATCGGCGCTCTTGCCGGCGCGCAACTCTTCGCGGATGCGCTCGTAGATCAGCACGTTGGCGTCGACCGCCATGCCGATGGTCAGCACGAGGCCGGCGATGCCGGGCAGCGTCAGCGTCGAGCCGATCGCCGTCATCAGCGCGACGATCATGAAGCCGTTGACGATCAGCGCGATCGACGCATAGACGCCGAACGTGCCGTAGGCGGCGATGGTCATGATGATCGTCGCCACGCGCGCCGATGATGCCCGCGCGCGAGCCCGCCTCGATGCTGTCGGCGCCGAGCGAGGGACCGACCGTGCGCTCTTCGACGATGGTCAGCTTGGCCGGCAGTGCGCCCGAGCGGAGCTGAATGGCGAGGTTGTTGGCGCTCTCGACCGTGAAGCTGCCGGAGATCTGACCCGAACCGCCGAGGATCGGCTCGCGGATGACGGGCGCGGACAGCACCTTGTCGTCGAGCAGGATGGCGAACGGCGCGCCGACGTGATCGGTGGTGAACTTGCCGAACTTGCGCGCGCCAGCTTGGTTGAAACGGAAAGAAATGATCGCCTCGTTGGTGCGCTGGTCGAAGCCGGGCTGGGCATCGACGAGATCCTCGCCGGTGACGACCGGCACTTCCTGCAGCAGGTAGGATCCGGTCTCGCCGCGCTTGTCGCCCTCGTAGATCTTGTAGCCGTTGGGCACGCGCGAGGCCTTGGCTTCCTCGGCCGAGGTCTGCGAATGCACCGAGTGGAACGTCAGCTTGGCGGTCTGGCCGATCAGGTCCTTCAGCATCTTGGTATCCTGGAGGCCCGGATACTGGATCAGGATGCGGTCGCGGCCCTGGCGGACGACGGTGGCCTCGGCGGTGCCTAAGTTGTTGATGCGGCGGTTGATGGTCTCGATGGCGGCGCTCATGGCGAGCGTGACGCGATTGAGGGTGCCGGGCTCGTTGGGCTTCAGGGTGATGAGGCCCGGCTCGGCCCCCTGCGTGATGTCGATGTCGTTGCCGGAGCCGCCGAACACCGCGCTGCCGATCGGCTGGGCGAGCTTGCGCAGCTCTTTCAGACGCTGTATCGGAATCCTCGGGCTTGGTGATGCGGACCTGCACCGCGCCGCCCGAAACGACGGCCGGCGAGAAGCCGATCTTGGCGTCGCGGGTCTTGTTGAGGTCGAGCAGCGTGCGGCGGGTATCCTCGCGCAGCGTCTTCAGCCAGTCGGTCTTCAATTCCTCGACGTCCATGCCGAGCAACAGATGCGCGCCACCGCGAAGGTCGAGGCCGAGGGCCAACTGCTTCTTCGGCAGCATCGACGGCCACGACGCCACGGATTCCTTGGCGAAGAAATTAGGCGCGGCGAAAATCAGCGACGCGAGACACGTCGCCAGGATCGCGATCACCTTCCATCGAGCGAAATGCAGCATCGCGTTTTATGTCTTTCGTCGGCCGCCGGCAGGGTCGCCGGCGAGTTTCTGAAGAGCGGGATCGAATGCGCGAGGCCGCCGCCTCGCCGTCCAGGCGCCGTGCTATTCCTTGACCGGCTCGCCCTTGGAGCGAACATCCATCAACGTGCTTTTCAGCACGCGCACTTTCATCTGATCGGACAACTCGACCTCCACTTCGTCGGAGTTGTCGGGCACGCGCAGCACCTTGCCGACAAAGCCGCCGGAGGTGATGACGGTATCGCCGCGGCGCACCTTTTCGATCATCTCGCGATGCTTCTTGGTGCGCTCGGACTGCGGGCGGATGACCAGGAAGTAGAAGATGGCCATCATCAGCAGCATCGGGATCAGAAGGCCCGTCAGCGGATCGCTGGCTCCGGCGCCCTGGGCGTAGGCGGGTTGGATGAATGACATGTCGGTCGAGTTCCTCGAATCGGACGATCGGGCGGCTGGTTCGGAGACAGCTGCGGCGACCATGGCACGTGGGCAGGGACTGGCGCGGCGCTGCCACAGCGCAACCGCTCGGGCGCAACCGCACGAACGCATCACATGGCAACATGGCCCGCCGAATGCAACCTCGGCGCGCTCCAAACCCCGAATTCGGGCGGACTATAGAGAGCGGGGCACCATTTGCAACAGGGTGGAATGTGCGGCCCGCGCCGGGCTATAGAGCGGCGTTCACGACGGTGCGGCGGCCAAGATCCAGCGAAATGGGGCCTCGCCGCCCACGACGCCCGGAACCCCGCTACGCCCGGAAGGTTGAATGCCATGACGCACGACGACGCCTTGCTCACCCGCCTCGACCGAATCGCCGCAGCACTGGAGCGGCTGGCGCCCCCGGCCCCCGCGCCCGTCGATTTCGACGCCGCCGACGCCTTCGTCTGGCACGCCGACCCCGACGGGTTCCAGGCTGTCGCAAGCGTCAACCGGGTGCCGCTCAAGCTGCTCAAGGGCATTTCGCACGCAGCCGACCAGCTGATCGACAACACCATGCGGTTCGCGCGCGGGCTTCCGGCCAACAACGCGCTGCTGTGGGGCGCGCGCGGCATGGGCAAGTCGTCGCTGGTCAAGGCGGCGCATGCTATTTGTTTGCGCATTCCGACTCCCCTCGCGGCGGAGCCGGCCGGATGCGCGCCAAGCTTGAATACTCATCGAGATCCACCGCGAGGATATCGCGTCGCTGCCGCGCTGCCTCGCCCACATGCGCGACAGCCGCCACCGCTTCATCGTGTTCTGCGACGACCTCTCGTTCGACCGCGACGACACCAGCTACAAATCGCTGAAAGCGGTGCTGGAGGGCGGCATCGAGGGGCGGCCGGAAAACGTCATCTTCTATGCAACGTCGAACCGCCGCCATCTGATGCCGCGCGACATGATGGAGAACGAGCGCTCGACGGCGATCAACCCGTCGGAGGCGGTCGAGGAGAAGGTGTCGCTGTCGGACCGCTTCGGACTGTGGCTCGGCTTCCACAACGGCACGCAGGACGACTACCTCGACATGATCCGCGGCTACGTGCGCCATCACGGCCTCGAGATCGCGCCGGACCAGCTCGAGCGCGAGGCGCTGGAATGGTCGATGACGCGCGGGGCGCGCTCGGGCCGGGTGGCGTGGCAGTTCATCCAGGATCTCGCCGGGCGGCTCGGCACGACGCTGAAGGTGGACTAGTTTTTGTTGCCGCTCCGGCGCAAGCGCCGACGCGGGTCCCGCGCAGGCACCCGTCGGCACCTGAAGCGCAACTCCCGCGCGGGGGCCTGTCGGCACCTGAAGCGCAACTCAAGAGAGCTCACTTCACATACGCCATCAGCCGGCCGGCGGTGACGATGGCGAGCCACAGCGCCAGCGACAGTGCGGCGGCGGCCTTGGCGGCGGCGGGCGGGGCGGCGTCGCGGTCCCAGGCCGGCATGGTGTGGGCGATCCGCGTCTGGAACCACAGCGCGTTGAGGCCGGCGAGCAGCAACAGCAGCATCTTGACCCGGAACGACGTGTTTCCGGCAAACTCGATGGCGTCGGACAGGAACAGCAGCACGCCGCTGCCGACGTTCAGCGCAAAGCCCGCCCACACCCACGGCAGCAGATGCTGGCCCAGCCGCGACACCGATAGATCGCGATGCCAGCCGAACAGCCGCAGGTCGAACGCGAGGATCGAGCCGAACACGAGACCGAGTCCGAGCACGTGCAGCGTCTCGAGCGCGGGATAGGCCCACACGCTCTCGCGCACGAACTGCGCCACGGGCCACGCGTGCAACTGCTCCCACAACGTCGGTGCGGCCTCGCTGGCGGCGGGGATGGCCATTCAGCGCGCCGTCTTGCGCAGGGTGATCGTGCCCTTGCCGTCGAGGGCAAAGGTGCTGAGGCCGAGCTCGGCCGACTTCTCCCGCGACGGCCAGCCGGTGATGGTGGCCTTGGCGCCCTCTTTCAGTACGGCTTCGGTCAGGCCGTTGGCGCGGGCGACGGAAATGCTCTCGGTCTCGACCGTCCAGGTGCTGCCGCCCGCCTCGAACTGGAAGAAGATGTGCGGGTTGGTGTAGCTGACCGAGCCGACGGTGCCGGCGAGGCGGGTCAGCTTGGCGCTGTCGTACTTGGTCACGTAGGAATGATGCGCAAGCGCGGCGGGGACACTGGCGATGGCTGCGAGGGCCGCGGCGAGAGCTAGGTGAGACGAACTGCGGGACATGATCGGGCCGGGCTCCCTGGAGTGCGATCGTTCTTGATGGAAGCGCTCAGCGCTGCAATCAAGAGCGTGAATCGCACTCCAACTTCATGATTTAGAGCATGATTCACGTTCGATATGGGATCGCGGTGCGATTCCATATCGAACGATCATGCTCTGAGGGGGATCGCCTCGGCGATCCAGCAAAGTCGATAGCAGTCTGGTGCAAAGACCGGCTGACATAGCAAGACCGCGCGGCAGGGGCCAGACGCGCAAGCAAAAGCCGCGCGAGGGTATCGCGCGGCTGCAACACTACTTCTTTGCACCGCCGCCACCGCGTTGCTCGCGACGGGCGGCGGTGTGGCCATTACATTTTTTCCATGAACGGCGTCGGATCGACGGGCTTGGAACCCTGACGCAGCTCGAAGTGCAGCTGCGGCTGATCGACCTGCCCGCTCTTGCCGGCCTTGGCCACCACCTGCCCGCGCTTGACCCGCTCGCCGCGCTTGACCAGCAGTTCCTCGGCGTGGGCGTAGGCGGTGACCCAGCCGTTGTCGTGACGCAGCAGGATCAGATTGCCGTAACCCTTGAGCTCGGACCCGGCGTAGGCGACCACGCCGCCCTCGGCCGCATGCACTTCGGTGCCCAGCGGAACGGAGACGTTGACGCCGTCGTTGTGGGTGCCATCGGGACGCGGACCGAAGCCGGTGACGACCTTGCCCTTGACCGGCCAGCGCAGCTTGCCCATCGATCCGGCCGCCGATCCCGCAGCAGGTCCAGCCGCTGCCGACTTCTCGCCCTTCGACGGCTCGGCCGACGGCGCGGCGGCCGCAGACTTCGTCGCTTCGCCAGGCGTCACGTCGGTCGCGGTGTCGCCGCGCGACGCAATTTTCTGGCCGCCGTTGATGATGGTCGGCTGCGTGGTGGACGGGATCACGCGCGGCGCGTCCGCCACCGGCTCGACGCGGGTGGGCGCCGTATCGGGGCGCGACGGCGCGGGCTCGGATGCGTGCGCGGCGGTGGTGCCGCCCTCGGCCGGAACCTTCAGCGTCGTGCCCGGCCGCACCTTGAGCGGATCGGCGATGCCGTTGATCTGCTGCAGTTCGTTCTGCGAAACCTTGTGACGCTTGGCGATGGCGTAGATGCTGTCGCCGGGCTTGACGGTGTAGCTGCCATCCCAGTTTGCGGCATGCGCCGCGGGCCCGTTTGCCGCCTTCGACGGCGCACGCGATGCGGCAGAACCTGAAGCGACAGACGGCGTGGCTGCGGTTTCGGCCGCATGACGCGATTTGATGCCGGGACGCATCGGCGCCGCGGCGGCGGGGATCACCAGTTTCTGGCCGGGCTTCAAGGCCGGACCGGTCAATCCGTTGGCGCTCATCAGCTCCGACACGGGAACCTTGTGCCGCTTCGACAGCCCATAGAGCGTATCGCCGGTCTGGACTTCGATGGTGTGGCCTTCGCCCCTGGCCGGCGGCGCACGATCGGCGACCGGCTGCGCGAGCGGCGCGCGACGCGGCTCGGCCACGGGTTGCAGCTGCTGCGGCGGCGTCACGGGCGCGGGCAGCGCGGCCATGCGGACGCCGCTGCCGTGGCTCGGCGCGGGCGGCGCATAACCGCCGTCGGCTGTGGCGGTATCGTTGTCGATGAGGCTCTTGCCGCCCGACCGCATCGGCACCGTCGGCCGCGGAATGGTGGTGGGAGAGCCGTCCTTGTCGGCGACGCCGAGGCCGGGGAAATCGAAGCGGCCGACGTCGGCGCTGCATCCGCCGCCCAGCGCGGCCAGCACGAGCACTGCCGCCACGGCCGGACTTCTGGACCCCGTGCCGGCTGGCCCCGCGGCGATGGTTCAAGCAAGAACGCTGCACACGCATCATGTTACGCACCTCTATACCCGAACCGAGTTAACCGTTAACCGGTTAACACCCGATTAATGGCCGCCGCCCGGTCGATGGGCCCAAGCTCGATTGTTTCGTGCTGGAAGCGCGCCTCCGGCAACTCGTGCCGGAAGCGCGCTTCCAGCGCGACGTGCGTAGTCAGTCGTTCAGTGTTCGCGCATCCGCCGTCCGCCGATGCCCCCGCAGCGCCGCGCCGCCGGAGCACCATGACCTCGGAGCCGGCGTGGCCGGTCGAAATGGATGGCGGAGTGTGAAACCGGTTGGCCCGCACCCTCGAAACAAGCTGTACGCTGTGATTGTGCTGGCTTGTCGACCGGGTTGCGGCGGACCCGTGGCAGGCAACCCCAAAATCAATCGCGGAGTTTTGGCGTTTTGGGAGCCGGGAACCGCTTGGCGAGGCCGGCGAGCGACGCGCTGTGGGTCAGATCGACCGACAGCGGCGTCACCGAGATCAGGCCGTGCGCCATGGCCCACAGGTCGGTGTTCTCGACGAGGCGCGATTTGCGCCGCTCGAAGCCGAACCAGTAGTAGGGCGTGCCCCAGGTGTCGGCGCGCTCGTCGATGTGCAGCATGCCGGGGTCGCGTTTGCCCTGGGTGGTGATGGCGATGCCGGCGACCTCGTCGGGCGGCAGGTCGGGGAAGTTCACATTCATCAGCACGCCCGGCGCGAACGGCTGGTCCAGCAGCTTGGTGATCAGGTCCGGGCCGTGCGCCAGCGTGGTCTCCCAGTGGTGGCGGCCCTCGAGGTCGAAGCCCATCGACAGGCTGAGCGCGATGGAGCGGACGCCGAGCAGCGTGCCCTCGATGGCGCCGGCGATGGTGCCGGAATAGGTCACGTCCTCGGCGATGTTGGAGCCGCGGTTGACGCCGGACAGCACCAGCGTCGGCGGGTTGTCCTTCAGGATGTGGCGCACGCCCATGATGACGCAATCGGTCGGCGTGCCCTTGATGGCGTAGACGCGCTCGTCGACGTCGCGGCAGCGCAGCGGCTCGTGCAGGGTCAACGAGTGCGACGCGCCCGACTGGTTGGTCTCGGGCGCGACCACCCAGACGTCGTCGCTGAGCTTGCTCGCGATCTCGCGCAGCGCATGCAGCCCCGGCGCGTTGATGCCGTCGTCGTTGGTGACCAGAATTCGCATGCCGTAATCTCCCCGCTCCCAACATAGCCGCGCTGGCCGGACATGCCATCATGCTCGCTGGAATCAGTGAGGCCCAGTGTCATCCCGGCACTTGTTGCCGGGATCCAGCTCACCGCGCATGACGCAGGCCGCGGCCCGTTGGATCCCGGGAACGAGCCCCGGGATGACTAGGCTATGCCTTCGCGATGCGCTCCAGGCCACCCATATACGGCTTCAACGCATCCGGGATGACGATGCTGCCGTCGGGTTGCTGATAGTTTTCCATGACAGCGATGAGCGTGCGGCCGACGGCGAGGCCGGAGCCGTTGAGCGTGTGGACGTGGCGGACGTCTGTTCCGCCCTTCGGCTGCCCACCCGCAGCCGGGCCGCCTCCCTTTGGCCGATAGCGCGCCGACATGCGCCGCGCCTGGAAGTCGCCGCAGACCGAGCACGACGAGATTTCGCGGTAGGCGTCCTGGCCCGGCAGCCATACCTCGATGTCGTAGGTTTTCTGCGACGCGAAGCCCATGTCGCCGGTGCACAGCAGCATGGTGCGATACGGCAGGCCGAGCTTTTGCAGCACGGCCTCGGCGCAGCCGGTCATGCGCTCGTGCTCGGCGATCGAATTTTCCGGCGTGGTGATCGAGACCAGTTCGACCTTGGAGAACTGGTGCTGGCGGATCATGCCGCGCGTGTCGCGTCCGGCCGCGCCCGCTTCCGAGCGGAAGCACGGCGTCCACGCCGTCAGCCGCATCGGCAGCTTGTCCTCGTCGAGGATTTGCTCGCGCACGAGGTTGGTCAGCGAGACCTCGGCGGTGGGGATGAGCCAGAGGCGATGCTTTGGCTGCTCGAGCTTCTGCAACGCAATTTGGCTTCCGACTTACCGTTGCTCAATTGTGCGACGGCAGACCACTCGCTGAATCTGAAGTCTCGACCAGACCCTCAAGTCGGCTTTGTCGATCCTGGCGTCCAAGCGCCACGTAGTTCTCTAGGTGTCGCTTAGACAATCGCTTTGTAACGGCGTCAATAATCTGTCGCAGTTCGGACCGGTCTGAAACAAATCCTCCGCGAACTTCGGCAGGTTGCCGGTGCCGTAGGCGGCGTGCGTCGCGGACCAAGAGCGGCACCTGATGCTCGGTGTAGCCGCCGAGGTTGCCGTTGACGGGCGCGGTGTGCATGTCGAGCATCAGCGCCGCAATCGCCCGCTCGAGCCGCGACAGCGCGCCCTTCAACACCACGAAGCGCGCGCCAGAGATTTTCTGGGCCGCCTCGAAGTCCATCAGCCCCAGGGCCTCGCCAAGCTCGAAGTGCTGCTTCGGGCTTTCGACCGGCTTATTCGGCTCGCCCCAGCGGCGGACTTCCTTGTTGTCCTTCTCGTCCTTGCCGTCGGGCACCTCGGCGAGCGGCAGGTTGGGGATGACGGCGAGCGCCGCTTCGACGGCTGAGTTGTCGGCGCGCTCCTGCTCCTCGCCCTTGGCGATGATGTCCTTCAGGCTCGCGACCTCGGCCATCAGCTTGGCGGCCAGTGCCTCGTCCTTCGCGCCCTTGGCCTTGCCGATATCCTTGGAGACGGCGTTGCGGCGTGACTGCGCGTCCTGCAGCGTGGTGAGGTTGGCGCGGCGGGCTTCGTCGAGCGCGATGAGCTTGGCCGACAGCGGCTCGAGCCCGCGCCGCTTCAAGGCGGCGTCGAAGGCTTGCGGGTTATCGCGGATGGTTTTGATGTCGAACACGGATGGCCCCCGGCGGACGTTGCTGCGGTGCCGCACGTCTTAAGCTGCCCCGCGCCGCCGGTCCAGCCGCCCGAAAGGCGGCATCCGGCAGGCGCGCCGCAGCAGTCCCCCTCGCCGGCCGACAGCCTCTGCTCGCGTCACTCCTTGACGGCGGCTTTCTCGGCTTCTTTCTTTTCGACCCAGCTGACGGCGAAGATCGAGACCTCGTAGAGCAGCCACGTCGGCAGCGCCATGATGATCATGGAGATGGCGTCGGGCGGGGTCAGCACGGCGGAGACGGCGAAAATGCCGACGATGGCGTAGCGGCGCGCGTCCTTGAGCGACTGCGCGGTGAGCACGCCGGCGCGCGCCAGCAGCGTCAGCACCACCGGCAGCTGGAACATGATGCCGAAGCCGAAGATCAAGGTCATGATGAGGGAGAGATACTCCGACACCTTGGGCATCAGCTCGATCGCCGCCTGCCCTTCGCCCGCGGACTGCGTCAGCCCGATCGAGAACTTGATCAGGATCGGCATGGCGATGAAGTACACCACCGCCGCGCCGAGCAGGAAGAACAGCGGCGTGGCGATGAGATAGGGCACGAACGCCTTGCGCTCGTTCTTGTAGAGGCCGGGCGCGACGAACTTGTAGATCTGCGTCGCCACCACCGGGAACGAGAGGAACCCCGCGCCGAACATGGCGAGCTTGATGTGGGTGAACAGCTGCTCGAGGAAATGCGTCGCGATGAGCCGCACCGACTGGTTGCCCGAGGCCCAGATGTAGGGCCACACCAGCACGTTGTAGATGTGCTTGGCGACGGTGAAGCACAGGATGAACATCACGAAGAACGCGACGATGGCGTAGATCAGCCGCGTCCTGAGCTCGATCAGGTGGTCCATCAGCGGCATCTTCGACGCGTCGACGTCATCGTGTGGCGGCGTCGAGGGGGGCTGGGGGGAGCGCTCCTGCATGGCCTCAGACCCCGCTCTTCATGGCGTCCGCCGTCTGCTGTGGCAGCACGGCCGGCGGGCTTGCGGCGCGCGCGGCCTCGGCTGCGGCGTCGGCGGCGGCCTTGGCCGGCGAGGCAGCGGGCGCAGCCGCGGCGGTGGCTTGCGGTGCGGCGGGGCGGGCGATGGGGATGCCGTCGGCGTCGTGGGCGTCGGGATCGAAGGTTTGGGCATCGGTCGCCGGATCGGCCAGGGTGCTACCCTGCGCGGCCTTGTCCAGCTCGGATTTCATGCCGTCGAACTCGTTTTCGACCGAGCGGCCGGCGTCGCGCATCGTGCTTTCGACGTCGGTCTTGACGCCCATCATGTCCTTGCGGATCTGCTCGAACTCGGCCTCACGCATCGCAGTGTCGAACTGCTCGCGGAACTCGCCCGCCTGCCGCTTCACCATGCCGACGTATTTGCCGATGGTGCGCAGGAAGACAGGCAGCTCCTTCGGACCCACGAACACCAGGGTCACGATGCCGAGAATGAGAAGCTCGCTCCAGCTGATGTCGAACATCGATGTTCCAGGCTGCCCGTTGCGATGGCCAAGGTGAGGCCCGAGGTTAGAGGTCAGTCGTGCCGAGGCAGCTCATGCGCCCGAAAAGGCGGGATGGCCAGACGTGCGACCTGCCACGACGCCCCACGGCCGCCGCGGCTGTCGTTTTGGCGGTGATCAGCATCGCCGACCCACGGACCACGCGACACCGCCGCACAGTTGAGGACCGGGCGGCGTGGCCACATCGCCGCGCGTGAAGCCAGCGGGCGGATCAGCCTGCCTTGCTGCGCTCGGCGGCGCTGGTCGCGTCGCCGGCCTTCGCCTGATGGTCGATCGTCTTGCCGTCGGACGCCGGCTTGGCGACGTCGTCGTCGTCGGCCATGCCCTTCTTGAAGCTTTTGATGCCCTTGGCGACGTCGCCCATCACTTCCGAGATCTTGCCGCGTCCAAACAGGATGACGACGATCAACAGAAGGATGACCCAGTGCCAGATGCTGCCTGCACCCATTGCGTTGTTGCTCCTTGGCGGCGGTTGCGTGCGGGGGGGCCGCGCGCGATTTCGGCCGACTATCGCAGAAAGCCCGCGTTGCAGCAAGCACGCGGCCCGCGGCATCGGGGCGGCGTTAACGTGTTCCAGCTACATGGTTTCCGCGCCGCTGGAGGCGAAAACCAGCACGCGATCGGGGTCGATCTCGACGCGCACCTCGACGCCCTTGCGCCAGCCTTCGATCTCGCGCGCGCGGACCCGCAGCGGGTGGTCGAAGCCCTCGATGCCGACTTCCAGCAGCGCTACCGCGCCGAGGAACTTGACGTCGAGGACGCGGCCAGCCAATCCGCCAATTTGGCCGCTGGCCGGCGGACCGGCAGCCGTCGCGCCATTGGGAGGCGGCTCGCGCAGCAGAATGCCGCGCTCGCGGATGCACAGGATCGCCGTCTCGCCTTCGCCCAGGCCCGGCGCGGGCACGCGGCCGATCGGCGTCGAGATCGCGCCCTTCGACACCTTGTAGGGAACCTCGTTGATCTCCGAGAACATGCGCGCGATGAACAATTCGCCGGGGTGGCGGTAGAGATCCTCGGCAGTGCCGAGCTTGATCATCTCGCCGCCGCGCATCACCGCGATGCGGTCGCCGAGGCGCATCGCCTCCTCGGGATGATGGGTGACGATCAGCGAGGTGGCGCGGGTTTCGCGCAGCAGCGCCAGCGTCTCCTCCTGCATGCTGTCGCGCAACTGCACGTCGAGGCCGGAGAACGGCTCGTCCATCAGCATCACCGCGGGGCGCGGCACAATGGCGCGGGCGAGCGCGACGCGCTGCTGCTGGCCGCCCGACAGCGTGTTGGGGTGCTCGTGGGCGAACCGCTCGAGCCCGACGCGCGCCAGGATGGCCAACGCCTCGCGGCGGGCGTCCTCGCGCGGCAGCGAGCGCAGGCCGAAGGCGACGTTGTCGAGCACGTCGAGATGCGGGAACAGCGCGAAGTCCTGGAACATCAGGCCGACCGAGCGCTCTTCAGGCGGTACGAAGCGATTTGGCCCGGCAACCTCGGCGTTGTTGATCAGCACGCGCCCGCGCGACGGCTTCTCGATGCCCGACGCGATGCGCAGCAGCGTGGTCTTGCCGCAGCCGGACGGGCCGAGCAGGCAGACCACCTCGCCCGGCGCGATGTCGAGCGAGACGCCGCGCAGCGCCATGCCGTCGCCGTAGCGCCGCTCGACGGCCTCGAACGTCAGCCGCGCGGCGAAGGTGACGGCGGCGCGGCCGCGCGCCACAGCCGGGCCGGAATCCCCACCATGGCCAGAAGCCCCACCACGGCCAGAAGCTGGGGGCGGCGCAGGGCGGACGGATGATGGCAGCCAGGATTTCAACGCAGCACGGCCTTTCGAACTCCGGGCCTCGGCCGCGGCGTAGACGCTGAGGATCTGAGCACCGGATTAGCGGGCTGCCCGCATTCCCGCAAGTCGCGTATCGGCCCGCCGGACGTGCGCGGTCAGCGCACCCAGGTGCCGGTTCTGCTGTCGAACGCGCGCTCGTCCTCCATCAACAGCACTTTGGCCCAAGGGTTGGCGGCGGCGTAGCTGGCGGCGTAGGCGTCCGTCACCGGCTGACCCTTGCCGTCGATTGTGGCCTTGAAACCGACGACATAGACGGAAACCCCCATGGCATGAAGCTCGGCCGCTGCCTGGGTTTCGTCGGCGTCGAACATCGCATCCTCGACGATGGCGTAGGCGGGTCGCAGGTTCGGCCGCCGTGTCATCGCCAGCCGCCACTTGTCGGCATTGTTCTTGGCAACGAACCGTGCGCCGCCTGCGACGATGGCATCGGCGATCGAACTCGAGACGGCGACCACTCATGCGATGCGTGTTGTCGAAGTGGATCGTGTCGGCTCCGAGCGCGACGAGGCGCTCCACGTCGCGGGTCAGCGCGATGAAATCCTTCGGCTCATCGTAGCGGCGTACCCATTCGCCCGCCTTGACACTGCCCCACGCCCGACCGCCGCCGCCGCCAATGTGGTAGGCCGTGACGCGGCCACCTGCAGCCTTGACCGCCGCGATGGCCGCCTCGGCACCTGCCGCGTCGAGATCGAACTCGAACGTGTGCACGCCGTCACGTACCGCCGCAGCAACTTCTGCTGGCGTCGGCGGCGCTTCGAGTGATGTGAAAAGTTCGGCGGAGCTGGCCTGGTCGCTTGCCGCGAGAAGGCGGCGGCAATCAACACCGCCAGAACAGCTAGCAGCCACGCCAGCGACGGCTGCGCGCCACGCCGCGCCATGCGCCGCTCAAGTCGGCGACGTCGGGTCGGAGCTGTCGCCGTCGCCCTCGGCCTCGTCCAGCGTCAGCTCGGCCTGCGCGTCCTCGTCCTCGACGGCGTCGAGCGGCAGCTCGTCGGGCATCAGGGCGGCGACGTCGGTCGGCTCGGGCACGGCGAAGCCCGGCGGCAGGTTGCCATCGAGCAGACCCGCGCCCTTGAGCTCGGCCAGGCCGGGCAGATCGCGGATCTGATCGAGGCCGAAATGATTGAGGAACGCTTCGGTGGTGCCATAGGTGACCGGGCGTCCCGGTGCACGGCGGCGGCCGCGCGGGCGGATCCAGCCGGTCTCCAGCAGCACGTCGATGGTGCCCTTCGACGTCGAGACACCGCGGATTTCCTCGATCTCGGCGCGCGTCACCGGCTGGTGGTAGGCGATGATCGACAGCGTTTCGAGCGCCGCCTTCGACAGCTTGCGCTCCTCGACCGCGTGCCGCTCCAGCAGATAGGCGAGGTCCTCGGCGGTGCGGAACGCCCACTTGCCCGCCACCTTGACGAGATTGATGCCACGGCTGGCGTAGAAGCCCTTGAGCTCGTCGAGCAAGGCAGCGATCGGCTCGCCCGCTTTCAGGTGCGACGCCAGCCGCGCCTCGTCGATCGGCTCGGCGGCGGCGAACAGCAGCGCTTCGAGCACGCGCAGCCGTTCGCGGCGATCGGCCGACGGCAGCGTGGCGATGTTCGACGGCAGGCCGGAGGGCGACGCCGTTCCTGGTTGTGACGGGGGGGGCGATTGCGATGCGGGCGCGGGAGCCGGCGAGGATTGCACGGGTGTAGCTGGCGCCGATGCCGGCGCTGGTTCGACGCGGCAGCTGGCGCGGGCAGCGGCGACGCGGCGGAGATCACGACCGAGGGCACGACTGCGCCGCGCGACGGCCGGCGTCGAGACGTTCGCCGCAGGCTCGCTGTTGCGCGCGCGATCATCGCCGCCGTCGTTGCCGGAGCGGTTGTCGTCGTGGCTGTCGTCTGCGTCGTGTCCCGAAGGCACGAGGCTCAGTTTTGGCGGACCCATGTGCTTGTCCCACGTCTTCTTGCCGTTCATCTGACGCTTACTCATCCGACGTCCACGCACCCGACCGGGCTACCCCAGACGCTCCCACTCGGCGACACCAACGTCCACGCCGGCAGCCCGACGCCGCATGAAGATCGGCGCGAACGGCGCGTCTTGCCGCAATTCGATCAGTCCCTCGCGCGCCATTTCCAGCGTCGCGCCGAACGAGCTGGCGATGGCCGTGCGGCCCTCGTCGCCGATCGGCAGATAGGTCTGCATGAACAGATCGAGCTGCCCCCACCCGGCCACGCTCTCGCCGATCAGCCGCTCGAGGCGGTTGCGCGCGTCCTTGATCGACCACACCTTGCGCGCCTTGACGACGTGTCCGACCTTGATGGTGCGGCGGCGCTGGTCGGCGTAGGCGCGCAGAAGATCGTAGATCTGGGCGGTATGCTGTGTTTCGCGAATGGTTTTCATGCCTTCGGGCATACCGCGCGCGAACACGTCGCGGCCGAGACGCTTGCGGGTCATGAGCTGGGCGGCGGCGTTGCGCATCGCCTCGAGCCGCATCAGGCGGAACGACAGCCGTTGCGCCACTTCCTCGGCCGAACGGGTATCGCCCTGCTTCTCTTCCTTGGGCAGCAACAGCCGCGACTTGAGGAAGGCGAGCCAGGCGGCCATCACCAGATAGTCGGCGGCGAGTTCGAGCCGCAGCCGCTGCGCTTCCGCGATGAAGGTCAGATACTGCTCGACGAGAGCGAGAATGGAGAGCTTGGCGAGATCGACCTTCTGCGTCCGCGCCAGCGCCAGCAACAGGTCGAGCGGGCCTTCATACCCCTCGATGTCGACGACGAGCGCGTCCTCGGGGTCGATGCCGTCCGCGAGCAAGCCGCCCGCCGCGGTCTGGTGGGCCTCACCCCACGGCGTGGTGTCGTTATCCGGCGCGGCGCAGCCGGGCTCGGCGCAGTCCTGCGCAGCGGTGGCCGGGTCGATGTCGGCTGATTGGGTCATCCGGCGCGCTTCATGTCTCTCGACGCCCCGCATCTCGAGGCCTGGGGCGAAATCCACGGTTTCCACACATGCCGTCTTCAACGCGTCATGTGGACCGCGTGTGGAAAAGCTTACACTGATTCAGTGGATGCTGCGTGATTTGCAAGCACTTGCTGCAGCTTGGACACGGCGGCGGCAGTATCGAACGGCTGCGGACGACCAAGCCTTGCCAACGCCGCGGAGAATCGATCGAGCGCCTTGCCCGACAGCGTCGGCAGCTGCGCCGCGGCCTCTTCCATCTCGGCCAGATTGCCGTTGCAGTGCAGCGCCACGTCGCTGCCGGCCGCAATAACCGCTGCGGCGCGGGCGCCGATCGAGCCCGAAAGCGCCTGCATCGACAGATCGTCGCTCATCAGCAGTCCGTCGAACCCGATCTCGCCGCGGATGATGTCGGCGGTGATGCGCTGCGACGTACTGGCCGGGTTCGCTGCATCGAGCGCCGAGAACACGACGTGCGCGGTCATCGCGGCCGGCATGTCGGCGAGCGCTTTGAAGGCGGCGAAGTCGGTGCGCGAAAGCTCGGCGTGCGTGGTATCGACGACGGGAAGATCGAGGTGGCTGTCGGCCATGGCGCGACCGTGACCGGGGATGTGCTTGACGACCGGCAGCACGCCGCCGTCGAGGAACCCTTCGGCTGTGGCGCGGCCGAGGGCTGAGACCTGCGCGGGCGTCGCGCCATAGGCGCGGTCGCCGATAATGTCGTGGGCGCCAGCGACCGGCACGTCGAGCACCGGCGCGCAATCGGTGTTGATGCCGAGCGCCGCGAGATCGGCTGCGACGAGGCGGGCCTGCGAGCGGGCCGCCGCGCACGCGCCTTCGGGATCGGCGGCGTAGAGATCGGCATAGGCGCGGGCCGGCGGCAAGGCGCGGCCGAGCGGCGGACGCAGCCGCTGCACGCGCCCGCCCTCCTGGTCGATCAGCACCAGCACGTCGTCATGACCGATCGCGTTCTTGGCGTCGGCCACAAGCGCCGCGATCTGCTCGAGCGACACCAGATTGCGGGAGAACAGGATGATGCCGCATGGGCGTACGCGGCGCAGGAACTCGGCTTCCGCCGCGCCGAGTTCAGGTCCGGCGAGGCCGGTGATGAGTGCGCGCATCGTCGGCCGCACTCAGTAGGCCGTGACCCAGCAACTGGTGTATCCGGCGGCCTTCAACTGGCTGCAGAGCTGTCCGGCCTGCTCACGCGAACTCGGCGGGCCGACGAGCAGACGGTGATAGGTGCCCTTGTCGCCGAGGTTGGCCTCGCGCACTTCCGGTGTCTTGTTGACCAGCGCGGAGCCGTACTTCTGCTGCATGTCGGCGAATTGCTTCAGCGCATCCATGCTGCTCTTCTGCGACGCCGGCACCGAGGCCAGCACGGCGACGAAACCATTGCCGCCCGACGACGCCGCAGCAACCGGCGCGGCAGCGACGGCGGCCTTCTTCGGCACGGCGACCTTTGCTGCCGCGGCAGCCGGCGCGGGTTTGGTGACGGCAACCGGCGCGGCATCGCTGACGGTCACCGGTTCCGCCCGAGCCAGTACGGTCGGCTTGGCGGGAGCTGCAGCGGCAGGCGGCGCAGAGGCAGCTGGGGGATTGACGACGACCGGACGGGCCGGGGTCGGCGCGGCGGTCGTGGCGAGTGCTGCGGCTGGCGGACGGCCGCCGAAGCCGTCGACGATGGTCATGCCGGGGACAGTGACGGGCTGCGGACCGGCAGCGGGGGCAGGCGGCGACGCGGCGGAAGGCACGATCGAACCATCGCGGCCGATCACCATCGTCTGCACCTTGCGCGCGCCATTGGGGTCGGCATCGGCCGCCGCCGAGGCCGCCGAAGCGACCGCAGCCGGCGCGGCCGCCGACTGGTCGTTGAGACGGCCCATCACCTTGCTGTCGGTATGAGCGAATTGCTTGCCGCCCGGCTCGGCCGGTTTCACCTTGGTCGGCGTGCCGGTGTTCTTGACGACGGGCGCGGCGGCCGTCGCGGTGTTGGGGCCGTAGAACATCTTGTAGCCGTAGGTCATGCCGCCGCCGACGGCGATGGCGCCCACCAGCGCAGCAGCGATCAGGCCCCAGCGGCGGCCGGCCGGCGGCTCGTCGAGTTCGTATTCGCCGCCCGCTTCGTCTTGCTGGTAGGTGGGTTCGAGCTGACCGCCCTCGCCCGGCCGCGCATGGGCCTGGCCATGCGGGTTGCCCTGATGCTGCGGGAACGGTTGACCATAACCATCGTACTGGCCCTCGCTGCCGCCCCACTCGGACTGTGCGGGCTCGAGCGACACCGGCTGGCGGTAGGCATTGGGCTCGGACGCGGCAGGTGCGTAACCGCCGAGGTCGTAGCCGCGCGGATCGGGACCAGATTGGCCTTGGGCCGGCGGATAGCCCGGCTGGGCCCACTGCTCGAAGCTCTGGTCATAGTGGGCGCCGCGCAATTCCGGCGCGGCGTAGGCCGGTTCCGCGTAGGCCTGCTCGACGGCGGCGGAGGCGCGCGGCTGCAGGCTCGACAACTGCTCGTGGCTCGGCTGCTGCGCATAGGGCGCTGCGTACTGCGACGGTGCGCCATGGCCGTAGCCGGGCTGCACGCCATAGCTCGACGCGGCCGACGATTGCGGCATGGGCGGCGTGTAGGGATCGAACTCGGGTGCGTAGGACTGCTGCGGATAGGGCTGGTTCGGCGCCGCGGCAGGATAGGGCTGATGACCATAGGCGCTCGGCGGCGCGGTGGTCTCGCGCGCGCCCAGGTCTCGACTACCGAGGGTAGGGCGCGAATAGGGATCGTGGCCTTCGTTGCCGGCCGGATAGTGATAAGCGGGCGGCGCCGTGCGCGGATCGGCGGCATAGCCACCCTGCTGCGGCGGGGCCGCATAGCTGCTTGTGCGGCGGGCCGCATAGCCCTGGGGCGGAGCGTAGCCCTGCGGTGCGGCCTGAGCGGCGGTTTGGGTCGGCTGTGAAGCCTGCGCCGGCCAGCGGCCCTGCTGCTGTGCGTTCCAGGCCGCAAGATCCTGCTCGTACGCGGCTTGCGCGCTCGACTGCGCCGCCGGCCGCTGCTGAGGCCATGCGCCCGGTTGGGTCCCAGGGTGCGCTGCAGGAGCGTTCGACCGTGACATCGCCAGAAATCCTCTTGTACCAACGCTGCGCACAAGCCCAGAGAATCGGGATCTTAGCGCATCACATCGGGTGCCTCGACGCCCAGTACCGAGAGCCCCGAAGATATCACCTGCTGAGTTGCGGCGATGAGGGCCAGACGGGCGGCTGTAACAGCTCGATCATCGGCCTGGATAAATCGCAAATGTGGCGAATCGTTGCCACGCGACCACTGGCCGTGGAAATTCGAAGCCAAATCATAGAGGTAGAAAGCCACCCGGTGCGGTTCCCGGGCCGCCGCCGCGCCGGCGATCATTTTCGGGAAATGCGCCAGTTGCTTGATCAATCCGAGCTCGCCCGGATCGTCGAGCCGTGCGAGATCGGCCTTCAGAACGGCCGGGCTGTCGCGGGTCAGGTCGGGGAACGCGTCGCGCGCCTTGCCGAACACGCTGGCCGCGCGGGCGTGGGCGTACTGCACATAGAAGATCGGGTTGTCCTTCGATTGTTCCACGACCTTGGATAGATCGAAGTCGAGCGGCGCGTCGTTCTTGCGGTAGAGCATCATGAACCGCACCGGATCGCGGCCGACCTCGTCGACCACGTCGCGCAGCGCCACGAACGTGCCCGCCCGCTTCGACATGCGCACGATTTCGCCGGCCCGCAGCACCTTCACGAGCTGGCACACCAGCACGTCGAGATCGGCCTTGCCGCCCGACGTCTTGCGCTCCTTGAGCGACGCCGTGCCCCCGGCCAGCGCCGCGAACGCCGCGACGAGACGGGGGATGTAGCCGATGTGGTCGGCGCCGAGCACGTCGATGTAGTGATTAAAGCCGCGCTCGAGCTTGTCGAAATGGTAGGCCACGTCGCCGGCGAAATAGGTGTAGCTGCCGTCCGACTTCATCAGCGCGCGATCGGTGTCGTCGCCGAACTCGGTGGAGCGGAACAGCGTCTGCTCGCGGTCCTCCCACTCGCCGTCGTCATGGTCCTTGGGCCGCTCCAACCGGCCCTCGAAGATCAGGCCGCGCGACTTCAGGTCGGCGATCGACGCCTTGATCTGATCGCGGCCGCCGGTGGTCATCGAGCGCTCGGAAAAGAACACGTCGTGGCGGATGTTGAGGGCTGCGAGATCGGCGCGGATCTCCTCCATCAGCGCGGCGATGGCGGCATCGCGGCCGATCACCATCTGCTCGTCGGCCGATTTCGACAGCAGCGCCTTGCCGTACTGCTTGGCGAGCGCTGCACCGACCGGCTTCAGGTACTCGCCCGGATAAAGCCCTTCGGGGATCTCGCCGATGGTCTCGCCCAGCGCCTCGCGATAGCGCAGGATGGCCGACCGGCCGAGCTTGTCGACCTGCGCGCCGGCGTCGTTGATGTAGTACTCGCGCGTGACCTTGAAGCCCGCGAAATCGAGGAGATTGCCGAGCGCATCGCCGAATACCGCGCCGCGGCAATGGCCGACGTGCATGGGGCCGGTGGGGTTCGCCGACACGTATTCGATGTTGACCGTCTCGCCGCGCCCGAGGCCGCCGCGGCCGAAGGCCTTGCCCTGGTCGAGCGCCGACTGCACCACACGGCGCCACACCTTGGGATCGAGCGTGAGGTTGAGGAAGCCCGGCCCGGCGACATCCACCTTCACGACGTCCGGCTCGGCGGCGAGCTTGGCTTTCAACAGTTCGGCTATGTCGCGCGGCTTCATTTTCGCCGGCTTGGCCAGCACCATCGCCGCATTGGTCGCAAGATCGCCATGTGTCGGATCACGCGGCGCCTCGACCTCGATCGCCGGCAACGCCAGATCGGCGGGCAGCGCGCCCTCGGCCTGCATCTCCTCGAGCAGGGCCGCGATGCGACCCTCGACGTGCTGGTACACGTTCATCGGATATCCTTGGTCACGGCGCGGAATGCGCCGTCCTGTGTGTGGGCGCCAACGCCGGCGCCGTGTGCGGGAAGCATCGAGCCGAGCGGCTATCGCAATTCAGGGGTCACGTCAAACAAGCGGCGATGCTCGGCAATGGCGAAGCGGTCGGTCTGACCTGAAACGAAATCCGCGACGAGGCGCGCCCGGCGACGTTGATCGAGCCCCTCGCCCGCCCGCCGCCAAGCGTCCGGCATCGAGCCGGGATCGCTCAGATAGCGGCCGAACAGCTCGCCCACCACGCGCTCGGCATCGGCCATGACGCGGTTGACGCGCGGGTGGCGGTAGACGCGGGCGAACAGGAACGTCTTCAAGGCGGCGAGATCGGCCTGCATCGGCGCGGAAAAGGCCACCACGGCCGAGCCGGCCGCACGGATGTCCTCGGGCGACGCGGGCGCCAGCGCCGCCAAACGGATGCGGCTTTCCTCGACACAGTCGCGGATCATGGCGGTGATCATGCGGCGCGTGATCTCGTAGACGCGGCGGCCGTCGCCGGTCGGAAAGTCCTTGAAGTTGGCCGCCGCCACGGCGGGACCGGCGAGCGGCACGTCGGCGAGATCGGCGATGGCGATCAGCCCGGCGCGCAAGCCGTCGTCGATGTCGTGGGTGGCATAGGCGATGTCGTCGGCGAGTGCGGCCGCCTGCGCCTCGCCCGACGCCCACGAGCCGAGTTCGAGGCTGCGCCAATGTGCGAGCCGGGCGGCGACCTTGGCCACGGCGGCGTCTTTGTCCGCCTCGAGCGGGCCGTTGTGCTTGGCCAGCCCCTCGAGCGTCTCCCACGCCAGATTGAGGCCGTCGAAGCCCTGGTACTTGTGCTCGAGCCGGGTGACGATGCGCAGCGACTGGGCGTTGTGGTCGAAGCCGCCGAAGTCCGCCATGGCGCGGTCGAGCGCGCGCTCGCCGGCGTGGCCGAACGGCGAATGGCCGAGATCGTGCGCCAGCGCCACGGCTTCCGCCAGATCCTCGTCGAGCCGCAACTGCCGCGAGATGGTGCGCGCGATCTGCGCCACCTCCAGGCTGTGCGTCAGCCGGGTCCGGTAGTGGTCACCCTCGTGGTAGAGGAACACCTGCGTCTTGTAGGTCAGCCGCCGGAACGAGGTGGCGTGCAGCACGCGGTCGCGGTCGCGCTGGAACGGGCTGCGGGTGGGGCATTCGGGCTCGGCGCGTTCCCGCCCACGGGAGGGGATGGCGCTGGCGGCGTATCCGGCGGGCCACCGTGCACCGCGTGGCAGCGACGCGCCGTAATCGGACGCCGGCGGCCCGGTGTCGGCTGCGGCGATGAGATGAATGGCCATTGCGTCACCGGGTTTGACTTCGAAGCGCTGCACCCTATGTTCCTAGTGTGGTGCCTCGCAATTGCCGACCAGAAATCGCGGCGTGTTCTTAGTCGGAAATTGCGAGACAAGCACCACACTAAGCTCATGATATTTCTAGTGTCCCTTATGCACCGCAAATACCGCAAACATGCGCCGCAAACGGGTCGGTATTTGCGGTGCGGGACACTAGTGTTGAATCATCGCGCGCGGCAACCGTCAAAATGCCGCGAACGCCCCATCGAAAGCGCCACGCCATGACCATTAAAACGACGACGGAGACGACGAACCTCACCAGCCCGCCGCTCGACGCAACCATGGGCGTCACTGTGAGCGAGAGCGCGGGGCGGCGCATCGCCGAGATCGTGGCCGGCGAAGCCACCAACAAGTTGTTCCGCGTCGCCGTCGAGGGCGGCGGCTGCTCGGGCTTTCAATACAAGTTCGACCTCGTCGCCGCACCCGAAAGCGACGATCTCGTCATCGAGCGCGCGGGCGGCATGGTGGTCATCGACCCGGTGTCGCTGCAGTACATGGCCGGATCGGTGATCGACTTCGTCGACGACCTGATCGGCGCGTCGTTCAAGATCAAGAACCCCAACGCGGTCGCCTCCTGCGGCTGCGGCACAAGTTTCACGATCTGACGCGTAGCGTCTACCCCCTCTCCCCGCGTCTTCAGTGGGGAGAGGGTCAGGGTGAGGGGCAGCATCCGCACTGACGGAGCAAGCGGTCGCCCCTCACCCCGGCCCTCTCCCCATCACGAGTGCAGAGTGACGGGGAGAGGGAGATCCAGCGATGCGCGTCACTACCTGGAACATCAATGGCGTCAAGGCGCGGCTGGAGACGGCCATCGCCTACCTGAAGGACGCGTCGCCCGACGTCGTCTGCCTGCAGGAGATCAAGTAGCGTCGACGAAGGGTTTCCGCGCGAGGTGTTCGAGGCGCTCGGCTACAACGTCGCGACGCACGGCCAGAAGGGCTTCAACGGCACGCCATCCTGTCCAAGCTGCCGTTAGATGACGTGACGCGGCGGCTGCCGGGCGACGACGCCGACGAGCAGGCGCGCTACATCGAGGCGATCGTGTCGCCGCCGGGCGGCGGCAGCGTCCGCATCGGCTGCCTCTATCTGCCCAACGGCAATCCGATCGACACGCCGAAATTTTCCTACAAGCTCGCGTGGATGGCGCGGCTCGAAGCCCATGCGCGCGCGATGCTGGCCGACGAAATTCCGTTCGTCCTCGCCGGAGACTTCAACGTCATCCCCGAGCGCGAGGACGCCAAGCGGCCGGAGGCATGGACCGGCGACGCACTGTTCCAGCCCGAAAGCCGCGCGGCCTTCAGGCGGCTGTTGTCACTGGGCCTGACCGACGCCGTGCGCGCCTGCCACCCGGAGCCCGGCGTCTATACGTTCTGGGACTATCAGGCCGGCGCGTTCCAGAAGAACGACGGCATCCGCATCGACCACCTGCTGCTGTCGCCGCAGGCCGCGGACCGCTTGACGGCGGCGGGCGTCGATACCTTCCCGCGCGGCTGGGAGAAGCCGTCGGACCATGTGCCGGTGTGGGCTGACATCGACACCGCGTGACGTCCTATTTCGTCAACTGCGCGCCACGCATGATCGTCGGCGACGGCGCGGGAATATCCAGCCCGCGGCTGTTCTCCTGCCAGACCTCGATCACGCTATTGTCCTGGAACCACATCTTCTCGGTGACGAAGATGTAGCTCGGCGACTTGGCGTTGATGATCGACCCGCCGCCGATCCACACGTCTTGTGTCGGGAAATACATCACGCCGTCGAACGTCAGCGTGATGTTGCCCATCATCGTCACCCAGGCGTCAGTGCTCGACAACTTGTCCTGGAAGAACTGGATGTTCATGTAAGGGCCCGATACCGGCGACGTGAGATTGACGATTGCGCCGGAACCCAAATAGAGCGTGCTGTCGATGCCGGTGAATGCGATGACGACCTGGTCGCCCTGGACGGTCGAGTTCGAGTCGATCCGGAACGGGCCATCCTTCATGACGTAGACGCCGGGGTTCATGATGATCGTGCTGTTGGCCATGATGCGGATGCCGTCGCAGTAGGTGCCGGGATCAAGCACGGCCGGCGTGTTCTGCAGCTTCGACGCGATGTCGACACAAGCGCCCGTGGGCGGCACCGGAATGCCGGCATAGGGATCGTCGATCACCGGGACGCCCGTCACCGGGCGCGGATAGAAATCCCGTTCCGCTGTAGCCGCCCTTGACGCCGAATTGCTGCGCACGCCCCACGCCACCACCGTACTGCCGCATTCCGAGGCCGTCCGACGAATTGGCCTGCGCGGCGCAGTTGCGCACGGTGAACTGAGCCGTGCCATAGATCTCGATGCCCTGCGGGCTGGTCGGGTCGAGCGCCAGCACGCATACCGGCACCGCATGTGCCGCCGACGCCGCAGACCGGACGGTGAAAGGAATTGTCGGCGACCCGACGAGCCCGCCAAACAGGTTCGTAACCTGGGCAGTCGACTCCCCTGTCACCACCCGCTCCTGCATCGTGAACGACGTGGCGGCGGCACTGGTCAGGGTCGACGAACTTTCGGTCGTCAGATTGCTTGCCTTGAGGTTTTCGCGGAACATCCGCTCGGCAACCGCAATGCGCTGTTCGTCGTCAATATTGCTCTGGACGCTGGCGGCGCTCAACACCGCAGCATCGAGCGATCGTTGAAACTCCGCCTGCTCATGGTAGACCATCGCGCTGGTCATCGCGACACCGACCGCACCGAGCAGAACCGCCATGGCCAATGCGCCGACGACGGCGATAGCGCCTGATCGGTCGTTGGCGAACCGCCTCATGAGTGCCGCACACATCTTCGAACCCCGCTCCAATGCACCAACCAAACACGTCTCCGGGGATCGAGACTGTCAGAGACACATAAATAAACCGGCAAAACACTTGGTGAATTTTGGATATGACGCATTAGCCAATCTGTAACCATCAACTCGTCCGCCAAGGGATCAGCGGCCGGGTTCGCGCTGACCTTAAAGCCGCGCAGGCTCCGTCACCGATGCACGCCGAACAGGGTGTGCCGTGCGATCCAGCCGAGGAACGCGAGGACGGATATGGCGGCGAGCGCCAGCAGCCACGCGGGTGCTTTGGCCAGCGGCATCAGGTGGCCCACGGCCGCGGCCCAGAACACGAGTGCGGTGGCTGCGACGTAGATGACGAAGGCATTGGTGGTCTGGCGGCGGCCGCGCGCTTCTGGCGGATCAGCCTTGTCGAAATACTGCGGCGCGAGCGCGAACAGGTAGATCGCCTGTCCGGCGGCGGAGGCGAGGAACAGCCAGCGCGCGAGGTCGAGCCCGGCAACGAGCGCAACGCCGCCGGCGAAGACGACCGCCGATGAGGCGATGAGCCAGAGCGATTTCTGCCGCTCGACACGGCTCGGAGCGCCGCCGTCGAGTGCTGCGATCACCGTATCGGCGAAACGCGAGGTCAGCGCCGCGCGGGTGGCGACGACGCCGGCAAAGACATAGAACGCGCCGAGCAGACGGATCAGCAAGTCGGCCAGATCGGGCACGTTCGAAATTTCCTGCTGAGATGACAGCGAGACGGCCCGCTGAACTACCGCTCCTGCGGATTGCCGCCCGGCGTGGGCGTGGCGATGTCGCGAACGTCGCGGCCGGTGGCTGGACCGGGGCTCGGCACCAAGCCTGTAGCGGCCTCGCCCGCGCCGCCCTTGAGGAACAACTGCGGCTCCGACAGCGGCGGCGGCCACTTGCCGGGCTGGTCCGCAGGCGCCGAGGTGTCGATGCGGCGGTCATTGACCACGGGTTCGACGGCCTCGCCGTTCTGGCAGGTGCGGACGGCTTCGGCGCTCAGCACGCCGAGACCCGACCGGTCGCGGATCACGGGCTTGCGGCCATAGCGGTCGCGCCAGTCGGCGACGAGGCCGGTGGCCTGCTTGCGCGTGCTGGCGCCGGCGCCGCAATAGATGTTCTGATAAATGTCCTCGATCCACACGCGATCGGAAGGCGGGGCGTTCTCCAGCGCAATGGCGATCAGCGACAGTGCTCGCACCGGATCCCGCGGCAGGATCTTGCCGCGCCACTGCTCCATGGCCAGCACGGCCTGTCCGCTGGCATGGCCCTTCTGCGACAGCGTCGATAGCCAATGCTTGCCCTGCGCGACGTTGATCTCGTCGGGGTCGCCGTAGAGGTAGAGCTTGGCCAGCTCGAACTGCGCATCCTCGTCGTTGAAGAACGTCGCGGAGTGGCGGAGGTAATATTCGGCGCGGACGGGGTCGGGCTTGAGCGCGATTTCCGGCAAGCCCGCTCCGCACATAGCCGGCGAGCGCGGTCAATGATTTCGCGACGAAGGGCGCGCGGCTGTCGTCGTCAGGGTCGACGTCGGAGTGGTCGTTGGAGAGGCGCTGATACAGCATGTACGCCTTGGGGTGATCGGTGTGCGAGCCCGCGTTGTCGGCGTAGAGACGCGCGAGGTAGTACTGCCCCAGGAACAGGTTGGCCGCCGCCGCCGCTTCGAGCGCGGGGTGCGCAATCTCGTAATAGCCGCCGACGAACGCGCCGATGCCCTGCTTCAGCGCGTCCTGAGGCGACTTGAACTTCGGGTCGGCGGCCGCCGCAACATGCGGCAACGCGGTCATCGTCGCGACCGCCGGTATGACGGCGGCGGCCGCGACGAGGACGAGAACCCTCAGTTTAGATGTCCGCGTAGCAAACAACCTCGGCCTTTCCGCCAGCGTGGGTCACGGCGCCATAGCGCGCGGGCCCGACCTGGTCTGCAAACTTCCTGATGGCGCCGGTCTGATAGAGGTTGGCCGGCACCTTCCAAGTCTTTCTGCGGCGCTCGAGTTCCGCCGCGTCGACCTCGAGATCGAGCGTGCCCGCCTCGGCGTCGATAGAAATGATGTCGCCATTTTCGATGAGCGCGATGGGCCCGCCCAGCGCCGCCTCGGGACCAACGTGGCCGATGCAGAAGCCGCGCGTGGCGCCCGAGAAGCGGCCGTCGGTGATCAGCGCGACCTTGTCGCCCGAGCCCTGGCCATAGAGCGCCGCGGTGGTGGACAGCATCTCGCGCATGCCGGGTCCGCCCTTGGGACCCTCGTAGCGGATGACGAACACCTCGCCGTCCTTGTAGGCGCGGTTTTCGACTGCCTGGAACGCGTCCTCCTCGCACTCGAACACGCGAGCCGGACCTTTGAACTTCAAGTTCTTCATACCGGCGACCTTGACGATCGCACCATCCGGCGCGAGCGAGCCCTTGAGCCCGACCACACCTCCCGTTGGTGATATGGGGTTCGAAACCGGATAGACAACCTTCTGATTGGTATTGAACTTCACGTTCTCGAGATTTTGCGCGATGGTCTTGCCGGTGACGGTCAGGCAGTCGCCGTGCAGATAGCCGCCCTCCATCAGCGCCTTCAGCACCTGGGGAATGCCGCCGATGTCGTAGACGTCCTTGGCGACATACTGACCGCCCGGCTTCAGGTCGGCGATATAGGGCGTGCGCTTGAACACTTCGGCGACGTCGAACAGGTCGAAATCGAGGCCGATCTCGTTGGCCATCGCCGGCAGATGCAGCGCCGCGTTGGTCGAGCCGCCCGTCGCCGCCACCACCACCGCTGCGTTCTCGAACGCCTTGCGGGTGACGATGTCGCGCGGACGGATGCCGTCGGCGATCAGCCGCATCACGGCCTTGCCGCTCTCGACAGCCCAATGATCGCGCGCCAGATCGGGCGCCGGCGCGCCAGCCGAGCCGGGCAGCGCGAGGCCGATGGCTTCCGACACCATGGCCATGGTGTTGGCGGTGAACTGGCCGCCGCACGCGCCCGCGCTCGGGCAGGCGACGCACTCGAGCTCGTGCAGATCGGCGTCGCTCATCTTGCCGGCCGAGTGCATGCCGACGCCTTCGAACACGTCGACGACGGTGACGTCCTTGCCGCGGAAGCGGCCGGGCAGGATCGAGCCGCCATACATGAACACAGCCGGCACGTTGAGCCGCAGCATGGCCATCATGGTGCCCGGCAGAGATTTGTCGCAACCGGCAATGCCGACGAGCGCGTCGTAGCAGTGGCCGCGCATCGTCAGCTCGATCGAATCGGCGATGACCTCGCGGCTGACCAGCGACGACTTCATGCCCTGGTGGCCCATGGCGATGCCGTCGGTGACGGTGATGGTGCAGAATTCGCGCGGCGTGCCGCCGGCTTCGTTGACGCCCTTCTTGGCCGACTGCGCCTGACGCATCAGCGCGATGTTGCACGGCGCGGCTTCGTTCCAGCACGACACGACGCCGACGAACGGGCGGTTGATCTGCTCTTCGGTCAGCCCCATCGCATAATAATAGGACCGGTGCGGCGCGCGCGACGGGCCCACCGTCACGTGCCGGCTCGGCAGCTTCGACTTGTCAAACGTCTTGGCGTCCATCGAACTTTCCTCTCAGCTCCCTCGATGCGCGAAGCATCCACCAGTTCCCCGTATACCCGCGGAACCGGCAGTGGAAGCGCACTTTACGAGGGGCCGGCCGACCGTCGGCGAGACCTGTCCGGTCTACGCGCAACTTCGGCACCCGCATCGTACATTTGGGCGCCACTTCAGCAGCTGCGCCCGCCCATCTGACGTTCAAGCTGCGACGGGTTTGTGGCCCAAACGAGGCAACAAGTTGCGCCGAAGCAACAGCTCCCCAGCGTTGCGATGATGTGGTGAAGGTTCGCGGCCGCGTGCCGCTGGCCGGCGCGATCGGCGCCGTCGTGGTCGTCTGTCATGTCACCCCGCGTCGTGGTCTCTCCGTTAGTGGTTAACCACGCAAATCGGCGCGGCGAGGGCCAGCGCGGGGCAAGCTCGGGGCAATATGGCGGCGAGCCCGTTTTCGTCGTCGAAGCCGTCACGTTCGCCATGCTAAGACGGGCGCGTCATCGCGGAGGATGGAATGGAGCAGCCGGTAGCCGGCCCGCAGCCCTGGTCGGAGCCCTGGTCCTCGTCCAGATCGGCGACGCCATCCCAGGCAAAGACCACCGGCGCAGACCTTGCGGGAACGCCGCTGTCGCTCGGCTGGCTGCAGCCGATGGGCGTCATCGGACTGTCGGTGTTCAACTTCGTGCTGCGGATCCTTACGCTCGGCATCTATCACTTCTGGGGCAAGACCGAGGTCAGGAGGCGGATCTGGTCGGCGGTGCGCCTCGATGGCGAGCCGCTCGCCTACACCGGCACCGGGCGCGAGCTGTTCCTCGGCTTCCTCGTCATCTTCGGCGTCGTGCTGCTGCCGCTGGCGCTGGCGTCGTTCGCGGCGGTCGTCGCGTTCGGTCCGCAATCGCCGATGATCGCGGTGTTCCAGACGCTGGTCTACGTGCTGTTCTTCCTGCTCTATGGCGTCGCCACCCATCGCGCCCAGCGCTACCGGCTGTCGCGCACACGCTGGCGCGGTATTCGCGGCGGCATGGCCGGTAGCGCATGGGGCTACGGCCTCACGCATTTCTGGACCGGACTGCTGATCCCGCCGACGCTCGGCTGGATCATCCCGTGGCGCTCGACGCGGCTGCAGCATCGGCTCGTCTCCGACATGCGGTTCGGCGACCGTGCCTTCACCTTCGACGCCCGCTCCGGCCCGCTCTATCTGCGCTTTCTGCTGTTGTGGCTGGGCACCCTCGCGATTGCCCTCGTCGCCGGAGCCGCCATCAAGACCATCGCGATGGGCGACCTGCTGGTGCTCGATCCCAATTCGCCGCGCGGCTATACGGTGTCGCCGGCCGCGGCCACCACCATCGTGCTCATCGCGCTCGCCGCCTACCTCGTCTATGCCATCGTCAGCGCGTGGTACCGGGCCAGCCAGATCAACCACTTCTCAGCCCACACTTACTTCGAGGGCGCGAGATTCCGCTCCAGCGTCACCGCTGGCGGTCTGGTCTGGCTGACGGTCGGCAACTTCCTGCTCGTCGTGCTGTCGCTCGGTGTGCTGACGGCTGTGGCGCAGGTGCGCTCGGCGCGCTACTATGTCGAGCGCCTCGCCATCGACGGACGGATCGCCCTCGACGCCATCGCGCAGGGGGCGGATCACGGCATCACCAAGGGAGAGGGGCTAGCGCAGGCTTTCGATGTCGATGCCTTCTGATCAGAGCGACCGGCCCCACAACCGGCCCCAACGCTGGCCAGGGCGCCGGCCAGAACTCCGGCGATAGCGCCGGCGCGGCCAGCAGCGAGTTCGGCCCGGTCTTCCCCGGCCGCTATGGCGACGGGCAATCGGCCACGGTGTCGGACGTCGAGGTGCGGCTGACCGAGACCGGCCTCGAGATCACGCGCACCATGCCCAGGGAGTTGCTGTTCTGGCCCTATGGCGGGCTGACCGCGGCCACGCCTCTTGGACCGCACGCCACCGATGTGCTGCTCGGCTACCGCTACGTTCCGGACGCGACGCTGTTCGTCGCCGAGGGCGGGTTCGCGCGCAAGCTCCGGGATTTCGCCCCGCACCTGACGACCAGCGCCGTCCGCTGGGGGCACGCATCGCCGTGGCTGTGGGCACCGCCGCCGTGGCGGCGATCGCGGGCATCGTCTGGCTGGCGGAATTGTCGCCGGCGCGCGGCATCGCCCGGCTGATCCCCGACGGCACGCGCACCGCGCTCGGCGCCCGCGTCGTCGGCTCGATGACCACGGGCCGCAAGGTGTGCGACACCCGCGACGGCCGCGCCGCACTCGAACGTCTGGTCGGCCGGTTGTCGGACGCCGCCCGCGGCCAAAAGCCGTTCAAGGTCACCGTCGTCGACTGGGGGCTGGTCAATGCCTTCGCCGCGCCGGGCGAGCAGATCGTGCTGACGCGCGGGCTCATCGACAAGGCCGAGAGCGCCGACGAGGTGGCGGGCGTGCTGGCGCACGAGATGGGCCACGGGCTGGAAATGCACCCCGAAGCCGGCATCGTCCGCGCCTTGGGGCTTTCGGCGGTGACCGATCTCGTGTTCGGCGGCTCCGGCGGCGCGATCGGCAACGTCGGCGTGCTTCTTGCGCAACTTTCCTACACGCGCAGCGCCGAGCGCGAGGCGGACGTGCACGCCATCCGCATCCTGCGCGAGGGCGCCATCTCACCGCAGGGCCTCGCTGATTTCTTCGCGCGCGTTACGCCTAAGGAGCCCGCGCCGGGCGACAAGACCGCGACGGGGGGCGCCGGCAAGGACACCGGAAAATCCGGCAGCGGCTTCGACGTGCTGAGCACGCACCCGCAGTCCGCCGACCGCGCCCGCCTCGTCGCCAGCCAGCCGCGCTACCCGGCGACGCCAGCGCTGGCTGGCGGCGACTGGACGGCGCTGCGCACCATCTGCGGCGCGAGCAAGAAGAGCTAACCGGGTTGCAGATAGCGGCCCGGCTGAAAGGTCTCTTTTCCGCGCCTATCGCGTCGTATCGCCGCTTCGCCTTTTTTGCCGCCGGATTGCGCCCCATTTCCATGGTTAATCCGATTTGGTGCCAAGTCCGCCCCCCAGCCACGCCGCGAGGCACGTCTGGCGGCAGCGGCGAGGGGGAGGCGCGATGCGCAAATTACTGCTGATGACCGCGATCACGCTGGTCGCCGCCGTGGCCTACGCTACAGCGCCGTTCCTCACCGCCTGGAACATCCGCGAGGCGATCAAGGACGGTGACGCCGCCTATCTCGCCGACAAGATCGAATGGAACCGCGTCAAGGAAACGCTGAAGGTGTCGCTCGCCGCCGCAGCCCTCGACCTGCCCGCGTCGGAGTTCGCAGCGGGCGGCGCCGAGGCGCGTGAGCCTGCTCCGCCCGCCAAGAAGTCACTGTGGCAGCGCTTCAAGACCTACCTCGGCAAGAACGCCGTCGACCGCATGGTCGAGAACTACGCCAACGCCGAGGGACTGCCCAAGCTGTTCGCCTACCGCCAGACCTATCGCGGCGCTGTGGGCCACGTCGAGGAGCCCAAGACGCTGGCCAACCTGCCCGGCCGCGTGCAGCGGGCGTGGTCGCGCGTGCGCCGCGCGGTGTTCACGTCGCCCACCCGCTTCGAAATGGAGATGGCCGACAAGCACGACCCCAGCCGCTCGTTCGCGGGCGTGCTGGAATTGACCGGCTTCCAGTGGAAGCTGGTGTCGCTGCACGTGCATCAGCAGAAGTCGCAGTCGGCGGCGGGCACTGGCGGGCAATCGTCCGGCGATCTCGTGTCGCGCCTTCGCGCCGCCGCCACGCCGCGGCTTGCCGCGGGAACCCCTCCGGCGGACACCGGCGACCCGCAGGAACGCTGATCGGCGCGGCCGCCTCTACGCCTCGATCCGCTTCAGCTGCGCCGAGAGCTTCTTGATCTGACCTTCGAGTTCGGCCTTGCGCTCGCGCGCTTCCTCGATCGCTTCGGACTTGGCACGTTCGACGAAGCTGGGGTTGTCGAGCTTGGCGTTCATCTTGCCGAGATCGGATTCCGCCGCCGCGATCTCCTTTCGCAGCCGGCCAGCCTCCGCGCCCATGTCGATGATGCCTGAGAGCGGCAGCGCCGCCATGGTCTCGCCGACGACGATGACCGCCGCGCCTTTTGGTGCCGACTTTTCAAAGGTGATCGCGTCGAGGCGCGCGAGGCGCTTCAGCATGTCCTCGTTGCGCAGCGTGCGCTCGCGCAGGCCCGCGTCGCCGCCGGCGATGACCAGCGGGATCTTGGCCGACGCCGGCACGTTCATCTCGTTGCGCACCGAGCGGATTTCCGACACCAGCGCGACCACCCAGCCGATTTCCTCGTCGACCTTGGGATCGGCAAGGCCTTTCAGCTCCGGCCACTGGCTGACGCACAACAGGCCCTGGCGGGCGACGCCGTGCTCGACCATGTGCGCCCACAGTTCTTCGGTGATGAACGGCATGAACGGGTGCAGCAGTTTCAATATCTGGTCGAGCACCCACGCCACGGTGGCGCGCGTCTCGGTCTTGGCGCGCTCGTCGGCGCCCTCGGCCAGCATCGGCTTGATCAGCTCGAGATACCAGTCGCAGAAGACGCCCCACACGAACTCGTAGGCCGTGCCCGCCGCCTCGTTGAACTTGTAGGCTTCGAGCGCGGCCGTGACGCCCGCCGCCGCGCGCTCGGTCTCGCCCGCGATCCAGCGGTTGACCGGCTCCTTGATCGAGGCGGGATCGAAGTCGCGGCGGCGCACGCACTCGTTCATCTCGGCGAAGCGCGCCGAGTTCCACAGCTTGGTCGCGAAGTTGCGGTAGCCCTCGACACGCGCGGGCGCGAGCTTGATGTCGCGGCCCTGCGCCGCCATCGCGGCCAGCGTGAAGCGCAAGCGCGTCCGCGCCATACTTGTCGATGAGGTCGAGCGGGTCCATCACGTTGCCCTTCGACTTCGACATCTTCTGCCCCTTCTCGTCGCGGACGAGGGCGTGGATGTAGACGTCGCGGAACGGGACTTCACCCATGAAATGGAGCCCCATCATCATCATCCGGGCGACCCAGAAAAAGATGATGTCGAAGCCCGTCACCAGCACGGCGGTCGGATAGTACTTGTCGAGTTCCGGCGTCTTATCCGGCCAGCCCATGGTCGAGAACGGCCACAGCGCCGACGAGAACCAGGTGTCGAGGACGTCGGGGTCGCGACAGACCGGGACTACTCTCATTCTGGTTAGCCGCTACGAGACGGTCAATCAGCATGATCTTGGCCTTCTCCCGGTCAATGCACAATCTCGATCGCTCGGCCACCATAGTATTTGCGCATAGCATGAGCGCATCGGCTTCGCTCTGCGCACAGAAGACCTCTACTGAGTCATCTCCGGTCAGTCGCGAACAGTACCGATCTGTGTCCATTTGCTTCGGCCCGTACCACGCCGGGATCTGGTGCCCCCACCACAGCTGGCGCGAGATGCACCACGGCTGGATGTTGCGCATCCACTCGAAGTAGGTCTTCTCCCAGTTCTTCGGCACGAACTCGGTCTTGCCGGTCTCGACCGCCGCGATCGCCGGCTTCGCCATCTCGGCGGCGTTGACGTACCACTGGTCGGTCAGCCACGGCTCGATGACCACGCCGGAACGGTCGCCGTGCGGCACCGTGTGCGTCGTCGGCTCGATCTTGGCGAGCAGGCCCAGCGCGGCGAGATCGGCCACGATCTTCTTTCGCGCCTCGAAACGGTCGAGCCCGCGATACGCCTCCGGCATGTCGCTCGTCATCTTGCCGTAGGCGTCGAGCACGTTGATCTGTTCGAGGTTGTGCCGCTTGCCGACCTCGAAGTCGTTGAAGTCGTGCGCGGGCGTGATCTTGACCGCGCCGGTGCCCTTCTCGGGATCGGAATATTCGTCGGCGACGATCGGGATGACGCGCCCGACCAGCGGCAGCTTGACCTTGGCGTGCGCCGCCAACAACGCCGCATAGCGCCCGTCCTCGGGATGCACCGCGACGCCGCTATCGCCCAGCATCGTCTCCGGCCGCGTCGTCGCGACGACGATGTGGTCCTTGTCATAGCTGTCGGTCGGCGCCGCCAAGGGATAGCGGAAATGGTACATGTGGCCGGACGGGTCCTTGGCCAGCGCCTTGCCCAATGCGGCGGCGTCGAACGGCTTTTCCGGATCACCCGCGGTCCACGCGAACGAGCCCCGCTTCTCGACCGGCACCACCTCGAGATCGGAGATCGCGGTCTGGAACTTGGGGTCCCAATTGACCAGCCGCTTGTCCTTGTAGATCAGCCCCTGCTTGTGCAGCGCGACGAACACCTTGACGACGGCCTTCGACAGCCCCTCGTCCATGGTGAACCGCTCGCGCGACCAATCGCACGACGCACCGAGGCGCTTGAGCTGATTGACGATGGTGCCGCCGCTCTCCTCCTTCCACGCCCACACTTCTTTCAGAAACGCCTCGCGGCCCATCTCGCGGCGCGACGGCTTCTTCTCAGTGGCGAGCTGGCGCTCGACCACCATCTGCGTGGCGATGCCGGCGTGGTCCATGCCCGGCTGCCACAGCACGTCGCGGCCGCGCATCCGCTCGAAGCGGATCAGCACGTCCTGCAGCGTGTTGTTGAGCGCGTGGCCCATGTGCAGCGAGCCCGTCACGTTGGGCGGCGGGATGACGATGGCGTAGCCCGCGTTCTTGCCGCCGCTTTTGGCCGGCGCGGCTCCGCTGCCCGCCTTGAACGCCCCCGCCTTGTCCCACTCCGCATTGACGCGCGGCTCGATGGCCGACGGCTGATAGGTCTTCTCGAGCATGGGCGTTGCGGCTCACTTGTTGACGAACGAAAGGGCGGGCGAGACGGCGCTCGGTTGCGCTGCCTGGGATTGTCCCCGGCGGACGTAAGACCGGCACTCCGGCGCTGTCAACTCGGCGGCAGGGAGGACGCCGGGCCCGGCTGACGCAAACCGGAAATCAAAAGGGGCGCTAAAGCGCCCCTTGGGATCGGTCGCGGCCGCGCGGATGCGGGTCGGCATCCGAAGTGCAAACCAAAGAGTCCGACTCAGTCGGCCTTCGGCGGTGGCACGACGCTCCGCACGCTCTCGGCGACCTCGATGCGCAGCGCCTTCTCGACGATGCGCGGCATGTTGTCGGACAGCCACTGGCGCAACATCGGCCGCAGCAGATCGGCGACGGTGTCGTCGAGCGAGCGGACTGGCCCCGCGCCGGACCCGGGCGCAAGAGGAGAGGGCCGAGCGCCGGACCCGGGCGCAAGGGGAGACACGCCGGACCCGGGCGCCACGGAAGAAACGGGTTCGACATCGACAGCCGCGACGGCGACAGGTGCGGGTGCGACGGGCGCAGCGACCGGCGCACTCACGGCAACCGGCAGCGAGTTCTGCTCGACGGGCGTTACGGTTGGAGCCGGCGTAATCTTCGGCGCAGCGGGTGCGGTCATCGATGCAAGCGACGCCTCGAACGACGGCAGCGCGCGAACAGCGGCCTTGGCCGGGGCGGTTTCGGGCGATAGCGCGGGCCCAGGCTCAGGTGCCGGCTCACGCTCAGTCACAGGCGCAGCCAACGGCGGCATCATCGACTTCGACGACGCCGCGAGGCCCGCAGCCAGCGCACCGAGCGCGGACGCAGCCGCCGCCGTGCTCTCGATCGCAGCGGCCTCGAAACCTGCTTCACTGCCGTCTGCTGCAAGCTCGAACGCCGGATCGATCTCAGCGTCGTTGAGCTCCAACTCTGGCAGCTCCAACTCCGGCTCGGCGCCGACAGATGGCGCGCGGCTCTCGCCAACGCAGCGGCGGCCGGCCCGGATATCGTCGCAGACATCGGCGCGGCGAGTTTGGCGGCAAGCGGCGGCAGCGCATTCGCAGGCGCAGCCCCGGACTTGAGTCCGAGGGCAGGGCCCGGCATCGCGGCGATCACTTCGTAACGCGCCGGCTCGTCCGTCCCGGCTGGGCTCGGCGCTGGCTGCGACATGGCGGACGACGGAGCCGCCGAATTGTCTGCGACCGGTCCAGCGCCCTTCAGCACGGACGCACCGAATGGCGGCGACTCGGCCACGCGCGAAGCGGAGGCGGTCCGCGGCACGGTCGGCGCGGCGGCAATGCTCATCGTCGCTTGCGGATCGGCGAGGCCCGTGCCGGCTTTCTCGCCGAACTTCGGGCCACTCCAGCTGAACGGATCAGGCTCGCCCAACGGCGGCGTGCTGGCGGCGGGCGCAGCCATCGGCTCGATCCGCGGGGCGTCGAAGCCCGCACGACCCGGAACGACCGAACCGAGATCGCCCAGCTTGGCGGACGGCTTGGCCACGTCCAACTCCGCTTTCGCGGGCATCGTGCCGGGCGCTGCTCCGGTGCCGGGCCGGCTGCGCAGAAGCTCGTCGAAGCTGCGCGGCGCCTCGGTGGAACGCGCCGATGCTGTGGTGCTGGCCCGGTCGTCGGGCTTGGCGGCAAAAGCGGTACCGAACGCGGATCCGAATGACGGCGACGATGCTGGCGCCGCAGTGGTCGGCGCTGCAGGAGTCGGTGCCGGCGCGGGCTTGGCGAACAGTCGCGATCCTGCGGCCATCGCCGCTGTGGCCGGCGCCGATGGTGCGGCCGAAGCGCCAGCGGGCGACAGCGACGGCCGCAGCGGCGAGGCCGGCGCTTCTTCCAGCAGATCGGCAAGGTCGTCGAGCGGCGTGGCGAGCGCGGCAGCCGGGTCGCTCGTTGCGACATTGGCCGGCGCTGGTACGGACGCGGGCGCCGTCGAAAGTCCGCTCAACGCGCGCGCCAAACTATTGGCCGTCAGCGGCGCGGCCGACGGTTCGGCCTGCGGAGTTGCCGCCGGCAGAGGCTGCGCCGACTGAACAGCGGCGGACTGAACCGGCGCTGTCTGCGCGGGTGCGGCGTCAGGCTGACGCTGCGGCTGGCCGAACGGCTGGGCCGGTTGGGCGGCAGCCTTTGCAGCTGACGGCGATGCACCGGCAGACGACCGCGCATCGAGCGCATTGACGCGCGGCTCGGGCGGCGGGCGGACCGCAGCCGGCTCCTCCGCAATGATCTTGCGGATGGAGGCGAGGATATCGTCCATGCTCGGCTCGGAAGCCACTTCCGGTCTGCTCATGACCCTCTACCTGACCTCTACTCGGCCTCTAGCTGTCTGGGGCTCGCAATGCCCCGCACCCTGGGCCCCGACGGCAAAGCCATCTCGTGCGGCGTATACGCGTCGTCCCGCCCACACGTCGTTTCGGGAGTCGGCGACGGCGGCTGGCGGATCGCCTCTGGTCACCCTCGACAAATAAAGTGCAACCTGAACCCCGAAACTCCGCCCACACAACACCGTCGGCGGCGACGACCTCAAGTCGTTTCGTTCTTGGTCGTACAACGCCAGAGCGCCCGCATCAATCGATCGATGCACGTCATCCTCAGGTTGCACACGCCGCTTCGCGACGGCCTCTGACGGAGCCGCTGCCACAACAGCTTTCGTAAATCTCAGACGCGGCGAAACCGCACGAGCATCTGAGCGCGCGACTTGGGCCACCTTGTGGCGCACGCACCGCGAGAGCGCAGGCGTAGCTCAATCTGCAATGTCGCCAGAAGATCGGGCCGCTGGCCAATCACATCACCAGCCGTTCACTTCACCGGGTGATGACGACCGTGGCTCTCCCACAGATCGACGCGCTCACGGCGACCGTCGTCGTGGGTGATCGACAGACCCCACCACTTGCGGCGCACATCGAGGTAATGTTCCTCGGGATCATAGACCTGGGAAGCCGTGCCGAGCGTCAACGCATCGAGCCGGCCGACCGCACCGATCACGCTGTAGGCGGCGACGATCAAGTTGCGGCGGGTGGTTTCCAGCGTCACCTGGGAATTCAGCAACTCCTGCTCGGCGTTGAGCACGTCGAGCAGCGTGCGCTGACCGACTTTTTCTTCTTCTCGCACGCCGGACAGAGCGGTTTGGTTGGCGTCGACCTGGGTCTTGTCGGAGACGAGCTGCGCGCGCGCGGCCTGCAGCTGCGACCACGACGCCACCACGCCCTGCCGCACCTCGGTGCGCACCTGCTCGATTTCCTGCAGCCGCGACACATGCGTGTGCTTGGCCTGCCGGACGCGCGCATAGACCTCGCCACCTTCGTAGATCGGCACGGTCATGCGGCCGGCCACGGTGCCGCTCTCGCTCTGTTCGGTGTTGCGGCTCGGATCCCAGCGCTCGGCGTAGCTCGCCTCGAGTTGGATCGACGGCAGCAGCTCGCCGCGAATGCGATCGACCGTGAAGCGGGCGCCTTGCTCGCGGTAGAGCGCGGCCACCAGCAGCGCATTCTCCCGCGCACCGGTCGAGAGAGCCTCTTCGAGCGATTTCGGCAACTGCCGGTCCGGCACGGCGGGATCGACGAGGTTGGACGGCGGATTGCCGGTCACCCGCTCGAAGGAGGCGCGGCTGGTCTTCAGATTGGCGCGCGCCAGATCGAGCTGCGACACCGAGCCGGCGCGGCGGGCGATGGCCTGCGACACGTCGGTGCGCGTAACCTCTCCGACGGCGAAACGGTCCTGCGTCGCCTTCAACTCGCGCGACAGCACGCTGACGTTGCTTTCCTGCAGGCGCACGACGGCCTGATCGCGCACCACGTCCATGTATGCCGTTACAGCCTCGAGCAGCACCTGACGCTCGACGTCGCGCAGCGTCTCGCGGCCGGCGCGGACGAGCGATTCGGCCTCGCCCACGGCGTTGGTGGTCTGGAAGCCGCGGAACAGCGGCTGGACGAGATTGATCGAGTAGCCCTTGGCCGTGTTGCCGCCGTTGTTGGGGCTGGCCGGCCGCGTCCGGTTGTCTTCATAGGTGACGTCGGCCTGACCGGTGATATTCGGCCGATAGCCCGACATGGCGCGCGACACCTCTTCGTCGGTAGCGCGCAACCGGGCCCGCTCGGCGTCTAGGCGGGGGCTGTATTTATAGGTCGAGGACAGGGCTTGCTTGAGCGAATCCGCGCGCGCCCCGGCTGAGAACAGCGGCACCGCGGCGGCGCCAAGCGCGCACGACATCGCAGCAACAGCCCCAAGCCGTAGCGCACCGCTCCCCGACATCTTTGTCGACAGCATGAGTGACCAATCCGTATCAGCGCCCGTGACGAATTCACAAGCATCTGATGGTTAGAGCGATTCGCGGGCGCTTCCCCGATTTGATTCACACCTTTGTATGGGTTGTAGTCGAACCGTGGCCGTGGGGAAACGCGCCATGACCGCGAAGCCGCTCGATTGGGCACCGTTGTGGCTTTCGGCACACATTGGGGAACGGCAAATATCAGATTTATCCGGCGCAACGGCCAGTTGCATGGCAACCCCAGCCCGGTGCCAGATCGGGGGCCGCGTCGGGTCGGGACAGCCTCAATCCACGAGATCGTCGGGCTGATTGGTGGCGTCGGCGGCGTCGACCGTTTCGCGGCGGCCGTCCGAGTGGGTGATGTCGAGCCCAAACCACTTGGCGCGGGTCTCGTGGTAATTCTCCTCCGGATCATAAATCGCCGATACCAGCGTCAGTCGCTCGGCCGACAGACGCCCCATGGCAGCCAGCAGCGCATAGCTGGCAACCACCAGGTCCCGCCGCGTGGTGGTCAGCGCCACCTGCGCATCGAGATACTCCTGTTCGGCGTTGAGCAGATCGAGCAGCGTGCGCTGGCCGACCTTCTCCTCCTCGCGGACGCCTTCCAGCGCCGTGCTTCCGGCCTCGACCTGGACCTCGTCGGAACGCAACTGCGCCCGCGCCGCCATCAGCCGCGACCATGCGGCGGTGACATTGGCCTGCGTCTCGCTGCGCGCCTGCTCGATCTCCTGCAGCCGCGAGACGTGGGTGTGCTTGGCCTGCCGCACGCGCGCCTGCACCCCGCCGCCCTCGTACAGCGGCACAGTCACGCGCCCGGTGATGGTCGCCGCGTGGCTCTCCTCGAGTAAGCTCGACGTATCCTCGCGATGCTCGTAGCTGGCCTCCACCTGCACCTGCGGCAGCAATTCGCCCCACACCTTGTCGACGGCGTGCCGCGCCGCCTGCTCGCGATAGAGCGCGCTGCCGACGTTGGGGCTCTCGTGCTCGGCGATGGACAGCGCCTCGGCCATCGAGCGCGGCAGATACTTGTTCTTGAGTGGCGGCTCGAACACGCGCGTCGCCGGATGGCCGATCACCCGCTCGAACTGGGCGCGCGACACCTTGAGATTGGCCTTGGCCAGATCCGCCGCCGACACGGCGCGGGCGCGGCGGGCACGGGCCTGCGCCACGTCGGTCTTGGTCACTTCGCGTGCCGACCGCCGCGTCTCGGCGGCCTCGAGCTCGCGCGACAGCACCGATACGTTGTTGTCGCGGATGCGCACGATCGCCTGGTCGCGCACCACGTCCATATAGACCGTGACGGCGTCGAACAGCGTCTGGCTCTCGACGAAACGGAGGTTCTCGCGGCCGACGCGCACCCCCGCCTCGGCCTCGGCGACCGCGTTGGTGGTCTGGAAGCCGTTGAAAATCGACTGCCGGACGTTGACCTCGTAACCCTTGGGATTGACCCGGCCGTTGCTGGCCGAGGCGGGCGTGCTGCCGGTGCTCTGACGGCCGATCTCGGCCGCGCCTTCGATCTGCGGGCGATAGCCGGACTTTGCGCGCGGCACTTCCTCGTCGGTGGCGCGCAGGCGCGCGCGTTCGGCATCGAGGCGCGGATTGGCCTGATAGGCCGAGGCCATCGCCTCGCGCAGCGTCTCGGCACAGACGGGACCAGCCAGCATCAGCGGCACGGCGGCGGCCAACGCGACGAGGCTCATGCGCCCGCGCAACCGCGCTGCGGCCCGCCGTCCTCGAAGTAGCCGCTCTCGAAGTCCTGGCTCACGCGTTGTGCTCGACGCCATCGTCCGCTCCCGAAACCAGGTCACGCGTTGCGTGCCCAGGCATCGATAGGCGGCTGATTCGCTGAACGATAAGTAAACAGCGGGCGGTGGCGTTAACCCGGAGGCAAGACTTGTGACTAGAGCGCTTCCGATCTTGATGGAATTGCATCGCCTGTCCGGAAGCGCTCCAAACTCTAGCTGTAGAGGCTGATTCACGCTTTCGGTGGAAGCGAAAGTACTTCCACCTCAACCGATCAGACTCTAGCGACGTCCGGCTTCAGAGAGCAAAGACCGGCGCCCGCTCGAAGCCGGGCAACGGCGGCGCGCTGGCGTCGAACGCGGCGCGGCTGTCGAAGCCTTCGCCCAGCCGCCGCCACAGCGTGGCCTTGCCGACCGGTCCCGCATCGACGACGGCGACGAGCCTCCCGCCGTCCTTCAACTGGTCGAGCAGCGCGCGCGGCGGCTCCGAGACCGCGCCCTCGATGACGATGGCGTCGTAAGGCCCCTCGGCGGCATAGCCCGCGGCGAGCGGCCCCGTCACCACCGCCACGTTATCGGCCGACAGCGTGCCGAGCGTACCCAGCGCGGCGGCGGCAAGTGTTGCGTCGCTCTCCAGCGCCACAACCGTCTGCACCATCCTGGCGATGACCGCCGAGGCATAGCCGTTGGCGCAGCCGATGGTCAGCACCACATCGGTGGGCTCGAACGAGGCGAGTTGCAGCAGCTTGGCGAGCGTGCGCGGCGCCATCATCGCGTCGCTCCCCCCGGCCCGCTCGCCTCGCTCACGCGCACCGCATCGTCCATGTAGGCCAGCGTCTTGTAGGCCTGGGGCACGAACGCCTCGCGCGGCACCTCGAGCATGGCGCGGACGATGCGCCGGTCGGTGACGTCACTCGGCCGCACCTGCGATTCGACCATGTTCTTGCGCTGCAATGCGAAGTCGATCATGCCCGTCTCCCGAACCTTGTCCGGGCGGACCATAGCCAAACCCACAGCGTCCGGCCAGTACGTCGAAGGGTGGCCGTCGAAGGGGGGCCCGGCAAGCGCCGCGCCGCGTGGCGAGGCGACCGCGGGGAATTGGCCGCGTCGCGCGAACACGTTGCGCCGACGGCCGGGGCTGTGATACATGCGCCCAACGTTTCGAGCATCATGCGCCCCGAGCCGACTTGGCCGGGTCGCAGGATCGGCCGCCGGCATTCACCCGCCCGCGGCTCAACGGACAGGCCACGTGGCGGAGTGGTGACGCAGCGGACTGCAAATCCGCGCACCCCGGTTCAATTCCGGGCGTGGCCTCCAACTAACTCTCAGGAAAATACTGGTTCTCAGATCGCGGCGACGGCTCCACCAAGGTGTTGGGGGCAGCGCTCGGACGGATTTGACCGGGTTTGCCCGTCGCCGCCGACGGGGACTATGCGCTCCCGGTATCGCACCGGCAGATCGTCAGGCCGGGCCAACCGCTCGTCACGTGCCCCTGAGTTCGGTCCTGCCTAGAGCTCACCCTTTGACCGGATGTGAGCATGGGCTCAGGTCAATGCACTGGCATCGTAGTGCTAGAATAATTTCATTCCATCGGTCGACCGCCATTGCGATCGACCGATCGGATCTTACCCTAGGCATTGGTGCCTTCGATGGCGGCGATCACGGCGGCGGTCACGTCGGTGGTGCGCGCCGCGCCGCCGAGGTCTGGCGTGTGGAACCGCTTGTCGGCGGTCACGCGCTCGATTGCTCCCATCAGCCTTTCAGCCGCGGGCTTCTCACCCAGATGCTCGAGCATCATCACCGCCGACCAGAACGTGCCGATCGGATTGGCGATGCCCTTGCCCGTGATGTCGAAGGCCGAGCCGTGGATCGGCTCGAACATCGACGGGAATTTCCGCTCGGGGTTCAGGTTGGCCGTCGGCGCGATGCCGAGCGAGCCCGCCAGCGCCGCCGCGAGGTCGGAGAGAATATCCGCGTGGAGGTTGGTGGCCACGATCGTGTCCAGCGTCTCCGGCCGCATCACCATGCGCATCGTCATCGCATCGACGAGCATCTTGTCCCAGGTGACGTCCTTGAACTCGGCGGCGATCTCGGTTGCGATCTCGTCCCACATCACCATGGCATGACGCTGCGCGTTCGACTTCGTCACAACGGTCAAGAGTTTTCGTGGACGCGATTGCGCCAGCCTGAAGGCAAAGCGGATGATCCGCTCGACGCCGGCGCGGGTGAACATGGCGACGTCGGTCGCGGCTTCGAGCGGCGAGCCCTGGTGCACACGTCCGCCGACGCCTGCATATTCGCCTTCCGAGTTCTCGCGCACGATGACCCAGTCCAGCTCGTTGCCGTTGACATGGCGAAGCGGCGACGTGATGCCCGGCAGAACGCGCGTCGGCCGCACGTTGGCGTACTGGTCGAACGGCTGACAGATGGCGAGCCGGAGACCCCACAGGGTAATATGGTCGGGGATCTCGGGATGTCCGGCTGATCCGAACAGGATCGCGTCGTGCCCCTTGATCTGGTCGCGGCCATGCTCCGGCATCATGCGGCCGTTCTTTTTGTAGTACTCGCCGCCCCAATCGAAATGATCGAACTTGAAGCTGAACTTGCCGTCCCGCTTGGCGATGGCCGCCAGCACCTCGATGCCTGCGGACACGACCTCCGTGCCGATGCCGTCGCCGGGAATGGCTGCAATTGTGTAGGTTTTCATCGTCGTCTCCTTTTGTCGGCGCCCAAGTGTGGCGGCTGAATTTTCTCGAGGATCACTTTGGGAGCCTTCTGGTTCCCATCTGTCCCTTGTCACAGCGTCAGTTGGCCTTGACGCCCCCAGCCTTGATGGCAGCACCCCATCGCGGCACCTCGGCATCGACATGCGCCTTCAGGGCCCCTGGCGTCGCCTGCTCGGTGGCCACAGGTTCCGTGCCGAGGCTCGCGAACCGCTCCATGACCCTTGCGTCCTTCAGTGCCGTTTGAAGTGCCGCGACGAGCTTGTCGGAGATGTCCTTCGGCAGTCCTTTCGGCGCCCACATGGCGTGCCACGCGGATACCTCGAAGCCCTTGATCGCGCCGCTGTCGAGCGTCGGCAGATCAGGGAGCGACGCGACCTTGGTCTTCGTCGTGACGGCGAAGCCCTTGATCTTTCCGTCCTTGATCTGGTTGGTGGTGTTGGTCGTCTGGTCGCACATGATGTCGAACTGGCCGCCGAGCAGGTCGTTCATCGCCGGGCCGGTGCCCTTGTAGGACACGCCCTTGAGCGGCACCCCGAGTTCCTTCATGAACATCAGCATGCAAAGGTGGGCGGCCGAGCCGATCCCTGCGTGTGCATAGGTGATCTTGTCCCTGTCGCTGCGGATCCAGTCGATGAGCTCGGTCACATTCTTCTGCGGCAGCGTCGCCCTGGAAACGATGGTCATCGGCACATCGGTAATGCGGCCGATAGGGTCGAAATCCTTCACGACGTCATACTTCAGGGTTTCGTAGAGCGCCGGAGCCGTCGCATGGGCGATGTGCCAGATCGAAATCGTGTAACCGTCCGGGTCCGACTTGGCGACGCGCGCCATGCCGATGGTTCCGCCCGCGCCGGGAACATTCTCGACGACGACCGTCTGGCCGAGGGTCTTGCTCATCAATTCACCGATGAGACGGGCCACGGTATCGGTCGGACCTCCAGCGCCGGTCGGCACCAACAGCGTGATCGGCTTCGTCGGGTAGGCGGTCTGCGCACTTGCCATGAACGGCAGTGCAGCGACTGCGAGGATGGCGGCGCTCGTCAGAAGCGCGCGACGTGTGACGTCCATGGGCTACTCCCTGAGTATCGACGGTTTGATCGCGGCATCTGTTTTCCGATGCTTGCGCAACCGATACGGCAGCGGACGCCCTTGCATCAATCGCCGTTGGATTATACAAAAAATTGCAACAATCATTTCGGCCGACGGGCCTGATCGAGCGCCAATGGATCTCCACCAGCTTCGTTGTTTTCTTGCGGTTGCCGAGGAGCTGCATTTCGGTCGCGCCGCCCGGCGGCTCGATATGATGCCGTCTGCCCTGGGTCGCCACGTTCGGCTCCTGGAGGACGATCTCGCGACGACGCTGCTCGCGCGGACGACGCGCAGCGTCGCGCTGACCGACGACGGCATTGCTCTCCTTGAGGAGGCTCGCGCACTTCTGGCGCGCGCCGATGCGCTGGCAGCGGGATTTCGGGAGCGGGGCCGCCGCCGCGCGACGACGCTGCGCCTGGGAGCGATCGATACCGCTGCGGCGGGGCTCGTGCCGCTCTTGCTTCACGATGTGCGCGAGCGGCGCCCCGACATCCGGGTCCAGCTACTCGAGGACAAGACCATCAGGCTGCTGCCGCGATTGCTGTCCGGGCGGCTCGATCTCGCGTTGGTCCGCCCGCCGCAGCGCCAGGACAAGCGCTTGGAATTCATGGTTCTGTTCCACGAGTCCGCCGTGGTCGCGGTCCCGGCCAAACATGCGCTGGCAAGGCGCCGGGTGCTCTCGGTCGGCTCGCTGGTCGACCAGCCGTTGATCGTGCCTGATCGCCGCTCGCGACCGCATAGCTACGACTTGACGCTCAAGCTCTTCGAGGAAGCCGGACAACGGCCCACGATCGCGCAGGTGGCCGAGGAGAAGCAGACCATCGTCAACCTCGTCGCAGCCGAACTCGGTCTGGCTATTGTCCCGCGTTGGGCGTCGCGAATGGCCATCGCCGGCGTCCGCTACGTCCCACTCAAAACGCGGCCGCCCGATGCACTGGGGATCTTGCCGCTCGCGGCCGCATGGGTTCGCGGCACGCGCGACCCCACGCGCGACGCCCTCCTGGAAATCCTCGAAGCGCGGCGATCACAGTACGCGGCGCAAGCTTGAGAGTGAACCGCTCCGGGTTTGCCGGAGGCTCCTCTCCTCGAGAGGATGGAGCTATGGACAAGCAGACCAAGCCACCGAAGTTCTCAGCCGAGGTGCGTGAGCGCGCCATCCGGATGGTGCTGGAGCGCCGGGGCGAGCAAAGCGTCCGAGTGGGCGGCGATCGTCTCGACGGCGTCCTCACTCGTGATACAACGGCGCGCAAAACGCGCAACGTTCGCAAGAAGTCGAGAGGGGAACTCAGGCGTCGTGGCATCGAACTCAGAACGGCAGCGCACAGCTTCAATCCGCGCCAACCGCGACCGAAGAATGTTCGCGGCGGCACTATTCAACGAGCGGCAATCGGGCTCCTATTCATGACCTTCCAGAAAGCCGAGCAGCTCATCGAACTCGCCACCATGGTGGCGGCGCGACACTTGGGCGTGACGCTCGACGACGTCGTCGAGCGGTTCGGCGTTTCGAAGCGGACGGCGCAGCGGATGCTGCGCGCGCTCGAACTGCAGTTCGCCGATACCGCCACGTCAAGCGACGACGAAGGCCGCAAGCGGTGGCGTTTGCCGTCGGCACCGCTGCGCGATCTGATGACGTTGTCCGCCGAGGAACTGGCCTCGCTCGATCTCGCTATCGAAACGCTGCGCCGCTCCGGCCTTGCCGTCGAGGCCGACGATCTCCTGACGCTGCGCGAGAAGATCCTGGCACTCGTCCCGCGCGCGAAAGCGGCCCGGCTCGAAACCGATCACGAGGCGCTGCTCGAGGCGCAGGGGCTCGCGGCCCGCCCCGGCCCGCGTCAGAAGATCGACCGCGCCGTCTCGGCCGCCATCGCCGAAGCGATCAAGGCGTGTTGCATCCTCGATGTCGCCTACCGGGCGCGCGACGAGCGCGAGCCACGGCAGAGATTGCTGATGCCATATGGTTTGCTCACCGGCATCCGCCGCTATCTCGTGGCGCGACCGTCCGACGATGCACGAGGCCCGATGCGCCTCTACGTGGTCGAGAACATCCGCGCGGCGCGCGTCACCAGCGAGAGCTTCGAACGCGACAGCGGCTTCAATCTCGCCGACTTCGCGAGGCGCTCATTCGGCGTATTCCAACATCCCGAGGAATTCGGCGAGGTGGTCTGGCGGTTCTCCGCCAAGGCGGCCGCGCACGCCAACACGTTCGAATTCCATCCCAGCCAGGAGACCGAGCCCCAGCCCGACGGCTCGCTCATCGTTCGCTTCAAAGCGGCCGGCCATATCGAGATGGCGTGGCATCTCTATATGTGGGGCGCCGAGGTCGAGGTTCTGGAACCGGCCGATCCTACGTGACATCGTGCATCCTCATCGCCGTTCCGATTTGTCGGCGCTGCCGTAATTGGCCCGACACGCGGCGAGCGGTGCAATCGTCAGTCAACGATATTTTTTCTGAGGCGCCGGCCTTGACCACTCTCGCCTTCGAAGCCATCTGCTCTGCTCGTAGTCATCGAGAGTGGGGCCAGTGTGATGATTCTGAAATCCGCCACCATCAGGCACACCGCGATGCTGACACGGGCACGATCCGCGCGATTGCCGGAACAGCCATCAGGGTGGAAGTATGTCCGCGGGGAGATGAGGTGACAGGATTTGTCACCCCCAGTGATTATAGTGTTTCTAGGCAATCAGTCTCGCCGACTCTTTTCGCGGCTCTGCAGTTGTGACCGTGTCCATGGCCTGACCGGAAGTGTCCGGTCCGCCGCCGTAGTGCGACACCCCGAATGGTTCGACCTCACCGACCGCGCACCGCCGCGCGGAGAGGACGTGCATGTCTTTCATCAGCCAACCTGGAAGGAGTGGCAATGACGACTCTCACCCAAGTTCCATTCGAGGATATCAGCTTCGTCGACAATCCCGAGCCGCGATGTCCGTGCGTGCTGGTGCTCGACGTATCCGGAAGCATGAACGGACAGCCCGTCGCGCAGCTCAATGCCGGGCTGCGACAGTTCCAGCAGGAACTCGCCGGCGACGCACTCGCGTCGAAGCGCGTCGAGCTGGCCATCGTCACCTTCGGACCGGTCCGCATCGCGCAGGACTTCGTGACCGCCGACCAATTCTCCGCTCCGCACCTCGTGACGGAGGGCGGCACACCGATGGGCGAGGCGATCCTCGAAGCGCTCGATCTCATCAAACTGCGGAAGCAGCAGTACCAGGCCAACGGCGTCGCCTACTACCGGCCGTGGATCTTCCTCATCACCGATGGCGCACCCACCGACGAATGGCAGGCCGCCGCAAAAGCTGTCCAAGCCGCTGAGAAGTCCAAGTCGCTCGCGTTCTTCCCCGTCGGCGTCGACGGCGCCGATTTCAATGTCCTGAAGCAGATTTCCCCCCGCACCCCCATCATGCTCAGAGGGCTCGCCTTCCGCGAGTTGTTCCAATGGCTGTCGAACTCGCTGTCGAGCGTCTCGAAGAGCAAGGTGGGCGAGCAGCTGGCGCTGCCGAAGCCGGACACGACGCCGAAGGGCTGGGCGGTCATCGAATGAGCCGCTGGGTCTGGGCCGGTGCGCGCGCGGTGGGGACGTCCCACCTCGCGCAGGCTCTGCCATGTCAGGACGCCTTCGCGTGTCGCGTGTGGCAGCGTGCGGGTGTCCCGCCCGTGCTCGTTGCCGTGCTGGCCGACGGCGCGGGCTCGGCCGAGCGCGCGGACGTCGGCGCATCGCTCGCCACGACGCTCGTTCGCGACATCGTGTGCGAGGCTCTCGACGAGGGCATCCATTTCGACGACGTTCCCGAGTTGCTGCGCCACGCCGTCACAGAGACCCGTCTCGCGCTCGCGCTCAAGGCCACCCACGACGGCCGCGAGATCAACGACTACGCCTCCACGCTTCTTGCCGTCGTTGCCCATCCCCTGGGCACGGTCGCGGGCCAGATCGGAGACGGCGCGATCGTCATCGACAATGGCACCGATGGCTGGCGCGCCGTGCATTGGCCCGATCACGGCGAGTACGCCAACACGACGAGCTTCCTGACGCAGGAGGACGCGCTCGACAATCTGCGCCTCGAAGTGATCGCTGGTCCCGTGCGCCGGCTCTCCCTGTTCAGCGACGGCCTCGAGCGCCTGCTGCTCGACTTCCGCGCAAAAGCCGCGCACGGGCCGTTCTTCGACCGCCTCCTCGCGCCACTGGAGGCCGCGCCACTCGCCGGTTGCGATGCGGCGCTGTCGCGGGACATCGAAGCCCTGCTCAACTCCGACAAGGTCAATGACCGCACCGACGACGACAAATCGCTCGTCTGCGCAACCTTCATCGAGGAGTGACGCGTGGCCGCCGCAGCGCAGATCCCACCGTACACGTACATGGCGCCCCGCTCCGCCGAGCAGCTGACGGGCGCCCGCGGCGGGTACGCCTACAAACTCGGCCAGGAGATCGGCCAGGGCGGCAACGGCATCGTCTACACGGTTGCGCGGCGGCCGGAACTCGTGGCGAAGATCCAGAAGGTTGCGCCATCCCAGGACGATATCGACAAGCTCGGCGAACTGGTCCGCGCGGCGACGCCCGAGCTGCTTTCGATCGCCGCCTGGCCGATGGATATCCTCACGTCCTCATCGGGGCAGACGGTCGGCTACGTGATGCCGCGCATTCTCGACGCGCGGCCGCTCTACGAGCTCTACAGTCCGCGCTCGCGCGTCCAGCATTTCCCGTCAGCCGATTTCCGTTTCATTGTGCACACCGCCGCAAACGTCGCCCGCCTGTTCGCCGCCGTGCACAAGGCCGGGTTTATCTGCGGCGACGTCAACCACTCGAACATTCTCGTCCGCGAGACAGGCACGGTCGCCGCCGTCGATTGCGACAGCTTCCAGGTCGGCGACGGCGCGCGCTTCCCCTGCCTCGTCGGCACCGACCTGTTCGTGCCGCCGGAGCTGATGGGCGTTTCGTTCAGTGCAACGCGGCGCACGCTCAATCACGACAATTTCGGCCTCGCGGTCCTGCTCTTCCACCTCCTGTTCATGGGGCGGCATCCCTTCGCCGGCCGCTTCACGGGCAAGGGCGAGATGCCGATCGAGCGCGCCATCGCCGAAAGCCGGTATGCCTATAGCCGCCATGACCAGCGCTCGCAGATGACGCCGCCGCCGTTGACCGTTCCGGTCGCCGCCATCGGCAGCGCCGTCTCGGAGCTGTTCGAGATCGCGTTCGATCCGGCGTCCCGCAAGGGCGGGCGTCCCTCGCCCGAGACCTGGATCAACGCGCTCGACAGCCTCAAGGCCTCGCTCATCCCCTGCGGCATCGCTCCGCACCATCACTACCTCGCGACGGGCGGCAGTTGCCCGTGGTGCGCCATCGAAGGCCGATCGAAGCTCAAGCTGTTCGGCGGCATCATCAAGACCACGACCGCCAAGGTCACCGATCTCGAATCGCTGTGGGCGCGCTATCTCGCGCTCATCGAGCCTGGACCACCGCGCCCGCTGCCGGTCGATCCGAGGCGCCAGAGCGGGGCGCGTCTCGCCAATCTCAGAGCCGCACTGACGAGGCGGCTCAACGCTGCCGATGCGCAGCGTCGGTTGATCGCAGCGCTGCATCATGCCCGCATCCACGTGGCGAGCCTCCCCAAGCGCATCAAGTGGGACAACGTGGTCTCCTTGATTGTCGCGATCCCCGTTGTGGCCATTCAGCTCGGCAAGCCCATCCTGGCCGCGTGGACGCTTGCGCTCGCGACGGTATCCGGCTGGCTCGCGTGGCTTTGGGCTGCAAGCTCCGATCCCCTGCTCGGGGCGCTGGCGACCGTGCTCGCCCTCTTGGCTGGGCCGGTCCTGGCCATGATCCTGGCACTCGCTGGCCGTACGCTGCTGCGGTTGTTCCTCGTCCCCGCGCCGGCCTCGCTTGTCCGCGGGTGGCCGGCGCCCATTGCCGGAGCAGCGCCGGCGGCTCTCCCGCGCAGGACCCAGCTTGCCGCGCGCAAGTCCTGGAAGGCGGCGGCGGCCGCCTGGCTCAATCAGCCGCGGCCGCCCGACGTGACAGCTTTGAAGCCCGCGATCGACGAGTTGAAGAAGCAGCTCGATCTGCTCGCCGCCGAGCGCGAGGCGCGGATCCGAGCCGCCGCCGCCATCGAGCCCGCCGACATTCAGCTCGCCCGCTATCTCGGCAGTCTCCGCATCGAGGACGCCAAGCTTCCCAATATCGGCCCCGCGCGGTGCGTCGTGCTGCGGTCGTGGGGCATCGACACGGCCGCCGACGTCGACGAGGCAAAGATCGCCGAGATCCCGGGCTTCGGCAGGTCGCTCACCGACAAGCTCGTGGTGTGGCGGGCCATGAAGGAGAAGAACTTCACGCCGAACACGACGGCCATCGTCGACCCGCTCGAAGTTCAGCGCATCGATCGCCAATTCGCCGTGCGGCGGACCAAACTCGTGAAGGACCTGCGCGAGAAGATCGCCGAGGTCGAGCGCGTGATGGGGCCGTTCCTGACCGAGCGCGCACGGCTATGGGCCGAGGTCGAAGTGGCACATTTGGCGCGCTGTTGAGCGCCGCTCGTTCCAGGCATGCGGCACAGCGACGACCACCGATAAGACCACAGGGACGCTCAGCGCGATGCAAGCATCCGATTTGATCAACTGAATTGCCCCTACCCGCCCTCGCGGACGACGGTGACGGAGCACGGCGCTTCGGCGGTGATCTGCATGGCGAGCTTGCCCGACGACGCGCCGCTGCCGCCGGTTCCAGCGGCCATCAGTCCGCCAACCGTAAATCCGCCGCCCATCGCCTCCATCAATCCGCCCGCTGCTCCGCCGCCCGCGCCGCCCATGCCCCCACCCGGCCCGGCCCCGACCACGATGTGATCGACGGCGTTGGAGCGCGCGAACGCGATGACGCCGGCTGCGACGCTGCGCGCTTCGACGAGGTGGCATGTCAGCATGCCCTCCGGCATTTCGAGCGGCGCCACCCACGCGCGCAGCTGCGCCATGCGCTCGACGTGGATGTTGCGGCCGTCCGGCATCGACGTTGGCTTCGGGCATCAGCGAGGTCAGCTTCACGTCGAGGCAGGCGAGCCGCGCGCCCGGCATGTTGGCGAGCACCGACACCGCGGCGTCGAGCAACGCCGCGCGCTGCGCGTCGAGCCCTGGCCGCAGATCGACGGAGACGAGAATGATCGGCGCCCGCGGCGGCGGCTTGGTCGCGCTGGCCTCGATCTCCCGCATCGTCGTGCGCGAATGCAACAGCCGGAGGATCGTGTCACCCGGTCCGGTCCGGCCGATGCGCCCGGCCCGCGCGGTCAGCTCGACGAGCTCCGGCCGGCGGAGATCGAAGGCCAGCTCGTCGGCGTTCGCATAGCGCCGACCCGGCAGCGGCTCGAGACACTTGAGGATGATCTCCTGCAGCTCCGGCGGAATGCCGGGCTGCAGCTTGCGCGGCGGCGGCGGATCGAGCCAGACGCGGCGGCGGACGCGCTCGACGGTGCCGGGCGAACCGAACGGGCGGACGCCGGTGGCCATATGATACAGCATAGCGCCGAGTGCGAAGATGTCGCTGCGCACGTCGGAGCGGATGCGCAGCAACTGCTCGGGCGCCATGTAGGCGGTGGTGCCTGCCGGCTTCAGGTATTGCTCATGGAACAGGTCGGGCAACTCGGCGTGGCGCGACAGCCCGAAGTCGATAATCACCGCCTCGCCGGTCTCGCGGAACAGCACGTTGGCCGGCTTCAAGTCGAGGTGCAACACGTGCTGGCCGTGCAGATCGGCGAGCGCTTCGGCCATGGCCAGCCCGCGCGCCAAAACGGCGTCCGGCGGCATCGCCGTCTCCGCCATGAGCTGCAGCAGCGTCGGTCCGGCGATGTGCTCCATGACGACGTAGGGCTGTACGGTGAAATCGCCGTTGGCGAAAAAGCGCGGCACGTGCACGCCCGTCACCCTGGCCATGATCTTCTGCTCGACCTCGAAGCCGACCAGCTGTGACAGGTTGCCCTTGTGATCGAGGAACGGCGCCTTGAGCACGATGGGCGTGTCGATATCGGCGTGGGTGACGCGCCAGATCGCCGCCATGCCGCCGAGATGCAGCCGCTGCTCCAGCCGGAAGCCGTCGAGCGTCATGCCGGCGGCGAGGTGGGCCAGCGCCATGTCATTCGCCCGTCAGCAGCCGCGTCGCCAGCGCGCGGGGAAGCCCCTGTTCGAGGATCTTGCGCGCGGTCAGATCGACGTCGTAGGGCACGCGCTCGTAGCGCAGCCGGCTGGTCTCGACGTCGAACAGGCCATAGCACGCCATCGGGTCGTGATCGCGCGGCTGCCCGACCGCGCCGAGCACGGCGATCCAGCGCCGTTGCGCCAGCAGCGGCATCGGCTTGCCGGAAATGGGCCGATGTGGCTGCGGCAGCGAGGACGAGCTTTCGTTGAACAGCGCGGGGCGGTGCGTGTGGCCGCAGAAGGTGATGCGCTGCGCGGTGGCGCGGAAGCCGTTGAACGCCTCGCGCGGGCCGAGCGTGTAGATCCAGTCCTCGGGCGAGCACGCGCTGGCGTGCACATAGAGCCGATCGTCCTCGTTGAAGTCGAACGGCAGGTCGGAGAGATAGCGGATCTGCGCGGCCGAGAGTTTGCCCTTGGTCCAGGTTATGGCGGCCCGCGCGATCGGGTTCAGCGCGACGCGATCGAGGTAGACGGCCTCGTCGTGATTGCCCTTGATGACCAGCGCGCCGTCGTCGGCCATCGCCGTCACGCGATCGACCACCCACGCGGGATCGGGGCCATAGCCGACGTAATCGCCGAGGAACACGTAGCGCTCGGCGCCATTGGCTTCGGCGTCGGCGAGACAGGCCTCGAACGCCTCGCGGTTGCCATGGATGTCGGCGAACAGGGCGATCAGCATGGTGGGGTCGGCGGGCTCCTCTGGTCGATGGCGTTCAGGATGCGGCGGTGGCGAGCGGGGCGGCGGCACGGTTGGAAACGGTGTCGGCGCCAGTGTCGGCTAAGGGCACCTCGACCGAGAATACCGCGCCTTTGCCCAGTTCGCTCGTGACCCAGATCTCGCCGCCGAACTGTTCGAGGATGTGGCGGCAGATCGGCAAGCCCAGACCCGTGCCCTGCGGCTTGTCGGTCAGTGTATTGCCGGCCTGCTGGAAGCGCTCGAAAATCTTATCCTGGTCCTCGCGCGCGATGCCGATGCCGTTGTCGATCACGTCGATGCGCAGCGCCGCGCCTTCTTGCCACGCCCTCACCGTCACCAGCCCCACGGCCGGATCGCAGAACTTCACCGCGTTGGAGACGAGGTTGATGACGACCTGTTTGAAGCGGTCGCGATCGACGCGGACCGGCGCCATGCCGGGTGCGATCTCGGCTACGAGCCGCGCACTGCTCGACTTCGCGAACAGACCGCTGGTCGCATGCAGCGCCTCCGCCACCGCCGGGCCGGGATCGACCTCCTCGATGATCCATTGCGTCGTGCCGGCTTCCATCTTGGCGAGATCGAGGATGTCGTTGATCAGCCGGCTCAGCCGCTCGCTTTCGACGACGATGATCGACATGAATTCCTGCCGCTGCTCGAGATCGAGATCGGGGTTGTCGCGCAGGATCTCGCTGAACGAGCGGATCGACGTCAGCGGCGTGCGGATCTCGTGGCTGACGGTAGCCATGAAATCGTCCTTGAGCTTGTCGAGTTCCAACAGCCGCACATTCGCCGCCTGCAGATCGCCCGTCGCCTGTTCGAGCTTGCGCGACTTGTCCTCGAGCTTGCGCGAATAGAGCACGAGCTGCGACGCCTCGTCGAGAATGCGCGTCACCTCGTCGATGTCGTGCATTTCCTCGCGCAGCACGGACGCGACCATGATCCGCGCCGACGCCGCGCCGATCGCACCCGCCAGTTGTCGTTCGACGAAGGCCACCGCGTCGGAATCGGCTCGGGCTTCGCGCGCCAGCGCCCGGCCGGTCTCCTTCTCGAAGCGGACCAGCGCGCTATCGGCGCGCCCCGCCCCGAGGAAGCGCTCGAGCAGCGCCCACAGCTCGCCGACGCTGGCGCGGCCCCGCCATTCGCGGCCGCTGCCTTGCGACATCTTGAACACGTCGACGAACTGCACCGCCTGCGTCCGCTCGATCATCGATTGCGTGGTGACGATCGACACGCCGAACAGCAGGCCGGCATTGATCAGCAGCGTCCAGATCGTCGCGTGCGAGATCGGGTCGAGGCCTTCGAGGCCGAACAGCGCGTAGGGTTTCAACAGTGCGATGCCCCATGGTCCCGCATCGACGAAGCCCGACGGCAGCCAGCCCGAGCGCGCGAACGACGGCAGCAGCAGCGTGTAGGTCCACAACCCGAAGCCGCCGAGCAGGCCTGAGAGAGCGCCGGCCTTGGTCGCGCCCTTCCAGTAGATGCCGGCGACGATGGCCGGGGCGAACTGCAGCACCGCGACGAACGAGACGAGGCCGATGGTCACCAGCGCATACGAGCTGCCGAGCGTGCTGGCATAGAGATAGCCGAGCATCAGCACGACGATGATGGTGCCGCGGCGGATGGTCAGCAATAGCCCGGTGAGATCCTGCCGCTCGCTCAGATGCTGCCGGCCGAGGCGCAGCAGCAGCGGCATGACCAGATCGTTCGACACCATCGTCGCGAGCGCGATCGTTTCGACGATGATCATGCCCGTCGCCGCCGACAGCCCGCCGATGAACGCCAGCAGCGCCAGAACCGGCAGCTGCTCCTTCATGGCGATGGTCAGCACGAAGGTATCGGGCTTGATCGTGCCGTCGGGGAACTGCAGCAGCCCCGCGAACGCGATCGGCAGCACGAAAATGTTGATCAGCAGCAGATAGAGCGGGAACAGCCATACCGCTTTCTTCAGATGCCGCTCGTCGGCGTTCTCGACCACCAGCACCTGGAACTGGCGTGGCAGCACCACGATCGCCGCCATCGCCAGAATGGTCAGCGTGATCCAGCTGACGTGTCCGGCGACGCTGCCGATGGTGAACAGCTTGCGCAGCTCGGGGCTCGCCTCGGCGCGCGAGAAGATGTCGGAAAATCCGTTGTAGAGCCCGTAGGTGACGAACAATCCGACGCACAGGAACGCGACCAGCTTGACCAGCGACTCGAACGCGACCGCGGCGACCAGTCCCTCGTGATGCTCGCTGGCGTCGATGTGGCGGGTGCCGAACAGGATGGCGAACGCGGCCATCAGCAGCGTCACATACAGCTCCGTGTCGTGCAGCAGCGCAATGCCGCCGACGCCCTGCGGCATCACGATCGACGGATAGCCCTGCAGGATCGAGAAGCTGGTCGAGATCGCGGTGAGCTGGATCGAGATATAGGGCGGGATACCGATCACCGCGATGATGCTGACTAGGATGCCCAGCTCCACGCTCTTGCCGTAGCGCGAGGCGATGAAGTCGGCGATCGAGGTGATGCGGTTGGATTTGCTGATGCGGATGATCTTGCGGATGACCATCCAGCCGAGGATGAAGGTCAGCGTCGGGCCGAGATAGATCGGCAGGAAGCCGACGCCGCTCGTCGCCGCCCGGCCGACCGAGCCGAAAAACGTCCACGACGTGCAATAGACCGCGATCGACAGCGCGTAGACGTAGGGTGTGTTGATGACGCTGCGGCCGGCATCGGCGCGCTTGTCGCAATAGTACGCGATCGCAAACAGCAGACTGAGATAGAGAAACGAAACCGTGACGATGACGGGGACACTAAGCATCGGTCGCTGGCTCCGCAGCCGCACCCGCCGCAGCCCCGCCCGAAAGCCCGTCCGACCCGCGGTTCGCGCCGTCGTCGTCCTCGAATTTGCGCGAGATCGCCGCCGTCATTCCAATCAGCGCCGTCCACGCGACGAACAGATAGAGATAGAGCACGGGAATACCGCCGGCGCGCACCGGTTTGTCGAACACGATCAGCAGCGGCGGCACCAGCATCAGCACGCCGAGCAGGAACAGCGCGGCCTGACGCTCGACGCTGCGACGCTTCCTGTACATGTTCCCCGTCCCCTCCACCGCGTCGAAGTCCAATGCCCCAGCAGGCAGCGGCGAGGCCTCAGCTGCCGTGACTGCCGCCGGTTGCGGGCGGTGCCGCGTCGCCAGGGTTCGCGCTTGCCTCCTCCGCCGGCTTGGCCTCGGCAGGGGGCACTTCCGCCGGACCGAACTTTGCAAGAATTGCCGCCACCCGGTCGAGTGCGTCCTTGGTCGAAAACGGCTTGGTGATGTAGTCGTCGGCGCCCAGCGCCAGACCCTTCTCGCGCTCGACGTCGCGACCGCGCGCGGTCAGCATGATGACCCGCACGTGCTGCCATTCCGGCGTCGATTTGACCCGCTGGCAGACGGTGAAGCCGTCGATCTTCGGCATCATCACGTCGAGCAGCATCAGATCGGGCTGGTCGCGCCCGACCTCGGCCAGCGCTTCCTCGCCGTCCTTGGCCGTGCGCACCAGATAACCGGCCTTGGTCATCAGGAACTTGAGTGACAGCAGAATATTGGGCTCGTCGTCGACGATCAGGACTTTAGCGGGCATGGCATGTCGGTTCCGGGGGCAACGAGAAGAACGGCCGCCTGGTGTCGTGGGGCGGCGTCACGCTGGAAGCGTGCGGTCGCATGACGCTATGCGGTTTGCAGCGCGGGGTGAAGCAAACCCTATGCTGCACCACACCATGGTGCCGCAGCGCACACATCCGAGATGTATCGCCCGCGCCAGCGATGCACCCACCCTGCTGCCGGCGCCGCGTCCAAATGCGCCAGCGGTCCACGATGTTTTTTCACCAAGGCCCTTCCGTGGCCAGCCGGTATCTGCTACGAGCCGTGGTTCCGAGATGGACTCCGGTATTCCGCGGTAGCTCAGCGGTAGAGCATCCGACTGTTAATCGGATGGTCGTAGGTTCGAAATCCTACCCGCGGAGCCATCTTGGCCTTCCCCTTCGATACACATGCCCTGCCGCTGGCGGCACGCGATGCCGCGCGCCGTCTCGCGTTCGCAGATGAGTTGCGCAATCGTCGGTAGCGAGCGATTCCGCACTCGCGAGGACGCAGGAGCTTACTGGCCCTGCAGCCGCATGACCGGGCCGGAATCGAGCCGCGCGGCGGACTTCACCGGGCCCGGTGGCTGCACCCGAACCACCCGCTTCTTCGCCTGCGGCTGGCTCTTCGGCACCGACGCGGTGACCGGTGCTGCGGCCTCGGCCCTGGCCTCGTCGTCGGCGGCGCTTGCTGCGCGGCTATCGCTTGCCCCAGCCGCGCGGCCTGAACCCGCCAGTGCGGCAGGGGCGGCGTGCTGCGGCGTCGGCGCGCCCGTCGCTGGGTTGCCGGGTGTGCCGGCCGAGACCGGCGCCTGGGGCACGAGTTTGTCCGGCGACACCCGCTCGGCCACGGCGATCAGCTTATCGGCGTCGCGCAACTCGAGTGTGCCCGCCGCCGTCACCACGAAATGGCCGGCGTTCTCACCCTTCACGTCGTACCGGCGTCCGCGGTTGACGCGGCTTTCCTCGAGTTCGTCCACCGTCTTCAGGCCGTTGCGCAGCCGCCACTCGGCGAACACCTTGCCCTTGTCGCGAAAGATCGCCAGACGGCCAGGGACGGCGGGCGGCGAGGTCAACCACGCGCCGACCAGCTGGCGGCGGTCGTTGCGCAACTCCGACAGGTACAGCTCCTCCTCCTCGAGCTTCAGGCCGCTGATGGCGATCTTCAGCTCGGATTGGTAGGTGGCCGTGGCCCAGGGCGCTTGGTCGGACGTCATGCCGTCGAGGTAGAACTTGACGATGATGCGGCCAATTCCCGAACCCGCACCCGAGCCTACACCGGGCCCGTACGCCGCTTGGCCACGAGGCCGTCGGCCAGCCGCCGGATTTCGCTCTCCGGCAGCCGTGCCGCGAGACGGACCGAGACGCTGCGCCGCTCGTCCGCGCCATCCTCGCTGATGATCTTGAACGCCGGAGATGGCTCGGCGGCGGCGACGGGTAGCGCCAAGGCGACCGCCATCCACAAGGTCAACGGCAGCGAAGCGATGGTGGCGCGCAGCACGGCGGCGAAACTCCCCGGGTCTTCGAAGGCCATGGCAACCAGCGGACGCGGGTGCCCGGCGGAATGCACGGCGCGATGGCGTGCAGCAGAGCGCCGCGACACCAGGGATTAAGGGCTAGACGGTCAAGGTAAACGAGTGGTTAACGCGGCGGTCAACTCGCCCGAGCGCCCACCCCGGGCGTCCATGAACTCGAGCCGCGAAGAACTCTAGAGTGCGATCTTTCTTGATGGAAGCGCTCAGCGCGGCAATCAAGAACGTGAATCGCACTCTAACTTTATGATTGAGCATGATTACGTTTGCGATGGAATCGCACCGCGATCCCATCGCAAACGATCATGCCTAGGCGCCAGTCCGGAGCGGGCGGCGGGGCGTCGGGGTCTTTCTGGCCGTCGCCGTCACCGGCGCCGTCGCGGCCATAGATGTCGGGCCGGAACTCGATGCGCCCGCTGGGCTCGGCCCACGCGGTGATGTAGGCGAAGTAGACCGGGATCGGGCGGGCCAGCGTCAGGTCGAGCGCCTGCCCGGCGGCGAGCACGTCCTCGACGCGGCCCTTCTGGTCCCAGCCGGCCTCGCCGCGGGCGATCCACTCGGCGAGCTGGAACACGCCCTGGACGCGCACGCAGCCAGCGCTGAAGGCGCGGCCGCGCTGCTCGAACAACGGCTTCAGCGGCGTGTCGTGCATATAGACGCCGTGCTCGTTGGGCATGTCGATGCGCACCAGGCCGAGCGCGTTCTGCGGGCCGGGGTCCTGGCGGAAGCGGATGACTTTGCCGTCGGCGGTGTTCCAGTCGATGTTGGTCGCGTCGATTTCCGGACCGTTGTAGTTGCCGGTCAGAACGCGGATCTTCTCCTTGGCGATGTACTCGGGCTCCTTGCGGAGCTTGGGGATCAGATCGAGCGTGGCGACGCTTTCGGGCACGCGCCAGTAGGGGAAGAAGTTCAACGCGCGGATGGTCGCCTTGAGCTGCGGCGTCTCGCGCCCTTCGCGGCCGACGATGACGCGGTGGCGCTGCACGGCCTCGTGGCGCTCGACGGCTTCGAGCTGGAAGGCCGGCACGTTGACCAGCACGTAGCGGTCTTCCAAGCGTTCGTTGAGCAGGTCGCGGACGCGGTTGTAGTTGAGCCGCAGCTGCGCCAGCCGCGCTTCGGCGGAGACGTTGAGCACGGCGAACGTCGGGCGGTCGATGCGGCCGGTCACGCGGATGCCGTGACGGCCCTGAAAGCGGCGCACGGCCTGCTCGAGCTCGTCGTCGAAGGTGTTGAACTCGTAGCCCGACGACTTGCCGGCGAGATCGCCGCTGGCGCGCAGACGGCGGCGGACGGCCGAGATGCGTTCGTCGTCGTCGCCGGGGCGGATCATGCGGTTGGTCGGAATGCTCGGCCAACCGCCCTTGGTCACGATCTGCTCGTACTGCTTGATGGCGCCGTCGAGCGCCTGCAGCATCACGTCGCTGCGCCAGGGGGTGCTGTCGGGACGGAGGTCGTCCAGCGATTCCGCCTTGCGCTCCTTCTTCTCGGCGCGGTCGCCGCGCTTGTCGTTGTACGACGGCGCGCCGAAGCCTGGGATCTGCTCCCACCAGTTGGCCTCGGCGGCCTGCGCGACGGCCTGCTGGCCGGCAAACAGACCGGCCATGGCCGCCAAGCCGGTGAGCGCCCTGCCGGCGAAGCCAGCGGTCGACATGCCGAAGAGGCCGACGCGGCGCGCGGCGAAACGTGTGGTCGTGCGGGGAAGGGAGCTCAAGGGTCCGTCGTCCTGATCGGGCTGCGTGGCGGTTTCGGCGTGGGCACACCTCGATCGGGACGTGCGCGAACGAAGAAGGCGTGCCGGCGAAGCAAGTTGCATAACTTCTCGTGACCGGTATGGCCAAACAAAGACGGGTTACCAAGTGCAGCGATGCCGCGCCAGAGCATGATCGTTCGAGACGGAATCGCGGCGCGATCCCATCTCGAGCGTGAATCATGCTCTGAATCATAATCTTAGAGTGCGATTCACGTTCTTGTTCGAGCGCGTTGCGTCTCGATCAAAAAACGATCGCACTCTAGAGCAATATCCGATCGGACGCGATCGCCATAGCGATCGACCGATCGGATAAAATTGCTCTAGCACCATGATTTAGAGCATCTTTATCGGACCTGTGAATGCAACCGCGATTCCGTCAGGTCCGATGATGCTCTAGTGTCGGGGCGGCATCACAGTGTTGCAGCCATGCGCCATCTCGGTGCGAGTCATCGCACTGATAGACATGGCTTTTCGCTGTGATCGCGGCACAATGTCCCGCGATCCTCAGAAATGATCCCAACCGTCTACCGGGACAGCCACCGTTCCGCCGGCGCGATCATGCACCCGCACGCCGCCCCCATCGGTCATGACGCCGATGGCGGTGACGGCCACGCCCGCGCCTGCTGCGGCCGCTTCGAACGCCGCGGCGGCATCCGGCGCGACCGCCGCCAGCACCTCGTAGTCGTCGCCGCCGGAGAGCGCCGCGATGCGCAACGCCGGATCGGTGGCGAAGGCAATCCGTGCGGCAGCCGACAGCGGCAGCGCATCGCCGTCGATATCCGCCCCGCAGCCGCTCGCCGCCGCCATGCGGCCGAGGTCCTTGACGAGCCCGTCCGACAGATCCATCGCCGCCCGGGCGTGGGCGCGCAGCACCGGCGCAAGTTCGATCCTTGGCGCGGGCTTGAGATAGCGCGCGACCAGGGCATCCGCGTTCGCCGCATCGAGCCCCCAGCGCGCGGCGCGTGCGCTATCGCTGCGCAGCTGCAAGCCCAGCGCCGCGTCCCCCAGCGGTCCGCTGACATACAGCACGTCTCCCGGCCGCGCCGCGCCCCGCCGCACCATCGCGCCCGCCGGCACCTCGCCGATCGCCGTGATCGTCACCGACAGCGGCCCCGGCCGGCGGTCGGTATCGCCGCCCGCCAGCACGAGCCCGAACCGCTCCTGCGCCTCGCCGAGCCCGCGCGCGAAATCCTCGACCCAAGCCCGCTGCGGCGCTTCAGGAAACGCCAGCGCCATCAGATAGACCCGCGGCCGCGCGCCCTTGGCCGTGAGATCGGACACGTTGACCGCCAGCGCCTTCCAGGCGATGTCGGCGGCCGCGTCGTCCGCGAAAAAATGCACGCCCGCCGCCACCGCATCGGTGTTCAGCACGATCTCGGAACCGGGCTCGGGCGCGAACATGGCGCAATCGTCGGTCAGCGCGAACGCACCCGGAAAGCGCGCGGTCAACGGCGCCAGGATGGCGATGATCTCCGCCTCGCCGGCGATCGGCCCGGATGCGCGGGGGTGGGTCACAGCAGCAAGCCGTAGAAGAAGAACACCGAAAGCAACACCGCAGCCGGCGCCACCATCACCAGCGCCTGCTCCCGCCCGCTCTCGCCCGCGCGCCGCGCCGCCATGACCCGGCCCGCCCAGTAGATCAGCCAGATCGGGTAGGCGAGCACGGCAGCGATGCCGAGTATGATCACCGGCGACGGGCTCGGACCCGGCGCGCCGAGCAGCGCCGGCGCAAACAGCGCCGCCAGCAGCCACGGCATCAACGCCACCACCGCCACCACGCCGCACAGCGCGACGAACCACAGCCCGCCCGGCCGCTCGCGATGCTGGTCTGCCGAAACAATCTCACTCATCGCTGACAACTCCGCACCCGGCGCACCGGCGAGGCTTCGCACCCGCCCTCAAGCGCGTCAAGCTGCGTCATGCCGGAGGCGTGCAAACCAAAGACCGTCAGCCGGAGGCGTGCCAAGAAGACCTCATGCCGGAGGCGTGCCCAGCAGAACCGCCGCCCGCGGCGCGAAATAGGTGAGGATGCCTGACGCACCCGCGCGCTTGAACGCCATCAGGCTCTCCAGCATCACCCGGTCGCCGTCGAGCCAGCCGCGCTCGGCCGCCGCCATCATCATCGCGTACTCGCCCGACACCTGATAGGCGAACGTCGGCACCTCGAACGTCTCCGACACCCGCCGCACGATGTCGAGATACGGCATCCCCGGCTTGACCATCACCATGTCGGCGCCCTCGGCCAGATCGAGCGCCACCTCGCGCATCGCCTCGTCGGAGTTGGCGGGGTCCATCTGATAGGTCCGCTTGTCGCCCTTCAAGGTCGACGACGAGCCGACCGCATCGCGGAACGGCCCATAGAACGCCGACGCATACTTCGCCGCATAAGCCATGAGTTGCGTCTGCGTGTGGCCCTTGGCTTCCAGCGCCGCCCGGATGCTGCCGATGCGGCCGTCCATCATGTCCGACGGCGCTAGGATATCGGCCCCCGCCTCGGCCTGCACCAGCGACTGCTTGACCAGCGCGGCGAGCGTCGCGTCGTTGACGATCTCGCCGCCTTCGACCAAGCCGTCGTGGCCGTGGCTGGTATAGGGATCGAGCGCCACGTCGAGGATGACGCCGACGTCCACGCCCGCCGTCTTGATCGCGCGCACGGCACGGCAAACCAGATTGTCGGGGTTCCACGCCTCGCGCGCGTCGTCGGTCCGCTTTTGCGGATCGGTATAGGGAAACAGCGCGATCGCCGGGATGCCGAGCTTTTCCGCCTCGATCGCTGCGGCGACGATGAGATCGATCGACAGCCTCTCGACCCCCGGCATCGACGGGATCGCCTCACGCTGTCCTTTGCCTTCGAGCACGAACAGCGGCCAGATCAGATCGCTCGGCGACAGCGTGGTTTCCGCCACCAGCCGGCGCGACCACCCGGCCCGCCGGTTGCGCCGCATCCGGACCGCGGGAAAGGCGGCAGCACTTTGGGCGGGGGCGGCTATCGCGGTATCGGCAGGGTGTCGGCGTGACATCGGGGATTTTGCTCGACTGTGTGGCGTCCTGCCGCGCACCTTGGCCGGTCGTCGCGCGCATCGCAAGTGCGATGGACGTCACCGCCTGCTTGCCCCCTACTCGCAGAAGTTCGTCGTCTTGCGCTCGGCCATGTCGACGTGGAAGTGGTTGCGGTGAGCGTTGTTGGCTTCGGGCCCGAGGATGGTGCCGAAGATGCGGCAGCCGGCGGCGTGCGCCTCGCGCAGAAATTTGGCTTTCGACGACGTCTGATCGCGCGAGGATGCCGGAGCGTGGGTGATCTGCACCCGGCCATTGGCGACAGGCTGGCTCGCTGCCGGTGCTTGCGCCGCAGGCGTCGCCGGTTTCGCCGCCTTGCCAGCCGTCGCTGGCTCCTTCTCGGCCTTCACCGGGGCTGCGATCGGCGGCAGCGCCAGCATCGATGCCGAAGGCTTCGGCCCGCCCAGTCTATTGGGCTCGACACCGAATGCCGGGCCGCTGCGCGGCTTGTCGTCGTCATCGTCGCGGGCGGTGCCGGGAATGGTGATGCGGACGCGCGGCATGCCTTCGGTCAGCGTCTGGCCGCCATCGCGCAATCCGATAGCCGGGCTCGTCGCCCCTGGCGCTGCGGCCGTCGCCGAGCCCTCGGCATTTCCTGGTGCGGGAGAACGCCCCTTCGCGCGGGCCGCGATGGCCGCCGCTTCCGCCGCCGCCTTCTCGCGCTGCGCGCGTTCTGCCAACTTCTGCGCTTCGGCCTTGGCGGCGGCGACCTGCGCCGCGACATCGCGCGCCGTCATGCCCCAGTCGGCCAGCAGCATGGCCGGCTCGGCCTTGGCCGTCACGAAGCCGCGGATGTCGATCGCGTTGGCCTTGCCGTGCTCGGACAGCCGGCTCTTGGTGCGGCCATAGGCGTTGCGGCAGGAGTAGTCGCTCATCGTCTCGATCTTGATGACCGGCGCGCCGAGATGTTTCTTGGCCAGCGGCTGCAGGTCAGATTTCACCCAGGTGTGCATGGCGACGACCATGTCGCAGGTCACCACCGGCGGCGGCGACAGCGCCACCTCCGGGTTGCGGCCGATGCTGACGAGGCGGACCGGCGCGGGCGCACCGCAGTCGCCCTCGCGCATCGGCGGCTCGGGTACGGTGACCGCGTCGATGCCCTTGAGGATCGCCGTGCAGCGCGCAGTGGCGAGTTCGATCTCGGCTGGCGTCCACGATTTTGCGACTGCCTGCGGATTGGCGCGCGCTTCGGCTTCGGCCTTGGCCTCGGGCAGTGTCTTCGGCCATGAAGCGGTCGGCGCTGCATTGATCGCCGGCGGTTGACCTGTCGCCGCCGGAGCGGGGCGGCAGGACCAGGAGCAGCCGGCGCAACGGTAGCCGCTGGCGGCGACGGCTTGGCCGCGGTCTGCGGTCAGATTGGACGGGCGACAGCGCGGGAGCCGTCAGGGATTGCCCCGCCTGATCGGCCAGCGTGGGCGCGTGCAGTGCGGGGACGATGGCGGCGCTGAAGCTGCGCGACGCGAACACCCTGAAACCGGCGTCCTGAACGCCGGCTTCTCGACTGCCGGCGTCGGCCAAGGAAGCCGCTCTGGTGTCCGTTCTGGAGTCCTGGGCAACGGAACCCGTATGGACCGCGCCCGCGGCGACGATTCCCGTCACCAGCAACAAGCCGACCGTGTGTCGCCCCATGCCCACGCCCCTATCCATGTAACGGAAACCGATTGACAGCCGCCAAGCACCAACCCCCGCTGGCATGGGCCGAATCAGTTCCACGATATTGTTCCGATTGCGCCTCATTGTATAGCGGCTAAATAAGGCAAATTGTGTTTGTGTGTCCGCGGTGGCGCTGCCGCGGTGGACAAACTGTGTATGAGATCAACGCGCCACCCCGTCGAAGGGTTCACATCCAATCGCTCATCCAATCCGGACACCCGACACCGTGACCGACACCCCTGCCACGCCGACTGCCGCCGCCGTCATCGCCACACCCGCAAATCCGGAAGTCCGCATCGAGAGCCGCGGCGCGGCGGCGGTGATGTCGTTCGACCGGCCCCGCGCGCTCAACGCATTGACCACTGAGATGCGGGCCACCATGGCCGCCGCCATGCCCCGCATCGCGCGCGACCCGCTGCTCTATTGTCTCGTGCTGCGCTCGGACAACCCAAAGGCCTTCTCCGCCGGCGGCGACGTGCGCGAGCTGGTGGCCTGGGGCAAGTCCGATCCCGAGCGCGGGCGGCGCGCGTTTGCCGACGAATACCGGCTCAACTGGACGCTCGAGTGCTTCACCAAGCCGACCATTTCGCTGATCGACGGCATGGTGATGGGGTCGGGCGTCGGCGTGACGCTGTTCGGCACCCACCGCGTCGCGGGCGAGGGTTACCGGTTCGCCATGCCTGAAACCGCCATCGGTCTGTTTCCCGACGTCGGCGCGGCGCATGCTTTCAGCCGCATGCCGGATGGCATCGGGCTCTATCTCGGCTTGACCGGGCGCACCATCGGCCGCGCCGACGCCTTCCACCTCGGCCTTGCGACCCACTGCATACCCGCAGCCGAGCATGCCGCGATCATCGAGGCGCTGTCCGGCGCCTACCCCGTCGATCAGGTCCTCGACGCGCGCCATCAGGACCCCGGCCCGTCAGAGCTCTTGGCCCGGCGCGACGTCATCCGGCACTGTTTCAGTGCCGGTTCGGTGATCGAGATCCTGACCCGCCTCGACGGCGTCGGCGCGGCCGATGCCGAATGGGCGCAAGGCGTGCGCCGCGAATTGCTCACCCGCTCGCCGACGTCGCTCGCCCTCACCTTCCGCCACATCCGCGCTTCCGCGAGCCTCGACCTCGATGCCGTGCTGGAGGTCGATTACCGCCTCGCCAGCCGCTGCCTCGACGGCCACGATTTCGCCGAGGGCGTGCGCGCGGCGCTGATCGACAAGGACGGCAAGCCGCAGTGGCAACCGGCTACCCTCGCCGAGGTCTCCGACTCCAGTATCGCCGCCTATTTCGCCGCCATGCCGGACGGCGGCCTGGCGCTGACACCGCGCGACCAGATCCAGACGCTGCGTTAAGACATTCGCCGGTTTCGGCGGCCACGCGGTTGCATGACCACCTGTGGCGGCAACCGGCCCGATCTGGCGTCAGCAGCGACCAAGCGGGCCATTCGCAGGAGTTCGCCCTGGGTCAACCTTCATGTCGTGTCGCGAACCGCCACCCGCTGCCATCTAAGATGGTATTTTTCAACCTCGACGAGCCGTCTGCCGCCACAGCCAAAGTAAATCAAGACATTATATTTGCTTCGTTTTGGCACTGGAAAACAAAACCTTCCAAAATATGGCCGTTACTATTCTTTTACTATATCTATTGAGGTAAGTTTTAGTTCTCCCTGTTACGGTTTGGACAACCCGGAAAACCGGGACGCGTCAAACAGGTATAGAGGCAGGACAATGAGTATCGCGATCAACGCCGCGCGCCACACCGCGCCAGCCCAGGACGAGGCTTTCCGCGGCGAATACCTTCAGGCGCTGCGCCTGATCGAACGCCTTCACCGGCTTCTTCTCGACGTCATCAAGGACGAGTTCGACCGCCAGGGCGGCGCCGAGCTCAACTCGGTGCAGGCTCTGTTGCTCTACAACATCGGCGAGAGCGAGTTGACGGCGGGAGAGCTGAAGACGCGCGGCTATTACTTGGGCTCGAACGTCTCCTACAATCTCAAGAAGCTCGTCGATATGGGCTACATCCACTACAAGCGCTCCGATACCGACCGCCGTTCGGTGCGCGTCAGCCTGACCGACAAGGGCCTCGAAGCGCGCGAAATCGTCAAAGCCCTGTATCACCGCCAGCTCGGCTCGGTGCAGTCGGTCGGCGAGATCGGCAACGACGAGATCCGCGGCCTCAACAAGGCGCTGGTTCGCCTCGAGCGGTTCTGGTCGGACCAGAATTCGCTACCGCCTCTAAGTATTGGCGAAAGTAATTGCACAGTAACGGAGCTGCAGACCCCGTCTGCGGCTCCGCCGCCGTTTTGCGCCGTCCACCGGCTTTTCCCAATCGAGTCATAAGCCTAGGCCGTCGCGCCCGGCGATCGGGCCATTGTGTCCCCGCGGCACCACTTCCCCGCGCCCCTCCAGCCAACCGCGCAAAACCACTTTTCAACCCCCCTCCGAATACCGCACGTTGCACCGCAGCAGCGCGCCCCTGGCGCGCTTGGTATAATTTCGTTAACCACGAGGCGGGACACTCGCGGCGACTTTGCCGGTTTCGTCCATTGCACGACACGAGGGAGCGCTCACGTGGGCCGATCCAAGTTCCAGCCGAAACACGCCAACACTCTGGCCAGAACAGCCTTGGCCCTTGGCGCCATGATCGCCGCGCTGCCGTCGGCACCCGCCGTGGCCTACGAGGGCTCGGGCACGTGGAACCCGTTCTCCGGCCCCGGGGCGTCGGGCTCCTACGCCGCTCCGGTCGATCGCGAATATATCAAGCAGTGGGAGGCCAACCCGCCCAAGGGCTATCCGACCCTGTCGCCGGCCAACATCGACGCCACCAAATCGGCCATCAAGCGCTATCAGGACATCGTCGCCAAGGGCGGCTGGAAACTCGTGCCCGATGCAGTGCTGCAGGTCGGATCGAGCGGTCCGGCAGTCGGCATCCTGCGCGAGCGTCTGGCGCTGTCGGGCGACCTCAAGGACGACGAGCCGGACTCGCAGAGCTTCGACTACGCGCTGGAAAAGGCCGTGAAGCGGTTCCAGGCATCGAACGGATTGACGCCGACCGGCATCGTCGACAAGCGCACCATTCCGGCGCTGAACGTGTCCGCCGCCGCCCGCCTGAAGCAGCTGCAGCAGAACCTCAGCCGCCTATCGGCGCTGGCCCGCTCGGCCGGCAAGCGCTACGTGATGGTCAATGTTCCCGCCGCCCAGATCGAGGCGGTCGAGGGTGATCGCGTGGTGTCGCGCCATTCCGGCGTCGTCGGCAAGATCGACCGCCAGACGCCACTGCTCAGCTCCAGCATCTACGAGCTCAATTTCAACCCGGTGTGGCGTCTGCCGCCGACCGTGATCACCAAGGATCTCATTCCTCGGGGACGGGAGATGCAGTCGAGCGGTAAGAACGTGCTGTCCAAGTTCCACATCGATGCCTACGACGGCAACGGCAAGAAGCTCGATCCCGAGAAGGTCAATTGGAAGTCGGGCCAGCCGATGGCGCTGACTTATAGCCAGCAGCCGGGCAAGGAGAACCCACTCGGCTTCCTCAAGATCAACTTCCACAACGCCCATTCCGTCTACATGCACGACACGCCGTCGGACAATCTGTTCGGACGTAATTTCCGCGCCGCGAGCTCGGGCTGCATTCGCGTGCAGGGCATCGAGGATCTCGCCAACTGGCTGCTCGCCGATCAGGGCGGCTGGAACGGCGAGCGCATCGCCAAGATGAAAGAGACGCGGGAGCGGATGGACGTGAAGCTCAAAAAGCCGGTGACGCTGCACTTCGTCTACATCACCGCCTGGGCCACCGAGGACGGCATCGTGCAGTTCCGCCGCGACCTCTATAACAAGGACGGCGTCGGCCCGACGGCCTCGGCATATTGAGCCCGCCCACAGCGGATCGGCGGGGACGACAGTAGTTTTCGATGCGCGGCGGGCCAGGGTACCTGGCCCGCCGTGTTTCGTTTAAGCTGAGGCGTCGCGCCGCGACATGGCGTCGCCAACCGTCACTCCGACGCGCTCGTCCAGAACCTCGGCAAGTCGCTCGACAAGTTCAAGGTCCCGGCGCGCGAGCAGAAGGAGCTTGTGGCCATGCTTGCGCCGATGCGCCGGGATATCGTCTCACGGTCAAGCTGCGGGCCGCCGCTGGCGCATCCATCATTGGCGGCGAGGTCTCGGCCCCACCTGCTTCGGCCATCAGGTTCCTGTCAGCCTGGACTTGCTAAGTCAGTGGTCGGCGGAACATCGGCGTTCGGAATCGCGCCGCATCGCTCCGGATAGGTGCTGGCGAATAGATGCGGCGCTCAGCCGTTGTCTTTTTGGCAGAGTTCGCCGAAAGGAGAAGCCGGGCACCGGTCTCGTGAGGGGTCACATGCCCAGTCTTATGCCACGTTACCGCGACAATTCGGCCCGGAGGACGTGACTAAAATCAAAAAGCCGCCGCCTCGCGCGTGCAAGGATCACGGCAAGTTAACGCTCGGATGGGTTGCAAGCTGGGCCAGTACCGCGGAATATACGCGCTGGACCAGGACTGAACCCGCCGCCGGGCGCGACACTTGGGGATGTTGCAGCCAAAGCGGCGGTGTAGGATGCTCAAAAAAAGCCTAGGGGAAGCGAAACTGCCGATGAACTACGAAAGCAAGTTCGAGGATGCCCTTGCGGCGGTCCATCGCGAAGGGCGCTATCGGGTTTTTGCAGATCTGCGCCGCAAGCGTGGCGCGTTCCCGGAGGCTGAGCGATTCGCGGCCGGCGTCGCCCACCCGACCACGGTGTGGTGCTCCAACGACTACCTCGGCATGGGCCAGCACCCCAACGTCGTCGCCGCCATGCACGAGGCGATCGACACGGTGGGTGCGGGATCGGGCGGCACGCGCAACATTTCCGGCACCACGCACTATCACGTCGAACTCGAGGCCGAGATCGCCGACCTGCACGGCAAGGAAGCAGCGTTGCTGTTCACCTCGGCCTACGTCGCCAACGACGCGACGCTGGCGACGCTGGTCAAGCTGCTGCCCGGCTGCGTCATCGTCTCGGATGCGAAGAACCACGCCTCCATGATCGAGGGCATCCGCCACGGCGGCGGTCCGAAGCTGATCTTCCGTCACAACGACGTCGAGGATCTCGAGGCCAAGCTCAAGACCATCCCGCGGGACACGCCGAAGATCATCGCCTTCGAGAGCGTCTACTCGATGGACGGACATATTGCTCCCATTGCTGCCATTTGCGATCTCGCCGACAAGTATGGCGCGCTGACCTACCTCGACGAGGTGCACGCGGTCGGCATGTACGGCCCGCGCGGCGGCGGCATCGCCGAGCGTGACGGCGTCATGCATCGCGTCGACATCATCAACGGCACCCTCGCCAAGGGCTTCGGCGTCATGGGTGGCTACATCGCCGCCAGCCGCGCCTGCTGCGACGCCATCCGCTCGTTCGCATCGGGCTTCATCTTCACAACCTCCATCGCGCCCGCCATCGCGGCCGGCGCCCTGGCCTCGATCCGCTACCTCAAAGGCAGCCAGATCGAGCGCGCCCGGCATCAGGAGCGCGCACGCACGCTGAAGGCCCGTCTGACGGCGGTCGGCGTTCACGTCGTACCCGGTCACAGCCACATCGTGCCGGTGCTGGTCGGCGATCCGGTGCACTGCAAGCAGATCACCGACACGCTGCTCGATCGCTATGGCATCTATGTGCAGCCGATCAACTATCCCACGGTTCCGCGCGGAACCGAGCGTCTGCGGTTGACGCCGACGCCGCAGCACACCGACGCGCAGATGGATCATCTGGTTGCGTCCATCTCGACGCTATGGGCCGCCTGCCCGCTGTCGAAGGGCGTGATGCCGAAGCTGGCGGCCGAATAGCCGCCGCCTCGCCTCTCAAGCAACAGTGATATTCGTCCGGACGCGCAGGAATCGCGCTGCTGGCCGGTGGTATCGTCACGTCCGTCGGCGCCCAAGCGTCGCGTGGCGAAGGGCGACGGCCCCGCCCCTGGAGGACGAGATGAACCGTAGAGATGTTCTCGCCGGCGCAAGCGCGGCAGCAATCGCATCGCTTGCGCCCCGGCGCCAATGATCGCGGCGGAGTATGGCCCAATGAGCCCCGCCTTCGTGCAACTGGCGCGCGACCTCGAAGCCCGCGTCGCCGCCTACCGAGTTGCGTTCGACCGCGCGCTCGCGCGCTTCGAGGCTGATGTCCGCCCGCCGGCCGAAAGCTATTGGACTGCGTACAACCGCCCCGTCGGCGTGGTCTACGCCAGCAATCAGGCCGAGACCGCGAGCGGCGTCGATACCGCGCTCGATCGCATTCGCGCCGCCCGGCCCGCCACCGGCGCCGATCGCGACTGGCAGCAGCGCGCGCTTACCGGCACCACCCGGTCGTTGGCCGCCGAAGCGTTCCCAACCGCCTGACGGCGCGGGGACGTCCTGCGTAGTGCGGCCATCTATGTCTCGAGTGCTCACACAAGACGGCCTCGTGCGGCCGGCTGGGCGGCGGCAGGCTCTGTACACGTATCAGTGAAGCCGGACGCCTGGTAGATCCGCCCAATGACACCTACCCGTTCGGGCTGCGACGGGTCGTTCCCTGGTTCTCCCTCTTCGACTATGGTAGGCCAAACCGACGATCAAGGCGGCTTTGGCCCGGCGTTGTCCACGGTCGCCCCTACTGCGTCTCTCGCCTCGATTAAGAACGCCCCACAAACACTGGACAACTCACCCGCCGAGGAAATCCCCGATGTCGACAGCAAAAGCCTACACCACGAGCCAGGCGTCCAAGTTCTTCACCGCGACACTCGCCGAGACCGATCCCGAGCTGGCCGGCGCCATCAAGAACGAACTCGGCCGTCAGCAGCACGAGATCGAGCTGATCGCCTCGGAGAACATTGTTTCGCGGGCGGTGCTGGAAGCCCAGGGCTCGGTGCTGACCAACAAGTACGCCGAGGGCTATCCGGGCAAGCGCTATTACGGCGGCTGCCAGTACGTCGACGTCGCCGAGACCCTGGCCATCGAGCGCGCCAAGAAGCTGTTCGGCTGCGGCTTCGCCAACGTGCAGCCCAACTCCGGCTCGCAGGCCAACCAGGGCGTGTTCAACGCGCTGATCCAGCCCGGCGACACCATCATGGGCCTCAACCTCGCCCACGGCGGCCATCTCACCCACGGCGCCACCGTCAACCAGTCGGGCAAGTGGTTCAAGGCCGTCCACTACATGGTTCGGCCCGACACCCACCGCATCGACATGGACGACGTGCGCAAGGTGGCGCTCGAGAACAAGCCGAAGCTGATCATCGCCGGCGGCTCGGCCTATCCGCGCGTCATCGATTTCGCCGCCTTCCGCAAGATCGCGGACGAGGTCGGCGCGTACTTCATGGTCGATATGGCGCACTTCGCCGGCCTCGTCGCCGCCGGCCTGTTCCCGAGCCCGTTCCCGCACGCCCACGTTGCCACGACGACGACGCACAAGACGCTGCGTGGCCCCCGCGGCGGCATGATCCTCACTAACGACGAGGATCTCGCCAAGAAGTTCAACTCGGCGATCTTCCCCGGCATCCAGGGCGGCCCCTTGATGCACGTCATCGCCGGCAAGGCCGCCGCCTTCGGCGAGGCGCTGAAGCCCGAGTTCAAGATCTACGCCAAGCAGGTCATGGACAACTGCAAGGCGATGGGCGAAGTGCTCGTCTCCAACGGCTTCGCGCTGGTCTCCGGCGGCACCGATACCCACCTCGTGCTCGTCGATCTGCGGCCCAAGAAGATCACCGGCAACATCTCGGAGAAGGCGCTCGGCCGCGCCCACATCACCGTCAACAAGAACGGCATCCCGTTCGACCCCGAGAAGCCGATGGTGACGTCGGGCATCCGCCTCGGCTCGCCGGCCGGCACAACGCGCGGCTTCGGCGTCGCCGAGTTCCAGGAGGTCGGCCGCATGATTTCGGAGGTGCTCGACGGGCTCGCCAAGAACGGCGAGGCCGGCAACGGCGCCGTCGAGGAAAAGGTCAAGGCCCAGGCGATTGCGCTCTGCGACCGCTTCCCGATTTACGTCTAAGTGGCCGAAACCGACTCCCCACCGGGGAGCCGGCCGGATGCGACGGACGCTATTCACTACCGAGCCCGGTTTCATCATAGCTCGGTTGCCGCTAAGATCGCAGCGCCGGGGATTCGCGTCCCCGGCGTTTTGTTTTTTCGAGGGAGATTCTCATGCGCTGCCCCTATTGCGCCGGTGAGAACACGCAGGTCAAAGACAGCCGGCCGTCGGAGGAGAACAGCACCATCCGCCGCCGCCGCGTCTGTCCCGATTGCGGTGGCCGGTTCACGACCTTCGAGCGCGTGCAGCTGCGCGAGATCACGGTCGTCAAGCGATCGGGCCGCAAGGTGCCGTTCGACCGCGACAAGCTGGCGCGCTCCGTCGAAGTGGCGCTGAGGAAGCGGCCGATCGAGGGCGAGCGCATCGAACGTTGCGTGTCGGGCATCGTGCGGCAGCTCGAAAGCCAGGGCGAGAGCGAGGTGGCGTCGTCGGTCATCGGCGAGCTCGTCATGGAGGCGCTGCGCGGGCTCGACCCCGTCGCCTACGTGCGCTTCGCCTCGGTCTACCGCGATTTCCGCGAGGCGTCCGACTTCCAGCAGGTGCTCGGCGAAATCGCCCGCGACGCCAGCGACGCCACCGGGACGCCTCTGCCGGGCAAGAAACACTAGCGTCCCGTTTCCGAATTGCCGACCAATTTGCGGCAGGCACTCATCGGCAATTCGGAAACCAAGGGACACTAGCAACATCATGAGCTTAGTGTGGTGCTCGTCTCGCAATTGCCGACTGGGAACCAGCCGCGATTTCTGGTCGGCAATTGCGAGGCACCACACTTGCGATGCCTTGGGAAAGGGCCTAATCCGCTGGTCGAGGTCCCGGCAAATTCGGGCCTTCCCGCCTGTTGCACAAGCTCCGCCGGATGACCGCCAACCCAACCCGCCCATTCGATCACGCCATGATGTCCATCGCCTTGGCGATGGCGCGACGCGGGCTTGGCAGCACGTCGCCCAATCCCGCCGTCGGCGCGGTCATCGCCGACGAGGCGACGGGCGAGGTCATCGCGCGCGGCTGGACGCAGCCCGGCGGCCGGCCGCATGCCGAGACCGAAGCCATCCGCCGCGCTGGCGAGCGGGCGCGCGGCAAGACCATGTACGTGACGCTCGAGCCGTGCTCGCATCACGGTAAGACCCCGCCTTGCGCCGACGCCATCGTGGCGGCGGGCCTCCGCCGCGTGGTCGCCGCCATCGAGGACCCCGATCCGCGCGTGGCCGGCCGCGGCCTCGACCGGCTGCGCGCGGCGGGCATCGAGGTCGCACGCGGGGTCGGCGCCGCCGAGGCGCGGTGGATCACGCGCGGCCACATCGTGCGCGTCACGGAGCGGCGGCCATTGGTGACGCTCAAGATCGCCGCGGGCGCGGACGGCGCGGTGCCGCGCGGCGGCAGCGGCCAGCCGACGTGGGTGACGGGCGCCGAGGCGCGCGCACGCGGGCACCTGCTGCGCGCCGAAGCCGACGCGATTCTGGTCGGCTCCGGCACCGTGCGCGACGACGACCCCGAACTGACTTGCAGGCTGCCGGGGCTCGCCGCGCGCTCACCGGTGCGGGTGGTGCTGACACGCACGCCTGATCTCGATCCTGCGAGCAAGCTCGTGGCGAGCGCCGAAGCGGTTCCGCTGTGGTGCATCTGCGGGCCGGGAGACACGTCTGCCGGACTGCTCGCTCCTGCAATCAAAGTCATGCGTGTGCCGCTGGTCGGCGGCCGGCTGTGGCTTCCGGCGGCAATGGAAATGCTCGTCGCCGAGGGCATCACACGGCTGCTGGTCGAAGGCGGCCCCTCGGTGTGGCGCGCTTTCGCCGACGCGCACCTCGTCGATGAGGTGCATCTGTTCCAGGCGGCCGAGGCCGAACCACGATGCGGCGCACGTCCAAGCGCGCGCCCGCGCCTCCCTCACCCGCCTGCTCGGCGCGCTGCCGCTGACACACGTTTCGACGCGGCAGGCCGGCGGCGACCACCACGTCGAGTTCCGCTTCATAGGCGGCGGCCACCGCGGCCCGCCGGAACCCCCTGCCCCTTCCCGCAACATCGAACCGAGCTGAGGATCGCCCCCATGTTCACCGGTATCATCACCGCGATCGGCGAAGTGCGGCGCCACAGCGGCGGCCGCTTCGAGATCGCATCGAGCTACGACGCCGGCTCGATCGCACTCGGCGCCTCCATCGCCTGCGACGGCGTCTGCCTCACCGTCACCTCCCTCGCGCCCGCGCCCGGCGGCTCGGTGTTCGCTGTCGACGTGTCGAACGAAACGCTGTCGAAAACGTCGCTCGGCGCGTGGTCGATCGGGCGCAAGGTCAATCTCGAACGCGCGCTTTCGGCGAAGGACGAACTGGGCGGACATATCGTCACGGGCCACGTCGATGGACTGGCCACGATCCTCGATATTCGGCCCGACGGATCGAGCCGGCGCTATACCTTCGAGGTGCCCGAGCACCTCGCCCGCTACATCGCGCCGAAAGGGTCGGTGGCGCTCGACGGCACTTCGCTGACGGTCAACGAGGTGATGGGCGACCGCTTCGGCGTCAACGTCATCCCCCACACCTTGACCGCGACGACATGGGAGCGCAAAAAGCCCGGCGATCAGATAAACCTCGAAGTCGACCTCATCGCGCGCTACGTCGCGCGCCTCATGGAGTTTCGCCCGTGACGACGCATGGCCTCGACAAGGTTGCATCTGCCGGTAGCGCGGACCAAGGCGCCCAGGGGGGCGGGAGCGCACTGGCATCGCCCGCGGCGATCCTCGACGACATCCGCAATGGCCGCATGGTCATCCTGGTCGATGCCGAGGATCGCGAGAACGAAGGCGACCTCGTCATCCCGGCGCAGATGGCGACGCCGGACGCAGTCAATTTCATGGCCAAGCACGGCCGCGGCCTGATCTGCCTCGCCCTGACCAAGTCACGCGCCGAAGAACTGCGCCTCGAGAGCATGGTGCGCGACAACCGCACGCGCCGCGAGACCGCGTTCACCGTCTCGATCGAGGCCAAAGAGGGGATCACGACGGGCATTTCGGCGCACGATCGCGCCCGTACCATCGCCACCGCCATCGACCCGTCCAAGGGCGCGGCCGACATCGTCTCGCCCGGCCATGTCTTCCCGCTCGTCGCGCGTGACGGCGGCGTGCTGGTCCGTGCCGGGCACACCGAGGCATCGATCGATCTCGCGCGGCTGGCCGGACTGACGCCGGCGGCGGTGATCTGCGAAATCATGAACGACGACGGCACCATGGCCCGGATGCCCGATCTGGTGCCCTTCGCGAAGCGCCACGGCTTGAAGATCGGCGCCATCGACGCGCTGATCGCCTATCGGCTGAAGAACGACCGCATCGTCAAGCAGACCAAGCGGATGCCGGTCGAGACGGCCACGACCGGCCGCTGGCTGCTGCACGTCTACGAGACGACAGTCGAGCCTGCCGAGCACGTCGCACTGGTCAAAGGCGACCTCTCCAAACCGGGTCCGGTGCTGGTCCGCGTCCATGCCGTCAACCCTCTCACCGACCTTGCCGGCATCGTCGATGGCCGCGACGGCACGAGCACGGTCGACGGCGCGATGCGCACGATCGCCAACGCCGAGCGCGGCGTCGTCGTGCTGATCCGCGACCTGCGTGCCCGCTCCATTTCGCAATGGGTCGATGCGCGGCTCGATCCAGCGGCGCCCGTCGATGGCAGCCGCGAGCGCCGCCAGGTCGAAATCGGCATCGGCTCGCAGATCCTGCGCGATCTCGGCGTCCGCGAGATGACGCTGCTGACCAATTCTCCCGCTCACATTTATACCGGTGTCGAGGCCTTCGGCCTGCACATCACCGGCACACTGAGGATCGAGTGACGATATGGTGACGAAAGCGCAGAAGCCGCGACTGACACTGAAGCAGCCCCCGGTCGAGGGGCCGCGGATGAAGGCGCGGCTGCTGATCATCGAAGCGCGATTCTACGAGACGATCTCGGATCTGCTGGTGGCGGGCGCGATTGCCGAATGCGAGGCGCGTGGCGTCAGCTATGACCGCATCACCGTGCCCGGCGCGCTGGAAATCCCGCAGGTGCTGTCGCTGGCGGCCGAGGCCGGCCTCATCCCCGGCGGCGCGCCGGCGAGCCGGTTTTCGGGCGCTGTTGCGCTCGGCTGCGTCATCCGCGGCGATACCGGGCACTATGATGTCGTCGTCGATAACGCCAACCATTGGCTGATGGAGAGCGCGATGCGGCATCGCGTGCCGATCGGCAACGGTATCCTGACCGTCGAGAACGAAGCCCAGGCGATCGAACGCGCCAAGGGCGGCCGCGATGGCAAGGGTGGAGACGCCGCGCGCGCCTGCCTGCGGCTGGTCGAACTGCAACGCGCCTTCCAGGGGCAGGGCGCATGAAACCCGAGCAAAAGAAACCGGCTGCCCCCAAAGCGCCTTCGGCCAGATCCGCGACCGCCAAATCCAAGGGCCCGCAGCCGCGCACCGCGTCGCGCATGGCCGCAGTGCAGGCGCTGTATCAGATGGACATGGCCGCAACGGATCTCAACGCCGTCATCCACGAGTTCATCGCAACACGTTTTCCGAGCACCGAGGACGACGAGACCCTGGCCGGCGCCGACCCGGTATTTTTCGCAGAGCTATTGCGCGGCGTGGTGCGGCGGCAACGCGATATCGACCCGATGATCGATCATCAACTCGCTGCGGGCTGGCGTCTGGTCCGTGTCGACAGCATCCTGCGCGCGATCCTGCGCGGCGGCGCGTTCGAGCTGATCGAGCGGCGCGACGTGCCGGCGCGGGTGGTGATCAACGAGTACATCAACGTGGCTCATGCCTTCTTCGACGAGGAAGAGCCGAAAGTCGTGAACGGGCTGCTCGACAAGCTCGCCCGCCAGTTGCGATCCGCCGAATTCGAGCCCGAGACGCGAACATGAAACGCCTGCTCCTCGCTCTGACCGTGATGCTGTGGCCGCTGGTTGCGGCCTACGGCAGGCCGGCAGACAGCGTGGAAACGGCGGCGTTGTGGAAGCTCGCGGCGACACCCGGGCACTTTGTCCTCATCCGACATGCGACAGCGCCCGGCGGCGGCGACCCGGCCGGCTTCAACGTCGAGGATTGCGCGACGCAGCGGCTGTTGTCGGATGGCGGCAAGGCGGAAGCGCGGGCCATTGGTCAGGCGTTCCGCGACAATGGCATCACGCGCGCCCGCGTCTTCTCGAGCCGGTGGTGCCGATGTCTGGAGACCGCGCGGCTGCTCGATCTCGGTCCGGTCGAGACGTGGCCGCTGCTCAACTCTTTCTTCGGCACCCCCGAGAAGGGACCAGCGCAGGTCGCGGAATTGCGCGCATCGCTCGCACCCTTCGACCTCTCGACGCCAGTGGTGCTCGTCACCCATCACACGGTGATCGCCTCGCTCGTCGGCGTGGCCGTATCATCAGGCGAGATGGTGGTGGTCAGACGCGAAGCGGGTGGCGCGCTGACGGTTGCCGGCCGTATCCCACCGTCGCGATGAACTCAGCTCAGCGCCGGACGCGGCGGCGCGGCTCGGCCGGCTGGTCGTCCGGATTGCCTTGTCCGGCAGCGGGCTGCTGACCCTTCGTGCCGCCCTGCCCGGTCGCCGCTGCAGCCGGGCGCTGCGCCACGGCCTTGGTCGGCTTCTGGCATTCGGTCAGCCACACGTCGAACACCGGATGCTCGACAGCGTTGAGACCTGGGCTCTCGGCGAACATCCAGCCGGCGAAAATGCGCTTCTGCTTGCCGTCGAGCTGGATTTCCTCGACCTCGACGAAGGTGCTGGTTTTCGGCTCCTCGGTCGGCGGGCGCGAATAGCACGTGCGGGCCGTCACCTTGAGTGCGCCGAACTGCACGGTTTCGCCGAGCGGGGCCTCGAGCTTGGAGATGCGCGCCGTCACCTTGTCGAGGGCGGCGAAGACGGCGACCTGGTTGTCGATCCGCTCGGCCGAAGCAGGCACCGCGAGCGCGAGCCCGGCCGCATAGGCCGCCGCAGCCATAAGTTGATTTGATCGTGCTGTCGCCACGCTCGCGAATTCCTCGGGTCTCAGAACCGGATCGTCCGCACCGGCTGCCTGTAGCAGAGTGCGTCGGAGTTTCGACATCATGTCCAGCGGCGATGTCATCACACGATCTGACGAACCAATGGTGGCGTCAGAATGTCGAGGCGGCGTGGAGGCACGCCCTTATTCCGGCTTCCACGCCTTGTAATCGCCGGTTGCCTTGGGCCGCGCGCCAGACGCCAGAATAGAGCCTGACGGCCGGTAGGCATCGCGCGTACCAGTCATATTCATGCGGTGTGGCTTCTGCCAGGGCTTCGGCTCGTAGTTCTCGGCGGTCGGCAGCGTGTCGACGGTATAATGCAGCCAACCGTGCCACTCCGGCGGCACCTTGGAGGCGTCGGCGAGATCGCGGTAGGTCACCCAGCGCCGCGGGACACCGAGCGGGCCTGTGCCCTTCTTTTGGACATAGTAGCGGTTGCCCAGCGAATCCTCGCCTACGAGCTTGCCCTGCCGCCACAGCGTGACGCGTGTGCCCCAGGTATTGCCGCCCCACCAGCTGAAGATCTCGGAGAAAATGCCCATAGGCTCAACCTCGTCGCCGACATTCGTGATGCATTGGCTTTAGCGGCCGACCGGGGCCAAGTCCAGCCAGCCAAACGGCGCGGCCATTCTGCAACACCTGTGATGCAAGGAATTGAGCTAGCCTCGTCGTCAGCCTGTCATGGATGCCCCGAACGTGGCCGTCCACAGTCGCTCTCACGGGACGCTGCGGCGCCGAACCGAGCAACGACGGGCGATCCCGACGATTTCGTCCCCAAGTTACCAACACCACTACATTTAGTGTCCGGTGGCACCTACCACCACAAGACCTCGTGACGATGGATCTCGAATCGTCATAACAATCCGTCATCGGGCCTGATGCTCCAGTCGAGCGGCTCCAGTCGAGTTGCGGCCAGTCGCGTTGCCGCGCAATGACCCGGTTCCAGCTGCCAGTTTTCCGACGCGGGCCATCGGCCCACCCACCTTGTGTCTGCCGAGTGACGCCTGTGCGCCGAGGGACGCACGGGAAGAGTTCGTGCGGCCTGGAGGAAGTGCGTCGCCCGCGTCGCCTGCGCGTCCACACCATCAACATCCGGGTGCCGAAGTCTCGTTTCTCGTTCCGACCACCCCCCTTACGACACACACGGGGGCATTATGAAGATCTCGCGCCGCTTCACCGAGGCCGGCAAGTCGCCATACGCATCGATCGAATTCCGCCGCGCCACGTCCGAGATCAAGAACCCCGACGGCTCCGTCGTGTTCCGTCTCGAAGGCTTCGAGGTCCCCGCTCATTGGAGCCAGGTCGCCGCCGACATTCTGGCCCAGAAATACTTCCGCAAGGCCGGCGTGCCCAAGCGGCTCAAGAAGATCGAAGAGAACAAGGTGCCGTCGTGGCTGTGGCGGTCGGTCGCCGACGAGCGCGCACTGACCGAATTGCCGGAGAAAGAGCGCATCGGCGGCGAGGGCGATGCCCGGCAGGTGTTCGACCGGCTGGCCGGTACCTGGACCTACTGGGGCTGGAAGGGCGGCTACTTCACCACCGAGGACGACGCCCGCTCGTTCTATGACGAGCACCGCTACATGCTGGCCATGCAGATGGCCGCGCCGAACTCGCCGCAGTGGTTCAACACCGGCCTGCACTGGGCCTATGGCATCGACGGCCCCGGCCAGGGCCATTTCTACGTCGACTTCGAGACCGGCAAATTGACCGCGTCGGCGTCGGCCTACGAGCACCCCCAGCCGCACGCCTGCTTCATCCAGTCGGTCGAGGACGATCTCGTCAACGAGAACGGCATCATGGATCTGTGGGTGCGCGAGGCGCGCCTGTTCAAGTACGGCTCGGGCACGGGCTCCAACTTCTCCAAGCTGCGCGGCGAGAACGAGCGGCTGTCGGGCGGCGGCAAGTCGTCGGGCCTGATGAGCTTCCTCAAGATCGGCGACCGTGCGGCGGGCGCCATCAAGTCCGGTGGAACGACGCGGCGTGCGGCCAAGATGGTCGTGGTCGACGTCGATCATCCCGACATCGAGGCCTACATCGACTGGAAGGTGAAAGAGGAGCAGAAGGTCGCCGCTCTCGTCACCGGCTCGAAGATCTGCCACAAGCGGCTCAAGGCGGTGATGAAGGCCTGCGTCAACTGCGAGGCCGAGGGGGAAGCGTGCTTCGACCCCTCGAAGAACCCCAAGCTCAAGCTCGCCATCCGTGAAGCCAAGCGCGACGGCGTTCCGCAGAACTACATCCTGCGCGTGATCCAGTTCGCCAAGCAGGGCTACACCGACATCGACTTCGCCACCTACGACACCGATTGGGACAGCGAAGCCTATCTGACCGTCTCGGGTCAGAATTCGAACAACTCGGTCCGCGTCACCGACGACTTCCTGCAGGCCGTCAACGACGACAAGGACTGGAACCTCAAGGGCCGCATCACCGGCAAGGTGACGAAGACGCTGAAGGCGCGCGACCTGTGGGAGCAGATCGGGCACGCCGCGTGGGCTTCGGCCGACCCGGGCATCCAGTTCCACACCACCATCAACGACTGGCACACCTGCCCGCAGTCGGGTGAGATCAACGCGTCGAACCCGTGCTCGGAGTACATGTTCCTCGACGACACGGCGTGCAACCTCGCGTCGATGAACCTGATGACGTTCCGTCGCGGTGGAGGCGCGCAACACACGGGAACTGACGGCGGGGCCAAGGGCGCGGGCGCGGACAAGTCGTTCGACATCGAAGCCTACGAGCATGCCTGCCGGCTGTGGACCGTGGTGCTCGAGATCTCGATCACCATGGCGCAGTTCCCCTCGCGCCAGATCGCCGAGTTGAGCTACCGCTACCGCACCATGGGCCTCGGCTTCGCCAACATCGGCGGCATGCTGATGGCCGCCGGCATCGGCTATGACAGCCCCGAGGGCCGCGCCATCTGCGGCGCCATCTCGGCGATCATGACCGGCGTCAGCTACGCCACCTCGGCCGAAATGGCGCGCGAGCTCGGACCGTTCCCCGGCTATGCGCCGAACGCCGGCGACATGCTGCGCGTGATCCGCAACCACCGCCGCGCGGCCTATGGCGAGCGGACGGGTTATGAGAAGCTGTCGACGTCGCCGGTGCCGCTCGATCACGCGAACTGCCCCGACCAGCGGCTGGTCGATGCCGCCAAGAAGGCGTGGGACAACGCGCTGGCGCTCGGCCAGGCGCACGGCTTCCGCAACGCGCAGTCCACCGTCGTCGCGCCGACCGGCACCATCGGCCTCGTCATGGATTGCGACACCACCGGCATCGAGCCCGACTTCGCGCTGGTCAAGTTCAAGAAACTCGCCGGCGGCGGTTACTTCAAGATCATCAACCAGTCGGTGCCCGAGGCGCTGGCGACGCTCGGTTATCGTCCGAGCGAGATCGCCGAGATCGAGGCCTACGCCGTCGGCCACGCCTCGTTGAAGCAGGCGCCGGGCATCAACCACTCGACGCTGAAGGCCAAGGGCTTCACCGACGCGGTGTTGACCAAGCTCGAAGGCACGCTCGCGACCGCGTTCGACATCAAGTTCGTGTTCAACAAGTGGACGGTCGGCGAGGAGTTCCTGACGCAGGGTCTCAAGATCCCAGCCGAGAAAATCAACGATCCGGCGTTCGATCTGCTGGTCCACCTCGGCTTCTCGAAGAAGGACATCGAACTGTGCAACGAGCACGTCTGCGGTGCGATGACGCTCGAAGGCGCGCCGCACATCAAGCCGCAGCATCTCAACGTGTTCGACTGCGCCAATCCGTGCGGCCGCAAGGGTAAGCGGTCGCTGTCGGTGGAAAGCCACATCCGCATGATGGCGGCGTCGCAGCCGTTCATTTCGGGTGCGATCTCGAAGACCATCAACATGCCCAACGACGCGACGGTGGAGGACTGCAAGCAGTCGTACATGCTGTCGTGGCGGCTGGCGCTCAAGGCCAACGCGCTCTATCGCGACGGCTCGAAGCTGTCGCAGCCGCTGAACAGCCAGATCCTGTCCGACGACGACGATGCCGACGACGTGGCGGCCGAGATCGCCCAGGCCCCGATGGCGGCTCGCGCCACCGCGGCGGCCGAGCGCATGGTCGAACGCATCGTCGAGCGGGTGCGCGCGCAAGAGCGTGAAAAGATGCCGGGCCGCCGCAAGGGCTACACCCAGAAGGCGACTGTTGGTGGTCATAAAGTCTACCTGCGCACCGGCGAATACGACGACGGGCGTCTCGGCGAGATCTTCATCGACATGCACAAGGAGGGCGCCGCCTTCCGGTCGTTGATGAACAACTTCGCCATCGCCATCTCGCTCGGTCTTCAGTACGGCGTGCCGCTGGAAGAGTACGTGGAGGCCTTCACCTTCACGCGCTTCGAACCGGCGGGCCTCGTGCAGGGCAACGAGACCATCAAGAACGCGACGTCGATCCTCGACTACATCTTCCGCGAGCTGGCGGTTTCGTATCTGGCCCGTCACGACCTGGCTCACGTCGATCCGCGCGAGATCGTCGGCGAGACCGGTCTCGGCTCGGGCGACGACGCGACCGACGAGGATCTGAACATCTCGGTTCCGGCGCAGCGGTTCGTGTCGATGGGCCTCGTGCGCGGCAACGTCGCCCGCATCGTGACCCGCGGTGGCGAGCACGTCGGCCACGCTCACGAGAGCAGCGTCAACGCCGTGGCGGCGATGCAGACCGACGTGACCAGCGTGTTCGGTCTCTCCGGCATGACCGACGGCGCGACGGCCTTGAAGCCCGACAGCGAGGTGATGTTCCAGCGCACCACGGTCGCCACGCAGACGACCGTGAGCAAGAAAGGCGTCGCCTCCCAACGCGCCCAGGAAGCCAAACTCCGCGGCTACGAAGGCGTCTCCTGCTCCGAATGCCAGAACTTCACCATGGTGCGGAATGGGACGTGTCTGAAGTGTGACACTTGCGGAAGCACGAGTGGGTGTTCGTGAAGTGAGATTGGGGCCGGTCGCAAATGGCCGGCCCTCTACGTTCTACGTGAGCCTAGCCAAATGCGTAACTAAAGTAAAACGAGTACGAGGCCTCGATGCTAATCAGATCCTGCTCACTAATTGCATTGATTGCTGTTGTTTTGGCGCTGTCACTTGCGCATTTGTTTGTGATCTTTTGACGCATCGAGCACGAACTAGTCCCGACAAATATGAAAACCTGATTGGCGAGGTGAATTATACCCAAAGGGCACCGGTGGCTCGCAAGAAAAGCAGGCCGCCCACTTCCGCACTCCGGTACGAAGATAAAGTCCGACGTGAACATTACATGTCATCCCGGGGCTTGCCCCCGGGATCCAGCTGTCCTCACGCACCGCACCCAGCGGCGACATGGATCCCGGCAAGGAGTGCCGGATGACAGCCGTGGGGGTGCAGCTGAAACCGCAAATGTCATCCCGGGGCTTGTCCCCGGGATCCAGCTATCCTCACACTCCGCACCCAGCGGCGGATGGATCCCGGCAACGAATGCCGGGATGACAGCGGTGGGGATGCAGCTGAAGGCGCAAATGTCATCCCGGGGCTTGTCCCCGGGATCCAGCTATCCTCACGCTCCGCACCCAGCGGCGAAATGGATCCCGGCAACAAGTGCCGGGATGACAGCGGTGGGGAGGCGACCGAGTTACCTCACAGCCGCTTCGGCGGCGCGACACCTGGAAGCGATGGATAGAGATCGGACCAATGCGGGTTGTCCCGCTCAATAAGGCTCACCTTCCACGCTCGCGGCCATTCCTTCATGGTCTTCTCGCGTTGGATAGCAACGCGGATGTCGGCGTGCTCTTCGAGCCACACGAGCAGATGAGCCTTGTATCGTTGCGTGAATGCCGAGCCTGTTCCGGAGCGGTGATCTTCGCTGCGACGGATGATGGCATTGGTCACGCCGATATAGAGCGTGCCTCGCGGCTTACTGGCAAGCATATAGACCCAGAAGCGGCGCATGGGATGACACCTCCGAGTCCGGAGTATGTGTCGGCTTGGGTCCCGGGGACAAGCCCCGGGATGACATGGAGGAAGGGGTCAATTTCCAGACCAACACCCCCCTCTTCACCCCGCGGCGGCGGTGGCTTTGGGGGCGTGATGGGGGAGTGCGTTGGCGTTGTCCCAGTAGCCGGAGAGGTCGAGGGTGCCTTCGCGGCCGACCTTGTCGTAGCAATCGCGCAGCCAGATGTCGGCGGAGGCGCGGCCCAGGTCTTTCAGGTGAACGAAGAACGCCCACTCGGCGTTGAGCTTCGATGACGACGACAGGCCCTCGAACTCGTCGCAGCCGGAGATGGCGTGCACGTAGACCTCTTTCAAAGCGTCGCCGCTGAGGGTGCCGTCACGCAGCCCCTTGTTGACGAAATCAACGTTGACCAGCTCCTTGATGAGCGAGGCGTTGAACGAGATCTCGTTGACGCGGTCGAGGATCTCACGCGACGTGCGCGGCGTCTGCTTGCGGGTGATGGGGATGGTCTGCACCAGCACGACGTCGTGCGACTTGCAGCCGTAGAACGGGAACAGCACGGGGTTGCCCATGTAGCCGCCGTCCCAGTAGGGCACGCCGTCGATCTCGACCGCCTGGAAAGGGAACGGCAGGCACGCCGACGCCATCACCGCGGAGGCGGTGACCTCGTGGCCGGTAAACACCTTGACGCGGCCGGTATGGACGTTGGTGGCGGACACGAACAGCCGCACGGCTTCGGAGCTGCGGATGCGATCGAAATCGACCTCGCGCTCCAGCAGGTCGCGCAGCGGATTGATGTTGAGCGGGTTGAACTGATAGGGCGACACCACGCGCGTCACCATGTCGATCATGACCAGAGCGGGGTTGTAGTCGAGGCTCCAGTTCGAGAACAGCATGTCGAAAAATGTGCGGCGGACCGGACTCGACAGCGCGTCGAGACTGACGTCACGCCAGAACTTTTCGAGCTTCTCGCGGGCACGGTCGGCGCCACCTTCGATAAGGCCGTCGGCGACGACCACCGCGTTCAATGCGCCGGCCGAGGTGCCGGAGATCGAACTCGAGACCGATGCGGCCATCTTCGAGCAGGCGGTCGAGCACGCCCCAGCTGAACGCGCCGTGCGCGCCGCCGCCTTGCAGCGCCAGATTGACCATCTTGCGCTTGGTCGGCCGCTTCGGTCGGCGATGCTGGTCCTTGTCGCCCATGGGATTATGCACTCCAGAGTTGACGGCGAGTGTCGCCGACCTGGGCTCGCAATGCAAAGGAACCTTCGGCGAGGTGCGGCGCGTTGGCATCATGTCGACCGGTTAACCGCCCATTTGACGAGCAGATCGCATGCCGCGCGGCAAATTGGTCAGCGTTGCGGCAGCTCGCCCGTCATCAGCTCGGCGCGAATCAACCCGCGAACCGAATTGCCGAGCCAGAATGCATCCGCGGCGGCGAGATCGTCGAGCGTGAGGCGCGCCTCGACCGCGCGGCCACTGGCCAGGAGATCGGCGCGCAGTGTGCCGGGCAGCAAGCCGGCCGACAACGGCGGCGTCAGCAGCTTACCGTCGCGTTCGACGAAAATCGTGGTGCGGCTGCCCTCGGCCAGCTCGCCGCGCTCGTTGAGGTAGATGACCTCGTCGGTGCCGCGGCGCTCGCCGTAGTGCTGCCACTCGCGGTCGTAGAGCTCGCGCCGCGTCGTCTTGTGGATAGAGGAACAGGTCGGCGCTGTCGACAGCCGCGACGGGCTGACGACAAAGCGCATCACCGCATCGGCGGCTTGCGGCGGCTGCGGCGACAGCGTGATCGTTGGCCTCGCCCTTCTCGTCGAGCAGCAGGCGCACCCGCAAGCGCTCGGTGCCGCGCCCGGCGAGCGCGTCGTTCAAGCGCCGACAGGATCGCGGTGCTGTCGAAGGCGAAGCGGAAATAGTGGCCGAAGCGGCGAGCCGCTCGCATGTGCCGGTCGCGCAGCCAGATGCCCTTGCCGGGCTCGTGCAGCATGGTCTCGATCAGCTCGAAGCGCTTGGGCGGATCGGTCAGGAACTTCATCTTCAGCAGGCACTCGTCGTATTCCTTCGAGCCCTCGCTGTCATAGACGACGCCCGAGCCGATGCCCATCTCGCCTGTTCCATCGCGGAAGACGACAGGCGTGCGGATGGCGACATTGAACAGCGCGTCGCCCCTCGGCGAGATGTGGCCGATGGCGCCGCAATAGACGCCGCGCGGCTCGGTCTCGATACTCGGCGATCAGCTCCATGGCGCGGATCTTCGGCGCGCCGATGACGGAACCCGGCGGGAAGATGGCCTCGACCAGCCCGCGGAGGCCGATATTGGCGTTGAGCCGCGCGCGCACGCCCGACGTCATCTGATGCAAGGTCCGGAAGGTCTCGATGGTGAACAGGTCGGTGACCTCGACGCTGCCGATGTCGGAGATGCGGCCGAAATCGTTGCGCATCAGATCGACGATCATCAGGTTCTCGGCGCGCTGCTTGATGTCGGTGGCGAGCACGCGGCGGGCTTCGGCGTCGGCCTCGGGCGTGCCGGCGCGCGACGACGTGCCTTTCATCGGCCGGGTCTCGATCACGCGGCCGTGCTGCTCGATGAACAGCTCGGGCGAGGCCGACAGCACGGTGACCTCGCCGGTATCGACGATGCCGCCATAGGCGACGCGCTGGCTCTGGCGCATGTCGCGGAAGAAGGTCGAGCGGCGAGCCCGACAGCTTGAACCGCGCCTTGAACGTCAGGTTGAGCTGATAGATGTCGCCCGAGCGGATCTTTTCCTGCACGTCGGCGAAGCGGCGCTCATAGGCCTCGCGCGTCCACGCCCGCGTCACGTCGGTGAACTGGTAGGTGGCGGACGCGTGTGCGTCGCGAGCCAGTCTCGACCTCGGCCCCGGTCATGACGTCGGGCGCGGTGTAGAGGCCGAACCACATCAGCGGCACGTTGCGCGACTTCGGCATACAGCGGCAGCAGGCTTCGGCTCCAGCACATAGCCGAGCTCGTAGGAAAAGAAGCCCGCCGCGTGCAGACCGCGCGCAATGCCGGCCTCGAGCCGCGTCAGCGCGCCATCGACGTCGGCCGCCTCGCGCGCCACCACGATCTCGACCGGCGACGAGAACATCAGCGAGCGCGCATCCGACCCCGAGCTGTTGTCGAGCAACACGAAGTCTTCGGCGAGACTGCCCGGCGGCACGGCAGTGCTGGCCGGCGGCACGGGAGCGCTCGACGGCTTGGGCTCGCGCACGATGAGATCGGATGGCGTCATTGGCCTTGTGCATACCCCGCGAGCGAGAAAAAGGCCACGCGCCGCCGCGCGGTTTTACCGGCCGGCAGCATCGCGCGCGCCGAGACCGTCACCGCCTTGAACCGCCGCGTCACCGCGCCCGACTCTCGGGCCAGGGTCACGAACAATACCGGCTCGCCGGTCGCCGCCGTGAAGGGCCGCGTCAACTCGTAGTGGTCGTTGGGCCGGCCACCCGGAAACCACGTCACCACGCGCGTCGGCTCGTCCCGCATATAGTACAGAAGCTCGGCGGTGACGGATCTGTCATCGGTCAAAACGGCAGCAAACGGCTTGCCGGCGGCGCGGGCCTTGGCCAGCTCGGCGCGGGTGGCCTCGGCAATGTTGCGCCAGCCGAGCGTGCGCGCGTAGGGATCGGAACCGAAGGGCGGGGCATAGCGGCCGGCGACGGCGGTGGCGCCGCCGAGCACCAAGGCGAGGGCGATGTGGACGGCGAACGAGGCCTTGAGCCAGCCCCACGACAGATCGCGCGCCAGGGTGGCGACGACCAGGACCGTGGCGGCGACGTAGGAGACAGCCGCCCAATTGGCATGTGCCCGCGACACGAAGGCCTGTGCGAAGATGACAATGAGCACCGGCAGCGAGAACGCCAGCAGCAACCGGTCGGCCGCGGGCAGGCCCTGGTTGTAGGCGCGCCAGGTGATGACGAGAAGGCCGCCGAACAGCACCGGCCCGAATACGCCGAACTGCGCGCCGAAGAACTCGAGCGCCTTGAGCGGGTTGAGCAGTGAGCCGTGCCATTTGGCGTTGTCGGCCGTGTGGGCGAAGGTCGCGAACTTGTGGCCGGCGTTCCAGGCGAGATTGGGCGCGATCAACGCGATACCCAGCGCCAGCGCCGCCCACAACCGTACGTCGCGCAGCAGCCAGCGGCGCTCGGGCGTCGCCACGAGATAGACCGCGAGGCAGAGCACGAACCAAGCCATCGCGTATTTCGCATTGAGCCCGAGGCCGAGCGCGAGACCGAGCAGCAGCGCCGGCCACCATGCCCCGGTTTTGTGCGCCTCGCGCGTATCGATCATGGCGACGAGCGCGAACAGCGCGACGCTCCAGGCGAACAGCAGCGGCACGTCGGTCGAGATGATGCCTGCCGACAGCGACACGCCCGGCAGCGTGGCGAAGGCGAGCCCGGCCAGCGCGCCGATCCGCACATCATAGAGCCAGCGACCGAGCAGAAAGAGCACGCCCGCCGTGGCCGTATGCACCAGGGGCGACGGCAGGCGGACGCAGAATTCGCTGACCCCACAGGTGTCGGTAGCCGCCCGAATCAGCCACGCCACGAGCGGCGGCTTGGAATAATAGCCGAGCGCCGGATCGAGGCTCCACGACCAGTATTGCGCCTCGTCGAAGAACAAATCCGTCGCGTTGGCCTGAAGAGCGAGGATCCGCGCGCCGAGCAGGACAGCCATGCCCGCCAGGAATACCGCCGCCCAACGCGGGTCTGCCCCCTGCCAACCGGTGTTTTCGCGCATACCCTTGCCTCCCCGCCTGATCGGACGGCGGATGCCCCCACAATCTTCAAGTGTGCGGGACATTTACAAGGTTGAGCCGGGCTCGGGAAGACTGGTACTCTCATTGCCGTTGAAACACCCCCGGCCAAGCCGCACGCGCGAGCGGGGCGGACGGGCTGAAAGCGAGCCGATGCGCATATCCGTCGTCATTCCTGCGCTGAACGAAGCCGGCAATATCGGCCGCCTCGTGGTGGAGACCTATGCCGAGGTGCCGGCGGCGATGCTGGCCGAAGTGATCGTCGTCGACGACGCCAGCGACGACGCCACCGGCCAGGAGGTCAAGTCGCTGATCGCGTCCGGCGCACATCCGGGGCTGCGCTACCTGCGGCACGGAGTCCGCAGCGGCCAGAGCTGCGCACTGCGCACCGGCATCCTCGCCGCGACCTGCCCAGTCATCGCCACCATGGACGGCGACGGCCAGAACGACCCGCGCGACATCCCGAAGCTGATCGAGAAACTCGCCGCCCCCGGCACACGCGGCCCGGCGCTGGTCAACGGCTGGCGCACCGAGCGCCGCGACACCGGGTCGAAGCGGTTTGCGTCGAAGGCGGCGAACTGGATCCGCGACAGCGTGCTGCGCGACGATTGCCCCGACACCGGCTGCGGCATCAAGGCCTACTGGCGCGAGGTGTTCCTGCGGCTGCCGTTCTTCACCAGCATGCACCGCTATCTGCCGGCGCTGTTCCAGACCTACGGCCACGAGGTCGCCTATGTGCCGGTCAACGATCGCGCGCGGCTGGCGGGAAAATCGAAATACAACAACCTCGGCCGCGCCCTGGTCGGCATCTACGATCTGGTCGGCGTGAGCTGGCTGAGGCGGCGGACCAAGGTGCCGGTGGTGGTCGAGGCCGCGCCGGAAGGACACCACGTCGCCGATATCGCCAATCGGTTCAGGCCGCGAGACCCGCCCTCTCCACCAGCAAATGGGCCACGTGGCGCGGGACCGAAGTCGAGTTCCGGCGACGCGAGATGAGGCCGTATGACGGGTCCCCGCCAGCGGGCGGCCTCACCCGACCCGCCGCCGATACGCCACGCCCCTGCACGCTGCCAGGACCTAGAACTTAGCCAGGTCCTCAAACCTAGAAAGTGCGACCATGAGCTTGCTGACCGACTACGGCGCGAAACTCGCGGAATGGTGGAACGGCATGTCGGGCCGCGACGTCGTGTGGCTGTCCATCGGCCTCGCCGGCCAGTCCATGTTCGTGATGCGCTGGTTCATCCAGTGGCTGGCAAGCGAGCGGGCCGGCCGCCTCGTGGTGCCGGAGCTGTTCTGGTACACGAGCCTCGCGGGCGGGCTGATGGTGCTCGCCTACGGCATCTATAAGCCCGATCCGGTCATCATCCTCGGCCAGTTCGGCGTTTTCATCTACGCGCGAAACGTCTATTTCCTATGGCAGCAGAAGCGGACCGGCGACGCGAACGCAGAGGTCGAACGCCCGGCCGAATAGCGGCGGCGGCGCCAACACAGCCCGGCAACGACGATCACGTTTCCGTGGCCCCTGCTGCCTTCAAGTCGTCGGAGTGCGAGCGGTATGCTAGTCAGCAGATGTTCCGCTCTCGACGAGGCCCACCATGATCCAAACTCGCTTTGCAGCACCCCTGCTCGCCGCCGCTCTGCTCCTGACGCCTCTCGCCGCGCCGGCAATGGCGATGAGCGATCTCGTGGTGCGGGAAAGCAAACTCGGCGTGAAGGAAACGATCGACGCGCTGACCAAGGCGGTCGAGGCCAAGGGCATCAAGGTCGTCGCGCGCATCGATCATGCGGCCGGCGCTAAAGCGGCGGGGATGGAGCTGCGGCCGACCGAGGTGCTGCTGTTCGGCAACCCCAAGCTCGGCACGCCGCTCATTCAGTCGAACCCGGAAATCGCCATCGACCTGCCGATGAAGGCGTTGGCCTGGCAGGCCGCGGACGGCAAAGTCTATGTTGGCTACACCGCGCCCGAGAAGCTCAAGGCGCGCTACGGCATCAAGGACCAAGACGAGGCGTTCAAGGCCATGGCCGCGGCGCTGCTCGCCTTCGCGGAGGCGGCCAGCGGGGCGGCGAAGTAAACCCGCAGCCGGCGTTCCGCTGATTTCTCGATTATTTCTTCTGCGGCGGCGTGGCTTTCTGGGGCGCGCCCGCTTTCGGCTGCCCGGCGACAGTGTCGGACTGCGTCAGCAGATCACCGGCGATGCCGATGCCGACCAGAAGCACCAGGCCAGCCACGAGCACGATGATGACATGGGCGTGGCGCCGGTTGAGATCGGCGATGGTGGCTTCGTCGATCGACCCGCCGCCGTCGTCCATGGTGCGGATGCCCATCACCTTGTTTGCGACGTTGCGGCGAACCGCGCCGCGATCGATGACCTGCAATCCTGCGCGCGCGGCGATCTGTTCGGCGATCTCGGAGTAGGGGAACGCCGGATCGACATTGGCCTCGTTGAGATAGCCGAGTTGGATGGAGCGGTCGTCCTTGGTGACGATGCGTGCGCCGCGCATCAGCACAGGCGCCAGCGTGCCGCCGTAGATTTCGCGACGGCTCTCGATCGCCTTGATGTCGGAATAGGGGATCTGGTGGCGCTGATAGCGCAGCATCGGCATCAGGCCGCGCCCGGCAGGCAACGTCATCTTTACAGCAGTATCGCCCAAGTCGATGCGGGCGCGGATCGAGAACATCAGCTCGACGACAACCAGAAACATGATCACCGCAAATCCGATGGCGAGGATGGCGAGGCCGAGCGTCGAATCCCAGCGCCCCGACATGATGCGCATGACGATCATCGCCGGCAGGCTGACGAAAAACGGCAGCAACAGCAGAAAGATGAACGAGAACATCGTCGTCCGCGCGCCGCTGGTGCGATAGTGCGCGCGACCGCTGCCTGGAGGCGTGAAGGGGGACGACAGTGCGCCGGGTTCGGGCAGTGGGCTTTGGCCGGAGAAGGCGGTCGGGTTGGCCATGCGTGATCTCCGAATTCAATCGCCCTGCTTCCGAACTTCCAAGGCAATGCCGAGAGTTTGATCGCGTCCGTATCGCAGGCCGCCAGTCTATCGACTATATCAGTCCTCAATGCCGAGCACCGCAAATACTCAGCCAGGAGACGGCCATGTTCTTCGCCCGGAAAAAGACCGAGATGCCGACCCCCTCGACCGCTCTTGCGGGCCGGGCGACACCGATACTTCAGGGCGGCGAGCATCACATCTTCGGCCGCCCGCTGCATGGGCCCTATCCGGCCGGCGCCGAGACGGCGATATTCGGCCTGGGTTGTTTCTGGGGTGCGGAACGCAAGTTCTGGCAACTCGGAAACGGCATCTGGATCACGGCGGTCGGTTACGCGGCGGGTCTGACGCCCAACCCCACCTACGAGGAGGTGTGCAGCGGGCGCACCGGCCACAACGAGGTGGTGATGGTGGTGTTCGACCCCGCCACGATTTCATATGACACGCTGCTCAAGACGTTCTGGGAGTGCCACAACCCGACCCAAGGCATGCAGCAGGGCAACGACGTCGGCACGCAGTATCGCTCCGGCATCTACGCGACAACGGCGGCGCAGAAGGCAGCTGCTGAAGCCTCCCGCGCGGCTTATCAGCCGCTACTGACGGCGCGCGGATACGGCACCATCACCACCGAGATCCTCGACGCACCGGAGTTCTATTTCGCCGAGGACTATCACCAGCAGTATCTATCGAAGGTCCCGCACGGCTACTGTGGCCTCGGCGGCACCGGCGTAAGCTGCCCGATAGGGACTGGCCCGATAGAGACCGACGCGGACTTGGCGCGCTGAACCCCGCCTGCCCAACACGCCAGGACCTAGTCCGCCGACTGTTCGATCGGCTTCGATGGGGCGGACAAGGGCACCATCACGCGCTGCGGCTCGCTCCCGGCTGGCCGCGCGATGCCGACCTCGAGCACGGTGCGGCACTCGGCCGGAAGCTGATCGAGTGTCAGCGGCGGCTTGGGCGGCACCGGTTTGGCGGGCGGCGGCGCGGGCGGTCTGGTCAGCAGCGCGAACCAGTCGGTCAGCTCCTTGCCGCAACCGTCGTCCGTCGGCGGCGCGGCCTGCGCCACGCACCCGGCCGATCCCGCCGGGCAGCTCATGCGAATGTGGAAATGGTAGTGGTGTCCAAAGATCGGGCGCACCTTACCGAGCCATGCGCGATCGGTGCCCGCAGCCTCGCACAGCGCCTTCTTGATCGCTGGATGGACGAGCACACGCTCGACTTGCGGGTAGCTCGCCGCGCGCTTGATGATTTGCACGTGAGGCGGCGACCACACCTTGGCATCGACCGAGAGCTTGTCGGGGCCGAGCATCGAGGTCGCCGAAAGGTCCTCGCGCTCCTTGGTGCTGAGGCGGCGGTCAGGCATCGGCGTGAACCAGATGTCGGCGTCGAGGCCGATCTGGTGGCTGTTGTGCCCGGTCGACATCGGACCGCCGCGCGGTTGTGACATGTCGCCGACCAGCATTCCCGGCCAGCCATCGAACTCACGCGCCTCGACCGCGAACTTTTCCACGAGTGCGACGAGGCTGGGATGGCCCCAGTTGCGATTTCGCGCCAGCCGCATCGTCTGCCATGCGGGACCATCGACCGGCAAGGCGCGCGCGCCTGCGAGGCAGCCCTTGGAATAAAATCCGAGCGCGCGGGCCTCAAGCTGCGCTGGCGCGGTCATGGCGCCGAACAGGTCCTTGGCCGGTGGAAGCGGAGGAGCGGGTGGGGCGGTGGGCGGCGCTGCAGGCTCGATCGCCGCTGGCGCAACAGCGGCGGGCGGAGCGGCGACAACAGGCGTTGCCACCGCCGCGGCAGCAGGCTTAGGACCGTCGGCGGCGCGCACATCCCTGGAGATGGCGACCATGATGAGCATCGAGGCGACTGCAGCCCACGCCTGCAGCCAGCGGCCTCGGAATATTTCCGCATCCGTCATGGGAGGAGTTTAGCAGAGGTTGCGGCCAAATTTCGATTGCCGATCGACGCGGCGGGGTGAAGACCGGTCATGCCCCCCGATCGCACCCTAGCTTCGCGGGGGCAATTTGCGGAACGGCAGCAACAAGCTCCACCCCAGCCGCGTCGGAGCATCGGACTGGTAGCCCGGCAGCCCGATGGTCATCCCGTCGTGACCCTTGGACGGCTGCGCCGTGTAGGTGCCGAACACGCGGTCCCAGATCGAGAGATTGAAGCCGAAGTTGGAGTTGAATTCACGGCCGATGACGGAGTGATGCACGCGATGCATGTCGGGCGTGACCAGAAACGTTCGCAGCGCACGATCGAGCCATTGCGGGAGGGCGACGTTTGCGTGATTGAACATCGCGCAGCCGTTGAGAATGATTTCGAACAACAGCACCGCCAGCGGCGAGACACCGAGAGCCACGACGCAGACGATTTTCCATAGCATCGACAGCGCGATTTCAATGGGGTGGAAGCGGATGGCCGTCGTGACGTCGATGTCGACGTCGGCGTGATGCACCTGGTGCAGGCGCCACAGCGCGGGGATCATGTGCGCGGCCCAATGCTGAAACCAGATCGCCAGATCGAGCACGACGACCGCCAGCAGCACCTCGAGCCAAGGCGGCCATTCGAGCACGTTCAACAGGCCGAACCCCTGGCTTTCGGCATAGACCGCGGCGGCTATGGCGACCAGCGGTACGGCCAGCGCCGACATCAGGCGCACCAGCAGACTGCCAATGCCGACGATCGTAAGGTTGGTCAACCAGCGGCGGCCTTTGGACGCGACCAGCTTGCGCTTGGGGCTCGCGACCTCCAGCAGAGCCATGACGACGAATACCAACGCGAATGCGCCGAAGCGCAGGATTGGCTCAGAAATTCCGAATAGGCTGATTGGTTGCATCCCGGTCGCCCGCAGTAGTTCTTAGACACATGCAAAGCATCGCATGTTTCATCTAAACCCATAACCGATGCGTCACTGGATGGACATCACATGCGCGTGTAAACCGCAGCCTCGGCGGAGGGATCGATCGACGCGGTCGCGGTGGCAGGCCGCTGTGCAGCCGTGTCGGACGACGCGTGTTCTGTTGACGCGAGCTTCATCATCGTCGTCCCATGACCTCGAACATGATCGTCATTGCCAGAAGCTGTCAGGCCATGTGAGGGGATAACCTTGATGCGCGGATTGGAATGTGGACGTCGACTGATGTCCCGGGAGTGTTGCTGGAAGATGGACACCGATGACCGACCTGCTGACGCTCGGTGAACACGACGCCGCGACGCATCTGCTGCTGGCGCATGGCGCTGGCGCGCCGATGACCAGTCCGTTCATGGAGCTTGTCGCAGGCCTGCTCGCCGCCGAGGGGTTGCGCGTCACGCGCTTCGAGTTCGGCTATATGGCGAAGCGCCGAAAAACAGGAAAGCGCGCCCCGCCGCCGAAGGCCGAACGGCTGATCGAGGAATACATCGCCGCCGTGGATCAGGTCCGCACGGACATGCCGGCCGGGCAGCGCCTGGTCATCGGCGGCAAATCGATGGGCGGGCGGGTCGCGAGCCTCGTGGCGGAGCGGCTGCACGGCGACGGTCGCGCGGCGGGTCTGGTCTGTCTCGGCTACCCGTTCCACCCTCCGGGCAAACCGGACCAGTTGCGCACGGCGCACCTTACCGCAATGCGTTGTCCGGCGCTGATCGTGCAAGGTGATCGCGACCCGTTCGGATCGCGCGACGAAGTGATGGCGATGGTGAACGACGGATCGGTCGCAGAATCGATCTCACTCTGCTGGGCGCCGGACGGCGACCACGATCTCGGACCGCGCGGCAGCTCCGGCTTCACGCGCAAGGGCAACATGGCGGGCGCAGTGGCCGCCGTCGCTGCGTTCTGCAACGGTTTGGGGGCGGGCATCGCGCGATGCCCGCCCCCAAGCCAAGACGCAGCGGCCTCCGACTGAGGTCAGTTGGACCCGCCAAACAGCGTGTTGAAGAAGTCACCCAGCGCGTTGGTCGGCTTGTACTTGGCGTTCAACTCCGCGAGCCGCGCGATCGGCTCGGCCTTCACTGGCGCGAGATGATCCTTGCCACGCGCGATCTGCGACCACTTGCCATCGAGCGCCATCGAGATGCGGCCTTCGTGGCCGTAGAAGTCCTTCGCCGAACCCAGCTTGCCCGTCTCATCGACCCACGTCGTAAAGTAGGTGACGTGCACGGGGATCTTGCGTTGCAGAGCGATCTCGTTGTTCTGCGGGCCGCCCTTGATCAAACCGGCGATCTTGGCTGCATCCCAGCCCTTGTCCTCGCCGAGCAGCACCTCGGCCAGCCGGACCGGATTGCGCACGCGCATGCAGCCATGGCTGTAGGTCCGCATCGACGTGGCAAACAGGTGCTTGGTCGGCGTGTCGTGCATGTAGACCTGATGCTTGTTGGGGAACAGGAACTTCACCACGCCGAGCACGTTGCCGGGCCCCGGCGGCTGATAGACGTGGAAGTTCTTGATGTTCGCCGTCGTCCAATCGACGCTCTGGGCGGAGACGTCGCGGCCATTGTATTGCAGGCGCAGGCCGTTCTTGGACAGCGTGTCGCCACCGCGGGCGAGGCCAGGATAGAGTTCCTTGACCTTGATGCTCTCGGGCACGCCCCAGAACGGATGGATGACGACGGTCTCCATCAGGTCGGAGAAGATCGGTGTCTGCGTATCGATCTTGCCGGTGATGATGCGCTCGGAATGGATGACGGCGCCGTTCTTGACGACACGCACGGTGAACTCGGGAATATTGACCCACACGTGCACATCGCCCATGTCGTCGGGCATCCAGCGCCACGCTTCCATGCTGGCGACGATTTTGCGCTCGGTGACCGGCGGCGCGGCCTCGGTGTTGAGGGCGGTGCGGGTGGCGGCGGTGATCGCGCCCTTCGTCGACTTCACACCACGGTCCGCCTGGAACGCGACGACGGCCTTGACCAGCGCGTCGTCGTAGAGCGTCTCGTCGCCGGGCTGGCCATCGACGGTGGGCACAGCGACTTCGAGGCGCTTGCGGATGACGGCGACATCGGGGTGGCTCTTGCCGGGCTGAATGGTCGGTCCCTGCGGAACCTTGACCATCTCCTTGGCGGACGTGCTGGCTGAGCGCAGGGCGACCAACTGCTGACGCAGCTGGACGAATTGCGGGTGCTTGGGATGCAGCTCGCGCAGGTAGGCGTCGGGTTCGGGCGCCCTGGAGATCTCCGCGAGCACCTGCTCGGGCTCTTTCAGTTGCGGCTTGCGGTCGATGTAGGAGGACAGCTGCGCAGTCGGATTGGCGATGCGCCCTCCTCGCGCGTGGCGGGCGTACTTGAGGACAGCGACCGAGAGCGTGATCTCGGCTTCGGCGAGTTCCGCGTCGGTCGTCGCGGCGGCCGCAAGTGTCGGCTTGTTGAATTCGGACGCGACGAGACCCCAGTCGGCGGCTTTGTCCATCTCGCCGAGAACCGCGCGTGCACGATCGTTGAAACCCGATTTGCCGACCCACATCTGCGTGCGGTCAGCGGCGCCGTAGAACGTCGAAAGCGCCGCGCGATCTTCCTTGTCGGTCTCCGAAAGCTTGCGCGGGGCTTCGGCGAGCAGGCCGCGCAAGTGCCGCGCCGATCGGATTTGCGTCTACGGCCGGCGCCTGGGCCGCGGGCGCGGCTTCGACGTTGGCGACGCGATCTGGTCCGCCATCTTCGGCCGCCAGTGATGGATTTCCCGCCAGCGCTGCGGCAATCACGGCGCAAAGGGCTGCGGAGTAGGGAAAACGCATCACAGGATCTCCTCGAAGCTGCGCGGAGGCTAGCCGACGGCCAGGGCAAAGACCAGTGCCGCCGCCGCCATCGACTTCTGTCGTACAAGGGTATTGGAAATGTGTTGCGAAATTGTCAAACGGCGTTCCGTTACGGAACAACCAACAAGGCCGTGCTGAAATTTCGCTTAGCCGACAGCTCAGCCGCGCACGAGCCACACGATGAACGCTCCGGCGGCAACGGCGAACCAGCCCGCTGCCGCCAGTTGTTGCTCCGGCGTTTCCGCCGCCATCTCCAGCATCCGCCGCGCAAGGCCCGGCGCAAGCGCCCATAACAACCCTTCGAGCACAAGCACCAGTCCAAGTGCTACGGCAACATCACCCATGGCCGTTCATCACGGCTGCTTCGTCTGCGGTGTCGGCTGGGTATTCGACGGGATCTGACGCCCGCCGGGATTGCTGAAATACTTGAAGAAGTCGCTGTCCGGCGAGATCACGAGCCGCGTGTCACCCGACTTGAGACCCTGCTCGTAGGCCTGCATCGAACGGTAGAACGCGAAGAAGTCCGGATCGCGTCCGAACGCCTCGGCGAAAATGCGATTGCGTTCGCCGTCGCCTTCGCCGCGCGTGGTGTCGGCCTTCTGCTGCGCCTGCGCCTTGATGATCGTGACCTCGCGATCAGCGGTCGCCTTGATGCGATTGGCCTCGGCGCCGCCCTGGGCGCGGAACTCGGCGGCCTCGCGCTGGCGCTCGGCGCGCATGCGCTCGAACACGCTCTTGGAGTTCTGCTCGGGGAGGTCGGCGCGCTTGATGCGCACATCGACGACCTCGAGGCCGTAAGTCCTTGCCCTCGTCGTTCACCTGGGCCGCGATCTTCTTCATCAGCTCCTCGCGCTTGTCGCGCACGAGATCCTGGAAGCTCGCCGAGCCGAGCACGCGCCTGAGCGAGCTCTCGACGATCGGCCCGAGCCGCGAGCGCACGTTCTGCTCGTAGCGCAGCGTCTGATAGAACTTCAGCGGATCGGTGATCTTGTAGCGAGCGAACGCATCGACCACGAGACGCTTCTGATCCGACGCCGTGACTTCCTGGGGCGCGGTATCGAGGTCGAGGATGCGGCGATCGAACAGATCGACGGTATCGACGAACGGAAGCTTCCAGCGCAGGCCGGGCTTGTCGATGAAGGCGACGGGTGCGCCGAAGCGCAGCACCAGCGCCTGCTCGTTCTGGTGGACGATGAACGCCGACGAATAGACGGCGAATGCGCCGAGGCCGAGCAGGACGACGAGAGTGGCGAGAAATGTACGCATGATCAGTTGCCCCCCTGGCCCGGCTTCTTGGTCAGCTCGTTGAGCGGCAGGTATGGCACGACGCCCGACCCGCCCTTGCTGTCCAGGATGATCTTGTCGGTGCCGCCGAACACCCGTTCCATGGTCTCGAGGAAGATGCGTTTGCGCGTCACTTCGGGAGCCTTCCGGTATTCGTCGTAGACCTTGACGAAGCGGGCCGATCTGACCGGTCGCCTCGGCGACGGCCTGCTGCTTGTAGCCTTCGGCCCCCTGCAGGATGCGTTCAGCCTCACCGCGCGCCTCGGGGATCACGCGGTTCGAGTAGGAGTACGCCTCGTTCTGCAGGCGCTCCTTGTCGGCGCGCGCCGCCTGCACGTCGCGGAATGCGTCGATGACCTCGGACGGCGGATCGACCTTCTGCAACTGCACCTGATCGATGCGGATGCCGCGACTTGTAGCTGTCGAGCGTGGTCTGCATCAGCTTGAACACGTCCTGCTCGGCCTTCTGCCGCGCTTCGGTGAGCAAGGGCGCGATGTTGGACTGGCCGACGATCTCGCGCATCGCGCTCTCGGCCACTTCCTTCACGGTGTTCTCGGGGTTCTGGATGTTGAACAGGTACTGCTGCGCGTCCTTGATGCGCCAGAACACGACGAAGTCGATGTCGACGATGTTCTCGTCGCCGGTCAGCATCAGGCTTTCCTCGCGCACGTCGCGCGCGCCGCCGCCGACACTGCGGCCGAGCGCCGACGAGCGCATGCCGATCTCGGTGATGTTCTGCCGTTCGACCTTGGGCAGGCGAACTTCCTCGATCGGATAGGGCAGACGGAAATGCAGTCCCGGCGGCTCCTGGCGCACATATTGGCCGAAGCGCATGACGACGCCGAGCTCGTCGGGATTGACGCGGAAGAAGAACGCGTACCACGCGACGACCGCGCAGCCGACGATGGCGGCGAGGAACAGCAGCGGTCCCGGCACGCCGCTGCCGTGCATGACCTGCTTCATCTTGTCTTGCGACCGCTTCAGAATTTCTTCGAGGTCGGGCTGCTGGCCGCCGCCACCGCCGCCGCCACCCTGGCCCCACGGTCCCTGTCCCCAAGGACCACCGCCGCCGCCCCCGCCACTGCCGCCGCCGCCGCTTTTCCAGCCGCCGCCACCGCCGCCGCCACCGCCTTGATTACTCCAGGGCATTCGCCGTGCCTCATGCGTTGTTGATGATGTTCGGGAAGGGATACGACCGGCGCGACGCCTCGAGCAGGCTGCCGGCCAGGGATTTGCCCACGTTCCCAGGGGAATTAGACTGACCGAGCTTATAGGCCACGGGTCCCGGACACGCAAACGCCACGAGGAGATTGGTAAGGCGGGGCCAGGACTTCAAGGGGTGGACCACAAGGGTCGCCATGGTCGCCGCAACGATGCTGCCCGGGTCGCTCCGACATGCATCCGCAAGGCGCCTGACGCTCATCTCCGCTCGAAAATCGTCAGTGTGGCCGCGAACTCGTCCTTCTCGCCGCGCGGGATCGCCTCGCGTGAGACTTCCCGCCACCCCTCGGCAGGCGGGCGGGCGAACGTCACGTCGCCTTCCGGCGAACCGTGGATCTCGGTCCAGTAGATGCGGTCGGCGCGCGGCAACGCGGCGGTAAAGATCTCCGCCCCGCCGATGACCATCACCTCGTCGACGCCCTTGGTCCGCGCGAGACCGCGCGCCAGCGTCAGCGCGTCGGCCAGGCTGTCCACCGTCGAAACCCCGGCCGCCTCGAATGACGGATCGCGGGTGACGACAATGTTGTCGCGGCCATCGAGCGGCCTTGCCGATCGACTGGAACGTCTTGCGGCCCATGACGATCGGCTTGCCCATGGTGAGGCGGCGGAAGGTCTTGAGGTCGGACGGCATCCGCCACGGCAATTGGCCGGCGCGGCCGATGACGCCGTTCTCGGCCACAGCGACGATGAGGGAGAGGATCATGGCCTTGGGTACTCTGGTAGGAGCGCCGTGGATCACACCGCCACCGGCGCGGAGATGTGCGGCCAGGGGTCGTAGCCGTCGAGGGCGAAGTCGCTCGAACCGGAAGTCGAAAATCGAGTCGCACCGTCGGGGTTGATCAACATCGTCGGCAGCGGGCGCGGCGTGCGGGCGAGCTGCTCCTCCACCTGATCGAGGTGATTGAGATACAGGTGCGCGTCGCCGAAGGTGTGGACGAACTCGCCGGGTTTGAGGCCCGTGACCTGCGCCATCATCAGCGTCAGGAGCGCATAGCTCGCGATGTTGAACGGCACGCCGAGGAAGATGTCGGCCGAGCGCTGGTAGAGCTGGCAGGACAGCTTCCCGTCCGCCACATAGAACTGGAACAGGCAGTGGCACGGCGCCAGCGCCATGTCGGGGATGTCGGCCGGGTTCCAGGCCGAGACGATGATGCGGCGGCTGAATCGGGGTTGGACTTGAGCGTCGCCTCCACCTCGGAAATCTGGTCGATGGTCTGGCCATTGGTCGAGGCCCAGCTGCGCCACTGTTTGCCGTAGACCGGCCCGAGACTGCCGTCGGGGCGCGCCCACTCGTCCCAGATCCTGACGCCGTTGGCCTTGAGATAGGCTGTGTTCGTATCTCCGGCGAGAAACCAGATCAGCTCGTGGATGATCGATTTGAGGTGCAGCTTCTTGGTCGTCACCAGCGGGAAGCCCTCGGCGAGATCGAAGCGCATCTGATGGCCGAACACGCTCAACGTGCCGGTGCCCGTGCGGTCGGTCTTGCGGGTGCCGGTGTCGCGCACCCGGCGCATCAGGTCGAGATATTGCTGCATGGGGGCTTTTCTAGTGTGATTCTGGAGTGCTGGAAGCCGGCCGCTGCCGGCCGCTCACAACGCAATCGGCAGCCAGCGCAAGCCGAGCACGATCGTCGTGTTGTAGATCGCGTGACAAAGGATGGGAACCCACAGGCTGCCGGTCCGCACGGCCAGCCACGAGAAATAGAGCCCGACCAGGAACACCTCGACAAGTCCATAGAGCGAATAGCCGGCGTGGAGAGAGGTCCACGCCAGCGTCGAGACGAGCGCCGCACCGGCTAGTCCGAGCCGTGACCGCGCCAGCGCGGGAAACAGGAAACCCCGGAACAGCAGTTCCTCCGATAGCGGCGCACCGAGCCCGATGGCGGCCAGCGCCAGCAGCCAAGCATCGGAGCGCGCAAGGGAGGCCGCCTGCGACAGATCCCGCATCAGGGCCGCGCGATCGGCAACGAACACCAACGCCGCATAAAGGGTCGCGAATACGCCGAGGGCCGCGACAGCCGGCCACACGACACGGAATCCGCCGCGAGGCGGCACCAGCGACAAAACGTGCCGCGGCGCCCCGCCGAACGCCCTGGCAAGCCAAACGACCTGCGCGAGGACGGCGGCCTGGAACACGATCAACCAGACCAATCCGTCGGCGGCGATCAGCGCTGAAACGGCCGACGCGACAGCCACAGCGCCGGCGAGAACGGCGACGGTGGCGAGTACGGCCAGACCCGGCGGCCACCGGCTTTGCTCGCCAAAGCCGACTGGCAGATCGGCCAGCTCCCGCCAGCGCAGCCACAGCGCGGTCACGCCATAATCTCCATGTTCAAGGGGCCGCCAGACACCCGGCGCAAAGCCCCCTGAGCGACAAAATCGACCATCAGGACACGGTGCAGAACACGGCGATGAAGCGAAATCTTTTTTTTGAGCCTCTTCGTGTCTATATTGGTTGTGCCGGATTCGTCCGGCTATGGCGATAAACGCGGTCGGAATAAGCCTTTCGGACCCGGGGGCGGTACCCGGCGCCTCCACCAGACTCCGTCGCGCCGCACGTTGCGGCGGGGTGTGGCGGGGGCGAAATAGGTTCGACGAGGGGTATAAAGGACTTGCTTTTGCTCGGCATGGTTCCACCGTTATCGGACCATCCAGAATAGTTGCCAATGACAACTATGCTGAGGTTCGTCTCGCTGCGTAATGCAGTGCGATTGACCTGAACTCAAGTCCTTGCTCCTAGCCGGGTAAGGCGCGGTTCGGAGGGCACCGGGCAACAGAAGCCCTCCACTCATTTCGAAACCTGCGAAGGTTTCGCCTCGGTGCGAGGAGACGTAGCGGAGTGGCTGAGACGCGCATGACGGCCGAGCACACCATCGACTATGAGGCGCTGACCCAGGACGCCATGCGGAGCGTCGTGCGCGCCGTGCTGCTCCGTGCCGCCAAAACCGGCCTGCCGGGCGACCACCACTTCTACATTTCCTTCGATACCCAGGCCCCGGGCGTGATCCTGTCCAAGCGGTTGAAGGAAAGCGCAAAATACCAGAACGAGATGACCATCGTGCTGCAGCACCGGTTCTGGGACCTTGCGGTGACCGACGAGCGGTTCGAGGTCAAGCTGACGTTCGACGGCATTCCGGAGCGGCTCGTCGTGCCGTTCTCGGCCATCAAAGTCTTCTTCGACCCGAGCGTCCGCTATGGCCTGCAGTTCGAGGAGCCCGATGGTGCCGATGGACCACTCGATGGCCTCACGGCCGACGACGCCCAATCCGACCTGCCGACCGATCAGCCGGGGGGCCTCGACAGCCGCGTGACGACCACCCGCTCGCAAGGCCCGAGAAAGCCGCGCGCACCGCGTAAATCGCGCGCAGAACGTGAGTTGAGCCCGGTGACCGTTGCGCCGGCTGCGACCAAATCGCCGCCAGCGGTGCATGCGCCTGCATCACCGCAGTCGCCGCCGCGTGCCATTCCTAAGACGTTAGTGGCCGAGGCGACCGCCACTCCAACCAGCGAAAGGCCGGCGAGAAAAGCCGGCCGCACCCGCGCAGGCGGGTGCGCAGATCGTCAGTCTCGACCAGTTCCGCAAGAAATAGGGAGGCAGGACGCTGGCTCGAGACCTCTAGTAAGAGGACAAAGAGCCATGCGCCATACGTTCTCCTATGCTCTTCTGACCGAGATCGCCAAGGTGCTGCTGCTGATGGTGCTCCTGCTGTCGGCAGAATACGCCCGTCAGGACGACGGCAATCGCTCTCATCCGCGGGCGCTATCGACGATCGAGCAGATGAACTGACGACAGGCCGCGCCCTTGGGCGCGCGTCTTTTCGCTCATACCTTCGGCTTGCGCTCAGCCCCGCGACTTAGCGCGGCGCGGCCAAAGCTCAACGTCAGCTTGCCATCATCGAGTTCGGCGCATTCGGCTTCGGCGACGAAGGGGTCGGTGACCTCGATGTTTGCCGCCTCGGCGCACAAATCGACTGTCGGGAACGGCTTGACGTTCACCCCGCTGTCGCCGTTCGGAAGCGACAGCATGGTGATGAGAACGATGACTTTGGGTTCCATGGCGATGTCCTGTGCGTGACCTGAAAACGACGACTGATCGGCGGCGGGACAGGGCTCGAGGTCCCCCGCAGCACGCACGGCAACTTGAACAGCTGGACTTTGCCAGAGCGGAAAACCGACGCATCGCCTCTGACCAGATCGAGTCACCACACAAAAATGGCAATAAAAAGAGTATGTTATAGTCTTCTGCAGAACAACTCCACCGCTCGCGCCCCGAACCCATTGATTTAAATGCGGGCAGGTCGTGCGACCGGACGTAGTGGTCGAGGCGGTCTTGGATCGGAAGCCCGACCCGCCATTTAGTGTGCGTCTAAGAACAACGATCTATCGACCCAGCTATTCCAGGCCAGCTGGTTTCGCGAGGGAAGGCGACACGCCCCGGGACGCCAGCGCGCACCGTCATGCGTTCGCAACGCTATCGAGTTCCCAATCGCGTAACAGAAGCTCGATCAGCGCATCGCTGCGGGCGAGGATCGCATCCCGGTCCCATTCGCCGGCCTTGGCTGCCTGCTCCGAAAGCACAAAACCGGAGCCAGCAAGTATAGCCCGCTTCGCCGGCCAGTCCTTGGTCGCGGCCGCCTGATTGTCGTCGTTCGAGAGGAAGGTCAGATTGCCCAAGCGATTGACGTGTGCCTTGACGTCTTTGGGCGTACGAAACGCACGCCACCAGCGGCGGTCCTTATCGGGGTTGCGCGGCAGCATGTGCTCGACGGTCACGTGCTTCTTATCGACGGGTCCACTGTCGCGGCCCAACAATGCACTCAACCGGCGCAACACCAATGGCGCGTGATGTTTCAGGCAGAAGTTCTGGGCGCGCAGGTTCTCGACGGCATCACCCAATAGTTGGGCCTCGATGGCCAGCGACGGCATGTCCTCGGGACGTGCGGCGCCGTCGAGCTGATTGACCACGTCGACGATACGGCGAGCTTGCCGCAACGGGTCGACACCGGCGATCCGCATCACCCATGCGAGACGTTCGAGACGCCTGTAGAACGCGCGCGTCTGGACATGATCGAGGCCACGCACCTCGATCCACCGCAATGCGGCCGGCATCCACATTGCCGGTTCGATCCAGCCCAGCCTTTCGATCGACCCGGCGAAGTCGGCAGGCCAGGGCCCGCCGTCTCGTACCGGCCCCCGCAACAACGCGAAGCGGGCCGTATGCGGCTTCAGCCAGTTCTCGATGAAGCCCATGCCGCCGCGCTCGAGTTCGAACAGCTTGCAAATGTCGAACTCGATCGGCTTTTCCGAGTGCTTGCGAATTTTCAAAGTGCGGATGCAGCCGAGCAACTCGCCGACGCCCGCGGTGCCTATCTGCTCCTCGCACGTCTCCCAGGCGAGGCTTGCTGCGTCCCGCTCTGCCGCAGGCAGCACGCCGAGGATCGCCGCCTTGGCTTCCGCGCCCGGGTTGAATGCAAGCCGCGTGCTTTCCTCGGTATTGAGCGTGCGCCAGGCGTAGTCCTCGCAATCGAAAATATGCAGGATGACGCGACAGCGATCCGCCAGGAAAACAGCCAAGTCGCGCCGCAACGCCTTGGCGCCGCGCCCCTTCTCGAGCCGGCTGACAAGATACTCGCGGACTTCCACGACGCATCGCTCGCTGTCGGAGAAGCTCTCTTCGCTCTCGTCGACGTCGAGAGCCGTCCCACCGTCCTTTTGAACATAGCTCGCGAGGAACTCGGCGATATTGGCTTGCGGCACCAGCCGGAAGCCACCGGATGCTGCCGACTGAACACCGATAAAGCCTTCGAGGCGCGTTCGTGTGGGGCCTGCCGGTTCGAGATCGCGTAACACGGCGGCGAGGATCGTCAGTGTCATGATCCGCTGGTGCCCGTCGACGATGGCCAAGCGATCCCGCCCGGGCACCTCGGCGAGCATCAGTGTGCCCAGCAGAAATTCCTCGCCTTCGCCCCCAGCTATCGCCTCGATCATGTCGCCGAGCAGTCGCGCCACCTGCTCGGTCCGCCACGAGTAAGCCCGCTGGAACCACGGCAGCCGGAATCCGGTTGGGGTTGTGATCAGTTCGCCGAGCGTGCGGACTTCGACCGAGAGCAACCGGGACATGCGAACGCAAACTCCTGCCCACACGGAGGTCCGATGAGCGCGGGACGCACCGGATTGCCCGAAAACGAAGTCGTGCTGATCAACGTTGCCCCGCGTCGCCCGAAAAAATTCGGTTCGCCCCCACGCCCGACGGGACGCCGACGATCGCCTATAGGGCGTCAAATGATCGACGGTCGTAGGATGATCGATTATTAGCGCAAGATCGCGGCGGGCTTCACGTCAATTCGGAACAATTTCCCGACAATTGTCGTCAGCCGTGCATCACGGGCGCGGATATCGTTCGGACCCCATGTGCTCGAACTGATAACATCACCGAGCAGTGCCAACCCCGGCGCACTCGGATCACGCCGCGCCAGCATCGCGCGCTTCTCATCGAATTCGTCGTTGCCCAGGGCATCGTTCTTCCGGTGCGAAACCAGCACCAGATTGCCGAGGCACTGCGTCAACGCCTCGCGCGTCTCGGCGTCCTTGAACGTGCGCCGCCAAGCGCTGTTGGCCGGCGGGCGCTGCGGCAAGACGTGCTCGACGCTCAATTCCGCAGGATCGACCCGCGTCAGTGTCCCGCCGATTTCGTCCGACAGACGCAGCAGCAGCAGCTTGGCGAAACTCGGATTGCGCCGCCACAGCGACTGCAGATTGAACGCCATCGATTTGACTTCTTCGCGGGTCGGCTGGAATAGCGCAGCCCCCTCGCCCACCCGTTCACCCGCCCGGATCGCGGCGGCAATCGCGGCGAAGCGTCTGACGCGCTTGTCGCGACCGATCAGCAGAAGCCGCATCAGATGGGCCTGCCGGTCGACTTCCTGCAGAATGCGCGCCCCGTCGCCGTCGCCGTCGAGATGGCGGCCCACGGCGAGCATCGCGGCCGGCGCCCATTCTTCGCCGCTGAGCCGGCCGAGATAGACGAGCGGGCGTTCGATTTCTGGCGGCAACCTGTCCTCGCCGGCCGCCACGCCGAGGATTTTCCGATAGACCTCGGCCATCGGCGCCATGGTTTGCAGAACGAACGGCTCGGCGCCGCCGGCCGCAGTGACGACCGAGCGGACGGCCTCGATGACTTGCGGCCGGTTGATGCCGTGTATGGCCTTCAGATGCGAAAAGAACTGGTCGAACTTTTCTCCGAGCAGGCGGCTCGAGCGATCCCACGCTTCGCGCGCCACCCCCGCCCGGACGGCGGGAACATCGCTCAAAACTTCGGCCTTGAGGATATCGCTCCGCATCAGCGGCCGCCCGCGATCGTTGAGCACCATGAAGTAGCGATGCGCGCGGTCCATATCGCGCGTCAGGATGGCGACCACATGCGCCTGGTCGCACATGTAGGTTGCGAGTGTCCGGCGCGCCGCTGGTTCGAGATCGCCCAGCACGGACAGAAACTGCTCGCGCACATCGAGCAGCGCGCGCGCCCCCGCCCCGTCGTCGCCCTCGCCTTCCGGCATCTCGGTCGAAGCGCCGGGAGAGAGAACGAAACGCGCGATGAATTCCTGGTCGCTGCCGGGCAGTTCGAGCCGATGGCGTCGAGGTCCGCGACCGGGGCGTCCGCTACCCGGCAGCGCAATAAGTCCGTCGAGGCGTGACCAGAGTTCGTTTTCCGCACCACTTTCAATATCGCGCAACACAGCTGCCAGCACCGAAAGGGTGATCAGCCGCTGCTGGCCATCGACGATGTCGACCACCCGCTCGGCAGCCTCCGGTCCGCTGCCCCCTGCGCTCGCTGCGGCGACCGTCCAGCCGTCGAGGCCGCCGCAGTCCATGAACAACACGGTCCCGAGAAAATAATCTGGTTCGGCAGACGCCGGGTCGTCGAGGCCCGCGGCCGACATCAGATCGTCGAGCAGTTGTCCGGCCTCGTCCCGCGTCCACGAGTAGGCACGTTGATAAGCCGGGACCACGAAGCGGAACGTGCCAGACAGCAGGTTCGCGACCGTCAAGGACGCCGTCGGAAGTTTGGAGAACATGCGGGTTTGTCGACGCTTGCTGTTCAATTATTTGAAACGGAAGGCGCTACTTAAATTGTCAGCTACGCCACATACAAGGCACGTCACGTCGCATGAGACAACGTCGCCCAGGGCCGCCGAGGCACCGCCGGATTGGCAGCTCGCGCTGGTGCGTCCGGGGTGAACTTTGCGCCGCCACCGATCCAATGTAAGCAGAATGCGGCAGCCCGTCTGGTGCGCGCTGCGATAAATAGGACGACGGCCACCCGCATGGCGCCCCCCGAACCTGGCACGAACGCCGCCGTATACAAGATCTGCCCGCGCGCGGCGTGGGACGATGCCTGCCGGACCGGACACTATCGGGGTTCCGCCGACGACCTGCGCGACGGCTTCATCCACCTGTCGGCGGCGCATCAGGTGGCAGCCACCGCCGCCAAGTATTTCCGCGGCCAGCCGGACCTCGTGCTGGTCGCCATGGCTCCGGTGGCGCTCGGGTCTGGCCTCGCCTGGGAGCCGTCGCGCGGCGGAGAACTCTTTCCTCACTACTACGGCCCGCTGCCCGTCTCGGCGGCACTCGCGGTCATCCCCTTGCCGCTCGGCAACGACGGCGTGCCACTCGTACCGGAGACCCTACGCTGATGCTCGATCGACTGTTCGACACCGCGCGGCCGTTGCTGTTCATGCTGCAACCGGAGGACGCACACGAGGCCACGCTCAAGGCGCTCGAGACCGGCATCCACCCGCGCTGCGCCTCGGCGGCGCGGCAAGAGCTCGCTGTCCCGGCGTTCGGTCTCGACTTTCCCAATCCGCTCGGCGTCGCGGCGGGCTTCGACAAGGACGCGCGCGTGCCCGATGCGGTGCTCGCCATGGGCTGCGGCTTCGCCGAGATCGGAACAGTGACGCCACGCCCGCAGGCCGGAAATCCCAAGCCGCGCGTGTTCCGGCTGATCGAGGATCGCGCCGTCATCAACCGGCTCGGCTTCAACAACGGCGGCCACGCGGCGGCCCTCGCCCGGCTCCAGCGCCGGCCACAACGCGGCATCGTCGGCGTCAATATCGGCGCCAACAAGGACACCGAGCGACCGGGCCGCGGACTACGTGCTCGGGCTCGAAACGTTCAACTCGGTCGCGAGCTATTTCACGGTCAACATTTCATCGCCCAACACGCCGGGGCTGCGCGACCTGCAGGCGCCCGCCGCTCTCGACGAACTGCTCGGCCGGGTGATGGCGGCGCGCGCGGCGCTGGTCGCTGGCGGCAAGCCACGGCGGCCGATCGTCGTCAAGATCGCGCCCGACATCGCCTCGGACGACCTGCCCGCGATCGTCGACCGGCTGGTGGCGCACGCGGTAGACGGCATCGCCGTTTCGAACACGACGCTGGCGCGCCCCGTGCTCACCTCGCGGGAGGCCGGCGAATCCGGTGGTCTTTCGGGACGGCCGCTGTTCGAACGTTCGACCATCGTGCTGGCGCGTGTGCACGAGCTGTCCGGCGGCAAGGTGCCGCTGATCGGCATCGGCGGCATCGACAGCGGCGAGACCGCATTGCAGAAGATCGAGGCCGGCGCGACGCTGCTGCAGCTTTATACCGGCCTCATCTACAATGGCGCGGGCATCATCGACCGCATCAATGCGCATCTGGCTGCAGCAGTGCGGTCGGCGGGCGTCCGCTCGATCACCGATCTGACCGGCACCAAGGCCGCGTATTGGGCAAGCAAGCCACTGCCCGCCTGAGCAAACCGGCGGCGGCAATCACGCTCGATCATCGTCCTCCGGAGACACTCATGACCCGTGCGCACAACGCCGCGCTCCGCCTGTTTTCACGCTCGATGCTGGCTATGGTGTCGCTCGCCGTCGCATGTGGCAGTCTTCAGGCCGCCGCGGCGCCGAAGCTGACCTGCACGTTCATCCACGAGCGCTGCATGACCGAATGCGTGAAGCAGGCCGGCCGGGGCTTCTGCCAGCTCCACTGCAGCGGCGAGCGGCGCAACTGCATGGCGACCGGGCGTTGGGACAGCTTCGGACGCAAGTTCGAAAACGTCTTGAAGCGGTGATGCAGGCCGGAGCGTTGAGTGTGCGATCATTCTCGATTGCAGCGACGTGCGCTCAATCAAGAACGTGAAGCGCACACTAGGCTCGATCACGGCGCTCTACCGCTGTCCATCGTCGGTGCGGCGGCCATAGCCCATCAAGCGGGCGATGAGCCAGACCGGCACCACCACCATCGCGCCGACCGCCATGTAGCCCAGCACCCATTCGATGGCGCCGAAGCCCATGTCGTAGATCCGCCGCACGATCACATCGATGTGGTAGAGAAAGTTGCGGGGCGTGATGCCGAGCGCAGACAGCACGATGCCGACCACGATCGAGAGGACCGCGAGACGAAGCACCACCCCGAGTGGGTTGCCGCCGAATACGGTGTTGCGATCCATGCGGCGATCCCTTCCGTTCGAAACTTCCGGCCCGAGCCTGCGGGCGGCCAGCCTGCCCATCGCAACTGTATCGTCGCCTTAGCATAGTCTCTGGCCCGACGCCTAGCCGGCCGCCCCACCGGACCCATCATGCCCGATCCTGCGCCGACATCGAAATCCAAGCGCGCCCGCGCCGCACTCGACACCGCACGCGGAGGCAACCCGGACATTCACTTGCCCGAGCGGTTCGCGGCATGGTTCCGTAGCCGTGGCTGGCACCCGCGACCGCATCAGCTCGAACTGCTCGCCGCCGGGCGCGCGCGGCAGTCGACGCTGCTCGTCGCTCCCACCGGCGCCGGCAAGACGCTTTCCGGCTTCCTGCCGAGCCTCGTCGGTCTGGCGGACAGGCCGCGCATACAAAAGGGCGCGGGACTGCACACGCTCTACGTCTCGCCACTCAAGGCGCTGACGGTCGACATCGCCCGCAATCTCGTCGCACCGATCGGCGAGATGGGGCTCGGCATCCGCACCGAAACGCGCACCGGCGATACCTCCGCCGCACGCCGGCAGCGGCAGCGCACAAAGCCGCCGCACATTCTGCTGACCACACCCGAGCAGATCGCGCTGCTGCTGGCGCACCCTGACGCCGCGTATCTGTTCGCCGATCTCGACACCGTCATCCTCGACGAGTTGCACGCACTCGCCGGCTCCAAACGCGGCGATCTCCTGGCGCTCGATCTCGCCCGGCTGCGCGCGCTGTCGCCAAACCTCATGACCATCGGACTGTCGGCGACGGTCGCGCGGCCGTCCGAGCTGCGGGCCTATCTCGCGGCCCAGCGGACGCCCGACATCGCCACCGAGCTGTCCGGCCTGGTGATCGCTGCGGGCGGCGTGCCGCCGGTGATCGAGATCCTGGAACTCGACGAGCCCGTGCCGTGGTCGGGACATTCGGCGCGCTACGCGATGCAGAGCATCCTCGACAGCATTGCCGCGCATCGGCTTACGCTGGTGTTCGTCAACACGCGGATGCAGGCGGAACTGGTGTTTCAGGAGCTGTGGCGGATCAACGACGCGAACCTGCCGATCGCACTGCATCACGGCTCGCTCGATGCGGCGCAACGGCGCAAGGTCGAGGCGGCGATGGCGGCCGGCAAGCTGCGCGCCGTGGTGGCGACTTCGACCCTCGATCTCGGCATCGACTGGGGCGACGTCGATCTCGTCGTCAACGTCGGCGCGCCGAAAGGTTCGAGCCGTCTGCTGCAGCGGATCGGGCGCTCCAATCACCGGCTCGACGAGGCGTCGAAGGCCTTGCTCGTTCCCGCCAACCGGTTCGAGGTGCTCGAATGCCGCGCCGCGCAGCAGGCGGCGATGGCCGGCGAGCAGGATGTTGCGCACACCCGCACCGGCTCGCTCGACGTGCTGGCGCAGCACGTGCTCGGCATGGCCTGCCAGGCGCCGTTCGAGCCCGGCACACTCTATGACGAGGTGCGCTCGGCGGCGCCCTACGGCGGGCTCACCCGCGCCAACTTCGACCGCATCCTGGGCTTCGTGACCGATGGCGGCTACGCGCTGCGGGCCTATGAGCGGTTCGCCAAACTCGTCGCCATGCCCGACGGCAAGCTGCGACTGTCGCATCCGCGCTTCGCCCAGCAGTACCGCCTCAACGCGGGGACCATCGTCGATCGTCCGATGATCAAGGTGCGGCTGGCCGGACGGCGCCGGGGCGCGGCCAAGGGCGGTGTCGGCCCGGCAAATCCGGCGACAGCCGGCGGGCGCATTCTCGGCGAGGTCGACGAATCTTCGTCGCCCAGCTCAGGCCCGGCGACGCATTCGTGTTCGCGGGCGAGGTGCTGCGGCTCGAGGGACTGCGTGACACCGAGGCGCTGGTCAGCCGCGCGGCTGCGTCCGACCCCGTGATCCCGAGCTATGGCGGAGGACGGTTTCCATTGTCGACGCATCTTGCCGATCGCGTCCGCCACATGCTCGCCGACCGCACGGCATGGGCGGCGCTGCCGCGGCCGGTGGCCGAATGGCTGGCGCTGCAGGACGAGCGCTCGCTGATCCCCGCCGCCGACGAGGTGCTGGTCGAGACGTTCCCCAACGGCCAGCGCTTCCACCTCGTCTGCTATCCGTTCGAAGGGCGGCTCGCGCACCAGACGCTCGGCATGCTGCTGACGCGACGGCTGGATCGGCTCGGCGCGCGGCCGCTCGGCTTCGTCGCCAGCGACTATGGCCTGTCGGTGTGGTGCTCGGCCGACCTCGGCGCGATGATCGCCCAGGGCACGGTCGAACTCGACCGGCTATTCGAGGAGGATATGCTCGGCGACGACCTCGACGCTTGGCTGGCGCAATCGAGCCTGATGAAGCGCACGTTCCGTCATGTCTCGGTGATCGCGGGACTGATCGAGCGCCGGCATCCGGGACGGGAAAAGTCGGGGCGGCAGGTCACGATGTCGACCGATCTCGTCTACGATGTCTTGCGCAAGCACGATCCCACGCACATTCTTCTCGAAGCGGCGTGGAACGATGCGGCGACGGGCCTTCTCGACATCGCGCGCCTCGGCGCATTTCTTCGACGCATACGCGGCCGAATCAGGCATCGCGCGCTCGACGTGGTATCACCGCTGTCGGTGCCGATCCTGCTGGAGATCGGCATCGAGCCGGTGGCGGGCGCAGGACGCGAGGCAGTGCTGCGCGAGGCGGCGGCGGCGCTGATACGAGATGCCACCGGACAACGGTGACGGCGGGGGACGATTGATGTTGAAACTGAAGCCCGAGCGGCTCGACGCCGCTGATTTTACCGAGCAACCGATTTCGATCGCGGGCAAGGCGTTCATCGCCGACATGGCGGGCGCGTTGTACTGGCCGTCGGAGGATGCGCTGATCGTCGCCGACCTGCATCTCGAAAAGGGTTCGGCTTTTGCGGCGCGCGGTCAGATGCTGCCACCCTACGACACGCGCGAAACACTGGCCAAGCTGGCGGCTACGATCGACCGTTACGACGCGGCGACCGTGATCGCTCTCGGCGACAGCCTGCACGATGCGGCGGCTTGGGAACGGATGGACGAGACCTCGCGCGAGACGTTGCGCATCATGCAGGCCGACCGCGAATGGATCTGGGTCACCGGCAACCACGATCCCGCGATTCCACATGCGCTCGGCGGCCACGTCCGGTCCGAGCTGGTGGTCGAGGGCATCACGCTGCGCCACGAGCCGAAGCCGGGCCGGGTGACGCACGAGATCGCCGGCCACATGCATCCGGCGGCGCGCATCTATCTGCACGGCTACTCGATCCGGCGGCCGTGCTTCGTGGGTAACGGCCGGCGGCTCGTGGTGCCGGCGTTCGGCACCTATGCCGGTGGGCTCAACATCCTCGACGAGGCGTTCGAGCCGCTGTTCCGCAACGACGGGATGTCGGTGTGGCTGCTCGGCCAGGAGGGCCTTTATCCGGTCGCGACACGCATCCTCAAAGAGGACTGATCGCACCCGGCCCCTCTTCGGCATGGGGCTGGATGCGATGTTCGGCGCTCATCAACCGTTGCCTTCTTCGGCGTTCTCGCGGCGCTTCCACGCTTCGCCTGCGGCGCGCGCGTCGTTGGCCATCTGGTCGGCGCTCTGCGGCAACCACGATGCAACCCGCGCGTCGATGGCGGCGGCCTCGGTGGCCGGCAAGGCGGCCTTGGCCAGATCGCGGCGGCGCACGGCTTCCTTGTCACCGGAGCGCGCCGCAAGCGCAAACCACTGGTAGGCGAGGCTCGTGTCCTTGCTCACGCCGAGGCCTGAGTCGTAGAGCACGGCCAGATTGAACTGGCTGTCGCCGAGGCCGCGCACGGCGGCCTCACCGAACCAATGCGCCGCTGCCGAATAGTCGGGCGAGCCGGACTTGCTGCCGGCGCTCAGCACGGCCAGATTGTGCATCGCCTTGACGTTACCCTGCTCGGCGGCGCGGCTGTACCAGACGCGGGCGCGGGCCGGATCGGACTTCACGCCGAGACCGCGCTCATAGAGCGTGCCGAGACGATACTGGGCCTGCGCGAAGCCCTGGTTGGCCGAACGCGTGTACCACTTCACGGCGTCCTTGAAGCTCTGGTCGGTGCCCTTGCCCTCGGCTAGGCGCGCGCCGACCTCGAACTCGGCCGACGGATCGCCCTTGGCGGCGGCGAGGCGCAGCGACAGCGGCCCGACCGTGACCGGAGGCAATTCAAGCGCGCTCTTCTGCTGGGCTGCCTTCTCGGCCAGCGCCACAGCGACATTTCCTGAAGGCGCGGGCGGAAGGTCGGGCAGCAGCGAGGCGGGCATGGCCTTGGCGGCGGCGACACCGAGCTTCGACGACATGTTGGCCATCTGCTGCTGCTGCTGCAGACGGGCGAGGTCATGCGGCGTCAGTGGACGCGCCGACGTCTGCAGCGAAATGCCGACCGGTATCGAGCCGGTGGCCTGGCTGACGCGCGGGATCACGGTTTCGCCGGCGCGCTGCTGGCTTTCGCCTGGGACGGCGTCGCCCTTGAAGTCGAGCTCTTCCAGCATCGTCTCCGGCACGGTGTTCGGCTGGTGCGGCTTGGTCGGGACGACGAACTTCGAAGTTGTCGAGGGCGCGCCCGGCTTCGGGGCGACATTCGCGGGCGGCGCTTCCGAGCTGTCGAGGTCCATCGCCGCGGGGGCGTCCAGGTCCATCCGCGACTGTGCGGCCGACGGATTGACGACCGACGGCTTGACCGGCGCCAGCGTGGGCGTAGAGGAGGCCGGCACGCTGTCGGCTTTGGGCTTGGACGCCTTCGCGGCGGCGCCGGCGGCATCGGACGCCGTGGAAGCGGCGGCCTTGGCCGGTGTCGCCACTGGCTTGGAGCTATCGGCGTTGCGGCGAGCCAGCAGTAGGTTGGCGCCCTGGAACACGATCACGAGCCCGAGCGCGGCAACCATGATCTTCTTGATCGGCATGCCGCCGATGCCGGCGGACTTGGCGCCAGCCGGAACACCGGCCGGGGCTGACTTCACGGCTGCCGGCGTGCTGGCCGGAGTGCTGGTCGAAGCGGGCCGCGACAGCTTCACCGCAGCGGCCGATACGACGGCGTCCACTGCAGCAGGTGCCCCTTCGGCCTGGGCGCGCAACTTGGCGCGCTGCGCGTCAGCGATGAAGTCATGGCGCAGCTTTTCGACCGACGCCTTGGCCGCACGGCCGGGGCCATTCTGAACCTGTGACGATTGGGCGGCGTCGGCTGCCATCGAGCCAGAGGCTGGCTGCGCGGCGGGCTGACGGCGCTCCGAGCCCGGTGCGTGGGCGAATGGAGACGCCGGCGACTGAGGATAATGACCGGCCGGGGCGCCGTAGTTCTGTCCGGCGAAGTCGGCGGTGCTCTGTCCGAGATCGGCCGCGGCACGCATGGCGCCGAGATCGGTCGCATCACGCGGATCGATCGCAAAGCGGACCTGCTCGCGAACATATTCCTGCGGCGCGGCAGGAACCGGCGCTTTCTGGCTCTGCAGCTCGATGGCGTCGATCCGGTCCAGCACGCGGATCATCGCCTGCTGCACCGTATCGAGCACAGCGGCGGTCTGCTCCTCGCCCTGGCGGCGCTCGCGAATGAAGTCCTCGACGATGCTGCGCAGTTCATCCGGCTGGTCGCCGAATTCCGGCCGCGACTGGCGAACATCATAGGCGAAGCGGGTAATCGCCTGCTCGGCGGCGCGGGCGGCGAGCTGCTCGTAGTCGCCATGCGATCCGATACCGGCGATCTGGCCCATCCCGACGAGCTGGCTCGCGACCCGGTCGGCGGTGCGCGACACGATCTCGTCGAGCTGGGTGGCAGGAACATGGCCAAGCACGGACGCCTCGACGAAACGCTCGTCAGACAGCCGCGAGACGACGACGTTGAGCTGGGCTTCGATGCCGTCGAGGCGCTCGAGCTGCATCTGCGTCTGATCGAGGTGCTGCGCCAATTCGCTGATGTGCGCTTCGATCAGGCGCAACCCTTCGACGTCGGATCGCGTCGCCACGTCTTCGAGTACGGTGGCCATGCGCTCCTCGAACTGCTCGAACCGGCGGCCCAGCGCGAGGAACGAGCTCTCGGGACGCATTTCGGCAAGCGACTGCTCGACCCGGTGCGCGATATCGGCAAAGCGCTCCTCGAGCCATTCGCGCTCGATGTCGGCGGTATGCGCCGCGTTGGCGTGCACGAAGGCCATATTACCAGCGCCATCGAAGGCGTCGGCTTCGGGATCGGCCAATCCGGCCGGCATGCCGGTCTGACCCGAGTGGTAAAGATCGGCAAGCGCATCCGCCTGCTCGCGATCCCACGGCTCGGACTGAACAGTGGCCGCCGCGGTCTGCCTGAGGTCGGGGGCTGCGGGCGCGGTCGCGCTGGCCATCGGCACGACGTGAGCCGCCAGATCAGGTCCTGTCGCGGGTCGCGTCGCCATCTGCGGCGCAGTGCTTTCAGTGTGGCCAACGGGCCGGCCATCGTGCGTGTGCGCAATGCGATCGGCGAGGAGTTGCATGCCCTCCTCGATGCGGTCGAAGGCCGGCACATATTGGCCCGGAACACGATCGCGGATCGTGCGGGTTTCGATACCGAGGCTCTGCAGCCGGGCCTGCATCTGGCGCAACATCTCGGTGTGGCGCTGGTCGGCATCGGAGATCTGGCTGGCGACGTGGGCGATCAGCGACTTGAGGCTTTCGGCCGCGCACTCCCCGGTGCTGCCGCCGGCGCCATCGCGCTGGCCCAGTGTCTTGTTCCGGTCTGCGTTCGACATCTCGATCCCCGTTCGCACTTGAAGTCGGCCATCGGGTCAGCGGTGGCCCCCTTTTGGGGACTGCCGTACGGCTTTGAGCCGCGCCGGACTTGCCGGCCATGACACGCGCATTGGATCCCGATGCGAGACGAGGAAGGAACCGCTTAGGATCGAAGCTCGTGCTTCGCGATTAATGTTCGGTAAATCTCCCCGGTGATCAGCCCGTCGATCATCAGGCCAAGTATCCGAAATCACGCGAATCACTGAGCCGATCCGGCGCCAGCCGGAAGTCAATGGCGTGTGGACGCAGCTTGGGGCCGTCCGGCCCTGCAATTCGGCCCTTCCGGGTGCGTGGGAGACAGTGGTTGAGCTTTTTCGCCACACTCGCCATTTATCTGTCGTCCAATGCGCCGGCCGCGACGCTCGGCCCGTTATGAGAGGTGAGACATGACCCGTAGCCCGTACCGAATCACTTTCGGCGTCACTCCCATCTTCGCTGCGGCGATCTTATGTGGTGGCGCCCTGGCGGCCGACGAGACGCGCGCGGGCCGCTACACCATGACCCCGGCAGACGGCGGGTTCATCCGGCTCGACACCTTGTCGGGCGCGATGGCGCTGTGCGCCAAGCAGGACAGCGAATGGGCGTGCAAGCCCATGCCCGACACCCAGCAGTCGCAAAGCCGCGACATCGAACGGCTAACGGCCGAGAACAAGGCGCTGAAGGACGAAATCCGGCGCATGGAGGAGGTGATAGGTCTAGGCGACGCCAAACCCGGCGACCCCGCGCCCGCGGACGGCGAGCGGCCGAAGGGCGGGCTCGGGCTGCCCAGCGAGAAGGACGTCGACAAGGCCTTCGACTACGTACAGCGCATGCTCAAGAAGTTCCAAGAGAAGATGCGCGAGCTCGAAAGCGGCCAAGGCGGTGGCGCGCCCGGCAAGGGCGGCACGCAACTCTAAACTCGTCGAGGCGGCTTCCTACACCGCCGCATCGGGCTGCGCAAAATAGCGCGTGGCGGCGATCAGCTCATGAATGATCCCTGGCTCGGTCATGGCGTGACCGGCATCGGGCACGATCACCAGATCGGCGCGCGGCCACGCCTTCTTCAAATCCCAGGCATTCTTGACCGGCGTCACCACATCGTAGCGGCCATGCACGATGACGCCCGGGATATCGCGGATGCGGTGTGCTCCAGCGAGCAATTGATCGTCACGCTCGAAAAACCCGCGATTGACGAAGTAGTGGCACTCGATGCGCGCAAACGCGATGGCATAGTGCTCCGCCCCGAACAGTTTGATGCGCTCGGGATCCTGCATCAGTGACAGCGTGCTGCCCTCCCAGATGCTCCAGGCCCGCGCCGCGGCGAGTTGTATCGTCGCGTCGTGGCTGGTCAGTCGCGCATAATAGGCAGCGATCATGTCGCCGCGCTCGGCCGGCGGGATGACGCGCTGATAGGCCTCGAAGGCTTCGGGGAACAGCCAGCTGCAGCCGTCCTGGTAAAACCAGTGCAACTCGCGCTGGCGTAACAGGAAAATGCCGCGCAGCAGCAGCGCCGTCACCCGCTCGGGGTGGGTTTCGGCATAGGCCAGCGCCAGCGTCGAGCCCCATGAGCCGCCGACGAGCTGCCAGCGCTCGATCCCGAGGTGCCGGCGCAGCCGCTCCATATCGTGGACGAGGTGCCAGGTGGTGTTGTCGGTCAGCGATGCGTTGGGCCGTGATCGCCCACAACCGCGCTGGTCGAACAGCACGATGCGGTAGTGGCGGGGGTCGTGGAACCGTCGCATGGTCGGGTTGGAGCCGCCGCCGGGTCCGCCATGCACCAGCAGCGCCGGCTCCCCCGCCGGGTTGCCGCATTCCTCGTAGTAGATCTCGTGCCCGCCGCCGACGGCGAGCCAGCCGTGGGCGTAAGGCTCGATCGGAGCGTAGAGGCCGAACCGCTCTCGTGCCGGCATGCGGTCGGGGCTCCTGCTGAGGACGACGTCGCCGAAGGTACGTGTCAACGCCGCCCCGAGGCAAGCACCGTCATGTCGCGTGACTGCGTGAGTTCGCGACGCTGTCAGCCCGCGCCACGGCGCTTGCGCAGGCGCGCAATCCGCATCTCACGGTCATAGATGATCTCGCCGCCGGGGACGCGGATGTCGCGCACGACTTCGAGCGCGTGGCGGCTCGGCTTCGGCGTGACCGCGCTGACGGCGAGCAGCGTCAGAGTGGCCGCGGGTATGCCGAACATCGCGGCCAGCGCGCTGTCGATCTCGATCCAGCGGGCCTCGCCGGCGATGATGGCCAGCACCGCCACGGCAAAGCCGATGGCGACGGAGGCGATGGCGCCGAACTGATTGCCGCGCTTCCACCAGATCGACAGCACGGTCACGGGGAACGCGGCCGATCCGGTCATCGCGAACGCCCACAGCATCAGACGCAGCGGGTCGGTCGGCGCGAAGGCGGCGATGGCCCATCCGATCGCCACGGCGACGCCGATCGCCGAGCGCCCGACCCACAGCCGGATCGCCGGCTCGGCCGGCTCCCACGACAAGCCGTTGACGACATCCTCGGCCAGCACATTGCCCAACGCCACGGTCGCCGCGCCGGCAGCGGCAAGCGCCGCGGCGACGGCCCCCGCCAGCGCCAGCTGCACCATCGCCGCCGGCATGCCGAGCGCCACCGGCAGCGCGAACAACACGGCGTCGCGTTGGAAACTGAAGCTCGATGCCGACAGCCGCGTCGATCGCGCGTCGACTTCGGCGTGGCCCTGCGCGACGAGTTGCGACAGCCAGTCTGGTATCTGCGCCAACCCTTCGACGCTGACGATATCCAGCACCGCATCGCGCATGAACACCGCAACTGCCGAAACGGTCAGCATGACGAGGCCGAACAGCAACGTGGCCCAGCCCAGAGATTTTCTGGCCTCGTAGACGCCGGGCGCCGTGGCCACCCGCGGCAACAGCCAGGGTGCGGCGGCGACGCCGGCCATAATGGTCAGCGTCGCGACGACGAAACCACCCGGACCGACAAGGCCGAACGGCGCGGTGAACCGCTTGGCCATCTGCTGCAGACCCTCGCCCGGCAGCTCGAAGCCCATCAGCGGCGGCACGATGATCGGCAGCCCCTGCTGCGCCTCGATCTTCGAGCAGCCCGCGCACCAGCGGCCCATGACTGAGCTGCGGCACCGGCATATTGGTCACCATCACTGCGACGATCGACACCGGCACCGCCAGAGCCAGCAGCATGACGATCGACTGTGCGACATTGGACCAGGTCAGCGAGCGCATGCCGCCGAGCATCAGCGCGCCGGCGATCGTCGCCGCCAGCACCGGCATGACGACGGCCGCAGAAAGGCCGGTCATCATCGCCGCGGCATACGCGCCGATGCGCAACTCGGCGGCGATGATCAGCAGCATCGGCACCGACAGCACCACGGCGGAAAACACCCGCAGCGCCCGGCTTTCGAATCGCCGGCCGAGGTAGCTCGGCACCGTGAAGGCGCCGAACTTGCGGAAGAACGGCGCCAGCATCACCGCCATGACCACGAACCCGGCGAGCCCGCCGATCATCACGCACAGCGCGTCGAAACCGACGATGAAGAACGCCCCCGTCAGCGCCACCGTACCGGTCGCGCCCATCGCCGTCACCGACAGCGCCAGCCCGTTATAGGCCGACGGCACGCGCCGGCCCGAGGCGAAGAACTCGAGCGGGTCACGGGTGAACGCGGCGACACCGATAGCCGTGTAGAGCGCGATCGGCACGATAAACATCAAGCGCCCGAGCGTCGTCTCGGACACGCCGAGCTGCTCGACGATCAGCAGCAGCAGGACGAGGCCGGCAAAGGCGCTGGCGAAGATCCCGAAATAGGTGCCGAGGCGCGGATTGATCAGCCGCGACCGGTGGGAATGGGGCATACTCTCTGCCTCGCACGTCGACGTCGTTCATCCGTTGCAGCTGTTTCGCACAGCCCCCGGCCAGGCAGTTAGCCTCGCGTCACGAATCCTCGTGCGCGCCATGCCAGTGATCGATCGCGTCCTGGCGGTTCACGAAGCCGGCGACCGTAATGACCGCGACCGCGAAAAGACCGTGCGCAGCGAGAAAATAGCCGAGCGGGAAACCGAAAAACCGGGCGCCGTTGAGCCGATCGGCATAGAGCGGCAATAGAATGATGACCGACAGGAACGGCACGAGGCTGGCGATCATCTGCCACTTGGTGTGACGCCAATACGGCTTTCGCTCCTTGCGCTCGATCACGTTGCGTTCTCCTCTGCACTTCGGCTGTCCCTGCTTGGCCGGTTTCCCTGCTCGGCCAGCGTCCCGTCACGGCCAGATCAGGTCGGCCGTATCCGGCACCGAAAACAATGCAAGTACATTAGCCATGTTGCTCAAATTGTGTCATGTGTCACCTTGAAGTCATCGAGCATGTCGTCGGACAACTGGTCATCGCGTGCCGTGTCCAGTCATCGCTTGCCGCGTCCCCGGCACGCTCGGGTTGGCACCCCTACTTCTCTCGTCCAGCCGGAGAATCCTATGGCGGGCTATAGGCTCATTATCGTCGACGACCATCCGCTGTTCCGCGGGGCCTTGAAGCAGGCGCTGACCTCTTCGTTCGAATCCGCCGAGATCATCGAGGCCGGGTCGCTGGACGAACTCAACGAGAAGCTGTCGCGAGGGGCCGAAGTCGATCTGATCCTGCTCGACCTCACGATGCCGGGCGTGCAAGGCCTGTCGGGACTATTGTTCCTGCGTGCCCAGCATCCGGAGATCCCGGTGGTGATCGTATCGGCCAACGAGGATCCGACCGTGATTCGCCGCTCCATCGATTTCGGCGCCTCGGGTTTCGTCCCGAAATCGCAGCCCGTCGATCAGATCCGCAAAGCCGTAAAGAAGGTGCTCGACGGCGAAGTCTGGGTCCCTGCCGACATCGATCTCACGCTGCGCACCGATCCTGAAGCGGCCGATCTCGCCAGCCGCCTCTCGACGCTGACGCCGCAGCAGGTGCGCGTGCTCATGATGCTCGGCGAGGGGCTGCTCAACAAGCAGATCGCCTTCAAGCTCGGCGTCTCCGAGGCGACGATCAAGGCGCACGTTTCGGCGATCCTGCAGAAGCTCGGCGTCGACAGCCGCACGCAGGCGGTGATCGCCATCAACAAGATCGACAGCGGCGACTGGCAGAAAATCGCCGGTTAGTCCCCAGACCACTGTCGGCGGGCGGCACTCATCCCGAACTTCGACCCGCAGCGCCCAACCTATTCGGCAGCCGTCGAATGGCGGCGCACGATCGACTGCGTCAGCACCGCCCGCAGCGACGCGGCCTTCAGCGGTTTACGCAGCAGCCCGAGCCCGAGCCGCCGGATCTCGCGTTGCACCTCCACCGTGTGATCGGCGGTGATGACGATCGCCGGGATATCGACGCCGGTCTTCGCGCGCACGGCCAGGATCACCTCGACGCCGGTACCGCTATCGAGGTGATAGTCGGCCAGGATCGCATCGGGCGGCGACGGCTCGGCCTCGACCAGACGCAGCGCCTTCTCGCGGGTTTCGGCGGTGATGACCTTGCAACCCCAGCCGCTGAGCAGCGTCTGCATGCCGTCGAGCACCGCCGGTTCATTGTCGATGCACAACAGGAACGTGCCGGCGAGACTGCCGGGATGCGGCGACGACAGGCTCTCGACCAGCGTCCGCTCCCGCGGCGTGCCGCGCGGCACCGTGACGGCAAACGTCGAACCGCGGCGCGCACCCGATTGCAGGTCGATGGGATGCTTCAGCACGCGGCCGATGCGCTCGACGATCGACAGGCCGAGGCCGAGCCCGCGCACGCTGCTGCCGGGACCTTCCAGGCGGTGGAACTCCTTGAAAATCAGCTGCTGCTTGTCTTCGGGAATGCCGGGGCCGGTATCACAGACCTGGATCACGAGACCGCCGTCGCGGTGCCTCACGCCGAGCAGGACAGCGCCGGTGCGGGTGTACTTGATGGCGTTGGAAACGAGGTTCTGCAGAATTCGGCGCAGCAACCGGCGGTCGGACCGGACCCACACGCTGGTGCCGAGCACGCGCAGCGCCAGCCCCTTCTCGTGCGCCATCGGCTCGAACTCGACCTTGAGCTGATCGAAGATTTCCGACAGCGGGAAGTCGCCGATCTCGGCCTCGAGCCGGCCCGCATCGATGCGGCTGATTTCGATCAATGTCGAAAAGATCTCCTCGACCGCCGACAGCGACGCATCGACGTTGCGCGCCAGCACCGCATCCTCGGCGCTCAACGGCCGCTCGACGAGGCTCGCGGCATAGAGGCGCGCCGCATTGAGCGGCTGCAGGATGTCGTGGCTGGCGGCGGCGACGAAGCGGGTCTTGTCGAGGTTGGCCTGGTCGGCCTTGACCTTGGCGATGGCCAGCGCGCCGTTCACCTCGGTCAGCTCTGCCGTCCGCTCGTGCACGCGCCGCTCCAGCGTCTCGTTGGCCCGCGCCAGCTCATTGGCCGCCTGCACCCGGTCGGTGATATCGGAATAGGTGGTCACGATGCCGCCCTGGGGCATCGAGCTGGTGCGGACCTCGAGCACGCGTTCGCCGTCCCGGATGCGTTCCTGGAACGTCTCCTTGGTGACGGCGAGCCGCAGCAGCCGGTCGGCGACCAGCGCCTCGGGGTCGCCGATGCCGAAGTCGCCGCGATCGGCGCAGACCTGCAGAATGCGATCCAGCGGCACCCCGACGCGGCCGAGTTCCGGCGGCAGATCGAGAAGCTCGCGGAACTGCCGGTTCCAGCAGATGAGCCGCATCTCCTTGTCGTAGACGCCGAGGCCGTGACGCACCTGATCGAGCGCCGACTGCAGCAGATCGCGGTTGTACTGAAGCGCTTCCGACGCATCGTCGAGCAGCTTCATCGCCGACTGGTTGGAGACGTTGCCGCGCCTCAACAGCAGCGACAGCACGAGCCGCGACGACGCCGCGCCGATCGCGCTGGCGAGCAGATGCTCGGTGAAGCGGATCGCCTGCACGTCCGCTTCCGCCGCCGGTGCGACCGGAACACTTCGGCTCGCCGCATACTCGGCGAACGATCGCTCGGCACGCTCGGCGCCGAGATAGCGCGCCGCCGTGCGTTGCAGATCACCGAGCGTGATGGTCGTACGCCAGAGACGAAAGGCCGGCGTCGGCGCGGGCCCCCGTCACGCCCTCCTGCACGAAAATCATCGCCTGCATCCGTTCGACCGGCTCGGGCGCGCGCAGCAGCGAAACGGCGACGAACAGGGCCGTGTTCAGGCCGAGGCTCCACAACACGCCATGCGTGAGCGGTTCGAACGAGAGAAAGAACAACTCCTGCGGCCGCAGCAGGCCGATGCCGAGGGGGCCGTCGGCGATCAGGCTCATCGGCACCCATCCAGCCTTGGCGGTCCACGGCAGCAGCAGCGTGTAGGCCCAAATCGGAAAGCCCGAGATGATGCCGGCGATCGCGCCCCGCGCCGTGCCGCGGCGCCAGACCAAGCCGCCGAAGAACGCCGGCGCGAGCTGCGCAATGGCTGCAAATGAGATGAGCCCGATCGCCGCCAGCCCCTGCGACTTGCCCAGCGCCTGATAGACGCCGTAGCCGAGCAGCAGAATCGAGAAGATCGCCACGCGGCGGATCAGCAGCAGCAGCCCCGCCATGTCCTCGTGCAGCACCGTGTCGGCGAGACGGTGGCGCAGCAGCAGCGGCACGACCAGCCCATTGCAGACCATGATGGCGAGCGCGATCGAATTCGACGATCACCATCGCCGTCGCCGCCGACAAGCCGCCGGCGAACGCGACAGCGACATCGTGCCGGCATCGACGGACATCGGCAGATTCAACACGAAGAAATCGGGATCGGCCGAGCCGGCGGGCAGCGTCAACATCCCGGCGACGGCGATCGGCACGACGAACAGGTTGATCAGCACGAGGTAGGCCGGGAACAGCCACGCCGCGCGCCGCACCTCCAGTTCCGAGTTGTTCTCGACGACGGTGACGTGGAACTGCCGCGGCAGCAGGATGATCGACACGAAGCTGAGGAACGTCACGGTCAGCCACCGTCCGCCGTGGACAGCGCTGCCGAACACGCCTTCGACCAGCGGGCTCTGCTGCGCTTTCGCGATGAAATCGGCGATACCGTCGAAGATGTAGAAAACGGCGAAGCAGCCCGACTGCGATGAACGCGGTCAACTTGACCAGCGACTCGGTCGCAATCGCCAGCATCAACCCGTCCTGGTGCTCGGTGGCGTCGATGTGCCGGGTTCCGAACAGCACCGCGAACGTGGCGAGCGTCAGCGTGATGACGAATGCGGTGTCCATGAAGCCGACGCGCGGCAGCTTCGATCGACACCAAGGGACTGCCGCCGAGCAACGTCTCGATCGAAACGGCGATGGCCTTCAACTGCAGCGCGATGTAGGGCAGCACGCCGACCACCACGACCAGCGTGACGACCGCCGCCACGGCCGGGCTCTTGCCGTAGCGCGCGGCGAGAAAATCGGCGACGGAGGTGATGTTCTGGCTTTTGGCCAATCGGACGATGCGCAGCACCAGCGGCCAGCCGATGGTGAACATGATGATCGGCCCGAGATAGACCGGGATGAAATCGAAGCCGGTCGCCGACGCCGAACCGACGCTGCCGAAGAACGTCCAGGACGTGCAGTAGACTGCGATCGACAGCGCATAGATCAGAGGCCGGCCGCCGGCGCCCTTGCGCGAACGCATGAAGCGGTCACCGATCCACGCCAACGCAAACAGGGCGCTGACGTAGCCCAGCGCGACCGCGATGATCAACCAGCCTTCGAACATGGCGACGAGACTACTCGATTGTTGCTGCGTGACTGATCACGTGAGGGCGGCCGCTTGCGCCGGGGACCGATCCGGCACCGGGCAACATATTGCACGGCCTGCGGGGCCCATGTCCAATATCAAACCACTGAAAACGCCAACAAATCTAATTTCTTGACGTCAGACCTGCACGGCCGCCGCCGGGTATGGCGCGCGCAAGAAACAGTTAGGCCGGAGTCGCCCGATTGCTGCATCTGGCTGATTGACCTACTCTCTACCGGCCGATTCTCGGCATCGGCCGAACACGGAACGTCGGACCACTCCGCCGCGCCGCGACACGACGAGGCTACCGGAGTGATCTCAGTCGGCACATTTTCGGACACTGCGCCCGGCCATGGGGACCGGGTGATCAACGGGGAAGGTCGAGCACAATGAGCCTTGCACAGGAATTCCGCGAATTTGCCATGAAGGGCAACGTCATGGATCTCGCCGTCGGCGTGATCATCGGCGGCGCGTTCGGAAAGATCATCTCGTCGCTGGTCGAAAACGTGCTGATGCCGTTCATCGGCCTGTTCCTCGGCGGCGTCGACTTTTCGAAGCTCGCCGTCAAGCTCGGCAGCGCTGAACTCAAGTACGGCGCCTTCGTGCAGTCGGTGTTCGATTTCCTGATCATCGCCTTCTGCATCTTCATGATGATCAAGGCGCTCAACTCGCTGAAGAAACCCGTCGCCGCTGCCGCCCCGCCGCCGCCGCCGGCCTCCGAGATCTACCTCAAGGAAATCCGCGATGCGCTGGTGAAGAAGTAACCAGCTCCTGCGCCGCACGAAAGAGCTCCCGCATCGGCTGATGCGGGAGCTTTTTCATGCCGTTCTTATCAGGTCAGGAACAGCTGCCGCCGCCGAGCACGCAGAACTTGGCGCAGTGGGCGTGGCACAGCTTGACCGCGCCATGGTCGAACATGCCGCCATCGGCGACGCCGGCCGCGGCGAGGGTCGGACCCATCTCGAACGCGGGCTCGTAGGGCAGCAGCGTGCACGGCACGACGACAGGAGCGGCCGCGCCCTTGCGCTTTACGATCATTCGCGATGTCGCGCACATCATCTGATCGGGGCGCTTGTTCAGGATCTGCCAGCAGCGCGAGCTGATCTCTGGCACCTCGCGGCTGCCGTCCATCTCCGGAAACAGCACCACCTGTTCGCGATTGCCGGCATCGAGCCGCCAGCCGTGCTCCGCGATCAGCGCCGCATAGCCAGCGCGCGCATCCGCATCCGCCTCGTTCCAGCAGGTGCGCCCCGCGATCGCGATCTGAAACCCGTGCTGCGACAGCCAATCGATGCCCCGCAGCGCCGGCTCCCAGGTGCGCGGGCCGCGCTCGGTTTCATGCAGCTCGCGCGTGTGGTGGTCGAGACTGATGCGGAACGTCAGCCGCGCGCCGTACTGGTCCTTCAACGCGAGCAGCGCGGCCTTGATCGCCGGGCGCTGCATCGGCACCATGGCGTTGGTCAGCACCAGCACGTCGAACCCGCGGGCGAGCGCGTCGCCGAGCATCTCGATCATATCGGCATTGAGGAACGGCTCGCCGCCGGTGAAACCGATCTCGCGGGTCGCGGTGGTGCGTGCCTCGTCGAGAAAGGCGCGCACCTCGGCCGCCGTCACATAAACGAGGCGATCGTTCTTGGGGCTCGAATTCGATGTAGCAGCTGCGGCACGTGATGTTGCATAGCGTGCCGGTGTTGATCCAAAGCGTCTCCAGCCGTGTCAGCGGCACCCGCGCACGCTCGTCGCCACCCACTGTCCGGTCGGGATCGCGGAACTTTTGCAGGCCGCCTTGCTCGGCGGGCCGCTCAGCGGAAGCGAGGGTCGTCATGATGTTCAAGGGTCACCCTGCAATGGTCGCACAGCCGAACCAAGGCCGAGGCCAAGGTCCTCGTTGGATACCACGGCCCGCCTTTCGAGCCGAAGTCACAACCACTTTATGGCCGAGTGATGGGTGGGATCGCCCGCCCTGTCCTTGCGCGCTCACCCTTTCGTGGCATCCAGGCCTATGCTATCAGGAGTGCCGCGCGGGCGTAGCATAATGGTAATGCGGCAGCTTCCCATGCTGTTGACGAGGGTTCGATTCCCTTCGCCCGCTCCACTTCTCCCAATCAATGCTCATCGCCTGCACGCGCGGTCGCCGAGATCCGGGCCAGGCCGAGGTGCGCCGTCTTCTCCCAGCGGTGAGGCGAAAAGACCAATCCCACGACACCCCGATAGGCGGCGCGCGAAATCGCCAGCCAGTACAAGGGAAGCGCAAGACTGCTGCGGACCAGCCATCCGCGTCCGCGCGAGCGGGCCGCCACGGCGCCCAACGCGATAGCGGCCCCGTAGCTGGCGAGCAGATTGAACGCGGCGAACCACCACACCACCGAGCCCAGCAGCCCCTCGCGTGCCGCGAAAGCTTGTCCGGCCGCAGCGTCCCAGGCCAGCGCGACGTAGATCCAAGGATGCACCAGCGCCGACAGCACGACGCCGCCGGTCAGCAGGTTGAACGCCAGAAACCGGCGCACGCCGAGCTCCCGCCACAGCCTGCGCGGCTGGCGCATATGGACCAGATACGTCTGCATCCAGCCCTTGAGCCACCGCGTGCGTTGACCGAGCCAGACGCCATACGCCACAGGCGCCTCCTCCCATGTCGTGGAGGCGAGAACGCCGACGTGATACCCGCCGCGCGCAAGGCGCAGGCCGAGATCGGCGTCCTCGGTCACGTTGTAGGGGTCCCAACCGTGGACGCTTTCGAGCACCGCGCGCGGGAAATGATTGGATGTGCCGCCCAGCATCACCGGCAGCCGATACCGCTCGAGGGCCGGCAGAATGCCGTCGAACAGCGCCGTATACTCGATGGTGAACTGCCGGGTCAGCCAGCTGGCCGCCGGGTTGTAGACGTTGAGCCGCGCCTGCAGGCAGCCGAGGTTCGCCGCCGAACTGCGAAAGACCGAGAGCGCCTTGCGCAGCTGATCGGGCTCCGGCTGGTCCTCGGCATCGAACACCACCACGAACTCGCCCCGCGCGAACGACAAGGCATAGTTGAGCGCGCGCGGTTTGGTGCGCGGATGACCGGCCGGCACGACGACGACACGCATGTGCGATGGTGGCGCCGCGCGGCGGATGGCATCGCGCGTGCCGGCATCGTCGTGCTCGACGATCAGCACGATATCGAGCCGGTCTCGGGGGTAGTCGATCGCGTCGAGCGCGGCGATGAGTTGGGCGACGACCGGGGCCTCACGATAGAGCGGCACCAGCACCGAATAGACCGGGAGGACGTCTGTCGGAGTGTCCGCCGCCATGCGCGACGCCACGCTTGGCGGGCCTTCGTCCGGGGCGGAGCCGAGTAACTCTCGGATCGCCGCCAGCCGCAGCGCGAGAAATGCCAGCGACGGCAAAGTGCCCAGCGCAAACACCGCGGCAACCGTCATGCCCGGCGCCGACACCAGCCCAGCACCGAGCAGCACCGCCGCAGCCAGCAGGGCGATCGCCTGCCATCGCACCAGCCGCCGCGCCGCCGATAGTGCGGGATCGGAGCGGTGCAACGGGTCGAGGGCGAGGTCTCGCCGCATTTCGTCGCTAAGATCGGCTTCCAATTCGCCCGCGATCGTGGCATCGCTCGACCAGAGTAGCCGTTCGCGTTGATGCGTAGCGGACATCCCGGCGCGCGTATTCGCTGCGGTCGTCTCGACGGGCAATACCACCATGCACGTATCTTCTAGGGTGATGAGGTGACCGGAACGGCTCCCGGAAGGTGCGAAGCCGACAAGCGAGCGCTGCAATTCATTCTGAAAGCGGACAGTTGTCCACAGTCGCACGAGTGACCATCAGGCGGTAGCCGGAGCATTGATCCCTGCCGTGGAAGCACTTCTTCCGCTCAACGATATGACCGCATCCGTGGCGGCTCCATCGCAGAGGAGATTGGACTTGGACGCGCCTCGCACCGAATTCGATCCGATCCGATGGCCGTCCGTGTACGGCACCGGCCGTTCCGCGGCGTGCGGACTTGCGATTCTTGCTCTCCTATACTTGGCGATCCTCAGCGCCACAGCAGCGGTCCAGGCCCAGCAGCAGCCAGCGCCCCAGCGCGGCGCCGAGACGCCGGCCCCGACCGCCGAGTTGCCGCGCCGCGTCGTGCTGCGGTTCCTGACCGAGAGCGATTTTCCGCCCTTCAACTTCCTCGACGAGGACGGCGTGCTGACCGGCTTCAACGTCGATCTGGCGCGCGCCATCTGCCTCGAGCTGCAGACGTCGTGCGATATCAAGGCGCGCCCGTGGGGCGAGCTGCTGCTGGCGCTGAAGCGCGGCGAGGCGGACGCTGTCATGGCCGGCCACAAGATCACGGCCGATGCGCTGGCGGAGGTCGATTTCACCGATCGCTATTTCCACACGCCGGGGCGATTTGCGTCCGCGAAGGACCGCCCGCAGACGGCGGTCTCGCCCGAAGGCCTCGACGGCAAGCGGATCGCGCGTGGCGCGCGGCACGGCGCACGAGGCGTATCTGCGCGCATTCTTCCGCGACAGCTCGATCCAACCGTTCGAGAACGTCGATCTCGCCCGCGACGCGCTGGTCGGCGGCAAGGTCGATTATCTGTTCGACGACGGCATCAGCCTGGCCTTCTGGCTGAACGGCACACTGTCGAAGCAGTGCTGCGAGTTCCGTGGCGGGCCGTTCCTCGAGCCGAAGTTCTTCGGTGACGGCATCGCCATCGCCGTGCCGCGCAAGGACCCGCAGATCCGCCAGCTCTTGAACGCAGCGCTCAAACGTGTGCGCCAAAGCGGGCGGATCGAGGAGCTCGTCCAGCGCTATTTCCCGCTCAAGGTCTATTGACCGCGGCAGCCCCTTCATCAGGCGCCCGCTAGAGATTTCATCTCATTATTTCAATCCGTTATTCGTTCCGACGCCGCGCCATGACGTGGCCCGGACGCAACTGCCCTCGCGCCCGTTCGCCTCCGCCCGTCGCGCCTGTCACACGCCTGCAATTTGAATCCCGTCAATCTCCCCGAGCATGACAGGAACCTCCGGGCGCAGGGAACGGGAGAGGGCCATGACGACCTACCGCACGCTGTTCATTTCGGACGTGCATCTCGGCACGCGTGCCTCGCAGGCCGAGTTGCTCTTGGATTTCCTCAAGCACAACGAGGCCGAGACGATCTACCTCGTCGGCGACATCATCGACTTCTGGCGCATCCGCCGCGGCGCCATCTGGCCGCAATCGCACAACGACGTGTTGCAGAAGCTGCTGCGCAAGGTGCGCAAAGGCTGCGCGGATCGTGTTCATCCCGGGCAATCACGACGAGGGGCTGCGCGAGTACTGCGGCCAGCACTTCGGCGGCATCGAGATCGAGCGGCAAATCATCCACACCACGGCGGACGGCCGGCGCTACCTCGATCCTGCATGGCGACGAATTCGACGTCGTCGTGCGCTATGCCAAGTGGCTCGCCTTCCTCGGCGACCGCGGCTACGAGCTGGCGCTGTGGGCCAACCAGCCGCTCAACTTCGTCCGCCGCCGGTTCGGCTTCGGCTACTGGTCGCTGTCGTCGTATCTGAAGCTGCGGGTCAAGGCGTGCAGTCAACTTCATCGGCGAATTCGAGAACGCTCTGGCCGAGGAAGCGCGGCGGCACGATGTCGATGGCATCATCTGCGGCCACATCCACCACGCGGCGTCGCGTCGGGTGCACGGCGTACACTACGTCAACACCGGCGACTGGGTCGAAAGCTGCACCGCTATCGGCGAGACGAGCACGGGCGAGTTCGAGCTGATCCACTGGCGAGAAGCCCGGAAAGCCGTCATCGCGAAGGATGTGGCCATCTCCGAGTCTGCAGGCGGCCTGATGCGCATTCTGATCGCCACGGACGCCTGGCATCCGCAGGTCAATGGTGTCGTGCGGACCTACGAGCGACTGGCGCCGAGCACTGACGCACTCGGCGTCGAGCTGGCGTTGCTGACGCCGACGATTTCACAACCGTTCCCTGCCCCACCTATCCGGAGATCCGGCTTGCCTTGCCGAGCGCGGGGACGCGTTGCCCGCCGCTTCGAAGCGCACCAGCCGGACGCCGTGCACATCGCAACCGAAGGGCCCGTCGGCTGGATGGCACGCAGCCATTGTTTGCGCTCGCCGCATTCCCTTCACGACCAGCTTTCACACGCGCTTTCCCGAGTACATCGCCCACCGCACTCGGCCTGCCCGCCTCGTGGAGCTGGGCGATCGAGCGGCGGTTCCACAACGCCGGCGCAGGCGTGATGGTGGCGACACCGAGCCTCGCGGCCGAACTCGAGCAGCGCGGCTTTCGACGAATTCTGCCGTGGACGCGGGGCGTCGATACGGAGCTGTTTCGGCCGCGCCCCGTGCGCAAATTCGGCGCCGGACCGGTCTTGCTCTATGTCGGTCGCGTTGCGGTCGAGAAGAACCTCGAGGCGTTCCTCGCGCTCGATATGTCCCGGCCGCAAGGTCGTCGTCGGCGACGGACCCGCATTGCCGGCGCTGCGGGCAGCGTTTCCGGACGCCCATGTTCACGGGCAAGCGTGACGGGCGCCGCCCTGGCCGACTGCTATTCCTCCGCCGACGTGTTCGTGTTCCCGAGCCGCACCGATACGTTCGGCATGGTGCTGCTCGAGGCGATGGCGTCCGGCCTGCCGATCGCCGCATACCCCGTCACCGGCCCGATCGACCTCGTCAGGACGGGCCAGACGGGCGTGCTGTCCGACAGCCTCGGCGACGCCGCCCGCCAGGCGCTCCGTCTCGACCGGTCGGTGGTCCGTAGCGCCGCGCTGCACTACAGCTGGGAAACGGCGGCGCGGATGTTTCTCGGCAACATCGAGACCGCGCTGTTTGCCAGCCACGGACGCCGGCTGCCCATGCGACAGCCGACAGCCACCCACCGCCCGCGCTCGGCATGACGGCGGAAACGCGCATCAAGCGGCAACGGCGCTTGGGATCGCTACGCGCCCCCAAAATGGAGCTGCCGAAACAAAAGGGCCGGCGCACGATCGTGCGCCGGCCCTCGTCATTGTCGAAGCCAATTGTCGGTTACTCGGCGGCGGCCTTGCGGACGACGGGCGAAGCGGCCCGCACGTCGGCATCGACGTGGGCTTCGAACTTCTGGAAGTTCTTGGTGAACATCTCGACCAGCGCCGCTGCCTGCTTGTCGTAGGCGGCCGGATCGGCCCAGGTATCGCGCGGGTTGAGGATCTTGGCATCGACGCCCGCCAGCGCCAACGGCACCTGGAACCCGAACACTGCGTCGGTGCGCATCGGCTGCGTCTTCAGATCACCCGCCAGCGCCGCATTCAGCAGCGCCCGCGTCGCCTTGATCGGCATCCGCGAACCGGTGCCGAACTTGCCGCCGGTCCAACCGGTATTGACGAGCCAGCAATCGACCTTGTGCTCGGCGATGAGCTTGCGCAGCAGGTTGCCGTAAACCGACGGATGCCGCGGCATGAACGGTGCGCCGAAGCAGGTCGAGAACGTGGCCGACGGCTCGTTACCCATGCCCTTCTCGGTGCCCGCCACCTTGGCCGTATAGCCCGACAGGAAGTGATACATCGCCTGCGAGGGCGTGAGCTTGGCGATCGGCGGCAGCACGCCGAACGCGTCCGCCGTCAGCATCACGATGTTCTTCGGATTGCCCGCCGTGCCGGTGGCGGAAGCGTTGCGGATATAGTGCAGCGGATAGGCGGAGCGCGAATTCTCGGCGAGCTTGTTGTCGTCGAAATCGGGCGTGTGCTCTGGCCCCTTCAGCACGACGTTCTCGAGCACGGTGCCGAAGCGGTTCGACGCGTCCCAGATCTCGGGTTCCGCCTCGCGCGACAGCCGGATGGTCTTGGCGTAGCAGCCACCCTCGAAGTTGAACACGCCGTCGGCCGACCAGCCGTGCTCGTCGTCGCCGAGCAACGTGCGATTCGGGTCGGCGCTGAGCGTGGTCTTGCCGGTGCCGGAGAGCCCGAAGAACACCGCCGAGTCGCCCTTGGGCCCGACGTTGGCCGAGCAGTGCATCGGCATCACGCCCTTGGTCGGCAGCAGGTAGTTGAGGAACGAGAACACGCTCTTCTTGATCTCGCCGGCATAGCTGGTGCCGCCGACCAGCACGATGCGCTTGGTGAAGTTGCAGGCGATCACCGTCTCGCTGCGCACGCCGTGATAGTCGGGCGCGGCGCGGAAGCTCGGGATGTTGACAACCGTGAAGCCCGGCATGAACCCGGCCAGATCGGCCTCATCGGGACGGCGCAGCATGTGGCGGATGAACAGCGAATGCCACGCCAGCTCGGTCACGATGCGGCAGGGCAGGCGGTGGCCGGCGTCGGCGCCCGCATAGAGGTCCTGGACGAACAGCTCCTTGGTGCCGGCGTATTTGACGAAATCAGCGAACAGGCGATCGAACTGCTCCTCGCTCATCGCCTTCGAGTTGTCCCACCAGATCGCGGCGTCGCTTTCTGCGTCGCGGACGACATACTTGTCCTGCGCCGAGCGGCCGGTGTGCTGGCCTGTCTCGGCGACGAACGCGCCGGTCGAAGCGAGCCGCCCCTCGTTGCGGCGAATGGCAAACTCGACCAGGTCGGCCTCGCGGAGGTTGCGGTGGAGTGAGCGAGCGGCCTCGAGGGGAAACATCTGGATGGTCATTCGGATCTCTTCGCAGTCCCGAAGTCGGTTGGCGGGTAGCAGGCAAAGGCCACCCCTCTCGGAGCAGCCTCGTCCACGGCGGATAGTATTGCGAACCCAGGATAGCCGGGTGCACGGGATGGATGTGACTAATCCTCGCTTGAATGCATCACAATCCGTGCCAAAGTCGCAAATCACATTGATCGACAGCCGTTCGACGATCAGCCATGCTGAAAACGCCGGGCTCGTCAGTGATTTACCGGCAGCGGCGGCGACTCGGCAGAATTGTCCACAGCCATAATGCTTGCCCGACTTATGGGCGTCGCCTATTCAAGTGCCATTCAGCTCAAGGCTGCGACGGTGCTCGTGCCACAATTGCTCCACCTCATGACCATAGATGGCGAGCGGGTGTGAGCGGATCCAAGGGGCTAAGGACGGCCATGAAAGAGAAAAGTACGATCGCGCTGGTCGATGACGAGCGCAACATTCTGACGTCGCTCAGAATGGCGCTCGAGGCCGAAGGCTACAAAGTTCGCACCTACAACGACGGCCAGGAGGCGTTCGAGGCGCTGAGCGAGGAGCCGGCGGATCTGGGAATTTTCGACATCAAGATGCCGCGCATGGACGGCATGGAGCTGTTGCGCCGCGTCCGCCAGCAGTCCGAGATGCCGGTGATCTTCCTGACCTCGAAAGACGAGGAGATCGACGAGCTGTTCGGCCTCAAGATGGGCGCCGACGACTATATCGCCAAGCCGTTCTCGCAGCGTCTGGTGGTCGAGCGCGTGCGCGCCATCCTGCGTCGGTTCCAGCCCAAGGATGCCCAGCCGTCGGCTGCCGAAGCCGCCCGCATCCTCGAGCGCGGCATGTTGAAACTCGACCCCGAGCGCCACACCTGTCACTGGGACAACAAGCCGGTGACGCTGACCGTCACCGAGTTTCTCATCCTGCAGGCGCTCGCCACGCGTCCCGGTGTCGTCAAGACCCGCGACGCGCTGATGGACGCGGCCTATGATGACCAAGTCTATGTCGACGACCGCACCATCGACAGCCACATCAAGCGGCTGCGCAAGAAGTTCAAGCAGGTCGACGACGACTTCGACGTGATCGAGACGCTGTACGGCGTCGGCTATCGCTTCAAGGAAGCGTAACGTCGTTCGAGTTTGCGGAGGCGCGATGGCGCTCGATACCGATCGGGTACCACCTGGGGTCGTTCTCGAAGAGGGCGGCCCGGCGATCGTGCGCGCCTCGATTTTTGCGACGGCGACGCGGCTGATCCAATGGAACCGCGTGACAGCGTGGTTTTCGCGTCAACCGATCGTGCGCTTTCTGTCGGCCAACCTGCTGCGCCGCATTCTGCTGTCCAACCTGGTTGGATTGTTCCTGCTGCTGGTCGGCATTCTCTATCTCACGCAATATCATACGTGGCTGATCGGCGCGAAACGCGATGCCCTGAAGACCCAGGGCGAGATCATCGCCGCCGCGATCGCCGCCAACGCCAAGGTGTCGCGCCAGGAAATCGACCTCGATCCCTCCAAGCTGCCCGAGGCCGAGGGATCGCTTATTCCGTTCCGGGACGACGGCTTTGCCGCGCTCGAGCTGTCGATCCGGCCCGAGCAGGTGACGCCCATCCTGCGCCGGCTCACCCAGCATACCCAGGTGCGCGCCCGCATCTACGGCCGCGACGGCTCGCCGATCGTCGATTCGGCGAGCTTCCTGTTGCCGGGCCAGATCAAGAAGGGTGAGCTCAAGAGCGATCCCGACAGCAAGCCGAAGGATTTCTGGACCCGGCTGACGCAGTGGCTGATCGACAAGGATCTTCCGGTTTACAAGGAAATCGGCGGCGGCAAGGGCACCGTCTACAAGGAAGTCGCGGCGGTCTTGAAGGGCGGACCATCGACGCCGATGCTGCTGCTGACCAACGATGGCGACCAGATCGTCGCGGTGCCGGTGCCGATCACGCGCGCCAAGGCTGTGCATGGCGTGCTGCTGCTGTCGACGCGCCCGGGCGAAATCGACGATATCCTCGATCAGCAGCGCAACGTCATCCTGCTGCTGGCGGCCATGGCTTTGGCGGCGACGATCGTGTCGTCGCTGCTGCTGGACCGCACCGTGGCCGGACCGATGCGCAAGCTTTCGGACACCGCCATGATCGTCAGCCACAACATCAACCAGCGTCACGAGTTGCCCGAGTTTCGCCGAGCGCAGCGACGAGGTCGGGCAGATGGCCCGCGCCTTCCGCTCGATGACCGCCGCGCTCTACCGGCGGATCGAGGCCAGCGAAAAATTCGCGGCCGACGTCGCGCACGAGCTGAAGAACCCGCTGACCGCCGCCCGGTCCACCGCCGAGTCGCTCGCCTTCGCCAAAACCGACGCCCAGCGCGACGAACTCGTCCACCAGATCCAGCTCGAATTGAAACGGCTCAACCGGCTGATCACCGACGTATCGAAGGCGTCGCGCCTCGATGCCGAGCTGGCGCGACAGCACACCGAGCCGGTCGCCCTGGTCAGCCGTGCTCGAAAACGTCGTCGCCGCCATGCGCGAACGGCGCCACCAGCCGCGGCTGCAATCTGGCGCTCGATATCGGCGGCGGCATTTCATCGCCGTCGAGTTTCATCGTCGAAGGCAACGACAGCCGTATCGGACAGGTGCTCACCAATCTCGTCGACAACGCCATCTCGTTTTCACCGAAGGACGGCCAAGTGCTGCTGACCGCGCGCCGCACCGGCCCGACGGTCGAAATCGCGATCGATGACGACGGGCCGGGGATCGACGAGGACAAGCTCTCGACCATCTTCGACCGCTTCTACACGTATCGGCCCACGGCCAATTCGAGCCGCGGCGAGAACTCCGGCCTCGGGCTCTCGATCTCACGCGAGATCGTCAAGGCGCACGGCGGCGAGATCCGCGCCGAGAACCGCTACGCCAGCGGTCGCAGCGCGCGGCAAGCAGCCGATCGGCTCGGCGCCCGCTTCGTGGTGACGTTCCCTGCCGCACGCACCACCCCCATCACGCGCGGAGGCCACGGCCTTGGACGGCGCGGCTGAGCTGGTGCACGGCACCGCCAGTCGCCCTGCGGATTGGCACAGGGTGGCGTGCGGCGTTGATCCGCGGCCCGTCGGGTGCCGGAAAATCCGATCTCGCATTGCGTTGTATCGCCGCGCCCCGTGGCCCGCTGGCTCCCGGAGAGGTCGCAGCTCGTCGCCGACGATCAGGTGCAAGTCGTCCGCCGCATGGACCGGCTGGAGGCGTCGTGCTCCGCCGGCGATCCGCGGCAAGCTCGAAGTCCGGGGCATCGGAATTATCGGACATGGCCACGGTCGACGCGGCAGAGCTTGCTCTGATCGTCGACTTGGTCGGCGCGGGAGGCCGTGCCTCGGTTGCCCGATCCGCCGCCGCGGGCCGCCATTCTCGGGATCACCCTGCCCGTCCTGGCGCTCCACGCCTTCGACATCTCGGCGGCGCTGAAATTGCTGATCGCGCTCGCACGATCCGGGGGTGCTCGAGGGGTGCCTACGAGCACGACATACCCGGGACCCCGCGTGATCCCCCTTGCGCAAGGACCGAACCCTTGCCAACGTGCGCGCCTGACGTAAATTCGGGCAGTCGGGCGGCGTCTCCGGCCGCACTGGTCCGATACCGGGTTTGAGACAGCATCGGCCGCGAGGGTCTGGCCCACGGCTCCAGTCGGGATCGGCTCATCGCAATGATCGGACTTGTCATCGTCACTCATGGCGGCCTTGCCGTCGAATTTCGCGCGGCGCTCGAGCACGTGGTCGGTCCTCAGACCCAGCTCGAGACGATCTCGATCGGCCCGGACGACGACATGCGCCGGCGCCGGCTCGATATCCTCGAGGCCATTCACCGGGCGGACAAGGGTGACGGCGTCGTGGTGCTGACCGACATGTTCGGCGGCACGCCCTCCAACCTTGCGATCTCGGTCATGGACGAGGCCCGTATCGAGGTGATCGCCGGCATCAATCTGCCGATCCTCGTCAAGCTCGTCGAGCATCCGCTCCGATGTCGGCTTGACCGAGGCGGTTGCTGAAAGCGCGCGAAGCCGGGCGCAAATACATCAAGGTCGCGAGCCAGGAACTGGCCGGTGAATCCTGAGGGTCGGGAAACCACTGATGTCGCGGACACTCGACAGCCGCCGGCCTGAGGCGCTGGTCACCATCCGCAACAAGAAGGGCCTGCACGCGCGCGCGTCGGCCAAGTTCGTGAAGTGCGCCGAAAGCTTCGACGCCAACGTGCGGGTCACCCGCGACGGGCAAACCGTCGGCGGCACCTCGATCATGGGTCTGATGATGCTGGCCGCCAGCCCCGGCGCGGTGCTGCACCTCGCCGCCGAGGGACCAGACGGACCCGAGGCGCTCGACGCATTGGTCGCGCTGGTGGAAGCCGGCTTCGGCGAGGAATGCGTGGACGACGGCTGAGACTGTGCCCCAATGCGCCACGCAAAAGGGCCCCATGACAGGGCCCTTCGCAACCTGATCCCACTCCTAACGACAGGACCGCGTCATCTCGTCAGATAGAGGTTCGAGATCTTGATCGCGATATCGCGGAAGGCCTGCCGCAACTGCTCGCCACCCGCAGCGTTATAGAACTTGGTCGGGTCGGTGGCACACTGCGACAGTGTGTTGAGCGCCGTCGCGTTGCCTCCGAGGTCGAAGCCGACGGTATAGACCGTGATGCCCTTGGCCTTCATGCCGGCGCACAGCGCCATGGCCTGATCGGCCGACTTGCCGTTCGCCGCCGTGCAGTTGCCCCGCTGGCTGAGGTAGCCATTGGAATTCTTGTCGCGCACGCCGCGGAAGGCGCCCGTGCTGCAATACTGCGTGTTGTATTCGCCGTCTGTCATCAGGATGGCGATCTTCTTCAGCTTGTCGTTGCCATAGGCGCCCGCGCCGCTGCCCGGCGGCACCACCGAGGCCCACTCGGGCGACAGCAGATACCAGGCCCAGGCGGTGCCGAGGTGTCCCGCGGTGCTGCCCGACATCGTCAGCCCGTCGATCCTCGAAACCAGCGCGTCCTTGTCGTTGCTGAGCGGTACGACCTCGGACGACGCGGCCATCTCGCAGGTCGCCGTGTTCCAGTAGGACGGCTGCAGATACTGGCCGTCCGCCGGCACCGCATCGGTGAATTTCTGGTCGCCGACCCGCTCGGCCACGCAATGCGTCACGCGGTGGAGCAGAGACGACCCACTGAGCATCAAAGGGGCCTGAGTGCCGAAGGGTCCGCCACCGCGCACCGCCGCCAGCATCGATTCGGGCGGACGCACGTAGGACGAGAACGGCACGACGCCGACCTTGGAGTAGTGCGCGCCCTGGTTGGCGTAGACCACGATGTTCACGAGGTCCTTGGCCGCGAGCTTCATGTCCTCGAACTTCGTGCCCGTGCCCATCGAGCCCGACACGTCGAGCATCATCGAAATCTCGACGCTTTCGTCTGCATTGCCGCCGATACCCAGCACCGCCTTGGAATACTCGGAGCCAGACAGCTTCAGCAGCGGCAATTCGCTGATACCCGCCAGCTTGATGAAAGTCGTGCCGAGGAACGCCGCCCCCTTGGCCGTGATCGCCGTACCGCCTTCGGTCGTGACGAATTCAATGGTGTCTCGCCTCAATGCCGGGCGCTGCGCGGTGTTGTCCTTGTAGAACCGGTTCGCCGCGGCCAGCGCAGCCTCCTCGTCGAGCGCATTGACCTGCAGCATACGGCCGGCGGCCAGAACTGCGCTGTCCAGCGCCGCGACCGTGACGCTGCGCGCATGCAGCCAGCGGCCGAGATCGATCGCCGATCCGATGGCGAGCATCATGCCCATGACCATCAGACCGAACATCATGGCGACGTTGCCAGACGAATTGCGTGCGAAGCCCGTCGTTTCCCGCCCGCTCACGCGGTCGACGACGGCGTCGCACGGCGCACGGTGCGAGGTCCGGCCACTATGAACTTCGTACGCTCGGGAAGAGAACATAACGCCACTCCAGATATTCCCACTCACCCGAAAAGTTACACTTCAAATATTTTAAGTTTCGTTAAAGTCAACTCCGCCATTAGGAAAAATAAAGTGGAATATGCAGGCATTTGCACCTAAGATTAAATAAACTTTTTACTTGATTTTACAACGCCTAATTTACATTTTGTTTATCAACAACAACAGGTGAACATGGCCGCATATTGCGCAGCACCGTCGCCATGCGCCACTAGATGTGGGCTTGCATGGCGCCGCGGAGGACATAAAGAGTTGCTTATATCTAGTTGCCGGCTGGCGGCCGAGCGGCTATAGCATCGGCGTAATGATGCCGCCCCGGGCCGTGGATCCATCCGCGGACAGCCGTCGCGCCCGATCAGGCCAGACCAAGGCGAGAACACAATCCGGCCGCCCAGGGGTCGCCCAAGGCCGCCGGACGCCACCATCAGCCAACAGGAATCGATCGATGAGCAAGAACACCGACTCAATCGTCAAGGACATCAGCCTCGCGGAGTGGGGCCGCAAGGAAATCACCATCGCCGAAATCGAGATGCCGGGGCTGATGGCCACCCGCCGCGAGTATGGCGCGCAGCAGCCGCTGAAGGGCGCGCGCATCGCCGGATCGCTGCACATGACGATCCAGACCGCCGTCCTCATCGAGACCCTCAAGGCCCTCGGCGCCGACATCCGCTGGGTGTCGTGCAACATCTACTCGACCCAGGACCATGCCGCCGCCGCGATCGCCGCCGCGGGCATCCCCGTGTTCGCCTGGAAGGGCGAGAGCCTCACCGACTACTGGGATTACACCGCCAAGCTGTTCGAGTGGGCCGACGGCGGCATGCCCAACATGATCCTCGACGACGGCGGCGACGCGACCATGTTCGTGCATCTGGGTCTCCGGGCAGAGAATGGCGACACCGCATTTCTCGATAAGCCGGGCTCGGAGGAAGAGACGATCTTCTTCGCACTGCTCAAGCGCATGCTGAAAGAGAAGCCGAAGGGTTGGTTTGCGGCGCTGGCCAAGAGCATCCGTGGCGTCTCGGAAGAGACGACGACGGGCGTGCATCGCCTTTACGAGATGCAGAAGAAGGGCCTGCTGCTGTTCCCCGCGATCAACGTCAACGACGCCGTGACCAAGTCGAAGTTCGACAACCTCTACGGCTGCCGTGAAAGCCTCGTCGACGGCATCCGCCGCGGCACCGACGTCATGATGGCCGGCAAGGTCGCCTTCGTCGCTGGCTTCGGCGACGTCGGCAAGGGCTCGGCGGCGTCGCTGCGCCAGGCCGGCTGCCGCGTCATGGTTTCCGAAATCGACCCGATCTGCGCACTGCAGGCGGCGATGGAAGGCTATGAGGTCACGACGATGGAGGATGCCGCCAAGCGCGCCGACATCTTCGTCACCGCAACCGGCAACAAGGATGTCATCACCGCCGACCACATGCGGGCGATGAAGGATCGCGCCATCGTGTGCAACATCGGTCACTTCGACAACGAAATCGATGTGGCCGGGCTCAAGAACTACAAGTGGCACAACGTCAAGCCGCAGGTCGATGAGATCGAGTTCTCCGACGGCAAGCGCATCATCCTCCTGTCGGAAGGCCGCCTCGTGAACCTCGGCAACGCCATGGGTCACCCCTCGTTCGTGATGTCGGCGTCGTTCACCAACCAGACCCTCGCCCAGGTCGAGCTGTGGACCAATCCCGGCAAGTACGAGAAGAAGGTCTACACGTTGCCCAAGCACCTCGACGAGAAGGTCGCCCGCCTCCACCTCGAGAAGATCGGCGTCAAGCTGACCACGCTGCGCCCCGACCAGGCCGAATATATCGGCGTCAAGTCGGAAGGCCCCTACAAGGCCGACCACTACCGCTACTGAGCCCTTCGCCGGCGACGGCGGCAAGACGCTCGCAGCGCAGACCATACGACCACGGACCGTTCGGCGCCGCATCCTCGAGGAAGCGGCGCCGATTGCGTTCCGGTGTGCCCGCGAGGACTCTGGCCACGACAGCGGGCGGCCCGCATACTGGGGAACGATTCGCCTCGTCCCGGGGCGGTTGTGACGTGCCCGGCTTCCGTTGATCGCGGGGCGGGCCCTGAACCGGGACCAGTCCGGTACGAGTGCCGATCCACGCCACCTGGAACCCCATGCGATCGCCCGCTGACCCAAAAGGCCGAAAAACGCGGCGAGAGCTGATCCTGCTCTTCGTTGCGAGTTTTGCCGCGGTCAGCGTGCTGACGCTGGGCGTGACCGGCAATGTGCCCTTGAAGTCGGGCGGGCGCGGCATTGAACAGTTCGCAGTGCTGGGCCTCGTCGTCGGTCTCGCCGCGCTTGCCGCCTTCCTGGCCTGGCGGCAAGCATCAGCGGCGCGGCGCGCGGAACGCTCGGCGAAGTCGGAAAATGACGCCTTGAAAAAGTCGCTCGCCCTTTCGGAAGCGATCCACAACGCCGACCCGCAGGTGCTCATGTTGTGGGAGCATGGCGATGCGCTGAAACTCGTCACCCACGGCCTGAAGGGCATCCCAGGACTTCCCGAGCAGCAGGCCGAACTGCTGCGCTTCGGTCAGTGGCTCGAGCCCAAATCGGCCAAATCTTTGAAGCTGTCGCTCGACGCTCTGTTCCTCGAGGGCCGCGCCTTCACCATCATCCTCAAGACTGCTCTCGGCGGCCATCTCGAAGCCGACGGACGCGCCACCGGCGGCCCGCGCCGTGCTGCGGATGAGGGACGTCGCCGGCTACAAGCGCGATCTCGGCCACATCATCGACCAGCATCTGTCATTGGCGCGCGACATCCGCGCCAGCCGCGCCATTCTCGACGCGCTGCCGATGCCGGCGTGGCTCAAGGATCAGCACGGCCGCATCACGTGGGTCAATTCCGCCTACACCACGGCGGTCGAGGCGCAGAGCGCCGCCGAAGTGATCGAGCGTCAGATCGAGCTGATCGAAACCCGACCGCGCAAGATCGATCGAGGCCGCGATCGGCCGCCGCGAGTGCTATCGTGAGCGAATGCATCTGGTCATCGGCGGCGAACGCAAGGCCCACGACGTCGTCGTGCTGCCGCTGGAGGATGCAACCGCCGGCGTCGCCATCGACGTCGCCGCCATCGAAAGCGCACAGGGCGAGCTCGACCGTCAGGTCGCCGCCTACGACCGCACGCTCGACCGGGTGGCGACGGCCGTGGCGATCTTCAGCAAGGAACAGCGGCTCACGTTCTTCAACGAGGCGTTCCAGAAGCTGTGGCAGCTCGACGCGAGCTGGCTCGAAACCGGCCCCGCCGACGGCACCGTGCTCGACCGCCTGCGCGCCCTCGGCCGGCTGCCCGAGGTGGTCAAGTATCCCGAATGGAAGTCGAAGGCGCTGTCGCGCTACCAGACCGGCGCGGCGCTCGACGAGTGGTGGCACCTCCCCGATGGCCGCATGCTGCATGTCATCTCGGAGCTGCGGCCCGACGGCGGCGTGACCTACCTCTATGTCGACGAGACCGAGCGGCTCGCACTCGAAAGCAGCTATAACGCGCTGATCAGCGTGCAGCGCGAAACGCTCGACAGCCTCAACGAGGCGGTCGCCGTGTTCGCCACCGACGGCCGCCTGCAGCTCCACAATACCGCCTTCGCAGCGCATCTGGAAGCTGTCGCGGCGGACCCTCGCCGAGCGCCCGCACATCGACGAGATCATCCACCTCGGACGCGTGCTCTACGACGACGCCGCGACGTGGCAGACCATCCACCGCGCCGTCACCTCGTTCTCCGACAAGCGCGAACCGATCGACGGCCAGATGGTTCGTCCCGACGCCAGCGTCATCGACTATGCCTCGACGCCGCTGCCCGACGGCGCGACCTGCTGACATTCGCCGACGTCACCGACGAGACCCGCTATCAGCGCGCCCTCGAGGAGCGCAACGAGGCCCTGGTCGTCGCCGACCGTCTGAAAAACCAGTTCATCGGCCACGTGTCCTACGAGCTGCAGGACGCCGTTGACCAACATCATCGGCTTCAGCGAGCTGCTCGAAAGCCCGATCTTCGGTACGCTCAACCCCAAGCAGCGCGAGTATCTCGGCGACATCTCCGCCTCGTCGAAGACGTTGCTGGCCATCATCGACGACATTCTCGACTTGGCCACCATCGACGCCGGATCGCTCGAGCTGAAGCTCGGCAAGGTCGATATCCGCGGCGTCATCGACAGCGCCGATCCGCGGCGTCTCCGAGCGCGCCGCGCGTGACGGCCTGACCCTCGACATCGCCATCGCCGACGACGCCAGGGAACTGGACGCCGACGAGGAGCGGCTGCGTCAGGTGCTCTACAATCTGCTGTCCAACGCGGTCGGCTTCTCGCACGCGGGCGCGACCATCAAGCTGTCGTGCTGGCGCGACGACGGCCACGTCATCTTCATGGTCGAGGACGAGGGCGTCGGCATCCCGCTGGATCAGCAGGCCCACGTGTTCGACCGCTTCGAGAGCCGCAGCCAGGGCTCCAATCATCGCGGCGCCGGTCTCGGCCTGTCGATCGTCAAGAGCCTCGTCGAATTGCACGGCGGCGAGGCCGCTCTGGTCTCCGAGCCTGGCCACGGCACCCGCGTCGCCGTCCGCTTCCCCGAGCGCGCAACTGTCGCACGATCGATCCCGCAGATGCCTGCCGGTGCTTCCCTCCGTCACGACGACGCGGCATAAGGTGCGGGCGGCCGGCTTGCGGCGCACCCACCAGCCTTGCCGCGGACATGCGTGCGGGCCAGACACGTACGGATCATGATCGCGCCGCTGAACCTTCCCGCCCTCGATGAACGCGCCGTGACGCGACTGGCCGAGATCGTGGCCCTCAAGCTGCGCCCCGGCGACATCGTCACGCTCGATGGCGATCTCGGCGCCGGCAAGACGACGTTCGCCCGCGCACTGATCCGCGCTCTGATGGGCGACCGCGAGGCGGAGGTTCCGAGCCCGACCTTCTCGCTGGTCCAGCACCTACCGACCCCGCGCCTCGACCGTCATCCATTCCGATCTCTACCGCTTGAACGATCCCGATGAGGTCGCCGAGCTCGGGCTCGGCGATGCCGCGCGATCGGGTGCGGTGCTCATCGAGTGGCCGGAGCGAGGCCATGGCTTCACCGGCCTCGGCGAAGTGCTGGCCATAACCTTCGCCGACGACCCGGCCGATCCCCATCGCCGCCATCTGACGCTGACGCCGTCGGCCGCGTGGGCGGGCCGAGTGGGCCGTATCGCGGCCATCGCGCACTTTCTCGACGCACACTGCGCGGCCCTGGGCTTCAGCGATGCCCGCATCGACTATCTGCAGGGCGATGCCTCGCCGCGTTCCTATGCCCGCCTCACCGCAGGTGTCCGCCGCGCCATCCTGATGGACGCCCCGCGCCAGCCCGACGGCCCGCCGATCCGCGACGGGCTGCCCTACAGCCGCATCGCGCATCTCGCCGAGGACGTCCGCCCGTTCGTCGCCATCGACGGCGTGCTGCGCGACGGCGGACTTTCCGCGCCGGAGATCTATCGCCGCCGATCTCGACGCGGGCCTGCTGCTGATCGAGGACCTCGGCGACCGTGTGTTCGGGCGCGGAGCTCGAAAGCGGCGCATCGCAAGCGGCAGCTGTGGCGCGCCGCGACCGACGTGCTCGTCGCCGCTGCGGCGAATGCCCGTGCCTCATGCGCTCGCCGTCGGCTCCGGCGCCGTCCACATCGCCTGCCGGACTACGATCGCCGCGCGTTGTCGATCGAGACCGAGTTGCTGCTCGACTGGTACTGGCCGGCGCTGCACGGCGCCCCGGCTCCGGCCGAACGCCGCGCCGAATTCAACGCCATGTGGGACGACGTCTTCGACCGCCTGCTGGCGATGCCGCGCGGCCTGGGTGCTGCGCGACTACCACTCGCCCAACCTGATGTGGCTGCCGCGAGCGCGCAGGCGTCGCCGACGTCGGCATCCTCGACTTCCAGGATGCGATGCGCGGCCCGTCCGGCCTACGATCTCGTCTCGCTGCTGCAGGATGCGCGCCTCGACGTCGCGCCCGAACTTGAAGCCGCAGTTGTTCGAGCACTATTGCACTGCCGCCGCCACGCGCCGAACCGGGCTTCGACCGCGACGCCTTCGCGCTTCGCCTATGCCGCGCTCGGCGCGCAGCGCAACACCAAGATCCTCGGCATCTTCGCGCGCTTGGCCCGCCGCGACGGCAAGCCGCAGTATCTGCGCCATATCCCGCGCATCTGGGGATATCTCGCGCGCGACCTCGCTCATCCCGGTCTCGCGGGGCTTGCGCGCTGGTACGACCGACATCTGCCCGCAGCCGATCGCGCGCGGTCCCTGCTTGACGGCCTGATCGGCCCACAGCCAGCGAGCATGCAGCGATGACGTGGCGTCCGACGACGGCGATGGTGCTGGCCGCCGGCCTCGGCACGCGCATGCGGCCGCTGACCGACATGGTGCCGAAGCCGCTGGTGCCGCCTCGACGGCCGGCCGCTGATCGATCACGTGCTCGACCGCCTCGCCGCGGCCGGCATCCGCCGCGCCGTCGTCAACGTCCACTACCTGGCCGACCAGCTCGAGGCGCACCTCGCCGCCCGCACAGCGCCCGAGATCTCGATCTCCGACGAGCGCGGCGTGCTGCTCGATACCGGCGGCGGCGTCGTGCGCGCGCTGCCGCTGCTCGGCGACGGCGCCGTTCGTGATCCACAACTCCGACTCGCGTATGGATCGAAGGCGTCGGCTCCAACCTCGACCGCCTGATCGCCGGCATGGGACGACGCGCGCATGGACTGCCTGATGCTGCTCGCGCTCGGCGCCACGCAGCCTCGGCTACGAAGGCGCACGGCGATTTCACGATGACCGCCGACGGACGGCTGCAACGCCGCGGCGAGCGCGCAGAGCGCGCCGTTCGTGTTCGCCGGCGTCTCGATCGCCCATCCGCGCCTGTTCGACGGCGCGCCCGAAGGGCGCGTTCTCGCTCAACCTGCTGTGGGACCGCGCGATCGACCGCGGGCCGCCTGTTCGGCGTGCGGCTCGAAGGACTGTGGATGCACGTCGGCACGCCCGAAGCGCTTGACCGAAGCGGAAAGGTGGATCGAGCGTGAGGACGCGCTGATGAGCGATCGGCCGACCTGACAGCGCTCGGCGCCGGCGCGCGCAACGTCTTCACCGTCCCGCCGGCCAGCCGTTCCTCGACGCGCTGGCCGCGCGCGATCCTGTCCGGCGACCTGCCGCGCCCGGCGGCGCCGCCGCCGACCCGCTCGAGCTCTCCCGGCGATCACGCTGCTGCTGCCGACGCGGCGCGCCACCCGCGCCCTGCAGGAGGCGTTCCTGCGCGCAATCCGGCGGCACGGCGATGCTGCTGCCGCAGATCCGGCCGATCGCGGAGGGCGACGAGGAGCTGACGCTGCTGTCCGGGCTTGCCGGCCTGATCACGCTCGGCGCCGACGGAGCGGACGTGCCGCCGGCCATCTGCGAGCTCGAGCGCCGTCTGGTGCTGACCATGCTGGTGATGCAGTGGTCGGAAGCGATGCGTCGATCCCGCCGCGGATCGACGGCATGGCGCCGGTGGCGGCCGCGGGCGCAACATCGCCGGCCCAGGCCGCGACCCTCGCCGCCGAGCTGGGCCGCCTGATGGACATGGTCGAGACCGAGGACGTCAGCCTCGACGGCCTCGCCGGCCTCGTGCCCGAGAAGTTCTCCGAGCACTGGCAGAAGACGCTTCGACTTCCTCGAAATCATCACCAGGCCTGGCCGGCGCTATCTCGCCGAACGCGGCCTGACTCTCGCCGATGGATCGCCGCAACCGCTTGATCGCTCGCCGAGGCCGCGCCGCCTCACCGGCGCCCCGCCCGCGTCGCCCGGTCATCGTCGCCGGCGTCACCGGCTCCATTCCGGCCACCGCCGAGCTGATGCGCGCGGTGATGGATCTGCCGCAGGGCGCCATCGTGCTGCCGGGGCTCGACCAGGCGCTCGACGACGACAGCTGGACCGCCATCACGCCGCAAGCCGCCGCCGACCCGGGACACCCCGAGCACCCGCAGTTCGGCTTGAAGCGGCTGCTCGACCGCCTCGGCCTCGATCGCCGCGACATCGGCGTTCTGCCCGGCGCCGCGCCGGATGCGCGTTCGCAGCAGCGCACTGCCTTCATCAGCGAGGCGATGCGGCCGTCGGCCACGACCGCGCGCTGGCACGCCTATACCGAGACCGCCGACCGCCAGCGCCACAGCCGAAGCCATGGCCGGTATCAGCCTGATCGAGGCGCCGAGCGCGCAGGACGAGGCCGAAGCCATCGCACTCATCCTGCGCGAGGCGGCGGAGACGCCGGGCCGCACGGCCGCGCTCGTCTCGCCCGACCGGCTGCTCGCCCGCCGCGTCGCCGTGCGGCTCGAAAGCTTGGGGCATCCGCGTCGACGACTCCGCCGGCCGGCCGTTCGCCAAGACGGTGCCCGGCACCTTCCTCGATCTCGTCATCGCGGCGGTCGCCGACGACTTCGCGCCCGCCGCGCTGATGGCGCTCTTGAAGCATCCGCTGACGCGGCTCGGCCTCGACGCCTTCTGCCATGCGCAGCGCGGCGCGCGCGCTCGAAATCGCGGCATTCCGCACGGCCTACCTCGGCCGCGGGTTGACTGGCGTCGCAGCGGCGCTCGAGCGCGCGGCGATCGAGGAAGCCGACGGCGACCGCCGCGAGGCCGCCGTGCGCCGTCTGTGGCAGGACGACTGGCAGGGCGCGCGCGAGCTGGTCGCCCGCTTGCAGGTCGCTTTCGCGCCGCTGGTCGCCGCCTTTGCGCAGCATGAGCGCCGGCCGCTCTCGACCTTCGCCCGCGCGCACATCGAGGTCGCCGAGGCGCTGGCCGCGATGCCCGTCGCCGACGCGAGCGCGACAGCAGCCGAGGACGCCGCATCGTCGCCGCCCCTTTCCTCGGCGCTGTGGCAGGGCGAAGCGGGCAAGGCGGCGGCGCTGTTCTTCACCGGTCTGCTCGATGACACCATGCCGGCGGTCGAGGTGACGGCGCGCGACTACCCCGATCTCTATCGCAGCCTGATCGCTGGCGAGAACGTGCGTCCGCGCGTGCCGGTGCATCCCCGCCTCTCCATCTGGGGACCCTTCGAAGCCCGCCTGCAGCAGCCCGACGTCGCTGATCCTGGGCTCCCTCAACGACGGCACCTGGCCCGAAGCGGCCGATCCCGGTCCGTGGCTCAACCGGCCCATGCGTCAGGCCCTCGGATTGCCGTCGCCCGAGGAGAAGATCGGCCTCGCCGCCCACGACTTCACCATGCTGCTCGGCGCCGAGACCGTCTACCTGACGCGCGCCGAGAAGATGGACGGCGTGCCGACGGTGCCGTCGCGCTGGCTGTTGCGCATCAAGGCGCTGCTCGACGGCATCGAACTCCCCGACGCGCTCGCGCCGCGTCAATCCTGGCTGGCGTGGGCGCGCCATCGCGACGCGCTCGGCGCCCGCCGCACCATCACCGCGCCGAGCCCGCGTCCGCCGCTCGCCGATGCGGCCGCGCCGCTTGAGCGTGTCCGGCGTCGAAACCTGGATCGCCAATCCCTACGCCATCTTCGCCCGCCACATCCTGAAGCTCGAACCGCTGCCGCGCCTCGGCGAGCCGCCCGACGCCAGCCTGCGCGGCAGCATCGTGCACGAGGCTCTGAGCCGCTTCGCGACCGACTATCCGACCGCGCTGCCGCCCGATCCGGCGGCGAAGCTGCTGCGATATCGCGCGCGCGGTGCTCGAGGATTACACCGGCCACCCGCGCGATCGCCGCCTTCTGGCTGCCGCGCTCGAACGCTTTGCGCACTGGTTCGCCGCCAGCGAAGCCGGCGCGGCGCGCAGGGCTTCGAAAGCATCGCCGCCGAAGTCAACGGTCAGCTCGTCATCGCTGCGCCCGGCGGCCCGTTCACGCTGTCGGCGCGCGCCGACCGCATCGACATCGCCGGCAGCAGCCTGCGTCATCACCGACTACAAGACCGGCGCGATCCCATCGAACGAGCGCGTCGCCAGCGGAGCCGCACCGCAGTTGCCGCTCGAAGCCGCCATTGCAGCTGGCAGCCGGGTTCGCGGGCGTGCATCGAAACCAGCGTCGCCGAGCTGCGCTACATCCGCGCCTCGGGCGGCGAGCCGCCGGGCGAGGAACGCATCGTCACGCTGAAGGACAGCGACGTGGATACCCTCGGCCGCGCCCAGCTCGACCGGCTGGCGGCGCTCGTCGCGCGCTTCGACGATCCGGCGACGCCCTACGCCGCCTTGCGCCGCTCGCGCTTCACCTACGACTACGACGACTACGCCCACCTCGCCCGCATCGGCGAATGGTCGGCCGACGACGACGGCGGCGAGGAGGCCATCGTCATGACGCGACAGCGCACCGCCTCCACCATCGCCAAGGAACTCGCCCGCACCACGCGCGCACAGGCCGACGCCGCCGATCCGCGCGCCTCCGTGTGGGTCAGCGCCAACGCCGGCACCGGCAAGACGCACGTGCTGACCAAGCGCGTGCTGCGCCTGATGCTGGCCGGCACGCCGCCCGAGCGCATCCTCTGCCTCACCTACACCAAGGCCGCCGCCGCCGAGATGTCGAAGCGCGTGTTCGGCACGCTCGCGGCCTGGGTCACGGCGCCCGACGCCAAACTGCGCGAGAAGCTCTCGGACTTGCTCACCCGCAGCGCCACCGACGCCGAGCTGGCGCTCGCCCGCACGCTGTTCACCCGCGCCATCGAGACGCCGGGCGGGCTCAAGGTGCAGACCATCCACGCGTTCTGCGAGCGGCTGCTGCAGCGCTTCCCGCTGGAAGCGGGCGTGCCGCCGGGCTTCCAGATCCTCGACGAGGAGGACGGCCCGCGCCATCCACCGCGAGGCCATCGAGCGCACGTGCTGGCGAAGCCACGCGCGATCGCAGTTCGGCGCTCGGCCGCGCCTTGACCGAGGCCATCGCCTACGCCGCCGACGACCGCTTCGACGAGGTGTTGAAGCAGGCGATCGCGCGAACGCGAATGGCTCGAAGCGGCGATCCGCATGGACCATCTGTCGAACGGCGGCGAGCTGTTCGCGCTCGCAGACAAGCTCTACCGCGACGCGCTCGGCGTGCGTGCAGGCGTCACGCGCGACAGCCTGCGCCGCGAGCAAGCAGACGTCATGCAGGGAGCCGCTCTCGGCCGTGCCGCCGAAGTCATGCTGGCCGGAAAATCGACCGATCAGGACATCGGCCGCGCGCTCGCCGCCGCCCAACGCGCCACCACCGACGCCGCAAGGCTCGCGGCGCTCGGGTCGGCCTTCCTGACCAAGGACGGCAATCCGCGCTCCCGCTTCGTCACCAAGGCGATCCAGGACAGCGAGCCCGCGCTTTACGACGCACTCGCCAGCGCCCGCGACCGCTTCGCCGGGTGTGAGGCGGAGGCGCGCGCCCTCGGCGTCGTCGATGCGACGAAGGCGCTGCTGACGCTCGCCGACCGCGTGATGCAGCACTACACGACGGCCAAGCACCGCCGCGCCGCGCTCGACTTCGACGACCTCATCGCCCGCACCGCCGCCCTCCTTGCCACATCCACTTCTGCGGAGTGGGTGCTCTACAAGCTCGACGGCGGCCTCGACCACATCCTGGTCGACGAATCGCAGGACACCGCACCGCCGCAGTGGCGGGTGATCGAGGCGCTGGCGCGCGAGTTCTTCTCCGGCAGCGGCGCGCGCGAGCAGAAGCGCACGCTGTTTGCCGTGGGAGATGAAAAGCAGTCGATCTACAGCTTCCAGGGCGCCGAGCCGCGCATGTTCGCCGCCATGGGCGAGCGGTTCGCAGGCCATGGCGGCGGACGCGGGCGAGCTGTGGCGGCAGGTGCCGCTCGATCTGTCGTTCCGCACCGTCGCGCCCGTGCTCGACGCCGTCGATGCCGTGTTCTCCGATCCTGCCCGCACGCCCGGCGTCACGTCTGGGGCCGCGTTCATCGGCCACATCGCCCGCCGCTTCGACAAGGCCGGGCTGGTCGAGATCTGGCCGGCCGAGCCGTTCGAGGACGCCGTCCAAACCGACGCCTTCGATCCGCTGGCCGAAGCGCCGGTGCGCTCGCCCGTCACGCGGCTCGCCAACCGCATCGCCGACACCATCGCCGGCTGGATCGCGCGCGGCGAGAAGCTCGCCTCCGAGGACCGCCCGATCCGCGCCGGCGACATGCTGATCCTGGTGCGCAAACGCCGCCCCTTCGCCGGCGCCATGGTCGCGGCATTGAAGGCGCGCGGCGTCGCAGTGGCGGGAGCCGACCGCATCCGTCTGACCGATCAGATCGCCATCGCCGATCTGATGGCGCTCGGCGATTTTCTGACGCTGCCTGAAGACGATCTCGCCCTGGCCGAGGTCCTGAAGAGCCCCTTCTTCGATCTCGACGACGACGATCTGCTGGCTATTTCGCGCGGCCGCAAGGGCGCGCTGTGGTCGGCGCTGATCGCGCACGCCGCCGACGCGCCGCGCTTCGCGCACGCCGCCGATACCCTCAAGCGCTGGCGCGCGCGCGCCGACTTCACGCCGCCGTTCGAGTTCTTCGCCACGCTGCTCGACAAGGAAGGCATGCGCACACGGTTGCTGTCGCGCCTCGGGCTCGATGCCGCCGACGCCATCGACGAGTTCATGAACCTCGCCCTCACCTACGACGACCGCGCGCCGCCGTCGCTGTCGGGATTTCTGTCGTGGCTCCGCGAAGGCACGCGCGAGGTCAAGCGCGACATGGAGCACGGCCGCGACGAAGTGCGGGTGATGACCGTGCACGGGGCCAAGGGACTGGAAGCGCCGATCGTGTTCCTGCCCGATACCTGCACCACCGCGGCAGTCGGCGGCAGCGGTGCGAGCCTCGTCAAGCTCGCGAATACCGTCCGTCCGGCCGGCACGCCCGATCCGTGGGTGTGGTGCGTCAAGGGCTCGAGCCGCATCAGCGCCATCGAGACGACGCGCGTGCGCCTCCGCGACGCCGAGACGGCCGAGCGCAACCGGCTGCTCTACGTGGCGATGACGCGCGCGCGTGACCGGCTCTATGTCGCCGGCTTCGAGGGCAAGCGCGGCCGCGCCGAGGGCTGCTGGTACGATATCATCGGCGCCGGTCTCGACGGCCTGCTCACCACGGTGGATACGGCCGAGGGGCAGGTCCGCCGCATCTCGGCGCCACAGACCGGCGAGATCGAAAAGCCGCGTGTCGATGCCGAGGCGACACACGCAGCCAAAGAGCCTCCGGCCTGGGCACGCGCACCGGCCCCGAAGGAACCGCAGCTCGCCGTGCCGCTCGCGCCGTCGAGCCTCGCGCCCTATGACAGCGACGCCGAAGGCGAGCCGATCGCGCCCGCCGCCAAGGACCAAGCGGGCGACGAGCCGCCCACGCCCTCGCCGCGCGCGCTGGCCGATCAGAGCCGTTTCCTGCGCGGCACACTGACGCATGCGTTGCTCGAGCATCTGCCGTCGCTGCCGTCCGCGACGTGGCCGAAAGCCGCGCGCGCATTCGTGACGCAGCGCGGCGGCGGGTTGACGCGGCGCAGCATCGACAGCATCGTGCGCGAAGCACTATTGATCCTCGCCGACCCGGCTTTCGCGCCCATCTTCGGCCCCGGCAGCCGCGCCGAGGTGCCGATCGTCGCCGAATTGCCGCGCCCCTCCGGCCGTCCGGGCTCAGACCGGCTCCGCCAGGGCCCGGCGCTGCGTTTGACCGGCCAGATCGACCGTCTCGCCATCCTCGACCAATCCGTTCTGATCATCGACTACAAGACCAACCGCGCGCCGCCCGCCACGCTCGCCGACGTCGCCGAAACCTACCTTTATCAGCTCGCCGCCTACCGGATGGCGCTTGGCGCGATCTTTCCCGGCAAAGCCGTCCGCGCCGCCCTACTTTGGACGGATGGACCCCTACTGATGGAGATCCCATCTCCGCGGCTCGATGAATTCACCGAAAAGCTCTGGGCACTCGATCCCGCCCGACTTGACGCCTGAAGCCGCAGTTCCTACTTCCATTGTCCGGAACCACAGATTGCCTTCGCTCGAAGGCACGCCCAGGAGAACGATCATGACCACCGCCGTGTCGGACAAGACTTTCGAAGCCGAGGTTTTGAAGTCGAAGGAGCCCGTGCTCGTCGACTTCTTCGCGGAGTGGTGCGGCCCGTGCAAAGCCATGGCCCCCGCGCTCGAGCAGGTCGCCACCGAAATGGCCGGCAAGGTCAAAGTTGTGAAGGTCGACGTCGACGCGAACCCCGGCATCACCAGCAAGTACGGCATCCGCGCCATGCCGACGCTGATGATCTTCAAGGACGGCCAGGTTGCCGCCCAGCACGTCGGCGCGCTCGTCCAGAAGAAGCGCCTCGAGGATTGGATCAAGGGCACGGTTACAGCTTGATGCCGGCCTGAACTCTTGGAATTGTGACCGGGGTCCCGTTTCGTCGCGGGGCCCCGGTTACGTTTTCTGCTTCCCCGATCCGCATCCACCCGGCCTCCCGATGACCGTCACCGTCAGCGCGTTCTATAAATTCGTCTCGATCAGCGATTGCGGCGCGCTGCGCGAGCATCTCGATGCGCAGTGCCGCGCACTCGGCATCAAGGGCACCATCCTCGTCGCCCCCGAAGGCATCAACGGCACGATCTCGGGACCGCTCGACGGTATGGCGCGGTTCTTCGATGAGCTGCGAAGCGATCTGCGCTTCGCCGGCCTCATCACCAAGGAAGCAGTTGCGGACGCCCATCCGTTCGGCCGGCTGAAGGTCAAGATCAAGCCCGAGATCGTGACGTTCGGCGTGCCCGAGGCCGACCCGAACCGCGCCGTCGGCACCTACGTCAAGCCCGAGCATTGGAACGAACTGATCAGCGATCCTGGCGTCGTCGTCATCGACACCCGCAACAGCTATGAGTTCAACGTCGGAACCTTCGAACGCGCCATCGATCCCGGCACCCGCACCTTCACCGAGTTCCCCGCCTTCGTGCGCCAGAGCCTCGATCCCGCCAAGACGCCGCGCGTCGCGATGTTCTGCACCGGCGGCATCCGCTGCGAGAAGGCGACGTCGTACATGCTCTCGCTCGGCTTCCGCGAGGTCTACCACCTCGAAGGCGGCATCCTGAAATACCTCGAAACCATTCCTGCCGAGGACAGCCTGTGGCGCGGCGGATGCTTCGTGTTCGACGATCGCGTCGCGGTCGGGCACGGCATCGGTGTCATCCGCCATGCGCGCTGCGCGACGTGCGGCCAGCCGATCCAACTGGACGAGGGGGCAGCAGCACCGCTCGAAGCAATGCGCTGCGCCGAGTGCCGCGCCGCCGCTTGATCCTGCCCTGGTTTCGGACGTCCTTCAGTTGCTCTGTGGCACGACCCCAGCCTGCAGGCCGAGCACATGGCCGGCGAGATACAGCGATCCGCAGATCATGATCCGCTTCGCCCCCGGCTCGGCCTTGTCGGCGCGCCGCAACGCGTCTTCGATGCCCGACGTGGCCACCGCCACCAGTCCGCACGACGACGCCACCTCGGCCAGCTTGTCGGCCGGGTAGGGCGCTTCGTGGGCTCCGGGGATCGGCACCGTGAACACGCGCCGCGCCAGCCCGCGGAACGGCGTCAGGAAACCCGCGGCGTCTTTGAGGCCCATCATGCCGACGATCAGTGTCAGCGGCTTCGAGCTCTTCTCCTCGATATCGGCCAGTGTCTGCGCCAGCACCTGCCCAGCCGCCGGATTGTGACCGCCGTCGAGCCACAGCTCGGTGCCCGCCCCCAGCAGCCGCGGTAATGGACCACTGTCGAGCCGCTGCATCCGCGCCGGCCAGCGCACCTCGACGAGACCGCGTTCGATGGCGCGCTCGTCGAGGCCGAAGAACCCGCCGCGGTTGGCCGCCAGCACCTCGTCGAGCTCGAGCGCCGCCGCCACCGCCGTTCCGGCGTTGACGAACTGATGGCGTCCGACGAGCGCCGGACTGGCGAGATCGAGCAGGTCGTGCTCGCGCTGCACGACCAGCCGCCCGCGCTGCTCGTAGGCATCGAATTCCTGGCCGAAGACGATCAAGCGTGCGCCCACGCGCTGCGCCGCCGTCTCGATCACGTCGAGCACTTCCGGCTCCTGACGCGATACGACGCAGCGCACGCCGCGCTTGAGGATGCCGGCCTTCTCGGCGGCGATCAGCGGCAGCGTCGCGCCGAGCTTTTCCGCGTGATCCATCGAGATCGGCGTCAGGATCGTCAGCGCCGGCTGCTCGACGACGTTGGTCGCGTCGAGCCGGCCGCCGAGCCCGACCTCGAGCAGCAGCACGTCGGCAGGATGCTCGGCAAAGGCCAGAAAGGCCGCCGCCGTCGTAATTTCGAATTGGGTGATGTCGTCGCCATCGTTGACCGCGCGCGTGCGCATCAGCACGTCGATCAGATCACGCTCGCCGATGTCCCGCGACTTGCCGTCGGCGCCGGCTAATTGGATGCGCTCATGGAAGCGCACGAGATGCGGCGAGGTGTAGACGTGCACACGTTTGCCGGCCGCTTCGAGCATGGCCGTGAGATAGGCGGTGACAGAGCCTTTGCCGTTGGTGCCCGCGATATGGACCACCGGCGGCAGCCGCCGATGCGGATCGCCGAGCTTGGCGAGCAACCGCTCGATACGGCCGAGCGAGAGGTCGATGAGCTTCGGGTGCAGCAGCTTCAACTCGGCGAGGAGCTGGTCGCTGGTCGGCATCTGCCACTGGTCTCCCTGGTGCGGGCCGTCGGGCACTCGAATGATCTATCCAAGGAACGTGTGGGCCAAGGAACGTGCGGGCCAAGGAGTTTGTGGGCTTCGCCGATGAGTGCGGCGACGTGCCGCCAGCTTTCAAGAGCGGGACTGATCCTTGCCGGCTGGGCGCGTCGTCGGAGCTTCGGGCTCGCGCCGCGTCTTGTCGCGGGCCTCGAACCGTTCCGATTGCGGCACCGGTTCGGCCTCGATCACGACAGTCCCGGCGCCGGTCCGCACTGCCGCCTCGATGGTCTTGCCATCGACGGCCGCGCCGTTGACGTAGGGTTTGCCGTTCATTTTCTTTGCCGGGGTTTCGGCGACCGCCTTGCCCATCGACTTCGACGCCATCAACAGGCGGCAGATGCGGCCCAACGTTTCCGGCAACTGGTGGCGATGGACGACCATGTCGATCATGCCATGCGCGAGCAGGTATTCCGACCGCTGGAAGCCGTCGGGCAATTGCTCGCGGATGGTCTGCTGGATGACGCGCGGGCCGGCGAAGCAGATCAGCGCTCCGGGCTCGGCGATATGGACGTCGCCGAGCATCGCATAGGACGCCGTGACGCCGCCGGTGGTCGGATCCGTAAGAACAACGATATAGGGCAGCTTGGCGTCCGCCAGCCGCTGCACGGCGATTGTCGTGCGCGGCATCTGCATCAGCGACATGATGCCTTCCTGCATGCGCGCGCCGCCCGAGGCCGCGAACAGGATGAACGGCGTCTTCTTCTCGACCGCGCGCAGCATACCGGCGATGACCGCCTCGCCCGCCGCCATGCCGAGCGAGCCGGCCATGAAGCGGAAGTCCTGCGCGGCGATGACGACATCGACGCCCTGCAGCTGGCCCTCGCCGATCAGCACCGCATCGTCGAGTTCGGTGTCGGCCTTGGCGTCCTTCAGACGGTCGGTGTAGCGGCGGCCGTCGCGGAACTTGAGCGGGTCGATGGCGGCCTGCCCCACCGGCACCTTGATGAACTCACCGCCGTCGAAGATCATCTTGAGACGCGCCGGCGCGCCGACCCGCATATGAAAATTCGAGCCCGGGACCACGAACTGATTGGCCTCGAGATCCTTGTAGAAGACCATCTGGCCGGTCTCCGGGCACTTGACCCAGAGATTGTCCGGAACGTCGCGCTTCGTGGTGAGGAAGCTGCGGATCTTCGGACGGACGACTGAGTTGATCCAGTTCACGATATTCTGGCTCCTTGAAAGCCCGCACCGGCTCTCTGCTGCCCCACGCCGGCCGCCATGTGGCGCGGCGCACTCGTGGCATACCAATGGCCGGACACTATAGTTCAGGCCGTGCTGCGAGTTTGTGCCGCAACCGCGACCGAATCGCCTTGGCCAACATCGAATTCACGTTGCCGCGCTCAGGCCCGCAAGGCCTTCGACAAGCTGCTCACAAGATCTAGGACGCCGGCGGCCGTCTTACCAGTCGCCCGACCCTCGCCATCCAGGCTCTGTTGGATCGCGGTTACCAGCGCCGAGCCGACGACCACGCCATCGGCCCCTTGCGCGATCTCGCGCGCCTGCTCCGGCGTTCTTACGCCAAATCCGACCGCAACGGGAAGCTTTGTCGACTTGCGGATGCGCGCGACCTGGCTATGAACGTTGTTCACATCAGGTGCGACCGACCCGGTGATGCCGGTAATCGAGACGTAGTAGAGGAAGCCAGAGGTGTTGGCGAGAACGGCGGGAAGCCGCTTGGCGTCGGTCGTGGGCGTGGCGAGGCGGATGAAATTGAGCCCCCGCTCGATCGCCGGCAGGCACAGCTCGTCATCCGCTTCCGGCGGCACATCGACGACGATCAGCCCATCGACCCCGGCCTTGACCGCATCGTCGAGGAATTTGTCGCCGGGATAGACGTAGATCGGGTTGTAATAACCCATCAGCACAATCGGCGTGTCCGCGTCGTGCTTGCGGAATTCGGCCACCAGCGCCAGCGTCTTCTTCATGTCCTGCCCGGCCTGCAGTGCGCGCAGGCTCGACGCCTGGATCGCCGGACCGTCGGCCATCGGATCGGAGAACGGCATCCCGAGCTCGATCAGATCGGCGCCCGCTTTCGGCAGTCCGAACAGGATCTTTTTCGACGTCTCGAGGTCGGGGTCGCCTGCCGTCACGAAAGTGACGAGAGCCGCGCGGCCCTCTTTTTTCAGCGCTGCGAAGCGGCGGTCGATGCGGGTTTCGGTCTTCATGTGTGAATGATGGTCCTGCTCAAATCTTCATGCCCAGCGCCTTGGCGACCGTGAACAGGTCCTTGTCGCCGCGGCCGCAGAGGTTCATCACGATGATCTCGTCCTTGGCCATGGTCGGGGCCAGACGCATGACGTGGGCGAGCGCGTGGCTCGGCTCCAGCGCCGGGATGATGCCTTCCATCTTGGTGCAATACTGGAGTGCGACCAGCGCTTCCTTGTCGGTCGCCGAGACATAGGTGACGCGGCCGGTATCCTTCAGCCACGAGTGCTCGGGCCCGACGCCGGGATAGTCGAGGCCCGCCGAGATCGAGTGACCTTCGAGAATCTGGCCGTCGTAGTTCTGCAACAGATACGTGCGGTTGCCGTGCAGCACGCCCGGCCTGCCGCCGTTCATCGAGGCCGCATGGCCGTTCTCGACATCGAGCCCGTGGCCGCCCGCCTCGACACCGACGATCTTGACGTCCTTGTCGTCGAGGAACGGATGGAACAGTCCGATGGCGTTCGAGCCGCCGCCGATGCAAGCGACGAGCGCGTCGGGCAAGCGGCCCTCGGCCGCCGTGATCTGCTCACGCACCTCACGCCCGATGATCGACTGGAAGTCGCGCACCAGCATCGGATAGGGGTGCGGACCAGCCGCCGTGCCGATGATGTAGTAGGTATCCTTGACGTTCGTCACCCAGTCGCGGAGCGCCTCGTTCATGGCGTCCTTCAGCGTGCCCGCGCCGGAGGTGACCGGGTTGAGCGACGCGCCGAGCAGCTTCATGCGCGCGACGTTCGGCGCCTGCCGCTCGATGTCGGTCGCGCCCATGTAGATCTCGCACGGCATGTCGAACTTGGCGCACACCGTGGCCACCGCGACGCCGTGTTGTCCGGCGCCGGTCTCGGCGATGATGCGCGTCTTGCCCATGCGGCGGGCGAGGAGGATCTGGCCGAGGCAATTGTTGATCTTGTGCGAGCCGGTGTGATTGAGCTCGTCGCGCTTGAAGTACACCTTCGCGCCGCCGAGATCCGCCGTCATCCGCTCGGCCAGATACAGCGGGCTCGGGCGGCCGGAATAATGGGTGTGCAGAAAGTTCAGCGCGGCGTGGAACTCGGGGTCGTTTTTCGCCTCGTCATAGGCGCGCTCGAGATCGAGGATCAGCGGCATCAGCGTCTCGGCGACGAAGCGGCCGCCGAACAGCCCGAAAAAGCCCTTGTCGTCGGGGCCTGTGCGATAGCTGTTGAGCTTCGTTTCCGCTGTCTTCTTGCTCGTCGTCGCCATGTCGCTTCGGTTCCTCTAAAATTCCCCCTCGCCCCATGCTCTGCACTTGCATTGGGAGAGGGGACCGCGCTGCACACGCGGCTCTCATACCGCCTGCTTAATCGCCTTTGCCGCGCTTAGGAAGCGGCGGATCAGCTCAGGGTCCTTCACGCCCGGCGCGCTTTCGACGCCCGACGACACGTCCACCGCGCGCGCTCCGGTCAAACGCACGGCCTCCGCGACATTGTCCGGCGTCAGACCGCCCGACAGCATGAACCCCACCTCGCCCTTGACCGCCTCCAGCGCCCGCCAGTCGAACGGCACCCCATTGCCGCCGGGCAGAACCGCTCCGGGCACTGGCTTGGCATCGAACAGGATGAGATCGGCGATGCCGCGATAATCGAGCGCGCGGGCCGCATCCTCGGCTGTGGCGACGGAGATCGCTTTCATCACCGGCTTGCCGAATCGCGCTTTCACCTCGGCCACCCGTTCCGGTGTCTCGTGGCCGTGCAATTGCAGCATGTCGGGCGCGACGACGGTGACGATTTCGCTCAACAGCGCGTCATCCGCGTCGACCACCAGCGCCACGCTGCCCGCCACGCCGCGGATGTACGTCACCAGCGGCACCGCCTCGGCGGGCGTCAGATAGCGCGGGCTCTTGGGATAGAACACGAAGCCGACGAGATCGGCGCGCGCCTCGACGCACGCGAACAGCGCCGCCTCGTCCTTGATGCCGCAGATCTTGACCCTGACGCTCATGCTGTGACGTACCCGATCCCGATGCTATCGTCGCGGCCTCTGCTGCGCGGCGTTTTTGTCTATCCTCGAGGCGATGGCGTCAATGCATAAGTCGGTCGCCGCACAACGGCGTCACGGCGCACTGTCGCGTCCGCTCCGTGCCGCGTCGGCCGGCGTGCGCCCCGGACGCGCCCGATACGGCGGCAGCGACCATTCGTAGGAAATCGCCAGCGCGCGGATCACGAACGCCGTCGCGAATCCCAAACCCAGCGCCACCGCCCGCGGTGTTCCGGCCTGCGCAAGACCGACGAACATCGCCGCCCCCGCCATCGCCGCCGTGACGTAGATCTCGCGCCGCAGGATCAGCGGGCTCTCGGCCGCGAGAATGTCGCGGATGATGCCGCCGAACACCGCCGTGACAACGCCCATGGTGATCGCCACCAGCGCCCCCGCGCCCGAAGCCAATCCCCGCTCGGCGCCGATCACCGCGACCAGCGCCAGCCCCACCGCGTCCAGCCACAACACCAGCCGGTAGCGCGACTGAGGAATGTGCGCGGTGAAGAACACGATGGCCGAGACCACCGAGCACACGACGAGATACGCCGGCTCCTTGACCCAGAACACCGGCAGCGTGCCGAGCATGACATCGCGCACCGTGCCGCCGCCGATGCCGGTGACGGTGCCGAGCAGCACGAAGCCGAAGATGTCCATCTGCTTGCGCGATGCGACCAGCGCGCCCGTCACCGCGAACACCGCGACGGCCGCCCATTCGATCACCGTCACAGTGGAGGCAAAGAGTTCGGCGGGGAACACCGGCTCAGCGGCCGCCGATGGCGACGAGCTTGCCGCGCGTGGCCACTGGCCGCTCACTTGCGACGACGGTCGCATCGCGTTCGCGCGACAACCGGTCGGCCTCGGCCTGCCAGCGCATCGCTTCCTGGGCCCGGTTGCGCGCCGTGCGCCGCCAGCGGCCCTGCCCCATCCACACCGCCGTACCGCCGAGCAGGATGCCGATGAACAGCGTGCCGAACAGGTAGGCGTAGAACGGCAGCATCATCGACACCACCGGCGCTTCCGGACGGAACGGATCGAGCACCAGACGGACCGCGTGCCGGTTGGCGATGGCCAGCGTGATCAGCAGTGCCGCCGCGGGAAATGCCACGAGAAGAAGGACGATGCGTCTCAGCACGGCGGAACCTCTTGACCAGCCATCAAGTTACGAGCGGCGGGGTGCGCGATCAGGGCGCAGGGCGACGTCAGGGCTCAGGGAGAGCTGGCCACTGGCTTGGCCGCCTTGCTGCTCGACCGCGCGGGCTTCGGCTCCGCCGCGTCGTTGAGCTTATCGCGCAGTTCCTTGCCTGTCTTGAAGAACGGCACGAATTTTTCGGACACCGACACCGACGCGCCCGTGCGCGGATTGCGGCCCTGCCGCGCCGCACGGTGCTTGACCGTGAACGCGCCGAAGCCGCGCAACTCGACCCGGTCGCCGCGCGCCAACGCATCGACGATCTCGTCGAAGATGACATTCACGATCCGCTCGACGTCGCGATGATAGAGATGCGGGTTGTTGGTGGAGATCCTTTGGATCAGCTCGGATTTGATCATTTCCGCCCCAGACAAAACGTCTTGTTATTACTGCGTTTTCTGAGGGTGCCAAACGGAGACGAGGCCGTCAAGCCCCAGTCCAGGCCCAAGCGCGGGAATTGTGCTGCCGCGACCGAGTAATTCCGCGACCGCGCCGGCGCCCAAACTTTCCGCCAGGCTCGAGAAGCCCAAGCCGAACCAGCCGCCCTTATCGGCCTTCGGTTTCCAGTCGACGACCTTGAGGTCCTTGGCCACTTGGCGCTTGTCCTCGAGCCAGCGCACCGCCTCGGCCTCGCCGCCGATCTCGTCGACGAGCTTGGCCGAAAGCGCCTGCCGGCCGGAGAAAATGCGGCCGTCGGTCAGGCCCGGCACGGCCTTGGGGTCGATGCCGCGCCGATCCTGGACCAGCGACAGGAACCACTGGAAACCGTCCTGGATCATGTCTTCCGTCACCTTGCGGCTCGGCTCGTCCATCGGCGCGAACGGCGTCGGGCTGGCTTTCAGCGGGCCGCTCTTGACCTCGTTGTATTTCACCCCGAGACGGCCCAGAAGCTCCGAGAATTCAGGCCATTGCATCAACACGCCGATCGAGCCGGTGATGGTGTTGCCGCGCGCCACGATGTGGTCGGTGCCGAGCCCGATGATATAGCCCGCCGACGCCGCGACCGTGCCGAACTGGGCGACGACCGGCTTCTTCTTGGCCAACTCTCGCAGCGCGAGGTAGAGCGCCTCGCCGCCGGCCGTGGTGCCGCCGGGGCTGTTGACGAACAGGATCACGCCCTCGACGTTCTTGGCGTCGGAAATCTTCTGCAGCAGCTTCAACTGCTCGCGGTTCTCGAAGATCGTACCTTCGATGGCGATGCGCGCGATCTGCTTGCCGCCGGTCAGCTCGGCCAGTTGCTGGCTGCCGCTGAACGCGTAGGCGCCGATGGCCAGCGCCAGCGCAGTGATGGCCATGCCGCGCCAAAGCCCCAGGCTGCGCCGCAGGCGGCGGCGGTCGAGGACGGTTTCGGTCTCAAGTGTCATCTTTGCACGCTCGCTGGTGAGAAACGGGACACCGGATCGGGACAGGGGCCGCGACTTTCGCCGCGCCGTGGGCCGTCGCCCGGACTTCTATGGTTAACTAACCCTAAGCTGTGCGTGAAGCTAGGCAAGGACCGGGCCGGGTTCAACCGCCCCGGCCGCGATGGCCTGGGGTTGGTAAAGCCGGGCAAGCTGCCTGATATGGAGTCCACGCCTTTCAGCCAGCCGACGATCGCCGCTCGGCTGGCGCCGGAGCGGTATCGGATAGGCCAGCAGGAATCCAAAGCGCGCGGGATGTTGTCCCGCGCGCTCGCCGTCTCGAACCTTGAAGCCCCAAGGCGGGACTTATTCCTTGTCGTCCGTCTTCTTCTTCATGGCGGCGGCCTTGAAGATATCGCCGAGCGACGCGCCGGATGCCGACGAGCCGAACTGGGCCACGGCCTCCTTCTCCTCGGCGATTTCGAGCGACTTGACCGACACCGCGATGCGGCGCGCGGCCTTGTCGACCGAGAGCACGGCGGCGTCGACCTTGTCGCCGACGTTGAAGCGCTCGGGGCGCTGCTCGGAGCGATCACGCGACAGATCCGAGCGCTTGATGAAGCTCGTCAGGTCGGTATCGGCGATCTTGACCTCGATGCCGCCTTCCTGGACCGCCGTGACGTGGCAGGTCACCTGATCGCCCTTCTTGAAGCGGCTCAGCGTGTCGGCGGGGTCGCCGCCGGCCTGCTTGATGCCGAGCGAGATGCGCTCCTTGGTGCTGTCGACGTCGAGCACCACGGCCTTCACGGTGTCGCCCTTCTTGTAGTCCTTGATCGCCTCGTCGCCGGCCTTGTTCCAGTCGAGGTCCGACAGATGCACCATGCCGTCGACGCCACCATCGAGGCCGATGAACAGGCCGAACTCGGTGATGTTGCGGATCGGGCCTTCGATGGTCGAGCCCTTCGGGTGCTGGCTGAGGAACGCATCCCAGGGGTTGTCCTGAGTTTGTTTGAGTCCGAGAGAAATCCGGCGCTTGTTGGGATCGACCTCGAGGATCTGAACCTCGACCTGCTGGCTGGTCGCCACGATCTTGCCGGGGTGGACGTTCTTCTTGGTCCAGCTCATCTCGGAGACGTGGATCAGGCCTTCGACGCCCGGCTCCAGCTCGACGAACGCGCCGTAGTCGGCGATGTTCGTGACCGTGCCGGTGAAGCGCGCCTGCACCGGGTACTTGGCCTCGATCGCCTGCCACGGGTCGGACAGCAACTGCTTCATACCCAGCGAGATGCGCTGCGTGTCGGGATTGATGCGGATGATCTGCACCTTCACCGTATCGCCGACGTTCAGGATCTCGGACGGATGATTGACGCGGCGCCACGCCATGTCGGTCACGTGCAGCAGGCCGTCGATGCCGCCGAGATCGATGAACGCGCCGTAATCGGTGATGTTCTTGACGAGGCCGTCGATGACCTGGCCCTCGGCCAGCTTGGCGACGATCTCGGTGCGCTGCTCGGCGCGGCTCTCTTCGAGCACCGACCGGCGGGACACGACGATGTTGCCGCGGCGGCGATCCATCTTGAGGATCTGGAACGCCATCGGCTGATGCATGAGCGGTCCGATGTCGCGCACCGGACGGATATCGACCTGCGAGCCCGGCAGGAACGCCACCGCGCCGTCGAGATCGACGGTGAAGCCGCCCTTGACCTTGTTGAAGATGACGCCCTGGACCTTCTCGGCCTTCTCGAACTGCTTCTCGAGGCGCGTCCAGCTTTCTTCGCGCTTGGCCTTCTCACGCGACAGAACCGCTTCACCCAGCGCGTTCTCGACGCGCTCGAGGTAGACTTCGACGGTGTCGCCGATCTTGATGTCGCCCGGCTTGCCGCCGATACCGAACTCCTTCAGCGCGACGCGGCCTTCCATCTTGAGGCCGACGTCGATGACCGCGAGGTCCTTCTCGATGCCGACGACCTTGCCCTTGACGACCTGACCTTCGAACACGTCGTCCTTGGCGAGGCTCTCGGCGAGCATGGAAGCGAAGTCGTCACGCGAGGGGTTCATCTCGCTGCTGCTGGTTTGGCCGGTCATTCAGGCTCCTGTAGACGATACGTTGGGCGCCGCGGGATGCGCGGTCGCGTGGGTTGCGGAAAGTCGTGTGTGACGTGTGACGCTTGGCCTGCGGCCCGGCAGGCGCCGGCTTGGCACGCAATTGTGCCCAAACCGTTCCTTCCGTGCAGATCGAGGCTGCGCGAATTTGGTCAGGATCTCGTCCGCTGCGATGGGCCTCGGCCCTGCCAACGCGATTTGGGGTGCGTGCCCATCCGGTATCCCCGGACTAGGTCGCAACCCGTTGGCCGATCTTCCTCTTGATCAATCCGACAGCGGCGTCGAATGCGGTTTCTATATCCAAGTGCGTGGTGTCGAGCAAGATGGCATCGTCCGCCATTTTCATGGGGGCGTCGGCGCGGCCGCTGTCTCGGGCGTCGCGGGCGCGGATCGCCTCAAGGACGGCTTCAAAGCTCGTGGTTGTATCGCCGCGACCGCGCAACTCTGAAAAACGACGTTGCGCACGCACCTCCGGGGTCGCCGTCACGAACAACTTGGCGTCGGCGTCAGGACACACCACCGTGCCGATGTCGCGGCCGTCGAGCACCGCGCCGGGCGGCCTCGCAGCGAATTCCCGCTGGTATTTCAATAGCGCGCGCCGCACCTCGGGGATTTTCGCGACCACCGAAGCCGCGTCACCGGCCTCGGCCCCGCGCAAAGCTGGATCGTCCAGCGTCGCCGCATCGAGCCCGCGCGCATAGGCGACCGCCGCCCAGGTGTCGTCGAGCCTGAACCCCGCCCGCGCCACGTCCCGCGCGACCGCCCGATAGAGCAGCCCCGTATCCAGGCAATGGTAGCCGAAATGCTCGGCCACCTGTTTGGCCACGGTGCCCTTGCCGGACGCCGCCGGCCCGTCGATGGCGATGATCATTGCGACTCTCCTCCCGCCCAGGCCTGCCAGTGCCCGAGGTGCGGAGCGCGGTCAATACGCGCTTCGGCCCACTCCCGCCGAATTGAAGTCCCGCGGGCGGGACGCGTGAATCGTCATCGCGCGCTTTTTGATCCCGCCTTGAGCCGGATCAACTCCGCCAGCGTCAATGCCGCGCTGCAAAAAGACGGATGCTGCCATGCGCAGTTAGGCATTATCATCGACCGATCAATAAGTTACCTAGCTCGTCGACGCTTCGGCGGTTGGATGTCCGGCCGCCCGGGCTTACGAACGGAGGGACTTGCGATGACCGACGAGACAGCTGTCGAACTCGAAACCCGGACCGGCTTCCGGCTGTATCTGCGCCCCGCCAACGACGCCGACGACGCCGCGCTCGCCGAATTCTTCGAGCACGTTTCGAAGGAAGATCTGCGCTTTCGTTTTCTCAGCGCCGTGCAGAAAGTGTCGGATGAGCAAATCGCGGCCATGACGCACGTCGATCACCGCCAGACCGAGGATTTCATGGTCTACGCGGCCGGCACAGACCATCTGATCGCCAATGCCATGCTCGCCGCGGACCGGCGCATGGAGACAGCCGAGGTTGCCGTCACCGTTCACCACGACTTCAAAGGAAATGGGATCGGATCGAAGCTGCTCGAATACGTCGCCCAGGTGGCGAAGGCGCGCGGCATCAAGAAGCTGCAATCCGTCGAGATCCGCGAGAATCACGACGCCATCGATATCGAGCGCCGGATGGGCTTCACCCAACGCGGCGTCGAGGACGATCCGATGCTCGTGCTGCTCGAGGCCAGCCTGTAGATCAGCGGCAAACGCCGGGGCGCTGGCGGCCATCGGCAGCCGGCGCACCTTTTCGCAGCCTTACGTGTAGGCCGCTCCGAGCTTTTCCATCAGCCCGCGGAACTCGGGGAAGCTGGTCGCGATCATCGCCGTGTCATCGACGGTGACGGGCTTTTCGCTGGCCAGCCCCAGGGTCAAAAAGGCCATGGCGATGCGGTGATCGAGGTGGGTCGCCACCGTGCCGCCGCCCGGCACCGGCAAACCCGATCTATCGGCGCCGGGTCCTGCGCCGGTTCCATGCACGACCAACGTGTCACCCTCGACCGTGGCGCGGACGCCGTTCGCCGCGAGCCCGGCGGCGGTGGCGGCGAGCCGGTCGCTCTCCTTCACCTTCAGCTCCGCCAACCCCTCCATCACCGTGTCGCCCTGCGCAAACGCCGCGACGCAGGCGAGCACCGGATATTCGTCGATCATCGACGGCGCGCGGTGGGCCGGAACACGCACGCCCTTCAACTTGGACGCGCGCACGCGGATGTCGGCGATCGGCTCGCCGCCCTCGTCGCGCTCATTCAGAAAGCTCACATCACCGCCCATCTCCTTGAGCGTCGTGTAGAGCCCGGTCCGCGTCTCGTTCACGAGCACGCCCTCGATGGTCACGTCCGAGCCCGGCACGATCAGCGCGGCGCAGGCGAGGAACGCCGCCGACGACGGATCGCCCGGCACCGTCACGTCGCGCCCCGCCATCTCGGCATGGCCCGAGACCGTGATGTGCGTCTTGCCGTCCTTCTCGACGCTGCGCACCGTCGCGCCGAAATACCTGAGCATCCGCTCGGTGTGATCGCGCGTCGCCTCACGCTCGATCACGGTCGTCTCGCCCGCCGCATGCAGCCCGGCGATGAGGATCGCGCTCTTCACCTGCGCCGAGGGCACCGGCAGCTCATAGACGATCGGCACCAGATGATCGGTGCCGCGCACGGTCAACGGCAGCGTCTCCTTGCCGTCCTCGACGATTTCGAGCCCCATCTGTTTCAGCGGCCCCAGCACCCGCCGCATCGGCCGCCGCGACAACGAGGCGTCGCCCGTCATCTGCACCTCGATCGCGTGGCCCGCGACGACGCCCATCATCAACCGCGTGCCGGTGCCCGAATTGCCGAAATCGAGCGGCTCCGCGGGCTGGCTCAAGCCGCCGACGCCGCGCCCCATCACGATCCATTGGCTGCCGGCCTTTTCAGCCTTGGCGCCCAGCGCCGTCACGGCGCGCGCGGTGTTGACCACGTCCTCGGCCTCGAGCAGACCGCTGATCCGGGTCGTCCCCGTCGCCAAAGCCCCGAAAATCAGCGCCCGGTGCGAGATCGACTTGTCGCCGGGCACGCGCACGACGCCCTGCAGCGGACCCGCCTTGCTTGCGGTCAGCGGGCGCGGTGAGCCATGGTGGGACGGGGCGGTGGACGGCAGCGCGTTGGACACGGGATGGGGCCTGGATAACGGCGGCTGGAAAGGTTTGGCCGCGGGTTTGTGATGGGCGCCGCATTGAGCCGAGCCCCCCCCAGCCTGTCAACGCCGCTGTCAACGACGCAGTCGACAAAACCGGCCGCCGAGCCCCCGTGCAACATGGTCGCTGCGATATAGATTTTGACAGTCTGGATGGTGTGTGGCAGACCGCTCGCCTTCCAATTCATTCATGAAGGCTCGATCCATGGCCACCAAAGCCGCGCGCGGCACCAAACGCACCTGTCAGAGCGACGAGTGCGGGTCACGCTTCTACGATTTGAACCGCGATCCCATCGTTTGCCCGATCTGCGGCTCGATCTACGCGATCGCATCGAACCCGGCTGCCGCCGCGGCGGCGGCCGAAGCCGAAGCCAAGGCCGCCAGCCGCAAGGCCAAGAAGGCCGAAGCCGCCGATGCCGCCGAGCCCGGCGATCTGCCGGCGGTCGAGGGTGAGGAGGCGCTGGCCGACATCGAGGCCGAGGAGCCCGTGGCGGACGCCGGCGACGAAACCTTCCTCGAGGAAGAAGAGGATGGCGGCGACGTGACCACCATCATCGGCGGTGTCGAAGAGGGCGAAGAAGAGGTTTGACGCACCGCTGCGCGATACCGTCGCGTCTGTTCCCCAGCCGCGCCGACAAGAAACCCGGCTGCTCCACAGTCGCTGTGGCGTGACGCGCAACAAGGCGCTTGAAGTTTTATTCCGAAGCGCCTAATCACTGCCGACTTGCGCGGGGCGCGCGACGATGCGGCCCGCCGATCCCAAAGAATGTGGGGCCATAGCTCAGCTGGGAGAGCGCTTGCATGGCATGCAAGAGGTCAGCGGTTCGATCCCGCTTGGCTCCACCAATTCCTCTCGTCGCGGCATCCTGAAAGTCTCCATCGAGGCCCCAGTCCTTCTGCGCCCTAAGCCCTCCAACATGCGGCGCGCCAGGGCCGGGCCACGGCCGATGGGTCGAGGCGACAAACCGGACCATCACATGGCCCCGCCGCTGCTCGCACTGCATGATATCCACCTGACCTTCGGCGGCACACCGCTGCTGACGGGTGCTTCGATCAACGTCGAGGGCGGCGACCGCATCTGCCTCGTCGGGCGCAACGGCTCGGGCAAATCGACGCTTCTCAAAATTCTCGCCGGCCTCGTCGAGCCCGACAGCGGCGAGCGTTTCGCCCATCCCGGCGCGTCCGTGCGCTATCTGCCGCAGGAGCCCGACGTCTCCGGCTTCGAGACCTCCCTCGCCTATGTCGAGGCCGGGCTCGGCCCCACCGACGATCCGTTTTCCGCGCGCCGCATGCTGGAGGACCTCGGTCTCGCCGGCAGCGAGCACCCGGCCAATCTTTCAGGCGGTGAATCGCGGCGCATGGCGCTGGCCCGCGTGCTGGCGGCGCGGCCCGACGTGCTGCTGCTCGACGAGCCGACCAATCACCTCGACCTCGCCGCCATCGAATGGCTGGAAGCCGAACTCGGCCGCACCCGCTCGGCGATGGTGCTGATCAGCCATGACCGGCGGCTCTTGGAAACTCTGTCGCGGTCCACCGTCTGGCTCGACCGCGGCATCACGCATCATCTCGAACGCGGCTTCCAGTACTTCGAGGCCTGGCGCGACGACCTGATCGAGCAGGACGAGTTGGCCCAGCACAAGCTCGACCGGAAAATCGAGCGCGAGAACCAGTGGATGCACGGCGGCGTCACCGCCCGGCGCAAGCGCAATGTGCGGCGCGTACGTGAACTCGCGACACTCCGCACCGAACGCCGCGAGCACCGCCGCGTCGAAGGCAACGTCACCCTCGTCGCCAGCGAAGGCGGCGTGTCGGGACGGCTCGTCGCCGAGGCCAAGGCTGCTTCGAAGGGGTATGGCGGCGCGCCCGTGGTCAAAGACCTGTCGTTGCGCATCGAGCGTGGCGACCGGCTCGGCATCATCGGCCCCAACGGCGCCGGCAAAACAACACTTCTGAAACTCATGACCGGCGCGCTCGAGCCCGACAGCGGCAGCGTCCGCCTCGGCACCAACCTCGACATGGTCACGCTCGACCAGCGCCGCGACGAGCTCGACCCCAACTGGACGGTGGCCGACGCCTTGACCGGCGGCCGCGGCGATCAGGTCATCGTCAACGGCCGCGCGCGCCACGTCGCCAGCTACATGAAGGACTTTCTGTTCAAGCCCGAGCAGACCCGCTCGCCGGTCTCGGTGCTGTCGGGCGGCGAGCGGGCGCGGCTGATGCTGGCGCGCGCGCTTGCCAAGCCGTCGAACCTGCTGGTGCTCGACGAACCGACCAACGACCTCGACCTCGAAACGCTCGACCTGCTGCAGGAACTGGTCGCCGACTATCCCGGCACCGTGCTGCTCGTCAGCCACGACCGCGACTTCCTCGACCGCGTCGTCACCAGCGTCATCGCCTCGAACGGCGACGGCACCTGGACCGAGTACGCGGGCGGCTACTCCGACATGCTGACCCAACGCCGCGGCGCCGAGCAGCCGCGCGCCGGTGCGGGTAAAGCGCCGCCGAAAAGTGATCGCAACGGCGGCGGAAGCAAGGGCATCGAGCAGCCCAGCGCCACCGCCGCTCCCAACAAGCGCAAGCTATCGTTCAAGGAAAAGCACGCGTTGGAAACGCTGCCGGCGCGCATCGCGGCGCTGGAGGCGGAGATCAAGGCGCTCGACACCAAGCTCGCCGACCCGAACCTCTACGCCAATAACCGGCCCGCATTCGACGCGGCGACCGCCCGTCACGCCACAGCCGGCGTCGAGCTTGCAGCCGCTGAAACCGAATGGTTGGAGCTCGAAATGCTGCGCGAGAGCCTGGGTCTCGCCTCGGAGGCCTAAGCGCGCGACCGACCGCCTGTAGAACCTCGTCCCGACAAACGAAAACGGCAGCCGGGAGGTCCCGACTGCCGTTGATGCACGCTCCGTCAGGAGCGGATCCGACTTCAGATCACGTCGATCTCGGCCGGCAGGTAGCTCGTGACTTCGAGACCAACGCCCTGCTCTTTGACCGACGGCTTGTTCCAGATCTTCATAATTTCCTCCTGCGTGTTTTGCGAACCCCAGAAGTTATTCGAGGGGATCTGATAGATCTTGTGTATCGCGGGACCATGTTGGCCGCCAATCGTATTTTCGTGCAACGCGCATCAGTCGGGCTGATGAAACGTTGTTACGTGTTATGTTGTTTCAGAGACGCGCGCGCATCGGTTGCCGAGACTACTTCCCCTCCCAGTCCGGCTTTACTTCGAGACACTTGGGGCCGATGAAATCGTTGATGTCTTCGACCAGCATTCCGCCGAGCACGTTCACCGTGTTGTCGGTGGCCGTCGCGGGCCACATCGCCGCCTTGACCAGGGTCGGCGCTTCGAGCTTGCCCCAGTTGAGCTGGGCCTTGACCGCCTTACCCTTCTCGAACGTCACCTTGGGCGCAAAATCGAACTTGATCTCGGCGCTCGGTTCCGTCCCCCGCTCGACCGTGCAGACGACTTGATGGGTGTCGAGCTTGGCTTCGACCTTGTCCTCCGAAAGCGCCCGCGTCAGCACATCGCGCTTGAGCTTGACGTCCGCCGAGCAGCGCACCTTGCCCCACGGCCACGACGCCTTGGCCTTCGACAGCATCTTGTCGAGCTGCTCCTTGCGGTACGACTTCAGCACCGAGCAGGAGATGTCGTTGCCGGCCTTGCGATTGTGGAACGCTCCGCAGATCTCGGCCTTGCAGGCCTTGCGGCCTTCGCGTTCCGCCTTCTCCTCCTCGGTCAGCTCGACGGCGGCGGATTTGGCGGCATCCGGCGCGGGGGTCGCGGCGGGCTCGGACGCCGACGGGACGCCGGGGTCGTTCTTGTCGATATCGGGGTATTGCGCCAGCGCGGACATCGAGCCGGCGGTGACGGCGAGGCACAGACCCAATCCCGCTGCGGCAATCAGCGCCCCGCCGCGCGACCACTTGGAAAACCATGCTGTCATCGTCAACTCCCTGGTCTTGACCGTTACATTCACGCTGCCATCAAGCGATTCCGGCATCCGGCGATCCCGGCACCAGGAGTGGGGCAAGCTCATGGCATCCGCCTCCCCTGCCCGGTGCCTCTTACACTGTGCCCGGCCACTATTGCGCGGAACCGCTTGAAGCCAGCCCCCCGCCCCCCATATCAAGGGTCGATGACGATCCGGCGCCTGAGGTCAGGGCCGGAGCGGAGAGCGCCAAGAGTGGGGTCTCCGCGCCAACTGCCACGGCGCATCCTTGCCTTGGCGGCGGCGGCATCGCAGGCAAGTCGCTTATCAAAGGGCTTCGACGATGACACGCTTAGGGCTTCTCTCCAACCCGCTGCTCCTCGGTTTCGAGGAGATCGAGCGCCTTATCGATCGCGCTGGCAAAAGCGCCAATGAAGGCTATCCGCCCTATAACATCGAGCGTATCGCGCCCGTGGGCAGTGCGAACGGCTCGGGCCAAACGATCGCTGGCCAATCCAGCATCGACCAGTCCAACGCCGAGTCCGCCGAGCGGCTGCCGGAGCGTCTTCGGATCACCCTCGCCGTGGCCGGCTTCACCCGCGATCAATTGGACATCACGCTCGAGGACAAGCAGCTTTCGGTCCGCGGCAAGCAGCAGGACGACCAGACGCGCGAATACATCTATCGCGGCATCGCGGCGCGACAGTTCAGCCGCACGTTCGTGCTCGCCGAAGGGATCGAAGTGCGCTCGGCCGAGCTGGTCAACGGCCTCCTGGTCATCGACCTCGTCCGTCACGAACCCGAGCGGCTCGTCCGCAGGATCGAGATCGGCGATCGCCGGCCGCGCTAGAATTGGCCGCGCCAGTAGCGCCGATTTGCTCACACTTGAGCTTCGGCGGACACAGCCAGGAAACTTAAATCGTAGAATACTGAGTGTGATCGAGCCGTCGGCGGGACAACGTAATTCCGCCGCTGGCGTGATGGATGATCTGCCTCAGACACCTCTTGCCCGGAAAGGGCCTCCAACACTGAGAGGAGAGTGGCGTGATGAACCAGAAATCAATGTCCAAGCGCATGAAGTCGGCTGGTGATACCGCCGCGATCGTCCGCGCCATGAGCGCGGAGGATCTGGCGAACCTCGGTGGCGGCGTCGTGGCCTACATCAAAACCATGACCGCGGACGAGGCCAAGCGCATGTTCCCGGCGGTCGAGGGACTGCCGCAGGGCATCAACCTCTATTCGCTGCACGCCGCCGACGGCACGCCGATCGCGCTGACGGACACGCTGCAGGCCGCCGTCGGTCACGCCATCGGTGACGAACTCGAAGTGCAGAGCCTGCACTGACGTCAGCTCGCGGTGCTGTTCGGGCGCGATCCGGTCGATTTGCCGCGCCGATGCCTGCGCCATAGTCCGCTTCGTTTTGAAATGCAATGACACGCGCCCCGGGGCAACCTGGGGCGCGTTTTCTTGGGCATCGCCGCGTCATACGCGTCGAACCCGCTCATTTCGCCGCCCGCTTTTACTCGCTGCGATTGGTCCGGCCGCCATTGCTGGTATTGCCAGAGCCCCCCCTCTGGTCGTATCTGGCCACGTATCGAAGGCCGAGCGGGGACGTCAGCCGCACGCTGGATTTTTGCACGTCGTCCCGGGGGGAGACATGTCGGGTCTATCAACACGTTGGGCGCTCGTCAGGGGCCGCGCCAAGTACCTGCGCAAGGCCATCAAGGCCACTCTCGTCCCATCGCACCGCGAATGTTGCCTGTGCGGCTACAAGGGCAGCTTCATCCACTCCGGCACACCTTCGGTGATGGATGCCGGCTGCCCGCAGTGCCAGTCCCGCCCCCGCCACCGCCTGTTGAAACTCGCGCTGGACGCCGCGCCGCGGATCGCACCCAAGTCGGCCATCCTGCATTTCGCCTCCGAGCCCAGCCTGCGCCCCATGATCGCCGCGCTGTCACCCGCTGAATACCTGCGCGCCGATCTCGACCCGAAGCGCGGCGACATCGTCGTCAACATCGAGAACATCGATTTTCCGGACGCGCGCTTCGATTGTGTCATCTGCTCCCACGTGCTCGAGCATGTCGACGATCGCCGCGCGCTGAAGGAGATCCACCGCATTCTCCGCCCGGGCGGGGTGCTGGTGGCCATGGTGCCGCTGATCGAAGGTTGGGACGCAACCTACGAAGCGCCGGAGAAGACCAGCCGCGCCGAGCGCAAGGAGCACTTCGGCGGGCAGACCCACGTCCGCTACTACGGCCGCGATTTCCGCGCCCGGCTTCAGGACGCGGGCTTCGCGGTCGAGGAATATGTCGGCGCACCCGGCGACGTCGAGCGCTATGGCCTGATCCGCGGCGAGCGGGTGTTCTTCGCAAAGAAGCGCTCGGCGGCCTGAGACCGCCGAGGCCGCAACAGCCGTCCGGGGCCGGCCGATCAGCCGCGATAGCTGGCGAACTGGCCGCGCGGCCGGAAGCGCTCGAGATAACCCGGTACGATCGCGCCGGTGGCGTGCGGATTGGCGACGCCGAGCGCCGCCAGTGTGCGCCCTTCGGCCTGCGCCTGGGCGCTGACCACGTTGTCGGTTTGCAGCAGACGCACTTGATCGAGCGTCACCGGGCGCAGCGCATTCGGCAGCGGCGCGGTCATCAGCGCCTGCAGCTTGGCGAGGAAGAACGGCAGCCGCAGATAGCCTCGCGACCGGCTGGTCCAGGCCTGCGTGCGGTCGAGCAGTTGCTTGAAGCTCACCACCTCCGGCCCGCCGATCTCGTAGATGGTGCCGGGCGTGCCCATGCCCTCGGCGACATTGGCGATGGCCGCCGCGAGATCGCCGACGAACACCGGCTGGAACTTGGTCTTGCCGCCGCCGATCAGCGGCAGCAGCGGCGACGACTGCGCCATCGCTGCGAACCGGTTGAAGAACTCGTCCTCGGGTCCGAACACGATCGACGGGCGCAGGATGATCGCACCCGGAAATTCGGCCAGCACCGCCGCCTCGCCCTCGGCCTTCGACACCGCGTAGTTGGCGTTCGACTTCGGCGACGCGCCGATCGCCGAGACATGGATGAAGCGCCGCACACCGGCTTCCCGCGCCGCCTTGGCCGCGGCCCGCGCACCGGCGACATGGACCGCGTCGAACGTCTGCCGCCCCGTGCTCGCCAGCACGCCGACGCAATTGATCGCGATATCGGCCCCCTCGACGGCGGCCCGCAGCGACGCGGGAAACCGCAGGTTGGACTGCACGGCGTGGATCTGCCCGACCGCGCCCATCGGTTGCAGATGCCCAGCCAGATCCGGCCGCCTGACCGCGGCGCGAACCCGCCAGCCGCGCGACGCGAGCGTGCGCACCGTGTAGCGCCCGACAAAGCCCGAGCCGCCGAATACTGTGGCCAATCCCTGCGCCGAACCGTGTGATTGTGCTGTCGTCATGTCGCGCCTTTCCCCATCTGGCCGAACCCCATCTGGCGCGGCGCTTGGTGCCGCTGTCGACACCGCGAGCAATACACATCTCCGCCGCACGTGTGAAGTCATGCCGGAGGCGTGCTTCGCCACGACCTTGGCCGTGCCCGCCGGCCGCGCCATTGCAGGGGCACCGCGAAGCAGACCTAATTGACAAGCGCGCGCGGTATCACTAATCGGGTGCGTTCCGGCCCAGATGGCGGAATTGGTAGACGCACTGCTTTCAGGTAGCAGCGCCGCAAGGCGTGGAGGTTCGAGTCCTCTTCTGGGCACCATCTCTCTCAGGTCGCGCGACCATCAGGCGCGGCCTGCACCGTGAGCTTCTGCACGCATCATGTCGGCTCCCCTTATCACAGTGCACAAGGGTGACTTGCCGGCGGGGCTCTCGCTCGGCCCCAGCGTCGCCATCGACAGCGAAACGCTCGGTCTCAATCCGCACCGCGACCGGCTCTGCCTCGTGCAGCTCTCGTCGGGCGACGGCACCGCGCACCTCGTGCAGTTCACAGCCGGCGAGTATGCCGCACCCAACCTCAAGGCGCTGCTGCGCGATCCCGCGACGCTGAAGATCTTCCACTTCGCCCGCTTCGACGTCGCGGTGATGGAGAAGTATCTCGGCGTGCGCACCTCGCCGATCTACTGCACCAAGATCGCCTCCAAGCTCGTGCGCACCTACACCGACCGGCACGGCCTCAAGGATCTCGCCGCCGAATTGCTCGGCGTCGAGATGTCGAAGCAGCAGCAGAGTTCCGACTGGGGCGCCGGCGTGCTCAGCCAGCAGCAGCTGGCCTACGCGGCGTCCGACGTGCTGCATCTGCATGCGCTCAAAGCGAAGCTCGACCTGATGCTCGACCGCGAGGGCCGCCGGCATCTGGCGGACGCGGCGTTCGCGTTCCTTCCGGTCCGCGCCGAACTCGATCTCGCCGGTTTCCCCGACGACGACATTTTCGCCCACTGAGCCGCCTCGGCTGTTCCAACGCGGGCGCCAGGGCACGTATGAACTCCGTTCAAACTATGCCCGGCAGTACCAACACCTGTGTGTGCAGTGCATGATGCGGCTTGAGTTCAGTCCCAATATCACCCAAATTCCGAGCCACAACGTCCGCTCTTCCGGCAGACTCAGCGCAAACACGGCGGCCCGGCATCTATGGCCTCCAAGGTCAATCACACCACCGGCGCGCGCACCGTTCGGCACTCGGGCGGGACAGCCGCCTCGGCAAGCGACCGCTCGCGCGATTTCCGGCGCGCGCGCCGCCACACGCTCATCGTCAGCTCGATGCGCTACGCGCTGCCCGTGGCGGCTCTGGCGATGGCGGGCTACTTCGGGCTGACCGTCCTGCAGCGCTCGGGCTGGGGCGTCGATCTGCCGGCCATCCCGCTGCCGAAGATCCTGCCCGAAAACCTGACCATGAATAATCCGCGCTATGAAGGCTTCAACGCCGACGGCGGTCGCTATGAAGTGACGGCGCGGACCGCGCAACAGGACTTCGGCAACACCAATGTCGTCAAGCTCGACACCATCACCGGCGTGATGTTCGACTCAGCCGGCGTCCGCACCGACCTCGCGGCCGGCCGTGGCGTGTTCAACAGCCAGACGAACCGGCTCGATCTCGCCGACAGCGTCGACATCGCATCGGCCAACGGCATGAAAGCCAAGCTGAAGTCCGCCGTGGTCCAGATCAAGGAATCGATCATCACCTCGACCGATCCCGTCGAGGTCGAGATGACCGCCGGCACCGTGCGCGCCAACGAGATGAAGCTCAGGCACAAGTCGCGCGACGTGACGTTCATCGGCTCGGTCGAGACGCATCTCAAAAGCGGCAAGCCGCCGAACGCAGCTCCGCGCGCCGTCCAGAAGAAGCCCGACGCCGCCCAGCCGTTCGGCGCGTCCGATGCGCCGATCGACATCACGTCGAACCGGCTCGACGTCAACGACAACGAAAAGCTCGCCGTGTTCACCGGCGCGGTGCGCGCGGTGCAGGGCGGCGCGACGCTGACCAGCCCCGATCTGCATGTCACCTATGCGGGCCAGGCGCCCGGAATGCCGGCTGCCGGCAAGTCCGCATCGGACGCGGCCAATGCCGGCGATCTGGCGGCGCAGACCGGCAAGGTGAAAACCATCGTCGCCAGCGGCCCGGTCGTGATGACCCAGGCAAACGGTGATCGCGCGACCAGCGAAACCGCGAATTTCGACGCCGAACAGGGCAAGGCCTTTCTCGATGGCCAGGTGGTGATGACCCAGGCACCCGACCGCCGCGCGTCGAGCAACCGCGCCGAGCTCGATCAGCGCGCCGAGACGGTCTTGCTGGTCGGCAACGTGATGGTCAGCCAGGGCCGCAACGAATTGAAGGGCCAACGCCTGCAAAGCGACCGCAAGGCCGGGCGCACGCGCGTCACCTCGCCGGCCGCCGACGGTGGCGACGGCCGCATCGCCGCCCGCTTCTATCGCAACGCCCCATCCGGGGCCGATGGCGCAAAAGCCGCCGCCGCGCCCGCTGTGGGCGGCGGCCTGGGCGCGGCGACGTTCAAGACCGACCCCAACGCGCCCGTCGACATCAACGCCGATAGTCTCGACATCAACGACCAGCGCAAGGCCGCGGTGTTCGTCGGCGACGTGTTGGCCGTGCAGGGCGGCTTCACGCTGCGCACCGCCGAGATGACTGCGTTCTATACCGGCGAGGCCGGGCTGGGCGGCGGCGACGCGACGCCGGCGAGAGGACGCAGCCACAAAAGGCGGCGCCGAGCTGCAGCGCATCGAGGCGCGCAAGGCGGTCATCGTAAAATCCCAGGACGGGCAGACGGCGACCGGCGATTGGGCCAACTTCGATACCAAACGCAACGTCGTCGTCGTCGGTGGCGACGTCGTCCTGACGCAGGGACAGAACGTGATCCGCGGATCGCGGCTCAACATCGACATGACGACCGGCAAGAGCACGATCGAAACCGATCCGACCGCCGCCTGGTCGGCGCGCGCGCAACCGACCGACGATGGCAAATCCGGCGGCAAGGCAGCGTTCGACGTCGCGCCCGTCATGCAGCATGGCCGGCCGAGCGCGGTGTTCTATCCCAAGAACCTCAAGGACAAGTCGGCAACCGGCGCCGCGGCGGCGGCGGTTCAGGCCAAGCCGTCCGACGTCAAAAAGGACGACGCCTGGGCGATCGAGTCACCCGTCCGTCCCGCGAGCGTGACAACTGATCCATGAGCGCTGACCGGTATCACACGAGCGGGGCAACCATTGCTCCGAGGGGAATTCACCGGGGCGGTCGTCGTGCGCGTGCTCATCGCAGTGCTGCACGACGTGACCGGACCGATCGAGGCGCGACGACGACATGAGATTTCCGAAGCTCGGCAGTTGGGGCAGACCCTTTTCAGGAGGCGCCAAGGCGGCGGGCGGCCAGAACGGAGCCATCGTTCCCATTCACACCCACGATGGCTACGACGGCTACGACGAAGCGGACGAGCCGCTCGGCGGCGAAGGCTGGCTGACCGCGCACGACGTTCAGAAAAGCTACAAGAAGCGCACGGTGGTCAAGGGCGTCAGCCTCGCCGTCGGGCGCGGCGAATCGGTCGGGCTGCTCGGGCCCCAACGGCGCCGGCAAGACGACCGTGTTCTACATGATCACCGGCCTCGTTCCCGCCGACACGGGCCGCATCACCATCGACGGCCGCGACGTCACGCGGCTGCCGATGTACCGCCGCGCCCGCCTCGGCATCGGCTACCTGCCGCAGGAAGCCTCGATCTTCCGCGGCCTGTCGGTCGAGCAGAACATCATGGCCGTGCTCGAGCTGGTCGAGCCCAACCGCAAGCAGCGCAAAGAGCAGCTCGACAGCCTGCTCGAGGAGTTCCGCATCACCGACCGCCGCAAGCTGCCGTCGATCGCGCTGTCGGGCGGCGAGCGGCGGCGCTGCGAAATCGCCCGCGCCCTGGCCTCGCGGCCGTCCTTCATGCTGCTCGACGAGCCGTTCGCCGGCGTCGATCCGCTGGCCGTCGGCGACATTCAGGAACTGGTCCGCCACTTGACCGAACGCGGCATCGGTGTGCTCATCACCGACCACAACGTTCGCGAGACGCTTGAGCCTGGTCGAGCGGGCTTACGTCATTTACGAAGGTCAAGTTCTGACACAGGGTAACCCTGCGGAAATCATAGCGAACGAAGACGTGCGGCGGGTCTACCTGGGGATATGTTCGTTAATGGGCGTTGATTATACGCTTGGCCACAGCGACCGCGCAGGTTACGCAAGGGTGAGCGGGATGGCGCTTTCGACGAAACTGGAGCTGAGACAAGGCCAGCAGCTGGTGATGACACCCCAGCTGCAGCAGGCGATCCGTCTGTTGCAGCTGTCCAACATGGAGCTGACCCAGTTCGTCGAGACCGAGCTCGAGCGTAATCCGCTGCTCGAACGCGAGGAAGCCGACGACAGCGCCTTCCGCGCCGCCGGCGACGATGCCCCCTACGAAGGCGCCACGCGCCCCGATGCCGCGTCCGATCGCGATGGCGGTTCATCCGACGGAAACGGCGACGGTCCGGGCGAGGAATGGCGGCGAGAGTGGAGCGGGAGAGAGCGGCAGCGACGACGCCTGGCTCGACCTCGGCAAGTCCGTCGCCGACCCGCCGCCGCGCTCGATACCGCGATCGACAACGTGTACCCCGATACCCCCGTCGGCGACCCCGATCTCGCCGAGCGACGCATCCGCCTGTCGAACTGGGCCTCGGTGCGTCAATCGACGTCGGATTTCGGTGACGACGACAGCAACCTCGAGGAGTTCGTCGCCTCCGAGATCTCGCTGCGCGACCACCTCGAGCAGCAGCTGCCGCTGGCGCTCGAAGGCGCCGCCGAGCGGCTGATCGGGCGCTACCTGATCGATCTCGTCGACGAGGCCGGCTATCTGCCGCGCCGACACTCGCTTCCGTCGCCGACAAGCTCGGCGCACCGCTGGAGCTGGTCGAGCGCGTGCTGGCGACATTGCAGACGCTCGATCCGCCCGGCGTGTTCGCCCGCACGCTGGCCGAGTGTCTGGCGCTGCAGCTCAAGGAGCAAAATCGCTACGACCCGATGATCGCGGCCCTGCTCGACAATCTGCACTCTGCTCGCCAGCCACAACCTGGCGGCCCTGCGCAAGGCGGTCGGCGCCGACGTCGACGATCTGGCCGACATGATCGCCGACATCAAGCAGCTGAACCCCAAGCCCGGCCTCAGGTTCGGCATCGGTGCGAGCTGCAGCCCGTCGTGCCCGACGTCCTGGTGCGCGTCCGCCGCCGACGGCAGCTGGATCGTCGAGCTGAACACCGAGACGCTGCCGCGCGTGCTCGTCAACCGCAGCTACTACACCAAGGTCACCAAGACCGCCCGGCACCGAGCAGGACAAAGGCTACCTGCTCGAATGCCTGCAGACCGCCAACTGGCTGGTCAAGAGCCTCGACCAGCGCGCCCGCACCATCCTCAGGGTGTCCGAGGAGATCGTCCGCCAGCAGGACGGCTTCTTCACCTACGGCGTGCAGCACCTGCGTCCGCTCAACCTCAAGACGGTCGCCGACGCGATCAAGATGCACGAATCGACCGTGTCGCGCGTCACCTCGAACAAGTACATGTCGACGCCGCGCGGCATCTTCGAGCTGAAGTACTTCTTCACCTCCGCCATCCAGTCGTCCGGCGACGGCGAGGCGCACTCGTCCGAAGTCCGTGCGCCACCGCATCAAGCAGCTGATCGACGGCGAGACGCCCGGCAATCGTGCTGTCGGACGACAAGATCGTCGAAAAACTGAAGCGACGACGGCATCGACATCGCCCGCCGCACCGTCGCCAAATACCGCGAAGCCATGCGCATTCCGTCCTCGGTCCAGCGCCGCCGCGAGAAGCGATTGAGCGAGCGCTTCGCCCGCACCGCCGCGGAATAGCTCAGCTCCGAGGCTTCCGCGGTGGAGCACCCGCCGATGCTGCACCGCAGCATAACTTTCCAACGTCGAACCGCGCGCGTGCCCTGCTGTGATTTGACACAGGGGGGCTGCCGATTTAACATTTCATGCAGTGGGGTCGGCCGTCGTGTTGTATCAGGTCCTCGGTTGCGTGACAGAGTAGCGCAATGAATTCATGGGCTTAGTCGTTCCGAGTGGCTGCTGTCCGGCTCACCGCCGCACACGGCCCAAGGCGGTAGATGGCACGTTTCGTGACACACAAAAGCGCCCTCGCAGTCGCAACAAATACTGTCTATATGAAGCGCGTGATCGGCGTTCATGCGGTGCGTTGGAGCGCGGCGACGGCTTCGAACCGTTGCCACTCGTCTCGACATCGCCACATGCGACCGTCATGCCCTTCATGTCTGAACGGGCTTTGTGGACCGGCGCGGCGAATGGCGGCTGGTGCGCGGAACGGCTGGCCGGGATCGAAAGCACGCGCGAGACGATTATAGAAATGAACGGCATGCTTGATGCATCGGTTGCTTGAGGCATGTGTTGCTCAAGGCTGTGTTCCGACGCGCGAGCGCTGCGACGCACTTTGAAATTCCGGTCGCGACATCGACCGGGACGCGACTTCGACACACAGCTGCGACACGTGACGGCAACGGGCATTTGCAAGAAACAATTGGTGGGACGGCACGATCATGGACCTGGCTGATCTGGTTGCGCCCGAGGGGATCATTCCCTCGCTGAAGGCCAAGAGCAAGAAACAGGCGCTGCAGGAATTGTCCGCGCGCGCCGCCGTCTTGACCGGCCTCGATCAGCGCGACATCTTCGATACGCTGCTGCAGCGCGAGCGGCTGGGTTCGACCGGCCTCGGACGCGGCATTGCCATCCCGCACGTCAAATTCAAGGCCCTGAAGAACATCGTCTGCCTTTTTGCCCGTCTCGATGAACCCATCGAATTCGAGAGCCACGACAACGAGCCGGTCGATTTGATTTTCCTGTTGCTCGCGCCCGAACATGCCAGCGGCGATCACCTGAAGGCGCTGGCCCGCATTTCGCGGCTGGTGCGTGAGCCCGCGACTCTCGAGCGGCTGCGCAGCGCCAAGGACCCGGAAGTCCTCAAGACCATCCTCGCCACGCCCTCGACCTCGCACGCAGCCTGATCGCGTCGGCTAGCGTTGCCGGGCTCAGCCCATCGCCAGCAGCGCGCCGAGGCTCATGCCGCCGATGATGATGCGCCACCACCCGAACAGGGCGTAGCCGTGGCGGCTGACACGTAGTCGAGCAGGTAGCGCACCACTACGATACCGGCGATGAACGCCGTCACGAAACCGAGTGCGATGCCCGATACCGAAGCCGGGTCGAGCGTCGCCCAGTTCTTGTAAAGATCGTAGGCGAAGGCGCCGGCCATCGTCGGCATCGCCAGATAGAATGAAAATTCAGCGGCCGCCCGCTTCTCGACGCCCATCAGCAGCGCGCCGACGATCGTCGAACCCGACCGCGACACGCCCGGCACCATCGCCAGACACTGGCAAAGCCCGATCTTCAGCGCCATCGACGGCGGCAGTTCGGTGACATCGGAATACCGCGGCGAAAGCTTCATCCGATCGACCACCAGCAGCACGATGCCGCCGAGAATGAGCATGACCGAGATCAGCATCGGGCTTTCGAACAGCACGCCTTTGATGAACTTGTGTCCGAGCGCGCCGATCACCGCCGCGGGCAGAAACGCCAACAGGATGCCGAGCACGAAGCGGCGTGCGCCCGCATCGCTCGGCAACGAGATCAAGAGATGCCACAACCTGCCGAAGTATACCGTCAGAATGGCCAGGATAGCCCCGAGCTGGATCAGCACCTCGAACGTCTTGCCCGGCGACTTGAAGCCGAGAAAGTGCCCCGCCAGCAGCACATGGCCCGTCGACGACACGGGGATGAATTCCGTCAGCCCCTCGAGCAGTCCCAGAAATATGACCTGCAATGAATTCATGTCGTCCCCGCCGTCCTTTTGTCGCGCTGCGGTCCTAGCAGAGTTCGCCCGGCCCTGCGCTGGCCGAAAAGCCTCACACACGTCCTTCGATGGCCGCATTCACAACCTGAAATTGAGGCAACCCTTGACAGGACGCCGGAACAGTCCGACCTCCCAAGGTGATTTTCATTTTCAACGGAGCCTCATATTGGCCCCCCTCCCCCGCCGGCGCACGGCATGACGCGACTGACGCATTTCCGGCTCTGCCCGTTGTCGCGCGCCATCCGTCTGGCGCTCGCCGAGGTCGGCATCGAGCCCGTTCTCGTCGAGGAACGGCCGTGGGAGCAGCGCCCGCAGTTCCTGGCGCTGAACCCGGCCGGTGAATTGCCGGTGCTCGAACTCGACAGCGGACTGGTGCTGTGCGGCTCCTACACCATCGCCGAATACGTGGCCGAGGAGTTGCGCCAGCATCCGCGCGACGATCGCACCGTCGAGCTGTTTCCCGGCGACCGCGAGGACCGCGCCGAGGTGCGCCGCCTGGTCGACTGGTTCCACCGCAAGTTCGACCGCGAAGTTTCGCGCGAGATGTTGTTCGAGAAGGTCTACGCCCGCCTCAGTGGTCAGACCGACCACACCCCGGACCTGCACTTGCTGCGCGCGGTTCGCGCCAACCTGCGCTATCATCTGGGCTATATCGGCTTTCTGGCGCACCAGCGCCGCTGGCTGGCCGGCGATAGCCTGTCGTATGCCGACCTCGCCGCCGCCGCGCATCTGTCCGCAATCGACTATCTGGACGAAATTCCATGGGACGAGTATCCGGCGGCGAAATCGTGGTACGCGCGTTTGAAGTCGCGCCCCTCGTTCCGTCCGATCCTGGCCGAGCGCATTCCCGGTGTGCCGCCGCCCATGCATTACACCAATCTCGATTTCTGACCGGCACGCGCATGGGCCCATCTCTTGGCGGCGTCCTCCGGTGACGGCGCTCGACGCCCTCCTGCGCCGAGAGGCTTCGGCCCTCGGCTTCGACGCCATCGGCATCACGACGCCCGCGGCCATCGACGCGCGCTGCGGCGAACGCCTTATGCAGTTCCTGGACGAAGGCCGCCACGGCGACATGGCGTGGCTCGCCACCCATGCCGGCCGCCGCCGGCATCCGTCCGAGCTGTGGCCAGAAGCCCGATCGATCGTCATGCTCGGCGTCAGCTACGCGCCCGCACGCGATCCGCTGCTGTCCTTGCAGACGCCCATGCGCGCCGCGATCTCGGTCTATGCCCAGGGGCGCGACTACCACGACATCCTCAAGCGCAACCTCAAGACCCTGGCTCGCAAGCTGAGCGACGAAAGCGGCGCCGAGGTCAAAGTGTTCGTCGATACCGCGCCGCTGATGGAAAAGCCGCTGGCTGAGGCGGCAGGCCTCGGCTGGCAGGGCAAGCACACCAATCTGGTCTCCCGCGAGCACGGCTCCTGGCTGTTCCTCGGCGCGATCCTGACCACCGCCGAGCTGGCGCCCGACAGCCCCGAGGCCGATCATTGCGGCTCCTGCCGCCGCTGCCTCGACGTGTGCCCCACCGCGGCCTTTCCCGCCCCCTATCAGCTCGACGCCCGGCGCTGCCTCGCCTACCTGTCGATCGAGCACAAAGGCCCCATTCCACACGAGTTCCGCGCGGCCATGGGCAACCGCGTGTTCGGCTGCGACGACTGCCTCGCCGTCTGTCCGTGGAACAAGTTCGCCGTGGCCAGCCGCGAGGCGCTCTTTGCAGCCCGCACGGAAACCGCCAACCCGCCGCTGATCGAATTGCTCGCCCTCGACGACGCCGCGTTCCGGACCCGCTTCGCCGGCACCCCCGTCAAGCGCACCGGCCGCGACCGCATCGTCCGCAACGCCCTGATCGCCGCCGGCAATGCGCGCGATCCGACGCTCGCCGCCCCGGCCGAGGCGTTGCTCGGCGACAATTCGCCCCTGGTCCGCGGCATGGCGGTCTGGGCACTCTCCCAATTGCTCGATGCACCCTCGTTCCTCGCCCTCGCCGCCCGTCACGCCACAACCGAGCGCGACCAAGCGGTGCTGGCCGAGTGGAACGCGGCTGACACCGGCCAAGCCGCCACCTCGGAGCCTCACTAGAGCATCCGATCTAAACACGCGAACGCCCAGCGATCGCGTGTGATCGGATAGTGCTAGTGCGCTTCCGGATTTGATGGAACAATTCAACTGTCCGGAAGCGCTCTAAACTCTTACTTTAGAGGCTGATTCACGATTTCGGTGGAAGCGGCAGTGCTTCCACCTCAACCGATCAGGCTCCAATGCACTTGTTTTCGTTCGGCCTCGGCTACAGCGCCAGCGCGCTCGCCGCCCGTCTTGCCGCAACAGGCTGGACCATCACCGGCACCTCGACCTCGTCCGCCGGCGCGGCGCGGATCGGCGAGCGCGGCTACCGGGGCCTCGTGTTCGACGGCGCGTCACCCTCGCCCGACGTCCGCGCCGCCCTCGCCGACGCGACGCATGTCCTGCTGTCGATCCCCCCCGCCGCCGAGGGCGACCCGGCCTTTGTCCACCACGCCGCCGACATCGCGCGCGCAACTAAGCTGGGGTGGATCGGCTATCTGTCCACCGTCGCGGTCTATGGCGACCAGCGCGGCGGATGGGTCGATGAAACGTCGCCGCCCAACCCGATGTCGGAGCGCGGCAAGCGGCGCCTCGCAGCCGAGAACGCCTGGCTGACGCTCGGCGCTCGGTCGGGCAAGACGGTCATGGTGTTCCGCCTGCCGGGAATCTATGGCCCAGGCCGCAGCATGCTCGACGACGTCGCCGACGGCACCGCGCGACGCCTCATCAAGAAGGATCAGGTGTTCAACCGCATCCATGTCGACGACATCGCCGGCGCGGTCGAGGCGGCGATCCAGCGTCCGCGCGCGGGCGGAATTTTCAACGTCGTCGACGACGAGCCGGGGCCACCGCAGGACGTCGTCAGCTTCGCCGCAGACCTGCTCGGCCGCGCGCCGCCGCCCGACATGCCGTTCGAGGACGCCAAGCTGTCGCCGATGGCGCGCAGCTTCTATTCCGAGAACAAGCGCGTGCGCAACGCGCGCCTCAAGGCCGAACTCGGCTACACACTTGCCTATCCCACCTACCGCGAAGGACTGCGGGCGATCGCCGCGCGCACCGGCTGAACTATTCAGCATCAGTTCAGCAGCCGTCCGCTTTATTGCCGGAATCGCAGTCGACGGTGTCTGCGTTCGATCGCAATCGAGGTCGGCTGAGGGCATTCGGCTCCGGCGTCGTGTGCGTTGGCGGACGCGCCGCCATTGGCGACGGTGGCGTGCAGAGACATGAATTGAAACGGCGGACGTCAGTCATGCGGGATGACATGCGCGGCGGGATTTCGGTTTGTCGGACGACACGGCTGTCGATGACAGCTCTGGCGTGCGCGGTCATGGCTGCAGCCATGGTTTCGAGCGCCGAACACGTCCGCGCGAACGACGACGACGCCCGCGCCCATGCCATCGCCGAACGCTTTGCCGGCGCCAGCGACGAGGCCCGCAAGGCAGAGGACGCGAGAAAGCGCGCCGAGGCCGAGCGGCTGAAAGCGGTGAAAGCCGCCGCCGACGCCAAACGCAAGGCCGAGGACGCCAAGCGTCAGGCCAGCGCCGCCAAACTGAAAGCCGAACAACTCAAGGCTGACGAAGCCGAGATGCTCGAGCGCGCGCGCGAGGAAGCCGCCGAGCGCGAAGCCGAGCAGAAGCGCGCCCAAGCTGAATTGGAGCGCGCGGAAGCCGAACGCGAGGCGCGCGAGAAAAAACTGGCCGAGGAGTCGGAAGCAGCAACACGAGCCGCCGCCGAGGAACAGCGCGCGGCCACCGCCAAGCTCGACGCCGAGAAGGCCCAGGCGGACAGAGAGGCCGACAGAGAGAAGGCCGCTCGTGAGATCGCGGAAAAGGAGCGGGCCGAAAAGGACCGCGCCGATCAACTGGCGCGGGCCAAGTCCGAGGCCGAGGCCCGGACCGCGCGCGAGGCCCAGATAGCAGCAGCAAAAGCAGCGGAAGCAAAGGCCGCCGCCGATAAAGCCGCCACGGTTGCGGCCGAGCAGGCCGCCCAGCGCGCCGCCGAAGCCAAGCGCATCGACGACGAGCGCCGAGCCGCTGCCCACGCCGCCGAGCAGCGCAGCATCGCGGAAGCCGCCGAGAGCGCGAAGCAGGCGCTCGCCGAAGCTGAGACGCGCCAGGCCGCCGCCGCACGCGACGCCGAAGCGCAGCGCCAGGCGGCGCGTTCCGCTGCGGCTGAACAACAGGCCCTCGAAGCCGAGCGTGAGCAGGAAGCGATCCGCCTCACCGAGAAAATCCGCAAGGCGCGAGAGGCCCGCGAGGCGCGGCAGGCGCCCGGTCCCGAGGCCGTCACCAGCGCGCCCGACGCGCCCGCTGGCGGCGCGGTCCACGCCGCACGCCCGTCAAACCCGCCGGCCGACAGCCGCGTCGCCGTACTGTTGATGATGACCGCGGGCGACAGGGGCATTCGCCGCTGGAACAAGACCGCCGACCCGATGCTGTGCATCGACGAGGTCTGCTACGTCAGCGCCGGCGCCGCATCGGCAGCCAAGCGCCTGCCGCGTTCGACCGCGTTCGGACCCGGCGTTGCGCTCGGTTCGCGGGCCGGCGCGTGCAACAACTCGCTCGGCTGCGTATTCCGCAATGTCGATCTCGAATCGGCGACCGCATTGGTGCAGCCGATCGATCTGCGCATCGTCCGCCATGATCGCCGCGAGGCGTCCGAGGCGCGCGCCGACGATACCTGCGCGGTGGCGGGCGGCAAGCTCGACTGCAAGTCCGGCGTGTCGTCCTCGACGTGGCGCGCCTGGATCGTGCCCGAGGACGTGGCCGCGCGCGCGGGCGCCGCGTCGCTCGAAGCCGCCCTCGCCGCCGGCCTGCCGGTCAGCGAAGCCCGCGTCCGTGGCGACCGGTAGGATTCTTGATTGCGCTTCGGATGCCCGGCGCGGATGCTGGTGGGCATCTGAAGCGCCAACCAAAAGACCATCCGCGCTCACCCTCGCGCATCGCCAACGGCACGCCCGATCAGATCGAACAGCAGCGCCAGATCCTCGGGCCGCGACAGCCGGTGCTCGCCATCGGGCACGACGACAAGCTCGGTCCGCCCGCCCTTCAGGAAATCCACGAGCGCACGGGTATGCGCCAGCGGCACATCCGGGTCGTGCGCACCCTGCAGAATATAAACCGTCCGGCCCGGATCGAACGGCTGCCGCGCCAACAGGTGCCGCCGCCCATCCTCGATCAGCGCGCGTGTGATGGCATAGGGCTCGCCGTACTCTGATGGTCGATAAGCGACGCCCTGATCGGCGATGTCGCGCCGCGCCGCCTCCGGCATTCCCTTCCAGATCAGCTCTTCCGTCATGTCCCACGCCGGCGCGATCAGCACCAGCGCGGCACACCGCTTGGCCTCCTCGGGATGATCGGCCATCAGTCGCTTCAACAGCAGAAGAGCGATATGCCCGCCCATGCTCGAGCCGATCACCACCTGCGGCCCGCGCGTCACCCGGCGGAACACGGCGACAGCCTCCTCGAGCCAGCGGCCGATGGTGCCGTCCTCGAACCGCCCCGACGAGCGGCCATGCCCCGAGTAGTCGAACAGCGTCGCGCCGAGGCCATGCTCACGGGCATAGGCCGCTACCGCCGTGGCCTTGGTGCTCGCCATGTCCGACTTGAACCCCGACAGCCACAGCAATCCGGGCGCGCCGGGCGTCGTCGCCGCCTCGGTCCGGTAGGCGATCCGGCGCGACGTACCGCCATCGCCGCCCTCACTCCGCACCTCGATCGATTGCACCCCATCCCCACTCGTCATATGAAACCCACCTTGATCCATGCTGCGCCGACGCGCCGCCCCGCCGGAGCCCGACCGTGGCCACACCCCGCCCGACCATACTGCAGTTGATCCCCCATCTCGACGCCGGTGGGGCCGAAATCACCACGCTCGAGGTCACCGCCGCCATCGTCAAGGCCGGTGGCCGGGCGCTGATCCTGTCCCAAGGCGGACGCCTTGCCAGCCGTATCACCGCGCTCGGCGGCGAGGTGATGCCGTTCCCCGCCGCCACCAAGAACCCGGCCCGCATCGTCGCCAACGGCTACGCGCTCGCCCGTCTCATCGCGCGTGAGAACGTCGATCTGATCCATGCCCGCAGCCGCGCCCCCGCCTGGAGCGCGCTCATTGCGGCGCGGCGCGCCCGCATCCCCTTCGTCACCACCTACCACGGCGCCTACAGCGAGCGCTCGCGCCTCAAGAACCTCTATAACAGCGTCATGGCGCGCTCCGACATCGTCATCGCCAATTCCGACTACACCGCGCAGTCGATCCGCAGCCGTTACGACGCCCCCGCCGCACGCGTGCGCACCATCTATCGCGGCGTCGATCTCGCCCGCTTCGATCCTTCGGTGGTCTCAGCCGAACGGATCGCCGCGTTGCGCTCGTCCTGGCGCATCGCCGGCGACAGTCCGCGTCATCGTCCACGTCGCCCGCGTCACCCCGCTGAAGGGCCAGAGCGTGGTCATCGAGGCCGCCCGGCGACTGAAAGCTGCGGGCCAACTCGGCAACACCGTGATCGTCTTCGCCGGCGATGCCCAGGGCCGCACCGGCTATCTCGCCGGCCTCGAAGCGCAGATCGCGGCCGGCGGGCTCGCCGATCAAGTCCGCATCGTCGGCCATGTCGACGACGTGCCTGCGGCTTTCGCGCTCGCCCACGCCGCGCTGTTGGTTTCCACCGAGCCCGAGGGCTTCGGCCGCTCGTCGGCCGAGGCGCAGGCTATGCGCTGCCCGGTCATCCTGTCGCGCATCGGTGCGCTGCCGGAAACCGTGGTCGCCGAGCCCCTCGCGTCGTGCGGAACGCACGCATCCGAGCCGCTCGGGACGCACGCTTCCAGCATGACACACTCGACCGGCTGGCTCGTCCCGCCGGGCGACGCCGCGGCACTCGCCGACGCCATGGCCACAGTCCTCGCGCTGAGCGCCGCCGACCGCGCGGCGATCGGCGAGCGCGCCCGCGCCTTCGTCATCAGCCGCTTCACCACCGCCGAGTTGCAGCGCCAGACGCTCGCCGTCTATGACGAATTGACCGGCAGCGCGCTTGCCGCCGCTTTTGTGCGCGCCACAAGCTGATCCTTCGCCACAACGAAACCCACTCGCCGGCATAGCGTGGACCCGATGGACCTCATGAACGACCTCGCCGCCTGGGCCTGGGCGCGGCACCACAATCCGCTGAGCTGGTACATCCGGCCGCTGTTCCTGCTGCCGTTCTGCTATTTCGCGTGGCGGCGCAACGTCTGGGGCATAGCGCTGACACTCGTCGCGCTCGCAACCAGCATGGCGTGGTTTCCCGCGCCCGCGCGTTCCCGATCCGCGCGCCGCCGAGTTCCTGCGTCACGAGCGCGACTATCTGCTCGGACCATGGACGCCGGTCAAAGTTCTGTTCATGCTGGCCGTTCCCATCTTTCTGTTCGCCGTTGCCGCGGCCTTCTGGCGGCGCTCGTGGATCGTCGGCCTCGCCATCGCCAATGCGGGAAGTCTTGTTCAAGATCTGGTGGAGCTTCAATTACGGCGGCGATAGCGGCTGGACGCTGGTCCCGGTGGCCATTGTCGGCCTGGTCGTTTTCAACGCCGCCGTGCTGTGGGCGATGGGACGCCGGCGCGCGGAAGGTCCTGACCGCCCCGCTAATCCGAACCCCTAATTCGGCCCATGGCCGGGATTGACAGCACGCCGGTTTGCCCGCACCAACAACCGCGATTTGCAGCCCTGCCGGCCTCATAGGCCACAGCCAACCCCGGAGCCACCGCCGCGATGGCGCAACAGACGGTCATCTGCATCAAGTGGGGCACGCGCTACGGCGCCGACTACGTCAATCGCCTCGCCTCGATGATCTGGCGCAACACCGCGCGCCCGACCCGCGTCATCTGCTTCACCGACGACGCGAAGGGCATCGACCCGCGCGTGACGATCGCGCCGCTGCCGGATTATCCCAACATTCCCGAGCGGGCCCGGTGGACCGGCTGGCGCAAGCTGTCGTTGTGGCAGCATCCGCTGGCCGATCTCGAAGGCGACGTCTTGTTCTTCGATCTCGACGTCGTGATCACCGGCTCCATCGACGCATTTTTCGACTTCGAGCCGGGACGTTTCGCCGTCGCCGAGAACTGGTCGGAGATGGGGCAGAACATCGGGAATACGACCGTCTACCGCTTTCCTGCCGGCAAGATGACCCACATCTACGAAGACTTCATCCGCGACCCGGAAGCCGTTCTCGCCAAGTATCGCAATGAACAGAAATATATCTCCGGCGAAGCCGCCGACATGGTGTTCTGGCCGCACGAATGGTGCGCTGAGCTTCAAGCACAACCTGCTGCCGGGCTGGCCGATGCGCTTTTTCAAAACGCCGAAGCTGCCGGCGGGCACCAAACTCGTCGCCTTCACCGGCAAGCCCGACCCCGACGAGGCGCGCGACGGCAAATGGCCGGTCACGGCGGCCTGGAAGCGGCTGTACAAGCACGTCCGCCCGACGCCGTGGATCGCCGAACACTGGCAGTAGCCGAGCATCGGCAGTAGATGCTTTCGCGCCGAACTCCACATCTTTACCATGTTGCCGGGTGCGCAAAGCCTGGGCGGCACTTGACTCGGGGCATGTTCTTCTGAATTCTCCCCGAATTCCGGCTGTTGGGCTGCGATCCTCAGAGATTTCGCGCCGCAGCCGGCTCGCCTGCCCGATCTATTGTCCGAAACCATACGAGGAGAACGAACATCCGTAGACCTATGAGGGGCGCGCCAGAGCGCGAGCAGTCCGGACCCCGGATCAACGAGGCCATCCGCGCGCGCGAGGTGCGGCTCATCGACGAGAATGGCCAAAATGTGGGCGTCGTCAGCAAGTCGACGCCATGGAGCGCGCGACTACGGCAGGGCTCGACCTGGTCGAGATCTCGCCCGACGCCGAGCCGCCGGTCTGCAAGATCCTCGACTTCGGAAAGTTCAAGTATCAAGAGCAGAAGAAGGCCGCCGAGGCCCGCAAAAATCAGAAGGTCGTCGAGATCAAAGAGATCAAGATGCGTCCCGGCATCGACGATCACGACTACGACGTCAAGATGCGCGCCATGCAGCGGTTCTTCGAGGAAGGCGACAAGGTCAAGGTCACCCTGCGCTTCCGCGGCCGCGAAATGGCCCACCAGCATCTCGGCATGGACGTCCTCAAGCGCGTGAAGACCGACACCGAGGCCATCGCCAAGGTCGAGAGCGAGCCGCGCTTCGAAGGCAAGCAGATGGTCATGGTGCTGTCGCCGAAGTAGGCCGGCGGCACCGCGCAGCCTGTTGCACTCGCTACCCGTTGACAGTATAAGCTCGATCAGAGCCGCCCGGCGGGGCATGCCGTGGCGGCTCTTATGCTTTTGAAAACCCGACGGTTTCCGCCAAAAAGCATCCCTCTGAAGCTGCCTCGATCCCGGCTCGGCGTTCGCGCTGCCGGGCCAGCGGCGTGGCTTTTCAAGGGCTCGGTCCCCGAGCAATCGGGGTCCGGCGCGGGCCGTCACCTGACGAAGGAGAGCAAAATGCCCAAGATGAAGACCAAAAGCGGCGCCAAAAAGCGCTTCAAGATGACCGGGACCGGTAAGGTCAAGGCGGCTGCCCAGGGCAAGCGTCACGGCATGATCAAGCGGACGGCGAAATTCATCCAGAAGGCGCGCGGCACCATGGTGCTGAACAACTCGGACGCCGGCATCGTCAAGAAGTACATGCCCTACCACCGTTGAGCTTTTGATCGGCGCTTCCGCCGCTTCCCGTGGGGAGCCGGAAGCGCTCGAGCAAAGCTCCCCATCTTGAAGTCACCTTTTCGAGGAGTTCCCTCTCATGGCTCGCGTCAAACGCGGCGTTACCGCCCACGCCAAGCACAAGAAAGTCCTGAAGGCCGCCAAGGGCTATTATGGCCGCCGCAAGAACACCATCCGCATCGCCAAGCAGGCGGTCGAGAAGGCGCTGCAGTACCAGTACAGCGCCCGCAAGCGCCGCAAGCGCAACTTCCGCGCACTCTGGATCCAGCGCATCAACGCCGCCACGCGTGAGCATGGCATGACCTACGGCCGCTTCATCGACGGGCTGACCAAGCTCGGCGTCGAGATCGACCGCAAGGTGCTCGCCGACATCGCCGTCAAGGACGCGAGCGCCTTCAAGGCGCTGGTCGATCAGGCCTCCGCCGCAGTCAAGAAGGCTGCAGCCTGACGCCTGCGGTCGCGACCGCAATTGCGCCCCGAGCCACGCGCCCGGGGTGCAAACCCGGTCGCGTCGATCCGCGAGCCCGGGCACGCCTCACCCCTCCGTCATGGCCGGACCTGATCCGGCCATGAAGTTCGGGAGGTACCCACGCGATCGACAGCGCTATCGAGCGGCCGTCAATCGCGGTGTCTGCGTGATATGAGTCGCGCATGAGTTCTGGTGCGCGTGCGAAATGAACCTGAGGAGTGCCCGCATCGTGACCTCGGCCTCAACCGGCAATGATCTCGCCGCACTCGAACGCGCACTTCTCGACGACATCGCCGCCTCAGTCGACCTCGCCGCGATCGAGGCCGTGCGCGTCGCAGCGCTCGGCAAGAAGGGGCGCGTCTCCGAACTCATGTCGAAACTCGGCACGTTGCCCGCCGAAGAGCGCAAGGCGTTCGGCGCCGCGGTCAACGCCGTCAAAACCAAGGTTTACGGAAGCCCTCGACGCCCGCAAGGCCGACCTCGAAAAATCGGCCCTCGCCGCCCGCCTCGCCAGCGAACGCGCCGATGTCACCCTTCCCGTGCGCCCCGGCCCGGAAGCTCTCGGCCGCATTCATCCGGTCTCCCAGGTGCTCGACGAAGTGATCGAGATCTTCGCCGACATGGGCTTCAAGGTCGCCGAAGGTCCCGATATCGAGACCGACGAGATGAACTTCGGCAAGCTCAACATCCCCGCCGAGCATCCCGCACGGCAGGAGCACGACACCTTCTATTTCGCGCCCAAGCCCGACGGCTCGCGGTTGCTGCTGCGCACCCACACGTCGCCCGTGCAGATCCGCACCATGGTCAAGGGCAAGCCGCCGCTCCGCATCATCGCGCCGGGCCGCGTCTACCGCTGCGACAGCGATCAGACGCACACACCCATGTTCCACCAGATCGAGGGTCTGGTCATCGACGAGACCACCCACATGGGACACTTGAAGTGGGTGTTGGAGGAGTTCTGCAAGGCGTTCTTCGAGGTCGACGAGGTGAAGATGCGCTTCCGCGCCTCGCACTTCCCGTTCACCGAGCCGTCGATGGAAGTCGATATCGGCGCCGAGGCGATCGGCAAGCCCGGCCAGTGGCTCGAAATTCTCGGCTGCGGCATGGTGCATCCGAACGTGCTGCGCAACTGCGGCCTCGACCCGGAAAAATACCAGGGATTTGCCTTCGGTATGGGCCTCGATCGCATCACCATGCTCAAGTACGGCATCCCGGATCTGCGCGCGTTCTTCGCGGGCGATCTGAAATGGCTCCGCCATTACGGCTTCTCGATCCTCGACCAGCCGACGATGGGTGGCGGACTGTCGAACTGAACCGCAACGAGGTTTCCGATGCAGGTGTTCCGCCGTCTCGCCTCTGCCGCCTGGTCCCTCGCGGTCTCGTTCGCTCTCCTCTCCGCCGCGCACGCCGCCGACGACGGCCATCATCCCGGAAATCCCGCGCAACATCACGCCGGGCAGCCGGGCACGTCCGCGCCGGTCAAGGAAGAGCGCGTCGAGATCAAGATCTCCGAGGCTGAGCGCACCGCCGTGCTCGGCGAGATGCGCGGCTTCCTCGAAAGCGTGCATGGCATCGTCGCCGGACTGGCCGAGGGCAAGCCGGCCGTCGCCGCGGCTGCCGCCAGAAGCTCGGGCATGTCGGCCACCCACGCCATGCCGAAGACGCTGATGGGCAAGCTGCCGATGGAATTCCGCAAGCTCGGCATGGACACGCACCAGAAGTTCGACACGCTGGCGCTCGAAGGCCAGGGGCTGGGCGACACGAAGGTCATTCTGAAACAGCTCGACGCCGTTCTCGCCAACTGCAACGCGTGTCATGCAGGCTATCGCTTCACTGGCGAGTAGCCCCTGCCATGCGGCGCGCTGACCGGCGCAATCGATGATGCTCGCGCTCACCCCGTTTTCGGTTCCCGTGCTGTTCGCGATCGGCCTCGCCCTCGCGATGACGGCGGTCGCCGTGCTGACCTGGTTCTTCCACGACCGCAAGCACGAGGAGCTGGAGCAGTGGGTGCAATTCGGGTTCTCGCGTGAGACCCTGCGCCAGGCGCTGATCTACTACCGCTCGATGGGCATCTCGATGCTCGTGTTCCTGGTGCTGTTCGTCATCAGCAGTCTGATGCTGCAATCCGACGGCGCGGCGCTGTTCTGGGATGCCTCCCGCCAGCCCATTTCCGGCGGCCCCGCCGGCACCACCATCTTCGCCCTCGACCTCGTGCTGCGCGGCGGCTTCTTCGACGTGATGGAGCACTTCGACCTCTCCATCACCCAGTTGCAGATGAACCGCACCAATCGCTGGTTCGTCTGGTATTGCTTCGTCTTCCGGATGTATTACGGACTGACGCTGATCCGCATCGCGTTCTCGTTCGCCTACATCTGGGCCAAGATTCATGCGGCGAGGAAAGCGACGGGCACCCTGCCTGGCGCTCCGCCACCGCCGAATAAATGACAACAACGTCTTCTCGACCACGCAAGGCAACTCGACCAAGTAAGGCTACCGGCCCATGAAATTCACGCTCTCCTGGCTCAAGGAACACCTCAAGACCAAGGCCACCGTCGACGAGATCGCGACCAAGCTGTCGGCGATCGGGCTCGAGGTCGAGAGCATCGAGGACCCGGCGAAAAAGCTCGGCGCGTTCACCATCGCGCGCGTCGTCGAAGCCAAGCAGCACCCCAACGCCGACCGCCTCCGCGTCACCCAGGTCGAGATCGAAAAGGGCAAGCCGCCCGTCGAAGTCGTCTGCGGCGCCCCCAACTGCCGCGCCGGAATGCTCGCCGTGTTCGCGCCGCTCGGCACCTTCATCCCCGGCTCCGGCATCACACTCGAAAAGAAGCCCGTGCGCGGCATCGTGTCGAACGGCATGCTGTGCTCGCTCGCCGAGCTCGAACTCAGCACCGACAGCGACGGCATCATCGAGATCTCGCGGGATCACGCCGATCAGGTCGGCAGCCGCTACATCGACGTGTTCGGCCTCGCCGACCCGGTGTTCGAGGTCAAGCTGACGCCCAACCGGCCCGACTGCACCGGCGTCCGCGGCATCGCCCGCGACCTCGCCGCCGCCGGCCTGGGGACGCTCAAGCATGAAGCTCGCATCACCGGCGTCGAAGGCACCAAGGATTGCCCCGCCCAGATCATCCTCGACTTCCCGAAGGGGCAGGAGAATGCCTGCCCGGTGTTCGCGGCGCGCGGCGTCACCGGCGTGCAGAACGGCCCATCGCCCGAGTGGCTGCAGAACCGGCTCAAGGCCATCGGCCTGCGCCCCATCAATGCGCTGGTCGATGTGACCAACTTCATCTCGTTCGATCTCGGTCGCCCGTTGCACGTCTACGACGCCGACAAGCTGAAGGGTGCCGTGCGCGCGCGGCTCGGCAGCCAAGGTGAAAAGTTCACGGGCCTCGACGGCAAGGAGCACCAGGTCGACGAGACGATGTGCGTCATCGCCGATAACAACGGTCCGCTCGGCCTCGGCGGCATCATGGGCGGCGAGGCGTCGGGCTGCACCGAAACCACCACCAACGTGCTGATCGAGAGCGCGTGGTTCGATCCCCTCCGCACCGCCGCCACCGGCCGCAAGACCGGGCTCGTCACCGATGCGCGCTACCGGTTCGAGCGCGGCGTCGATCCGCAATCAGTGGTCCCCGGCCTCGACCTCGCCACGCAGATGATCCTCAAGCACTGCGGCGGCCATCCCACCAAATCGACGATGGCCGGCAAGATGCCGGACGCGCGCGAGACCATCGCCTTCGACCTCGGCCGCGTCGAAAAGCTGACCGGCGTCGCGCTCACTGAAAGCGAGATCCGCACCATCCTCGAGACGCTCGGCTTCACACTGACCGGCAAGGGCAGCAAGCTCGCCGTCGCGGTGCCGAGCTGGCGGCCGGACGTGCACGGCTCGGCCGACATCGTCGAGGAGGTGATCCGCATCGCCGGGCTCGATCGCGTGAAGGCGACACCGCTGCCGCGGCTCCATGGCGTCACACAGCCCGTCCTCACCGATCGCCAGAAGCGCTCGCGCCGCGCCCGCCGCGCGCTTGCGGCCCGTGGCATGGTCGAAGCGGTGACGTGGTCGTTCCTGCCGCGCGACGTCGCCACGGCGTTCGGCGGCGGCGCCGACGCGCTCGAACTCGCCAACCCGATCTCGACCGACCTGTCGTCGATGCGGCCGAGCCTGCTGCCCGGCCTCTTGACCGCCGTCGAACGCAACCGCAATCGCGGCGCGTCCGACGTTGCGCTGTTCGAACTCGGCCAGGCCTATCGCGGCGATGGTGAAGCCGACCAGTTCATCGCCGCCGCCGGCGTCAGGGCGGGCAGCGCTCGCGTCTCGGGCGTCGGCCGCCACTGGGACGGCCAGGCCGAAACCGTGACCGAGTTCGACGCCAAAGCCGACGCCGTGGCGGCCATCGCCGCGCTCGGCCTCGACCCGGCCAAAGCCCAGATCACGCGCGATGCGCCGGCATGGTTCCACCCCGGCCGCTCGGCGACGCTGCGGCTCGGCCCGAAGGCCGTGCTCGCGCATTTCGGCGAGCTGCATCCCGACACCTTGAAGGCGCTCGACGTGACCGGCCCCGTCGTCGGCTTCGAGATCTTCCTCGACGCGCTGCCGCCCGAGAAAAAGAAGAGCCGCGCCCGGCCCGCGCTCGCTTCGGCCGATCTGCTGCCCGTGCGCCGTGACTTCGCCTTCGTGCTCGACCGCAAGGTCGCAGCGAGCGACGTGGTCAAAGCCGCAGCCGGCGCCGACAAGGCGCTGATCCAGTCCGTCACCGTGTTCGACGTGTTCGAGGGCGGAGCGCTGGCGGCCGAGGGCAAGAAGTCGCTCGCCATCGAGGTGACGATCCAGCCGGTTGCCGCGACGCTGACCGACAAGGACATCGAGGCGCTGTCGCAGAAGATCGTCGCCGACGTGAAGAAGGCCACCGGCGGCGAGATCCGCGCTTGAACGCGCACTTGTCCGGCCGATCACAACAGGTAAGAGGGACGCGCCATGACCGAAGCCCCCGCCCGCACTGAACCGGCCCCGTCGGCCACGAACCGCCATATCCTTCACTCTGCCGCGCCCGGCCTGCACCGTATCGTCGTCGTCGGCGGCGGCGCGGGCGGGCTCGAACTCGCAACCCGCCTCGGCGACAAGCTCGGCCGCAAGGGCAAGGCGCACGTGACGCTGATCGAGCGCTCGCGCACCCACATCTGGAAGCCGCTGCTGCACGAGATCGCCGCCGGCAGCATGTCGGTCGACCGCCACGAGCTCGAATACATGGCGCAGGGCCACTGGCACGGCTTCAAGTTCCGCTATGGCGAGATGATCGGCCTCGACCGCGCGTCGAAGCTCGTGCATCTCGCCGCCACCGCCGACGAGGAAGGCCGCGAGATCACGCCCGACCGTTGGGTGCCCTACGACACTCTCGTCATCGCCATCGGCAGCGTCTCGAACGACTTCGGCACGCCCGGCGTCAAGGAGCACGCCATCCGCCTCGACACGCCCGAGGAGGCCGAGCGCTTCAACCGCCGCCTCATCAACGCCTGCGTGCGCGCCAACGCCCAGGCCGCCCCCGTGCGCCCCGGCCAGCTCCACGTCACCATCATCGGCGCCGGCGCCACCGGCACCGAGCTGTCGGCCGAGCTGCATCACACCACGCGCAACGTCATCGCCTTCGGCCTCGACAAGATCGAGCCCGACAAGGACATCAAGATCACGCTGATCGACGCCGCGCCGCGCATTCTTCCCGCACTGCCTGAGCGACTGTCGGCCTCGACGGCTGCGATCCTCACCGGCCTCGGCATCGATATCCGCTCCAACGCGCGCGTCACCCAGGTCACGCCGACGTCGGTCGAGCTGCAATCGGGCGCGACGATCCCGTCCGAGCTCGTGGTGTGGGCGGCCGGCGTCAAGGGCCCCGACGTGTTGTCCAATCTCGACGGGCTGGAGGTCAGCCGCATGGGCACCCTCGTGGTCAAGGAGACACTCGAGACGACGCGCGATCCCAACATTTTCTGTATCGGCGACGCCGCCTACCTCGTGCCCGCGGGACAGGACAAGCCGCTGGCGCCGCGCGCGCAGGCCGCGCACCAGCAGTCGTCGCACCTCATTTCGGAGATCCAGCGCCGCATGCGCGGCGAGCCGATCCGGCCGTTCAAGTATCGTGACTTCGGCTCGCTGGTTTCGCTCGGCGACTATTCGACGGTCGGCAGCCTGATGGGCTTCGTGTCGGGCAAGTCGATGTGGATCGAGGGCCTGTTCGCCAAGCTGATGTACCGCTCGCTCTACAAGATGCACGAGATGGCGCTGCACGGTCCCGTCAAGGTCACGCTCGACACCTTCTCACGCCTCCTCGTCCGCCGCACCGAGCCGCATGTGAAGCTGCACTAATCCCATTCTCAGAGTGCAATCAGGTTGCCGCGTCCTGTCCCGCGAGCCGCGCCTTCGTCGCCGCCGCCCAGGTGTCGAAGCGGCCGTCCTCGATGGCCGAGCGCATCGCCGCCATCAGGTCCTGATAGAACCAGGTATTGGTGAGCGACAGGATCATCGCGCCGAGCAGCTCCCCCGAGCGCACGAGATGATGCAGATAGGCGCGCGAATACTGCCGCGCCGCCGGGCACGTGCTTTCGGGGTCGAGCGGCGACAGATCCTCGGCATGGCGCGCGTTGCGGATGTTGACCTTGCCGCCCCAGGTGAACGCCAGCCCGTGGCGGCCGTTCCGCGTCGGCATCACGCAGTCGAACATGTCGATGCCGCGCCGTACCGATTCGATCAGGTCTTCCGGCGTGCCCACGCCCATCAGATAGCGCGGCTTGGTCTCGGGCAGAAACGGCACCGTGCCGTCGAGCGTCCGCAGCATCGCCTCCTGACCTTCGCCGACCGCCAGCCCGCCGACCGCGTAGCCGGGAAACTCCATGGCGACCAGCGCCTCCGCCGACCGCTGTCTCAGCTCCAGATCGGTGCCGCCCTGCACGATCGCGAACAGCGCCTGCCCTGCGCTGCCGTATTGCGCAAACGCCGCCTTGGAGCGATCCGCCCAGCGCAGGCTCAATTCCATCGCGCGGATGATCTCGCTGCGTTCCGCCGGCAGCTCGAGACACTCGTCGAACTGCATTTGAATGTCGGCGCCCAACAGGCACTGGATCTCGATCGAGCGCTCCGGCGTCAGCGTGTGTTTCGAGCCGTCGATGTGTGAGCGGAACTCGACGCCTCGCTCGGTCAACTTGCGGATTTTCGACAGGCTCATCACCTGAAACCCGCCCGAGTCGGTCAGGATCGGTTTGTCCCAGCGCATGAAGGAATGCAGACCGCCGAGTTTGGCGACCCGCTCCGCGCCCGGCCGCAACATCAGGTGATAGGTGTTGCCGAGCAGGATATCCGCACCCGCTTCAGCCACCTGCTCGGGATAGAGCGCCTTGACGGTCGCGACCGTGCCGACGGGCATGAACGCCGGTGTCCTGATCGCGCCGTGCGGCGTCACGATCTCGCCGCGCCGCGCCGCCCCATCGCGGGCGATCAGGCGATATCCGAACTTACCCAATTCAGCTGTGTGGGCGACCGGCGCGCCCGCCCCGGTTGATTCTGGTTGCAATTCGTCCACAGCGTTCGACCGTTCCTGCATTTAGACGTCAACCGTGATTGGCATTGCATACCCATAACCGCTATCCACTGTGCATTCATATATTCATATTTTCAGGTACCACATGACCTTGGCCAACGAGCGCAAGATTGTCGAGAAGGCCCATCTCTTCTGGGGTGAGAGCGATCTCGAAGGACTACTTTCCTGCTTCACCGACGACATCGTCTACAACGTCAATGTCGATGGCAAGCAGGTGCCTTATGCGGCCAGCGCCACCGGCAAGGATGCCGTCCGTCAACGCTTGCAACTGCTGCTCGACACCTTCGAGGTCCAGGCTTTCGTCATCGAAAGCATCATCCACACCGCTGAATGCACAAAGACCCGCGTGCTCGGCTTCTACAAGCACAAGGTCACGGGCGAACGGCTCGATATTTTCCCCCATTTCCACGCCTTCGTGCGCAACGGCCTCATTCATCGCCTCGACGAAATTCAGGACGCTCCCTATGTCGAGGCGTTCCAGCGGTTCGTCGCCTATCTCGAGGCCGCCGCCCGCAAAGACGAGTGATCGGCGCGAAACAGCAGCGACGCATCGCCATACGAATAGAAGCGGTACCCCGAAGCGATCGCGTGGGCGTATGCCGCCTGCATCGTGTCGAGCCCACTGAACGCCGACACCAGCATGAACAGCGTCGACCGCGGCAGGTGGAAATTGGTCATCAGCACGTCGACCATCTTGAAGCGATAGCCCGGCGTGATGAAAATCGCCGTATCACCTGTCCAGGCCCGCAATTGGCCGTCCTCGCCCGCCGCACTCTCGAGCAGCCGCAACGACGTCGTGCCGACCGCGACGATGCGCCCGCCACGCGCGCGCACCGCGTTCAACGCGTCAGCCGTCGCCGCCGGTACTTCGCCCCACTCGCTGTGCATCGGATGATCGGCGGTCTCGTCGGCCTTGACCGGCAGGAAGGTCCCCGCGCCGACGTGCAGCGTCACTGCGTGCCGCGACACGCCACGGTCCTCGAGCGCCGACAGCAGCTCGGGCGTGAAGTGCAGCCCCGCCGTCGGCGCCGCGACCGCGCCGTCACGCGCCGCAAAGATCGTCTGATAATGCGCCCTGTCACGCGCGTCCGGCGCACGCTTCAAGGCGATGTAGGGCGGCAGCGGCATCTCTCCCAGTGCCGCGATCGCTTCGTCGAGATAAGCGCCGTGCCGATCGAACGCGAGTTCGACCTCGCCCGCGTCGAGCTTCGCCGTCACCGTCGCGTCGAGCACACCGAGGAGGCACGCCGCTCCGCCTTCTCCGCCTACAGCAGCGCCGAAGCGCACGCGGTCGCCCGTCACCAGCCGCTTGGCCGGCCGCGCAAACGCCCGCCACGTCGAAGCATCGACGCGCTTGATGAGATTGAAATCGACGTTGGCGCGAACCTCGCCACGCATCCTGACACCCGAGAGCGCCGCCGCGATCACCCGCGTATCGTTGAACACCAGCGCGTCGCCCGCCCGCAACAGACCCGGCAGGTCGCGCACCACGGCATCCGCGATGCCGCCCGTCCGGCCCGACCACGAGCATCCGCGCGCTGTCCCGCGGCTCGGCCGGGTGCAGCGCGATCCGGTCCTCCGGAAGCTCGAATTCGAAGAGGTCTGTTCGCATATCCCGATCTCAGGCTTGCCGCTGCCGCGCCGTCATCGCTTGCGCCCCTTCGCAGGCCGAACCTGCGTGGCGACGATCGGAGTGCCTTCCAGCGCATCGACGCGGGCCAGAATATCTTCAGGCGCACCTTTCAGCTCACGCTCCGCAAAGAATGGCACGAAGCCCCATGCGCGATAGCGGCGCGTGGCCGCGCGCACCTTGGTCATGTCGGTGATGTAATCGACTGCCAGCACAGGCTTGCCGGCGCGTCGGGCCATGGAAAGTCGCCGGGCGCTGGCCGCGATCTCCTTTTCCGGGTTCGGCTCGCCGTCCTTGCGGCTATCGCCCCCGAAAAGCAGATCCTCCTTGGCGATCGCATCGATGGTTTCGAGATAATCGCGGTGCAGCAGCAGTTCGTCCCCATTCTGCGGAACGATCAGGAAGCCCGGCCGTTTGGCGCGCGCGTAAGCCGCGAGGCGCTTGACGAAATCGACCATCTCCCGCTCGGCACCCGGTCGGTTCCGCTTCTGCCAATCATCGTTGGAATCGATCTTGTCGAGATAGATGCCGTCGAACCCAGCGGCGATGATCTTGTCGAGGTACGCGGCCGGTGAGCCGAAGATGATCGACTGCCAGCCGGGCTCCCAATAGCGCACCAGATAGTTGCCGCGCCATTCGGGGTTTTCCTCGGCCAGCCACGGCGGCGCGTCGGCAGACAACTTGGCCAACGGCGCGGCCGGATCCGGCACCCCGGCCGACTTCTCGAGTTCGGGCGTCGACGGGCCGGACTTTCCGGGGATCGGCGCCGGCGTATCACCCGTCGGCGGCACGCTCCGCACAGGTATCCCGCCGGCGCTCTCCGGGCGCTCCAGCCAGCGCGCATCCCAATAGAAGCGGTACTCCTCCGCCTCGCCGATACTGAGATAGCTCAGCACGAGCCGGTCGAGCTTGTTTGGCCGCTTGCGCAGCGTGATGACGTCGAGTGCATCGAGCGCGCCCGCGTCACTGCCGTCGCGCGAGTAATCGACGACGAGCACGTCGAATGCATCCTTGGGAATCCTCGAAGGTTTCAAATTCTGAAGCTGGTAGGCCCATGAATCGACTTGGCCGAACCCAATCCGCCGCGGCTCCGAGGCCGAGCGCTTCTCTTTCGCCTCGATGGCAGTCGGCACGGCGAGAACGGCCAACATCAGTGCGCCGCGCAGCGCTCGTCCGATGCAGGCGAATTTGCCTTCGCGCTGACTGAACGAAATTTGCACGATGTTGTCCTCCGGCAGCTCGAATTCGAAGAGGTCTGTTCGCATCGGGAAGCCGTCGCCGAACTGGGCGGTGGCGTCAAGCGCCCAGCGCCCAAAGCGCCGCCGACACCACTTGCGGGCCGCCGCAAACAGGTGCAGCCTCTGCAATGTCAGTGGATCACACCCTGACCGACGACACCAATCAGGATCCCATCCCCATGGCCAAAGAACAGCGATCGACCAAAGAGAAGCGCAAGCCCAAGAAGGCCCCTGCCCCCAAGAAGCCCGCTGGCGGCAAATAGTCTCCCGACGACTTCATGCGAAGGGATATGACCCGCGCCGGGCGTTGGCTGTCTGCGGTTGAAGCTGCGCGGCTGACGGGGAACTTTGCGTACCCGATGACGTTGATCGAGCATGTCTCGCTTCAATGTCCCGGAGTGTGAAATGACCTCTGATCCGCGTAAGCCGCAGCCCGCGCCTGGCCAAACGCCCAGTCCTGGCCCAACGCCCGCTCCCCGATCCGGCGCCCGATCAAATCCCGGTCCGCGATCCGACGCGTGTGCCCGACAATCCTGATCGCGGTCGATCGTGGTCCAGACCGCGGACCGGACGGAACCGATCCCGTGCCGCGCCCGCCTGATCTGCCGCCGCTGCCCGACATCCCCGACGGCGATCCGCCGCCGGAGCCGAGGCCCGCCCAGTATTTCTAATCGGAATGATCGAGCATCACTATTGCCGGCCTCGCGGTCAGCGCTGCCGGAACGACAGTCCCGCAGCCACCGCGACCAGCAGCCAACCGAGGATTGCGAGGCTGCCGCCCACCGGTGCCGATCGCGGCGGCAGCGTGGCGACCTCGAACAGCGGCAGCGTGAGCGTGGCCGCGAACAACACCGTGCCGAACAGCATCACGCTGGCGGCGGCCAGCCACACCGTCGGCCGCTCGACGCGCAGGGCGATGGCCACGACTGCGAGTACCGCGATCGCGTGCAGCTGAAGCATCTGCGCCGCGCTCGCGATGGCCGGGAGTTGCAGCCGATGCGCCGCGACGGCGGCGAGCGCAACGCCCGCCGCCCCCGCCAGTCCCGCAGCGACCGCGAGGCCCATGCCCCAGCGACTCGTCATGCCTTCACGTCGGCGGCGACCTTCACCGACACCATGCTGTCGGGCGCGCGCGGCGGCTCACCCTTGGCCAGCTTGTCGACGTTCTCCATGCCTTCGACGACCTTGCCCCACGCCGTGTACTGGCGATCGAGGAACGTCGCGTCGTCGAAGCAGATGAAGAACTGGCTGTTGGCCGAGTTCGGGTTCGACGAGCGGGCCATCGAGCACACGCCGCGCACATGCTTCTCGTTGTTGAACTCGGCCGGCAGATTGGGCAGATCCGAGCCGCCAGTGCCGACGCCCCGCGGGCAGCCGGTCTGGGCCATGAAGCCGTCGATCACGCGGTGGAACTTGATGCCGTCGTAGAAGCCCTGCCGCGCCAGCGTCTTGATGCGCTCGACATGCTGGGGCGCAAGGTCGGGCCGCAGCGCGATCACCACGGTGCCCTTCGTCGTCTCCATGATCAGCGTGTTCTCGGGGTCTTTGATTGCAGCCATCTGGCGGCGCTCCTGTTGTGATGGAAAAATCGCGCTCTCCCGCCGCGGGCGGGCAGAGCGTCAGTGTGTGGGGCGTTACTTCTTCTGGGCGGGTGCCGCCGCCGGTGCGGCTCCGGCAGGCGCGGTCGGCGCGTCGGCCAGGATATAGGCCTTGACGATCTTATCGGGGTTGGCCGGCGGCTCGCCCTTGGCGATCTGGTCGACGTGCTGCATGCCCTCGATCACCTTGCCCCACACCGTGTAACCGCCGTTGAGCGACGGCGTGTGCGTGAAGCAGATGAAGAACTGGCTGTTGGCGCTGTCGGGGCTCTGCGAGCGGGCCGCGCCGACGGTTCCACGCTCGAACGGCGTCGGCGTGAACTCGGCCGGGACGTTGCCATATTTGGAGCCGCCGCGGCCGGTGCCGGTCGGATCGCCCGACTGCGCCATGAAGCCCGCAATGACGCGGTGCCACACGATGCCGTCGTAGAACTTGTCCTTGGCGAGCTGCTTGACGCGCTCGACGTGCTTGGGCGCGAGATCGGGGCGGAGCTGGATCAGCACCTTGCCGGTCTTCAGCTCGATCACCAGCGTGTTCTTGGGATCGGCGGGCTTGGCGGCCGGCGCCGGCTGCTGGGCCACGGATTGCTGGACCAGCGCGGGGCCGGCAAAAAGTGCTGCGGCCAGGACGAGGCTCTGGAGAAGTCTCATGGTGCGAATGCCTTCGGCTGCGTTGGGTTGACGTTCGGGTGCACGCGGGGCGCGGGCGTCGCCGCTTGCCGCCGGCTGTGCCGGGCTTTCGAGCCCGCCCCGGCGAGTGACCGCGCCGTTATGGCGATTTGACGGCGCGGACGCAACACCCGCCCACGCGCACGCCCGTGACGCTTTGACCGAGGGCTGGCTATCCTCTTTCCCTACCAGGGGAAACTCCGACCGTGGCGGCACCGCGCCTCCAGCGCCTGCCGCCCGCGACTGTCCCACACCCGGCGTCCGCGGACGCTTTCAATGCGCGTATCGCCGCTCATCGCCGGTCACCTGAGCTTGGTGCCGGGCCGATCGAAATCGCCCGCGCGCGCGTGAACTTCGCGGCGGCTCCACGGTCGCCTCGTCGCTGCCGTCCGCCGCGGCACTTTTCTCATCCACATGTTGCGGGTCGCCGCACTGGTCGTCCGCGCCTGCGCGCCCGGCCGCGGCTTGGGCAAGTTCGCCACCATCGCCGCCTCCATGCCGCCGACGATGCCTGCCGCCGACACCGGCAGCCCGTCGGCCCTGAGCCGCGCGATCTGGTCGTCGCGGTGCCGGTGCCGGCCGATCGCACCGCCGTCGGCCACCACGCGATGCCACGGCACCCTGTCGCGCTCTTCGTCGTCGAGGTTCGCCAGGATCGTGGCGATGTGGCGCGGCATCACGGCGGGTAGATCCGCAAGTCGCATTCATCGCGGTTAGAGGGTTGCGAATTGCGATTGAATAAAAATCATACGTTTGGCTAGCTGTCCTGGTCGTTCGCGAAGTTCGCCCGGGGCACGCTGCGGTGGCGAACTTCGCGAACGGGACACTAGCCGCACGCCGATCACCGTCGGGCTCGTCACCTTGCCGCGCGGCAGCGCCGCGATGATCGCCAGCACGTCGGCCTTGATGTGTGCAAACGCCGGGGAGCCCGCCATAGCGCTATTTCTGCTTTGCGGCTTTGGCCCGCAGCCGCTTGGCGACCGCTGGCGACACGAACCCCGACACGTCGCCGCCCATCGCCGCCACCTGCCGCACCAGATTAGCCGCGATGTGGCGGACCCCTGGCGACGCCGCCACGAACACGGTCTGGATGTCCGGCGACATGACGCCGTTCATGCCGGCCATCTGCATCTCGTAGTCGAAGTCGGTGCCGTCGCGCAGCCCGCGGAAGATCGCGCTGGCGCCGTGCCGGCGGGCGGCATCGATGGCGAGGTCGTCGAAGGTCACGATTTCGAACTTCGTGCCCGTCGCCTTGGCGATCGGCCGCGTCTCCACCTCCAGCATCGCCACCCGCTCGGCGTCGGTGAACATCGGCGCCTTGGCCGGATGAATGCCAATGCCGATGACCAGCATATCGACCAGCCGCGCCGCCCGGCTGATGACATCGGTGTGCCCGATGGTGACCGGGTCGAAGCTACCGGAATAAAAGCCGATGCGAGTCATGTGCGGGCCAACCCTTCACGTCACGAACCTTCACGTCACGAGCGGCAAAACCGCCGCGGGGCCGCATTGTTACCTGCGCCGCCGTGCAAGGGCGAGGCCCTGTTTTGCGCCGCCGCCACATTTTCCTTAACTGCGATCGGCTATTGTCCGCTCACCTGCCGCACGTCGCCCATTTCGCCGCCGGGACGCTCGAGAGTGAATTCGCGAATGTCCGCACCCACGCCCTTCGGATTGCTGATCGGCTTTGCCATCCTGTTCGTGGTCTTCCGCGGGCTCGAGCGACTGCAGCCCGCATCCCGTCGCACGCCGCTGCGGCGGCCAGGATTGCTCACCGACCTCGCCTACTGGATCGCGACCCCGCTGCTCGGCCACTACGTCGTCGGCTTCGTCGTCCTCGTCGCCGTCGCCGTGTTCGCTCAACTCGCCTATGGCCGCGTCGTCGAGCACGAGATCTTGGCCGGGTTCGGTCCGCTGTCCCGCCTGCCCGTCGCCGTCCAGGCGTTTGCCATGCTGGTTGCCGCCGACTTCATCGGCTACTGGGTGCACCGGCTGTTCCATGGCGGACGGTTGTGGAAGTTCCACGCCGTGCACCACTCGTCGGTGACGCTCGACTGGCTGTCATCGGTCCGCGCGCACCCGGTCAACGATCTCGTCTCCCGCGTCGCCACCACGCTGCCGTTGCTGGCGCTCGGCTTCGCGCCCGCCGCCGCCGTCGGCATAGCCCCGGTGTTCGCGCTGTTCGCCATCCTGCTGCATGCCAATCTCGACTGGGACTTCGGCCCACTGCGTTCTGTCATCGCCAGCCCGCTCTTCCACCGCTGGCATCACAGCACCGACCCCGCCGCCCAGGACAAGAACTTCGCCGGCATCTTTCCGCTCTGGGATCGCCTGTTCGGCACCTACCACATGCCCGCCGGCCGCCATCCCGAGCACTTCGGCACCGCGACGCCCGTGCCCGACGGCATCGCCGCACAACTTCTGTTTCCCTTCCGCCGCGACGGTTCGCGAGACGATCGCCCGTCCTGACCGCGCGTTTGGCGCTGATCCAGATCATGCTATTCTGACGTGATCCCGCACGCGCCGGTACTGGCCGCGCGCCAACCGGAGGACGCCACCATGCACCCGACCTGGACCCGGCGACAGGCTCTGCTCGGCTCCCTGGCCGCCGCGAGCCTCGTCTCACTTCCGCGCTCGGAGGCCGCCGAGGTCGCCGAGGACGGCATGCACAAGCAGCCGTGGTTCCACCAGTCCTTCCTCGATCTCAAGGACGACCTCGCCGAGGCCGAAGCCGCGGGTAAAAACCTCGTCATCTTCTTCGAACAGCGCGGATGTCCCTATTGCGGCGAGATGCACCGCACCAGCCTCGCCGACCCCGAGGTCGCCAAATACATCAAGGACAATTTCCTCGCCTTGCAGATCAACCTACATGGCGCGCGCGAGGTGACCGACTTCGACGGCAAGAAGTTGGAGGAGCGCAAGCTGGCCGAGCGCTGGCGCGTCAACTTCACCCCGACCATCGTGTTCTTCCCGCCCAAGCTCGCCGACGCCGCCGGAAAATCGGGGCGCGACGCCGAGGTCTGGCGTCTGCAGGGCTACTGGAAAGCGTTCCACACCCACGCGTCGTTCATCTACGTCAAGACCGGCGCCTACACCCACGAACCGAATTTCCAGCGCTGGCTGTCGGAGTACGCCGAGAAGCTGCGCGCCGAAGGCAAAGACGTGAAGCTCTGGTGAGCTTTTGCTTCACCGCCGCCACCGCGCGAACCGCGACGGGCGGCGGTGTGGGGCACGCTCCACCGCCGCCACCGCGCGCGCCGGGTGCCAAGTCGGCACCTGAAGGCGCAACCGCGCCGGATGCTTGTCGGCATCCGAAGGCGCAGACAAACAAGGCCCGGCAGCGATGCCGGGCCTTCGCATATTCAGGCAGCCGTCCAGGTTCACTTCATCGGCGCGTAGGCTTCGCGGCGGCCGAAGATATCCGACAGGTTGAAGCGGTAGCCGATGTTGGCCGAGACGATCAGCGGATCGATGTCGACCTTGGCGGTGTGACCGGTGCCCCAGGTGGCATCGGTATCGATCCAGGTCTTCTTGACGTCTGCGTTCAGGTACCAACCGGCGCCCAGCTGCACATCGACGCCAGCCTGAAGCGTGAAGCCGATCGCATCGTCGAGTTTCATCGTGGTATTGAGCGTCGGGCTGCGGCCTTCGCTGAAGAAATGGATGTATTGGATGCCAGCGCCGACGTAGGGCTTGATGCCGCCCATGCCGTCGAAGTGGTATTGCAGCGTCAGCGCCGGCGGGAAGATCCAGGCATCGCCGAGATCGGCCCCTGCGAGCACCCCCTTGCCCTCGACTTCGACCTTGGCGAAGCAGCAGAACAGCTCTGCGGCGATGTTCTTGTTGAAGAAGTAGGTCAGCGTCAGCGAAGGAATGACCTCGGTCGATACATCGGCATCCGCACCCACGATCAACGCACCGCCGGGTGCGAATACATCTGCCTTCGTGTCCGGGATCACCACCGACACGCCCGCGCGCACCATGAAATCACCGTTGTAGTCGCCCGCGACGGCCACCTGGCTGGTCGTGACGACGAGAGCTGCTGCTGCGAGCGCGCCCGAAACTCCCGTGAACAATCCGCGCATGTCGATCCCCCTTCAGAGTGTCTTGCAAATGCGTTCGCCGCCAACCGATGACCACGAAGCGCCGATAGCGATACATGCAGTCATCTGACGACATCGGCGGACCTGACCAGCGCCGCTTGATCAGTTTTCCTGATCGAGATCAGATGATGTCGTGATCGGCACCGGTTGTTGCCTGCTCGCCACGCAATTTGTTGATCCACAGTCAAACGCATGTTCTCCACGCGCATGCGCCGCCCCTCGCCCCGCGCGCGGCCGAACTGCCGACCGACTCCTGCACGCGATACCGGCGACCGATCCAGATTGTCGCAGATTGATCTCCCGCAACGCAAAACGCGCGCAGCTGGACCGACTCTGATCGGCAACTCAATTGGAGGGTCCGTCGTGTTGGATCGATCGTCACCCACGTTGCTTGCCAGCGGTCGCCAAGCCGGCGCCGAGCACTCTGCCAGCACCGCCATTCCCGGCGTGCTGTTGCCACTGCGGCGGCATCAGCGCGTTCCGCTGATGCCCAAGACCGCCGACCACATCTTCGTCGTCGTGTCGGGCGTCGTGATGGTGGAAGCCCGACTGCCTGAGCGTGACCGGCAAGTGCTGGAGATCCTCTATCAGGGCGACGTGTTCCACACCCAGGACACTCCCGACCAGATCGGTGCGGCGCTGGTCGCCGCGACGCCCGCCGAGCTGCAGCGCTATCGTTTGGAGGTTGTCGAGGCGATCGAGGGCAACAATCCTGGTTTCCGCCGGCGCATCGACGCGGCCATGGTCCAGCGCAGCGCCCGGCGCACGCTGCATCTCGCCAGCATGAGCGGCGCCAACGGCGAAGAGCGTCTCGCCGACTTTCTCGTCGAGATCGGCTTGCATCTGGGCCGTGAGGCCCAAGGCGGGGCGGGCGTGGGCGGGCGCAGCTTCGATATGCCGTTGAGCCGCGAGGAGATCGCCGACTACCTGGCCCTCAACCCCGACACCCTGAGCCGCATGTTCTCGCGTTTCAAATCGTCCGGTCTGATCGCCATCTCACGCGGACGGGCGACCGTCCCCGACTGGTCGGCCCTCACGCGTCTGAGCCCTTTCGCCAACGCCCAGACCGAACTCTGCGCCCAAGCCCCCGCGAACTTGTGAGCGACCTGATCGCGTGACACGGCGAGCAATCGAGAGAACGGCTTGTCTCACACCGTCCCGCCGAAGACTTGAGCTGTTGCCCCGACAGACGGCGGGACGGCATTCTCACTTGCTTGGCGCTTCGGATGCCTACTTCGCATCCGCGCAGTTGCCGTCCAGCATAGGTCGAAACTAATGCTGGACGGCATCAGCCGTTCCCTCCGGTTCTCGTCATCAACCCGCGTCGGCTGACCCGGCAGCGCCCTCGTCGGCCGCCTCGACGCCGGCGTCGCCGTTGCCATCGCCCGCGACTTCCTCCGAGATGCGCTCGACGCTGACCACCTTCTCGGTGCTGTCGGTCTTGAACACGCGCACGCCTTGCGTGTTGCGGCCGGCGATGCGCACGTCGGCGACCGGGCAGCGGATCAGCTGACCGCCATCGGTGACCAGCATGATCTGATCGCTGCCGGCGATCGGGAACGACGCGACGAGATCGCCGTTGCGCTCGTTGACCACCATCGCGACGATGCCTTTGCCGCCACGGCCCGAGGTGCGGTACTCGTATGACGACGAGCGCTTGCCATAGCCGCGGCTCGACACCGTCAGCACGAACTGCTCCACAGCCTTCATCTCGGCGAACCGCTCTTCGGTCAGCTCAGCCAGCCCCTCGCCGGCCTCCTCGTCGTCCGCCACGGCCTCGGGCGCGTCCCCTTCCGTGCCCTCCGCGCGCCGCAGCGCCGCCGACTGCTTGAGGTAGGCCGTACGCTCTGCGGCCTGCGCCTCGACATGACCGAGGATGGCCATCGAGATCACCTCGTCGCCGTCCTCCAGCCGGATACCGCGCACGCCGTCCGAATCGCGACCCTTGAACAGCCGCACTTCGTCCTTGATCTGGAAGCGGATGCACTGGCCGTGCGCGGTCGTCAGCAGCACGTCGTCGTCGATGCGGGCGATCGCCACCTGCACGATCTTATCGCCCCCACCAGTCCAGTTGGCATCGAGCTTCATCGCGATCTTGCCGTTGCGATTGATGCTCTCGAAGTCGCTCAGCGCATTGCGCCGGATGTTGCCCGAGCGCGTCGCGAACATCAGCTCGAGCTCGCTCCACGTCGCGGGGTCCTCCGGCAGCAGCAGGATCGAGGTGATGGTCTCGTCCTGCGCCAAGGGCAGCAGGTTGACCAGCGCCTTGCCCGGCGATTGCGGCGACGCCGCCGGCAGCCGCCAGACCTTCATGCGATAGCACATGCCGCGCGACGAGAAGAACAGCACCGGCGTGTGCGTCGAGGCGATGAACACCTGGGTGACGAAATCCTCGTCCCGCGTCGCCATGCCCGAGCGGCCCTTGCCGCCGCGCCGCTGCGCACGATAGGCCGACAGCGGCACGCGCTTGATGTAGCCCTTGTGGCTGACGGTGACGACGCAATCCTCGCGCTGGATCAGGTCCTCGTCCTCGAGTTCGCCCTCGATGTCGACGATCTCGGTCTTGCGCGGCGTCGCGAACTCGTCGCGGATCCTGGTCAGCTCGCCCTTGACGATATCGACGATGCGCTGGCGCGACGACAGGATCGCCAGATACTCCTTGATCTGCTCGGCGAGCTTCCTCAACTCGTCGCCGATCTCGTCGCGGCCGAGTGCGGTCAGGCGCGACAGCTGCAAGGCGAGGATGGCCTTGGCCTGCTCTTCCGACAAACGATAGCTGCCGTCGGCGGCGAGCTTGTGCCTGGGGTCGGCGATGAGGTCGATGAGCGGCGCCATGTCCTTGGCCGGCCAGTCACGGGCCATCAGCCGCTCTTTCGCCTCGGCCGGGCTAGGGCTCGAGCGGATCAGCGCGATCACCTCGTCGATGTTGGCGACCGCGATGGCGAGGCCGACCAGCACGTGGGCCCGCTCGCGCGCCTTCATCAACAGATGCTTGGTGCGGCGGCTGACGACCTCTTGGCGGAAGCTCGTGAACGCCTCGATGAAATCCTTGAGGTTCAACTGCTGCGGGCGGCCGCCGTTGATCGCCAGCATGTTGGCGCCGAACGTCGTCTGCAGATCGGAGAACTTCCACAGCTGGTTGAGCACCACGTCCGCCACCGCGTCGCGCTTCAGCTCGATCACGATGCGCATGCCGTCGCGGTTGCTCTCGTCCCACAGGTCGGAGATACCCTCGACGCGCTTCTCCCTGACGAGGTCGGCGATCTTCTCGATCAGCGTGCGCTTGTTGACCTGGTAGGGGATCGCCGTGACGATCAACGCCTCGCGGTCCTTGCGGATCTCCTCGACCTCGACCTTCGAGCGCATGATGATCGAGCCGCGGCCCTTGTGGTAGGCGAGCAGGCTGCCGCCGCGGCCGAGGATCAAGCCGCCGGTCGGGAAGTCCGGCCCCTGCACGATGCCGCACAATTCGTCGATCGTCACATCCGGGTTGTCGAGATGCGCGAGGCAGGCGTCGATCACCTCGCCCAAGTTGTGCGGCGGAATATTGGTCGCCATGCCGACCGCGATGCCGCCGGCGCCGTTGACCAGAAGATTGGGGAACTTGGCCGGGAGCACCCTCGGCTCCTGGTCCTTGTCGTCGTAGTTGGGCTGGAAATCGACGGTGTCCTTGTCGAGATCGTCGAGCAGCTCCGACGCGATCTTCGACAACCGGCTCTCGGTGTAACGCATCGCCGCCGGCGGATCGCCGTCGACCGAGCCGAAGTTGCCCTGGCCATCGACCAGCGGCACCCGCAGCGAGAAATCCTGCGCCATGCGCACCAGCGCGTCATAGATCGCGCTGTCGCCGTGCGGATGGTAGTTGCCCATCACCTCGCCGACGGTTTTCGCCGACTTGCGGTGCGGGCGGTCGAAGCGGTTGTTCGCCTCGTGCATGCCGTAGAGGATGCGCCGGTGCACCGGCTTCAAGCCGTCGCGCACGTCGGGCAGCGCGCGGCTGACGATCACGCTCATCGCGTATTCGAGGTACGAGCGCTTCATTTCGTCGGTGATGCTCACCGGACGGACGTCGGACGGCTCCTTGCCGCCCGGCTTGTTCTTGTCGCTGTTGTCTGCCACGAGCCCTGTTCCGTTCCTGACGCCGCCGGACTTGGCACCGGATGCGTTCCGCGCATCGCTGGCACACCCTCGTCCTTCCACCCCGTCCGCGTTGCTGACGGGAGTGTTGCACGCAAAGCAGCGAGCGGGATCGAGCGATCCCGCCAGCGACAAGCGCGAGCCGGCGATTTAACGGCCGGACATTAGCCTGATTGGCCGTCGGACGGCAAACTTTCGCCCCCCGCACACCGTCTCACCCACGATTTTTTCTGGGGGAAATTCAGGCCCCTAGCTGCGGCGGCATGGCACGGGGGGAATCGGGCGTGCGACCGGTGTTCAAACAACGGGCAGCGGTAACTTGAGCTCAAACGTCGCCGGGTTCGAGCGGCTTACGCCGGTCGTCGCGAACGTGCACGATCTCGATCATTTCTCCGCGCAATTTGTAATAGATCGAGTAGGAATATCGGCGAACGCCAATTTTGCGCACGCCCAGATCGATGCGATCCATACCGAGTTTCGGATTTTCCGCAAGATGAGCGACGGTAGCCGTGATGGCGTCCGCCACTCGAACCGACGCGGCCGGACGGTGTTCACGAATATAGTCGGCGATGGCGATAATGTCGGCGACAGCCCTGCGCGTATAGACGATTGTCATGCACGGAAGCGGGCGAAAGCGGCCTCCACTTCGGCAGACGTTGCAAACTCGCCGCGATCGGCCTGCGCCAAGCCTTCGGCAATCGCGGTTCGCGTGGCGTCGTCCTCAGGCGGCGACGGCCGCGTCCAAGCGGCGGCCAACTCGGCAAGCGCCTGCACCTGCTCCGCCGACAGCGCCGGCAAAACCGATTGAATCTGAGCAATTGCTTCGATCTTGGTCATGCCAACACGGTAGCACCATAATTCTGCCCGCGCATCACCCCTCGACAACACGGCTGCGTCGTCATTACGCGGGGGACAGGCTCGAACGGGCGACTTGCTCTCGTCACAGTCCATGCCTACATGCGCGGGTGCCGCAGGGAGGCTGGAACTTCGACCAGCCGGGCGGCGTTATATGAGGCGCGCATGTGTGCGCCACACCGTGGAGAACATCGGAATGAACAAGCTCGCTCTCGGCCTCGCCGCTGTGGCCATGACGTTTGCCGGCGCCGCCGTGGCCCAGGACGCGGCCAAGGACAAGACCGCCGTCACCATCCCGGCCGGCGTCTTCTACAAGGGCCAGCAGTCCAATCAAATTCTCGCGCGCGATCACCTGCTCGGCGCCAAGGTCGTCAACGCGCAGGGCCAGATCATCGGCGATATCGAGGATTTCATCCTCAACGACCAGAACCAGATCGAAGGCGTGATCATGGGCACCGGCGGTTTTCTCGGACGCGCCGAGAAGAAGCTCGGCGTCCGCCTGTCGGCGCTGAAGATCTCCGAGAAGGGCGGCAAGACCGTCGTCACCCTGCCGGAAGCGACCAAGGACGTGCTGCGCACCATCGAGCCGTATAAGCGCGCCAAGGCGCCGAAGTCGCTGATGGACCGCGCGATGGAGAAGGCGCAGGAGATGTACGACAAGTCGTCCGAAACCTCGAAGGACGCCTACCAGACCGCCAAGGAGCAGGCCGGACCGACGCTGCAGAAGGCCAAGGACGCAGCCGGTCAGGCGCTCGAGAAGGGCAAGGAAGCGGCAGGCCAGGCCATGGAAAAGGGCAAGCAGGCGGTCGATGCCGCCAAGGACGCCGCCAAGCCGGCGCCCGCTCCCAAGCAGTAATTCCCGCTCTGCGGACGTGACTTCCAAACCCCGGGCAGCACTGCTGTCCGGGGTTTTTCATGCCCGCGACCCGATCCGCATGATGACGCGCCAGCGGACGATTTGTTGGCCGGCGCGTCCGACGTTATGATCCGCCGCAACGGCCACGCGATGCGGTGGCAATTGGATCCTTTGGAGCGACACAGCGTGGCGGCGACAAGCACCACTTCGGCCGTACTTCTGGCGCTCGGTGTCAACGCTGCGCTGGCCGCCGCCTCGTGCGCCGCCTACGTCGCGACCGGGTCGTCGGCGCTGCTGTCCGTCGCCGCCCACACCCTGATCGTCGCGTCGAGCCAGGCTCTTCTGCTGTTCGGTATCCGTCGCGCGCGCCGCACGCCGCACTCAACCCAACCGCCGCGCGCCGCATCGGATCTGCACTTCTGGAGCTTCGTCGCGCCGCTTCTGCTGCTGTCGTTGGGGGCCGGCCTCTCGCTGTTCGCGGGCGTCGCCCGGTTGCACGATCCACGCCCAATCGTCGAGCCCGACATCGCCTACGCCGTCCTCGGCTTCTCGGCGATCGTCATCGGTTTGTCGGTCTGGAGTGCGGTCGCGGCATACAATGCGCGCGGCTTGCAACTGCGCAGCTTTGCGGCATTGCGCAGCTCCAACGAGCCTGCCCTGTTCTCCGCACTGCTCCAGCGGTTCTCTGTCCTGACCAGTGCCGCCGTGGCGTTCGCCGGCGTGCTCGCCTCGCACCGTCTTCGCGATCGCCGAAGCCGATGGCTTGGCCGCGATCGCGATCGGTCTGGTGATGGCCGCGACCGCGGCATTGCTCTCGCTCGAGACCAGGGCGCTGATCGCGAGCCAGCCAGTCGGGGCGGCGACGCCGCGTCGCATCGATGCCGCACTGCGCGACGGCGAAGCCCGCGCCGATCCGGCCCGCGACGCCCGCTCGACCGCGGCGGAAGTCCCCGCGCGCACCGAGCCCACGACGTCAGCGGCCAGCGCTGCTTCAGCAGCCACCATTGCATCAGCGCCGGGCCATACGTCACCTTCGCGACGGTCGCACAAAAAATCGAAGCGCTCTGGCCGCTGATCGCGTGCGCCGCGGCCGTCGCTGCCGGGTCAGCCGCCCGCGGCGTGGCCGCTGCCTTGTTCCGATACCCGCCGCACAGCGGGCTCGCCCGGCACGCCGATCATCCCTGCGACCAGCTCGGCAATGGCCGCTCCCGCAACCCGGTTGCCGCGTACGTTCCAATGCCAGTCGTAGCTGAACTCGAAGCGTTGGCGATGCAGCGCCCAGTCGGCGGCGAACGCCTGTTGCAGATCGAGGAATGGCAGCGCGAGCTCGTCGCAGACACCCTCGGCGATGCGGTTCAGCGTGCCGACCTCGGTGGCGTCGGCAGCGGTGCCGCCGTAGACCGCCTCCCGCACCCCATCCATGGCGAACACCAGCGCGAAGCCGTGCCGCTGCGCCAGCGTCTTCATCTCGCCCAGGACATAGCGCGTCACCTCGAGGTTGCTGTCGTGATCACCGATGCGGCGCACATCGACCGCCGACGAAATGTGCTCGGGCAGATAGTCCTCGTCGCCGCCCCAGAATGTCCGGCTGACCACGGATCGCGCGGTCAGGTAGAGATTGGTTTCGTAATAGAGATAACGGAAAGTGGCGAAGGTCCTGAGCACATCGGCAATGCCGGGGCGGAACTCGACCGGCGGGATCTCGACCGGCGGCTTGCCGCTCTCGATCGCAACCTTCATGAAGCTCGACGACGTGCGTGACTTGAGGAGCCGGTAGCTTTCGTCGAAATCGTTGTGAATGAGACCGACCACGACCACGTCCGGCTTGTACCGCACCACCTCGTTGCGCAGCATGGCGAGATACTGCGACAGCGGCGCGCCATCCATGCCGAAGCGGTAGACCTCGGCGTCGATGCCGCGCTGGTTCAGTTCGCGCTCGATCACTTCCGGATAGCCGTCGGCGGTATCGACGAAGCTTGCGTGCACGTAGCTGTCGCCGATCACGGCGATCCGGCGGCGTCCCGGCGTGCGGTCCACCTCATAGCTCGATTTCGTCGAATTCCATCCGTCGGCGTTGATCGCGACGCGCGTCTGGCTGCCGTCGGGATGGCGGAACGTCGCCTCGGTGTTGGGCAGATACCGCACGACGCCGTTGATGGTGACATTCGGCAGAACGTCGTCGGGCTTGATCAGCATGCCGAACACGACGAACTCGACCACCGCCAGTGTCACCAGCAGCGATCCTGCCGCCAGTGCCACATTACCGAGAATTTCTGTCAGCCGCCGCCGCACGACCGTTCTCCTTCCCACGCCGGTGCACACGCCTCGATCGGCGCGATCTGAACCACGTGAATGATCCGAGTGAAGGAGACGCAAACGCCGTGCCAGCCGTCATGGCCAGCGGGGTGTACGCGCGCCAACAGAAAACGGCCCCACAGCTGAGCTATGGGGCCGCCTGTTTACAGCGCCAGTTCAGGTGCAAATTAGAACGGGATCTCGTCATCGAGTTGCTTGTCGAAGCCGCCCTTCGAACCGCCGGACGATCCACCCGACGCTGCGCCGCCGCGCGCCGGGCGCTTGGGCTGCTCGCCATAGCCGCCGCCGCTTCCGCCGCCACCACCGCCGCCGAAGCCACCGGCATCATAGTCGGACTGTCCGCCCGCTTCCTGCATGCCGCCGCCAGCGCCGGCGCGGCCGTCGAGCATCGTCAACGAGCCGTTGAAGCCCTGCAGCACCACCTCGGTCGAGTACTTCTCGGCGCCGCTCTGATCGGTCCACTTCCGGGTCTGCAACTGACCCTCGATGTAGAGCTTGGCGCCCTTCTTCACGTATTGCTCGACGACCTTGCACAGCGGCTCGGAGAAGATGACGACCCGGTGCCACTCGGTCTTTTCCTTGCGCTCGCCGGTGTTCTTGTCGCGCCACGTCTCGCTCGTCGCCAGAGACAGGTTGGCGATCGGCCTGCCGTCCTGGGTGCGGCGGATCTCGGGATCCTTGCCGACATTGCCGACGAGGATCACCTTGTTGACGGAACCAGCCATGTTACATGCTCCTCGTTGCCGGGCGCCCTCGCCGCGTCGGGCGGTGCGCACCACTCGTTCAATCGTTTGCCGACCATGTGCGGCAGCCGGACGACCCGCCACAACCGGCCCGCCACTCCTGTGCAGCCGCCCAGCCCCGCGACTCGCGTTGCATCAACCTAGACCGGAGCGCGCCGCGGCTTCGCCCCGGATCGACGCCTTGTCCACCGCTTTCGCATCGTGCGTGCGGCCCCTTGCACAAGCCCGGCAAGGCCTAGATGTTCCACTTATGTTCTATGATTAACGCCGATCCGCCCCGAGAGCAAGCGCGAATTGACCGGCGCAAGCGCGATCGAACGGGCAGACGCGCGAACCGATCGGCGCAGTCGCGACCCGTTCAGTTGCTGCGGGCCAGGTCGGCGTACGACGAAAATTCCTTCAGCACCTTGGCGGAGACCGACTTCGACGCCGGGCAGGTCTCGCTGCGCAGCTTGTCGTTGAGCGCCACCACATCGCCGCGGAACGTCTGGCCCAGCGCGCGCCGCATGACGCCCGTGGCGCCGGCGCCGTTCGACCACTTGCGGCTACAGACCGTGCCGGCGAGATAGTCGGTGAGACGTGACCGGTAGCTCTCCGACAGCGCCGCCTGCGACCCCGTCACCAGCGCCTGCCACCGCTGCTGCTCGGGGCTCGCCGCCCAAGCGCGGCTTTCGGCGATGGCCGCGATCGGGCGCAGCGCCTCGGCGATATCGCTGCGCTGGCGCGGCTCGTCGATCCGATCGACCACCTGCGACAGCATCCCGACGCCGGCCTCGTCGAGCGGCTTCATGACCACCTCGCTGAAATCGGCGAGCCCACCCTGATCCGGCAGCGGCGGCTTGGTCATCCATACCAGCGCACCGCGGAAGTCGGCGCCACTGATGCGCGCGCCCGACAGGTCCGCCCCCTCCAGCCGGGCGAGGTGCAGCGATGCGGCTTCGAGATCGGCGTCGCGCAGCACCGCGCTCTGCAGCTGCGCCAGCGACAGCACCGCGCCCTGCAGCGACGCATTCGACAGCGTCGCATATTGCAGCTGCGCGCCGGTCAGATCAGCCCCCTGCAACGACGCCAACAGAAAGTTGGCGCCCTGGGCCTGCACGCCGCCGGTGATGTCGGCCTTGTCGAGGAAGGCGCGGAAAAAATTCGCGCCGACGAGCAGCGCATCCGTCAGCTCGACGCTCTCCATGCGCGCCTCGTCGAACCTTGCGCCGCGCAGGTCGGCGCCGCCGAGATTGGCGTCGGCGAGCCGCGCACGGACGAAGTTGGTGCCACGCGCCGACGTGCATTTGGCGAGCTGCCGATCGGCCGAGAGCCGCAGTTCGTTGGTGTCGGCGCAGCTCATCCGCGCCTTCGAGAGGTCGGCACCGCTCAAGCTCGCGTCGTCGAGGATGGCTCCGGTCAGATCGGCCTGATGCAGATCCGAGCGGTCGAGCCGGGCGAACCTCAGGTCCCGGCCCCGCAGCTTGATGCTCGGCTCGTCGCTGCCGAGATCCTTGTCCGGCACCAGATCGGTATCGGTCACCACCAGCCAGCGCGGCAGTATGCCGAACAGCGCGCCGTTGCCCTGGTAGTTGAAGACCGTGTGCAGCAGGCCGCTGCCATAGCGCATATCGCGGTCTGCGAGGTGGCTCGGCGCACCGAACAGCCGCGTCGTCACCCGGTCGAGCCGCTCGCCGGGGATGGTGGCGGCAAACAGCGAGAACATCGCCGCGAACCCGAGCACCACGACGGTGGCGACGAAGCTGAACGGATTGGCGGACGTGGTGCGCACGAAAGCCTGCACGAAGCTCGTTTCGAGCCGCATCAGAAACACGCCGATCAGCAGCAACAGCGCGATATCGACCAGCAGCGCGATGCGGTGCGTCCAGGTGATCGTCAAGTCGTGGTAGGGCAGAAACACCACCTGGATATAGAGGATCAGGATCACCGGCAGGATGACCAGCGTCAGCCAGCTCATGCCATGCAGGAACACGCTCATCACCGCGCTGCGGTGCGGCCCTGCCACCGCCTGCACGAAGAAGAAGTTGTTGAGCTCGAGCCTGAGCGGGTGCGTGCGCCGTTCGCTGGTCTCCAGCAGCCGGATGGCGTGATCGAACTCCAGAATTTTCCGGGCCAGCAGCACAAGCTGCGACAACAGCCCGATATGCAGCATGACCAGCACCACCGGCGCGAACTGGAAGAACTGCGTGACCGGAATGGCGACCTGGAGAATGGGCAGTGCAACCGGCGTTTCGAGCAGCAGATCGCGATGCGTGACGCCGGCCACGGCGATCATGAAATAGGTCATGATGGCCAGAAATATCAGCCACGCCGTATGCGCCGTGTCGCTCGAGTTGTTGACCGCCTCGAGCAAGCTGTAGGGATTGACCGGCGTCTCCCCTTCCGGCGCGACGCGCGACACTTCCGACATCGAGAACGCCCCTTGGAACACGAAAGCCACACCAGCATAAGCTCGCGGGAATAGGTCTAATCATAGCGGAGAAAGTAGGGCGGAGCAGCGATCACCCGTCGCTTGGTTTATGGGCAGCCACACCTGTGGCTCCCGAGCCGCATCCCCGCCGCCGACACACGGGCTGCGTATCGTCCCCCACCTTGACGTCGTTCTGCTCTCAGCTTAGCCCAGATAGGCTAGCCGAGATCGGCTGGACCAGACTGGTCGTCCCCTACCCCACCCGCGGCCGCCGCCGGCAACGCCCGATCAAACCGTGACCGATCCCAAAGCCCTTTACAATTGCCGGAAGTGCCCCGGCTACTGCTGCTCCTACCCGATCATCGCGCTCGACAAGCGCGACGTCGTCCGGCTTGCGGCGCATCATGGCCTCGACTTCGAGGCCGCCCGCAAAGCGTTCACACGCGAGGCGCATGGCCGCAAGTACATCATGCGGCGCAAGAAGGACCCCCACTTCGGCCGCATCTGCCGCTTTTTCGACACCAAGGAACGGCGCTGCACCATCTACGCCGGACGCCCCTCGGTCTGCCGCTCGTTCCCCGGCAAAGGCCGCTGCGGATATTACGACTTCCTGACGTTCGAGCGGCGCGCCCAGGACGACCCTGCGTGGATCGCTTCGACCGACCACGGCGACTGGACCTGACGATCACACGCCGGACCACGACAAGGAGCATCACGCCGTGATTACACTCCATGGATCGCGCGCACGGTTCGGATTGCCGAGTGCCAGTCAATTCGTGACCAAGGCCGAGGTGCTGCTGAAAATGGCCGGCGTGCCCTACAGGCACATCGACGCCAATTTCAAGCGCGCGCCGAAGGGCAAGATCCCGTTCATCGAGGCCGACGGCAAGCTGCTCGGCGATACCGAGTTCATCCGCCGCCATCTCGAAACCCGCCACGGCATCGACTTCGACAAGGGCTTGTCACCGGCCGAGCGCGCCACGGCCACCGCCTTCGCCGCACTGTGCGACGAGCACCTGTATTGGGCCGTGGTGCACGCGCGCTGGATGAACCAGGCCAACTTCGACCGCGGTCCGCGCCGCTTCTTCGACGCCGTACCCGCGCCGATGCGCCCGGTCGTCGTGGCCATGGTCCGCCGCAGCGTCCGCCAGAGTCTCCACGGCCATGGCCTCGGCCGCCACACGCGCGAGGAAATCGAGACACTCGCCCGCCGCGACATCGATGCGCTCTCAGCCTTCCTCGCCGACAAGCCGTTCCTGATGGGCGCTGAGCCTTGCGGCGGCGACGCCTCGGTATGGCCCTGTGTCGTCAGCGTGCTGAGCCCCCATTTCACGACCCCGATCCGCGACTATGCCGAGACCAAGCCGAACCTCGTCGCCTATGCGGCGCGCGGCATGGCGCGGTGGTTCCCCGAGCTCGTGCCCGCCAACGGCTGATCGTCGCAGCCGCGCCCTCATGTGCCCTCCCCTCCTCCCCGCCGCGCGCCCGGTCTGTTAGCATCCCGTCTCACGCCCGGCCCATCCAGAAGGCCGGCGGCAAGGGGGGACTACGATGCCATCTCGATTTCGTGGAGCGGCGGCCTTGAGCGCGCTCGTCCTGCTGCACGCCGCAACCGGCCTCCAGTCCGCCCTCGCGCAAGATCCCGCGGCAGCACCTGTCGCTGACAGCGGCCCCTCCGGCCGCACCCTCGAAGCGCCATCCGATCCGCGCCCCGCGCGCGATAAATTCTGGTGGTCCGACGATTGGTACGAAAAGGGCATGCTCGACGTGCCGGCGAACCACGAGGTCGAAAGCCGCGAGGTCAGCTACATCAATCCCGCCGACAAGACCGAAGTGCCCGCCCTGCTGTTCCGTCCGAAGGCTCCGGGGCGCTACCCGGCGGTGCTGTTCGCCCACGGCCGCCGCGGCATCGATGATCTCACCCGTCTGCTGCCGCTGCGTCTCGCCGCCCGAGGCTTCGTCGTGCTCGCCCCCAACGCCTACGCCGCGCGCTTCATCGAGAACCAGCCCGTCGCCCACGACCCCGCGACCGAAGGCGACATCGGCGCGGGCCTCGACTACCTGCTCGCATTGCCCGACGTCTCCACCACCCGCGCCTGCCTCGCCAGCCACACGCGCGGCGGTTACTACACGTTGAAGTCCGCCGTCACCCAGGGCCGTCAGGGCAAGCAGGCCGCCTGCTACGTGTCCTACTACCCGCACTGGCAGGACCCGCGCGCCAGTGAAGCCGATCAGGTCTATCGCTATGCCGCCGAGGTCGATCAGCTCGAAATCCCGGCTCTCGTCATGATCGGCGAATACGAGCAATACCAGCGCCGCCGCTCGATCGAGACCGGCATCGCAGCGCTCAAATCGAAGGGCCGCGACGTGCGCCTCATCGTCTATCCGGGCGTCGGCCGCGGCTTCGATTTCCGTCCGCCGCCCGTCCGCACCTTCGCCGACGATCTCGCCGCCAAGGACAGCGTGCAGCGCGCTGCCGCCTTCATCACCCGGCACCTGACACCGCACGCGAAGAAGTGAGCGCGGAACGCCTGCCGCTCAGCGCGATCCGCTGCCGATCGCGCGCAACGCCCCCGATGCGTTGACCCGTCCCGCGCCGAACTCGGCATCGCGCCCCGGCGCGCCGAGATCGGCGGCTGTGGCCATCAGCGCCTGCCGCGCGTCGTCGAGCGTGAGGCCGGGCGTGCGTTCGCGCATCAAGGCGAGGATGCCACTGACCAGCGCCGCCGCGAAACTCGTGCCCGATTGCATCTGATGCGATTTCGCGACCCCCGGCGCCAGCACATCGACACCGGGCGCCGCGACCGCGATATACGCGCCCCGATTGGCCTTGGCATAGATGCGGTCTGCGGCGTCGGTCGCCGTCACCGCGATCACCTCGGCATAGCCGGCCGGATAGACCGGCTCTGCGTCCGGCCCCTTGTTGCCCGCCGCCGCGACGATCATCCCGCCTTTGGCGGCCACCGCCTTCACCAGCCGATGCAGCAGCGGATCGGCGGGGCCCGCGAACGACAGATTGAGGATCGTCGCGCCGCGTGCCATCGCGCGGTCCATCGCCACCACCAGAACCGCCGTCGAAGCCGTTGCCGGCGCGCCGCCGAGCCCCGGCCGGAACGCGCGCAAGCTCAAGATGCGCGCGGCGGGTGCGATGCCCCGGACCAGCCCGCGCGCCGCGATGATCCCGGCTATCGCCGTGCCGTGCGGATCGGCCGGTGCAGCCGCCTGCTTCGCCGCGCCCGACACGTCCAGCTCGGCCTCGATCGCGCCCGCAAGATCGGGATGGCTCGCATCGACGCCCGAGTTCGATCACCGCGATCAGCACGCCCGCTCCGTTGGCCAGCGTATGCGCGTCCGCAACATCGACCTTGGCCAGCGCGTATTGCAGATCGGGCGGCGCTTGCTGCGACACGCCGCCCTGCTGCGGCCGATAGACGAAATTCGGCTGCGGTCCCTCGAGCCGCGCGTCGGCCGCCAACGCCGCCACCACCGCTTGCACCTCGCGGCCATCCGGAATCCGGAACCGCAGCATACGGTCGCCGGTCAGCACGACGCTGATCTGCTCCAATAGCTCGAGATTGAAATCGCGCGCGACATCGCCGCCGACACTCGCCGGTGCTCCGGCCGCAGCCAGCACCACCACCTCGTCGGGCACGAACACGTCGGCGGCGCCGATCGCCTGCCCCTGCGTCACCTCCGGCGGTCCCGGCGCAACCCGCGTCGGTCCACCGGGCGGCGGCAATGCGGGGTATCTCGGCCTGAACTGTTCGGGTTTCGCGGGAGGATCGATAGTCTTTCCTGGCGCAGTCGGGCCCGGCGATGGCGGGGTCGGATCGGGCCGCGGCTGGCAGGTATTGCCGCTGTGCCGCGTATCCGGCGGACACACGCAGGCCCCGCGCACGACGCGGCCGCCGCGGCAGACGACATCGGGCTTCACCGCAGACTTGCGGCAGACATGGACGTTGAATCCGGTCCGCGTCGCGGTCCAGCCCGCCGGGCACGCACAGCCCCGCGGCGTCACCCGGCCGCCGATGCAGACGATCGGACGCGGCTTTGTTCCGGGCTTGCCCGTCGGCGGCTTGACGGTTGGACGCGCGGGTTTGCGCTGGTCCGTCTGCGCCGTGGCCTGAGCGATCTCTACGCGGGGCGCGGCGTTGCGCACGGCATCCCGCTCGCCAGCCGCCGCCGCAGCACCAGTGGCGAAGGCCAGCGCCACGCCCGCCAATGCGGCGGCCACCCGACAAGCCCATGCGCTGCCGCGCCAGCGTGACATGACACCTACCGTCCCATCGGCAGCACGACCGCCACCAGCGCCGTCATCTGCTTCAGCTTGGCGATGCGTGCCGTCTTCTCGGCATCGCTCATCGCCGCCTCGCCGATGCGGACCACGAACAGCTGCCCGGGCTTGGGTCCATCGACGATCCGCATTCCCTGCTTCTCGAGCGCTGCCGTCATCGCTTCGATCGTCGCGCCCGGCTGGAAGCGGACCAGCACGCGTGCGCCCTCCGCCGTCTGACCCGCGCCGCCCGACGCCGTCTCGTATCCGCCCCCGGGCCGATCCTGCGGACGATCTCTCATCAACCCGCCGATCACCGCCGCCTGCGCCAGCATCACGACGACCGCAGCCGCAGCCGCCCAGCGCACGCCCGATGCCGTCGGCGCACCGAAGAAATCCCGCGCCGCCTCCAAAGCCGCAGCCCAGGCCGATTTCGCGCCCGCCGCTCTCGCCGGTCCGCGCGCCCGTTCGAGCAGCCGGTCGGCGCTCAGCGTGCGCGGCGGCACGATCGCCGCATTGACCCGCTGCACCACATCGCGATCTTCCTCGACCAGCGCCAACTGGCGTCGCATTCCGGGATGCCGCGCCAGATACGCATCGACCTGCGCGCGGCCAGTGGCGTCGAGCTTGCCGGTCACGTACCACGGCAGCAGCGCCTCGATCTCCTCGCGTTCGGACAGCGCTTCGGTCTTGTCGTTCATGGCCAACCTCGATCGATGCCGGCTTCCTTCAGAAGCTCGGACAATTTCTTGCGCGCGTAGAACATGCGCGTCTTCACCGTCGCCTCGGGAATGCCGACGACCGCGCTCACCTCCGCCACCGACATCTCGTGGTAGTAAACGAGATCGACGATCTCGCGGTGCTCGTCCGAAAGCCGCGCCACGCAGCGCCGCAGGGCCACAGCCTTGTCCGCCTTCTGCGCCACCACCTCGGGATCGTCGCTGTCGTCGGCGATGGCTTCCGCCATGCCCTCGTCGAGCGGCCCCTCGCGCCGCTTGCGCATGTGGCTCGCCGCCAGATTGCGGGCGATGGTGAGCATCCATGTCGCCACCGTGGAGCGCGCTTCGAATGTGCGGGCATTGCGCCAAACCTCCAGAAACACTTGGTTCGTCAGTTCCTCGGCCACTGCGTCGCTGTGCACCCGCCGCGTCAGAAACCGGAACACCGGCGCATGATGGCGCGTGAACAGCAGCCGCAGGGCCGCCTCGTCCTGGTGGCCGATGCGCGCGACCAGATCGGCGTCGTCGCCGTATCCTGTCATCGCGCCCCGCTCGGTTCCGGCCTGGGACAAACCATGAGACGCTCCATCTCGGCGGAAGGTTCAAAGCGTGTTTTGCACGCCACAAACATCAAATTCAATTCAGCAATTTTAGCCCGGTTCGCGTAGACTTCGAGGCGCGTGTCCCGCACCGCAAATACCAACTCATTTGCCGCAAGCGGCTTCGGTATTTGCCCTGCATCAGGGACACGAGCAATGCCATGGGCTTAGTGTGGTGTTCAACTCGCAGTAGCCGGAAGGCTCCGGTCTCGTTCAGGGTAAACGATAAGGAAGAGACGGCTGAGCGCACCCGCGACCAAGCTCCGCGATTTCTTTTGAACCTTTTTCGTGCCGGTGACGACCAAGAGACAGGAGCCGTCCCCAAGTCGGCTCTCCCGTGTCCACTCGTCCTCATAGGAGCATCCCATGCGCCGCCGGTCATACGCGATCCGCGCAAGCGTCATTGCAACAAGCCTCGCAGCCCTCACCGCCGCCATCCCGGCCGCCACACCGGCCCACGCCCAGACGGCGACGATCGACCGCGGCGACGCCGTGGTCACCGGCTTCCCCGGCATCGTGCCGTCGAAGTCGCCGCCCGCACCCGGCCAGAACCCGCTCGATCACTTCTTCATCGATCTCGACGGCCCGGCCGCCCAGGTGCTCTCCCTGCGCTCGATGGCCGGCGCGCCGACAGGCCAGCTCGCCACGCCCGCGGCCAAGCTCCGCGTCAAGGCCGGACAGGTCGGCCAGGTGTTCGCCACCGCCATTGCCCCCACTCCAGGCGGCGGCGCGCCGCAAGCCTACCTCGGCGCCACCTCGGCCTACGGCCTCCACATCGTCGATCCCAACGGCGCCGGCCCCGGCATCCCCAAGCGGCTCAAGACCGGCAAACCCGGCGCGCAATGGATGCCCGGCATGTTCGGCACCGCGGCCGGCGGCAGCGCCGGCTCGATCTGGCGCATGGACGGCGTCACCGGCGCGATCACGCTGTTTTCGACGCTGCCCGGCAACAGCGGCCCCGGCGTCGGTGACATCGTCGCCGACCCGGCGCGCGGGCAGGTGTTCGCCTCCGACCTCGACAACGGCCTGATCCACCGCCTCGGCGCCGACGGCGCGGTCATCGACAGCTTCGACCACGGCATCGCCGGCCGCCCCACGAAGGGCTTGCCGGTGGTCGTCGACGATGGCCGCAAGACCGACATCAACGATCCCGCCTTCGATACCACCAACCCCGCGACCTGGGGCACCACGCAGCCCGAGCGGCGGGTGTGGGGCATGGCGCTCAACGACGATCGTCTCTATTACGCCGTTGCCGGCGGCCTGCAGATCTGGTCGGTCGGCATCGCCGCCAACGGGTCCTTCTCCGCCGACGCCCGCTGGGAGCTCGACGCCACCGGCCTCTCCGGCAGCGGCCCGATCACCGATCTCCTGTTCGATGGCGACGGCCGGTTGTATCTCGCCCAGCGTGGCGAGGCGCGCGGCAGCTACGATTTCTCGCTCTACGCCGAGCCGGCCAAGTCGGCCGTGCTGCGCTTCCGCAAGGAAAGCCCCGACGATCCGGCGACGCCCAGTGTGTGGGCGCCCGACCGCGACGAGTACGCCATCGGCCTGCAGCCCGAGCATCGCTTCGCGGCGGGCGGCATCGCACTCGGCTATCGCCACGACGCGACGGGTGCACTGCGCGGCGGCACCTGCGGCAGCACGCTGTGGTCGACCGGCGACCGCCTGACCCAGAGCACAACTCCGGCCGACGGCGCGCCGCCCGCATTCGACGTGCACGGCCTGCAAGGCAACGACGTATCGCTCGTCCGCCCGCAAAACGTCCCGCCCACCGCGAGCTATTTCATCGACTACGACACCTTCTTCGGTGATGCGGTGAAGGCCGGACACGTCGGCGACGTCGAAATCTGGCAGCCGTGCGGCGGAGCCGACTTTGCTGCCCCGCAAGGCGGCTTCCTGCCTCCCGGTTACGTGCCGCCCGGCGAAGTCCCGCCGCCCACCTTCCCCGATCCGGAATACCCCTTCAACACCAACCTCGAATTGCGCAAGTACTCGTCGGGCGCGTGCGTGCCGTGGTTCGGCGGCTGGGCTTGCCGCTACGACATCCGCATCCGCAACACGGGTCCGGACTTCTACTGGGCGCCGATCGTGGTGCGTGATCACCTGCCGGGCGCACCGGCCGGCGCGATCATGGGCTTCGCCAGCTCGCCGCCGTGGAACTGCTGGAACGCCGGCCCGTCGAACTACGGCTGCTGGCGGCCCGCCACCTTCCTCGCGCCCGGCTCCAGCGTGTGGCTGACCGCCTACGCCTGGGTTCCCAACGCCTATCCCCATTGCCACCTGCAGAATATCGCCGAGATCACCTGGGCCCCCGGCGGCAGCGCCTGGAACACCGACCCGCTCGACGACATCGACGACGCCACGTCGCTTATCCCGGCTCCGCACTGCCCGCCGCCGGGCGGCAACACCAACCTGCGCTTGGAGAAGAGGGCCGAACCCGCACAGTGCCAGCCCTCGCAGGGGAACTTCCTGTGCCGCTACCACGTCACCGTCACCAACACCGGCCCCGGCGTCTACAACGGCCCCGTGGTGGTGCGTGAGGAACCGTTACCCGGCGCGGCGGCCTTCTTCAGCTTCCCGTGGAACTGCGTCGCCGCCGGCGGCGGCTACAATTGCACGCACCCCGCCGTCGTCCTCAACCCGGCGCAGCAATTGAACTTGTGGGTTTTGAGCCGTGTGACCCCGGCGCAGGCCCAAGCCGCTGGCTGCACCATCCGGAACGAGGCCCGCATCCTGTCGGCACCGGGCGGCAGCCCCGCCAACACCAACCCGGCCGACGACGCCGGCGCGGCGACGGCGCTCGTCCCGCTCGCGCATTGCCAGCAACCGGCTCCGGCCCAGTGCCCGGCTGGCTTCCACATGAAGGACGGCTCGTGCGTACCCAACCGCGGCGTCACGCCGCCGGTCGTGGTGCCGCCCGTGGTCCTGCCGCCGATCGACCCGCCGACCCGCAAGTGCCCGGGCGACCTCGTCAAGGACAGCAACGGCCGCTGCGTGTGCCCGGATGGCCTGACCCGGATCGGCTCGACCGACCAGTGCCGCCGGCCGACGCCCGACTGCACCGGTGGCCAGATCCGCGATGACGGACGTTGCGTCTGCCCGTCGAGCCGCCCGGTGTGGGACGGCGTTCGCTGCAAGGAGCGTGACAAGCCCAAGGCCTGCATCGGCGCCATGGTGCTCGTCGAAGGCAAGTGCGTGTGCCCGTCCGGCATGATCCAGCGCGGCAGCATCTGCGTCCCCAAGCCGGTAAAGCCCGAAGTCTGCAAGGGCGGACAGGTGCGGCAGGGCGGCAAGTGCGTGTGCCCCTCTGGTACGCGGTGGAATGCCGACAAGGGCAGCTGCGTGCGGTCTCCGGTCGTCACCCCGTGCCCGCCCGGCAAGCGCGCCGTCGGCAAGGCCTGCCTGCCGATCGGCACCATCGGCAAGAAGCCCGATACCTTCAAGCCGATCCCGCGCCGCTCCAACACCGGCGGCCCTCAGATCAAGCGGCCAGCCAACGGCTGATCGTCTCGAGCCGGACGGCAGAACCATTGACGAGTGGCGGCGCAAGCCGCCACTTTTCGCCTTTAAAGCCCCGCCACGTATGCTCATCTGATCTCGATCAAGCCCCCGCCCGCCTTGACACTGCCTTGGACCGCAGCGAGTGTCGCACGAGGACGGCGCGACCGCCGCCGTCAGGAGACCGACATGCCGCAGCCGATCCTGGGTGCCCTGGTCTACGACACCGGTTCCGGCGGCGCGGCCGACATCCTCCTCGCCGACACCACCCGCACCCTCACAAGCCGCGGCTTCCGCCTGGCCGGAGCCATCCAGCACAACATCGCCGGTGACGACGGCTGCCTGTGCGACATGACGCTCGAGGATCTGACGAGCGGCAGCCTGATCTCGATCTCCGAGAAGCGCGGGCCCCTGGCGCGCGGCTGCCGGCTCGACACCGCAGCGCTCGAGCACGTCGTCGGCCTCGCGACCGGCGCCGTCGAGGGCGGCGCGGACATGCTGATCGTCAACAAGTTCGGCAAGCGCGAAGCCGAGGGGCATGGACTTCGTCAGGTCATCGAGGCCGCGGTCGGACGCGGCATTCCCGTGCTCGTCGCCGTCAGCGCCGGCAACCTCGCGGCGTGGAACGACTTCACCGGCGGCCTCGATACGCGGTTGCCGCTCGACCCGCAGTACGTCGCCACCTGGTGCGCCGACGTGCTCGCCCGCCCCGGCGCCAGCGCACCAACTCGCTCTGACAAAGCCGCGTCAGCAATCTAACCCGCGGCCCTAACCAACCGGCGCGACATCGACGCCGACATCCACCGTATGCTCGCCGCCACCGAGCAGCACACCGCTGATGGGGCTCACGTCGTCATAGTCGCGGCCGTGCGCGATCGTGATGTGCTCATCCGCATACCACCAGCCCGTTGGTCGGATCGAAATCGACCCATCCCTGTTGCGGCGACCACACCGAGATCCATGCGTGCGATGCATCCGCGCCCTGCAGCCGCGCCTGCCCCGGCGGCGGCCGCGTCAGAATATACCCGCTGACATAGCGCGCCGGCACCCGCAGCGCCCTGAGGCACGCGATCGCCAGATGCGCGAAGTCCTGGCACACGCCGCGCCGCTGCTTGAACACCTGCGGCACCGGCGTCGAGAGGTCGGTCGCCGTCGCGTCGAACGTGAAATCGTCATAGATGCGCTGGTTCAGATCCTTCGCCGCCTCCAGCACCGGCCGCCCCGGCGTGAACGAATGCGCCGCATAGTCCGCAATGTCGAGCGATGCGGTGGTCAGCCGCGACGCGCACCGATACTGGATGACGTCGAGGTCCAATCCGTTCCCGGGCACAGCCGAGGCTCTGGTCGATCCGGTCCCACGGCAGTCGACGCCGCAAGATCGATCCCCACCGGCGCCATCGTCTCGATCGAGCTGCGCGCCAGCAGCACCAATTCCTTGTGCGGCACCTCGATGTCGAGGATCACCACCGGGTTGCCGAACGCGTCGATCCGGTCGTAGCGCATCGCCGGTGCCGGCTCGACGATCAGGCTGTGATGGCGCACCGTCTGCCGCGCCACCTTGCGCGGCGACATGTGAACATGATGCTGCGATTGCACCACCGGCCACGTGTAGTGGTAGTGCGTCTTGTGGCTGACATCGAACATCATGGCTTGGGCTCGATGCGGGTGTGGACGCGATGCGGCGCATCGTCGGTCAGGTTGAAGTAGTGCCGCGATACGGCATTCGACAGATCGGGCAGCAGCTTGATCTGCTCCTGCATCAGCCGTTCGAGCTGCGCGCCGTCGTGCTCGCGCGCCATGCCTTCGACGTCTGCCAGCCGGATCGACGTCAGCAGCGACAGGATGATGCGGCGATCTTCCGCCAGGCTGACGCCGCGCTTGCGCCTGCGGCAGTCCCTCCATGTGCCGCGACATGCGCCGCGAGCTGATAGGACGAGGCTGCGCGGATTGGCTTCGTCGAGCAGCAGCAGGTCGAGCACCAGCGCCAGCATCGGATCGAGCCGGTAGCGCGAGCGATAGGTGATGAAGCTGTCGGCCAGCTCGAGCAGCAGCAGCAGGCTGCTCGCCTCCTCCTCCGGATCCGGCACCGGAATGAACAGCGTCATGATCGCTTCGCTGAGGTTGTACGCGCGCTCGAGCCGCCGCCCCATGTCGAGGAACGACCAGCCGAAGTTGCGCGTCATGTTCTCGTGCATCAGGCCGTTGAACGCGGCGATCGACGCCAGTCCCTCGTCGAGCATGATCGAGCACGGTGACCGGCAGATCGCGTCGCCAGCGATTTGACCCAGGTGTCGCCGGGGCGGAACTTCGACAGCGTCTGCCACGCCTCGAGCGACAGCCGGTCGCGCGCCAGATGGGCGACCCGGTATAGCCCTTCGAACGTCCGCTCCAGCGTGCGGTGGCTCTTGCTCCCGGAAATCAGCTGGGCGCACAGCCGCTCGATCTCGACGTCGGCCGGCGGCATGGCGCTCGGGCCGGCCGTCGCGGCGCATTCTTGGCAAGGAGCACCGCAGGCACTTGCGCGCCGCCCGCCGCCCGGTCGCCGGCCCGCTGTCCTCCTCGACGCGCCGCAGCGCGCCGCGCAGCACGCGCATCGTCCAGTCGGCGCGCTCGCTGTAGCGGCCCGAGCCAAACAGGTCGTCGGCGACGCGGCTCTGGATCACCCGCTGCGAGCGCTCGACGCGCGCCGTCTCCAGCGTCGGCCGCCACAGCCTAACATGCGGTCCCTGCTCGGCGTCCGACACCACCCACACGTCGCGCGTCTGCCCATCCGGCGCGCTCAACGCCACCGCGCGATCGGGATCGATGGTCATGGCCAGCCCGCCCGGCATCGCCTCGAACCCCGATAGCGTGCGCGCGACGAACAGCCGGACCGCGAACGGCCGCGGCGACAAGTCCCATGCGCCCGTAAACCGGCGCGGTGCTGAACCCGATCTTCTCCTCGGCCACAAGCCGCGCGCCGTGCAGCCCGATCTCGCGCCGCAAGAGATCGCGCTCGGCGCCGGACAGTGCGCGCGGGTCCTGGCCGAGCGCCGCCTGTCCCGGCCGGCCCGTGCCTTCCTGCGTCTTGCGGATGACGAGGCCATCGAGATTGTCGAGCACATGCGCCCGCGCCTCGGCGTCGCCGAGCCAGAACCGCGGCGCGTCCGGCAGCATCAGCTCCTCGTCGAGCAGCCGCTCGCGACAGCTTCGGCAGAAAGCTGCCCAGGCCCCGGTTCTGCGCCAGCGCCGAGCCCGCGGCGTTGAGCACCAGTTGCGGCGCCTTGCGGCAAACCCGCAGCAATCCGGCAGGTCCATCGAAGCCGCTCGGGTCGAGCTCCAAAGGATCGATCGCGCGACCATCGACGCAACGCACGATGAGGTCGATCTCCTTCAACCCTTCGAGCGTCTTCAGATAGACCTGACTGCCCTTGGTGCGCAGATCCGAGCCTTCGACCAGCAGATAGCCGAGATAGCGCGCGAGATAGGCGTGCGAGAAATAGTCGGCGTGATGCGGCCCCGGCGTCAGCAGCGCGATGCGCGCGTTGTCGCGGCCGCTGCGGGCCGTCAGCGCGCTCTGCAGGTTCTGGAAAAACGGCGCCAGCCGCGTCGCATTGCAATGCTTGAACACGTCGCCGGCCACATGCGTGTGCACGACGCGGTTGGCGAGCGCAAAGCCGATGCCGGCCAGCGTCTCGGTGTGGCTGTCGATGATCCGCCAGTGCCCGTCCGCGCCGCGCGCCAGATCGGCGGCATAGAACTGCAGCCCGCCCGCGTTCGGCAGCACGCCCTGGCACGGCCTGAGGAACGAGCTGTCCGAGAACACCAGTTCGGGCGGGATCAGCCCCTGCCGCATGAGCCGCTGCTCGCCGTAGAGATCGTCGAGCACCGCATCGAACAGCCGCGCCCGCTGGATCAGCGCCGTCTCCAGCCACCGCCATTCGGCGTGCGAGAACACCACCGGCGCTAGGTCGAGCTGCCAGCGCTGCGCGGGCCGGTTCGGATCGGCGAAAATATCATAGGCGATGCCGGTTTCGCGCACGCGGCGGTCCATCCGGATGGCGCGGCCATTGCGCTCGTCCTCGGACAGGCCGCCCAGGCCTTCCATCAGAGTCCGCCAGTGGGGCCTGATCTTGCCATGCGGATCGAGCAGCTCGTCATAGCTGCCGCCGGGCGCGGGCCGGTAGCCCTGAAAAAGCGCCTCGGCCGTATGAGACATGGACCGCGCCGTGTTCGTCATCCTCTCGCGGCCCTGCCCTCGGTCCAACCCCATCAGCCCGGCTATCCGCTACGGATGCCAAGCCCCCGTACCGACTATCATTCCGAATCGGCCGCCCTGCAACCATGCCGCGCCCGACTCGGTAAATGAGCGCTCCGGGAAGGGCCGGCGCACGGCTTCTAACGCCCACTACCGAGCAAGCCCCTCAGTCCTTGCGCCGCATGTCGAGCGTCATCGGATAATCGGCGTTGATCCGCGCGGGTTTCGGCGCCATCGCGCCCGCCGTGTGGCCATGCGCCTCAAACCGCGCCAGCCGGCGTCCCTCGGCCTCGTAGGCGTTGACTGGAAACACCTCGAAATTGCGGCCGCCGGGGTGGGCGACGTGATAGCGGCAGCCGGCCAGCGCGCGCGAGGTCCAGGTATCGACCAGATCGAACGTCAGCGGCACGTGCGGCGCGATCGTCGGATGCAGCGCCGACGGCGGGTCCCAGGCACGATAGCGCACGCCCGCCACCGCCTCGCCCGCCACTCCGGTCGGCGTCAGCGGCACCGCGCGACCGTTGCACGTCACCACATAGCGATCGCCGGTCAACCCGCGCACCTTCACCTGCACCCGCTCGAGCGAGCTGTCGACATAGCGCGCCGTGCCGCCTTGCATTCCTTCCTCGCCGAGCACGTGCCACGGCTCCAGCGCCTGCCGCAGCTCGATCTCGACGTCACGCGCGGCGATCTTGCCGAAGCGCGGGAAGCGGAACTCGTAGTGCGGGCGGAACCAGTCGAGCTCCATCGGCAGACCGGCCGCACGCACATCCTCGATGATGCTGGCAAAGTCACTCCACAGATAGTGCGGCAGCATGAACCGGTCGTGCAGTGCCGTGCCCCAGCGCACCAGCCGCTGCCGATAGGGCTTGTCCCAGAACATCACGACCAGCGCGCGCAACAGCAGCTGCTGAGCGAGGCTCATGCGCGCGTGCGGCGGCATCTCGAACGAGCGGAACTCGACGAGGCCGAGCCGTCCCGTCGGCCCATCCGGCGAATAGAGCTTGTCGATGCAGATCTCGGCGCGATGGGTGTTGCCCGTCACGTCGATCAGCAGATTGCTGAACAGCCGGTCCACCAGCCACGGCGCCACCGTGCCCAATGCCGGGATCGGGAATCTCGGCGAGCGCGATCTCGAGTTCATAGAGCGACTCGTGCCGGGCTTCATCGACGCGCGGCGCCTGGCTGGTCGGCCCGATGAAGAGGCCCGAGAACAGGAACGACAGCGACGGATGGTTCTGCCAATAGGCGACAATGGACGCCAGCAAATCCGGCCGGCGCAGGAACGGGCTGTCCTCCGGCGTCAACCCGCCGAGCACGATGTGGTTGCCACCGCCGGTTCCCGTATGCCGCCCGTCGAGCATGAACTTCTCGGTCGAGAGCCGCGCCAGATGCGCTTCCTCATAAAGTGCCGTGGTGATCCCGACCGCCTCGTCCCACCGCGTCGACGGCTGCACGTTGACCTCGATCACGCCCGGATCGGGCGTCACCTTGACCACGCTCAAGCGCGGATCGTGCGGCGGCGGATAGCCCTCGATATGCAGCTTGAGCCCCGTCTCGCGCGCGCTGTCCTCGATCGCCGCGACCAGCGCCGCATAGTCCTCCGCGTCTTCCACTGGCGGCATGAACACGCACAGCTTGCCGCCGCGCGGCTCCACCACCAGCGCCGTCCGCACCGGGCCCGGATCATTGGCGTCGTCCGCGGCCGCCGTACCCCCACCCAGCGCATCGCGCGCCTTCAGCGGCGGCGCGGGCGCAAACGAATCACGCGGCACGACGTGGGGCGTGTCGATCGGATCGAGCTTGATGATCGACGCCAGCGGCAGCCGGAAGCCCGCCGGCGAGTCGCCTGGAAGCAGAAACAACCTCTCCCGTTTCAGCGCCCACCGCTCCGTCGCCCAGCGCCGCGCTCCGCCCGGTGCGTGCCACGCCTTCACCGGCAGCACATAGCCGACCGCCGACGTCACGCCCTGATCGAACACGCGCACGACGCGGGCCCGCTCCGCCGGATCATCCAGCTTGTTCGTCGCCGCCGTCTGGTCGATCGGCAGCCTCTGCTCGGCGAGCAGGAAGTGCGCGGCGTCCTCATACGCTGGCGCGGCGCTGTCCGCGGGCAGCCCCAGCTTGCCGCTCAGCGTCGCCACAAAGCGCTGCGCATCGGCGACGGTCGCCGTCGGCGGATCGGTCTCGCGCGCAAACAGCGCATGATCCTTCCACAACGGCTGGCCGTCGTTGCGCCAGTAGAGCCCGAACGCCCAGCGCGGCAGTTGCTCGCCGGGATACCACTTGCCCTGCCCGTAGTGCAGCAGGCTGCCCGGCGCGAAGCGCTGTTCCAGGCGCCGCACCAGGTCCTCGGCGAAGCGCCGCTTGGTCGGCCCGACGGCGGCCGTGTTCCACTCCGCGCCCTCCATGTCGTCGGCCGAAACGAACGTCGGCTCGCCGCCCATGCTGAGCCGCACGTCGCCCGCCACGAGGCGCGCGTCGATGACCCGCCCGGCGTCGAGGATCGTGCCCCACACCTCCTCGGTGTACGGCTTGGTCACGCGCGGCGTCTCGTGGATGCGCGTCACGCCCATCTTGAAATCGAACGTCACCTCGGCCTTGCCGTGCTGGCCGGTGATCGGCGCGGCGCTGACCGGATGCGGTGTGGCGGCGAGCGGAATGTGGCCCTCGCCCGCCAGCAACCCCGACGTCGGATCGAGACCGATCCAACCCGCGCCCGGCACATAGACCTCGGTCCACGCATGCAGATCGGTGAAATCGACGCTGGTTCCAACCGGTCCGTCGAGTGACTTGACGTCCGGCGTCAGCTGAATGAGGTAGCCGGACACGAACCGCGCCGCGAGCCCGAGGTGGCGCATGACCTGCACCAACAGCCACGCGCTGTCGCGGCACGAGCCCGCGGCCGTGGATAGCGTCTCCTCCGGCGTCTGCACGCCGGGCTCCATGCGGATCAGATAGCGGACGTCGTTCTGCAACTGCCTGTTCAAGTCGCACAGGAAATCGATCGTCGTCTGCTCGCGGCGGTCGATGCGGTCGAGATGCGCCTGCAGCAGCGGCCCGGCCGGCTGCGGTTCGAGATACGGCCCCAGCTCTTTCTCCAGCGTCGCGCCATAGGCGAACGGCCATTTGGACGCGCTCTCCTCGACGAAGAAGTCGAACGGATTGATGACCGCCATGTCGGCGACGACATCGACCGTCACCGAAAACACGTCGGTCTCCTCCGGCATCACGATGCGCGCCAGGAAATTGCCGAACGGGTCCTGCTGCCAGTTGATGAAATGCGCCTCGGGCTCGATCTTCAGCGAATAGCTGAGAATGGGCGTGCGGCAGTGCGGCGCCGGGCGCAGCCGAATGACCTGCGGCCCCATGGCGATCCGCCGGTCGTAACGATAGGTGGTCTGGTGGGTGAGTGCGACGTGGAGCGCCATATCTGGTCCAGATCCTGCTTTGCGGCTAGTGTGATGATCGAGAAGTCCGTTCACTGTCGTGGCAACGATCTCGATCGGACTTCTCGATCTGAATCACACTAGAGAGCTTATGCTTGGCTAGTGTCCTTCAGATCGCGAAGTTCGCCGCCGAGTGCTCGGATGTATGAGCGAACTTCGCGATCAGGACACTAGTGTGATGATCGAGAAGTCCGTTCACTGTCGTGGCAACGATCTCGATCGGACTTCTCGATCTGAATCACACTAGAGAACTTATGCTTGGCTAGTGTCCTTCAGATCGCGAAGTTCGCCGCCGAGTGCTCGGATGTATGACGCGAACTTCGCGATCAGGACACTAGTGTGATGATCGAGAAGTCCGTTCACTGTCGTGGCAACGATCTCGATCGGACTTCTCGATCTAAATCACACTAGAGAACTTATGCTTGGCTAGTGTCCTTCAGATCGCGAAGTTCGCCGCCGAGTGCTCGGATGTATGACGCGAACTTCGCGATCAGGACACTAGGGACATCGCACCCCGACCAGGCGACGGCTCCGGTCGGCACACCTTGTCCGCGTTGTCAGCTTGCATTCTGCGTTATCTGCTTGGCTCGCGGGCGACAAGCGCGTGCACTGCGATTGACCCTAGGAATGCCCAAACTGCCCAAAGGTTCGCCAGGACGGCAGATTTTCAGGCCGCCGTTGCGTAGAAACTCACCATTGCCGGCGTCGTGATGCGCTACAACTGCGCTCAGGACGGTGCACGGCCTGCGCGCCAGCCGCTAAGCTGCAGCGGCGGCGCACCTATTCGATCACACGGCCGGGAGTGACGACACCGGAATGAAGAACTTCTCCTGCACGGGTTGCGGCCGCAAAGTCTATTTCGAGAACACGTTCTGCGTCGTGTGCGGCCATGCCCTGGGTTTCGACGCCGACACGCTGTCGATGGCCGCCATGGCCACCGACGCCGGCGACGCTTCGCTCTATCACCGCGTCGAAATGGGCCAGGCGCCGCTCGGCCTCGAGGGGCAGCTGCGCTATTGCGCCAACGCCAGCTACGGCGTGTGCAATTGGCTGACCCCCGCCGCCAGCGCGTCCCGCTTCTGTCCCGCCTGCGACCTCAACCGCACCATTCCCAACCTGTCCGAGCCCGGCAGCCTCGCCGCCTGGCGCGAACTCGAGCGCGCCAAGAAGCGCCTCGTCTATTCGCTCTTGCGCTTCGGCCTGCCGCTCGATGCCGCCGCGTCGGGCAACGGTCGCCTGACCTTCGATTTTGCGCGCAACACCACCACGGGTCATCTCGACGGCGTCATCAGCATCGACATCCTGGAAGCCGATGGCGTCGAGCGCGAGCGGCAGCGCCAGCAGTTCGACGAGCCCTACCGCTCCCTGCTCGGCCATCTCCGCCACGAGAGCGGGCACTTCTATTGGATGGTGCTCGTCGAAGCCAGCGGCCGGCTCGACGCGTTCCGCGCGCTGTTCGGCGACGAGCGTGATGATTACGCGCAGGCGCTCGGACGCCACCGTGGCATCGGTCCGCCGTTCGACTGGCAGGCGCGCCACGTCTCCGCCTACGCCAGCGCCCACCCGTGGGAGGACTGGGCCGAGACCTGGGCGCACTATCTGCACATGGTCGATGCGCTCGACACCGCCGAGGCCGAGGGCATGGAGCCGCGCGCGCACGGGCTGCGTTTCGGCGCGACGTGGCCGTTCGAACGCAACGACATCTATCGTGAGGAAACGTTCGACGCGCTACTGACCCGTTGGGTGCCGCTGACCATCGCCATGAACAGCATGAGCCGCAGCATCGGCCATCAGGACTACTATCCCTTCGTCATCTCGGACGCGGCAACCCGCAAGCTCGCCTTCGTGCATCAGGTCATCCGCGACGGCCTCCCGTGACAGCCGCCGCCCCGCCATCCCGCTGCACGGTCTGCCGCGCGCCCGGCGTCCGCGACTTCATGTCGATTGCCGGCCGCGCCTACTGGCGTTGCGACACCTGCCTCGCCACCGTCCTCGATCCATCGCACTGGCTCATGCCCACGGCCGAACTCGCGCACTACCGCACCCACCAGAACGATCCCGCCGACCCACGCTACCGCGCGTTCCTGTCGCGCTTCGCCGCGCCGTTTCTCTCGCGCCTCGCGCCCGCCTCGCTGATCCTCGACTACGGCTGCGGCCCCGGCCCTGCACTCGCCGCCATGCTCGCCGTGGCCGGCCACACCACCCGCCTCTACGACCCCTACTTCCACCCCGACGCCTCAGCCCTCGCCACGCACTACGACGCCATCGCCTGCACCGAGACCGCCGAGCACTTCCACGCCCCCGCCGACGAGTTCGACCGCCTCGGCGCGTTGCTGCGTCCCGGCGGCCTGATCGGCATCATGACCTCGTTCCAGACCGATGACGACCGCTTCGCCGCCTGGCACTACCGGGCCGATCCGACCCACGTCGTGTTCTACCGCGCGGAAACGCTGCGCCATGTTGCGAGCCAGCGCGGCTGGTCGTTCGAGAGCCCCGTCAAGGACATCGCGCTCATGCGCCGCCCGCTCGACGGCTGAGTGCGTCGGCCAATGTCAATTGACCTCCACCGGATCGATGCGTATGGCGCGGCCCGAGGTGTCGAACATGCCGCCGTCGTTCAGCGTCAGGCCGTTCGCCATGACGTCGTCGATCCGGTCCTGCAGACGCGCCCGCGCCACGACGTCGACCAGCGGGCCGCCGCCCGGCGCACGTTCGGCGAAAATCACGACGGCGTCCCACGCGTGGCCCGAGCCGTCGAGCATCGCTTTCATTTCTTCCCACCCGGTCTCGTCATCGACGATGTCCAGATATGAGCCCGAGATCGGCTCGATGCTGTGCTCCGACAACGCCAGCAGCATCACCACCGCGGTGAACCCGCTGGTCGCTGCGAGCTGGTCCTCGATCCAGGTGTTGAACTCTTCGCTGTCCGGCATCGACAAGGTGCGCCTCCAGATTCGACGTGCTGAAACCAACGGGAACCGGCAGCATCGGGCAATGAGGCGCGCGCGGCCTCAGAGACCGAGCGCCGCCGCCACTTGACGCGCCACTTCAAGATACGCCTTCGCCGCCGGCTCGTCAGGTGCTGTGACCGTGACCGGCATACCGGAATCGGAGCGTTCCCGCACCACCGGGTCGAGCGGAATTTCACCGAGGAACGGCACGCCGAGTTTCGCCGCCTCGGCCCGCGCGCCGCCATGGGCAAAGATGTGGTGGCGTTTGCCGCATTCGTCGCAGATGAAATAGCTCATGTTCTCGACCACGCCCAGCAACGGCACATCGACGCTGCGGAACATCGCGATGCCGCGCCGCGCGTCGATCAGCGACAGGTCTTGCGGCGTCGACACGATCACCGCTCCGGACAGCGGCGTGTTCTGCGCCAGCGTCAGTTGTGCGTCGCCGGTGCCCGGCGGCATATCGACGACCAGCACGTCGAGCTCTCCCCAGGCGACGTCGCGCAGCATCTGGGTTATGGCCGACGCCACCATCGGACCACGCCAGATCATCGCGCGTTCGGTATCGACCACGAAGCCGATCGACATCACCTTGACGCCGTAGGCGTCGAGCGGCACCAGCGTGCGGCCCTCGGCTATGCGCGGCTGCCCCTTGAGCGCAAACAGCTTCGGCATCGACGGCCCGTAGATGTCGGCATCGAGCACGCCGACCTTGAGCCCCATCGCCGCCAGCCCGAGCGCGAGGTTGCACGCCGTCGTCGATTTTCCGACACCGCCCTTGCCGGACGCGACGGCCACGATGCGCTTGATCCTGGCCAGCGCCGGAAAGCCGCGCGGCCGGGCGCCAGGTTCGCCGGCGCCAGACTGCCCCACGCCGGGCGCAGTTGCAGGCGCGCCTGCCGTCACGCGCTCCGCAGTGAGGGCAACCAGCGCCGTCGAAACTCCGGCAACACCGCCGAGCGCCTGCTGTGCCGATTTGCGCACCGGCTCCCAGCGCTCCGCCTCGGCGGCGGCGATGCCGAGCGACACCATGACCCGCCCCCCATCGATCGAAATCCCCGATGAGCCGGCGCGATCCGCCAGCGTACCGCCGCCCGATGGCGCGGCCAATTGGGCCAGCACGGCCAGGATGTCGTCGCGCGTCACGGTCATGGTCAGGTCCAGGCTAGACGACGTATCGGTAGACGAAGAGTTGGACGTAACGTCCGAAATAAGTCGCCAGGCGCTTTACGCCAGCCCAGCGAACGGCTTATCTAACGGTAACGTTCGAAGAAGAAGCTCAAGGGGAAACGTCACCATGAAAGCTTTCCTGCTCGCTGTGATATTCGTCGTCGGGATCGGGTTCGCATCGTCGGTCGTGCTGGAGACGTATCAGCGCACCGCTCAGAACACCTTCGTCGGCTCCGGCGCTCGGCCCTGACGTCACCCTTTTGCGTCATCCGGCGGAGCGCATGTCATCGCCCTCCGTCGTGTGGCCCATTGCCGATCCGTGATCGGCCACATCCATCTGCCGATCCATGATCGGCCGCCAGACATTCATCACCACTCACCAAGTCGACCGATACCGGCGCGGATGCTTGTGGGCATCCGAAGCGCCAAGCAAAACTGAATACCGTCGAACCACAAAACGGCGCACGAGTCGAAACTTCGGCTCGACGGTACGAAGCACTGCGAGATGCAAGCGGGCCGCTCCATCATCTGGAGCGGCCCGTTTTCGATGCGACCACGCGCAATCGTGCTCACTCACTGCGGACGCCTGCCGTCATTCCGCTGGCGCCGCGCGGCCATCACCCGGCTTGCCGATCACCTTCTCGGCCCAGACCGAATGGTGATCGCGCGCCCAGTTCTGGTCGACCTCACCCGAGCCCATGGCATCGAAGGCGCCCTCCATGCCGACCGAGCCGATATAGATATGGGCCATGATGACGGCGGTCAGGATCAACCCCAGGAACCCATGCCAGACGTTGGCCCACTGCATATCGAAGATCGTGGTCGAGAACTGGAACGGGAACATCAGCATGTAGCCGGTGAACGCGATGGCGCCGCCGACCAGGATGACCGACCAGAAGATGAGCTTCTGACCGGCATTGAAACGGCCGGCGGGCGGATGCCCCAGACCGATCAAGCCGCCGCCTTGCAGGAACCAGCGCAGGTCACGCAATGCCGGGAAGTTGTCCTTCACCCACAGCAGCAGCATGAGCACCAGACCCAGCACGAATGCGAAGCTGACGTAATTGTGCACGAACTTGCCCGACACGCTCAAAGACGTGAACGCCGACGGACCGATCAGCGGCAGCAGAATGCTGCGGCCGAACGTGACGTTGAGGCCGGTGATCGCCAGCAGAATGAACGCCGTGGCCGTCAACCAATGCGCGAAGCGATCGAGGAAGCCGAAGCGCGTGACCGTCCGGCCGGACGGGCCGTTGGTGATCCGCACCTTGCCGCGCACCAGATAGAAGACAGCCAGCACGCCCAGGACGCCGAGGATCGCGAGACCGCCGGTCCGGGCGTTGGCGTCACGTTGCTCGCGGAACACGCGGCCATCCGGCTGCTCGAGACGCGAGGCCCGCGCATCGGGGATCGACGCCCGTCCGTTGATGCCCTGCCCTGGCTTCAAGGCGTCGAGCAACTGCTTCTCGTTAACGGCGCTGGCCGTCGGGTTCACCGCGCCCGAGCGATCCTGCGCCGAGACGCCGGCCGGCATCGCGGTCAACAGCGCCAGGACCAGCGCCGCGAGCGCGGCCCAGAAACCACCGCCAAAACCACCGGATACCCCACCGGACAAACCACCGGCGAGCCCGCCAGCGCGGCCCCCATCGGGATGCGTCTCTCTTGTCTGCATTTTATTCCTCCCTGCCCCGGCGCGCAGTGCGTCGACCGGGTTGGTGTCGATCACGGAGCTTCTGCAGTCGTTCTCGAACCGCTCTGGCTCCAAATGACTTCAGAGTGATGTGGACCCTGCCGTGAAACCATGGCGGCGGCGATGCCGCGCGCCGCCATGGCCCACGGTCCGTCAGGTCGCAATCGACTCCTTGTAGGCCGTCTTCCAGCCCCAGGCGCCCGACCCATACCCGCGCTTGGCCACACGCTCCTTGTAGATCTGCGCGATGATCTCGCCATCGCCCGCCAACAGCGCCTTGGTCGAGCACATCTCGGCGCACAGCGGCAACTTGCCTTCGGCGAGCCGATTGGAGCCGTAGGCCGCCCGTTCGGCCGCCGTGTTGTCGGCCTCGGGTCCGCCGGCGCAATAGGTGCACTTGTCCATCTTGCCGCGGCTGCCGAAGTTGCCGGTCTTTGGATACTGCGGCGCGCCGAACGGACAGGCGTAGAAGCAGTAGCCGCAGCCGATGCACAGCTCCTTGGAGTGGAGCACGACGGCGTCCTCGGTCGTGTAGAAGCAATCGACCGGGCACACCGCCGCGCATGGCGCATCGGTGCAATGCATGCACGCCATCGACACCGACCGCTCACCGAGCTTGCCGTCGTTGATGGTAACGACGCGGCGGCGATTGATGCCCCACGGTACGTCGTTCTCGTTCTTGCAGGCCGTGACGCAGGCATTGCATTCGATGCAACGATCGGCGTCACACAGGAATTTCATTCGAGCCATAAGCTGTCCTCCCGTCACGCCGCTTTGATCTGGCAAAGGGTGACCTTGCCTTCATGCATTGCCGTTACCGGATCGAAACCGTAGGTGGTGACGATGTTGACCGATTCACCCAGCACGATCGGATCGGTGCCGGCTGGATAGTTCTTGCGCTGGTCCTCACCCTGGAACCAGCCGCCGAAGTGGAACGGCATGAAGGCGACGCCCTTGCCGACCCGCTCCGTCACCATGGCTTTGACCCTGGCCTTGGAGCCCAACTCCGGACCCATCACCCACACCCACTGCCCCTCGGCGATGCCGCGAGCCTGCGCGTCGATGGGATTGATCTCGACGAACATGTCCTGCTGCAGCTCGGCGAGCCACTTGTTGGAGCGTGTCTCCTCGCCGCCGCCTTCGTACTCGACCAGTCGTCCCGACGTCAGAATGATCGGGAACTCCTTGGCGACGCCCTTGTCGACCGCCGCCTTCTGGACGGTGAAGCCGATGTTGGGAACACGGAAGCTCTTGAAGTCCGGCCGGGTCGGATACTTGGCGACCAGATCGGCGCGCGGCGTGTAGATCGGCTCGCGGTGCGTCGGGATCGGATCGGGAAGGTTCCAGGCCACGGCGCGGGCCTTCGAGTTGCCGTAAGGTGAGCAGCCGTGCGCGATGGAGACACGCTGAATGCCGCCCGAGAAATCGATCGCCCACGACACCTTGCCCGGTTCGTTGCCGCCGATCCTCATGATCGTCGCCAACTCGTCGGAGGACAGATCCTTGTCCCAGCCGAGCTTCTGCAGCACGGCGTAGGTGAACTCGGGATAGCCGTCCTTCAGCTCGCTGTCCTTGGAGTACGAGCCCTCGGCCAGCATGTTCTGCTTGATCTCGGTCTCGGTCTCCTTGCCCTCGGCGTCCTTCACCTTGGTCTTGATGACACGCTCGACGCCGAAGCGGGCGCGGAACGTGCCGCCACCGTCCTTCACCGCCAGGTTGGTGTTGTAGAGCAGCGGCGTGCCCGGGTGCTTGTGCGCCGGCGTTCCCCAGCACGGCCACGGCAGGCCGTAGTAGTCGCCACCTACCTCGCCGGCCTCGGCGGGCGCGCGCAAGGTCACGATGTCGAACTTACCCTGGTTGGCCATGTGCGCCTTGAGACGCTCCGGCGACTGACCGCAGTAGCCGGTCGAGAACCCGCCACGGTTGATCTCGCGCAGGATCGATTCCGCCTCCGGCTCGTCGCCGAACTTGCCCTTCACCAGCTTGATGTTCTTGAACATCTTGTCGGCGAACCCGAGCCGCTTGGCCATCTCGTACATGACCCAGTTGTCGATGCCGCATTCGAAGATCGGCTCGACGATTTTCTCGCCCCACTGCAGCGAGCGGTTGGAGGCCGTGCGCGAGCCGTTCTGCTCGAGCGACGTGGCGATCGGCAGCAGGTAAGTGCCGTTCTTGCGGCCGCCGAGCGAAATGAAGTTGGTCGGATGCGGGTCGGCAACGACCAGCAACTCCAACGCGGCGAGGCCCTTGGTCATCTCCGGCATGCGCGGCACGGTGTTGCCGCCATGACCGAACACGATTGCCGCCTTGACGTTGTCCTTCTGGTCGACCTGCTCTTTCGGCAACGTCACCGCGTCGAACCAGCGGGTCGACGGAATGCCCGGCATCGTGCGGTAGTTGATCTTCTTGCCGTCGGCTCCATCCTTCTTGTCGAAGCGGCTGTCGAGCCAATCGAAGTCCACTTCCCACACGCGCGACCAATGCTTCCACGCGCCGTCATCGAGGCCGTAGTACAGCGGCAGCGTCGCGATATCGACTCCGAGATCGGTGGCGCCCTGCACGTTGCAGTGACCGCGGAAGATGTTGGCGCCCGTGCCCGGCGCGCCGACGTTGCCGGTGGCCAGCAGCAGGATGCACGAGGCGCGCACGTTGGCCGTGCCGACCGTGTGCTGGGTCTGGCCCATGCACCAGATCAGCGTCGACGGCTTCTGCTTGGCGAACATCTCGGCGACGCGCTTCATCTGCTCGCCGGGAACGCCGGTGATGTCCTCGACCGTCTTGGGGTCGTACTTCTTCACTTCCGCCCGGATCTCGTCCATGCCGTTGACGCGGGCCTTGATGAAGTCCTTGTCCTCCCAGCCGTTCTCGAAGATGTGCCACAGCATGCCCCACAGCACCGCGATATCGGTGCCCGAGCGGATGCGCACGAACTCGGTCGCGTGCGCGGCCGTGCGCGTCATGCGCGGGTCGATCACGATCAGGTTGGCGCGGTTGATCTCCTTGCCCGACAGCACGTGCTGCAGCGAGACCGGATGCGCCTCCGCCGGATTGCCGCCCATGATGATGGCGGTCTTCGAGTTGCGGATGTCGTTGTAGGAGTTGGTCTGCGCGCCATAGCCCCAGGTATTGGCGACGCCTGCGACCGTGGTCGAATGGCAGATGCGGGCCTGGTGGTCGACCGAGTTGGTGCCCCAGAACGCCGCGAACTTGCGGAACAGGTAGGCGCTCTCGTTGGTGAACTTGGCCGATCCGAGATACCAGACCGACTCGGGTCCGGACTTCTCGCGGATCTCCATCATCTTCTTGGTGATCTCGTCGAGTGCGGTGGCCCACGACAGCTTCTGCCACTGGCCGTCCACCAGCTTCATCGGGTACTTGAGGCGGCGGTCGCCGTGCACCACCTCGCGGATCGCCGCGCCCTTCGCGCAATGCGTGCCGCGGTTGATCGGGCTGTCCCAAGCCGGCTCCTGGCCGACCCACACGCCGCTCTGAACCTCGGCGAGCACCGTACAGCCGACCGAGCAGTGGGTGCAGACGTTCTTCTTGATGGTCACGGCGCCACCGGCGGCGCCGGCTGCGGGCGATGCCGCCTTGGCCACGCCGATATTGCCGGCGCCCAGCGCCGAGACACCCGCCAACCCGCCGACGGCGAGGCCGGACCGGACCAGGAAGCTGCGGCGGTCGAGTGTGGCGGCGGGGCTGCTGGAGTCGTTGATGGAAGCGCGCTTCCGGCATGACGGCCGTGAGCCGCGACGCACGCGCCTTCGCGTTCTGACGTTTGATGAGCACGTTTGATCCTCCCGAATTCGATCAGTACCGGTTGGTGCGGTAGTAGGCCTTCACGTGGTCGCTTTCCTGGTACCGCTTCTTCTTCTTGTCGCTGGCGCTTTCGCTCGCTGCAGCGGGCGTGATGCCGGCGCTGGCTGCGACGGCCACGGTGGCCGCCCCGGCCGTACCCGTTCCCAATGCCTTCAGGAAATCACGCCGATCGAGCCTTGCCTTGGATTTCGCTTCGCTCATCGTCTGCTCCTCCAGTGTCGTCATTCGGTTCGATAGGTCGGTTTGGTTCGCTTCGTGACGCGCGATGTGGATCAGCTCACGCCGCGAATTCCAGCAGTTGGGTTTCAATCTCGATCCAGGTGGTGCCCAGCTCGGCGACCGACTTGTAGAAACTTGCGCTTTCCGCAACCGCCATGTCGGCGAACAAGCGCAGGGCCCAAGGCTTCAGGTGCCGCTCGAAAAACGCATCCGACTGTGCGGCACCGCCGGGGATGCTGCCACCCACCAGCCCCGACATGACCTCGAGCAGTGTCGCGATATGATCCTCGGGCTCGAACACGCCCTGCCGCCGCTCGACGCCGAGCCGCGCGAAGTCGTCGCGCACGCGGGCCAGCGGCCGCTCGTTCAGAAAGCCGGTCTGATAGAACGACAGATAAGGCAACAGCTCGCCGCGCCCGACGCCGACGAACAGATTGAAGTATTCGCGCCCGGCCGAGGCCTCGGTGGCCCGCTGCGCCGCTTCCGCGAGCTGGATGTGCGCGAGCCCCAGCGGCGTCGCATCGCCCGTGACGGCAGCGAGTTCGTCTAGCAGGGTCTGGCGTGGCGGCTTGGACAGCAGCGTCGCAAGCAGCAGATATTCGCGCGCCCGAGCCGTGGCCAAGCCGTCGGGAGCAGCGGCCGTGCGCTCCGTCTCGAACAGATCCGGCCGAAGCAGTGCGCGCGCAACGCCGGTCGCAGCTTCGACGGCGGCCACCCGATCGGCGGGAACCCGGCTCCAGCCGGAAACGGACGGTTGCGAGATCCCGAGCTTGCGCGCCAACGGACCGACGCCACCCGCGGCCTCGATGGCCAGCGTGACGCCGCTGTCGCGTGCATCCTCCCTTTGCGTCTGGGTCATTGCAGGGTCGCCCAGTTGTCGAATTGTGCTGTCGAATTGTGCAAATTTGTCGCAACGCTATCATGTCACATGGGCATAGGAAGACCCTATCAGGACGACCACTACGAAAGTCGTACGCCATGGGTCGGATATCGCCGCGACGCAGCAAAATTCGACCCCAATGCTGGCGCAATTAATCGTTTGTAATCAGGTGTTTAATATCAGACCGGCAGTGCCCCGCCGTGCCTCCGCCGCTGCGGCGGTGCAGCATCGTCCGGGTGGAGTACAGGCCCGTCCGCCACCATGGACGCGGCCACTTCGACGGGGTCCGAACCGTCCGGATCGGACACCGCTTCGCTCGTCTGCGGCCCGGGTTCGATCGGCTCGGCCGGCGCACCGGCCCCCGTCGCACCGGCCTCAGACTGATATACATCAGTCTGATATACATCAGTCTGACCACCGCTGGACTGATCTACATCAGCCACATCGCCTTCGCCCGGAACGTCAGCCGCCGCGACCGTTCCGGCCGCCCCCGCGCCGACTTGCTGATCGTCGGGTTGCTGATCCTTGGCCGCGGGTTTCCACATCCCGGTCGCCTGCGCCAGCAGCGCTTCCATATCGGTGCCGGCCGGCAGAGGCCCGAAGCCGGGCACGCCGTTGGGGTCGTTCCAGTCGTACTGGTTTTCCGCCATCTCGATGAAATCGCGAATGGCGGGGTCGAGCGTCCACATCCGGCGCATGGCCATCCGCCGCAATTCCTCCGGCACCCGCTTGTCGAGGAACGCCGTGATATCGCTGTCCGGCTTGAGATCCTCGACCGACGGCAGCGGCGCGTCCGTCACATCGCCGCGATCGTCGCCATCCGCGTCTTGGACCGGACCTGTGGCCGGATCTGTGACCCGCGCCGGCGCCGCCGCCGCTGCCGGCTGTCCGTCGGCTTCGGTCTCCTGCCGTTTCAGCCGCGCCCAGCGCGCGACGAAGCCCTCGCCCGGCCGCGCGTCGTCATCGTTCTCGCTCACCGGCTTGCCGCTCATGATCCGTTCTCCTCGCCGCCCGGCCCCGGCTTGCGGTCAGGCCCCTCGCCGGGCCGCCACCTCACGTCGGGCTCGGCGCGGTCGCGCTTGCGCTTGATGATCGGACGCTCGACATGATTGGCGACGATGAAGGCGGCGATCTCTGCCGCCACCTCGGCGGGCATGGCGATGGTCTCGACCGTATCCGTTCCAGCCTCGGTCAGCGCTTCGCCCTCTGCCGGGTCGGCGGTGACGGCGGCGACCTCGATCGGCGGCTCCGAGCCCGTCTCCCGCAACGCCACCCAGAGCAGCGCCTCACCCAATTCGAGGTTGCCGCGATAGTTGGCCGTGTCGGTGGAAAAGAGCCGGATCGACTGCGCCCCCGCATAGAACCGGCTCGCCTTGGCGTTGCCGCCCAGCGGCGTCCACGGCGCCACGTCGGGCGCCACCGGGAAAACCGCCACCGGCCGCCAAGCATAAGGTGTGCCGTTGAACTCGGACCACGCATTCTCGATCCGCCGGCGCTCCACCACCAAGCCAACCACCACGGCTTCTTCGATCATCATGCCCTCTCATACCGTCGAGCGAACGTATCGACTTGAACGACTTCGGCCGCTCGATGGTATCACTCTTTTGTTTGCGCGCGCCGCCACACCAACCCTGCGCGCCGATGCCAGCGAGCATAAGTAAGTACATACGCTCGCGGACATCAGCCGGCCGGCACCGCCGCAGACAGCGGCAGTCCGGTGATCAGATTTTGCGGCTTCAGTCGGACGACGCGGTTTGGCGACATGCCCAGGATGAGGATGACCGGCGCGCCGCGCGCCCGCTCCACGGCGTCGGCGGGGTCGTCGAATGTCAGCGAAAACAGCGCCACGATGCGGTTGCGGCCATCGTCGGCTGGCTCCTCGCCCGTCCACAGCGCATTGCCGATCGCCGTGCCATCCTGGTCCAGCCCCACGAACCACCGCCAGTCCGCCGTTTCGACCCGGTCGATCGGCGTGATCTCGACGTTCGCGCCGACGAGATGGCGGATCCACCGCTCGAGCACGCGCGCCAGAGCCAGCCGGCCCGGACCACCCGAGCGGAAGTCGAGCACCATATCGAAAGCGTCGCTGCGACCGAAATACGCCTCCGCGTTGTCCGTCGTCATGATGTCGAGATCGCGCGAGCGTGCGTCGGCGAACACGGCGAGCAGCGGCGATTGATGGCTGATCGACGTGCTGTCGCCGATCAGTTCCTCGTCGGCCATGAGCGGCACGCCATCGCGCACCGACAGCCGCTGCGGCCGAAACAACAGCTCCGCTGCGCGCAGCATGAAGGCATCGGTTTCGCCGTCGAGGATATTCCGCAGCAGGAGATGCGCGAGCTGGTTCAGGAACAGCGCCGGCGTCGTCACCTGCCCCGACCGGAACAGCGTGACATAGGCGCGCTCGATGGTGCCCGACGCGGCGACATGGTCGCGGAACCCGATCAGGTGGCGCCAGTTCTCCCGCGCATCGCGATCGGCAATGTCACGGATCTCATTGGGCTGCACGGCGGCGCGCGGGTCGCGCAGCAACCGCGCATGAATGGAGCGCTCGATCAGACAGGCGTCGTCGGGCGGAACCACCTCGGGCCGCGCCAGATAGGCCTTGATGAAAGCGTCGGTGACGGCAAGCCGTCCGTCGGCGTCGTGGTCGAGCAGATGATGGCCGCTCGACAACCAGAAATCCCTGTGCTCGAGGGTCGCCCCGCGTCCGCCGCCGGCTTCCGGCATGGTCATGTTCACTCCTTCGCCCGTGCGGTGTCCGCCGCCTCGACCAGACCCGCCAGATCGATCCCGGCGTTGTCGCCCAGCCCGTCCGCACCCGGCTCCGCTGCGCCCTCGTCATCGACGATCGAGAAAGCCCCCGCGCTGCACGGCATGCTCGCGCCGCGTATCGCGTCGGCAGCGGCCCGGAAGGTGCGGAACTGTTCCGCGATCGCGCCGTCGGGCATCGCCTTTCTCTGCAGCGCCACCAGCGTCTGCGGCGGATGCGCCGCCAACTCCTCGGCGTAGCGCAATTCCTCCTCCGCCGCCGCTCGGGCCGCCTCGACATCCGGCGCGCCGTGCTCCGCCACGAGATGCTGCGCCAGCGCCACGATGGCCGCTTCGCGTTCCTCGTCCGTCGCCTCCGAAACCACCGCCAGCGTCGACCAGCCGAAACTCTCGAGCCCCAGGAACCCGGCGCGGAAGGCCTGCCGCGGCCGCCCCGTCAGCGCGGTCGCGTCCACGTCCCAGAACTTAAACGTCCCCGGCACGGCCCATTCGCCGGGCGTCGCCGCGCGCTCGAAGACGAACGTGTCGGATGCATCGAGCCTGATCGTACGCAGCAATTTGCGGCGAAGTGTCATGGCGGCACGGCTCCAAATTCATCGGCGCTTCAAATCCACGGCTCGCCCGTGCTCGGGTCGCGCCAGCGCGGCGCGGCAAGCGCCGCAACGAGGCTTTGCCTGCCGATCACCTCGCGCCGGTCCAGCCCGCACTCCAGCAGATCGCCATTGTCGGCGATGGCCCGGTGGCGCGCGTAATCGGGCGGCAGGCGAGCGAGATAGGCGCGCCCGGCCGCATCGAACCCGGCTTCGCGCCAGCCGTCGAATTGCAGCAGCAGATAGCGGCAGAAGCTGGCCATCAGTGCGCGGCTGTCGATGTGCTCGACGCCTTCGATCTCGAGGCTGGTGCCCTCGCGCGCGCTCACATCATAGGGGTTGACCGCGCCCCCGGTCAGCGGCAGCGCCACGCGGATCGACATCCCGCCGACCAGCCACTTCGGCGGCTCTGTTTCGCTCTCTGCGCCCGGCCACACCAGCCGCGCGCCGCCGACGACGCCGCCATCGACGCGGATCGTGTCCGGCCAGTCGAAGGCCACGGGCTTTTCCGGCGGCAGCATCGCGGCCAGCGCGTCACCCATGGCGTTCATGAGGGCATAAACCACGCGCCGCGCGCCCGAAAGCGCCTCGTCCGGCTCCAGCACCAGGGCCAGCTCCATGAGGTCGAAGCGGCCGACGTGGACCAGCGTGCCAGCCCCCGCCTCGTCGGCGATCGACACGGCGTGCTCCACGGCGTCCTTCATTTCACGCAGCGCGACGACGTCGAAACCGGGCGGCAGGTCGATGTCCGCGCGGGTTTGAAGCCGCCTTGCCTCGTCCATCGACTGCACGTTCGCCACCGATCCTCTCCAGCTTGCCGGCCCAGCCCAACTGCCGGCCCAACGCTGGCCCAACCTGCCGGCCAAGCAATGGCCAGCACGGGTTTCCGCGTCAAGCATTACCCCTGGACACGCCCCCTGGTCACAGCAGCGTGACCGCGAGCCGGCCACTGATCGAGGTGCTTCGCTCTCGCTGTCGATCTATTGTATGAGGACAGCCAGCACAGTCCCGGCCCGGTCGCTCGCAAGCGCCCCGCTCCTCGAGACCCGCCTGCCACGACCAGCCTGCCGCGAGACCACGAAAGGTTACCATGGCCGGAATACCCCCGAAAGTGATCCTCTGCAGTTGCGAGGACACCATGACGCTCGATACGTCCAGCGTCCGCAAGGGCTTGCCCGATGCCGCGGTGTCCACGGCCCGCCATCTCTGCGGACCCGAAATCGCGCGCTTCAAGGCGGCGGCGGACAGCGGCGAGGTCATCGTCTGCTGTACTCAGGAAGCCGCCCGCTTTCGCGAGGTCGCCGAGGATGCCGGACTTCCCGCCGCGCTGCGCTTCGTCAACGTGCGCGAAACGGCCGGCTGGTCTGCCGAAGGCCGCGCCGCGGGCCCGAAGATGGCCGCGCTGATCGCCGAGGCGGCGGTCGAGACGCCTGTTCCCGCCGGTGTCACCCTCGAAAGCGAGGGCATCACGCTGATCTACGGCCGTGGCCCGGAGGCGCTCGCGGCCGCCGAGCTGCTGCAAGACCGCCTCGACATCACCCTGCTGCTCACCGGCGACCCGGACGTGGTGCCGCCGCGCACGGCCACCTTCCCCATCCGCAAGGGCCGCATCAGCACGGCAAGCGGCCATCTCGGCGCGTTCGATCTCGCGATCGACGCGCTCGCCACGCCGCTGCCCTCGTCACGCGCGCGTCTGCGTTTCGGCCCGCCCCGTGACGGCGCCCGCTCCAAAGCCGATATCGTCATCGATCTGTCCGGCGGCTTGCCGCTGTTCCCCGGCGACGGTCTACGCGACGGCTATCTGCGGGCCGATCCCGGCGATCCCGCCGCGGTGCAGCGCGTGCTGTTCAAGGCGGCCGAGCTGGTCGGCACCTTCGACAAGCCGCGCTATATCGATTTCCACGCCGATCTCTGCGCGCATTCCCGCTCGCGCATCGTCGGCTGCCGGCGTTGCCTCGATCTCTGTCCCGCAGGCGCCATCTCGCCAGCCGGCGACACAGTGGCGATCGACCCGCAGATCTGCGGCGGTTGCGGCGCGTGCGCGGCCGCCTGCCCGACCGGCGCCGCCAGCTACGCGGTTCCCTCGGCCGACGTGCTGTTGCGCAGGCTTCGCGCCTTGCTCGCCGCCTACCGCGAAGCCGGCGGAACCGATCCGGTGGTGCTGTTCCACGACGGCGATTTTCACGGCGCGGCGCTGATCGACGCGCTGGCCCGCTTTGCCGATGGCCTGCCGGCGCGGGTCCTGCCGGTTGCCCTCAACGAGACGGGCCAGCTCGGGCTCGAAGCCGTGGCCGCTGCGTTCGCTTATGGCGCCAGCGCGGTGCAGGTGTTGACGCGCGCCAAGCCGAAGCACGACATCGCGGGCTTGCGCGACACGCTCGCAACCGCCGACGTGCTGCTGGCCGCGCTCGGCTACGGCCATGACCGCGCCCGCACGATCGAAACCGACGATCCCGACGCGCTCGCAGCCGCCCTGGCCTCTGTCCTGGCCTCTGGCACGAACGAGCCGCCGGCCGGCGCGTCGCCGCGTTCGACGTCGAGTTTCCTGCCGCTCGGCGGCAAGCGCGATGTGCTGAAGCTCGCCCTGCGCGAATTGCACCGCGTCGCGCCCACGCCCGTCGCCACCGTGCCGCTGCCTAAAGGCGCCGTGTTCGGCCGCGTCGCCGTCAACACCGACGGCTGCACGCTCTGCCTGTCCTGCGTTTCGAGCTGCCCGACCGGCGCCTTGAGCGACGACCAGGAGCGGCCCACGCTGCGCTTCGACGAGAGCCTCTGCGTGCAGTGCGGACTGTGCCGCGGCACCTGCCCCGAGCGCGTGATCTCGCTCGAGCCGCGCATCGATTTCGCCGCCTTTGCCGCAGGCCCCCTCGTGCTCAAGCAGGAAGAGCCGTTCTGCTGCACCAAGTGCGGCAAGGCGTTCGGCGTCAAGAGCACCATCGAGCGGGTCAAGGCCAAGCTCACCGGCGCGCATTGGATGTTCAAGGGCGACGGCAGCGAGGCCCGGCTGGCGTTGATCGAGATGTGCGACGACTGCCGCATCGAGACCGCGACCAACGCCTCGATCGACCCCTACGGCGCACCACAACGCGCGCCGCCGCGCACCACCGACGACTATTTCCGCGAGCGCGAGGAGCGGGAAGCGCGCGAACGCGCCATGCTCGACAAGATCGACCGCGGCGAGGTCTGACCCCGGCGAGTGTCGCTGATCGCGCTACTCGGTCTTGCGCGTCCGTTGCTCCAGCCACTCGACCAGCGCCTTGCGGTCCTCGGCATTGGAGATCGTCTGCTCGGGCATCTTGGTGCCCGGCAGATAGGCGTTGGGGCCGACTTCGAACAGCCGCGCGATGGTCTCCTTCGACCATTCGATATCGAGCCGCTGCAAGGCCGCCGAATAGGAATACCCAGGCGCCTTGGCGATCCGCCGCCCCATGATGCCGTGCAGCGTCGGCCCGGCGCGATTGGTGTCGTTGGCCGTCAGCCCGTGACACGCCTTGCAGGCGCGGAACACCCGCGCGCCCGGATGCGGATCGTTGGCGCTCGTCTCGGCTTCCGCCTCGGCCAAGTCGTTGCCCGCCGGTTTGCCGGTCGCCGCATCCCAGCGGCGCACGGCACGGTCGGCGCCTCCGGTGAACAGCACGCGGCCATCGCGCGAGAAGGCGACCGACCACACCGGCAGTCCCGGCCCCAGGATCTCCGTCACTGGCTTTCGCGTTGCGACATCGATGAGCGTCACCGCGGTCCGCAATCCGGCCGTCGCCGCGATGCGCCCATCCGGCGTCAGTGCGACAGTCGTCAGCGGCCCGCCGCCGAGATCGACCGCGCCGGCCGCCTCGAGCCGGGCATCGAAGAACCGCACGTGTCCATCCGCGCCTGCCGTTACGATCTCGCCCGTGCGCGACGCAGCGACCGCGTTGACCGGCGCGGGGAGCGTCACGCTGCGCGCCGGACCGCCGCCCGCCACCGGACTGACCCGCACCTGCCCGTCATAGCCGGCCGATACCACCGACTTGCCGTCGGGCAGGAACGCCAACCCGTTCACCGGGCCGCTATGGCCCTCGATGATCGAGGCCGCCGCGGCGCCCTCGTCGGCGAGCCGCCATAGCCGGATGGTGTGGTCCCAGGACCCGCTCGCCAGCACCGCCCCATCGGGCGACACCGCCAGCGCCGCGATCGGCGCCTTGTGCCCGCTCATCACGCGCTGCGGTCGCGCCGCCTCCCCGCACCACACCGCGATGCGCGCGTCCTCGCCGCCCGACGCGAAACACCCTCCCGGCAACGCCGTCAGCGCGTTGACCGTGCTGTCGTGGAATTGCAGCACCTGCATTGCGAGCGCCGGCGCGACACCCCACACGATGATGGCGCTGTCGAAGCCGCCCGTCACGATCCTGCGGCCGTCGTCGAGTGTCGTGATGGCCCGCACCGGCCCGCCGTGACCGCGCATTTCCGACAGCACTTCGGCGACCGCACGTCTTGGCCCGAACGGGTCTGCAAGCTCTTTCTGTGCCGGCGCCGCCGTCTGCGCCGTGGCGGCATCGACCAGCGCCGGCATCGACAGCGGGCCGGCCATCGTCAACCCGAGTACGCCGAGAAATCCTGCCACAGCCGGTCTGTTCATTCGCACTGCCTCGACCAGCGTTGCCCACCCAGTTCCGCCGTTTGCCGATTGCTACCATGCACATCCGCTACGGCGCCAGATGCGCCGCCGATCAGTCGAGCTTGAATCTGGCCTGCTCCGTCTTGTGGTCGGGCATGGTCAAGTTGATCACCACCGTCACGCCCTTCGACGCCTTGAAGGCGCCCTTGCCATTCAACACGCCACCGGCGGCGGGCTGCAGTGCCACGGCCTCGGTCTTGCCGTCGGCGAGGACAGTTGCCGAAGCCTTGGCCTTCATGACGTCCTCGGGCTTGTCGGCCTCGTCGCGGACATAGAGCGTCAGCGAGCCGTCGGCTGCGACCAATTCGAGATGATGATGCCCGCTGTCGACGACCTTGCCGCCGTGCAGGGTCTTGCTTTCGCTGTGGGCCAGCACGCCGAAGGCGGATGTCGCGACGAGTGCGGTGGCGAGGGCGAGTTTTCTCAACATGGCATGCTCCTGATTTCGACTGAGGGTTAGAAGGCTTCGGCGTGCATCATTTCCCCTTCGGTCGCTTGCAGCTGCTCGAGCGGCTTGCGGCCGAACAGAAGGAACAATGTCGGCGTGAGGAAGGCGTCGAGCAGCGTCGCGCTGACGAGGCCGCCGAAAATGGTGATGGCGACGGGGTTCAGGAGCTCCTTGCCGGGCTCGTCGGCGCCGATCATCAGCGGCACCAGCGCAATGCCGGCCGCGAGCGCGGTCATCAGCACCGGCGTCAGCCGCTCCAGCGTGCCGCGGATGATCATGCGGCGGCCGAACTCTTCGCCCTCGAACAACACCAGATTGATGTAGTGGCTGATCTTCAGAATGCCGTTGCGCGTGGCGATGCCGGCCAGCGTGATGAAGCCGATGGCGCTGGCGACCGAGAACGGTTGCCCGGCGATCCATCAGCGCGACGACGCTGCCGATGAGGGCCAGCGGCACGTTGCCCATGATGATCAGCGCCAGCACAGCCGACTTATAGCGTGAATAGAGCACGACGAAGATCAGCAGGAGCGAGATCAACGACAAGGCGGCGATCGAGCCGTGTCGCCTGCTCCTGCGCCTGGAACTGGCCTTCGAGACGGGTGAAGTAGCCTTGCGGCAGCTTCGACGCCTCGATCTCGCGGCGGATCGACGCCACGATCGCGGCCATGTCGGAGCCATCGGTGTTGGCGAACACGGCGATGCGGCGGCGGCCGTCCTCGCGCTGGACCTGGTTGGGGCCGTCGGTCTCGATGATCTCGGCGAAGGTCTTGAGCGGAACGCGTCCGGCCGGCGTTTCGACGAGCAAGCTCGCCCAGCGCGCGGGTGGTGCGGTCGGCGTCTGCCAGCCGCAGCACCACGTCGAAGCGGCGGCTCTCGTCGATGATCTGCGACACCACGCGGCCGTTCGACAGCGTCTCCAGCGCCTCGGTCACGGCCGCCGGCGTCAGGCCGTAACGCACCGCCGCGTCGTAGTTCGACGCGCACCTGAAGCTGCGGAATGCGCACCTGCTTCTCGGTCTGCAGATCGACGATGCCGGGAATGCCCTTCAGCCGCCGCTCGAAGTCGGCCGCCAGCGCCAGCAGCGCATCGAAATCGTCGCCGTAGATCTTGAGCGCGAGCTGGGCACGCACGCCCGACAGCATGTGATCGAGCCGATGCGCGATCGGCTGGCCGACGATGATGCTGGCGGGCAGCACCGATGAGCCTCTGCCGGATGTCGGCCAGCACCGCCTCGCGGCGTGCGCGCCGACCGCTTGAGATCGACATCGAGCTCGCTGTTGTGGACGCCCTCGGCGTGCTCGTCGAGCTCGGCGCGGCCCGTTCGGCGGCCGACCGAGTGCACCTCCGGCACCTCCATCGACGATCTTCTCGGCGATGCGGCCGATGCGGTCGCTTTCGGTGAGGCTGATGCCGGGTTGCAGGATGACGCTGACCAGCACCGTGCCTTCGTTGAACGACGGCAGGAAGGCGCGCGGCAGCAGCGTGGCGAAGAATGCGGCGGCGGCAACCGCGGCGATGGGCAAGCCGATGACGAACGCCGGCCGGTCGAAGCACCACTCGAGGCCGCGCTTTCTGCCAGCGCTTGAGCACGCGCACGAGCGGACTCTCGCGCTCGGCCAAATGCCGCATGCGCGGCAGCAGCCAATAGGACAGCACCGGCGTCACCGTGACCGCCACAGCGAGGCTCGCCAGGATCGAGACGATGAACGCGATGCCGAGCGGGGCGAACAGCCGCCCCTCGATGCCGGACAGCGCAAACAGCGGCAGGAACACCAGAATGATGATCGCGGTCGCATAGAGGATGCCGGAGCGCATCTCGTAGGTCGCCGTCGCCGACCACCTCCAGGATGGGCCGGCCATCGCGGCCGCCCGATGCGCGGTGCAGGCTCAGCCGCCGGTAGATGTTCTCGACATCGACCACCGCATCGTCGACCAGCGCGCCGATGGCGATGGCGAGGCCGCCGAGCGTCATGGTGTTGATCGACAGTCCGAGCAGTTGGAACACGATGACGGTCGTCAGCACCGACAGCGGGATGGCCGTCAGCGAGATGAACGTCGTCTGCCAGTTGAGCAGGAAAGCGAACAGCACCAGCGCGACGACGACCAGCGCCTCGACCAGCACCTTCTTCACGTTGGCGATCGAGGTCTCGATGAACGTCGCCTGCCGGAACTGGACGTCGGTGACGCGCACGCCTTCCGGCATCACGCGCTGCAGCTCCGGCAGCATGCGCTCGATCTCGTGGGTGATGCGTGACGGTGTCGGCGCTCGGCTGCTTCTGCACGGCCAGGATGACGGCGGGCTTGCCGTTGAAGCCGCGTCGCCGCGCTTGGTGCGCGCCGCGAAATCGACCTGCGGCGACCTGGTTCAGCAAACGACCGCTGGCCCTTCGGTAGGCGACGACGAGGTTCTGCAGATCCTCGATCTTGGTCGTGCGGCCGATGTTGCGGATCAGAAACTCGCGCGCCTGCAGGTCGACGAAGCCGCCGCCGGTGTTGGCGCCGAAGGCGCTTGAGCGCACTTCTCGATCGCCTCGAAGCTGATGTCGAGACTCGCCATGCGGCGCGGGTCGGGAACGACGCGGTACTGGCGCACCTCGCCACCGATGGGGATGACCTGCGAAACGCCGGACGACCGTCAGCAGCTGCGGGCGGACGACGAAATCGGCGATCTCGCGCAGCTTCATCGGGCATCTCTGTCGTGCTCGACATGGCGATCAGCATGATCTCGCCCATGACCGACGAGATCGGCCCCATCTGCGCGTGCGATGTTGGGCGGCAACTGCTCGCGCACCAGCTGCAGGCGTTCGGCCACCTGCTGGCGGGCGCGGTAGATATCCGTCGCCCAGTCGAACTCGACGTAGATGATGGAGAGCCCGACGCCGGAGACCGAGCGCACGCGCGTGACGCCCGGCATGCCGTTCATCGCCGTCTCGATCGGGAAGGTGACCAGCAGCTCGACCTCTTCCGGCGCCAGGCCTTCCGACCTCGGTCATCAGCGTGACGGTCGGCCGGTTGAGATCGGGGAACACGTCGACCGGCAGGCGCTGCAGGGTCAGCGCGCCATAGACCGCGACGATCAGCGCGCCGATGAGCACGAACAGGCGGTTGCCGAGACTGGCGCGGACGATGGCGTTGAACATCGTGGCCTCAGCGCACCTGATTGATGAACTCGGCGCCCTCGACGACGATGCGCGATGCCGCGGCTCAGCGCCGGCCGTCACCAGCACGGTCTGCCGTCGAGTGGCGCGGTGCGGACCGCGCATCGCCACGAAGCGCTCGGCGGCGACGTGCTCCCACACCTGCGGCAGGCCGTTGGTGGCGCGCACGACGCGGCCGCCGGCAGCGACGATGCCCGGAGGCTGCTGGCTTGGATCTGCACGAGAACGGTGACGGCCGGCCGACGGCGAGGGCTCGATGCCGCTGCTCGACACGGAACAGCAGCGGCTGCGACTGCTGCTTCAGGCGCCGGCGCGCGGCCGATGAATGCGAGCGGGACACTCGCCCGGCGCGACGACGGCATGCCGCCCGTGATCGTCGTGTCGTCGAGACTCGGAGCCGATCGGCCTCGATCCACAAGCCGGTCCGGGATTGACGATCTCGAACAGGTCTCGCGCGCGTCGACGACCTGGCCCGGTCTGGACGCTGGCCGCTGAGACGATGCCGGCGACGGGGCGCCGCAGCTGTCTCCTTGCCGACAGCGACGGCGGCAACGCCGCGCGGCGCTCCTGCAGGGCTGCCAGCTCGGCCTTGGCCTGGTCGATGTCCTTCTTGCGACACGCCGCCCACGAGCCTGGCGTAGCCGCTTCACCTTCTGCGCGGCCTGGGCGATGTTGCCGTCGATCTCCGCCAACTGCTGGCCCACCGATCCGCGCTCGACCGAGCTGACCATGGGCGACGATGGTGCCAGCACATCGTCCTTCGCCACGCGCTGACCAACGAATGCGATCTCGCCGCTGTCCACCTCGACCCGGCCGGCAAAGGGCGCTTGCACGCGGCCCGAGGCGCGCGGATCGGCGACGACGGTGCCGAGCAATTCGCTCGACTGCGGCGCGGTCGTGCTCGACGTCGCCGATGTACGAATGCGCAGCAACCTCTGGGACGGCTTCGGCATCACCACGGCGCCGTCCGCCTGCCGGCGAGGCACGTTGCCGCCCGCCGGCGGTGCCGCGCCGCCGTCGCCGTGATCGTGCCCCGGCCCAGCCAGAACCGCGCCGGGCGCGCTACAGAGTGAAACACCCACGATGCAAGCCAGCGCTGCAGCTTTGCCCACGACATGCCTCAGCGGTTTGCCCTGCTCGCCGCGCACGGTCGCCGCCGCCGGGTCGTCGAAGGGCGCACGAGCTGGCCGGAAGGCGAATGACAAAAAGAAACCGAGAGCGGCGACGATGGCGCTCCAGACCCACAGTTCGGGCCGCCGCAGCAGCGCCTTGAAGTCGAGCGGCGCCGACTTGGCCGCCGCCTCTGGACCATGCACATCGAGCGTCCCGTTCAACAGGTCCGTCGCCGACGGCGTCATCACGGTGAACACCAGCGCCTTCACGCCCGGCTGGTCCACCCAGTCCGCTTCGATCTCGTAGACGCCGTCGCCGCGCGACTTGGCCACCAACTTCTCGCGTCCCTCGGCCACCACCTCGATGGTGGCGCCGTCGATGGGTTCGTTGCTGACCGGCGCATCGAGGTAGATCGTCAGCTTGTGGCCCTCGGCCACCGCGACCAGCTCGAAGTCCTGCGACACGCTCTCGAGGCGCGGGACGTCGGCTAAGGCCGGTGCTGCTCCGCCGTGGCCGTGGTCATGGCCCTGGGCCGGCGTGTGACGCGGATCGCCAGTACGATCGTCGCGGCCAGCGCAATGCAGGCGATTTTCATGGCTCGATACCCTGAGCTTGATTGATTTCGGATTGGGCGCGCTCGACGGCGATACGCGCCAACGCGCGTGAATTGGCGGCATCGAACATCTGGACGCGCACGCGGATCAGTTCCGACAGCGAGGTCTGTCCCGCCTGTTGGGCTTTTTCGATGAGCACCACGGCGGCCGACAATTGCGAATGGCGCCTCTCCAGCGCCGCGAGTTGCTTCTTCGCGCCGTCGAGCTTCGCCCGGGCTTTTTCGATGTCGTGCTTCAGCGATCGCTCTGCCGTCGTAAGCTGCGCCCGCGCCGCGACGATGGCGCCATCGGCGGCCGCGCGCTTGGGCGCGTTCACTGCGTCATAGGCGAACGGGATCTTCACCCGCGCGCCGATCTGCGTGTTGGTGGCCTCGTCACGATCACCGCGATCGGTCTTGGTCGTGACGGCGAACTCCGGGCGGTCGCGATCGACGACTTCGACGAGATGGCGCTCGGCCTCGGCCTTGGCGACAGCGGCCTCGAGCGATCTCAGCCCGGGATGCACGCCCGCACGCCGTGCCGGCTGTTCGGAAAACGCCGCCGGCGGCTTTTGTCCGGTCTTGCCATCGAAATGGATCAGGGCCTCGGCCAGCTCGCCGCGCCGGGCGGCGACGGTCGCTTCCGCATCGCTCAACTCGGCGTCGGCGATGTGCGCATCGACCTGCGCGGCCTGGCCGGCCGTCACGCGGCGTCGGGTGTCGGCCGCCATCGTTCTCGCGATGGCAAGCCGGCGTTCCGCCAATGCCGAGCTTTTCACGCGCCTCGGAAAACTCCCAATACGCATCGCGGACGAGCTTGGCGATGTCCAGGCGCTTGCGCCCGATTTCGGCTTCGAGAGTGAGCAGTGCGTGGTCCGCGGCATGCGCCGACGCGCCGCGCTCGCCCGGCAACCAGATCGGAAACGCAGCCTCGGCTGCGAACTCGCGGGCGCCGCGTTGTGTCGTCAGCGCATCCGATTCCGTGCTGATGGACACGGCCCAGCCGCCGGGCAGCAAGGCGCCTGCAACGTCACGCTTGATGGCCTGCTCCGGCATACGCGCGATGAGCGAACTGAATTTCCGCGCTGCGCTCGACGGCCGCCTCGAATGGGGCGGTCAGCGTCGACGCCCCGGCCCGCGCCGAGCCGACTGCGCACGCAGCAGCCGCGATCAGCCATAGGCCCTGATGTGCCCGTATCATTCCCGATATCCCTGTTCATGACGACGAGGGATGCGGGCCAGCCGCACCCCCAGCGATCAGACGAGGATTCGGGGTGGTCTTAGAAGAGAGAAGCGCAGCCGCAAATGCCGCGGCGCGGCATCCCGTGCGGAACCGATCACCCTGCGGGCTTCTGGCTGCAAGACCACTTGCCCCTGATCGGGCAGCAGTTGGACGCTCACCCCCGAGCAGAGAAAGCAGCCGCAATCGATACAGGCGCGGTGGTCGTGTCCCGGCCCGCCCTCGTGAGTGCCGTGCTCATCATGATGATGCTGACCATGATGATTGGTTGCATCGGCGATCCGCGCGGCATCACGCGCGTCCGTCAGGCTGCCGGCGTTCGGACCTGCGTGCAACATCTGCCCCGTCGGCGTCCGATGGCAAGTGTCGAGCGGCGTGGCAACCGCCGCCACCCCCGCAGTCACGAAGACCGCGAGGAACAGCGCGCTCAGAATTGCCCACGTCCGGTCCATCATGCCCTAGAGAAGTCGATTGATTGCCTTGCCTTGTCAAGACGCGGTGCGTTCTTGACTTAAAATTCAGGCCCGGCGCGGCATTTCTGTGGCGGTTTGACCATCACGTCGCCTCGGCGGCAACCACGACCGATCACAGGGCGCGGCTCCGCTGCATGGAGATCCAAAGCGATCGCGCAGCGCTCTATCTCGATCTCGTCACATCAGATGACGACCGGACTTTGATGCTGGGCGCCGGGGTCTTGGTCGCATGCGGATCCGCACCGGCAGCCGGAACCTCCGCCCAACTCACACTCCCCGTCTCGCACGTCTGCATGACCTTGAAGGGGATGATGGTGCCGGTCTTGAAGGCGTCACTGATGAAACCGATCAGCGCGAACTCGTCGGCCTGATCGTCCGGCAGACTGCCGCCGCTCCACGCGATCTCGGTCGCCCCGTTTGCGAGCTTCGTTCCGTGGAAATAGTCGTAGGGGCGCGCATAGGGCCCTTTCGTCACCGACAGCGTCCAGCCCGGCTTCGGCATCGGCTTCACGCCGATGACACCGTCGGGAATCGTGATCCGAACCGCTGTCGTGGGTGATCCGGAACACCCGTGCGGAACGCTGAACACGGCCTTGAAGGGACCCGGCGTGGCCGCCTTCGGCTCGACGGTAACGTGTGCCGACACCGCAACGGGCAACGCCACAACCACCGGCACGATCAACCCGATCCATCGCATGAGCCCGTATCCCCTCATTTGTGCTGTCCGTGGTGCGCATGATGATCGCGCATATCGACAAGGCCCTCGAACTTCGAAAACGCGGCCCGATGCTCGGCGCTCAGCTTTCGTTCCTCTGCGTCGAGCGCCGCCGCGAGCACAGATGCAATCGACGCCGGTACACCAGCCGTCATGAGGTTGGCGGCCTCCTTCAGCGGATCGCCGCTGCACAGGATCACCGACCACGCGCCCTTATCGCGCCTGAGCAGCGCCCGGCCACCCCGCTCGCCTTGCAGCCAGCCCGCCAAGCCGTGGTCGCCTTCGACGATGACGGGATCAATGACGATCTGACGTTCAGGCGTTTCCCATGTGCTCTTGATGACGTGCACGATCGCCGCCTTGTCATCGCCAAGGCCGCCAGCATCGGCGATGGAGAGCGGCATGGCGCCGAGAAACGCCATCCCGAACGAGACCGCGAGCACCAAGGGGGACTGTCGGCATACGCCGCGGCCACGTAGACGATCGCGTGTCACCATTTCACCTGCACGCCGGCATAGACCGCGCGTCCTGTTCCCGGTTCGAAAAGGTTGGTGAAGGCTGGATTGGCGTTGTTGGTGATGCCTGTCGACGCGATGTAGGCGGTGTCGAACAGGTTCCGCGCCTCGAGGTATGCGGAGACCATCGTGCCCGCATCGTAGCCGACCTTCATGCCGAGCGAGCGCGTAAGCCTTGGTGTCGAGTGTATTGGCGCTATCGACGTAGTACGCCTCCGGCACCCACTCCACGTTGGGCCCGAGGTAGACGCCGCTCGGGTGCTTGTAGAGCAATTCCGCCCGCAAATAGTGCCGCGGCGCGCCGGGCAGCTTGTTGTCGCCGAACAGAACGTCGTCCCTGAAGCGGAAGTCGCTCAGCGTATAGGCCGCGTTGAGCCAGATGCTTGTCCGGCCGCGCGCCCCTGCTCGAACAGCCCCTTGAAGACGGCAACTCCGACGCCGGCCTCGATCCCCTGGTGCACGGTCTTGCCGGCATTCTGGACGATGCAGAAATCCGGCACGCCGAACGGCGCCGTGCACATGAGCTCGTTGGTCAGGTTGGCGCGGTAGACCGCGAGGTCCCACGTGAAGTCCTCGGTCGCGCCGCGCGTGCCGATCTCGTAGGTCGTCCCGCGCTGCGCCTTTGCGGTGAACGCCGCGCCGCCGATCGCCGTGTTCTCATCGAAGCTCGGCACCTCGGCACTACGCGAGACGTTGGCGAAGACCTGGGCGCGGGGCGAGATCTCCCAAAGCAGGCCGGCCTTGGGGCTCCAGATGTCGAACGCGCTCGACGACGAGGTCCTGTTGAGGATCGCGTCACGGTCACGCTCCGCATGCAGGAACTGCGTACCGGCGACGAGCGCGATCTGCGGCAGGACATAGAACGCGTTCTCGAGATAGACCGCGGTGTTTCGCGACGTATCGATCGAGTGTTGCGCCAATGGCCCCTTCGCCGCGCCCGGCAGGTTGACGAACCAGCGGTTGTCGTTCTCGCCGTTGTGGACGTTGACGCCGGCCACGAGCCGGTTGCGGAAGCCCGCGATCTCGCGCTGGTCGAAGATGCGCGCGAAACCGCCATAGTCCTCGAACTGGTGGTCGAGCCACATGAAGATCGGGTGCATCAGGTGGCGATCGACGTAGAACGCGCCGAGCTCCACCGTGGTGCCGGGAGCGACCCGCACCGTGGTCTTGTTGGCGAGGCGGACCGAGTTCGACGTTGCGCTGCCAGTCGTTGGTGACGTTGATCGCTGCAGCCGTGCGCGGCGCATTGAGCGCGACGTCTTTCGTCAGCGAGCCCGGAATACGCTGCTCGATCGAGTTCGCATTGAGATAGAAGCGCGTCTCGACGTTTTCGGTCAGCCGGTATCCGAGGTTCATCGCGCCGCGAACGCTTTCGCCGTCGCTGTGCTGTCGATAGCCGTCCTGTTCCTGCCAGGTGCCGGCGATGAAGTAGTCCGCCGCGCCATGGACGCCGCCCGAGCTGACCGACAGCTTGTGCAAGCCGAAGCTGCCGATATCGGTGCGGACGCCGAACTTGTCCGCGTCGTACCCGGTCGGCATGACGAAGTTGATCGCGCCGCCGAGCGAGTTGGCGCCGAAGCGCAGCGCATTGCTGCCCTTGTAGACCTCGATATACCGGTAGGCGGTCGGATCGATCTCCTGGAAGTCACCAAATCCGTCGGCGGTGTTGATCGGGATGCCGTCCATGAACAGCTGCAGGCCGCGCAGATGGAAGTTGCGCGAGAGCCCCGATCCGCGGATCGACAGCCGGCTATCCTCGCCCCACTTGGGCTGCACGAAGACGCCCGGCACATAGTCGAGCGCGTCCTTGATCGTCACCGCAGGCGTGCTCGAGCTTGTACTCCTTGTCGGAGACGAGATCGACGCCGCCCGGCGTGGTCTGGATATCGGCGCGGGCTTCGGCCGTGTTGGGGACGCCGAGACTGCCGGAGCGCGCTCCGGGCGGCACCGGGGCATTGGCCGATGCGGCGGCGGCGGCTGCGTCGCCCGCGGCATCCGCGACGGCTTCGACCGGCTGCGGCGGAGGTGGCGCCGTCGTCTGCTGTCCAGCCGCGGGCTTGGCCTTGGCCTTTGCCGCCTGCTTCTGTTTCGTCTGCGCGGGCGCACTCTTCTGCTGGATCGTGACCGGCGGCAGCGTGGCGCCACCCTGAGGCGGGGCCGGTTGCGCAGCCTGCTGGGCGCGGGCGGCAGAGACGATGGCGGAAAGGGCGACGAGGCTCAACGCGCTGGCGGCCGCGATCTCGATGGCGCGTGGACGCGAGACGGACCTGCGTCGTGGAATGGCTCGGACTATCATGGGGAATCCTGCACTGTCGGACGTCGACGGACTGACGATGGGAACAGCCCGAGCATCCAATCCGGACGCCAGCGGTTCTCTCGTCGGCTCTATGCGATGTCAGATGACGGCAGGCGGTCCGCGTGTGGGCGGACGCACGTCCGCAAGGCGCAGGCGGATGATCTCGCCGACGACGGCCATCCGCGAGAACGCGGCGTCGGGCACATGGATCGCGGGCGGATTTTCGCTCAACACCGCGACTGCGGGCGCCAAGCCCGCGCACATCGGGCACGAGCCGCGATCCTGCTCTGGCTCCGGCATTGCAGGCTGCTCGGAAGCCGGCAGCGCCGCTATGCCGCCATTGCCGTGGCAGATCATGCCGAGCGCCCCGACCAGGGCGCTGTGCTCGAGCTTGGCGGACAGCACCATGGCGTTGTGGCGCACGACGAGACCAGCGTGCAGAAGCACACCGATCAAAGCCACCAGCGCTATCCAACGACGCCCGCGCATCGCATCCTCTCCGTTCGCCTCAACCTGCACGCTTGGCGACGACGCGCAAGGGCCGGAGGTCCCGAAGGTTGGCGCATGGCCCGGTATTCCGGGCGGGATGTTGCCGAATTGCTGCTGCGTGCGGCGACCGATCGGCGATCGGATGATCCGGGTTACCGGCGCGCGCCTCGTGTTCCTGCCCGTCCATCTGCCCGACCTCGATCGCATCGAGCAGGTCTTCGACAAGCCCACGGCGCGGCGCCGAGAATAAGCCGCGATGCGCGACCCGCCCCATCAGCACGAGATCGAGCACGGTATATGGGAACGGGGCAGCGACCGCTCATCGAGCTTCGACCGGGCCGCTGAAGTTCGCCATCGAGATCACGCACGATGAGCGCCTGCGCTCGCGGCAAGCGCGAGCCGGGCCAGCGCGGGAAGTGATTTCGAGCCGGTCTTCTTCATGATCAATGCGCGATGGTTTTCCACCGTGCGTTGACTGATGCCGAGGTCGGCGGCGATGTTCTTGCTCGGGTGGCCCGCAAGAACCAGGTCCATGATCTGGCGCTGCCGCGATGTGAGGCTGGCGATCTGAAAGGCGGCACTTTCGCGCGAGGCGATCGCCTTGCCCGCATCGTGCGAAAGCTCCAGCGCCTGCTGCACACTGGCGAGCAACTCGGGGGCGCCGACGGGCTTCTCCATGAAGTCGGTGGCGCCGGACTTCATGGCATCGACCGCCATTGCGACATCGCTGTTGGCGGTGATCATGATGCTTGGCAGGTGATTGCCGGCGTCTCGCAGCCGGCGCAGCAGCGTCAGGCCGCTCATTCCGGGCAGATAGGCATCGATCAGCAAGCATCCGCCGCGACCTGGGCGGCAGCTATCGAGAAACGCCTCGCTGGAGCTGAATGTCTCGACCACATAGCCCGCATCCTCGAGCAGCGAGCGAAATCCGTCGCGGACGTCGTCGTCATCGTCAACGACATAGATGAGATCGCGGCCTTGACCGGAGGCGCTGGCGTCGAGGTCAGGCGGCGGCTGGGCGAGCGCCTCGCCCGGCAAGTTACAGAGCCGCTGGATCGCCGGCAGCAGATCCTTGTGTTTCACTGGTTTGTTGAACTGCACGCACCCTTGGCGATCGATGTCACGCATGGTCTTGGTCGAGATGTCACCAGTCATGATGATGACAGGGATCTGTCGCCGCATTGTCTTGCGGAGCTTTGCTGCGGTCTGCAGTCCGTTCATGCCGTTGGGCAGATTGAAGTCGGCCAGCACGAGATCCGGAACGATGCGACCCTCGGACACCAGCATGAGCGCCGAATGGCCATCGACGGCGGTCATCACGCGATAGCCCTCGCTCCCGAGCAGTTGCTCGACAAGATCGCGGACATCGGGATCGTCCTCGATGACCAGGATCGAGGCGCCATTTCGCACCGCGCCCTCAGCGACCAACGGGGCCGACGCATGCTGCGCGTCGTCGTGCGGGCGGTTCGCCGCGTCCGCCGGCACCATCAATTCAATCGCAAATACAGATCCCTTACCGAGGCGCGAGCGGACATGGATGCGGTGGTCGAGCAACTTCAACAGACGCTTCACAATGGTCAGGCCGAGGCCCAAGCCGCGGGACCGCTCGCGAGCTTCATTGTCGAGCTGGTGGTACTCCTCGAAGATCGCCTCCAGCTCCCCCTCGGGAATGCCGATGCCGGTATCCCAGATTTCGATGCTTATCGCCCCGCTGCGACGGCGGCAGCCGAGCAGAATCTTCCCGCGCTTGGTGTACTTGAAGGCGTTCGACAACAAATTGCGGACCATCTGCTCGAGCAGCCGAGGATCGCTGTGGACGTGCAGGCTGCACGGAACCACCCGCAGGGTCAGCTTCTGCGCGTGGGCGTGGTCAGCGAACTCGTCACGGAGGCGGTTGAACAACTCGTTGATCGGGAACGTCACGAACTCGGCTTTGACGACACCGGCCTCGATCTGGTTGATGTCGAGAAGCGTGTTGAGCATGCCGGTCATGGCGCCGATGGTATCTCCAAACCGATCGACGAGAGCGGTGGCCTTCTCGCCCGAGACCGATCGGGCCAGCAGCGCCTGCAACAGGGTCAAGGACTGCAGCGGCTGGCGCAGGTCATGGCTTGCGACGGCGAGAAACCGCGACTTGGCTACATTGGCTTGCTCGGCCTCATGCTTGGTCTTCTCCAGTTCCTTGCTGATCGCCTTTCGTTCGGAGACGTCGGCGTAGGTGATGACGACGCCCTCGATCTTGTCGTCGTTCGTGCGGTAGGGAAGAATGCGGCGCGTGAACCAGGTGTCGCGTTGCGTCTCGATTTCCCGTTCGACCGGGATCAAGCTATGCAGCACCGCCGTGGCGTCGGCGGTGAGAGCGCGATCGCCCGACAACGAATACAGATCGGACAGTGGCCGTCCGACATCGCTGGGGATGACATTGAACAGCGATCGCGTAGCAGGTGTGAAGAAGCGGATCTTGAGGTTGCGGTCGAGAAACAGCGTCGCGACGTCCGTGCTGTAGAGGATGTTCTGCAGATCGTTGGCTGTGATCCGTTGCCGGTCGAGCGTTTCCTGAAGCTGTGTGTTGAGTGCGGTCAGCTCCTCATTGAGCGACTGCAGCTCTTCCTTGGATGTGAGCAGCTCTTCGTTGGTCGACTGGTATTCCTCGTTGACGGACAGCGCCTCCTCGTTGATCGCCTTCTGCTCTTCGCCAGAGATCTCGAGGTTGTGGATCGCTCCCTGCAGCTCGGTTCTCGTTGCGTCCAGCTCGTGCTCGAGCTCGGAGACCCGCGCCACAGCGGCCCGGGCCGTGTCGGCCGGCGCGTCGTTGGCCCACGAGCCTGCGCCGTGCGCGCCGGAGGCCGCCTTCGGTTACTTCGAGGGCCGCTCTCTCGACAAAGCAGATCAGCATCAAGACTTCGCCGTCGGCCGAAACCTTCTGCACGTCGATGTCGAAGGGAATCGCGTGGCCGTCGCGATGGATTTGTCCGCCGCTGACGACAACCGGCGCGGCGCTGTTGCCGGCCTGATGTATCGCCGACCTGAGCCTGGTCCTCAGTCTTGCGGGCGCCATGGCCAGCAAATCCAGCGTGGGATGGCCTTGCGCCACGCGTAAATACCTGTGGGTCGGGCCCAATGAGTAAAGGCACTCGTGTCGGGCGTTGATCAACACCGCGGCCGGGGAATGCCGTTCCAGCACCAGGCGGCGGCACAACTCGGCCAGCGCGGACTGACGCGTGGGCGCACCGGGCTGCCCTGCACGCGCCGTCGTCCGCCCGGAATTCGACGAGAGCTTTCGGAACTCCGAAATCGTGCAGCCGTGAGTGACCGACGGTGCGATAGAGCCGCTCAGACTTGGAAACGACCTCGAAACGTCCCTCGATGGCGCCGGCCGTCTCTGCGTTGCCGAGCAGCAGGATGCCGCCCTGGCGGAGCGCAAAATGAAACAGCGCGATGACTTTGTCCTGCGCTTCAGGGCCAAGATAGATCAGCAGATTGCGGCAAGAGACGAAGTCGAGAACTCGAGAATGGTGGATCGGCGAGCACGTTCTGGACCGTGAACACGACCTTGGCGCGCAACTCGGCCGAGACCTTGTAGGCGTGATCTTCCTTGGTGAAGAAGCGGGCGAGCCGCTCCGGCGACACTTCGGCGGCAATCGATTCCGGATAGATCCCGTCGCGCGCGGTGGCAATGGCGTCCGCATCCACGTCGGACGCGAAAATCTGGAGCTTGATGTTGCGCTGGTCGGCCGCGATCTGCTCGCAGAACAGCATCGCCAGCGAATAGGCTTCCTCGCCCGTGCTGCAGCCGGCGACCCAGACGCGCAGGGGCCTATCGGATGCGTGGTTGCGCACGAGATCTGGAATGATCGTCGAAGCCAGGACGTCATACACCTTCTGATCGCGGAAGAAGCTCGTGACGTTGATGAGCAGATCCTTCGCCAGGAGCTCGAGCTCGGCGCTGTCGGACTGGAGAACGTCGAGATAGCGGTCCGCATCGTCGCGATCGATGGCGGCGAGCGCCATGCGCCGCTCGATCCGGCGCTGCAGCGTTCCTTGTTTGTAAAGTGTGAAATCGTGCGCCGTCTTCGTGCGCAGCAGTTCGATGATCTTCGGCCAGACCAGCTTGGCCTGATCCAGTCTCGCGGGCCTCGACAGCTCGCCTGCTTCGGCGAGTGCGGTGCGGTGCGCGGCGAGGGCCGAGGCAATGTTCACAATCTTCAGGATGCGATCCACACTGCCGGTTTCGATGGCGCTGCGCGGCATGCCGTCGAAGCCGGCTTCTTCCGGGTCTTGCGCAATGACGAGCCCGCCCTTTTCCTTGACCGACCTCAAGCCGAGGCTGCCGTCGTTTCCGGTTCCCGACAGGATGACGCAGACGGCGAGCGCCCCATAGGACTCCGCAAGTGTGTGCAGCAGAAAATCGAACGGCAGGCGGGCGCCGTGCCGCGCCTTTGGGGCGACAAGGACCAGAGTGCCGTGGCTGACCGAAAGATAGGCTCCTGGCGGGATGATGTAGAGGTGATCGGGCGCGATCGTCATGCCGTCAGCGGCCTGCAGCACCTTCAACGTCGTATGACGGGCGATCAACTCGACCAACATACTCTCGTGGTTGGGATCGAGATGCTGGACGAGGATGTAAGCCATCCCGGTGCTGGCCGGCAGCGCCTCGAACAGCCGCCGGCATGCATCGAGGCCGCCAGCCGATGCGCCGATCGCGACAACGGGGAAACGCTCGCGTGGGTGGGACGCCAGAATTGAAGAAGCGGAACCGTGCTCGTTTAGCTCGGGCGCTTGCGGACTGGCGGTTTTGGGCGCCAGCGGAAGATTTGCAGGATTTTTGGTTTGCTTTTGCATCAGAGCAACCCCCTTGGATTGCGATGTCCGAGTTCTAGCAGGCTTTCGCGATCTCAGGCCGACAATCGCAAATCGACGTTTCGTCACGCCCAAAGCGTGAAAGTGCAGCAGCAAGCCCTCTTCTGAGTAATTTCCGAGCCTGTCGTATCATAACGACACTGCCTAGTGTCTAAGCACAACCTAGCGCCGCAATACTCGAAAAGCCCAAATAGTGATCCAGCGCTACAACGCCAATTCAGGCATCTGCCTACTGGTATCCGCCGATGGCATCCGCGCCGAAATCGCCGACCGGGCTCGCAGCAACGGGAGCAGTTAACATGACGCTGCAAAGCCATCCGACGCCCGCGCCCGCTGGTGGACCAATTGCGGCCGAGAGCACTGGGTCGACGCTTGCCTCGTCCCCCGATCAGCCCACCACTGCCAGCGCAATGCCGGGCTACCGGATCCTGGTCGTCGAGGACGATGCGCTGCTCGGCTGGCTGATCGGCGATATGCTCGAGTTCATGGGCCATAAGGTCTGCGCGATCGAGGCGACCGAGGCGGGGGCGGTTGAGGCCGCTGAGCGGTACGCCCCGAGCATGATGATCGTCGATGCTCAACTGCGGGACGGTAACGGAATTTCGGCCGTTGATCGCATTCTCAAAAAGTCGTTTGTGCCGCACGTGTTCGTCAGTGGAAACGTGCGCGCGGTGGTGAAGCTCAGGCCGCAATCGATCGCGCTGGAAAAGCCATTTACCGAAGCCGACCTCGCTCAAGCCATGGCCAGGGCGTGGCTCAGTGCCCAAGACCACGGATCTGAAGGAAGCGGCATTGGCATTTGATGCAATCTGCCAGCGAAAGACAGCTGCGGATCGGCCAAGACTGACCGGCGGCGACAACGTTCGACGGGGTTGGTTTGCAGCAAGGCGCTCCGGTCAAGCCGCACTCGAACGAGGCGTCTGTCGCGTCAAGGGAAAATCGGAGTGTCGGTACAGCGACCGGATATCATCGGCGCTGAAGCGAGCGCCGTCGGTCTCGATCACCGTGCCCCAGAGCTTGTCCGTGCCGACGACTTCCATGGCGTACCTGACCGCCTCGGCTCCTGAGGCGAAGCGGCGGTAGCTCATCGTCCGGCGCGATACGCCTCGCCCGGCGGCGACGTACAGCTCGGCGGGCTCGTTGAAATCGAACTTTTCCATAGCTTCGATATAGGAACTGGCCGAGCCGGTTTAAACCCCGCCCGGGTCAACTCTCAATGCGTGAGTAGAATCCGAGCCTGTGACGTTCAGCGATCGGCCATTATTTTGATTGGAGACATCGGCTGCAGCCGCAAGGACAACATTCATGTTCGCGACGGAGTGCGGAACGCGAGCGCCGAGAGTGCCTGCCCTCACCATTGGAACGCCCGCGCAATGCGCGAGCCGAAAGGATAATTCGCTGTGGCCATCAGTTTTCCAAATGTCAGTCGCAGCTACGATAAAAGCCGGAAATGCATCCGGTTCTGGGGCTATGATGGCGCCTTCGAGATCGCGTTCTTTCTCGACCTGGACGCGTTGTCGAAAATCCAGATGATCTCAGCCGCGGACGAAGCCTCTATTCTGGGAACATTCGACCGGTGCAGGGCGCGCATCGTCAGCGTCGCAAGCGCGGTCTATCGACGGCACCGCCAAAACGCCTACACATTGGTGGCCTCGGATTTCTAGGCGGCCGCCGCCCTGCGCCACATGGCCCTTCAGTACGGCCAGCACGTGGTTTTCAAGCCGACGCAGACCTCGGCCTCGCTTTTGCGGCCGACTTCAAGCAGCGGGTACGAGGCGTCGGCATTGCGCAGCGTCATGCGCTCGATGCGGTCATTGGCGATCACTGCGATGGTGTCGATCATCGCGCTGCCGATGGTGAGTGCCTTCATGCGCTACACTTTTCCAGTGTGGCCGCTCTCCGGCACTAGCGCTTCAACTCGACGCTCGGCAGCTTGATCGTGATGTCGTTCGCGGTCCTTTGGTAATAGAAATAGCCGAGCACCACGACGGCGATGAACAGCGCGCCGATCAGAAATGACTTGATGGATGAATTCATCGATCTGGCCCTATGGATTGCATCGTTTCGCGACCGGGCGCAGCCGCCCGGTCGCGATCCGAGATGTTCAACTCAGCTTCTATCGACAGTGCCCCGGACGGTGTCCTTGGCCTCACCGACGGCCGTACGGATAGAACCCGCGGCCTTGTTGACGTTCCCTTCCGCTTCGAGGCGCTTGTTGCCGGTCAGTCGTCCCACTGCCTTCTGGATGCTGCCCTTGATGTTCTGGGCAGCGCCCTTGATCCGTTGCTTGTCCATTGTTTTCGTATCCTTTGTTGTTGCGCCATGACACGCCAGTCCAGGGTGGGCCAGTCCAGGGGGGGCCATTGGCCGCGCACCGCTCGATCACGTCATGCCGGCACGGGTTATGTCTCGGCGGCGCGGCCACGCCGGAGATCGACGATCTCCGAAACATGCGCTCGCGCCGCGCCGAGATCGTAGAGGCGGCTCAGGCGACGCGGCGTACGACGCTGATCAGCAGGAGCAGGCCGACGGCTCCGATCGTCGCCGAGATGATCTGGCCGACGATGTCGGTTCCGGTAAAAAGGCCCAGTCGCGGCAGCAGAGCGCCGGCCAAGAACGCGCCAACGATACCCACGACGATGTTCCCGACGACGCCGAAGCCGTAGCCCTTGACGAGGACGCCCGCCAGGAAGCCGGCGACGGCGCCGATGAGCAGCCAGATAAGAAGTGCTTCTACAGCCATGACAAGTCTCCGATGCTGTTTTGACCGGCGGGGATGAGGTCACGATGCTCGGCTGCATGAGGATGCTCTCAGTGGTGAGAGGACATCCACGCAGCCGACGCGCCGCCGAAACGAGGAGGAAGCATGCACGCCGCGGTGCTGCAGCGCGAGGCTCGGAAACTACTCACGGGCGAACGTCGCACGACCGTCGCAGGCCAACAAACGGGTCGCCGCGGGCGCATCATATGCAGGACGCGGGCTCGTCGCGCCTGTCAGCCAACGCCACCTGCCGTCAGCAGGATTGAGTAGATGCCGAGTCTGACCTTATGCGGTGGCTTGGTCTAGCGTCGCAGTTCGGTGCCCCAGTTAGGTGCCACAGTGCCGCACGGGGCTTGTCGCCAGCCGTGCCGCAGATGGCCGATTTCCCGTATCGGAGCAACAACGGGGCGATCAGGAGTTCAAGCGTATCATGGGCAATTCTATCGGCTACTCGGCGCGCCAGTACCGCGTCACGGCAGTGTTCAGCGACCACGAAAAATCTTTCGATGTGGGACGCGGCTCCACACTCGAACAAATAACCGATCGATTGTCTGAACTCGCCCGGCAGAACCATGCTTGGCCGCTCGGTGTCTCGATTGTTTTCGACGCGCCCGCATCGTCGGCGCACCCGGCCGAGATGATGCGGCAGCACCCGCACCTGGCTTCGGTCTCGACCGGGAACCTGCACGTCCCGGCGGACGCAGTTCGTATCAGCGGATGATCGCCCTGATCTGGGCGGAAATGCGCGAGATCGCCTGGCTCATATCGGCGATCGGCGGCTTGTCGCTGGCCAGCGTCGCCGTCGCGAGCGCATCGGTCTTTCTCCTGGAAGCCAGCCGTTAGCGCCTCGTGAGGCTCGACTGAGTAGTTTCCGACGCTACCGCACTGCAACACGCCTCGATACCGTCGAACGATCAAACAACCCTCAACTGCGTGCAGCCGAGCCATCTCTTCGGCGCTTGGCGCAGTTGCGAACGTGCGCGACAGGTGGAGTATCATGGCAATCGAATTGGCGTGCAGACGGGTGATCGAGAAGCCGTGGGGCGTCGTCGATGCCGGAGCCTGGGCGGCGGCGCCCGGTCGCGGCATTCCGATCGGAGAAATCTGCTACGACAGACCGGGCGCTCCTGCGGCCGACTCCGCGCTACTGCTCAAGGTTCTGCTCACCAGTCAGCCATTGTCGATCCAGGTGCATCCGGACGACGATCATGCGCGAGCGCTCGGGCTGGCGAATGGGAAGACCGAGGCGTGGCATGTCCTGAGCGCCGCAGCTGGCGCGCGCGTGGCTGTTGGCCTGAAACAACGCCTCACGTCGGAGCAGCTGCGTCGCGCCGCACTCGATGGCACGATCTCGGATGAGGTGGCCTGGCGACCCGTCGCCGAACACGACACCATCCTTGTGCCCGGCGGGACAATTCACGCCATCGGCGAAGGGCTGGTCATCGCCGAGATTCAGCAACGCAGCGACACCACGTTCCGGTTGTTCGATCACGGCCGCGCGCGCGCGCTGCATATCGAGAGCGCGGTGGCTGTGGCAAGTTCCGCTCCGGCCGGCCCTCAACCTCAGCCCAATCGCATGAGCGCGGAACGCACGTTGCTCGTTTCCGGTCGCCACTTCGTGCTCGAGCGCATGGAGCTGCTCGCCGGGTCTGCATGGCAACTCAAGGCAGAGCGGGAAACGTGGCTTCTCGTCCTCGCAGGAAGCGCGACAGCAGGCGAATTCGCAATTTCCAAAGGCGATGCCATCTTCGCGAAAGCCGACGACATTCGGATCCGCGTCGGCGGCGAGGGGCTGGTCTGCTTGGTCGCTTACACCGGAATCGGTCCTGTTCCAGGCATTCTCAAGCGTTCGGCGGCGCCCATTCCGCGCGTCGCCCTATCGCCGAGCGGCGAGCAGCGGACGCGAGCGCTGACGGCCGTGCCGCATGGCCCAGCGGACGGCGCGGCGACCAGGACTCCAGCGCGTTGCATTCGTGGGCAATCATTTGCCGCGCCGATGCGGGATCGCCACCTTTACCCATGACCTGCATCACGCTGTCTCGACCGCCGGCCCCACCCTCGAGACCAGTGTCGTCGCCATGAATGATCCGGGCCGGACCTACGACTATCCCGACAGCGTGGGCCTGCAGATCGAGGAACAGTCGATCGAAAGCTATGTCCGCGCGGCGGCGGCCCTGAACCGGGGCCAGTTCGACGTCGTGTCGCTCCAGCACGAGTTTGGGATTTTCGGCGGCACGGCCGGCAGCCATGTGCTCGAGTTGACGAAGCGCCTCACGATGCCGATCGTCACGACACTCCATACCGTGCTCGCCGCGCCATCGGCGGATCAACGCCGCGTCATGAACGAAATCGTCGCGCAATCCGCGAAAGTCGTGGTCATGGCCGAAAAGGGCCGGGTCCTGCTGCAATCCGTCTATGGCGTAGCCGCGCGATCGATCGAGGTGATCCCGCACGGCATCCCCGACGTCCCGTTTCTCGAAACCCGCATTGCGAAGGCCAAGCTCGGCTTCGAAGGCAGGACCGTCATCCTCACGTTCGGGCTGCTCTCGCCGAGCAAGGGCATCGAGACCGTGATCGACGCGATGCCGCGCATCATCGAAGCCTGCTCCAGCGCCGTCTATGTCATCCTGGGCGCGACCCATCCGAACCTCGTGCGCCAACATGGTGAAGCCTATCGCGAGAGCCTCCTGGCGCGCGTTCATGAACTGGGCATCGAGAACCACGTCGTCTTCGTCGATCAGTTCGTCGATCAGGCCACTCTGCTGGACTACATCGCCATGTGCGACGTCTACGTGACGCCGTATCTCAATGAAGCCCAGATGACATCGGGCACGCTCGCATACAGCTTCGGGCTCGGTAAGGCCGTCGTTTCGACGCCCTACTGGCACGCCAGCGAACTCTTGCGCGATGGCCGCGGAATACTGGTGCCGTTCAGCGACGTGACCCGCATCGGATCGGAGATTGCCGGGCTGCTGACCGATGACGTCCGGCGCGATGCCATTCGCGAGCGGGCCTACGCCGAAAGCCGCTCCATGACCTGGGCACGCACGGCATCGATCTATCTCAAGGCTTTCGACAGCGTCCGCCGCACCGCTCGGCCGAATTGCGCTCGCGAGCAAGCCGGCGTGCCCCTCCGGTACTCGCCATTCCCGAGCCGCGGCTCGACCATCTCGTTTCGATGTGCGACAGCACCGGGCTGATGCAGCACGCGGTTCATTGCGTTCCGGACCGGTCGCACGGCTACTGCATCGACGACAACGCCCGCGCCCTTCTGCTCGCCGTGACCTTCGCAGCATCGGGAGAGCAGCAACTGCCGGCACCGCTGACGGCGCGGTTCGCGGCCTTCGTGCAACATGCGTGGAACCCGGATCTGCGGAGGTTCCGCAATTTCATGAGCTATGACCGGCGCTGGCTCGAGGACGCCGGTTCGGAGGATAGCCACGCGCGGACGCTCTGGGCGCTCGGCGCATGTGCGCGCTCCGACACCGATGCCTCTCGACGGCGCTGGTCGGCGGCGCTGTTCCTGGCCGCGCTGCCGACTGTCGAAACGTTCGGCTCGCCGCGGGCTTGGGCCTTTGCGCTTCTCGGGATCGACGCCTATTGCGCGAGCAGGGGTGAGGACGCCGTATGCGTCCGGATGCGCGGCATACTTGCCGAGAAATTGTTGGCGGCGTTGTCCAACGTCGAAACCGCCGAGTGGATCTGGTTTGAAGACGAGCTGGCCTACGACAACGCCCGCCTGCCACAATCGCTGATCGTGACGGGTCTTGCGACCGGGAACGAGAGACTGATCGATGCGGGACTTCGCTCGTTACGCTGGCTGATGGCGATCCAGCGAGGGGCCGGCGGTTGCTTTCGGCCGATCGGAACAGAGAGCTTTGGCGTCGCGCGACGCCAGCCTCGCGCATTTGATCAACAGCCGGTAGAAGCGGCGGCTGCGATCTCGGCTTGTCTGGCGGCCTGGAGCGTCGACCGCAAATCGGAATGGGTGTCCGGCGCCACATCCGCCTTCGAATGGTTCTTGGGGCGGAACGACTTGGCGACGCCCTTGGCGGACCCAGATACCGGGAGTTGCCGGGACGGACTGCATCCCGACCGGGCCAACGAGAACCGAGGCGCGGAGTCGGTCCTGTCGTACCTTCAGGCGCTCATCGAGATGCGCAACTTCAATCTCACAGTTTCGACTGAACAGAAGCAGCTCGCAATCAATCTGGTTCGCGGCGGCCATGGCCGCTCAACCGTGCCGGGAGCGATCCCAGGGGGTTACGTTGTCTCAATCCCGGTTCCTGAACCGACAGGCTTTGCATCTGCGACCGGATCCTACTCGGATCGTGGTCAGACCATTCAAGCCGGCGACTGAGCCGCGCGATCTCAATCCGACGGACAAGACGAGAGCCAACCATATCGTCGACCGCGTTCTCGGGCTGGAGGCTGGCGTAGCCGCGCAAGCAGTTGAAGGAGGTTCTCGAGAATTTCGAGGGCCGCCACAGGAACCTGCTCGAGATCTTCGAAGCGCGCGCCGCCGAGATGGAAGATGCGTTCGATCCGCACGCCGTCTTGAACAAGACCCAGCGATGTCTCATCGGAGCGTACTTCCTCCATGAGTATTCGTTCGAAGCGTCGGCGTTGTTCAATCCAAGTATCGTCCGCCACCCCGACCAGACCGGCGCCCCGCCGGGCGGCTGCCGGTTCATTCTCAGCCTGCGCGCTGTCGGCGAAGGGCACATCTCGTCCCTGACGTTCCGCTCGGGAACCGTCGCAGCCGACGGCAGCGTCGCGATCGATCCCACCGCGCGTCTCGCAAGCGTCCCCGCGTGAGGTCGCGAACGGCGCGGCCGAACGGTGATGACGTCGAGGTCGTCTTCCGGGATGGCGACGATTTGAGCGAGCGCGTGATTTTCCCTGTGACGGACGCCCAATCCAACGGCATCGAGGATGCGCGCTTCGTCGAGTTCAAAGACAATGATCGCACGAGGTATTACGCAACCTACACCGCCTATAGCGGCCGGGCGATCCGCTCGGAGTTGCTCGAGACGACCGATTTCCTGACGTTCCGCATGACGCCGCTCCAAGGCGCCGCGGTGCGCAACAAGGGCATGGCGTTGTTTCCGCGAAAATTCGATGGCCGCTACGCCATGATCGCGAGGCAGGACAACGAAAATCTCTACATCATCTATTCCAACGATCTCTACACCTGGGAAGGCGGGCACTGCGATTCTGCGCCCCGAGTATCCATGGGAATTCGTTCAGATCGGCAGCTGCGGCTCACCGATAGAGCTCGACGATTGCTGGCTGCTGCTGACGCATGGCGTCGGGCCGGTGCGCAAGTACTCGATCGGCGCAGTGCTGCTCGACAAAGAAGACCCGTCCAAGGTTCTCGGGCGATCGCGCGAGCCACTCGTCTACCCAGAGCCGCATGAACGCGAGGGCTACGTGCCGAATGTCGTCTACACCTGCGGCGCCCTGCGCAATGGCAACCAGATCATCCTGCCCTATGCCGTGTCCGACACCTTCTCCAACTTCGCCACCATCAAGATCGATGACCTGATGAAAGCGATCGCGGAATAGCATGGCCGTGGCTGTGGTTTGGATCGGCGAGCGGCGGCACGTGACGCCGTGATCGGCGACTTCGTGCAGTTCGATATCCCTCGACGCAGGCATTCGACGCCGGCTTCCGTCAGCCCCATCGTTTTCGAGGATCGACTGCGATTGACCTAATATGGTGTCGACTGAACCGGCAGCAGCCCCGAGCCGACTTCGACAGGATCGTGGCGGAGGGAGTGGCCGCCAATTTATAAATTTTTTACTTCTATTACAGTGACGTACGATGCGTTTGCAAACCAACCTTGACCTGCTCCCCGGAAACCGGACCGGCTGAAGCTGGAATTTTCCACTTATGATGCCCTGGGCTCATGAGGCTTCGGACTCTAACTCAAACTGGACGAGCTCTGCAGGGGCAGGTCACTCCCAAAAAGCGAGCATCTCGTTGAAGTCTAGCTTATCTGAGCCTGGATAGCTGCGACCAAGGCCCTTTTTCGCTCGGAATAGGTTGCTACCGATTGGCTCAGCCGCTCTCGTCGCCAGACACCCCTGGCGCGGTCCTGATACTTGGAAAAATCGACTTGCTTCCAGCCCTCGAGTTCGACCTTGAGGCTCTCAAGTTCGAAGCACACAAACGCGAGTTCTTCGCTAAGCCGGTCAGACTCCTTACGTCCGACGTGCATCCCCCACCCCAACATATTGCGTTTAGTAACCGGCCGCGGGAGGCTCAAAGGGACCTTGCTCGCGGGCCGAACATGAATGCCAATCCCTCTTCGACTTAGTCGCCAACCCTCATCATGTGGACAATGCCTACGAGGCGCGCGTCTCGCGTGACCGTTGCGTCCCTACAAACGGGTGCAAAACAGAGAACGCTGCCGGTTTGCCCTCTAAGAAGACAATGCCGGCAGCGTTTGCCATTCAGTCGTGGAATAGCAGTTGAGCCCCTCACATCGCCGATAGTCGTCCGTCTCTAGAAGATGAACTTGACCATCGTGCCGCCGTAAGCGCCCTCGCCGCCAGCGCGCACACCCCTATTGAGCGCGGCGCTTTCGTCGTCGACCCACTGATAGCCGCCATGGATCGTCAGCTCGGACGGCATCCCCCGCAACGTGAAGGGGATCTTGGCAAAGCCGCCAGCCCGAACAGCCCAATCGCCCTCGTCGCTGAAGTAGTACGCTTCGGGTCCGAAGACGTAGCCAGCACGGTTATGACCGATACGGGCAAGAGCGAAGAACGAGTCGAACGCCGTCGAATAGCTTGCGTCGAAGCTGTAATACAGTGGTCCGCCTTCATTCTCGATCTCAAGAGCCAATTTGAGCCCTGTCTTCGTGCCTCGCACCTCGTTCCAAGGGTCGTCCGGCGAGAGGTCGACATCGCGAATCTCGAGACCGGCGTAAACGATGGCGCTGAACCCACCCGTGGTGTGGTTGTAGCCGATCATCGCATCAATCGACCGATCCTTGGCATCAATGGTCGCCGGCGGTGCGCCAGCGTCATAGTGGTACTGTGCGTAAATCCCCTGCGTGCGCGCCACGAAGCCACTGCGCGTGAAGTCTCCATTGAGCGCGAAGACCTGGCCCGAGTAGATGGCCCAGGCGTCGCGCGAAACGTCGACTTCCGAGTACGATGCGACCTTCAACGTATCAGGGGTGTGCTCGCCCTCACCGAGCGGCCCCTCACCGCGGCCGATCTTGTAAACAAGCCCGATCCGTCCCGACCAGATTTCCGGATCTTCCTTGTCGACGTAGGTCATGAAACCGAAGGTTCCGGCATTGGTGACCTCTTCGGAATATTTCGCGTACCGCCCCTCACCCCGGAGGAAGAAGTTGCCACGGAGACGGGACTCAAAGCCAGCACCGATGAAGTAGCCGTTGAAGTCGACCGAGCTTTTGCCCAGCAACGTCGGACCCCAGGTATCAATATCCCACCAGCCGCCGTTGTCGAAGTGTGCGCGGGAATAGCCCGCAGTCGCGAAGAGCATCGTCCTCTCGGAAATGAGATAGCCGATGCGGGCGCCGATGTTGAACGAGTGATCTATGGTCATCTCGTTTCCGTCGAAGCCGCGATCGATGTCGGACCATTCGACGTCGACGAAGGCACCGACAATGAACCGGTCACGAATCACACGGTCGAAGCCCCAGATCGCCGAGATGAGGCCACCCTCGGCTTCTTCCGACACTGACGAACTCATTCCGTCCGTGTCGGAATAGTTGTTCTTCGACCTGTTTCGGCCATACCCGATGCTTCCGCCGAAATAATACCCGCCCCACGACGGAGTCGTCACGACCACCGGAGAGTCCTTGAGCGACTGCATACCGTCAGCACGGACGGGCTGAACCGTCAAAAATATAAAACCAACACTCGCAATGGATAGCGCTATTCGCAGCTGCATGGGGCCCCCCTCGCCGAAGCGCAGGATAAAACGCAGCACACGGTTGAAATTACAGTGACATCTGCCGCACGGCTCGGCGACGTCAGGATTTGGAGAAAGCCGCGATTCGCTCAGCTAAGTCGAGAAAAAGTGGCCATACATCACTGTGCGGACAGCTTTGCGTGTGGCAAGCTCGCCACAGCCTCCACGGGCGGGAGGCAATCATGGAGCGTGAAATTATGGCCCGTTCAGTTGACTTGAGAGGGCCCATTTGCGCAAAAAGTTGATTGCGGGCGAGTGGCGCCAGATGCGCGCGGCGAGACCGTCGCGCACCGCGCCTCACTGATTCGGGTGAGCTGCGGCCGGCGCTACGAGCCCGATCACAACGCCGTCCGGATCCTTCACGAGCGCGAAGCGTCCCGTGCCCGCCATGTCATAGGGAGGTTTGATGATCTTGCCGCCTAGCTTTACGGCGTTCTCGGCGGCGGCGTCGACGTTCACAACTTGGATGTAGTTCACCCATCCGGGCGGTGCGACATCTGTAGCGGCGTCGATCTTCATCGCACTTCCTGCGATCTCGACGCCGTCTTTGGAGTAGATTGTGTACTCATCCTCTCCCAGTGCGGGCGCGCGCGACGTATCCACCGCCGAAACGACCTTCGGGGTCCAGCCAAAGACATTGGCGTAGAACTCTCGGCTTTTCGCCGGATTGGCGCTTACGATCTCCGACCACCAGATGCTGCCGATCTCGGCGGCTTGCTCAACCGTCGCGCTGGAACCGCCGGCATGGGCCGGCATCGATACGGCCGTCACCAGGCAGAAGGCGCAGCAAATCGACTTGCACACGCGCTGGACCACCGATGCTGTGTTTGTGCTTCGCATTACCATTCGCCGCCCATCTCGAAAATGACCACTTCTGGCCTTCGAAGCATCTCGACCCGATTAGTCGATCGCCGCGGTGGCGAAGAAGCAATCCCTGTGCCATGCCGGTTGGTGTTGGCCCGGCCATCAACGCTTCGGGCATTCGAAGATGTAGGTGAAACCGCGGAAAGCCGTGTAGTCGCGACCGGCCTCGAACGGCACGATAGAAACCGAGCGATCATCACGCGGCGGATCGTGGATGCCGAGCATGAAGAGCGGATCGATCAGCCGCGCGTGAGGATTGCGCCACTCCATGCCGCCGTGCCTGTTCTCTTTCCAGCGCAGCAAATCGTTCATGACCTCCCAAACTTCCCAGTGGACCTCCGGTAGGTAGTCGGGATTTCCGCCCGGGCGCTGAACGCGTGCAAGGCGCTGGCCGCGCGCAATCCTCTGCCCCACTTTGAGTTCGGCAATCTCGTCGTAGTCGAGGTGATCGTAGACGGTGTAATAGTAGGGAGTTCCAAAGCCCTTCATGTTCAAGTCGGCCGCTTTGTGAATGAGCAGCAACGCTCCTTCCTTGCCCCAGCCCCAATCTGCTTGCCACACTGCGCGGACTGTGCCCGGGGCAGGCGCGATGATCCATTCACCCAGTCGCCCACCATCGACGCCCGAATGAACCTCATCTCGATGCGTCCCGTCGACGTCGATCCAGCTGGCATAGAGAGACGTCAAAGGCGAGCACAGATACTCCTTCGGATAGACCGGCACGAGGCCCGACTCGCTGATGTCGTCGCCTTTTCTCATTGCATCCGGCTCCCCCGGGATTTCGGCCTGGGCCCACGCATTTGAAACAAGCAGCACCAGCAATGTCACGACATTCGTCCGACGCAAATAATAATGACTACTGATTGTCAGCCTCATGTGTATTAACTTTCGCGACCACCCCTTCGCGTTTGCAATTTTGCGCGACAACGAGCCGGGGGTCAAGTTGGGCTCAATCAACCCCGCCGGAAATTAAGCAACAAGTGTTCAGTTTCCGTCGTAATTTGGTTAATTTTCCATGGTGCGGCACGCCTATTGCGAACACCACCCTTGTTAGCTCAGCAGGGGTTGGGAAAAGGCAATCGGCGTGTATGCAAATTCATTAGACAAATTCCCACAGTTCCGACGGGAGGACGCGCCGAAATGGACGCTCAAGGCAGAGTCCTCGGATTCCTTGCTCAGGCGTCCCTGCGATTCACCTCAACCCGGGACCAGCGAGCGAGCGATAGATCTCGCCGGTGTGTCACTTTGGTACGTTCGCCATGGTACGGCACTCGAATGTGCCCTGTCGGACCTGTCGTTGACCGAGCAGGATTTCGCCGAGTTCGCGCATGTCCGCTATGCTCCAGGGCGGCGCCGATCTCTGCGCGCGCGTGCTCGCCTTCGCGGGGCGCTTTCAGCGTTCACAGGCGGCAGCATCGCCCCTTCAGGTTGGACTTTCGCGCGGGATCACAACGGCAAACCGTATCTGCCGGAGGCTACTGGCCTGCACTTCAGCTGCTCGCACAGCGCGCTGATCTCTGTGATCGCGGTTGCGGTGGATCGTCCGATAGGGGTGGACATCGCTGTCGTAACTCCTGACCAGGACCTCTCACTCATCGACGGATTTCTAGCCCGCAATGAGCGCCGCGCACTGACCGAATTACCCGAGGACGCCCGTCCGCAAGCACTTGCCCGCATTTGGGCGCTGAAGGAAGCGACCATAAAAATGCTCGGGATCGGCTTCTCGTTTGATCTTTCGCGCCTCGATTTTTCAGTGGATCAGAATGCTTTGCATTCAATACAAAGCGAAATCGCAGAATTGTCTGATCTCAGAGTTTCTGCAACCACGATCTGCGAGCGATCCCGCGTTTATTCCGTGGCAATTGCGTCGGGCCGCTGACCAACGCGCTAAAGGGCACAGCGAAAAGAAATGTGTAAGATCAGAAAAGAGAGCGAGGTAGAAAACGCAACAAGGCGCGTCGCCTCGTCACGTCTGCTTCACAATTTGTTTGAGGAGCAGGTCGACGCGCGGCCCGGCCATGCCGCAGTCGAGTTTCATAATGAGACGTTAACCTACCGCGACTTGGATCGCCAAGCCAACCGGATTGCAAGAGCGCTCGCCGCGCGTGGTGTCGCCCCCGGCGATCTCGTCGCGCTCTACGTTCACAAGTCAACGCGCCTCTTCGCGGCAATGCTGGGCATTCTTAAGACCGGCGCAGGATATGTACCGATCGACCCGAGGTTTCCGGTCGAGCGAATTCGCACGAATTCTCGTTGATTCCGGTGCCAAGGTGATCGTGACCGAGTCGCCCCTCGCGAACAATATCGAGGAAGCGGTCGGCACCCTAGTCCTCCGCCTCGACCGAGAACGCGACGAGATCAACGCCCAGTCGGATGAACCCGTCACCTACTCTGAGGGAGTCGCGTCCAGCACGCTTTGCTACGTCATTTATACGTCAGGCTCTACCGGTCGTCCCAAAGGCGTGATGATCGAGCATAGGAATGCCGTCGCATTCGTCGAGAGCTTGGATGGAATCTATGGGTTGCGTGAGGACGACAGGATCTATCAGGGGTTCTCGACCGCATTCGACGCCTCGGTCGAAGAGATTTGGGCCGCATTCTCCCGTGGCGGCACGCTTGTCGTCCCGACAGAAGAGGTGGCACGCAGCCCCGCCGATGTCGCTGATTTCATAAGCGAACGCAGGATAACCTACTTCTCCACCGTGCCGACGATGCTGTCGATGATCGACCGCGAACTGCCGAGTGTCCGCACGCTCGTGCTGGGCGGCGAGGCCTGTCCCGCGGAACTCGTGGCACGCTGGGCGAAGCCGAACTGCCGGATGATCAATACCTACGGCCCAACTGAAACCACGGTCGTGGCCACTTGGTCCGATTGCGTACCCGGCCAGGCTGTAAAGATCGGCATACCGTTGCCTGGCTACACAGCCCACGTCCTCGACGAAGCACTCGAGCCGGTACTGCCGGGCGGCTCCGGGGAACTCTATGTCGGCGGGCGCGGCGTTGCGCGCGGCTATATGAATCTCGAGCAGCTGACGAGCGAACGCTTCATCCCCGATACGTTTCGTACCGGCGGCGGCCGCCTCTACCGAACATTCGACCACGTGCGGCTGGGTGAGGATGGTCAACTCTACTTCCTCGGCCGGCTCGACGATCAGGTCAAAATTCGCGGGTTCCGGGTCGAGCTCAGCGAGATCGAAGCGGTCATGCTGGAGCACCCGGGCATCAAGGCTACGGCTGTTCGCGTCGTGGAAACCGCGGATATGAAGGAGTTGGCAGCAAGCGTCGTCTGCGACCTGACCGACGGCATGACGCTCGACCGAAAGGGTCTAGCGGAATTCCTTCGCTCGCGCATGCCGCCGTACATGATTCCGAAGTACCTCGACATCCTGCCCGATCTGCCTGTTACGACGAGCGGCAAGATCGATCGGCGAGCGTTGCCGCCGCCTGAGAAACTGTTCACGGACGACGGCGTACTCGTGCCACCCGCCGATGACCTTGAATGCGCCATTCTGGAGGTTTGGCTAGAGGCATTCAGCTACCTCAGATCTCGGTCGAAGCAGACTTCTTCAGCGACCTAGGCGGGAACTCTTTCCTAGCTGCCAAAACCGTGACCCTCCTGCGCCGAGCTACCGGCTTTGGCCATCTGTCAGTGCGCGATGTTTACGATTGCAGGACGATCCGCACACTCGCAGAGCACGTTCGAGCGCGGATCCGCAATTCCGGCGCCGCGGCACCATCTTTCGAGCCGTATGCCCGCAAGTCCGAAGGTCCAGCACCAAGCCTGGCCGCATTTCGCGGAACGAGCCCCTTGGTTCGGTGGACGACCGTGACGATTCAGGCCATCGCCGCAATGGTCTTCTATGGCGTGATGGCGGCCCCACTCGCATTCGCGACACTCTTGATAACGAGCGTGGTGGATGGCCATCTTGACTGGGCGGACGCGGCATGGATTGCGACGGTCGCCGGCTTCGCGGCGTGGCCATCGATGTTGCTGCTCAGCATCGCCGTGAAATGGCTCGTCATCGGGCGCTACCGACCCGGGCGCTATCCGCTGTGGGGCTTCTATTTCTTGCGATGGTGGATCGCGAATCGATTCCAGGAGTTGGCATGGGCGGAGATTTTCCGAGGAACGCCCCTCATGAGCCTCTATTGGCGCGCTATGGGGGCGCAGATCGGCCGGAACGTCACGATCGCGACACAACATTGCTGCGCCTTCGATCTCATTTCCGTCGGCGATAACACGAGCATCGGCCTTGAAACACAGATCCTCGGCTATTGCGTCGAGGACGGGTACCTCGTCATTGCGCCGACGGAAATCGGCAAGAACTGCTTCGTCGGAATGCACTGCGCAATCGGCCTCAACACACGAATGGGCGACGGCGCACGCCTCGACGATCTGTCTCTCCTTGCAGAGGGAATGGAGATGGAGCCGGGCGAGACCCGCCGCGGCGTTCCAGCGGCGCCCGCAGAAGTCGACGTACCTGTTTCGCCGCCCGCGAGTGGCCACGATACGTCGCGCCGGCGGTCATATGCGCGCTTCATGTTTGGTGTCGCCCACCTCGCACTCATCTATGCGATGGGCTACTTCCTGATCGCCATCAGCGTACCCTCTGCTGCACTTGTACTCGGCACACTTCAGCTCGGTGGACCATACTGGGCCATTGCCTCCGGGTTTGCCGCGGTGCCGATCTGGCTACTTTCCTACATCCTCGGCGCGATCGTGCTCCGGCTCGCAATCGGTCACCTCAAAGCCGGCCGCTTCCAGCTACACAGCATTGGATATCTGCGCCATTGGTTCTCTGCGTACCTCTTGGAGAACACGAAGAACATACTGATGCCGGTCTATGCGACCGTTTATCTTCCGACACTCTTCCGTGCCCTCGGCGCCAAAATTGGGCGAGGTGTCGAAATGTCGACCGTTTCACACATCTGCCCCGACCTGCTCGAGATCGGCGAGGGCAGCTTCATGGCCGATGCCTGCCTCGTGGGCGGCATGCGAATTCACAACGACATGGCAGAGTTCGGTGCCGTGCAAATCGGCTCAAAGAGTTTTGTCGGCAATAGTGCCCTCGTTCCCGGCGGCATATCGATTGGCAACGGCGTCCTGATCGGCGTTTCATCGACTCCACCCGCCGGAACACAAGTGGTTCCGGACAATACGCGCTGGCTCGGTTCTCCCGGCTTCGCGCTACCAAATACGCAGAAAGCGACTTGCTTCAAAGACGAACAGATCTTCGCGCCTACCATTGGGGCACGCATTGAGAGAGCCGCTACCGACGCTGCCCGCATCTTGGTACCCGGTCTGGTCGGGATGGCGTGCTTGATGGCCTTTGTTGCGATCCTGGTCGCCAGCTCCCGCACGATGCCGCTGCAGTATGTCATCGCTGTCGTGCCGCCTCTGGCTATGGCTCTGGCGTACGTGTCCATTGCGATCACGGCGCTGGCAAAATGGTCGCTCATAGGATCTCTGACACCGGTGGTCAGGCCACTGTGGTCACGGTTTGTCTGGCACAATGAGTTCATAAACGGCCTATTCGAGACCGCAGCCGCCCCGGCGATGGCCCCGCTTCTAGGCACGCCCATGATTGCACCGTGTCTCAGATTGATGGGCTGCGAGGTGGGTAAGTGGTGCTTCATCAATACGACGCTGTTCTCGGAATTCGATCTCGTCAGGATCGGCGATCGGGCCGCGCTCAATCTCGGCGCTACCATCCAGACGCACCTGTTCGAGGATCGCGTCTTCAAGGCCGACTATCTCAAGATCGGTTCCGACTGTTCGGTCGGCAACATGGCGGTTGTCCTCTACACGATTGAAATGGAACCGGGATCGAAGCTCGGCGCGCTGTCCGTCTTAATGAAGGGGGGAGACACTGCCTTCGATGACGTGCTGGGCGGGGATCCCGTGCGCGCCCGCCCTGCCTCATGTCGCAGCCTCGACTAGGAGGTTAGAGACTGAATTGGCAACACAGGCTGGGCCCGGCGATGATGAATTGGAAGCGCTTTCCCTCGCCGACCACTAGGTGCTTTGGTGGTGCTAATCCCTCCTTGCACTGACGTGGCTCGCAACCGGCCAAGCCAGACGACGATGCCGCCCTTTGGCGATCATCGGTCTCGATCCCGGCCAAGTGGCAGCTCTTCGACAAGCGCGGCAACGACAAGTAGGCGGAACCGGACATCCGCCACGCCTCTCGATCCGCCAACGGCCTATTACGCAATGGGTCAACAAAGTGAGTGAGACGCAGTCGCGCGTCGGAAGAAAGACCTCCGGAACCGACCACGCACAGCACGAACGTCGAACGCTGAACGCGG